>NZ_AUKE01000006.1 GCF_000424585.1 Butyrivibrio sp. MC2013
CAAGTATTATAAGGATGGTTACAACCTGTATAAACGAATGGAGAAATACATGCATAACCATCTGCTGTTCCTTCATGATAAAAGAGTTCCGCACAATAATAACTTAAGTGAGCGTCAGGCTCGTAAGGTAAAACGTAAAATCAAGCAGGTCATGACATACCGGTCATTCAGCAGTCTAGAGTATTACTGCGATGGATTGGGTGTGCTGGTTACGCTGCGCGAAAATGATCCCAGCAATATTTACACGAATGTGTCAGAGATATTTGATAGAAAATACCGGTGGTCCGACTGATAAAAGTCTAGATCACCGGTATTTTTATCTCAAGTTGGGGTCTGAACAGTAACTTTTTAAATATTATTCATCTATAAATTATATTGCCTGCTTCTCTCATCACCCGATCAGCACTTTCTTCCCCTCAAATGCGAATCCATAATGATGTATATCCTTCTTTTTTACGCCCCTGGCTATGAGGTCCGCATCGTAGTTCTTTTCTCTGATCTGTTCCAGCGCCTTTTGAACTGTATCTTCCAAGCTATCCTCGTCATCAGGATCATGCACCTTAAATTCCAATATGTAAGCTGGCATGCCCGGCTCCCTGGGTTCAAGGCATACATCATATCTGCCAAAGCCGCTTTCTCTATTAGATCTGACATGGTACTTATCTTGCAGCTCCACTATGAGCCCAAGCACGAAGCCATGATAAAATTTCTCAGGTTCTGTCTTTACCGAGGGCCTGCTACCACTGTCAAATATGGAGAAGGTATTCTCAGCCACCTCATTCATAAAGCGGTTCATATACTTCAGATCATTTAGAAGAAGAGCTTTGATGAAGTCGTTGTATCTGACATTATCACCTTCAAACCACCTTTTGATCATATCCTCAAAGACATGTTTCACCTCAAGATTAGTCAGTGACATGCTAAATTTTTTGCGAACTCCGGGTGTATCATCCTGCCTTTGTTCCGCCTTTAGATACCCTGCTGCCAGGAGCAGACTGTATATACCCGACTCATTTCTATCTATCAGGTCAAATACTATCTCATTATCTATAAGTGCAGATACTGATTCTCCTGCTAGCAAACTCTCCATATCTTTCTTTACATCTATGCCGCCTTCTCTGATCAGCTTCTCTACCATGGAATTCTCACTGGTGTTAGCCCAGTAATTATCCAACACGCCTGCGTCCAGATACCTTGTCACTGACCAGGGATTATATATGTCTAAGCTGTCTCCTATCCTGAATCCGTCATACCATTCCTTCACGGCTTCGTATTGATCTGAAAGGCCATATGCTGATAGTGCTGCCCGAACCTCAGCTTCAGTAAATCCAAAATCCTTGTCATACCTTGCGCCAATCATACTATCTATCTTCAGATTATTGAGATCCGAAAAGATCGACTCTTTACTAACCCTGGTGATACCTGTTAGTATAGCCCTTTCCAGGAAGGGATTGGTCTTAAACGTAGCATTAAAGAGATTCCTGATAAAGCTCGTCATCTGATCCCAGAAGCCCTCTGTATATGCCTCGTGAATAGGCGTATCATATTCATCCAAAAGGACAAGCACCTTACTGCCATAGTACCTGCTCATAAGCTCGCACAAATACCTGATGGCTGAGGCAGCGGTGGCATCATTCATATCATATCCCACCATGTCCCAGAACTGTCTGTCCATATCATTAACCTGCTCAGAATGGATCAGATAGTCGTTGCTCCTATATAAAGCTACTATCTCCTGTATGATCTGCTGCCTTGCAGTATCGTAATTATTCCCCTTGACTGCCGCAAAGCTTATAAACAGCACCGGAAATCTCCCCTGGATAGTCCTATATTTCTCATCCTTCCATATCTCAAGCCCTTCAAAGAGCTCTGCACTATTTTCATGCCTGTTGGAGAAGAAATAGTCCAGCATGCTCATATTCAAAGTCTTGCCAAATCGTCTGGGCCTGGTGATAAGTGTCACCACATCAGCACTCTCCCACCAGTTCCTGATAAAGCACGTCTTATCGATATAAAAGTAGCCATTGCGTACTATGGCTTCAAAATCCTGATTACCAATTGATATTTCTCTCTGTCCCATCAAAGAATAATGTATATCACCAAATAAAGCCGACTCCAACGCCTCAATAGTCTCTGACCTTGGAGATGCCACCTTGCCCTCAAGGACCTTCTGTACTGTACTCAGAGATAGCCCCGAACTCTGTGCTATTTCCCCATAGGTCAGTTGTCTGTTTGATTTTTCTTTTATCAGCATATCTATTCTTGAGTCAGACATAGTATTGTCTCCTTCATTTATCGTCCCAAAAGCAATGATATCATTATCATACCGGATAAAATAGCATTTTAGCTGACATAAATAGCATTTTACGCCTTTTATCTAGCATTTGTAGCATCAGAATAAGATATAAATGCTAGTTTATATCTATATAATAGCATTATTATGCTAGTTTTTCTATAATTAATAGCATTCTCTGTAAAGACAGGGCAGATTTAAAAAGGCGTTTCTGTTCACACACAGCAACCAGCAAGCATTAAAAAGGCAGCTGCTCAATGCAGCTGCCCTCGTCACATTCTATATCCTATAGTATTAATAAGCACCATCCTTGCCAAATACTGCGGGGAAGGTCCTGAGTATCAACTCCAGGTCTTTGAGTATGCTCATATCCTGGATGTATTTCAGATCCAGCTCTACCCACTGATCCCAGGGGATCCTGGCTCTGCCGCATACCTGCCAGTAGCAGGTCAGCCCCGGCTTTACGATGAGCCTTTGCTTCTCATATGCATTGCACTCCTGCATCTGATTGTAGAGGATGGGCCTGGGGCCTACCACACTCATCTCTCCCTTGATGATGTTGATGAGCTGCGGCAGCTCGTCTATGGAATATCTTCTGATGAATTTGCCTACATGGGTGATCCTGGGATCGTTTTTGATCTTGAAGGCATGTCCTGTCTGCTCGTTCTGCTGCTGCATCTTCTCAAAGAGAGCCTCGGCATTTTTGTACATACTGCGGAACTTGTAGATCTTGAAAGGCTTCATATCCTTGCCTGCGCGCTCCTGGGTAAAAAATACAGGACCGCCGTCTTCCATTATGATTGCCAATGCTGTGATGAGAAATACAGGCGAGAGTGCTATAAGCGCCAGACTGGCTGCCACAATATCAAATACCCTTTTGATCCACTTATAAATATTGGCCTTATGCTCATATATCTCGCTATAGTTTAACTCGATGATCTTCCTGCCCTTAGTGATGACCATCTGTTCTGCAGGAATTGTAGATGTTCTTGCCATGTCCAAAGCCCTCTTGAAATATTGTCTTTGCAGCGTTACTTACCGTGCACATATCTGTGTCTGCTAGATATATCGGCAATAGAGGGCTTTTACATTATATATTCTTTTTATATCTAATCATCTTTTTCCTATATATTACTCTTATAGCGTCAAGCCTCAAACAGGTCATCCAGCGTTACCAGATTATTAAAGACGCCGCTATATTCATTATGTTTCAGGCCGAAAGTCGTAATCAAAGTGCCATATACAGCACACTTTTTGGGAACCATACCGGACAGGATCTCGGTCCTTCTCAGCATAGTTCTGTAATAGTCCTTATCAACAGTGTAATCATCACTGTAATATTTAATCTCACACATATTGACCACATTGTCATTTCGCAAGATCAGCAGATCTATCTGCACACCATCTTCATCATCCGCCTTTTTGCTCCATGCTGATTCTGAAGTGATCACACCACTTATCCCTAGTGCCTTCTTGATCTGAGGGATATGGTTAAAGCATAAGCGTTCAAAAGCAAATCCTCTCCAAGATGATATTTCATGACCGCTAACGTTTTTCTCCCAATAGAGCTCAGGCTTTGAATTTATCTTGCTTTTAAAATGCAGATAGAAGAGACAGAAAGAATCCGTCAACCTGAAATATTCTTTTCTTTTACCCTCACCAAATGGATAATAACTGATTATAAAATCACTTGCGATCAGTGCTTTTAAATGCTTTGAGAGAGTCCCGCCATCAGAATGCCTGAGCCTTGCGACCAATTCTTCTCTGCAATAACCCATATTCCTTCCACTAAGAACAGCCACTATTTCCTTCATCGCTTCGGGATTGCTAAACGCAGATGCAAACAGCCTGTCATACTCATCAGACAATTTTGCCCCCTTTGAAAAAAAGAGGTCATCAATATTCTGAGCAAGACTCTTGTTGCGCTGCATATATCCGAGATAAAATGGTACTCCTCCCAGGATCATGTAACTCTGAGCAATATCATACCTGCTAAAGCTAACACCCTGTTCTGAATAATACTCTTCACATTCAGACAGGGAAAATGGCGATAGCTTAATCTCATATGTTACGCGATTATACAATCCACCATGATTATTGATCAGCTTGTCCAGTATCCAGGAATTGGCACTGCCGCATACGATCACCATCAGATTCTTACGGTGGCATGCCCAGTTATTCCAGAAAGCCTCAAAAGCAGTGATAAATCCGGATCTTGGCGTATCAAGCCACGGCAACTCATCCAGGAAAACAAGCTGTCTCTCTCCTGTATCCTTGGATTTTAAGAATTGCTCCAGTATAAAGAAAGCATCAAGCCAATTGTCCGGAGCCTTGCTTTCAGGCATCCCCTGATCCAACAATGAATTGTAAAAATTCCTCAGTTGAAGACGCAGTGCCCCTTTGGCTGTCTCAGTAGGTGACAGACCGGCGTGCCTAAAGGTGATCCTTCCCTCAAAAGTCTCATCGACAAGATATGTCTTCCCTACACGTCGTCGGCCATAGATAGCCAGCAGCTCAGCTTTCTTACTATCATATAATCTATTTAGTTCAGCGATTTCTTTTTTTCGTCCTATCATAGTTTTATTATGGACCTGTTTTAATCAGCGGTCAAATGGATTTTTTGCAGTTTTCCGCTGATTAAAGATGAATACATTCTTCAAAAAATATATCTTATCTTGCAAAGAAGATACAGACTCCCAAACATCTGCCTCTTCATCAGGAAGTACTTGAGCTTAAAAAGAGACGAGCCGCCTACATTCCCCCGATGAGCATAGAGCTCAGAAAGCAGCTTATCAGATGCCGATCTGATATAGGCTATCTTTTGACAGTAGGTCAGGCTTTTAGCCTTCCGCAGCGGGTATAGAGTTATCGCTTCCAGGAGCAGGTTCATCTCTTTGGTGATGAGGACTTCTTCCCATTCCTTATTATATTTTGCTGCAAAGCTCCTTAGCTCATCCATGATAATAGCCGCAGTATCTGCAAAACCCATGTCCATAGCCCTGACTGCAGATGACCTGTGTATCCTGTAGTAGTAGATGGGCTTGTTTACAAAGGATATCTTCCCTGCCAGTTCAAAGACATAATTATTAAATATCATATCCTGCATGCGTTTTAACCCTGGAACGAATCTAATCCCCTTTTCCAGTAGAAAGCTCCTCTTGTAGATCCTGCCCCATGGTACGCCTACAGATGTGCTAAGGCCGTTTATTCCCAGGATGGCATCCCTCTCCATGCGCTCCCTTGATATATCTCTCCCTCCATAGAAGCTCTCCCATCTCGCTGTATCACCATCAGCAACATAGTAATCTCCTATGACCAGGTCTGCTCCGACGGAAGTGGCCTCCTTGAAGAGGAGTTCTGACATATCAGGGGCTGCTATGTCATCTCCGTCTACAAAGCATATATAGTCTGCGCGGGCTTCATCTATACCCAGATTCCTTGACTCAGATACTCCCAGATTTCTCTCATTGTGAAATACCCTGATCCTGTCGTCATTTTCCGCCAGCTCATCTATGATCCTGCCTGTAGCATCCGATGAGCAGTCATCCACGCATATGATCTCTATATCCGTAATAGTCTGGGCCACGAGGCTCTCAAGGCACTCTCTTATGTACTTTTCCACATTACAGGCTGCGACAACAATTGTCACAGCGGGTACATGACCTGTTTTTTCTATATCAGACATATATATTCCTTTTTGATCAGAAGCTTTCATGAGACAACAGCACAGTTATTGCAGGCTATAAGATCACTCAGCTGTCCTATTTTTTGCCCCCAGGGCATAGCGCTCTATCATTATCTCAATCCCCAGGCACAGCATATATACAGCTCCGGCTACTATGATCTTGATCATAAGGTCAGCTACCGCTCTGCCTGTGATAGCAAAAGGCATCTTGTAAAAAGCGGCGAACATCACATACCCAGCCAGGATGAATTTCACGCTTCCTATGAGATATCGTCCTATGGGCAGCACCTTTCTCACAGCCACAGCCTGATAAATGCATACCAGCGCTTCAGCAAAGAGGGTACCCAGAGCAGCCCCGTAAGACTGCAGCCTGGGGATCAGCAGCAGGTTCATGAGGAAATTCAGTCCTGCTCCCGACAGAAGGGATGTCACGAATACCCTGTCCCAATTATTGGGTATCAGATACTGAGTCCTGATCACGTTGGCAAATGCTATAAATACGCAGCTGGGCAGCATTATGTAATATATGCCCACACACTTGTCAAAGCCTTCTCCGTAGAATATAGGCACAAATTCTCTCGCCACCGTCATGATGCCTATACTGACAGATGATGCGATAAATACTGCAAAATATATGGATCTCTCAAATATCCTCTCTGCTTTGTTATCTCCGCCTGCACCCTTATATACCTTGGTCATCCTGGGTATCATCACAGTACCCAGGGAGATGATAAGGGCCAGAGGGATCTGTATGATATTCTCCGAGCTGTAATAATAGCCCAGCTCTCTTTCCCCGGTCATAGCTCCCAGCATGATCTTGTCCATGGTCTTGTAGACACTGACTGCAATGACAGGTACAAAGAGTATGAGATTGGGCCTGATATGCCTCATGATATCATCCAGCCCAGGCCTAATGATGTCCACATAGCCCCTGATGGATGTCCATAATACAAGCTGGCTGATCAGTATCCCCATTCCCTGTATCACTGCGTATATCCATACGTCAGAAGCACTTTTGACCAGGGTAAAAATAGCCGTTACAGACAATATCTTGACGATAAAATCCTTAATAACAGTATACCTGAAATTCTCTATTCCAAAGTAAAACCAGCTGATATCAAAGCCTGCAGCCAGGATAAAGAGCGCAAATATAAACGCAAATCTGCTATCTGAAGCCATCGTCATGCAGTAGATAAGATATAGGCCCGTGCAGATGAGCATCATCACGCATTGCATGGCATAGAGCTCTCCAAAGGCCTGCGACAGCTTTTTCCTGTCATCACCGGCTGCTGCCACCAGCCTGCTGCCATAGTTCTGAATGCCCAGCTTAACAAAGAGGCAAAAATAATATGCCACCGAATGTGCATAGGCATAGCTTCCCATGCCCTCTGCGCCCAGAGTCCTGACGATATAGGGCGTAGTGACAAGAGGGATCAATATGAGGAAGAGCTGATATGCTGCTGTATATAGATAATTTATGATAGACTTTTTCACAACTCTCTCCGTTTTTTAATAAAAGCCTTTGGCTTTGAACCAGATAAGCTGCCACTCCTGCCGCCTGATGCCGCGTTTACGCTTCCACTTCCGATTCTCCCACCGGTGCTTACCGGCACTCTTAGTTCTTTAATAAAAGGAGATGCATAGGAGCCATATGTAAGTAATGTCAGCTTATGCCTGGCCCTGGTCATACCTACATATAGTATACGCCTGTCTTCCTCCAGGCGCCTCTCCCGGGCAGATACCTTGACAGCCCGGCCCATGGGCATGGTCTGAGGCAGGATCCCGTTACATATATCTATTATATATACATTATCATATTCCAGGCCTTTACTGCCGTGGATGGTTGATAATATCACTCCGCCACTTCTATGGTATTCGCCGGCTGTATCCTGCGCGCCACCATAACCGGGATCATCACTAGACCTATAATGGCAGTCCCTCTTACCCTGTCCCCCATCTGCTACCAGCCTCTGGAGATATTCCAGGCGCTTCATAAATGATACAGGCTCCTGCTCCCTCTCTGCCAGGCGCTTTAGTATAAAGAGCTTGCCGGCGTCCAGTTGATTGCGGCCTATATATTCCCCGTAGCCTAGGCCGCTCTCTATAAGAGTCAATGCCTTAAGGGGGCTCATCTTTCTCATAGATATGAGCTTTACATACAGGTTCTTGATATTTACAGCCGTATATTCTGCAATATCCGGCAGAGCTGCCGCTTCTTCCGGGATTGACCTGCCGGATCTTTTGGCAGCCCTGCAGGCTCTCTCAGCCTGGTCCTTTTTTAGATAAGTGGATATCTTGTAATAGATATTCATAAAGAGGCCTGCATCCGAAGGCTCATAGGCAAATCTCATGATGCTCAGCACATCTGTGACTACTCTCCCTGTAAAGAAGCTCATATCCGTGCTCCTCATCCTGTAAGGAATGCCCTTTCTGTCCAGAAGATCGATAAGGGGAAGTGCAGACTCATTGTCCCTATACAGTATGGCTGTTTCAGATGAATGATCCGCTTCTGACGCCACCTGACCCGCCAGGTCCAGGAGATAGGCGTACTGATCCTCTCTCCTTCCTATAGATTTAAACTGCACAGGATTATTGGATGGTCTGTCCGTCTTCATAGTCTTGGCATGCCTTTTTTTATTATGCCTTATCAGATGATCCGCAGCAGCCACTATATGCCCGTCAGACCTGTAATTGATATCCATGACCATAGTGCTGGCACCCGTGTGATCCCTGTCAAAGGATAGTAGTGCCTCAGGATAGGCAGCCCTAAAGCCGTATATACTCTGATCCTCATCTCCCACCATAAAGAGGTTGCCCCTCTCTCCTGCCAGGAGGCTGATGATCATATGCTGGATCTTGGAGGTATCCTGAGCTTCATCCACGCATATATATGGATACTGCCTCTTGTAATGCTCAAGGAGAGATGGCACAGCCCTTAGGAGCTTATAGGCATATACCAGCTGATCGTCATAATCCATGAGCCCAGCCTGTTTCAGAGCTGCATTATAGCCCTGATATATGGGCAATATCCTGGTATTCTCTTCCTCACCCAGCTCTGTGATCTCATCTTCTGTGAGGATCATATTCTTGGCATAAGCTATGAGAGTCCTGACCGATCTGATATCAGTCTCAGTGGGATATTCACCCATATACTTATAGTATAGTTGGGACAAAATATTCCCGGTCCTGTCTTCGCTCCCTGCCAGTTCATAGGGTGTCTTACCTATCTGACTCCCGTAATATGCTATGATCTTGGCACAGATACCATTAATAGTACGAAATTCCGGCACAGGTCCTGATGGGAAAAGGCTCCTGTACCTCTCAGCCATATCCCTCGTTGCAGCCACAGTATATGTCAGAGTCAGTATCCTTGAGGGATCTATCCCCTTCACAGCTATCATATAGCCCAGTCTTGTGACCAGAGTTGTAGTCTTGCCGCTTCCGGGCACCGCAAGAAGCAGTACGGGGCCGTCTACCTTAGTCACAGCCTCGTACTGCTCTTTATTTAATCTTTTGCAATATTTTTCTGTAAATATATCGTGTGTCATAGCCGGCTGTCACTCAATCTGTTCCAGTATAGCCTCTGCCTTGATGTCACCGTGCTTTGCTGCATACCTTAGCCACTTGGCAGCCTTCTCCAGATTCTTTTTGCCATCAAAGGTCCCTTTAAAGTAGCCTTCCCCCAGCTTCCTGGCAGCCTCTATATTTCCCCTTGCCGCTGCATCTACAAGGTTTAAGAATTCCTGATTATCCGATAACATACTTCTCTCCATTTCATAACATATATTTACAACCATGAGTGTATCAGAATAACCCTATTTCTGCCATCAAATCTTTAAATCACAATTCTTTTTTTACAATAGAAAGTATAGATGTTTGAAATAATCCATCAAAACAACTTCTGAAATATAATCGATTTCCATTATTCCAAAGATAAATAAATTGACATATTTAACCGAGATAAAACATAGACATAAGCTCGCTGTTTAATTTTCGCTTTGGAGGATTATTTCACATTATATCTACATGAATAATAAACATACCATTTATACTTTTGGCAATCTTTCTGCAATTATATCCATAGTCATCAAAATAAATACACGACATAAATATAAAACTGTTAGAAACGACTAGTATTAACATACTTATCAGTTAACTCGTATAGTTAGAATCCATTCATGAATTTTGGAGGTAACAGGAAATGTCTTTAATTAATTGCCCTGAATGTGGAAAAGAAGTATCTGATACAGTGTACTATTGCCCTCATTGCGGATACCCAATCAAAAATAATAAAGCTAATAAAAAAAAGATACCGATTATTAAGATTTGTATTATTGGGGGAATCATTATTGTTTGTATTATTGCAGCTAGCATTATCATGATTCTTAATAAGTTATCACCAGAAGAGCAGAGTGCAGTCAATCGTGTAGAAGCAACAATAGCCGAAATAGGAAATGTAACACTTGAAAGTGAAGCAAAAATAACAAAAGCCGAAGATCTATATGAAGAACTAAGCGATCGGTGCAAAAAACATATCAAAACACACGATACCATTATAACTGCACGGAATGAATATAACAGCTTAATGGCAAATGAGACCATTAAACTAATAGATGAAATCGGCAAAGTTCGTGAAGACAGCCAAAAAAAGATCGACGCTGCACAGTTTTCGTATGATAGTCTTACCGATGAACAAAAGAAGCTAGTTACTAATGCTAACGTTATATCTGAATCATATGATGAATTATCAGAATTACGTGTGAAAAAAGTAGAAAGTCTTATTTCAAATATTGGCACTGTGACAACTGACTCAAAAAACAAAATAGATAGGGCACAAAAAGCATACAATAAACTTTCAGATGAAGATGCACAAAAAGTATCAAATAAAAGTACTCTTACAGCAGCAGCCGAAGAATTTGCATCTGTTACAGTGGAGGCTGCTATAACTGCCATAAACAATATTGGCGATGTTAAACTTGGCAGCGAAGAAAAAATCAAAAATGCAAGATCAGCATATAATTCTGTTCCAAGTAACCAAAAATCCGAAGTAAAGAATTATAACAACCTCAAGGATGCTGAAACATTATTTTCCAAACTCCAGAAAGAAGAGGAAGATCGAAAAAAGATCATCAATCCAGGCGATACATTTAGCACAAACAAATGGGAGATAACGTATAAAAAGACAAACATCAGTGCAAAACTGTTACCCAATAGCACAAGTGGTTATTATTTGTATTACCACACCAACGACGATAATGAAACATTTATAGATATGGTATTTCAGATCAAAAACATAGACGTTGATATATTAGGTGTTGATGATTTAGTAAAGGATTGCCGTATAGAATACAACGGAGCAACATTATCTAAAGGATGCGGATTATATACAAGTAGCGGGAGCGACATTGATAAAGTTTATACTTGGGATGGGCTAGGTGCTTTAGAAAGCATTACTCTTCATGCAGCAATTACTATGCCACGAGAAATACAAACAAATAACAAGCCGATTACAGTACGTTGTAATATCGCAGGAGAAGAGAAGATTATAATCATAAGAGAGTGAACAAATGATTTATAATAGCATCTCCATAAGGAGGCGGGATATGGCCTTAATCAAATGTCCTCATTGCGGAGAAATAATATCCGATGCAGCAAATATTTGTCCTCACTGCAAATCGAATATCATAAATAAAAAGAGAAAAATCTCGTATATTATTATAGCGGGACTTGTTTTTACAATAGTCCTTAGTGTTATGGTTGCTTCTTACATACATCAAAAGAGAAAAATAGAAGCAGAGCGTCAAGAACATATTTCTGATGAACTCGCAAAGATAGAGGAGTTATTTTTAGAATCAGATTATACAGAAATTGAAAAGTGCCTAATCAATCTTGAAATTAACCAATACGATACTACCGATTTAAGAAATGAACTGCTAACCCAAAGACTCCTTAAACAAATAGACGACTTATACGATAATGCAGATTTTGAAAAAATTGAAGAATGCTTAAAGCAATTAGAGTCCATTCAATATGACACTGCCGAAATGCGGGAAATACTCGAATATGATAAGAGCATATATCCAACATGTGCCGAATATTATAAATGTCTGCAGGAAACATATGAGACCCTACATAAAAGAACATACTCCTCTATTACAACGACAATAAAAAAATTACAACACGAGACTGACAACTTAAAATCATTAAAAATAGATCAACGATCAAAACTCGGACTGTGGTTGAACACATATAGAAAAAGTAGTGACTTTGTTGCTTGTGATATGGTAATGTTCGGCAACAATGGCTATGTATATATGATTGAAGATGATAGTTTTACGGATTGGATCTATGCAGATACAATCTCAATTATGTTACAAGATCTAGTTGGTAATAAATATGCGTTTCCTATAGCTTTACATTAATATATCAATCGCTTTATAACACTATATAGCATAGTATATAGAAAACGCGGCCAAAGCCACCCCTCGAATAGCAGATGGGATAGCTTTGGCCGTTCGACAATGCCCCCTCAGGATGCCTGGTCGATGAATCTGAGGACTTCGCCAAAGTCCTTGATGACCTTCTCTTCATCGCCGCTGGCTACTACTATGGCAGGAGCTGACATGATGCCATATTTCATGGCCATGTCGCGGCCTGTACCCTCTTCTGCCGTAAGGACTGTATAGTCGATACCCTTCTTATCAAGGGCAGTCTTTGCCATCCTGCACTTAGGGCACTCACTGGTGGTCAGGAGCATGATGCTCAGTCTCTCTGATACAAAGGGTGCATTGGCAGATGCTACAAAGTTCTCTCCGGCAACAGCTTTTTCTGTCTCAGCATGACTTTCATCCTGGCTCTTATTAGTTTGTGCAGTATTCATAGCTTCTGCTTCTGACTTTGAGAGCATCACCTTCATATTGTAGGTGCGTCTGTCTTCAAATTCCTGACTCTTACCTGCATTCCAGTTGCTGACAGGACGATAGTAGCCTGTGATCCTGGAGTAGATCTCTACCTTCTTGCCGCATACAGGACACTCAGTAGCTTCTCCTACGATATATCCGTGGTCTTCGCAGATAGAATAGGTAGGTGACAGGGTAAAGTAAGGAAGCTTGTAGTTCTCAGCTATAGTCCTTACTACTTTTGCAGCCTGCTTCCAGTCGGGCAGTCTCTCACCCAGGAAGGTGTGGAATACTGTTCCGCTGGTGTACTTGGTCTGAAGATCATCCTCTTTGTCCAGAGCATCAAATATATCATCCACAGAGCCTACAGGCAGATGTGATGAATTGGTATAGTAAGGTGTCTCGCCGCTTACGCCTGCTGTGATGATGTCAGGATAGTTTTTCCTGTCCATACGAGCCAGGGTGTAGCAGGTAGACTCAGCAGGAGTAGCCTCCAGATTAAAGAGGCATCCATACTCTTCCTGGTAATCAGAGAGCTTGTTTCTCATGAAATCAAGCACCTTGCCTGCCCACTTAAGAGCCTTGTCATGGGTGAGATCCTCGCGAATCCATGCTGCATTGAGACAGGTCTCATTCATACCTACCAGACCTATGGTGGAGAAATGATTCTTAAAACCGGCCTTGAGATATACCCTGGTATAAGGATAAGCGCCCTTATTCAGATACTGGGTGACCACTCTTCTCTTGATATCCAGGGATCTGGCAGCGATGTTCATGGCATATTCCAGTTCCTTAAAGAAGGCATCCTCATCTGCAGACACATATGCGATATGAGGCAGGTTGATGGTCACTACGCCGATGGAACCGGTATTCTCGCCTGCGCCAAAGTTACCGCCGTTTTGCTTTCTCAGCTCTCTAAGATCCAGACGCAGTCTGCAGCACATGGATCTGACATCAGAGGGCTTCATGTCTGAATTGATATAATTTGAAAAATAAGGTGTACCATATTTTGCAGCCATCTCAAAGAGGAGACGGTTATTCTCTGTATCTGACCAGTCAAAATCACGTGTGATGGAATATGTAGGGATAGGATACTGGAAGCCGCGTCCATTGGCATCACCTGCGATCATTACCTCCAGGAATGCCTTGTTGATCATATCCATTTCCTTTTTGCAGTCGCCGTAGGTAAAGTCCTGCTCCTTGCCGCCCACGATAGCATGCTGCATAGCCATATCTTCAGGCACAGTCCAGTCCAGAGTGATATTGGAGAAAGGACACTGGCTGCCCCATCTGCTGGATACATTTGCGCCGAATACAAAGGACTGCATGCACTGCTTTACTTCTTCATAGGACATATTATCCACTTTGACAAAGGGAGCCAGATATGTGTCAAAGGAGGATACCGCCTGAGCTCCTGCCCATTCATTCTGCATGATGCCCAGGAAATTGACCAGCTGCATAACAGCTGTGGACAGATGGGAAGCTGGCGCAGAAGCTATCTTATTGGCTACGCCGCCAAGGCCGTTAAGTAAGAGGTCCTTAAGTGACCAGCCTGCACAATAGCCTGCTGCCATACCCATATCATGGATATAGATCTCGCCGCAGCCGCCGTCGACCTGGCAGAGAGACCTGATCTCGCCGTCATATATATTCTCCCACCACATCTTGGTGATAGCCTCAGACTCAGCCAGGATAGCTGCGCCCATGGTACCGCCTGCTGTGGAAGCGTTCTGATTCTTGATGATATCCATTGCCTGGCAGGGATCTTCATTATCCTCTTCGGAAGCCGCACCAAGGGATCCGTCTACCATGCCTACAGCAAAGTTCTTGACCTCTTTACTGATGCCTCTGATGATCTTGTGGTTCTGTCTGTAGAGAATGAAGGCTCTTGCTGCTGTATAATAACCATTCTTCATAAGCGCAGCTTCTGCGGCGTCCTGAGCCTGCTCTACGCTTACGCGCTGGTCCTTGTCTGCATAGTTTACATAGAGGTCTACAACCGCATTACCGGTGAGAGTCTTTAAGTCCTTCTCTGAATAGTCCTCCTTGACCGCATCCAGAGCCTTGCTCATAGCGGATGTGATCTTCTCTTCATCAAATTTCTGCTCCGTTCCATCACGTTTGATAATAGTGTTTATCATGGCTTCCTCCCCTGATATATGTTCATGTGACATTAATTCTTGCAGAATACAAGTAACTCAGAAAAACTTTTATTGCTATGGAAAAGCTGATTACGCATCACTGCGCATAGATCTTAGTCAGGATCATATAAGCAAACTCTGCCGGATGCCTTTCTGCAGCAATCGAGGTCTATAAGCCTCTGATTGCTGCTCCCCCTGTAAAGGCACTCCTCAGATTTGAGCTCCTCTCTAAAAGGGCCGTCTACCAAAACGTCCACTTCATTTAAGAGCTCCAGCGCCCCCCCAGGCGCTATCCCCGCTAATATGTCCTCGTATGTAAAGCCTGTGTAGCACCATACGTTTAGCCCATGTTCATGGCAAAATCTCGCAATTGCCGCAGCTGCAGCCGGTTGATAAAAAGGATCTCCTCCCGAGAGTGTCACACCGTCCAAATGTCCGGCGCTTTCTATCATTGAACAAATACTCTCCGGATCTGTCACACTCCCCCCATTCATATCCCAAGTCTCCGGGTTGTGACAGCCGCGGCACCCATGAAGGCAGCCCTGGAAAAAGACGACAAAGCGTATTCCCGGGCCGTTAACCAATGAGTGCTTTATTGTTCCTGCGATTCTCATAAGCGCATTATAACACAAGATATAGTAGCATTGCTATATTATCTCAACAAAATATAGTATAAATAATATACAAATTTTCGTGCGAAATATTGATAATCATTCCTATTGAAAAAGTCCAAAGGCACACCGCTGCTAGGCGGAAAGCCTTTGGACTTTTTATGTGTTTTTTTATTCAAATAGTAGATGTATACAATGTATGCTGTCCTATCAGTCAAACTTCAGGATAGTAGCAAGGATCCTCTTTACATTGGCCTTAAGCTGCTCATGATCCAGAGCACCCAGCTTGTCAGCCTCAAGGAGACGCTCGTCAAAGCCGTTGCCCATCTTCAGGTCATTGCCTGCATTGACTTCCTTGTAGTGCTCGCCTCTGGTCCACCAGTCTGTTGTTACCATGCCCTTGTAGCCCCACTCTCCTTTGAGGATACCTGTAAGAAGGTCGCGGCTCTCAGATGCACGCTGGCCGTTTACTGCATTGTACGCACTCATGATGGTATAAGGATCGGACTTTTTGACTACGATCTCAAATGCCTTCAGATAGATCTCTCTAAGCGCTCTCTCAGATACTCTGGAGTCGGAGTGCTTTCTGTTGGTCTCCTTGTTATTGCAGCAGAAATGCTTAACAGAAGCACCTACATGATTCTCCTGGATACCATTTACAAGTGCTGCACCCATCTTACCAGCTACAATAGGATCCTCTGAGTAGTACTCAAAGTTCCTTCCGCAAAGAGGACTTCTGTGGATATTGATGGCAGGTGTGAGCCATACTGCCAGGTTGTTCTCCTTGAGCTCTTCACCGCCCGCTCTGCCTACTGCATGGAGGATATCTGTATTCCAGCTGCTGGCCATCAGTGTTGCGCAGGGGAATGCCGTTGTCAGGATACCTGTCTCTGGAGCGATACGCACACCTGCAGGTCCGTCTGCTGTCATAGCAGCAGGTACGCCATATTCAGGAAGATTACCAAAGCCAAAGGTATTGGCTACGCCTGTATTGGGCTGTCCGCCGGAGAGATGGATCAGCTCTTCCAGTGACAGCTGGTCTACAAACTCATCCAGGCTGATCTTGCCCTCTGCTACTTCCATCAGGATGTGGGCACCCTTCTTAAAAGGAGTAGTCAGGCAGAATCTGTCTCTCATCTTTACAACAGGTGTGAGAGCTTCCTCTGTGCCGGGCTCCATCTTCTTGATGACGCTCTCATTGATATCTCTGTGCTCGCCCTGAGGAAGTGCTTCATAAGAACCGTCAGCGAGCATCCTTTCCTTCAGCTCTACAGGAGCCAGCTGGTGGCTGAGCTTAGATGTAATGATATCTTCACTATTCTCAAAGCTGTATACGCTATCACCCAGGTGCAGGCTGTCCTTTGCCAGGTAGAAATCATATCTGCCCTTCTCAAGTACATAGGATGCATCTGCGATCTTGCCCAGGTCATCATAGGATGACATCAGATATCTGGATACAGACAGTGTGAGCACCTGGCTCTCACCGGGCTGGAGCTCCTTTGTCTTTGCAAAGTCGCCAAGCTCTGCAGCAGGCTTACCAAGTACCCCAGCAGGAGCACTGTAATAGAGCTGTACTACTTCCTTACCTGCTCTGTCACCTGTATTGGTCACCTTTACATTAAAGATAAAGCTCTCATCTGCATCAGAAGCTGACAGGAGACTGGTCTCAAAGCTTGTATAGGAGAGACCATAACCAAAGGGATAGATCACCTTATCCTTTGCTCCGGGGATTGTGAGGAAATATCTGTAGCCTACATATATATCTTCTGTATAGTTTACATAGTCAAAGGATTCATGGAAGCCTTCTGTGGAAGGATAATCCTCAAGCCTGCCTGCATATGTATCAACCAGGCGTCCTGAAGGATTGATCATGCCAAGGAGTATCTCAGCCGCGGCATCGCCGCCTTCCATACCGCCCTGTCCCATGTAGAGAGCTGCATTTATGCCATCATCATAGAGCCATCTAAGGTCGATGACGCCGCCGATATTAAGTACAGCTATGACCCTCTCAAAGCGCTCCTTGACGCTCTCGATCATAGTGATCTCTTCTTTGGTCAGATAGAAATCACCATCAGGGAATATCTGACCTGCGATCTTGGGCATGCTGGTCTCACTCTCCCAGGGATTGAACTCATTGTTGCACTCGATACTACTTCTGTCCCAGCCCTCGCCTGAGAATCTGTTTATCACAATAAGCGCTGTATCTGCAAAAGCTGCTGCGCCGTCGATGAGCTCCTTTGTCAGCGCAGGCTCTGCTGTCATACCGGGGCAGCGTCCATTCTCGTACTGAGCCTTGAGCTCATCCTCATAAAATCTGATAAGAGGCTTGTAGAGTGCTACTCCTCTGGATGTCAGGCCGTCAACAAGTGAATGCACATATTTGCAATATACATCACCAGAGCCGCCGCCGCCCTTTACATAATCAACTGCTGCCTTGCCAAATACTGCAAGGGGCTTCTCCTGACTAAGAGGCAGTATGCCGTCATTCTTTAGAAGGACCATTCCTTCCTCAGCAGCCTTGCGTGACAGAGCTATATGCTCGCTGCATCCTGTAACCCTCTTATCTCCATCAAGGGGCAGTGAAGGCTGAAATAATAGTCTGGACCATTTTTTCATCTCTTTCTCCTCTATATTCTTAAATTATTGTTTCGGGCAAAATACCTTAAATATACTATAGCTCAGTAAAAGCTTAAAATGGGTGTCCATTTTTTATTTTCGGGTATGATTTGTTACTAATTAACTGTTCACCCGCAATCATTTATCAATAGCGAATGAACAGTTATTTGTAAGTGCTTACGCTTTGGCCGTGAGCTTTTCTATGAAGCCGTCCTGGCTTTTATACTTGGAGGGAGATATTCCCTTTATTTTCTTAAAGACCTTGGAAAAATACTTTTCATCCTGAAAGCCTACCTTGTAAGCGATCTCATAGGTTTTCAGATAGCCCTGATCCAGATACCTGCAGGCTCTGTCTACCCGGATCTCATTAAGAAGATCCACAAAGACCTTGCCCTTGCTGCGGGATATCAGTGTAGACAGATAGCCTGCGCTGATACCTACCTTTTCGGCTACGTCCACCAGCCTGAGGTTCTTGTAGTAGTTCTCCTCCATATAGTCCAGAGCTCTCTCTACTACTCCCCTTTTGGCAGCTAGCTCTTCGTCCCTTGTCTCCACGGGAGCGATGGCATCTGCAGCATAGAGAAGCTTCTCCAAAAGGTCAGACGACCTGACGGGTTTTAACAGATAATCCTTGGCCCCGCATCTGATAGCCTTCTGGCAGTATTCAAACTGTCCATATCCGCTCAGGACTATGGTATAAGGCAATACTCCTGTCTTGGAGGCCTCTTCCATGACCTCTGTACCTGTTACCAGAGGCATCTGGATATCCAGGCACAGGATATCCGGCCTGTCCCTGTAGAGTATCTCCAATAACTCTTCACCGTTTCTGGCAGGTATTATCTTTGCAAACCTGTCAGTGTGAAGCTGTACATATTTGATTATTCCGTTTCTGATGGAATCCTCATCATCTGCAATAACAAGTTTCATAAAAGCCCCCCTGCTTTTTCGCTGCCTCTTTAGGACTGCGGCTTGCTCCCCTCTGAGAAATATATTTTACCAAGCTCCAATATCACCTCAGTGCCTTCCCCTACACCACTGGTTATCTTAAGCTTATAATCCCCATGATATAACAGATCCAGTCTTTCCCTCACATTCCATATGGCATAACCTGAGATCCTACCTTCCTTTTTGGCACTTCCGGCGCCATGCAGAAGTTCATCTATCTTTTCCTTTGTCATGCCCACACCGCTGTCGGATATCACAAAGACCAATCTCTTATCATCCCTTCTGCCTCTGATCAGCAGAGAAAAGTCTTCATCACCCTTCTCAAAGCCATGAAGTACTGCATTCTCTACAAAAGGCTGAAGTATGAGCTTAGGGATCCGTTCTTCAATTATATCATCCTCTACATCTATCTTATATGACAATCTGTTGCCAAATCTTTCATGCTGTATATGAAGGTAGTTGGATATCAGTGAGATCTCGTCCGAAATACGGATCATGCCCTCTCCCCTGCTCAGAACCAGTCTGAAGAGATTGGACAGGGCCAGTATATCCTCTCCTATCTCATCATTTCCCGCCTCCACACATTTCCAGTAAAAGGTATCCAGGGCGTTGTACAAAAAGTGGGGATTGATCTGGGCTTGCAGTGCATCCAGCTCGCTTTCTTTTTCTTTTAGCCTGATCACATAATTGCTGTCTATAAGGTCTTTGATAGCTCTTACCATTGTATTAAAGCCGTCGCTGACCATTCCGATCTCGTCCCCGGATTCCACCTCCAGCTTCCTGTCAAAATTGCCTTCCTGAAATTCCACCATAGCCTGGCTCAGTTTCTTAAGTGGCCTGGTGATGATATAGGAAATAATATAGGCTATGGGCATCAAACTAAGGAGTATACCTATGAGCAGAGACATATTGGTAAAGAGCACTGACCTTAGTATCTCATTTCTCATAGAAGCGGATACAAAACGGTAAGCAACAAGCCCCGTTTTGTCACTTACCGACTTATAGATATAATAGCCTGCGCTTTCGCAGATATTATTATCCACAAGGCCTCCGCCCGCTTCCGAGATCCTTGTATGGACCTCTTTTTCATCAAATATACCATTTGCGGAGAGCAGGTCTCCGTCAGCAGTAAAAATATATACTGCCTCATCGTCTTTTCTAAGGAGTCTTGCGCAGGCTCCGTCAAAATCCATCACCGACATACCTATGGTCAGGTAGCCCAGTTTGTACCTTCGGCTGATATCATATATTTCCCTGCTGGCTACTATCTTGTTGCTGCGGTTATTGACATAGATATTGTCATCTGACTTTTCAGCCCTTCTCAGGATATATTTGCCTATCCTGCTGCAGGCTGTTGCATATATCTCGCTCTCTCTTATCTCGTCAATGCTCTCTATGTATGCGGAATTATCCATGCATCTGAGAAAGGGGAGCGTACCGTTTTCCGGATATATGGCTATGGTCTTGATCTGTCCGCTCAGGGCCATCATATCCTGGATGATCTTCATAGGGGCATCTTTATACCAGATCGTGGGATCATTTAAGGCTTCGCCTGACCTGAGAATAGTCAATATCTCTTCATTGATACATACATAAGTCCCCAGGCTGATCATCTGCTCCAGCTGTGCGTCAAGATTGCCCACCAGGCTGTCCATCTCATTTACGTACCGGCTGTTCTCCTGAGTCAGATTCTCCCTGTAGTTCTTCCTGACCAGAAAAAAGCTGATCACGAGAAGCACAGGCGTCACAAATAAATAAATATATAAGATCAGCTTAGCTCCTATGTTTAGGCTCCGCAGTTTGTCCCTCATCTGAATAATCCCGTTTCTATCCCTTAACGGCCCCCATTGCCACTCCCTTGGTAATATGCTTGTTAAGAATGATATATACCAGTACAGCAGGCGCAGCAGTCAGCGCCATTACAGCAAACTGTACTGCATAATTGGACGAGTACTCTCCTGTAAATTCCAGAACCGAGAAGGGAAGTGTCTTCCATTTCGGACTGCTAAGGTAGGTACTGGCCATGATGAATTCGTTCCAGTTATTTAGAAATGTCATAATAGATACCGTCGCTATGGAGGGCTTTAGCATAGGGAATATGATCTGAAATACGATCCTGTATATCCCGCAGCCGTCCATTACCGCAGCCTCCTCCAGCTCCCTGGGTATAGATGATAGAAAGCCTGTCATAAGGAACATTCCCTGAGGCAGGGAAAATGCCACGTATGGAATAAGGAGCGCCCACAAGGTATCTGTGAGTCCCAGTGTATTGTAGATCTTGTAATTAGGAAGAAGCGTGGCATGAATAGGTATCATCATCCCAAGGAGCAGGATGGTCATCACAAGTGAGCTTAGCTTCCACTTCATCCTGCTGCATGCAAAGGATGCCATAACTGAGATCACTATTACCAATATAACAGCAAGGCTGTTAATAAAAAAGCTGTTAAAGAGATAATGTGCAACATTTCCGTCCACAAATGCAGTAAGATAATTATCCCATCTGATCTTTTGAGGTATTATCAGTATCCCGTTTGTGAACATCTCGGTACTGCTTCCCAGGGAAAAATCCACCAGCCAAACAAGGGGGAATATCTGGACCAGCGCCACCAGTATGAGCACAGTCCAAAGTACTATCTTTCCTACTCCCATAGTCTTTTGAACGCCGCTGTCTGCCCCGGCTTTATTATCCCCTGATTCTTTCACGGAATAAGCCATATTGATCGAATTATCCAACTTTAGTCATTCTCCTTAAATATCTTATTCATAAATACAGTTACCAAAACGCATATTATGATAAACAACACACCTATGGCATTGCCGTAGCCATATCTAAAGGATTTAAAGGCCTGCTGATAGAGATAGTTTGCAGCAAACTGGGTACTTCCTCCCGGGCCGCCTCCTGTGAGCAGATATACAGTTTCCATCTGTTTTAAGGCAGATATCACAGCCATGGTCACATTGATCTGAATAACGGGTTTCATAAGAGGAAGTGTGATATATAGAAATGTCTGACCCACGCCTGCACCGTCGATGGATGAAGCTTCATAGAGTGTGGGATCGATATTTTTGATTCCGGTGTAATAGATCAGCATTCCCCAGCCAAAGCCGTGCCATATAAGTACCAAAAGAACCGACCATATGGCTGTGTCCTGAGACAGGAAGTTGACCTTTTCCTGATGTCCAAAGAGATGGAGCAGGCTGTTCAAGAGGCCAAAATCAGGATTGTATATAAATTTCCAAAGATAAGCAATGACAGCTACAGAGATAACATTGGGGATAAAATACACGCAGCGAAAAAAGCCTTCTCCCCTTCCTCCAAGCTTATCAAGTACAGCAGCCACTATCATGGCAATAGGATGCTGCAAAGCTATAAAACCAACAGCCAGCAGCAGCGAATTGAGAAGGGAGCGCCCAAAGGCACTATCTCTAAAGAGCTCCTCATAGTTCTTCATTCCTATAAAAGATGCTTTTCCCATGCCGGAATAATCGGTAAAGCCATAATATACACTCAGGCATATGGGAAAGAGTATTGCGCAAAGGAAAATCAGTATCCCCGGAAAAACAAGGGTAAAGATCACTTTTTTGTTACTGTACAATTTTTCCATGTCATGTCCTTTTTTTATGTCCTTTTTGTAAAAAAGGAGGATGCCGATGCATCCTCCTTTAATAGCCCGGGTTACTTGCAAGCTTCACCTAATCTGGCGAGGAAATCGTCAATCGATGTGGAACCGTTGGCAACACCCTGTATCTCACTTTCAATGCAGGTCTTAAAGGTAGCAGGTCCGCAGTCATTGATAGGAGTACCGGATACGCTTGTTGCATCATTTACCATGTCCATTACCTGCAGCTGCAGCGCTGACTCATCTCCAGATAGATAATCGGACTGATCCTGAGCAGACATTCCTACTCCGTTTTCCCAGCCGTATTTGGACAGCTTGGTGGGCTGATACATATAGTTCAGGAACTTTATAGCTTCATCCTTTACAGGAGAGCTTGCGCTCACTGCATATCCGCCGCCATTCCATGCTGCTATATCATGGTCGCCGCCTTTTCCGCCATCTACTACAGGAAAGTTAAATGCTCTGATATTGTTTCTGATATCCTCTGCAATATCCTCATTCTTTGCCATGGAGCACTCCCAGCTTCCCATTGCAAACATTGCTGCCTGACCATTGGTGAAGAGGTTCATTGCTGTACCATAATCCTGAGAATCAAAGCCTGTCTGGAACATTCCCGCATCAGCACACTCTTTTAAGATCTCAACAGACTTTCTGATCTCGGGAGCTGTAAAGTCGCCACTGGAGATTGCCTTTGCTACAATAGATGCATAATCAGTGCCTGCTACCTTGGCCAGTATATCTGTAAGGAAGGTGCACATAGGCCATCCGTCTCCGCCGTCCATAGCTACAGGTGTAATGCCTGCTGCCTGGATATCTGAGCACAGAGCTATGAAGTCATCATAGCTTGCAGGAACACTCCATCCGTTGTCATCAAAAAGCTTCTGGTTATAGTAGATAACCTGTACGTCTGTATTTCTGGGAAGGCCATAGAGCTTGCCATCCTTTTTGAAGCCTTCAAGAGATCCGGAGATAAATCCGTAATCGGCATAATCCGCCTCGTTAAGCTCTGCCAGTACGCCGGCATCAAGTACCTCATCCAGGAATGAGGGCTGCCCCCAAATACTTACTACATCAGGCATGCCATCCATAGCATAAGCCTTAAACTTGGTCTTGTAAGCTTCTTCGTCAAGAGCCTCGACCTCAATCTTTACCCCTTCATTTTCTGCCATATATTCGTCAATGATAGTCTGCTCCACCAGTCCCTGTCCGTTCTTTCTGTCAGGCAGATTGGAAAAGACCTTGATAGTAACCTCTTTATTTGCTCCCTTCACCTGAGCTGTATTGTCGGATGAAGCTGCAGAGCCGCAGCCGGAAGCCAGCATAGCTGCAGCAGATACCACTGCAAACAGCCTGGTAAGTTTTCTGTTCACTTTTTCTCCCTCCTGTTATTTACATGCTTTTACTGTGTTTGCTATTACTCGTATCGATATCAGGTACCCTTCTCTATTTAGCATACTATCATTATGCCTATTGGATAAAAATACACCTAATTTTGAAAAAGGTGCAAAATATTTGAAAAGAATTTCCTCTTAGTTTTATTTATTCCGGTGATTTTCATAAAAAAAGAAGACACATCATGATGTGCCTTCTTTCTCTTATTAAATATAAAACACTCATGATCCTTAGATAAAGAGATTCACTGAGCATTTGTCTGCTTCGCCAAGGTAGGTTCCTACGCCTGCGATCTCTACGCCGTTTATCAGCTCTTCCTTTTTGATCCCCATTACATCCATGCTCATGGAGCAGGCGATAATGCGCACGCCTGACCTTATAGCTGAGGCCATGAGCTCAGATACAGAGGACACGTTCTTGTCCTTCATGATCTTCTTCATCATGGCAGCTCCCATGCCTGCCATGTTCATCTTGGACAAGCCAAGCTTAGATGCGCCCTGAGGCAGCATAGCACCAAACATCTTCTCCATAGCAGTCTTGTCCACAGGCACTGACTGGTCCTTTCTAAGAGCCGCAAGGCCCCAGAAGGTAAAGAACATGGTAACGGGCATTCCCATGGAAGCTGCGCCGTTAGCCAGGATAAAGCTGGCCATTACCTTGTCCATATCTCCATCAAATACGATGATGCTCATGCCATTCTTGCCAGAGGCGTCTGCAGCCCCTACAGGAGCCTTCTGATCAGCAGTGTTTGAAACGCCCTTACTGATCCTGGCTACATAATTGCCACCCTCCTCTGTATTGGAGATAAGGGTGTTACCTGTATGCTCACACCAGGATATGATATCCTTGGCAAATCCGGGATCTGATGCTGTAACGCTGATCACATCACCTTCTCCTGCCTTGTCCACAGCCTCATGCACCTTCATGATAGGACCTGGGCACTGCAGTCCGCAGCAGTTAAGGTCTATAGTCCTTGTTCCGGCAGCTGTCTTAGCCTCTGCCTTCAGTTCTGATACGCTTTGGGCTTTTGCCTTTACCTGAGCAGCATCAGCTACATTTTTAGATACTCCGGCAGGAGCAGCACCTGTCATATCACTGTTTTTTTTTACTCCATCATAGTGTGTATCTCTATAGAAGCGCATACCGCCGGGATATACACTTACCTTGTCAAAGCCGCTCTGACGAAGGATTCTCTCTACGCTGTGAGCTCTTACGCCTATGCCGCAGAATACCACTACAGGCTTTGTAGGATCCAGCTCTCCAAGGCGATCTCTCACCTGGCCAAAGGGCATTGCTACTGCTGTGGGAATGGCAAAGGCCAGTCTCTCAGCATCTTCTCTCACATCAAGGAAGGTGATGTTACTGTCATTGACATCCACATCCCAGTCTGCAAAATCAGAATCACCGTTTAAGAGGTTCTGAGCAGCAAAGCCTGCCATGTTCACCGGATCCTTGGCAGATGAATACGGAGGAGCGTAAGCCAGCTCCAAATCTGTGAGATCCTCCACTGTTGCATGAAGTCTGATAGAGGTACCTATAGTATCTATCCTCTTGTCCACTCCGTCATAGCCCACGATCTGACCGCCCAGGATCCTGGAGCCGTCGGGAGCAAAGAGGAGCTTGATGGTCATGGGCTTTGCGCCCGGATAATATCCCGCATGGGAGTTCTGCACTATAGTAACCTTCTTGTAAGGTATATTCTTACTGATCAAAGTCTTCTCATTCAGACCTGTGGAAGCAGCAGTCATATCAAATACTCTTGCAACTGAGCTTCCCTGCGTACCCTGATAATGATCCTCTCTGCCAGCGATGTTATTGGCGGCGATCCTACCCTGCTTATTGGCAGGTCCTGCCAGAGCCACCATGGTGTCATCACCTGTATTAAAGTCCTTGACCTGCACAGCATCACCTACCGCATATACATCAGGATCAGCAGTCTGCATCATGTCATTGACTACGATACCGCCTCTGGCATTGATCTCCAGGCCTGCGTCTGCAGCAAGCTTACTGTTGGCCCTTACACCGATAGCCAGTATCACAAGAGCTGCTTCCACGCTTTCGCCGCTGCCAAGGACTACCTTTACCTTATCAGCGCCGGACTCAAAGCGGGCTACACCGTCTCCCAGGTGCAGGTCCACACCCTTGGAGAGGATATGTCCGTGAAGGACATGAGCCATCTCTATATCAAGAGGAGCCATGACCTGATCCGCAGCTTCCACAAGAGATACCTTAAGTCCTGCGGTATGGAGATTCTCAGCCATCTCAAGACCTATGAAGCCGCCGCCTACTACTACAGCATCCTTAATACCTTTCTCAGCGATCATCTCCTTCACAGCTATGGAATCCGGCACAGTCCATACTGTCCTGATCCTCTCATCATCTATTCCCTCGATCCTGGGTCTGATGGGTGATGAACCGGTAGCTATTACCAGCTTGTCATAGTTTTCTTCATATACTTCACCTGTCTCATTGTTTCTGATCTGCACCTTCTTGGCAGCTCTGTCAATGGACAGGGCTTCATTCATCTCTCTGACATCTATATTAAATCTGCCTGTGAGCTGAGCCTTGCTGGTAACCAGCAGAGCATCCCTTGACTGTATTACATCTCCTACATAATAAGGAAGGCCGCAGTTAGCATAGGAAATATACGGGCCTTTCTCCAATAATACAATATTTGCCTTCTCATCCATTCTTCTGAGCCTTGCAGCACAGCTTGCTCCTCCGGCTACGCCGCCGATGATCACAGTCTTCATTATCAGTCTCCTTTTTTGAACAAAACATTTGTGATCAATACCGGCACAGCCGGTATTGGTCACAAACAACCTACTACCTGATATTATTTTAAAGACTAAGTACTGTAGTCAACAAGTACGCAAAATATTATTACCTGGTAAGTTTTTTCTTACCTTTACCCCCCTTATAGCATATCAGAATACAAACTGATCCATAAGCTCACTTAGTTCATCCGTCAGTTCATGCATCTCGGCAACCGCGCCTGTGATATTCTGCACAGATTCCTGTACATATGCTGTAGAATTGCTGGTCTCTCTGGAGTTATCTGCACATTCCACTGCTGATCCGGATAGGGAATCTACCTTTTCAACTACTACCTTACAGCTCCTATCCATGTCACCGGCCAGACTGTCAAGATGAGAGATCTCTTTGTTGATCTCTTCTACAGATTCTACGATCATCTGATATTTTTCACCTGTAGCTGATACTGATTCAGCCTGTACCTGTACAGCTTCCTGCACCTGCTCTCTCTGATCTGCAGCCTGATCTACACAGGCCTTAAGTTCATCCAGCATATTATCAATGGTACCTACCGCATCAGCAGACTGAGTGGCCAGGTCACTGATCTCACTTGCTACTACCGCAAAGCCCTTGCCTGCTTCGCCTGCTCTGGCAGCTTCAATCGAAGCATTTAGCGACAAGAGGTTAGTCTGGGACGCGATACTTGCTATGATCCTGGAAGCTTCACCAATCTTGGCGGAACTGGTGGTCATATCTTCAATAGCCTTGAATATCCTGCCAAAGGCTTCTCCGTTTGCCTTGGTATTGCTCTCAAGCTCTGCCACCACTTCCATACCTTCGGAAGTCACCTTTCTGATCTCACCGCTTACAGATGCAAGCTTCTGAGCTGCTTCACTGCTCTCTATTACGATGTTTCCCAGTACCCTTGCTTCCTCCGAAGCTTCCTTTGTTTCACTTGCCTGTGCTGTGATCTTATCTACAATATCCGTGATAGCTTCGGATATCTCACCTGTTGAATTCTTTACATTACCCGAGGAGTCTTCCAGAGTCCTGCTCACATAGCTGATCTTGTTAGAGGCATTCCTGATCAGATGAAGGATATTATTCTGCTCTTCAAAGAGCTGAACCGATGCATCTGCCATCCTGGCAACTTCATCTTTTCCTTCCACCTTCTGAGGCTCATATACCAGGTTCTTTTTGGCAAGCTGCTCAATATTCTCCTGAGCCACTCTGACACCCTTCAAGATGCCGTTGACAGTCAGAAAAGCAAAGATAAAGAGCAGGATCACCAGAATAATGGTGGCGATAAATGTAACAGTGATGGTGATGCTGTTGGACCTGTCCAGGAGCTCAAGCTTGTATACTGCATACATATCAATAAAGTCCTTGATATTATTGATATACTCTTCGCAATTGTCAAAATGCGCCTTATGCTCATCATAATCGCCTTCTCCGGTCTCCGGATTGTAGGAATCATAATAAGCCTTGATCTCTTTATCAAACATAGCTATGATATCCGTAAACCTACGGGTATCTGTCAGATATCCATCTCCATCTGTTTCAGGAGTAAAGCCGTTCTTCTCAGCCAGGAATTTAAGAGTATACTCGGAGTATGCCTGGGGATCCTCCTTCATCAGAGCCTCTGCAGTCGCCACACGGTCCAGGGTCTGTCCGTAATTGATCTCATAGCCCTGCCTGTTGTCTTCCACATCTTCTTCCATCTGATAATATTTGAGATTCATTGCAGCTACCAGAGCCTGATACATATCTCTTTCACCATTTATCAGATTGGTATTGGCCATATATATACGATCATAAAGTGTATTCTCCATCTCATGACCGATGCGGTTGATGAGGAAGGTCATGCCAAATACCAATATGAATATCCAAATGAAAAGCGGCAGAAACACCGATGCGAATTTGCCTCTGAGAGATAGATTTTTCACCTTAGGACTCCTTTCGAAAAAGTAATATAATGGATGCACTTCTATGTCGTCATATACTTTTTCGAACATTTAAGCCTTTGAATTAATAGATATGGAAAAAAATGCAAAAATAAAAGTCGCTAAAACCTTAGCGACTCTGGAAAATGAGACACGTGGGAATCGAACCCACGACAACTTGATTAAAAGTCAAGTGCTCTACCAACTGAGCTAGTATCTCATATATATGAACTATCCGGATAACATAGCCGGTTAGTATATATCAAACTGGGCTAGCGGGATTCGAACCCACGAGTGCAGCAGTCAAAGTGCTGTGCCTTACCGCTTGGCGATAGCCCATCATACACAGCAGATGTGCCTACTAATATATTAACGCAGCTTCTCATCAAAAGAAACACTTGCATCAAATCCGCCCTTAAAAGAAAAAGGGTGGCTAGTGGGACTCGAACCCACGGTCTCCAGAACCACAATCTGGCGCGTTAACCAACTACGCTATAGCCACCATAGATACCTGCAGAGCAGCTGCTCTGCAGGAGCGTGCCCGAAGGGATTCGAACCCCCGACCCACGGCTTAGAAGGCCGTTGCTCTATCCAGCTGAGCTACGGACACACGCTGCATACAGTGTATGCAAGAGCAGGTGATGGGAATCGAACCCACCTATCCAGCTTGGAAGGCTGGTGTTCTACCAATGAACTACACCTGCATATTCACTTGTCAGTGTTGCTGCCAAAGTCGGGGTGACAGGATTCGAACCTGCGACCTCCTGGTCCCAAACCAGGCGCTCTAGCCAAGCTGAGCCACACCCCGAAGAGCTTAGCTCGTTAATCTTCTGAGCTGCAACGCAAGAGCAATTATATATCAGTTTTTTAGGACTTGTCAACACTTCTTGCAAAGTTTTTTAAAAATAACCTTTGTACTTGCTACTACCTACAGAAATTATCGGTTTAATGACACAACTACAGAAGGCTTTTTTGTCCTTTTCGGTAAAGCTGAACTTCCACTTGTTTTTTGCCTGTAATTTGTGTACAATAATCAAGGTTTGCGGATATGGCGGAATTGGCAGACGCGCAGGATTTAGGTTCCTGTACCGAATAGGTGTAAGGGTTCAAGTCCCTCTATCCGCACTAGAGCGTAGATGAGTACAACCGAAAGGCTGTACTCATTTTCTTTATCCGGGAACAGTTCAATCTTCCCGGGCGATTTCCAAATCCGCCTTCCGCCACAGGCGCTCACACTCCCAGTTCCTGCTTTAATATATCCAGCATGGCTCTTAAGGCCTTACCTCTGTGGCTGATAGCATTTTTTTCTTCAGGGCTGAGTTCTGCGGAAGTCTTCTTGTACTCCGGTAGGAAGAAGATCGGATCATAGCCAAAGCCATTAGCACCTGCTATCTCATGACCTATTATGCCTTCCATGGTCTGGACTGTTGTTAATATCTTGCCGTCAGGAAGTACAGCGCCCACTGCGCATACGAACCTGGCAGTCCTGTCCTTATCCTCCACTCCTTCAAGACGCTCCAGGATCCTGGCATTCTTTTCCGGATAAGGAGTATCCTTGCCCATGTATCTGGCTGAATAGATTCCGGGCTCCTTATTCAGATAGTCTATTTCCAGACCGGAATCATCTGCCAGCACAATGCTGTCCTTGTCTCCTGCATCTGTCAGGGCTCTGTGGATGGCGCTGGCCTTGATCACTGCATTCTCTGCAAAGCTTGAGCCGTCTTCCACAATATCCTCAAATACACCCGCTTCTTTCATGGACAGGATCTCCATGCCGATCCCTCCCATGATCTCTCGTATCTCTCTGAGCTTGTCCTTATTACCTGTTGCAAATACTATTCTCATATCTATCCTCCTCCTGATGATCATCCTTATGTGTTATGTTATCACGGCGCGGCTGTCATTTATTACCTGCCATATCCCTGAAGGCGTAGCATATACCTCTTCTAAGCCCCGATGAGACCTTGTCTATGTCTGACAAGTCAGCATTGTCGGGCTCTTCATATCTCTCCAAAACGCCGCTTACTTCTCCTATGACTGCAGGGATCCCCAGCTCTGACCACAAGCCCTTATCTCCTCTATAGGCCTCTGCACTGGCAGTAGCCTCTCCTCTTTCATAGGCCAGATCTCTGGCCATACGCATAGCCAGTTCATCATTTCCATAGCCCCTTAGATATATCCTGTCATTGTAATAAAATATATCTGTGCTGCCCTTTCTGAGGAAAAGCACCATATCCGGCCTGATATCCTCTATAAAGGCCCTGGCGGATCCTTCGCGGGTAATTCCCCTTGCAGTATCTTCCCCCGCCTTGTAGGAGCAATCAGGTCCCATAGCATAGACCTTTATACCATCTGCCAGGAGTTTCCCTGCCAGTTCCCTGGTCAGAGAAGCTGTACCCTCATCATGATCCACTACCACTATATTGTCATAGACTTCCCCGGGTTCATCCAGGCTGATGATAGCCCTACCGCCTTCCAGGGAGAGTGTAGACTCATACACCTTATCCTCTGAGAGTGTGATGGTCATAGTCTCGCCGGCCTCATCACAGCTGCATTCGGCAGATACTATCGCATCAGGGGCAGTTATCCTGCCTCCCTCCCTATAATAGTCAGGGTCACAGGCCAGCTCCACCATGAGCTTTCCGGATTCATGGTCACTTACCATACTGATATCTTCAGACCCTGCATTTTCGGGAAGATCTATGACTATCTCATCTCCTTCCCTGATGATATCCATGTCCCAGGCCAGCAACTCCTCTACCGGTTCATTTTTCTTAACAGGAGGGTGCATGCCGCCCCCCAGGACTACAGCTCTTCCTTCCAGATATATCCCCATCCCCAAAAGTGCCAGCAGACTAAGAGCGCTGATAGCTATAGAGGTCCTTTTGACCAGCGCTTTATGCGCATCCTCTGTCTTCTCACTCTTTACGTCTACAGCGACTTTCTTATCCGGGGTCATCTCCTTGCTGTCATTCATGTCTCTCACCTGCGGTGTCTCTCCTCCTGGGCGGCTTAGCTCCCAGATATTGATAGAAATAAGTCTTTATCATTCCATTGTATATCTTACGGTTTTTATCTGCATTTTTGCCCAGAGCCTTCTGAGCATCCTCAAATGAAGTGATCATATACATTGACCAGTCATCCAGCGCCTTATAGCGACGTCCCAGGGTCCTGTATAGAGAGTAGAGGTCTTCCTTCTCACCTATTCTCTCGCCATAGGGCGGATTAGTGATGATAAAGCCGTATTTTTTCCTATGGGACAGATCGGCCACGTCCCTGGCCTGGAAGTGGATCAGGTCTCCCACTCCCGCCTTCTCTGCATTGATCCTGGCTATGGCGATCATATCCGGATCTATATCATAGCCCTGGATATCAGTCTCCACATTCAGATCGATATTATCCTCACACTCCTCTATTACGTCTGTCCAGTTACCGGGATCAATGAGATGTGTCCATGCTTTGGCATTAAAATCCCTGTGCATACCGGGAGCCACACCTGCAGCGATCATGGCTGCCTCAATTGGAATGGTACCGGACCCGCAAAAAGGATCTATCAATATCCTGTCCGCCTTCCAGGGAGTCAGCATGATAAGGGCAGCAGCCAGGTTCTCAGCAATAGGCGCCTTGGATTCCAGCTTTCTATAGCCCCTTTTATGAAGAGACATACCTGTGGAATCCAGAGCCACTGTCACTTCGTCCTTGTAAAGGAATACTCTGATGGGAAATTCCAGCCCGGTCTCAGGAATGATCTCCTTATGATAGGCAGCTTTCATCCTCTCCACCATAGCCTTCTTCATGACCCTCTGAATATCACTTGGTGAAAACAGTGCACTCTTGACACTGGATGCCTTGGTGACCCAAAGCTTGCCATCAGCTGGGATGAATTCCTCAAGGGGAAGATCTTTGGTCCCCTGAAAGAGCTCTTCATAGCTGGTGGCAGTAAAGCTACCGATCTTGATCAGCACTCTCTCTGCCGTCCTCAAACATATATTGGCTCTGCATACCGCATCAGCATCTCCTGCAAAGCTCACTCTTCCATCACTTACCTGAGTCACATCATAACCAAGATCCGTGATCTCTCTTTTTAATACAGCTTCAAGTCCCATGTGGCAGGGAACTACCAGTTTATAATATTTCAATTCATACCTCCATCCGGCCCAAAGGGCAGGAGCTTCTTGTCTCTACACCTTACGCATTATAGATTATATCATTGCGCGAAAAAAAAGCGAAGACACCAAAGTCTTCGCTTCAGCGTGCGTGATAGGATTCGAACCCACGACCTTCTGGTCCGTAGCCAGACGCTCTATCCAGCTGAGCTACACGCACATCCTTATGTTTGCCGCGGAGGATTACCCGCAACAGATATGATAATATTATACTTTGTTCCCATTGTCAAGCATCATTTTCCTTTTTTTCTTCAAGTTTGGTCATAAGGAACATGGCGCCTATCTCTCCCCTGGCAGCCTTAAAGGCTTCCATGAGCTTGGGATTAAAGGCTCCGCACTCTCCGTTGACTATCATTGAATAGGCCTTGTCCATACTGTATGCAGCCTTGTATACTCTGTCACTGATAAGCGCGTCGTATACGTCAGCGATACTGGTCAGCTGGGCGGCCAAAGATATCTCATCACCCTTAAGGCCGTCAGGATAGCCGTTTCCGTCATACTTTTCATGATGATGCCTGCAGATATCATAGCTGGCTTCATAATACTCTTTGTCCTGGACATCAGCCAGCATCTTTAATATCTCACATCCCCTTGTGGTATGGGATTTCATGACTTCAAACTCATCCTTGGTAAGCTTGCCGGGCTTTAGGAGTATGCTGTCAGGTATACATATCTTGCCTAGATCGTGCATAGCCGAAGCTCCCGCTATTATCTCAAGACGATGAGCAGTCAGGCCCATCTCGGGAAACATTCCCATGACATATTTTCCCAGGATCTTCACGGATTCTCTGATCCTCTTCAAGTGATAACCGGATTCCAGATTACGAAATTCCACGATCGTACAAACCGTATCAATGATCCTGGTATTGGTCTCCTTCATGTAATCGCGCTGCTCTTTGATCTGGTCATACTGCTTCCTGAGCACCTTGGTCTGCTCATCAACCCTGGTCTGAAGGTGATTCCTTACGTCAAAGAGTTCCACTGCATGATTGACCTTCTGTCTGACCACTATGGAATCAAAGGGCTTGTATACCACATCAGTCACGCCCTTTTCATAACACAGATGCTCTGTTTCCTTGGACGTTTCACCGGTTATCATGATGACAGGCATCCTCTCAAGGAGATTGACCTTATTGATCTCGGTCAGCACTTCAAAGCCGTCCATTTCAGGCATATTGATATCCAGAAGGATACCAGCCAGAAACATACGACTCTTGACTATCAGCGCCATGGCCTGCTTGCCGTTCTCGGCTTCCAGAATAGTATATTTGTCTTTGAATATCTCCGTCAGCACGCCCCTGTTGATCTCCGAATCGTCCACGATCAGGAGTGTAGGCTTGCTTTCAACATTTTCCTGGGATGACATATTATCTCTCCTTCAAATGCTACTTCTCAAACAAAATACCTTTCTTCTCTGTCCTTGAATTTACAATAGGGAACTTCACACCATCTATGATCAGATAAGTACCCTCATATATAGTATCTCTTACTCTGCAGCTGGCATCGTGGATCCTGGCCATTGTAGCATCAAGCTCCTCTTTCTTCTGCATCAGCATGTTTTTCTCCTGCTCTTTTGAGCTGACAGCCAGATTGATCTTGATTTTCCACTGTAGCTGCTCTCTGCTGGTCATACCTGCACCGCTCAGTCTCTTTTGCTCTTTTTTGAGCATGGTCAGCTCCTGATCCACTTTATCAAGGGCATTCTTATTATCGGATACTGTCCTGTTGATCTCAGAGGTGACACCTATCCTCACCAGTGTCCTTCGTCCGCCTTCACTTCCCAGAAATGCTGTATCCACACCCATCTGGCTGGTGATCTCACCACCGGATATGGTACCCTCTTCGCCATATACCTTAACTTCACCGTTAACAGAAGCATTGCAGTTAAATATATTATTGGTATGTATAGAGCCTTCTACCACCATATCCACATTGGACAGATAGCCGGCATAGAGGCTGCCTCCGCATTTGATGCTGGCCCTATCCTCCAAGCCGTTGGCACCATTTCTGATCACCACATCGCCACCTGCAGTGATACCTGTCCTCTCGGCAGTACCATCTATTATGACATCGCCCTGGGCCTTTATATAGGAGCCTGCCATAAGGCTGCCCTTGATCCAGACAGACCCTGCAAAATCTACATTAACAGGTGTCTCAGGATCATCTACCTCCTGCACCCTGTATATATTGAGAAGATTATTCTCCATTCTGATGGCTCCGGACACAGCTGCGCAATATGTCACATGGTCAGGCAGCACCATAAAGCCATGCCCCTTAAGAGCCGGTAAATCTCTTCCGCTCTTGCCATAGAGATTTATACCTTTTACAGTATAGCCATTTTTGCCATGGACGGCCTTGTGATATACAGCCAGCTTATCGCCCACATTAACAAGGGACAGGAAGCTCATCTTGGAAAAGTCCGCTTTACCATTGGCCAAATAGGTCATCTCTGAGGGTACATCCATATCAAATAGGTACTCATAATAGCCGTCCACACCATCCTTGGAAGGAACACCCTCAGCCACGATGATGTCTTCATTAAAGCGCCTCTGCTCGATCATATCCTCTACGACCTTCTTTTTGATACCGTGGGTGATACCACCTCGTTTTAAAAGGTCCAGGACAAAATCCACATTATAGGAAGCCTGCCTGTTACCCAGACTTGGCAAACGAAGAATAGCATGTTGTCCGTCCGGAGTCATCTTCAGATAGTGGACCTGCACCTTCTCCGAGCCATCAAAATTCTTGTGTACTACACTGGACTCCACACCCAGACTGTCGGATATCTCCTTTGATATCTCCTTGAATTCCTCAGGATGAGCGTCCTCATCTTCTTTAGCACCTATTTTTTCTCCGCTTTCAAGCCTTCTCCTGAGCACGCGCATCTCGGAAGCAGTATTGACCATGCTGGAATATACAGATACGTCCACTCCTGATTCCAGCCCCAGCCTAATCTCGCGCATCTGACTGTAGATATAGAGGGGATTGGCATAGAGTGATACATCTACCCTGGCCTCCAGACCTTTTCTGATTTCACGCATCTGCTGCCAGTTATATTCCGGTTTGGCATATATAGACACGTCCAGACCCTCCTGGAGACCCAGACGGATCTGCTGCAAACTCTCTCCTCTCATCTCCGGGGTAATATACTGATCCATCTCAAGGCCTTCTTTACCCGCCTCTATCACCTGTGACAGCTGCTCTGCATCAAAATCCTTGTCCAGATATGAGCTGATATCTACCTTGCTACGATATGCTTCCAGCATCATCACTATCACACCGGAGGGGTATTTCTCTATCTGTTCTTCCGTGAGGATCAGACCCTCCATAGTTGCTTCACGGATGGCCTTCATCTTTATATATGGAATTGTGTTTTTGGCATATAGGGAAATATCAAGGTTATCCTCCAGTCCCAGCCTGATCTCTCTCATCTGATCATCCGAGAATGAAGGAGCCTTGTAGAAAATTATCGGAAGTTTCTTTTCGAGTCCCAGTCTGAGTTCCCTCATCTGGGCTGCGTTATAGTCTTTATTGGTGTATTCCTGAATATCAACACCGGCAACAATGCCTTCTCTGATCTCAACTACCTGGGCAAGGGAATAACCTTCCTTGCGATAGGTAGCCATATCAATACCCTGCTCCATCTCATGACGAAGTTCCTCCATCTGAGCTGCAGGAAAAGAGTTGCTGAAATATCTATCAATATCTACACCTGATTCCAGTCCTTTTCTGATCTCGATAAGCTGATCATAATCCAGCTTGGCTTCTGTCAGGCGCTTTAGGCTGACTCCATTTTGCACACACAAATCAAGCTCTGCCTTGTACTCCTTTGAATCAGGGGTGATAAGGACGGGCTTAGCTACCTGAATCGACTTAACAAATTCAGCATCTGCGGTTAAATTTGCGTTATCAGCCATAGTATGTTTTCTTCTTTGTGGCAGTCAATTGATTAACAGGCAGGGCGCGACATTGTCTTATGCTATCATATTTATATTATCATAATACCGTATATCCATCAAACAATTATGCGTTATTGTAAACTCACTTTCAGGTCATAGGGTTTTCTGAATATTCCTTTTTCTGTAATGATAGCAGTGATCAGGCTGTTGTCTGTTATATCAAAAGCAGGATTGTAGACATTTATTCCTTCAGGAGCCATAGGCTTCTCATACCACATATCGGTCACTTCAGCCGCTTTCCTTTGCTCTATCACGATATCATCACCGCTCTTGCAGTCCAGATCAATAGTGGACGTGGGAGCGCACACATAGAAGGAAATATGATAATAAGCCGCAAGGGTTGCCACCATGCTGGTGCCTATCTTATTGGCCACGTCGCCATTGGCTGCCACTCTGTCACAGCCCACAAATATAGCCTGTATCTTGCCGGATCTCATAAGGCTTCCTGACATATTGTCGCAAAGAAGTGTGGTATCAATACCTGCAGAAGATAGTTCAAAAGCAGTAAGCCTGGCTCCCTGAAGAAGGGGCCTGGTCTCATCACAATACGCCTTGATGGCAAGGCCTTTCTCATGGGCCATATAAATAGGTGCTGTAGCGGTACCGTATTTGATGGTAGCCAGCTTACCGGCATTACAATGAGTCAGGATACCGTCACCGTCCTTTATAAGGCTCAGACCATATTCTCCAATCTTCCTGCAGACCTTGATATCTTCCTCTTTGATAGTCTCGGCTTCAGCTCTCATTTCTTTAATAAGGAGAGGCAACAGCTTGTCAAAACCACATTCACTATCCTGGGCCATCAGCTTGGCATAATAATCCCTGATATGTTCTTCCATACGATTAAGTGCCCAGGATAGATTAACAGCCGTAGGTCTTGATGAATTTAAAAAATCTTTATGTTCTTTCAGTTCTGCAAGGAACTCCTCATAAGAAGATGCTTTGGAAGTCTTTGTAAGAAGATATATTCCAAAACCTGCTGTCACGCCGATAGCAGGTGCTCCTCTCACCTGAAGAAGATAAATAGCATCCCAGATTTCCTGCCCCGTCCTAAGCCTTATCAGCTTGCACTCCCCGGGGAGCAGAGTCTGATCTATTATCTCAATGGCATCATCCTCATCAACAAGTGCAACCGTTTCGTAATCAAATACATTATTCATATAATACTCACCTAAATCCTTAATCAAATTTGCGATTCTATCGTATCCAGATATTTTTCAAGTTCCTCACGGGCTGTCTCAATCTTTCGCCTGTCCTGCCCGGCCAAAATTCGCTCGAACTTCATCAATTCCTGGTCTATACCATATCTGTCATCAGTACAACACTCTTCATACAATCTTTCCCCCCTGAGAAGCAAAAGAGAATTTTCCTCATCTTCTTTAGGATTACGCTTAAGATGCTGCAAAAGTTCAAATCTTTCTTCAGCTTCTTTTTTTGTTAATTTATTTTCGCTCTTTTGAATTATGATTTTTCGTTTCTTTCCAGTTGAATTAACTTGCACCTCAATCTCTAAAAGAGAATTAACATCATATGTATAAGTTATATCAATAGATTCATGCCCTGCAGGAGCTAATGGCACAGGAACTGTGATTTCTCCTAATAGCAGATTATTTGTGGCCATGCGACTCTCTCCCTGCAAGACTTTTACACATACTCTCGACTGATCATCTCTTGCAGTAACAACAGTTTGCGTACGGCTTACAGGAATAACTGTGTTTCGTTCTATAATAGGCAAAAAATGTCCCGGTTCATCAAACAGGCCATTATTTAGCATAACTTCTGTCCCAAGAGTATAAGGACATACATCAACAAAAACAAGTTCCTTTATCTCTTCACTTCTTTCCTTCATACCGCAAGCAATACCTGCTCCAATGGCTACCGCCTTATCAGGATCCACCTTTGTCTCTGGAAAGTTCAAAAAAAGCTTGGCAACAAAATTTCTTATCATAGCCATCTTTGTAGTTCCGCCAACCAATAAAACTCTATCAATATCTGACAGCTTAAATCCAGAATCCCTTAGTGCCTTTTCCACGGGTTTCCTTATTTTATTTTTTAGCGCTTCACAATTTTCTTCATATTCCGTCGAACTAAAAGAGTGTTCAATCATCTGACCATCAATCTTACACGTCACGGTCACATTCTTGGCCCCACCCATATCAACTTTGGCCTTCTCCGCAGCCGCCATAACAATATTTTTAGTCTTTGCATCAATATCCTCAGGAGCAATCAATGACTTTTTCAGAAACATTTCTGCCAGAACTTTGGTAAAATCTTCTCCCCCGATGAAATTGTCACCTGCTATAGCATGCACCTCTATGATACCATCACTATATTCCAGGATTGATACATCGAGAGTTCCTCCACCCAGATCAAATACAAGGCATCTCTCATCTTGATTTTTTTCTCCCACCCCATATGTAAGAGCAGCTGCTGATGGCTCATTGATAATTCTGACTACCTCAAGCCCTGCAAGCTTTCCTGCTTCTGCAGTTGTTTTCCTTTGCATATCATTGAAATACGCAGGAACACTAATGATAGCTCTATCTACTATACAGCCAAGATACTCCTCTGCGTCTTCTTTTAGAGATCTTAGCAAAAGTGAGGATAACTCAGTAGCATCTAAGCTCCTTCCCCTTAATTTGAATTTTTGGGGCGTTCCCATACTACGTTTAAAAACTCTGGCACAATCAAGAGGATGAAGCTTGCCATATTCAAGCGCCAGTTTTCCTACAAGCACCTCATCATTATCATTGACACTAACAACAGAGGGAGTCAATTCCTCACCAATACGATTGGGAATAACCCTTGCCATTCCACCATCGAAATATGCAGCCAAGCTATTGGTTGTTCCCAAATCTATCCCAATTATCATTCCTGATACTATACCCCCATACTATTTATTTCACATTCATAACAATAAAAATCCACATCATCAGGCCATCTCTTTTGGCCGTATTGGAATATTTCACGCGCTTTATCATAATTATGTTTAAGCACTTCAATTAGTCCTTCAAAAATATAAGAGTCTTTACACTCTGAATACTCACACATTCCACAAAGCTGACAATTTCTTAATTTTATTAGCTCCGTTTCAGCGAGCTCGTAATTACCGAGTATAGCATCCATTAACATTAGATTATTTCTATACAGAGGTTCATAATCTGTTCCATTGGCTATCCGTCTTTCCGACATTTTAATCGCCAGTTTAGCATACTTAGCAGAAGCCAATCTTTCTCCTAAGCATTTGGAAACAAATGCCAGATGAACATATGCATTCAAAGTGTCGCCATCATTTTTCTTCAAAACTTTTATTTTCTTTTTCCAAAAGTCTTTCTGAGCTTTCAGATCACCTTTTAATCGCATAAAGTGCGTATGTAGGATATCATTTTTATCTAGTCCATATTCGGTGATAATGCGAGAGTATAGTTCTTGAGCTTTGGGTCCGTTTCCTTTTGACAATTCCAGCAATGCTCTCTGATAGAGCGATTCCGGATCATTACTATCAATCACAAGATCTATAACCGCATCTGCTTCTTCCCACATTGAAAACTGCTTATAAATCGAAAGTATAGGACTGTCTTCAAGCTTAACGTTCAAAAGCTCACAGCATCTCTTACACTCTTTGGCAGCTTCCACTCCTTCACCCTGTCTTCTAAGCATTTTGATTTTTTCATCAAAACATTCAAGCAGTTTGGACTTTAATTCATCTATGTAAAACGGATCTTCGGAATCAAGATTATCCCGTATTTTATCATACAAAACCAAGTATTCATCAAAAGCCTTTTGGAGGTTGTCTTTCTCGTGCAAAAGAGTATCAAAATATAGCAGTTCGTCTTTTATCTCTATCTGAATATCCTTAATATATGCAATCGTCTCTTCAAACCGCTCCAAAGCATTATTTCTTGCTAAAACTCGAAGCTGAAGAATATATCCCTCCGGTTGATTAGGTAGTAACTGGGCAAGTTTGAATCCAGCCTCAAATGCAGTCTTATCATCCCACATGCCATAAGCTGACACACTAAGATAATACCATCCGATAATGTTCAGACCATTAGTCTTCAACATCATTTCACTAACATGTCTGGCCCCCTCATAATCTTCCATTTTCATTTTTGCCTTTATAACACAAATCTGAATAGTGTCATTATCAGGAAATTCAGATATAGCCAGATTGATATACTTTTCTGTTTGAGTCATGTCTTTCATCAGAGAATAATTCATAAGCTGATTACAGTAAATATTTACCAGCCTGTTTTTTCTCTCTGTTTCATCCATGCATTCAACAGCCTTGTTACTTTTTATATATTCAATAATTTTCTCATTGTACTCAACAACTTTGTCATACTCCTTTGACTCTGAATACAACGCAGACATTAAATAATTGTAATCAAATTGATCCATGGTATCTGCATCAAGATGCTTTGCAAATTCTCTAGCTTTATCATAATTATCTCCCGAAGAAGACAAAGCATACCATACAAGATTCTTATAATACTCGTTGTTATTATCATTTTTTACAACGCTTATATCTTCGAGAATCTTATCAGATATATCTGATTTCATTTTTTGAAGCACTGCTAATATTTCAATCGGCTGTTCCTTGAGTTTAACCTCATCATGGATAACATCATAAGCTTCTTCAAGCTTATTTTGTTGAACAAGCGCTTCAGAAAGAGATGATATAATACTAAAATCCCCCTTATTTTCCGCTCTAATCTCTTTGCAGAGTGCCTCGCATTTTGCATAATCTTTATTCAAAATCAAAGTAGCAATATATCTATCACGTATGCAATTGTCTTCCAAGAAAGAATGATATAGTTTTTCCTGATCCGCAAGAGCCTTTTCAGATTCTGCCCCTTTAGCTTGTACAATCAAATAGTTTTTCAGGGCTTTGATATAAGGGTGAGACTCTGATAATCCATCTGCTTTTTTTATGATATCTAGAGCATTGTCATCACTTTCCGAAAAAGCATTACAGTAAAGACTGATCAGTTGATCACATTCATCAGCATTTTTCCCTGGATCAAACATATAATATGGAATCAATTCCTTGTTGTTGATTCCTGGGACTATAACATAATCGATAAATTCCGAAGGCCATTTTTCACATAGTTCATCATGTCTGGCCTGAAGATCGAATCTTGCATCCAACACTTTCCAAACATTCTGAGGAAGCCTGAAATTATCCATCAAAAAGGTCATCAACCTTTCAAATGCCGTTTCCCCATCCTCGATGCTTTCACAAACACTGTCAGCCAATAAATCTTTCCAGCAATTCTCATCTATTCTTTTCTCAAAATCTTTGTATATATGTTCAACCGAATCAATCCAACGATCAATACCAGTCTTATTGTCATTTTCTTCTTCATCTTCTTTAGCATATTCTAGGGCTGCTTCATATGCTGCTCGAAGTTCTTTAAAGCCTTCCGGATCATCCTCCGGATTTGTTTTTCTTAATTCCGCCCTATATGCTTTTGTAATTTCACTAACATCCTTGGTCAACTCAATTTTGAGCAGCCCCCATTTAATCCCCATTGCCTTTTTCATCCTCGTAATATTTATCTCCCATTTTCTTGTTAGTTGCATTTTACGCGACTATATTAGCAACTTTATAGTTTCAGTTTGTCAATGTGTTATAGCAAAAAACATCCGGCAGATAAAATACGAGCCAAGAACCAAAGAACAAGAATGTTAGATTATTTCAATCTTATCCAATAGTCCCCTGCAAACGTATACTATACTCTGCCGGATGTAATAATTCCCTTAAAAGGTCACATAGCACCATACAACACGAGCATTCAGCCCCAATGTCATATAACTAACTCTCATTACTCAGCCTTAGCTGCGATAGCTGCCTTGAGCTGCTTGGTCAGTTCAGGAACGATCTTGTTGAGATCACCTACTACGCCGTAGTCAGCCACGTCGAAGATAGGAGCGTTCTCGTCCTTGTTGATAGCAATGATGATATCGGACTCTTCCATACCTGCAACGTGCTGGATGGCTCCGGAGATACCAATAGCAAAATATACCTGAGGACGAACAGTCTGGCCAGTCTGACCAACCTGCAGTTCCTTGGGCTTCCAGCCGGAATCTACAACTGCACGAGAGCAGGATACTGTTCCGTGAAGAACCTCTGCGAGCTCATCCAGAAGTTTGAAGTTCTCAGCGCTTCCAACTCCACGTCCGCCGGATACCAGGATCTTGGCATCCTGAATGTTAGCTGCTGTGCTGACTTCCTTAACGATCTTGAGGATCTCTGTATAGCAGTTGTTAGCCTTAAAGCCGGGATTGTAGTCAACAACTTCAGCCTTAGCACCTGCGATAGGAGCGATCTTCTGCATAACGCCGGGACGAACTGTAGCCATCTGAGGACGGAAGTTCGGGCAAGCGATTGTAGCGATTGTATTACCGCCAAATGCAGGACGTGTCATCAGCAGCTGCTGGTGAAGCTGCTCCTGACCAGGAGCTACTGTAAGCGGGAAATCACCGATCTCAAGCTGTGTGCAGTCTGCTGTCAGACCTGTGTGTACACGGGATGATACACGGGGACCAAGATCACGTCCGATAGCTGTAGCACCTACCAGGAGGATCTCAGGCTTATACTCATTGATAACAGATGCAAGAGCATGTGTATAAGGCTCTGTTCTGTAATCCTTCAGTTCAGGATCATCTACAACGATGACTCTGTCAGCACCATACTCAGCAAGCTTGTCAACAAGGTTGCCAACCTTGTCACCAAGAAGGACTGCTGTTACTTTCTTCTCATCAAGGTCTTTTGCAAGATCCTTGGCCTTGCCCAGAAGTTCAAGAGCAATGTTTGAAATCTCATTGTCAACCTGCTGAGCGAAGATAAATACACCCTTATATTCTTCTAAAGACATGTTATTTCTCCTTATAATCTACACTAAACTATCACGAGGCATCAGATTACGTGCTTCTCATCAAGTTTGCCAATGATATATTTAACAGCATCTTCGCTGGTTTCAGGAACAACCTTCTCACCGGCACCCTTCTTTACCTTATCGGAAGCCTTAGCGATCTGTGTAGGTGAACCCTTCAGACCAATGTTGTCATCAGATACATCCTTGAGGTCATTTCTGCCCCATACAGTAACTTCTGCATCAAATGCATCCCAGATTCCGCCGGGAGTCATATAACGGGGCTCGCCCAGCTCTGACAGAGCTGTTACCAGGCAAGGCATCTGAGCCTTAACCATGTGATAACGATCCTCAAACTGTCTCTTAACTGTAACAGTCTTCTCCTTCTCATCTACCTGGATCTCTTCTGCATAGGAGATAACCGGGATTCCAAGATGCTCAGAGATCTGAGGTCCTACCTGTGCTGTATCGCCATCGATAGCCTGACGACCTGTGATAACCAGATCATACTCCAGGTTTCTGATAGCACCTGCGATTGTTGAAGATGTTGCCCATGTATCTGCGCCGCCGAGTACTCTGTCTGTTACAAGAATTGCTTTATCTGCGCCCATTGCCAGTGCTTCACGAAGAACTGCGTCTGCCTTGGGAAGACCCATGGTCACAACAGTAACCTCTGCTCCATACTGATCCTTTAAGCGGAGTGCTGCCTCAAGGCCTGCCTTGTCATCAGGATTCATGATGGCAAGCATTGCACCTCTGTCCAGCGTTCCGTCGGGTTTGAATTTAACGCCGCCCTTTGTATCAGGGACCTGCTTAACACAAACTACTACTTTCATGTGTATTCTCCTTTTAATTATTTAAGTAAATCACCGGAAATAACCATACGCTGAACTTCTGATGTGCCTTCGTAGATCTCTGTGATCTTGGCATCACGCATCATACGCTCAACTTCATACTCTCTGATATAGCCGTATCCACCAAGGAGCTGTACGCACTTGGTTGTAACGTCCATAGCTGTCTCTGCTGCAAAAAGCTTTGCCTTGGCAGCTTCAACAGAGTATCTGTCCTGAGTTCTCTTTGCTTCAGCAGCCCTGTATACCAGGAGCTTTGCAGCATCAATCTCAGTAGCAAGGTTAGCAAGCTGGAACTGTGTGTTCTGGAACATGGCAATGCTTCTGCCGAACTGCTTTCTTTCTTTTACATATTCAATTGTTCTATCAAGAGCACCTTCTGCAAGTCCCAGAGCCTGAGCAGCGATACCGATACGTCCGCCGTCAAGTGTGTGCATGGCAATAGGGAAGCCCTTACCACGTGCACCCAGCTGATTCTCTGCAGGTACCTTGCAATCCTGGAAGATCAGCTCATAAGTAGCAGATCCGCGGATACCCATCTTGTGCTCCTTGGTACCAAATGTAAAGCCTTCTGTATCCTTATCTACGATGAAGGCTGTGAACTTCTTCTGCTTACGGCCCTTCTTGTCTTCAACTACGTCAGTGTAAGCGATGATGATATAAACATCAGCTTCCTTACCGTTTGTGATGAAGCACTTGGAACCGTTCAGTGTCCAATATTTACCATCCTCAGACAGAACAGCCTTGGTCTGTACACCCTGAGCATCTGTTCCTGCACCGGGCTCTGTAAGACCGAAAGCACCAAGCTTTCTGCCGGAAGCAAGATCAGGAATATACTTCTCCTTCTGCTCCTGAGTACCGTATGTAAGGATAGGATCGATACAAAGTGATGTATGTGCTGATACAATAACGGATGTAGTACCGCAGCACTTAGCCAGCTCCTCTACGCACATTACATATGTAAGAGGATCGCAGCCCTGGCCGCCCAGTTCCTTGGGAACAGGGATTCCCAGGAATCCTGCCTTAGCCATCTTATTAACTGTTTCTCTGGGGAATGTCTCTGTTTCATCTGTATCAATGGCCAGAGGCTTAACTTCCTTTTCAGCAAACTCTCTGAACAGAGATCTTGCCATTTCATGCTTTTGATCAAGCAAAAAATCCATCTTCGTTCTCCTTTATCTATGATAATATCTGTAAGCGGCAGATCCGCTAAAAGCAGATCTGCCGGATGCTGCATGGTTCCTGATTACAGACGGTCTACAGGAGTCTTGGTCCTGTCTTCATTGTACTTGTAGAAGCCAATACCTGTCTTAACGCCCAGGTGCTTTGCACGAACCATCTTACGAAGGAGTGTGCATGCACGATACTTGGGATCGCCGGTCTCATTATAGAGAACATCCATGATCGCAAGTACGATATCCAGACCTACGTAGTCACCCAGTTCAAGGGGTCCCATAGGATGGTTGCAACCCAGCTTCATAGCTGTGTCGATACCTTCGATATCGGAGATACCTTCGGAATACACGAAAATACCCTCGTTGATAAGGGGAATCAGGATACGGTTAACAACGAAGCCGGGAGCCTCATTAACCTGAACGGGAGTCTTGCCAAGCTTCTCAGAGATTTCGATAACCTTAGCTGTAACTTCCTTAGGTGTATTCGCACCGTTAATAACCTCGATAAGTTTCATAACAGGAGCAGGATTGAAGAAGTGCATGCCGATGATGGGCTTTGCAAGACCTGCACCGATCTCTGTGATAGAGAGGGATGAAGTGTTGGAAGCATAGATACAATCAGGATTCTTAACGATCTCATCCTGAAGCTCCTTAAAGCACTTCTTCTTGATATCCATAACCTCAAGAGCTGCCTCTACTACAAGATCAGGATCTACAGCGATCTCATTAAGACCTGTCTGAACCTTACCTACGATAGCATCAGCTGCTTCCTGAGTCATCTTTTCCTTTTTAACAAGACGAGAAAGATTCTTCTCGATCTTGCTCTTACCGCCATCTGCGAACTCCTGCTTGATATCGCAGAGATATACCTTCTCTACTGCATCACACTGTGCGAATGCCTGTGCTATACCGGATCCCATTGTTCCGGCACCGATTACTGCTACCTTCATGATAGTTCCTCCTTATGCGTTTTTAAATTCCACATGCTTTACTTTTTTGGGGTCATCTTTCTTGCGAAGGAAGTTAGCCATTCCCTCTCTCTGATCTTCTGATTCGAAGCATGAACCAAAGAGCTTCTCTTCGATCACCAGAGCTGCATCAATGTCTGTCTGAAGACCATCATTGATAGCCTTCTTGCAGGCACGAACAGCAATAGGAGCATTGCCTGCAATAGTTGCAGCCATCTTCTCTGCTGCGGGAAGGAGTTCTTCCTGAGTATATACTGCATTAACAAGTCCGATACGAAGAGCTTCATCAGCCTTGATATTACGTGCTGTATAGATCAGCTGCTTAGCCATACCTGCGCCTACAAGACGAGCCAGACGCTGAGTACCACCAAATCCGGGAGTGATGCCCAGGCCTACTTCAGGCTGACCAAACATAGCATTATCAGAGCACAGACGGATATCACAGCTCATGGAAATCTCGCATCCACCACCAAGAGCAAATCCGTTGACTGCTGCGATAACAGGGATAGGCAGAGTCTCCAGCTTGCGGAATACGTCATTACCCTTCTTACCGAAAGCTTCGCCTTCAGCCTTGCTCAGGGTAGACATCTCACCTATATCTGCTCCGGCTACAAAAGACTTGTCTCCTGCGCCTGTGAGGACCAGAGCTCTGACCTCATCAAGATTAACGTTGTCAAGTACTGCATCAAGTTCATCAAGTACTGCGGAATTCAGTGCATTGAGTGCTTCAGGACGGTTGATCGTGATAACAGCGATCTTGTCCTTCTGCTCATAAAGAACCAGACTCATAATAATCCTTTCTTCCGAGCCGCAATTTTATTTTGGCAGATCCCAGGGACCCACTAACAGCAGGGCTGCCACAGCTCGGGTGTGACAGCCCTGCAAGTATGATTGTTATTTATTTATCCTTCGTACTTCTCAACTACAGTAGCACAGCCCATACCGCCACCGATACACAGTGTAGCAAGTCCGCGCTTGTAATCAGGATTCTTCTGCATCTCGTGAAGGAGTGTTACCAGGATACGGCATCCGGAAGCTCCTACAGGATGTCCAAGAGCGATAGCACCGCCGTTAGGATTGAGCTTCTTCATATCAAAGCCAAGATCCTTACCAACAGCGATAGACTGAGCAGCAAAAGCCTCGTTTGCTTCGTATACATCGAAATCTTCGATTGTAAGACCGGTCTTCTTCATAACCTTCTTGGTAGCTGCTACAGGTCCAACACCCATGATAGAAGGATCTACGCCGCCAAGAGCGCCAGCGATCCATGTAGCCATAGGCTTAACACCCAGCTCCTTAGCCTTCTCTTCAGACATAAGAACAACTGCAGCTGCACCATCATTGATACCGGAAGCGTTACCAGCTGTTACCAGTCCGCCTTCCTTACCTGATGCGCAGCGAAGCTTAGCAAGAGCCTCCTTTGTTGTGCCTGGACGAGGGCCCTCGTCTGTATCGAAGAGAACTGTTTCCTTCTTAACCTTAACTTCTACAGGAACGATCTCATCCTTGAAAGCACCAGCCTTGATGGCAGCTTCGCACTTCTGCTGACTGTCAGCTGAGAACTCATCGAGTTCTTCTCTTGTGATGTTCCACTGCTCAGCTACATTCTCAGCAGTGATCATCATATGATAATCATTGAAGGCATCCCACAGTGCATCGTGAACCATTGTGTCAACCAGCTTGCCATCGTTCATACGATAACCGAAACGGCCGTTCATTACAGCGTAAGGTCCCTGAGACATGTTCTCCATACCACCTGCTACAACGATATCTGCATCGCCGGCAAGTATCATATCTGCAGCCATGTTTACGCAGTTAAGACCTGATCCGCATACTACGTTGATGGTCACTGCAGGAACCTCAACAGGAAGACCTGCGTGAAGAGCTGCCTGACGAGCAACGTTCTGTCCAAGACCTGCCTGGATAACGCATCCCATGAGAACTTCATCAACCTGATCTCCGGGAACACCGGCTCTGTTCAAAGCTTCCTTGATAACGATAGAGCCAAGCTTCTCAGCGGGAACTCCGCTCAGGGCGCCGCCCATCTTGCCTATTGCAGTCCTACATGCTCCTGCGAGTACTACCTTCTTTGCCATTTGCGTACCTCCATTTGATATGAGATTGTTATTTTTTTATCACAGTAGCTACATTTTACCATTGAAAAAGAGTGATTGCAACACCTTTATATTTAAATGAGCAAAGCTCATGTTTCCCGAAAAAAGGGACGCACTAAAAGTGCGCCCCCTGTAATTATGCTGTTCACCCCGGGTCATCAGTTCTCGGGCTCTATAAGTCCGTATGAATTTCCCTTCTTCCTCTTATAAACAACATTAGTCTCATCTGTCTCAGCATTAACAAATACGTAGAAGCTGTGTCCCAGCAGCTCCATCTGTACGCATGCATCCTCCGGATACATGGGTTTGATATCGAACTTCTTCATACGCTCGATACGGATCTCATCCTCATCCATATAATCCTGTTCAAGGAATTCCTGCTTAAAAGCAGCGGCAGATGCCTGATTTCTATCTATTATCTTATTCTTATACTTCTTGAGCTGTCTCTCGATCACCTCTTCAACCAGATCGATGGAAGCATACATATCGCTGCTTACCTGTTCAGAACGGATGATCTTGCCCTTAACAGGAATCGTAACTTCGATCTTGTGGCGATCCTTGTCAACATTGAGTGTCACGTTAACATTGGTATCAGGTCTGAAATACTTTTCCAGTTTTCCGAGCTTATCCTCAATCGCAGAACGAAGCCCTTCAGTAACGTCGATGTTCTTACCTACGATTGTAAATTTCATGGCAGTCACCACCTTATCAATAGATTGTTTATTAGTTACGGCCTCCGCCTCCTGCCGACAAAGGGCTCCTTCACTCCCCTGCTCTTATGGACAGACTGCATATTTAAAGCCTACTGTAAACAGTAATAGTATAACATTATTGACAGGCAGTTTGCAATTTTTCACCACAATTTTCGGTAAAATCCAAAAAAGTTTACAAATTATTCAAATATTCATCCTGCCCCCCAAAAAAATACTTGCCTTTATCAGGACGCAAAAAACAACAGCCCTCATAACAAGGACTGCTGTCATAAATATCTACCTTGATCAATAATTCCAATAAAGGAAGCAAATAACCTGTCTGATCAGGAATTCATATTATCATCAGAAGATTCTGCGAACTGCCAGAGGTGTTCTGTAGTTAGCATTTGATACGATGATACCTGTCTTGGATGTGGATGCATGTACAATCTGACCACCACCAATGTAAAGAGCTACGTGACCTGAGTAGCAGATAAGGTCACCGGGCTGTGCATTGGCAAGTCCGTCAACTGCTGCACCAACGTTTCTGTCGGCTGCTGAAGAATGAGGAAGGCTTACACCAAAGTTAGCATATACACTCATTACAAATCCTGAACAGTCAGCACCGTTGGTAAGACTGGTTCCGCCATATACGTAAGGATTGCCTACAAACTGAAGAGCAAAGCTTGCTACAGCATCACCGATGGAGCTGGACTGTGTTGTATAGGACTCAGCACTCTTCACGCTCTTGCTGCCGGACTTCTTGGAAGTACCTGAACTTGCTGCTGCTCTGGCTGCAGCCTTTGCTGCTTCCTCAGCTGCAAGCCTGGCTTCTTCTTCTGCCTTGGACTCAGCTTCTACGAACTCTGTGGAAAGTGTTACATAATCAGTAGATACGTATCCTTCACCTTCCTCAATCTCAACCTTTACCCATCCGTCAAGCTCTTCCTTGACAACAAGCTCGTCTTCGATGGGAACCAGGCCCAGAACGATGGAATCTGTTCCAGCTTCTTCTCTAACCTTAAGAGTAGTAGTTGTGACCGTAGCTATACGTGTTCCAACCTTGGGAGCCAGTTCAACGGCGCCCTTCCCCGTTACACAGTACTCACCCTTAACATATCCTTCTACGGAACCGGACTTGATCTTGTACCATCCGTTCTCCTCTTCGATAAAGGTTCCTACTGAATTGTTATAAAGCTTACCCAGGATCTCATTGTCCTCGCCGGGGCCGCTTCTGACATTAACGTAATCATTAACCTGTGCGATAACCAGGTTGCTAAAGGATTCCTCTTCAGAATCTCCATCTTCACCGGAAGATGTTGTTGCTCCGGTAGCCTTAGTGATATCGCTGAGCACTTCTTCATCCACTCTGGATGTGAGAGATGCGGTCTCAAAAATCCTCTTGCCACTCTGGGTGGATGCTACTGATGCAGCCGAATTACCAAATACAGATGTTCCTTCTGAGGGAGATACGCTCTCCTGAAGCTCTGCCAGTGATAACTGTTCAGATGCAAGCTCGAATCCGATACCCGCTGAGGGAAGGACGCTTGTAACCTTCGACGTGGCTGCCAAAGACTGCATATTCATACTGGTAAATGTTACAACGGCTGTAACTGAAAGAGCCATCAGCCGCATTCCGGTATTCTTCAATTTGGACCTCCATGCTATTGTTACGAATTTGTTACACATTTTCAAATATACTATCAGGAGACAGTTTTGTCAATACTGCATTCATTTTTAAGGTATTAAATATTCTTAACCCAAAAAAGTGCACAAAATAGCGAAAGTTATGCCTGCTATTTTGTCTAGCAGCAATAAAGAGGGCGGGAGTTGTCAGATAACTCCCGCCACTTTTATGATAATTTTATAATTGTGGGGATAATTTATAAAAGTCAAATGTTACGATTTACCCACAAGAAAATCCTGTACCGATGTAACTGCATTAGCGCCGTCCGCTACAGCTGTAACAATTTGTCTAAGGCGCTTGCCTCTTGCATCTCCCGCTGCAAAAATGCCGGGAACTGATGTAGCACAGCTTTCGGGAGCTGTTATATATCCCTTATCATCCATATCAACCAGTCCTTCAAACTGCTGTGTATCAGGGTTGATACCTACTGCAATAAAGACTGCTGCTGTATCTACAAGAGTTGTCTCTTTTGTCTGTACATTTTGGATGCGGGCTCCTGTAACAGCATTATCTCCTACAATTTCCGTAACAATGCTGTCCCATATTATTTCCACATTAGGCAGGCTCATAAGCTCATCCTGAAGGATCCTGGTAGCCCTAAGCTCATGCCTTCTGTGTACCAGGTATACCTTGCTGCAGCCTCTTGCCAGGAATATAGCATCCTCAACAGCAACATCACCTCCGCCTACCACAATGGCGGTCTTACCCCTGAAGAAAGCGCCGTCACAGGTTGCACAATAAGATACGCCTCTTCCGGAGAATTCCTCTTCTCCTGCTACGCCCAGCTTACTGTGAAGAGCTCCTGATGCGATGATCACAGTCTTTGATTCATACTTTGCAGCGCTAGTCTCAATCTCAAATACAGGAGCCTTGCTGTCAGATCCGGGATCCTTTATCTTTACAGCAGTTACAGCTCCGTCTGCAAATTCGGCGCCCTGAGCATCAGCATGTTCTCTGAATTTCATACCCAGATCAAAACCGTTGATCCCAGGAAGCCCGGGGTAATTATCTACTTCATATGTATTGAGTACCTGTCCTCCGGATACAGGATTCTTCTCTATCACCAGCATGGACAGCCCTGCCCTTTTGGCATAGATAGCTGCAGAGAGACCTGCAGGTCCGCTTCCTACTATGATGGTATCGTACATGATAACGCCTCCTTCTTTATATGAATGTAATAACAGCCTATATTTTGTATTTTGCACAATTTAATATAACACAACTTTTAATTGTGTGCAAGATTATTTTAGATTGATATTTACCATTCATGCCCCGGTGGCAGATGAACAATAAATAAATGATATTTGCTGTTCACCCGCAGCAGCTCATGAACAGTAAATGATTTGACACTTTCTATATTATATATCAATATGAATAAAGAAAATATGATCTAAAACGAACAATATATCACAAAAGGAAAAGTATGGATAAAACATATCTGATCACAGGCGCATCAAGAGGGATTGGAAGAGCCATAGCAAAGAGACTGGCCACCGATGGCAATAACCTCTATATCACATGCAGAAATAATATTGATGAACTGAGTAAATTTGCCTTTGAATTGTCATTGACTCACTCAGTCAAGTGCATTCCCATTCAGTGTGACGCAGGCAACTACGCAGATGTGGAGAAACTCTTTAATCAGATCGCAAGGCTTGACGGAGTCATCAACAACACAGGCATCGCCTGGCTTGGACTCCTTACGGATATGACACCTTCTGAGTGGGATGATGTGATCAGGACCAATCTTACTTCTATATATAATAGTTCCAGACTTGCCATCCCCCTTATGCTCCGCGAGGGCGAAGGCAGGATCATCAACATCTCTTCTGTCTGGGGTAATGTGGGAGCTTCTACGGAAGTGGCCTATTCTGCCAGTAAGGGCGGAGTCAATGCCTTTACCAGAGCCCTGGCGAAGGAACTGGCTCCCTCAAATATAGCCGTCAATGCCATAGCCTGCGGCGTGGTGGACACCGATATGAACAGAGATCATCTCTCCAAGGAGGATCTGGATCAGCTTGTTATAGAAATCCCCGCAGGAAGGCTCTGCAGTCCTACCGAAGTCGCTGAGCTTGTTATTAACATCCTCCATAGTCCCGTATATTTGACCGGTCAGGTCATTACTATGGACGGCGGCTGGACCTGATACTCACACGAGTCTCTTTGCTGATATTTTTAATAGAACTATAAAAAGAGGATGCCTCGAGCATCCTCTTAAATTATTTGACTCATCTTTTCTCTAGGGCATGCAGTGCATACGTATTTCAGAAAGTCACTTACAATAGTCTATTGCGATCTTATATGACACATCTGTCACATGTTTTTTCATGTCTTTTTTTCACTTACTTCATCGATGGTCTTGATAATAGCATTTTCATCAAGGGGTTTGGCTATGAATTCCACAGCGCCTATCTTCAAAGCTTCCATCATCTTCTGCTTCTGATTTGCAGCAGTCACCATGACGACTTTGGCATGGGGATCATTGGATATGATCACCTTGAGAGACTCGATACCATCCATCTCTGGCATTGTAATATCCATGGTTACAAGGTCGGGCTTAAGATTGTTATAAAGATCAGCTCCTTCCCTGCCATTAACAGCTTCTCCAACAACCGAATGTCCACCTCTCTCGAGGATATCTCTAAGCACTCTTCTGGACGTCCTTGAATCATCTACAATCAGTATATTCGCCATAGCTTTCCTCCATGTACACTATTATTATCAATGCAGCTCGGTTGCTTCAGCCTTGGAGATATTAAGGAATATATTAGCATTCCCAACTTGCAAAGGTAATGAACAAATATCTGTTGATACAATATTAGCAAATGTCGTTTTATATATCGGCGGTTCCAGCTCAACAAGAAGAGTCTCTGTACTAACTTCTGTTGCATAGAGTCCATTAATACAGTTGATAAGTTCACAGAGGGCATCCATTACATCCTCTCTGGTCTCCAGGAACTCTTCCTTGGTATAGAGCATTGCAGCACTTTGGAGATCCTGATAAGAACCTGACACTGATGTCATAAGTCCCGAGCCGCCTGTCATTGCCTGATATCCCACACATTCACCGGTCACTGATGACTTCTTTGTCATATAACCTATGCTGATGTGGGGATCCAGAAGTCTGTATATAGTCTTGATGGCGATGGTGAACAGACGCCTGATATCATCATCAGCGTCCTTGGCAAAGATAGGGACTATCCTGTCCAGATCATTGTTTCTGAGGGCTTCCATCTCAGACTCCATAAGTCCGTTTTGAATCTGATAGGCGTGAGTCTCGGCATAAATATCATCCAAAGTCATGATACCGCTATCGACGATAGCCTGACAAAAGGACATATATTCATTGCCCTGACGCTCAAGCAGTCTCTCCACTTGACTTTCTGTCAGATAACCTTTCTCCACAGCAAGATCACCAAAACGCTTGTCGTGGGCCGCCTGAAGCGAATTGATCTCCTCTGCCTGCGGTATTGTCATAAGATGTTCGGTAACGGCTATGACACCCAGCCTGGCTCTGCTTCTTCCCTGGAGCTCATACACTCTTTCAAGCTGATTGTCTGTGATCTTATCTCGGCTTATGAGGAAATTGCCCATTAACCTGTCAAACATAATCTCCGCCTTCCTTAATGTACTAGCTGCACCCTCAATTATTATCGGCTTATTTAGTTGTTATCATTACCCTCATCTGCATCTTCCTTTTTGTCTTCGGAAGCTTTGGGAAGGGGCATCTGTATTATCTTGCCTGCTACATCTTCGGCGCTGGCTCTCTTTATCATATCCGCCTGTGACATAGGCTTCTTTGGAGCAGTATTCAGGATCTTGCTCTTATTGGATGCCATGGAGCTGGCATATACCATAGCCATATTATCCTTTTGTACCAGTATATTCTCTCCCATGGGGTTAATGGCTATGCCGTCCTTGTCCTGGATAAAGCGAAGGATCTCACCAAAGCCAAATATTCCTCCCTGGAATCCATCCTTACCAAATCTCTTGCCAAACTCAAAGCCATCCGTAAATACAGGAAGCATCACCATACCATTCTTGAGCTTCATGATAGGGAATCTGAGTTTGGTGGATGCATCAAACTTCACCTTGCCATCCGGGGTAAAATCAGCTTTACCCTCATACTGCAGGGGAACGATAAACTTGGCAGAAGCTGCCAATGTCATCATCTTGCCATTCTTCTGAGCCAGGTTCTCATTTCTCTTCTCATATTTAACCGGCCAGCGAAGCTCTGAAAGAAAATCCAGCATAGCCAGTCTAAGAGCAGGATTGACGGGATTCATCTTGTCATCTCCGCCTATAACTGACGGAGGAGCCACGATCTCGCTCCTGGAGAACCTTGCCTTGTATCTGCCATTATCAATGACGATCTTCTCGATACCCAGATAATAAAGGAAATCAAAGAAGCCCTTGGATTCAGCTCCTGCGCCTTCCGGATGAGCAGGACATTCCTTGACATCGATCTTTCTGTACTGGCGCCTGTATGCTTCAGAGACCTTTTCAGCCAGATCCTTCTCCAGGTAAATATATGCAAATCCATTATCAACAAAAGGATAACTTGTAGCTGCATCATACAGGCAATATATATTCTCGGCATTTCTGATCCTGCCCAGCAGTTCATTATAAAGTGTTCTGTGATTCTCAGAGAAATTCTCCAGCTTTTCCTTGGAGTTATAATATTCCAAAGCTGTGAGAACAAATAGCAATTCAGGAAGAGACAGGAAGCGGATAGTCTCATAACTGATCTTCTCCTCAAAGATCATCTGTCCAATCTCTTCCTTTCTCTCTTCGCTTATAGGATCATCCATGACCTCCACGCTGCTGCCTTCGGTCTTGATCCTTGATATAGGCATGGGCTTTGGCCATCCCAGCCCTTCATGTGAAGCCTTCTGTCTTTCAACAAGGCTCTTTGCCTCGGCTTCCTTCTTTTCCTGAGCCTCTTTCTGAGCCTCAGCTTCTTTTTTCTTCCCCCCAAACAGATCTAAAAATCCCATCGATATACTTTCCCCTTCAGCTGTCAGACATTTACAGGTCCCAAGCTGTAGTCCTTTCATGAATATGATTTGATTATACTTTATTATAATTGCGTACGCAAACTAACATCAGAGCGGTAAAAAGCCTCTGCTCCCCTGGCCATAAATGAAGGATCCAGAGCTCCTGCTGTCTCATAAGGTGAGTGCATAGCCAGCTGAGCAAGTCCGATATCCACAGTCCTGACAGGGATCTGAGTACTGGAGATATTTCCGAGAGTGGAACCCCCGGGCATATCACTCCTGTTGGTAAATGCCTGATAAGGAATACCGGCTTTATTCAAAATATATTTTAAAACAGCCTCAGACGCGCCGTCAGTTGTATACCTCTGATTTGCATTATATTTAATGACTATACCCTTGTTCATAAAGGGCCTGTTAACAGGATCGGCTTTGTCTGAATAATTGGGATGTACTGCATGAGCATTATCTGCTGAGAGCATAAAGCTGCCTGCTATGGACCTGTAATAATCTTCACTGCTCCTGCCCATACTGTCACCGATCCTGATAAGAGTGTCCTTCAGGAATGTAGAAGCTGCTCCCTGTCTGGTACCACTTCCTACTTCCTCATTATCAAATACACAATGAAGGCATACATACTTATCGTTTTCAGCTTCCATAAAACCTCTGAAGGTGGTATAGACACATTCCAGATCATCCAGTCTTGATGCTGATATATATTCGCTGGATGCTCCCCAGACACTGGGGGCCACTCTGTTATAGAGAAAGAGATCGCTTCCCAGTATAGAGGATGCCTTAACACCTGCCACCTCAGCTATTGTCTCCATAAAAGCAGGAGCATCCGCGCTTCCATACAAAGGTATCATATCCTTTTGGGCATTGAAACTGTAGCCTTTATTGGCTTCCCTATTCATATGGATAGCCAGGGAAGGCATCATGACAAGGTCCTTGTCCACATTGACCAGCTTCATATTGATGCTGCTGCCTCTTCCCTTAACATATACACGTCCTGCCACTGACAGAGGCCTGTCAAACCAGGGTCCATCCAGCATTCCGCCGTAGCCTTCCACATTCAGGCTTACATATGCATCCATTCTCCTCAGCTCAGGATTCTCTTTGATCTTAAAAGACGGAGAATCAGAATGTGATGCTGTCATCAAAAAGCCCTTATAATCTTTACCGGGCACCTTAAATGAAATAATAGCAGAGCCGTTTCTTGTGACATAATATCTGCCGCCAGCCTTCAGCTTCCAGGCATCTGCCTCTTCAAGCCTGATAAAGCCTTTTTTATCAAGCTCTGTTATCAGATTATTAACCGCATGATATGGAGAGCAGGACTTCCATACATAGTCCAGCATCCCCTTTGTGATCTTATCCATATTAACCTCTGTTGTATGTCAGTATATTTATATATGCTTTTATTCCTTGCAGCAATCCTTACACAGCCAGTCATTCTGACTGAATTCATCAGGACTCTTCATCACGCCGTCGCTTCCCTTATAAATCAGTTCCTGGCCTCTGATGGACACCCTGGTATTATCCGGCACGGAAGTGGTGATAAAGCAGTTGGAGCCTATCACGGAATCGTGACCTATCACTGTCTCTCCTCCCAAAATGGAAGCACCGGAATAGAGGGTGACATTATCTTCAATTGTGGGATGCCTCTTCACTCCTCGAAGAGTCTGTCCGCCCCTGGTAGAGAGTGCACCAATAGTCACACCCTGATATACCTTGACATGCTCGCCGATCACCGAGGTCTCACCTATGACCACGCCTGTACCGTGGTCGATCATAAAGTACTTGCCAATATTGGCACCCGGATTGATATCAATACCTGTACGGCTGTGAGCATACTCAGTCATCATCCTGGGGATAAGGGGCACCTGAAGGAGATAGAGCTCGTGAGCTATCCTGTTGATAGTGGTAGCCAACAGGCCCGGATAACACAGGATGATCTCTTCCTTGCCAAGAGCTGCAGGATCGCCATCATAAGTAGCCTGCACATCTGTGTCTACAAACTCCCTGATATGAGGTATCCTCATACCAAATTCGCTGCTAAGCTTCCTGGCAGCTTCCTTGCGGACACTCTCTTCAGTACCTGCATAATCCTCACTGTAATTCAGCGCCGTGGTGATCTGTTTCTCCAGGTTATATATCACGTCCTCTATGAGCACAGATATCCTGTTACGGTTATTAAAGCTCTTGTATACGTGATCTCTGTAATATCCGGGAAAAATAATATTGAGAAGCTTGACAGTGATATTCTCAACCGCCCTTATATCAGGTTGGTTAAAAACATCCATATGATCGATATCCCGCTTCCTGTCGTAGTCTTGAAAGATCGTCTTGATTATACGATCGATATTGTAATCGCTAGACATAACTACCCTTTCATATATGGTGAATTCTTTAATCTGCGCAATATAGAAATTATACCACAAATCATCGATGGAGATACGAAAGAAAGCCCTAAACGCAAAGATACCAGACCACGCAAAGCGCTGTCTGGTACATGCTAACCCCCCTGAATTCCTCTTTTAACCCTCACACGACACAAGAATAAGCGGAATCCAAATAATAATGCTCATCCTTGCCGGATCAGAATCTCCTCACGGATCATCCAATCTTATATATGAGTATCACGGTTCCCACGCCGCGCCCATATCTTCATCCATCATACGTATAAGCTCCCATGCACTCTCAAAATCTCTGCACTGGTCCTTCTCTGCCCATACGAACTGACCCTGCCAGGTAGCACGCTGACGGTACTTTACCTGGATGATAAAGGTTGCTTCATCGCCACGGTTTTCCATGAGACGTTCTATTTTCTCTTTAAAGCTGCCGTTTCTGATATCTATATCTTCAGAAGTTCTGTCCTTTCCGTCCTTTCTGAAGCTCCTCATATTGATCGCGCTCTGGGGATAATCCCATGAATCATAAAGATTATCCATAGTGATCAGCATGTCGTTGGTCCCAACGAACCTGCGAGGCTCATCCGTATAGGGATCCCACATTCGACCGTAGAAATCACCGTTAGCATTGCCATCAATACCTATACATATCAGATTCGGAGCAAATAATTGCTTTTGAATCTTTTCCATTAATTAGCCCTTTATAAAGTAGATGAATCCGCTATTTCACTATTCTCTTCATTAATAGCTCCATCCATTAACTTCAGTAGTTCAAGTGCGCTTCTGAAGGTCTCCTTCCTGCCGTTATCAGCCCAGGTCACCTTACCCTGCCATGTACCATTCTGTTGATGTTGGATGTCAACAATAAAGGTGGCCTTGCCGCCCTGGCTGTCATTCAACTTATGCATTCCCATGGATTCACACCCTTCCTCTGTGTTCTCCGTTTGCCCCAATGAATCCTGAACCATTTTTCACATAATAACACATATCTATGGCTATACTTTAACATTATGCATATCATGTAAAACATCATATTTCGGGGTATTTTTGAATACCATGGTCTTTTAGCGTACAATCAAGCATCAAAGCGCCTCTGAGGCTTTTTCTTACCAGAACTAAGGGCTTATGTTCACACTTCTCCCACTTCCAAAAGATATTCGATAAGGCGTCTATAACTATCCGCAAGGCCGTATACAGGTTTCCAGCCCAGTCCCTCAAGTTTTGAGGAGGAGAGCCTCAGCCGCACATCCCCTGCATATCCATATACATTATCTTCAGGAATATCATAAATGATCCTGATAATGCCACCGGAGAGCTTGTCAGCTACCATCTCTGCCATAGCCGCTATGGTTGTATGGCTTTCTTCGTTGCAAACATTGTAAGCCTGCCCGTTATCACCTTTTACTGCTATGGTCAAAAGGCCTCTTACCACATCTGCACTGTAGCAATAATTGCCCTCAGAAAGCCCCCTTGTATGGAGGACGATGTTTTCCTTTCTGATCACGCTCCTTGCAAACTGGGCAAAGACTCTGTTCTCCCCGGGCAGCACTCCGGCGCCAAAGGTCTGGGCCAGTCTTGCTATCTTCACATCAAGGCCGTACTGGGATGAATATGCCACGCAGAGATTCTCACACATGCGCTTGGTAAGAGGATAATTGCTCCTGATCTTGAGAGGATCCACATATCCCATGCATTCTTCAGTCACAGGCTTGTCACTATCCATAGTGCCATATACTTCCATAGAGGAAATATATACAAATGCTGTAGCGTTATTATCATGAGCCGATTCCAGCATCGCTTCAGTACCGTCTATAGCAGCCCTTATAGTATCAACAGGCTTTTCAACCATAGTCCTGGAAGTTGTTACTGCAGCGCAGTGAAAATAATATAGGGCTCTGGAATCATCCCTGCCTTTAAGGGCAGAAGAAAGAACATCTATAGTCCCTTTCTTGTCGGTCAGATCTGACAGCACAAGGCTCAGATCCTTTCTCTCAAATGCCTCGCCGTATATAGAACGGAATTTGTCTTCATTCCTTGCCATGGCATATATATGGATATCAGCAGCCCTCATATCATTGATGGCTGCAAGGCTCCTGACAAGAAGTGAACCTATCAGTCCCGTAGCTCCGCTAATGACAATGTCACTTCCTTCAAGCTCAGCTATGGGAAGCTTCTCCCAATTTGCTATTTCCTTTAAGTCCTCTTCCAGTATGCTTCCTTCTGAATACAGAGACACTCTGCACCTCCGCTATGTATATTTATGACTTCTTTGCTTTAGCTTCTTCCTTTTTGCGGCGCTCTTCTTCCTGGCGCTTTTGCCAGCCCTGGGCCAATTTGTCAATATCCGCTTGGGATTTGGGGAGCTTCTTGGTCATGAGAAATTCCTCATATGCATCGCAGTAGTGCTCCACATCATCAGTAAAGGCCACCTGCTTGCCATGATCAAGCCACAAGATCTTGTTGCACAGATCCCTGACCTGACTGATGGAGTGGCTGACCAAAAGACCTGTAACACCGCTGTCCAGGATCTGCTTCATCTTATCCCCTGATTTTTTCTTAAAGGCTCCATCACCTACAGACAATACCTCATCCAGTATGATGATATCGGGATTTACAAGGCAGGCGATAGAGAACGCCAGCCTGCTCTTCATACCTGAAGAGAGCTGCTTGAACTCATAGTCCTGAAATTCCTCAAGCTCCGCAAAGCTTATGATCTCATCATATTTCTCATTGAGGAACTGTCTGGTATAACCCAGGAGAGCTCCCCTGAGATAGGTATTCTCTCGTACCGTCATATCTCCGTCAAAACCCGAAGCCAGTTCCAGAAGGGCAGCAATATGTCCCTTGGTCTTAAGGCTCCCGCTGGTGGGGATCATGATACCTGTTACCGCCTTTAAGAGTGTGGACTTACCTGCTCCGTTGGAGCCTATGATGCCCAGCATATCGCCTTTTTCAAGCTTGAAGCTGATATCCTTGTCCGCCCAGAATTCCTTCACATGGTAATTGCCCTTAAGGCGGCGGATAATATATTCTTTGAGGCCTATAGCCTTGAAGTCGCCCGTCATATAACGGATGCTGACTTTATCACATTCTATAACCGACATGGTTCTTCTCCCTGATCACAGATAATAAAGGAATGCATGATTATACTTCTTGTATATCCATCCGCCTATTAGCAGAGATATGCCTGCATAAAAGATACAGAGCAGGTGATACTCCGGTGACGGTATCAGTTCGTCTATCATAATGCATCTGAAATACTTGATGTAGACATAAACAGGATTGAGCAAAAAGAGTCTCTGGCCAAGAGGACTGAACCTGTCAACTGTATAGAATATAGCAGACACATAGGTCAGAAGTGTCAGCAGTACATCATATAGATATCTGATATCTCTAAAGAATACAAAGAGGGCAGATAGTATAAGGCCCACACCGATATTAAGCCCCAAAAGGCAGAGTATGGGAAAGACCAGCATGAACTGCCTGGGATGAAATCCTATGCCGTCAAATATACAAAAGATAAAATATACGCCAAGGGTAAGTCCGAAATTCACCAGCGCAGATACATTCTTGGAAAAGAGGAACATATACTTTGGCACATTTATCTTGGAGAATATCTTGGAATTGTTCAAAAGGCTGGTCATGCCATTCTTGGTGGATTCCTTGTAATAGGACAGCACCAGCTGACCACTGAACAGATAGATCACATAATGCTCCATCCTGCCTCCAAAGAGGTTGGAGAAGACCATATACATGACCAGCAAAGTGAGAAGGGGTGAGAGTATGCTCCAGCCCATTCCCAAAATGCTTCTCTTATACTTTTGTTTAAAATCTCTTTTGACCAGCTCCTCAAAGAGGAAGCTGTACTTCTGATAAGTATGGATTATTTTATTCATGATTCAACCTGTTTGGCTCTGGATGTGTCTGCTGTAAAGAGAGCTCTTACTGACGGCCAAAGTCCGGAAAGCAAATGAGCTGCTGCTGCAGTAGCCAATGATACAGCTATATATATGAGCATCCTGGGTATGCGCCTTATGTCATCACTCAGGATATGATCCAGATTCTGAGCATAGTATATGTGGCAGAAATACATGGCACTGCTAAAGCTGCCAAGAGCAAAGGACGCCCTGTTATCCAGGATATCCGACAATATACCCTGCCCTGAAAAGGCAAGACCCACCAGCGCTGTCATTACTATTATGTAAAAGTAGTCTGCTTCGCCTACTCCGTTATTATACATATAAACTACAAGTGCGCCAAAGAGCGTAAACTCTGCTATCTCTATGACGATCCTGGCGGCTGTGGACAGTGCTCTCTCTGAGAACTCCTTCACCCTGGGATACAGCCATATTCCTATGGAAAGCTCAGCCATGGCCCTGATATTGCCCTTGTAGATATATCCGTAAAGCTTGTAAGGATCCCTGGGATGGCCGCTGATCATATCAGTAATGCCCAGGAGTACTATAGCCATCAAAGGGCATATGACCCTCTGCATCATGGCATGATGACTGCGAAGAAGTGGATAAAGGATAGCCATGCATATGAGCATGGAAGAGATATACCACACTACTCCGTCCAGGCTATCAGCATTAAAGCCTGCCATCTTGGTCAGGGTCCACTCGCCCACGGTCTCTCTGATAAGTGTGAGAGCCGCTGATACATCCAGCCTCCTGGCCCTTATCACAAATAAAAGACCTATGGTCCAGGATATGGGGAAAAGAGGCATCAGCGCCCTGATCTTGCCCTTTATAAAGCTTCCTGTTTCGCCAGCAAGATCATTTGCAGGACCTGTCCTTAACTTCTTCTCCATACTGGTAGCCATAAGATAGCCTGACACTATAAAGAAGAATTCCACAGCCAAAGATCCTCCCAGAAAAAAGCAATCATCATCGCCCAGAAGAAATCTTGAATGATGCAGTAGGACTATAAAAGCAAAGAGAAATCGCAGGATCTCGATCCTGCCATTTCTCCCCCTTTTACTGCGCCCATTCGTACTGACTGTATGAGCCGCCATCATTTGAGCAGCTTCAAGAGATGATCCGCTATCCTTTCAGAAGCATGTCCGTCGTCGATACAGCCCTTATCTGACAGGAACTCTGATATTTTTTCTTCAAAAACATCTTTATCAAAGCTCAGGATATTCCTGATCATCTCATCATTGTCCCTTGCTACAGGGAAAGGAGTATCCTCAAGCTTGAAGTAAAAGCCTCTTTCGTTATTGTATAGATCTATATCCCTTGCGTATATAAAGCCGGGCTTTCTGGCAAGGATATAATCATATATCCAGGATGAATAGTCTGTGATACCGCAGTCGATAAATGACAGCAGCTCCTGGATATCAGGAAGATCGGTCACGTCGATGACGCAGTCGCTCTTCAACTTGTTCTTGGTCTTCTCATTCTTCTTATCATTGTCATGATAACGTACAAGCAGCTTCCACTCGCCGCCAAAACGTTCTGACAGGGCTGCCACTACCTTCTCTGCATTCAGGTCATACACTTCAAAATTGTGTGTATCTCTGAAGGTAGGTGCATAAAGAGCCAGCTTTATATCAGGATCAAGGGCATACTTGTCATAAAAGTCTGCCTTCCATGCCTCGCGCTTGTCCTTATAGGTATCAAAGAAGATATCGTTTCTGGCATGTCCCAGCTTCAATATCCTGGTCTTTTGCCAGAAGGTCTCTCTGAATACATCATTTTCAAAATCCGAGTTGGATATGCAGTAATTGGTCAGCTTACCTGTCCTGACTGCAGCCTCGGGCCATGAGAGATTGGTATTGTAATGATCCAGGTCAAATCTCTTGATACCCAGACTTCCGTGCCAGGTTTCAAATACTCTCTGCTCTCTCTTCACCGGGAAGGGATAGAACTTGTCTCCCAAAAGTGAATTGATAACGATGACCTTGGAGGATACAGCTGCCTGGAAATACTCATAGGAGTTCATCTTCACAACATGTACATTGGGAAGATCAGGCACATAGCCCTTGGTATTCATATTGGTAACGCCCCAGTAGATCTGAACATCGGCGTTTCTCTTTATCAGTTCCTCACAGATATACTTGGGATTGCAGGAATAGCTGTGATTAAAGGTGATGAACATGATCTGATTGTTCACAACAGGTGTATTCTCAGAGAGGATCTTCCTGTTCTCATATCCGATCCTGCGGTCCACCCAGGTCTTGGTCTGCTTCCAGGCTACCCCTATTCTCTTAAAAAATCTGCCTTCTACAGCGGCAGGATACATTCTCTTGGCTTTACGCTGAATAATCTTTGCTACAGGCATATTAGTCCTTTCATGTCTTTGGTATTACAGACCGAATATCTGCTGGTTCTCACGAGCATCTATTATAGCTCTGAACATATAAAAGTCAACCGGAGTAGTGATCTTGATATTCTCAGCCTTGCCCTCAACTGTATAGAGGCGGTGGCCATAGTGCTTCATCATGCTGGCTGAATCTATAAAGCTGTCGATCTTCTCGCTCCTGGCCCTCTCATGGGCTGCAAGTATATCTCCCAGATGGAAGCACTGAGGAGCCCTGGCCATGAGGCACTGCTTTCTGTCTATTATACGACCAACCTCGCCGTCCTGGCCATTGTCCAGGAAAATAGTCTCTATAGCAGGTGTCACAGTGATGGCATTGCCGCTTTCCTGTGTGCATTTCACTGCAGCTGAGATAGTTCCGGGATCTACAAGGGGTCTTACGCCGTCATGTATGAGCACGATATCCTTCTCAGATCCTATAGAGGAAGCAGCCCTAAGGCCATTATATATTGACTCCTGTCCCGAAGCACCTCCGGGCACGATGGCCCTCACCTTCCTTATGTCATATTTCTCACAATAATTCTTCATCTGGGGAATCCAGGATTCCAGACAGGATATCACAATAGCATCAATATCGGGATGATTCTCAAACTTCTCCAGTGTATAGATGATAAGGGGCTTGCCATAGAGCATGAGGAACTGTTTGGGAACAGCCTTGGAATTCATCCTCTTGCCGGTACCGCCCGCAAATATTAGTGCAGTATTCATAGAGTCCTCCTTAATCTTGCTCTTCTATAAACAGAGCAGTCACAGGCCGCCCAAAAGAAAAGGCAGCATGCTACGAATGTTAAACTCGCAAACGCTTCGCTTTTTGCTCGTTATAAAATCACTGCTGACGCAGTTCTACGGGTACGAGGCTTATACCCCCGCACCCGTAATCAAGATATTCCCACCACCAAAAGGTGGTGGGTTATCTTGATTATTTTATATACTATACATGATCAATGGCCCAGGTCAAAGGGCTCAAAGAAAACATGCTTTTCAATCTCATCCGCACCGGGAATACGCATATAATCTCCGTATAAATTGCGAAGATACTTGTCCGTAGACGCAGGTACCTTGTAATCATGACCATCATAAAGCTCGGTCACAGTATCGCATATATCTTCCCTATTGTACATTTCACCCCAGAAAAATTTACGCCCTGTAGGTACAGTTACCAGAGCGGAACGATCGTTCCTGCACAGACGGTTCCAGCGATCGCCTGCCCTGACCCAGCCGTCCATGGAAATGAGGCTGAGAAGACACCCTACGGCAATCTTGAACCTAAAGACCCGGGACAATGCCCTGTCCCCTGCTCTGTCTGCGACCATCATATAGCCCTTTCTGTCCCTGTAAAACTTGCGGCAGGAAACAGCAAAACCAAAGAAATAGCAGCCTATTCCATGGATCGCACGAAGCAGCTTATTGTCAAAAGTATTCTCAATAACAAAAATATCTATAAAAGCTCCGGCCTCGGGATTATTAAAATCCTCCCTGGTGACCAGGCTGGTACCCTTCTTTCTTACTCTGGACAGGAGCAGATTGTAGCCCTTGGTGTCCCCGGGTGCATGAAGGTAATATTTATCTCCAAAGCGCTCTCTGAAAGCGTCCTTGAAAGCCTGAAAATCAGCTCTGGGAATATTGATATCTATATCATCATCCCAGGGGATAAAACCATGATGACGGACAGCCCCCAGGCAGGTGCCGCCTCCCAGTGTATAGGTCAGTCCCTTGTCATCACATACAGCCACGATATCCGCCAGGATCTCATTAAGAGTCTTCTGCAGATCGCGAAGCTGCTCATCATCCAGTACCACAGTACCTGATGAACCTATATTCTTAAACGCACCTACTGTAGATAGTTTCAAATCAGTCACTCTTATCCGATCAGCTGCTGCCTGCTCAGATACTGCTCATTACAGCACAGATCACACTTCATACTTCTCATGGAAGATCTTGGCTCTGAGGAATCTGCTGATCTTCTTGGGCCAGTCAGTCTTCTCCATATATACATAAGGCAGTACCTTGACCTCGTCCCTGCTGATCCTGCCTGTCTCGATCTGATAATCAAGCCATACATTAAAAATGATCTCACTCACGCGTCCGCAATAACGTCCCTGGAAATGAGACATATGCCTGGTATCGATCTTCTTCTCCAGCTCAAAAAGGATATTAAAGAGCCATGTGCAGTACTCATCAAGGAGCTCTCTGTCCATGATCATCATGTTGAACATGTGGCCGCTGGTCCGACGCAGCACCCTGTCGTATGTCTCGATATATTCGGGATACATCTGTGAGATGATACCCCTTGCTACATAGAGATGCTCTACATAGTGAGTATGCTGATAATGTGAATACAGAGACTCTATCACATAGTGTCTCTTGCTTGGTACAAATACCCTGTACTTGCCCAGCATGGGTTCCAGCTCACGCCTTAAAAGGATCCTGCCCATGGGATTACGGGAAGAACGGTATCCGCCAAAGTATCTGCGGTAGTGGCACAGACCTATATAGTCTGCATCCAGATTCTTCCATGCCCAATAAAGTCCTGTAAGCTCGCAAAAAAGAGGGTTCTTTTCGGATATATTCTCACCCTCGTCATCTCTCTGGTAACCCAACTCCAGAGGCTGTCCTGACTTGTTCTTGTCAAGGCAGGCGCCTACATGCATGGGGATATACATGTGGCTGTGGGGCATCCAGTATTTCTTATGTGTATTAACTATTATCCTGACTGTCTGATGCTTTTTCATAATAATCCTTCGCCGGGCAGGAAAAAAGGTACACTACCTTAGTGTACCCTTGTTTCCCCGGTCAAAAGATAATATAGCATATTAAAAAAGCCGTGTCATTATCAATTCTCATAAAAGTAAATAAAATTTGATGAAATTTTCGTGACTTTTAACATTCTGTGAACAAAATATGAACACGCCCTGTTTCATCATTCTCCCTGCTTTAATTCGCCGGGAAGCTCTGCAAGTGATACAACAGAGTATTTAAAGTCAGCTCTGGGGCCTGCTATTTCCTTGAGCTTCTTATTGATCCTGCGGTAGATGATATCGCAGTCCTCCTGACTGGTACCAACGAGGAGGATCAGATACTGGCTGTTGGAATACTTGGTGAAGGTATCGCCCTGCCTGAGCGTCATGTGGATAGCCTCCCAAAGGGCTCCGCTCCTGGCTCTGAGCTTATCCTGATTGCGGATCATCTTGCCCTCGTAGTCCACCAGGGTGCACAGCATCATAAATACGGAATAGCCTGTCCTGGCCATATTCCTGGAGAGGATGTGATATGCGTCTATAAAGCTGGGATAGGTGCAGTCGTAAGCTCCATCATCTGCTCTCTCTACGCTCTTTCTGTCACTCTTCATCTCCGCCTGGATCTCGTGGATCTGTCCGGGAGCATTATCTATCTTGGAGCTCATCCTGTGGTATACATCAAGGAGCTTGTCCGGAACAGGTAGTCCCAGCTCTCCTGTATAGTAAGCAACTGTATCGTCGTACACCTTAAGAGCACTCTTATAATCACCTTTATTGATAAGGGTCTCGATCTGGCCGGCCTGCCAGTCTCCTTCAGGATATATATCAGCAGCTCTTCCGTAAACGCGGAAGGCTTCGTCATATTTCTTACGAGCAGTGAGATACTCACCCAGCCACTGGACCAGCACATTGTATTTCTTACGAAGAGCCACGCTCTCCATAATGACCCAGGTCTCGGTTGACAGAGCAGGCAATAGCTCACCCTGATACAGATCAAAGGCTTCGGTATAATACTTGCAGCGCTCATCATCTGACTGGGCACTCTGTCCCTTTTCAAAAGCTTCTTTGAAGGCAAGGGTATCCACCCATACAGGAACAGCAGGATCTGTCACAAAGATCTTCTTCTGCTTCCTGACGTAGCCCTCTGCAGGAAGGCCTGCTGCCACCATCTGTTTGCGCATCTGATACAGGAGATTGTTGAAGCTGTTGCTGACGTTAGAAGTCTCATCGTCACCATAAAGAGAAGATACAAGCTCATCCTTTGAGACGCCCTTATCCCCCTGAAGCCAAACGATCTGAAGTAATTGAGTAAACTTAGAGGCGTTGTTTCTGCCGGGAGTAACCTCTTTCCCATCGTATGTCAGGGAAAACTTCCCAAGCATTCTGACATATAACACCTTTTCCTGGTCTAGTGTCTGCTCCATATTACCCTGTCCCCTCTGAATAATGAATTAAATACTGTTATTAGTATATCACAAATCAAATTAAAATCATATTTATTATAATCCGTTGTGATAAATCTCAAACCGATATGATTCAAATATTTTTTCAGAAACTATAGTTATATAATTCAAAATGGTCCCTCAGGAGAGAATGGCAGATAAAGGAAACTCCCTTCCCGCCCGTCCCCCTGCGGGACCATAGTACGGACTGATCTGCTAAGATCAGCTCATATCACCTTCATCATATTTATGATCAGAAGATCATAAACTTTCTGACTTTTACTGACTTAACATCGGAATACTCAGAGTATACTCTTGATGAGCCGCTTCCTCTGTAAGACCTTACCTTATAATAGTAGGTCTGGTTATTCCATACCAAAAGGTCCAGATAATCAGTGAAGGATGTAAGGGCCACTCTGCTGTATTTGCCATCCCCAGATGTGCTGCGATATACTTCGTAGCCGTCAGCCTCTGCATCTCTTCCCCACTGTACATCTACGCCCAGAAGTGTCTGCTTGATAGCGCTGATAGCAGGCTTTGACAGTCCGCCTACACCTACTGTAGCGATGTCTTCAAGAGTGCTGTCTGCTACAACTGTAGTATCCTCATTGCAGAGTCCAAAGATATGAGTGGCGATCACGCTGTCCCTGCGACTAAGGCCTTTCTTTACAGAGAACTTCAGGCTCACAAGTGTGCCGCTTGTCTTCTTTGCACTATCATTTACAAATGCATATGCAATTCCCTTGCCTGTGCTATCTTCGTAGTCACAGTTCAGGTCTTCCATATCAAATTTGCCGCCTACGGACTTGCTCTTAAGAACCAGAGCTTCAGTATCATAGGTTACAGCGATCCTTCCATCACTAACAAGGGTCTTATCAAGTGTGAGCTTATAGGTCAGCTCCATCTTGTCGCCCTTTCCTCTGCTTGTAAGAGCTGTATGGACAGGTGCTGCTTCTGCTGCCATAGCTTTTACTGCAGGGAAAGCTGTGAACATGATCAGGGTTGTCAGGGCGAGGACAACCAGTCTCTTTACTGTCTTATTCATTTGTCTCTCCTCCCACAACGTCTTCTTCGATTAAGGCATCCGCAGCTTCTGCTTCTGCCCCGTCAGCTTCCTCATCTGCTGCCTTATCATCTTCGTCTTCAAGGGCTTCTTCCTCAGAGACATCATCTGTATCCTCTTCTTCAGGCCTAGGCTCTTCTACTACAGGTTCCTCATCATCTGCAGGAGCCTGAGTATCTATGGCTGTATCCTCATCAGTATCAACAGCTTCCTCCTCTGCTGGCTCATTATAGAAGCGGTATATTGAAGCATTTCCTGCATAGTCATATACATATACATAGAAGATACCTTCAGGAGCAGCTATCTCAAGCTTCTGTGCAGCTCCCTTCTTGGTCTGATTAACAGCATATCTTCCGGTAAGAGTAAGCTCTGAGTCGCGAACCAGCACTGCAGCTGTATAGCGATTATCATAAACTGTGATATCAAAGCTGCCCTTATCATTCTTATTAGCGCCGGCGATTGCAGGGCTGGTATTGTCGATAGCTATAGGAGTAGTCATGTAGAGACCCTTACCCTTGAGAGTACTGGGATCCTCTATATCATCATAGTAGCTGGGCACTGCTTCAAGTGTGACATCCACTTCTGTTCCATCAGGAAGAGGATTGCCATCTGCATCTGTACCTGCCCAGAAGAGATCCTGCCACTGGAGATAATTGGTCCAGCTTCCGTCGTATACAAAGGATGCATAGTTCTCAAGCTCTTCTGTTCTAAAATACTCTTCACCTGTATTTCTGTCTGTGATGGTAGCTATTACCCTGTTAGCATTTCTGATCAGTGTGTAGTACTGAGAGCCCAGCACTGTTCCGTTTTCAGAGCTGATGGCATTTCTGTCTGCAATGTATTCGTCATCATCAGCATACTGATTGGGCACATAGTAGAGCTCTTCTTCATCTCCATAGAGATATACGGACAGGAAGTTGGTAGCAGAGATTCCGCAATAGGTCTCACCGTCATAATTAGGATCATGCCAGTACTGCATGAAATCAAAAGGCTCGTACATGGATGAATCCATCCAGCTGCCATAGAATGCCAGGAAAGGAACTGACATATTAACAGCACCGTTTACATAGATATATCCATCTACATAGATACCGTTTTCAAAGCCTGCCAGGTAATCTCTGTCTGCCTGGGACAGGTTGATGTTAACCTTGATATTGGTCTTCTTCTTAACCTCAACCACTCTGAGCTTAAAGTCAGCTACGGAAGCCTTGCCCTTAAGCTGTCTGCCAAAGAGATATACGTCACGGGTGTCTACCAGTCCATCGCTGTTAAAATCAAAATAGTCTTCATTGGTAGAGATCAGTGTCAGCTCCTTTGTGCCATTTACATACTGCAGGAATAACTTCTTATCTTTATTGTCGATCCTGCAATCATCATTAAGGTCATATACCAGACGTGTATCGCCTGCTGTCATGGTCACTTCAGGATCAAGCTTGTGAGCAGAGCCTGCAAAATATGTTGCCCAGCCTGCATCATAGAGCTCCTCTGTCATTACAGAAGAATCCAGTACATAGAACTGAGGATCCTTGCTCATGTTGTAAATATCAAAGGAGAAGCTGTAGTTGCCGCTTCTTGAAGGATCGTCTCCCAGTGTTACCTTTACCTTACCATCGTTGCCCTGCTTATCGCCTACCAGGATATAGGAAGGGGATGTAACAGCATCATATACATTGGCAAGACCTGCACCCTGAGCCCTGGGTGAATATTCGGGAGCTTCAGGATCATTATCCTCATGAAGAGGAGTAGCAGTACTCATAAGAAGAGACTGAGCCAGACTTCTTACAGAGATCTTATTGGCCTTTGCCAGTCCATTCTCCTTGATATATTGAGATACAAGCGCTGTCTGTCCGGAGATGGAGGGAGCAGCCATGGATGTTCCGCTCATATTGCCATAAGTGCCATTGTCACGGGTGGAATAGATATTGCCGCCGGGAGCTGTGATCTCAGGCTTGAGATCCAGAGTACCGGGAACACCCCAGGACGAGAAATCACTCATGGTATATCCATCAGAAGCATTGGAGTTGGTAGCAACCTTGCCGTATACAGTGACAGTACCTTCATATACGCGGTCGGAAACCTGCTCTGCTGCGTCCTCTATAGCCATACCCTCAGCAAGAGTAATGGATACAGCGGGGATCACAGCTGTGCTGCCCTGAAGAGTCATGCTGATGGTACCTGAAGTGTTGTTGTAAATTACAACAGCCTTTGCACCTGCGGCTTCTGCATTCATCTGCTTCTCACCAAAGGTGATGGCACCACGCTGTACAAATACAATCTTGTCCTCTACATCCACACCCTCATAATCAGAAGGCTCACCCTTGCCGTCGATGAGCACGAAAGGATATTCGGTGCCGCTCTGATCTGCGGAAGTATCAAGAGTCTCGAAGTTAGGAGCTAGGGTATCATTACCTGCTGTATAGAACACTCTTACACCGCTTGCTTCAAAATAGTTACCTGTAAAACCGCTGTTAACAGCACTGGCAACAGTAAATGCATTGGTGTAGGATCCGGGTGAACCTACTGTATCCTGGTTAACATCTCCGCTGAAGTTTACGCCGTAAGTAGAATCATCTGCCCAGCGTCCTGAATTACCTGCGGAAATGGATACAACAGTGCCTGTTCCTTCCAGCTTGTCAAATATCTCATTGATATATGTCTCTGAATCAGATGAATAACCTGCTGCTGATGAACCAAGGCTCAGGTTTACCACATCTGCATTCAGGAGCAGTGCATCCTCGATAGCTGCCATGTAGTCATCGGAGTATGCGCCGCCATTTGTACCAAATACCTTCATGGTAATGAGCTGTGCATCAGGAGCAACACCTACTACTCCCTGCTCCTGAGCAGCAAAGTTTCCGTCTGCTCCGGGAACATATGCATTTGCAGTGGCGATACCGGATACGTGTGTTCCGTGATCACCCTCTTCATCATTCTCATGAGTTACGTCCAGATTCCTATCTACATAGTTAAATGCAAAGGGGATCTTCTCAGACAGATAGAGATCTGATGCTGTCAGGTCACTGTCCATTGTTGTAGCGTTAAGGAGAGGCAGTACCTTGGCGATCTCCTGTGTATCCAGAAGATTGTAGCTAGCTACAGATCTGCCGGCCTTCCCTGCAGTCTCCTTAAGGTGTGCATCAAATGCAGCGCCGTCAAAAGAAGGATGGTCTGCATCAATACCTGTATCAATGACAGCAATCCTGCTGCCTGCACCTGTGTAGCCTGCTGCCCATGTTGTATAACCACCGATCATATCACCGGCAGTGATAGTCTGAGGCTCAGCCTCTGTCATGGGTTCATACTTCTGAGCTACATATACAGCTTTAACACCCTCTACCTCTTTGATATTCTCAATGTCCTTGTAAGCAACATCTGCTGACATGGCATTGGTAAGCAGTGTAAAGTTGTAATTTACATCCAGGGACTCGCCGTCCAGCGCTTCCTCAGATATCTTTTGGGCTTCTGCCTCCTGATCACGGGTGATATCCTCTGCCATATCTATGGCTGCATCACTTTCAGCCACATCCTCTACACTGATACCCTGATCAAGGACTGCGTCGCCCTCCATTACTATGATTACCCTGGTCTGTTCCTCTGGATCAGGCTCAGATACGGGAATCTCTGCAGTTTCACCTTGAACTGCATCGCGAGGACTTACAAGATCCTCAGCTTCGGGATCAACTTCTTCGAAGAGCACAGATCCTGTATCCTGGCCATCTTCTGAAGTCTCATCCGCCGCTTCAGCGTCAGCATCTTCTGCTATCTCATTAGCAGAGATACTATCCGAACTCTCAGGACTAGCCAGAGCCGGGATATTCTGTGCGAGCACAAGTGATGCACTCAGAATACCGGCTATGACTCTTCCCGCTGCGTGGTTCTTCATTTCTATCTCCTCCTCCATTTTTATTTATAAACAGCACTCTCCGACTCCCTCCCGCTTAAGGCGACGCCGGCTATGCATATTTATCATCAGTTCTCAGACAATTACTATTTTGATCATTTATATTCAGTTCATTACTTACTCCTTGCCTTCAAATGAAGCCCGATAAGAGCTGCAGATAATAGCAGCAGAGCTATCAGAGCAGGGATCAATACTGTAAGCGATGATGAGATAGTCCCGTAAGCATCTGCATTTGCGGTCTCTTCCATTACAGTTTGATTCTCATGATCCTTTTCTATATCCTCTGTTTCTGATATATCTGAGTTTTCACATCCTTCTGCAGTCTCAGCTGATCCTGAAGTCTCTGCAGATCCTGAAGCCTCTGCATTTTCAGACTCCACTACAGCTTCTGATATATCTGAAATCTCTGCAGTTTCTGATATAGCTGCAGTTTCCGAGCCTTCAGCAGATAGTGCTATATCCTCAGCATTCACCTTTACTCTTTGCACTTCATCAAGGGCTTCTATCCTGTCCTTAAGAGTAACATCTGCCACTACGACTATGCCATGACCGCTCTCATCACGCCTGACTATGCTCAGATTTGCATCCTCAGAGCGTAGCGCCTCCACAGCAGAAGTGCCATCTTCCATGCTCACATCGTCCCTGAATACTATATATAGATGTAATGGATTCTCTGTAAGATCCTCCCCACCAAAGGCCGGATCACTCTTATCTATCCTGTGATCTTGCCTGTCTCCGGCCCCGTTTACAAGAGCCGCGTCATCAAGCTTTTCAAATACTATTCCCGACATATTCTCCCCCGCCAGAAGGTGTTTGATTCGTCCCTTTAAAGCTTCGATTCGTTGACGCTTTTAATCGTTAAAGCGTCATTGATAAAAAAACATCCAGTTTCGCAAACAAAACTAGATGTTGAAAGTATAAATACGATAACAAATAATGTCAATAGTTTACATTAATTTGCCAAAATATAAACACTGTTATCATAATAGCAACAGGCATACAGTGCATAAACGCTAGCGTTTATGCACTTTTGTCAAATTAAATATCTTTAAACTAACACAGTATATCTTTTTTTGTATAATTATACATATCGATGCTATTTACCCAATCGTATATTCACTGTAGTTTACATAATGATCGTTCAATTCCTTTTCATTAAAAATATGTATTAGCTGACGCAATCTATACATTCTTGGATAAATAATCCAAGAATGTATGCAAATAGGCCATTTATAAGCAGCTAAAGCTGCTGGGCCTATTTGCCAGATTCATGTTCTCACGAAACACGCAGTAAATGCGTGTTTCTGAATGGTCATCTAATAATCTATACATTCTTGGATAAATAATCCAAGAATGTATGCAAATAGGCCATTTATAAGCAGCTAAAGCTGCTGGGCCTATTTGCCAGATTCATGTTCTCACGAAACACGCAGTAAATGCGTGTTTCTGAATGGTCATCTAATAATCTATACATTTTTAACAAACATTCCCTGCTTTTATGCTCTCTCAACTATGAGGCCTGTACGGTATGCATCAAGGAGAGCTTCCAGATCCCTTATATTCTCCTTGATAGATTTTCCTATATCAGTATCTGCCACAGTCTTGCGTTTCTTGACATGCTGTACCAGTATCGTATCGGAATGGATATCACTGCCTGTCTCCACCGCATATTCCACTGACTTAAAGGGTTCATGAGCAGCCAAAAGAAAACCATAGGAATTGTAGGTAAGTGTATAGCCCGCTATTCCTGTCTTTGGCTGGTAAGCCTTGGAAAAGCCTCCGTCTATGATGATGAGCCTTCCTCCGCACTTGACCGGAGACTCGCCCTTTCTTGATTCCACAGGGATATGACCGTTTATGATGCGGCTCTCCTTGATATCAAGGCCAAATTCCGTGAGTATCATATCGATGGTATCGTTATTGTTGATCCACTTATAATATGGATTCTTGGGCTCTTCATGGAGCTTTTTATCCTCAAGGAAATAGCGCTCAAAGGTAGCCATCTTGTCCTTGCCAAATACAGGAGAATTCCTGCTTATCCAGGTATACCACAAAAGGTCCATGCCCTTTTTCTTTTCTGCAGGATCTATGGCATAATAGCCCTTTCTGAGATACTGCTCCAGAGCATCATATAGAGCCTTGCCCTTATATTTCTGACCATACAGCTCCACTTCCCTAAAGCTACCGTCTTCATCAAGGGGCACGCAACCGTGATAGAGCAGGTTATTATTATAAGTCTTATACAAGGAGCCGTTTCTATAGAGGAACTGTACATGCTCCTGGAGCTTATCGCATTTGATAAAGGCTCTTCTAAGCTGCTCTATGAGCTTCTTTTCCTTGTCAGACAAGGCGTAGGGATCCCTGGGATCGATAGTGGGAAAATTGGTATCAAGGAGCCTGTACTCAACTCCATCTATGGTGATGGTCCCCTTTTCCAGATCCATCTTATCAAGGAGGAGCCTGTCTTCCATGCCAAACTCCGGATGGTCCTGGATCAGGCGCCCTTCCAGCTTGAACTGGATCACAGAGATAGCCTTGTGCATCTTCCTGTCTGTCATGGCATTGGTCAGATCATACTCACCTTCCCTGTAATGGAGGCTGAAACATTCACAAGGATCATCCCTGTAGGTCTCCAGGGCAAATTTGAACAGGGGCAGAAGATTGATACCATAGCCATCTTCAAGGATATCCAGATTGCCATATCTGGCCGAGAATCTCAGCACCGTAGCTATGCAGGCCAGGTGACCTGTAGCAGCTCCCATCCATACTACATCGTGATTGCCCCATTGGATATCCACACTGTGATACTTCATCAGTATATCCATGCAGATATGAGGGCCGGGCCCTCTGTCATAGAGGTCACCTACTATATGCAGATGGTCGATTATAAAGCGGCTGATGACTTCAGACAATGCTATGATCAGCTCCGGTGCCTTTCCGATCCTGATCACAGTATCTATGATCTCATTGTAATAGGCTTCCTGATTGCTGATATCCCGCCTGCCTGTGATCAGCTCCTCTATCACATAGGCAAAATCCGGCGGCAGCGCTTTTCTAACCTTGGACCTTGTATATTTGGAGGCCGCATTTTTGCATACATTTATCAGACGATTGATCATCACCACATACCAATCGTCCATATTTTCACCGGATTCACAAATAAGGCGCATTCTCTCTTCAGGATAATAGATCAGGCTTGCCAGCTCTTTCTTTTCCCTCTCGGACAATAGATTGCCAAATTCCTCATCGATCTTCCTCTTGACAGCACCGGAGCCGTTCTTGAGCACATGTGCAAACTGCTCATATTCACCGTGGATATCAGAGAGAAAATGCTCTGTAGCCTTGGGAAGGCTGAGAATAGACTGGAGATTGATGATCTCCGTAGCAGTTGTAGATACATTAGGAAACTGATTGGATAAGATACGCAGGCTCTTCTCATCGATGGCAGATCTTGCATTTTCATCAGTTCTGCCGGGCAAATGTCCCCCACTTACCTTTTTGGTCTGTGTCATTACACTCCCCTCCTTAAACGCCCCGTAACGACAGTAAACCTTTCCCTTTATTTTTGCCTGCTTCCCTTATAAAACCATTTTAACAAAAACAGCCGGAAATGTAACTGATGTGTTCCAAAACAGCAAATTTCCTTTACTTTCCTGCTGTCAAAATAGCCACCGAATATGCAGGGAGCGAGAGCACGCCTCCCTTAGACGCAGCCTCCGCGCTGCCGTCCGATGCGCAGGCACTGTCTGCAAGCTTGTAGCCTGAAGGAATCTTAATACTATCCTCTGTATCCGATATATTCAGGATGATGGCCACAGTATCATCTTCCCAGCTTCTCTTGATGGCTGATATGCTTTCCGTACAAAGGCTATTGCCCGCATCATCTGTCAGGCGCTCTGTCATACCCCTGGCAATTGCAGGATTGGCATTACGCATGCGGATGATATGCTTTACAAAATTATAGATAGAATCAGGATCTGCCTTTTGCTCCTCAAGGCTCTGTACTGCGTTTTCCTGCTTGTCCATACCAAAAGGTCCGCTGCAGGTCCCTTCTGCAGACTCATCAGCTGACCAGGGCATAGGACCGCGCTTATTCTCATCCTTGCCGGCGCCCCTCATACCCAGTTCTTCGCCATAGTATATAAAGGCATTCCCCTGCATCAAAAGGTTCATGGCTTCTGCCATCTTGGTCATAGCCACAGCGTTGTCGCCTATATAATAGCCGGAGCTCCTGGGCATATCATGATTGGTATAAAAGGGTGCATTGATATAATCAGGATTATAGGACTGATACAGAGTCTCTGCATTGATCTGCGCCTGGACAAAATCATCTGCAGTGCCCTGCCCCCTTAGCACCTTGGCAATATTGCCATCACTTCCTCCAAAGGAGAAGTCAAAAAAGCTGTCTGCCCCCGAAGAATAAAAAGGTGCATAATCCTTTCTGCCGGTCCAGGCTTCGCCTACTATGTATGCATCAGAGCTTTTGCTCTTGACCATGTCATTAAACCAGCTAAGCTCCTCTATTATATCCTCGCTCCTGCCTGTCTCATAGGAAGTAACAGCATCAAGCCTGAAGCCGTCCACCTTGTGATCCAGCCAAAAGCTAGTGATATCATCAAACTCAGCCCTTACCTTGTCGCTCTTAAGATTCAGATCCGGCATCCCTTTCCAGAAGCGGGCTTCATAATACCATTTCGTAGCAGGCAGTCTCTCATATCCATCTGACTTTTCCCTGGTAAAATGATAGTAATCCACATAAGGACACTCTGAAAGATCAGGCTCTTCGCCCTCCGGCAGCATCCTCAGATAGGAGGCCGCCTCTTTAAACCAGGGATGCTCCGAGGAGGAATGGTTCATGACAAAATCGATTATTACATTGATGCCCCTCTTATGAGCCTCATCAATAAATCTGTCAAAGTCTTCTATGCTGCCGTAAGCGCTGTCGATATCCTTGTAATCTGTCACATCATATTTGTGATAAGTAGGTGAGGGAGATATGGGCATGAGCCATATCTCATTACAGCCCAGATCATCATCTGTCTTATCATTGCCGTCATTTATATAGTCCAGCTTCTCCGTCAGTCCATTAAGGTCTCCTATACCATCTCCATCACTATCATAAAAAGAGTATACAAAGACCTCATAACAGGTGCGGTACTTGTCATCTATGACATTCAGGGGCTGAGCGGCCTTTGAAGCACATCCCATAAGCGCCGCCGTACATATGGCCGGGATCATAGCGGCAGCCAGTCTCTTTGTGACTCTGTCTGATATGATGCTTTTGCGGGATCTCTTGTCAGCTTCTCTTATATTTCCTATCATGTGGGTCCTCCATATAGTTTATTTTCAGCTCAGCGACCGAATCTATAAGTCCCAGGTTCAAGCATTACTGCATCCTATTTTCAAGATTATCCTAGCTGATCACAGCAAGATAAGAGCTGATAGGAGCTATCTCTATCTCATTCCCCTTAGTAACAGACTTTGTGCAGATACCGTCAGCCTTTATAACACCCCCCTCAGCCAGCACCTTATAGCTGCCGCTTACAGGAGCCTTGATGACAGCCGGGCTATCCGAAGCATTATATACTACGAACAGATCCCCTGCTCTATAAGCCACCAGTTGCGGCTCATCCGGGCTATCCAGGAAGCTGATCTTATCTCTCACTTCTTCCGCAGCAACCATATGCAGAGAAGGCAATCTCTTTCTAAGCCTGATCAGCTCTTTGTAATAATCAAGCATTGCAGCCTGGTCATCCGTCAGGTCATATTTAATAGAATTCAGGCTAAGGGGCATATTAAAGCTGTTCTCGTTAAAGCCTTTAGACCTAAGTATCTCCTCTCCGTGAAGGAAGAAGGGGATGCCCTGGGAAGTAAAGACAATAAATGCTGCCAGCCTGTTCATCAAGAGCCTGTCCTCTAACGAAGCATCCTTCCTGGACATGCAGATGCGGTCCCAAAGGGTCATGTTGTCATGGCAGGACACATAATTGATCACACGGCAGGGACTTGTTGCCCAGGCTTTTACCTTGCCCTCTTCTTCCCTCTCAGGGTCAGTCTCAGGGTGGCTGCAGGCAGCTACTACAGAGAAGCGTATATCTGCCTTGGAATCAAGGTCCCCCGTTGCAAAGCCGCATTCCGTATTCTCAAATACATTTCCTCTGATGCCATCCCTTATGTCATCAGAGAAAGCACCTATCCCGTCTATCCCCCTTATCATAGCCTTTGTGGCTCTCTTGTTCACAGGCAGCACTGACTCGCCTCCCAGCCAGCCCTCGCCATAGAGGAGGACATCAGGTCTGATGGCTCTGAGAACTCTGTTCACCTCAGCCATGGTATCCAGATCAAGGCAGCCCATAAGATCAAATCTAAAGCCGTCTATATGATATTCCTCCATCCAATAGCGCAGGCAATCTATGATATATTTTCTGACCATGGGACGCTCAGAAGCCACTTCATTGCCGCAGGCACTGGCATCAGAATACTTATCCCCATCCTTGCGATAGAAATGATCGGGATAGACTCTCTGAAAAGATGAGTCCAGATCATAGGTATGATTAAATACCACGTCCATGATGACGCCCAGCCCCTCCTCATGGAAGGCCTTTATCATCTCCTTGAACTCTCTTATCCTCACTCTCCCGTCATGGGGATCTGTGGCAAAAGAGCCCTCGGGGACCATATAGTTCACCGGGTCATAGCCCCAATTGTAATTATCCTCATTATCAATAGTGGAAACAGCTTCGTCGATACTGCCAAAGTCATAGACAGGCATGAGCTGCACATGGGTGACACCCAGAGCCTTAAAATGATCAAGTCCCGTAGGCAGACCTGCCCCGGTCTTAAGGCCCTTTTCTGCAAGTCCCAGATATTTTCCCCTGTGACAAGCATGCGAGGATATATCTCCCGTAGCATCCAGTATAGAAGTCTCACATATAATCGCATCAACAGGGCTTGCAAGTGCAGGTCCCTTGTCACTGTCAAAGCCCTCAGGATCTGTGAGAGCAAGGTCTATGAGCATAGACCTTGCACCGTTGCAGCCTGTCGCCCTGCTGTAGGGATCCTGGCTCACACGTCCGTCTACTCTGTAGGTATAATAAGTTCCCTCAGCCATATCACCGCTATAGGTCCATGTGCCATCTTCGGAGACTGTCATGGTATGGGACTCGTATGCATCATCCGTATCATTATTGTAGAGCTCAAGGACTACGTTTTTCGCCTTTGGAGCCCAGAGGCGAAAACGGGCTCTTCCATTATCATAAAAAGCCCCAAGATCATCTCCCCTGTATATGAAGTCCTCTTCTATATTGCTGATGTTGTCACAACTTGCCATTTCTATATCGTCTGTCATAATTGCCTCTCTTTCAGGGCTTCATCATAAAGCCTGGGATTGACATGCAGAACAGAATCCTTGGAATCATGGCGCCTCACCATAACTCTTGGTCTTGCTAAAGCTGTGGAGTGCCTCACTATAAGTGAGGGCCTAAGAAGGTTCTTGGACAGGGCCACTCCGTCCATGAGAGTGCGCAATATCATAAAAGAACACTTGCCTATCTCCAGGCGGTTCTGCCTCACGGTAGTAAGAGGCGGAACCATAGAAGCCGCAGCAGGTATATCATCAAAGCCTATCACACTGATATCTTCAGGAACCGAGTATCCCTCAGCCTTGCAGGAGGCGATCACTCCTTCTGCTATCTCATCATTGCCGCATACTATAGCCGTTACACCCATATCCAAAAATCCCGGTACATGGTAGTGAGCAGCATCTGCCACAAAATAGCCATATACTGCCATTGACGGATCCAGGGGCAGGTGGTGGTGGGATATACTCCTAAGATATGCTCTCATCCTCTGATCGGATATCATGGAATCCTTGGAGCCATCCAGAAAGGCTATCTTCTCATGGCCCAGAGCTACCAGGTGGGCAATGGCCATATCGATACCCTCTTCAGAGTCAGTACCTATATAGGAGATATTGGGATTGGACTTTATGAAATTGTCCAGGAGTATGGTAGGCACCGAAGTGCTGCCCAGCTGTGCCATCCAGGGATCTCCAAGGGCAAAGCCCACGAGAAAAGCAGCCTTGTAGCCCTTCTCCAATATATATGATTCATAGCGGTGAGCCGCCTGAAAATCAGGTCCAGTCTCTTCTATCTCTACGCTCATGCCTGCTCTGAAGGCAGCCTGCTTGTAGCCCAGGACTATATCATAACCAAAATCATCGGCCTTCTTGTAATCCATATTCTCTATGAAGATACAGACCTTATCATCTGACGCAGTCCTCATCTTCTTTTTGGTATATCCCAGCTCTACTGCAGTATCCAGGACCTGCTGCCTAAGGTTTTCACTGATGTCCTTGGCATCATTGAGCCCTTTGGATACGGTACTGACAGATATACCCAGTTTGTCTGCAATGTCTTTAATAGTTGCCATATAAAACCTTTCACGAAAAAAAGCGAAAATACTATTTCGAGATTGTATTATAGCGCATAAAAAGCTTAACTACAACGAACGAAAACTAGCGAAAATCTATTTGGTTAATAATACACAAAATGACAATATCCCATTTGTGAGAGATGACGAAAAATCAAAATCGCTATTGTGAAAACGCTTTCCGTGGACTATAGTAATATCAGATTCACGAAAACTTGCGAAAACTCATTGTTATTTTCCGTCATTACCACGGAAACACATGCGAAAATGAGCGAAACAAGGTAAAAACGGTCAAAACTTACAACGATCTAGGAGGAATGAAAATGAAAAAGAAAGTATTAGCAATGTTCCTGACAGGACTGATGACAGTATCTGCCCTTGCAGGCTGCGGCAGCAAGGAAGAGACAAAGCCCGCTGCTGAAGGTGCTACTGAGAGCGCATCCGAAGAGAGCGCATCCGAAGAGAGCGCACAGACACCTGCAGATGAGAAGATCACTGCTACTATCACAGTATGGGGTCCTCAGGAAGATCAGGACGATGCAAACGGCAACTGGTTAAAAACAGAGTGCGAAGCTTTCGCAGCAGAGCACGCTGACTGGGACCTGACTTTTGAGTACGGCGTATGCTCCGAAGGTGATGCCAAGACTAACGTAGCTACTGACCCCACAGCAGCTGCTGACGTATACATGTTTGCCAACGACCAGATTCCGGATCTCCTCGCTGCAGGCGGCATTGCTGAGCTGGGCGGCACAGCAGTTGAGAACATCAAGGCTTCCAACTCTGAGACCATGGTCAACACAGTGACCTATGACGGCGGTGTATACGGTGTTCCTTTTACTTCCAATACCTGGTTTATGTACTATGACAAGAGTGTCTTTACTGAAGACGATGTTAAGAGCCTGGATACAATGCTGGAGAAGGGCGTTGTAGCATTCCCTCTTTCCAACAGCTGGTATATCGCTTCCTTCTATGTAGGTAACGGATGCACACTCTTTGGTGCTGACGGCACAGACGAAGCAGCAGGCTTTGATTTCTCAGGTGACAAGGCTGTAGCAGTTACTGATTACCTTGTAGATCTGGCAGCTAATCCCAACTTCAGAAATGACGCTGACGGACTGGGCATCGCAGGTCTTGGCGACGGCTCTGTAAGCGCTATATTCTCAGGTTCATGGGATTATGACGCTGTCAAGGAAGCTCTTGGCGACAACATGGGTATCGCAGCAGCTCCCACTTTCAAGGTAGGCGGCACTGATGCTCAGATGAAGGCATTTGCAGGCTCCAAGGCTATTGGTGTTAACCCCAACTCCAAGAACCCTCAGGTAGCAGTTGCACTTGCAAGCTACCTTGGAAGCGCTGATGCTCAGAAGGCACACCTTGAGATGCGCAACATCCTTCCTACAGATTCTTCTATCGATGTAGCAGGCAACGACCTGGCAACAGCAGTTCAGGACGTTCTGGCCAAGGCTTCCACAGTTCAGCCCCTTGTATCCACAATGGGTCAGTACTGGACACCTGCTCAGTCAATGGGTGACGAAATTGTAAACGGCACAGTTACTCACGACAACGCAGCTGACAAGACAGAGGCAATGAACACAGCTATGAACTCCGCTTCTGTAGAATAATAAGCAGTATTCCTATCGGCGACTTTAGGATATTAAAGAGGCCGCAGGCTGCTAATGGCGGCTTGCGACCTCTTTTTCATCAGGCAAAAACCCTTAAGGAAAAGGATTATGAAAAATAAAAAAATAAAAGCAGATAATACTGTTCTTGCTGCACTTGCAGGCGGTGATATCTATACCAGGCTCTCAACTGTCATAATGGGTCTTGGCTGCGCCATGCACAAGCAGATCGTAAAAGGAATCCTCATCTTCTTTGTTGAAATAGCTTATATCTTCTTTATGATCACCAAGGGCATCAGCTGCCTGGCAGAGCTCCCGGGACTGGGCGAAGCAGAGCAGGGCAAGGTATGGAACGAAGCCAAGCAGATATATGAATATACCCAGGGCGACAATTCACTGCTGATCCTCCTCTACGGCGTGGCAGTGCTCTTTGTCACATTCCTCTTTATAGTATTCTGGGCCATCCAGCTCAGGGAGTCCTACTATCTCCAGCGCAGGATCGAGCAGGGACACCCTGTCAATAATTTCAGAGAGGATATCAGGTCTCTGGCCAATCAGAACCTTCACATCTCTCTCATGGCCCTGCCTCTTACAGGTATCATGGCCTTTACCGTAGTGCCTCTGATCTTCATGATAAGCATGGCCTTTACAGAGTATTCCAAGGAAAACAACCACCTGGCCCTCTTTGACTGGGTAGGCATGGTGAACTTCGGCAGGGTACTGAACCTGGCAGGCAACATTGGCCGCCAGTTCTGGGGCGTACTGACCTGGACTCTTATCTGGGCCGTATTTGCCACACTTCTCAACTATATCATGGGTATGATCCTGGCCATGATCATCAACAGGAAGGATACCAAATGGAAGGGCTTTTGGAGATTCTGCTTTGTACTCTCCATCGCAGTGCCTCAGTTTGTCAGCCTCATGATCATGCATATCATGCTCCAGCCCCAGGGTGCCATCAATGTCATCCTGAAGAATCTGGGACTGATAGACTCCTCACTTCCCTTCATGACCAATGTGATGTGGGCCCGTGTTACCATTATCATCATTAATCTCTGGGTTGGTATACCCTACACCATGCTCCAGGTAACAGGCATCCTTCAGAATATACCTGTAGAACTCTATGAGGCAGCCAAGATAGACGGAGCAGGCCCTGTGACCATCTTTGCCAAGATCACACTGCCCTACATGCTCTTTGTCACCACTCCCTACCTCATTACCTCTTTTACAGGTAATATCAACAACTTCAATGTCATCTATCTCCTCTCCGGAGGCGGTCCTACAATGGTAGGTGACACAGCCGGCAAGACCGACCTTCTGGTCACCTGGCTCTACAAGCTGACTGTAGATCAGCAGTACTACAACATCGGAGCTGTCATCGGTATCTTTACATTCATAGTATTGTCCATCGTGGCACTGGCCACCTACAGAAACTCCGGATCTTACAAGAATGAGGAGGAATTCATGTGATGAGAAATCCCAGAAAAACCATAATCAATATCTTAGTACATGCATTTCTTGCGGTCCTGGCCTTTATATGGCTCCTCCCCATCTTCTGGATCATACTGACCAGCTTTAGAAAGGAAAAAGGCTCCTATGTAAACTCCTTTTTCCCAAAGAGCTATACCTTTGACAACTATATCAAGCTCTTTACAAACAGGAATGTGCTGAACTTCCCTCAGATGTTTGCCAACACCCTGATCATCGCAGTATGCACCTGCCTGATATCTACATTCTTTGTACTGTCAGTCTCCTACTGCATGTCCAGGCTCCGTTTCAGATTCCGCAAGACCTATATGAATATGGCCATGATCCTCACTCTCTTCCCGGGCTTCATGTCCATGATCGCGGTCTACTACATACTCAAGGCCATCGGCTTATCCGAAGGTTCCATGATCCGCGTGGCTCTGATCCTCATATACTCGGCAGGTTCGGGACTGGGCTTCTACATAGCCAAGGGCTTCTTTGATACCATACCCAAGTCCATAGACGAAGCAGCTATCATCGACGGTGCCACCAGGTGGCAGATCTTCACCAAGGTCACCATGCCCCTGTCAAAGCCCATCATCATCTACACTGTGCTGACTTCCTTCATAGGCCCCTGGGTTGACTTCATCTTTGCCAAGGTCATCTGCAGAGCCAACTCCAAATACTTCACCGTAGCCATCGGCCTTTGGAACATGCTCCAGAAAGAGTACATCCACGACTGGTACACCTGCTTCGCAGCCGGCGCCGTATGCGTATCCATACCCATCGCCGTCCTCTTCATCTTCATGCAGCGCTACTACGTCGAAGGCATGGCCGGCGCCGTCAAGGGCTAGTGAGTCACGGGGACGTGACAGTTTGACTCATCGTTACAGTTCATACAAGCGCTGTTACAGAAGTTATTTTCCTCGTTCGCGCACTCCAAATGGTGTTTTGCTAAATTCTTCATCGCAGCCTTCTTGGTAATGCGCCTCACTCGAAAGAAACTCGCAGGGACGAAGGTGGAGTTTTTCAAAATAATGGTCATTTGGCGTCAAGACGCCAAATGACCATTAAGTATATATTTCCTTCTTCGCCCTGCTCAGACAACTTTCTCGTGGACGCTTTGAAGGCCGCTAATGAAGAATAAGCAAAACTACCATTTGAAGTGAATGCTCACTGCGGAAAATAATCTTCTGCATCAGCGCGATTATTTCTGATGAACTATCTCCCGATTACCATCTACAAAGCCAGCTCCTACAGCAGTAAGTTTCTCCTGTATTTCTTCTCTGTTACTAATCAAGTATTCGTCAAACAGTATCACATTTTTTCTTTTTATCCTCGTAACTCAGATTATTTATCCAAGAATCTATACGTCTGCATGGGCATCTGGAAGTCATCGTGGTTGGTAGAGTGTACCAGTACCCAGTTGTCATCCTTCAGTTCCATACCAATGCCAATGGTGGAGGCAAGTGCCTTGTCAGCTGTGCCAAGCTTTGACTTTGCTATCTTTAATTCCATCTTGTCTGCTGCCCAGGAGTAGTAAACAAGTCCGCCTGTCACGTCTTCAAGGGGAGCCCAGCTGGTGCTGTTAGTAGTCTGGCGCCTTAAGAGCCCAGATTCCACTACATAATCAGAGCCGCTTGTGCCGGGCTTCCAGATCCAGTCCAGCTGGTAGCCTGTAGACGTGTCATTGTCAGTATTGAATTCTATAGCATAGTGAGGATATGTATCTTCACTGACTCCGCTTACTCCCAGATAGAGATAATCACTGTCATCTGTTACAAAGAGGCTCATCACAGAGTCCATATAGAAGGGGCTCACACCATCCCATACTCCCAGGCTTCCTTCAAAGGTCTCTGCGGGAGCATCCCCGCCTTCACCGGAGCCTGATCCGCTATCAGAGCCGCCGCCTGCCTGGCCGCCTCCGTTTCCGCTGGAAGCCATGTCATAGTAGAAGAGCTCTGCGCCGTTTGTAGATCCCAGCTCAGCCCAGTCGTCGTCTATATAGCGAAGGCCTGCGCCAATAGTATTGCCAAGAAGCCTGTCCGCCTTATCCAGGGCCTCCTTTTTGATCCTGACTTCAATAGTATTATTGACTGTATCTACAAGCGCATTCATGGGATCGGCTACATAAGCTGTAAAATCCCATTCCCAGTCGCCGTTTGAATTAGCCTTATATGCCAGGTTTCCGCTGCCGGTATCGCCTTCTATCATGTAATCGATGCCGCCCGGGGCAAAAGGCCATGTACTGGTCATACCACTGTCTGTACTGCCATCAGTTTCCAGCATTACCTGCCAGTGAGACAGGCTGCTATATGTATGCTTTGCAGCAAGATAGATGTAGTCATCATCATCTGTCATCCATATGGTCTCTGCGGGACTAGTATACACAGCTTCCACATCTGACCAGTCTGCATAGCTTCCGCCCTCAAAATAGCCGCTGCCTTCGGGCGCTTCAGGTTCATCCGGCTCTTCTATCTCTGTATAGCCCTTGGTCAGCTTGATATAATCAAGGTCAGGTGCATAGCCATTATCATTGTGAACTCTCAAGGTGTTAATGCCTTTTTTCAGATTCAGATTGGCAATGGTAGTACCAAGAGTAGTCCAGCCGCCCGTGGACTTAAATACCACTTCCACACTCTCGCTCCCTGCTGCCTCGCCGCCGTTGACATCAATAGTCGCTGTCCTTTTTGCTTCTCCCAGTACATAAGCTATCTCGGCTGTATAAGGGCCTTCTTCATCAACTTCGATATGGTCAAAATAAAGGCTTCCGCTCTCACCGTCTCCTGTTCCGATCCAGCCTACCATCATGCCGCCGGATGCCTTGTAATTATCAGACAATGTTGCCTTACCTTCCAGCTGCTGATTCTCGGCTTCATACTTGCCATCCACGCCGTCGGGTACAGGTTCGGGCTCTGCTACTGCGCCGGGTCCCAGATCATCATCTACAGGCTCATATGTCACTTCTCCTGCATTCTCTACTGTGAACTCTCCCAGTGTCAGCCAGCCGTCATCTCCCTGCCCTTCGTTGGCAAAAGAGAATAATACGCCGCCCCTTAAGGGATTGCGGACCTTGATACAGAGGCTGTATGTACCATCGCCCAGTCCATGCTCAACTATGACGCTGTCAAAACGCACTGCCTGCCCATCTGCAGCCACTTCATCCAGATCCCAGTCTGTGTAATACTTTTTAACCAGGGTGCCATTTTCTTTGACGCCTATCATAACAGGCCAGGTCTCGTGATCGTAGTAGAAGGGCGCCACGCCATTGTTCTTCATTGTAACTGACAGAGGAAGAGATGTATCACCGCCTATCAGCTCGCTATAATCAGCAGTGACTACCTGCAGGTCGTAGCCCAGTCCCTTGGAAGCTGCAATGGCATTGTCTCTGGTAGTGCCCTTATAGCCCTTGATCTGGTCGCACATCAGCCAGCTGGCGTGAGTCTCATCCACGCAGGCCTGCCAGTTCTGGGTATCAGATGTGGGATTTCCTGTGAAAATAGTGCCCTGCAGGGGAGGATATACCTCTCCGCCTACGCAGGCAAAGGTCCAATTGTCATTTACTCCCTGATTGATCAGCCTCTGCATGAAGCTCCAGTCCTGACCCCCCTTTGCTGCAGACAAGGTAGCGTAGGCAAAAGAGTCATCGTGATAGCCTGTAGCAAACGAAGGGTCATCCACTCCATCCTTGGGCTCTCTCACTATTAGACCCGTAGTCTTAAAAGCATCATTGTAAGCACTGTATACTTCTGAATATACCTCCGCAGGTATGCTCCAGTCAGGCTTGCCATCTGATGTATCCTCATCAAAGGGCCAGTTGTGCCATTCGCCCCAAAAGCCCAGTAGTCCTTCCGTGATATAGCCTATCCTGGGATCACCGTCATACTCCGCGCCAAAGGCCGCTATAAAGTCCTGCATGGACTGTCTGAAAGCGCTGTTTGAATAGTCAGGGCAAAGACCGGCTCCGCCCAGATCAGAGGGCTCATTGTAGGGCCTCATAGTCAGACCGCCGTCTATAAGATACTGAGGCACACCAGTATCCTCTCCGGGATAATCGTAATAGAACCTGAGGACTGCCTGATGTCCTCTTCCTGCTATGGTATCCAGCCTGTTCTCCAGGGCCGTCCAGTCATATACTCCCTCTGCGGTCTCCACTTCATTGACAGCTATATAGAACCATTCCATAGAATGAGGAAAAGTGGACACACCCGAGAAGGGTATCAGTCCCTTAAGAGGATTGGTGTCAGCTGTATCTCCTGCTGCAATATCATGGGATCTGATATCAAGAGTCACTTCAGTCTCCTCTCCCTCTCCGGATCCTTCTGTCTCAGAACCAGTTCCAGAGCCTTCATTACCTCCTGTCTCAGAACCGCCTTCTTCTGATCCACTGCCCTCTCCTGAGCCGCCTCCCTCTCCGGAATCTCCCGTCTCAGAACCTGTCTCAGATCCTCCTTCTTCTGATCCGCTGCCGCCTTCTCCTGTTCCTTCTCCGCTTCCGTTTTCTCCTGATCCGGTTCCATTCCCCCCTTCATCATCACCGGTCTCCTCGCTATTTCCACCTTCTTCAGATCCGCCAGTGGGATCTTCATTTTGCTCTTCACCGCCGTTTCCGGGACAGTTCCCCGGATCATTTGCTTCCAGACCGCAGGCGCTCAGGCTGCTGGCCATGAGCACTGCCGCTGTGAGCATGCTTAATGTTTTCTTCATTTTAACCCTCCAAATAATGAAAAACATAAGTTACATATTGATATTACTAGTTTTGAAGACCATAAAAGAATAATGATATGTCATGTAAAACAGACAATTTGTGAGATTATTTTTGATAAAGATTCTAAAATTATATGCAAATAGGCCATTTGAAAGATTCCTATTCTCAGTATATACCATTATTTTAATAGTTATTGATTAGATATATATCATAATTTAAGGTGCCAAAAGATGATACACGGATTGTTCCGTGGGAACAGGCTTTTGACCCTGTATGCATCTTATTGGATTACTAAACATATTTACTGATTGCAATACAAATTATTGGATACAAATACAAATTTCTGCATACGTATTCTACCTTAGACTGCGCTAAACTGTTAGCAGTCATTCGATAATGAGTTGCGAGGGTTACATAAGATTTTCAGACTACATGGATGCACATCAAAAAAAGGCCTGCAGGGAGCCTTCGGATGACGAGGGGTTACAACAAAGAGAAAGGAATGAAAGGGTATGAAAACTATGCACAAAGTAACATGTAAACTGATCGCTGCAGGAACTGCGCTGGCGATCATGCTATCCGCCTTTGGTGCGCATCCGATCAAAGCACAGGCTGCGGAAAACATCGCTTATATGCGGACAGCAACAGCATCCAGCCAGGAAAGCTCTTCTTATTCTGCTGATAAGGCAGTGGATGCCAATGGCGAGACCAGATGGGCTTCATCCTTTGCAGATAACCAGAATCTGATCATAGACCTCTGGCAGGCTACAACAGTCTCCTCAGTGAAGATCGCCTGGGAAGCAGCTTATGCAGCATCCTATCAGATCCAGGTGTCCAATGACTATAACAGCTGGACCACAGTCTATTCCAATTATAACGGCACAGGCGGTACAGAGACTATAAACTTTGATCCCGTCTCTGCCAGATATGTGAAGCTCTATTGTATTCACAGAGCTACATCATGGGGGTTTTCGGTGTACGAATTTGAAATATACGGCAGCTCTGCGAGCAACAACAATAATAATAATAATAATAATAATAACAGCGGCAACCATTCCTCAGCCTATTATGCAAAGCAGAATGTGCTGAATTACCTCTACAGCATCAAAGGCTCCAAGACCGTGATAGGTATCCACAACAGAGAGCCCAACTCCTATCCTGCCAAGCAGACTGATCAGGCTCATGCCATCACAGGCCAGTATGCGGGACTGTGGAGCGGAGACTTCCTGTATTCCTCAGATGATGTATCCAACAGATGGACCATGGTAAATGAAGCCAAGATTCAGTGGAACAACGGCTGCATCGTACAGCTGATGCTCCATGTCACACCTCCCACACAGGGAGAAACAGGTTCCTGGAACGGCGGAGTATGCTCCTCTCTCTCCGATTCTCAATGGAATGACCTGATCACTGACGGCGGATACTTAAACGGCATATGGAAACAGCGCCTTGATAATTACGCAGCTTACTTCCAGTATCTCAAGGACAATGGAGTACCCGTACTCTTCAGACCCTTCCACGAGATGAACCAGAGCCAGTTCTGGTGGGCAGGCCGCACAGGCTACAACGGCTCTGCAGCTCTGTATAGACTCACCAGAGACTATCTGGAAAATGTCAAGGGACTGGACAATATCATCTGGGTATGGGATATGCAGGATCTCTCCTACAACTGGAGTGACTACAATCCCGGCAGCTCCTACTGGGATATATTTGCTGTAGATATATACAACTCAGACCGATTTACCACTTACAAGTACAACCTGGCAAAGCAGGTAGCCGGCGACAAGCTCATCGCTATCGGCGAATGTGATAAGCTCCCCACAGCCTCCAAGCTCTCTGAGCAGCCCGAATGGGTATTCGTCATGAGCTGGGCCGAGCTGACCTTCTCATATAACAGCAACACAGAGATCCAGAACCTCTACTGGGCAGGCAACGTCCTGGTACGAGATGAATTACCGTCATTTAATTGATCACAGATCAGTCACTTTTCCGGTATAAGAAGAGGTTTTTTTCGAACTCGTAGCCACCTTCAGCTTGATTGAACCAAGAAAACCGGCTTGCTTAGCAAGCCGGTTTTTTTGGTTTCAAGCCACTTCCTCGTCTGTGAGGGATGTGCTCTGGTGTACCTTAACCTCTTTGTTGTAGCAGGCAAACGCTTTGTCTACCAGCTCCTTGTCAGGCTTTGGAGTAAAAAGTGATACTACAGGTACGATTACCAGCCCTGCTATCATACAGAAGGCGCCTGCATTGATAGGTGACTGAAGAAGTGTAGGGAAGCTGGGTCTGAAGAACATATTAGCCAGCATCACTACTGTAGAGAATACAAAGCTGCACCATACAGCTGCCTTGCTCGTTCCCTTGAAGTAGAGACCATAGAGGAAGGGAGCCAGGAATGCTCCTGCAAGAGCGCCCCATGACACGCCCATTAGCTGAGCTATGAAGGTGATGTTCTGCTTGTACTGAACGATAGCTATCACTACAGAGATAGCTACGAATACTACAATGAGTATTCTCATGATCAGGAGCTGCTTCTTTTCATTCATGTCCTTGACCACATGATCCTTTAAGAGGTCCAGAGTCAGAGTAGAGCTGCTGGTGAGAACCAGAGAAGAGAGTGTTGACATGGAGGCTGACAGCACCAGGATCACTACCACAGCGATGAGGAAATCCGGAAGACCGGAGAGCATAGCAGGAATGATGGAATCATAGCCGCCTACAGCTATATCCACTCTATCAGAGAAGAGTCTGCCAAAGCCGCCCAGGAAATAGCAGCCGCCTGCTACTACGAAAGCAAAGAATGTAGATACCATAGTACCCTTGGATATAGCTCTTTCGCTTCTGATAGCGTAGAACTTCTGTACCATCTGAGGCAGTCCCCAGGTACCAAGAGATGTCAGTATAACTACTCCCAGGAGATTCAGAGGATCGGGGCCAAAGAATGAAGCAAAGACGCCGGGCTGAGATGATACTGTCTCATCACTGATCCTGGCAAGTCCATCAAGAGAAGCAAGGAAACCACCCTGGCTGCCAAGTACAGAGAGTACTACTGCTGTGATTCCTATGAGCATGATGATACCCTGTATGAAATCATTGATGGCAGTAGCCATGTAACCACCGGCTATAACATAGATTCCTGTAAGCACAGCCATTACTACCACACATACAGAATAGTCGATATTAAAGGCCATGCCAAAGAGTCTTGAAAGTCCGTTATAGAGAGATGCTGTATAAGGGATCAGGAATATGAAGGTGATAATAGAAGCTGCGATTTTAAGAGACTTGCCGCCAAATCTCTCAGCAAAGAACTGAGGCATAGTAGCAGAGCCCAGATGCTGGGTCATGATCCTGGTCCTTCTGCCCAACACCACCCAAGCCAGGAGCGAGCCAAGGAGTGCATTGCCTATACCTACCCAGGTAGCGGCAATACCATATTTCCAGCCAAACTGTCCCGCATATCCTACGAATATTACTGCGGAAAAATAAGAAGTACCGTAAGCAAATGCTGTAACCCAGGGACCTACAGACCGGCCGCCCAGTACAAAGCCGTTTACGTCAGTGGAGTTTTTCCTGCATTGAAATCCTATAAATAACATCACAGAGAAAAACAAAATAAGTAATAGAACCTTGATTATCATGATAACCCTCCCAAAGCTAAAATGAATTTTGACACGTTGACACTTTAAACTATAGCGCTTTAAATCATTAAAGTCAACAACTATAATATAACTTCTGCCAGTCCTGTCTTATCCACTTCTATGGGGAGTTCCATGAGCTCGGGATTCTCTATTAACTTCTTGAGCATGCGCAGTGACCTTGCGTAGTAGAAGCCGTCGGATATCCTCTCATCAATAGTCACAGAGACCGCCAGCTCTCTTCTCATACTGGCAACGCCCTCAGGGCCGAAGTGAGCCCTTTTGGCCTTACTTCCCACTACGATAAATACCGAGTTGGTGCCCCAGTTCATAAGGTGGTGATAGCCTACGTTCATGCCTATAGAGCCCAGGTTGGTGAGTACCACTGAGCACTGATATGGATCGGAAGCGATGACTGCACCGGGCATCATGCCGTGCCTGTCAAGGAACCTGGCTATAAGACCTATAAGGTGCTTGCCGGGGATCTTCTGTATCACATTCATGGCCTTGGTAGATTCATCAACGCCTGTTTTGCACAGATGTATCTGCTGTGCGATCTTCTTTGACAGAGTCTCTATGGTATCTCCCTTATGAGCCTCTATCCTGGCCAGGGTCTCTTCACCATCATCTGCAAAGGTCTTCTTTACTGTAAAAGCCGCTGTTACATCATTTCTCTGATATATGTTCTTATTGGCTATAAAGCGGTTCATCTGAGGGCGGAGCCATATAGTCTTCAGCGCTGCGGCTATGACTATCTCAAATATGGTCAGCTTCCCCTCCCAGCTCTTGTTCCTGATATAGCTCTCAGCATTTTTCAGATCGACCTGCATAGTCATATATGCTTCATTGTCGCATCTGTTAGGATACATAAGCGGCATTACATAATGCATGGAATCGATATTTCTGAGAAGTCTCCCGTCTCTGCGGTCGCCCCATCTTCTCCTTTTCATACTAATCCTCCATATCCTCCGATAGGCCCCTATTATCAGCCTATCTATCTTTCAATCGCAGTGAGATACTTTTTGCCCAGCTGCCTTTGGAATAGCAGCCATTCTATAAGCCCGCACATGATAAGTGCTGTCCATACGTCTGTAAAAGAGTGCTGCTTTACAAACATTACAGACAGGCTTATGAGTATGACCCATACGGTCAATACCAGTTTCCACGCTTTAGCTGCGTCCTCTTTTTTGACCCAGGCAGAGAGTATAGCCATAGAATAGCCCACATGCAGTGACGGACACACGCCTGTAGGTGTGTCTATACTGTATATCAACTGTACCAGAGAGGTACAGAAATTGTCATTTGCAAAAGTATGTGGCCTCATGGTCTGCACCGAAGGCCAGATAATATAGCATATGACTCCTATCACCTGCGTAGCTATGATAAAGGTCTGCAGATTAACAAAACTCTCAATGTCATAAAATGCAAAATAGCAGATAGAACCAACTAAAAGCAGATACCAGGAGCAGTAGATCAGGATAAAGTACTCATTAAAGGGTACCATATCATCTACCACGCTATGTACCACGTGGCATTTCTCCACAGGTATAAAGCGTTCGGTGAGCACATACATGGTCAGATACCAGACCCAGCCCAGCATGAGCAGCAGGTGCCTGTACTGCGGCTCAAGGATATTTCCGGGACGCAGCTTTCTATAATCTACAACAGGTTTCTTCAGCTTAATTACATTTTTAAATACGTTCTTCAATACACTACTCCATAAATCATATATATTCGACTTCATGACACGTGTGTCACAAACCGTTCTTTAGCCCATTGCTGCGCCTATTGACACTTATGTCACATTATAGGGATACTGAGATTTTGGCACATTGGGATAGGGTACCACCCTATGCCTTGGCAGCTCAAGAGCCATATCAGATATCCTGTCCATGAGCTCAGTAGTTATCCGCTCCTTTTCCTCTTTAAAGGGAATATCCCGGCTATATGTCACGGGCTTGCCAAAATATATCTTATGCAGCGCCGGGCATATATACATGGGCACGAAACTCAGCTCCCTGCCGGTCTTTCTGTAGTATGTCCTGGCCAGCTCTGCATATCCCGTCTGAAAGCGATGGACTATATTATTATACTCGTCATAACACTCAGGGAAAATAATAACATTTCCTCCTGAGCAAATAAAGTCTGTGCTCTGACGAAATGTATCAAAGACCCTTTTATCCTTGTAAACAGGGATTGTGTCTGCATTATTAAAGACAAAATGCGCGATCGGTGCAATGAGATAGGATACGATCCTGAACAGCCACCTTATATACAAGGGCTTGGCAGACCAGAAATCCTGATAAGCATAGTCAGGCACCTCCCTCCAGTTCATCATCTGAGCTATGGTCCATATCTTGCAACTCCCCGGTACATAGAGCTCACCTACTATGGGCCCGTGAGCCTGGGAATGATTGCCCACTATGACCGCGCCGCCTTCCGGTATATTCTCCGCCCCCACAACTTCCATTTTGATATAAAAAAAGCGCACTGTTTCCTTGATGGCCTTGTAAATAAAGGGATGCTTTCTCCTTACCCTGACAGTATCAGTGCCAGCAGATCTGCCTTCGTTTACAGGCTCTTTTACCTTATCACTCTTCATATCACTCCCCGATCAGATGTACCACCTGCGCCTTATGCCCTAGTGCAGGCAGGAGCTTGTCCATAATGTCCCCGGTCTTTATCTTCAGACTGGACGTATTAACGCAGGGATGGCACCCTATATACTCTCCTTTTAGGATATCCTCATCCACCAGGAGCTTTACAGCATGGTCATGATCATTCATAAGACCCATCACACTCACAGATCCCGGCTCTATATCCAGATAGCGCAGCATATCCTCTGCTTCTGCAAAAGAGAGCCTGGCTGAACCGATCTGACTTGAGAGCTCCTTTGTCTTGAACTTCTTGTCCCCGGGCATAAGAAGGAGATAAAAGGCAGTCTTTTGCCTGTTACACAAAAAGAGATTCTTGCACATCAGCATCCCCAACGCCCTGTCCACTGCCTGGCAGGCCTCCATAGTCATGGCAGCTTCATGATCTGCACGCACATACTCTATCCCCAGGCTGTCCAAAAGGTCATATACCCTCATCTCCCTGGGGAGCCTGTCCTTGTCATTATCCGGTCTTCCATTATAAAGTTCCACTTCTTCATGCTCCTCCCATGTTTTTTAAAAAAGCTGTTGACAAACTAATAGTATTAGTATAGCGTAAAGATGTAAACGCTAACAAGTCACAGGAAAGGAGGTAAACGTAATGATCAGAATCAAAGTCAATTATGAAGTGAACAATAGCAGCACGGTTACCTCGCTTAAATCTGCGCATTAAATTACTTGCGTATATTCGGCGTGGTATCCGTATTGGAGACCACGCCTTTTTTATGCCAAGGACCCATGGGACAGATTGCTTCCTAGGATCCTGGCGGCACTGATCGGACCGGCATAGAGGCAGTGGGATCTCCATATCCTGCTGCTTTTTTGATGCTCCAAGATAGCAGTGGAGCATAGACGACGTTAATCAGTTAGGCATTATAGGAAGGAATCAGATCAAGATGAAAAAGTATGTGACCAGAAACTGGTGGCGCTATACACTTGGAGGAATAGCGCTGATATGCAGCACTATCATAGACGTGCTGGTGCCCTTTATCACCCTGTCCATGGTGGATGATGTCATCGTGGCAAGGGACATGGCCATCTTCAAAAGAGATATCCTGCTATTTATAGGTGCAGGACTGGGAAGAGGCCTCTTTCAGTTTATCAAGGAATTTGCCTGCGACATGTCAGGCTGCCGGGTGGCATCCGGGCTTAGGAAGGATATGATGAAGCATATCTTCTCCCTTGATAAGAGCTATTTTGACAAGACCAATACCGGCGAGCTCATGGCCAGAGTCAAGGACGACTGCGGATCCGTATGGGATCTCACAGGCTTTGTAGGAATGCTCCTCACAGAGGCAGCCGTTTATTTTGCAGCAGTAGTCTTTTGTATGATCAGACTCAACTGGAAGCTGAGCCTGGTGGCCCTGGTGTTTATGCCGCCTCTTGGATATTTTGCCCTGCATCTGGAAAAGAAGCTGAGCAAGGATTTTGATGAGATCAGTGACAAGAATGCTGCTCTCACCAAGGTTGTAGAGGAGAATATCACAGGCGTAAGGACTGTCAAAGCATTCTCAGCTGAGAGCTCGGAGATGAAAAAGTTTGATGAGAAAAACAAAGACTACGGCGATGCCAATAAGAAATTTGCCTTTGACCTGGCAGACACAGATCCTCTTCTGGCCTTTATCCCCAGGATCATGCAGATCTGCGTAGTAGCTATTGGCGGCTATGCAGCCATAAACGGCAGCATCACCTATGGTACACTGGTAGCCTTTGTATCCTATTCCATCAACATAGTATGGCCTATTGAGAACCTGGGCTGGATGCTCTCTCTCATATCCCAGGGCCTGGAAGGCTACAAGAAGATCGGCAAGGTCATGGAGACCAGTCCCGTGATCACAGACCCTGCTGCAGATAAGGCTGCAGATGAAGCTTCTGCTCGCGAGGGCGAGATATCCTTTGAAAATGTGTATTTTGAGATCGAGGGCAAAAAGATCCTCTCTGATATCTCTTTTGCCATACCAAAGGGCAAGACCCTGGGCATCATGGGTGCCACAGGCGCAGGTAAGAGTACCATAGTCAATCTCATAGAGAGATTCTATGATGTCACAGACGGCCGCGTAACCATAAGCGGCAAGGATATCAGGAAGATGCCCCTTAGCGATATCAGGGCCTTCTCATCAGTTGTTACCCAGGATGTATTCCTCTTCTCTGATACCATCTCAGAGAACGTGAGGCTGGGCTTTAAGGACAGCATGGATGAGCGCACCGTCAGGGATGCCATAAAGAGCGCCCATGCCCAGGAATTTGTAGAGAAGATAACAGGCAGTTATGAAGCTATCATCGGCGAGAGGGGAATAGGCCTCTCAGGCGGTCAGAAGCAGAGGCTCTCCATAGCCAGAGCCCTGGCAAAGAAGGCTGACCTCCTCATACTGGATGACTCCACATCTGCCCTGGATACAGAAACCGAGGCTGCCATTCAGAAAGAGATCAGTGCCAGAAATGATATGAGCAAGATCATCATCGGCCACAGGATATCCTCCGTAAAGGATGCAGATGAGATCATAGTACTGGAAAACGGCAAGGTCGCAGAAAGAGGTACCCACGCAGAGCTGATACAGCAAAAGGGCCTCTACTACAGCACCTACGAAGCCCAGTACGGCGACTATCACAAGGCCATGGCAGTAAATGAGTGATCCTTAAGCTAAGAGACCACTCATAATAAGAACGACATTTTACACGGACAATAAGTAGGAGGAAACATGGCTATAAACAGTACAAGAGAAGATGAAGATCTCAAGGAGACCCTCAAAAGCGAGGTACTCATAAGGCTCCTTAAGAATCTCACAGAATACAGAGGAAAGATCGTCATAGTATCTCTGCTGATCTTCCTCACAGTAGCAATATCAACCACCTATCCTCTCCTGATCGAGAAGATAATAGATGATGAAGTATATCACGGCAACAAGAAGGGACTCCTTGTCATGGCGCTTATCATGACCGCACTTGCCGTTATCAGCTTCATAGCCACCAGGATATGGCGCAGGATGATGGCTGTCATTAGCAATGACATGATCCTGAATATCAGAAGGAAGCTCTATCTCCACATCCAGGAGCTGGGCGTAGACTTTTTTGACCAGAGGCCATCAGGCAAGATCCTGGCCAGAGTAACAGGCGATGTCAATTCCCTCAAGGACGTGCTCTCCAGCACTGTCACCACTCTGGCGCCGGAAGCTATAAGCCTCATAGTGATCCTGGTGATCATGCTGGTGAAGAGTCCTGCTCTGACCCTGTCAGCAGCAGTGGCTATCCCCATCATCGTGCTGGGCCTGTATTTCTGCGAGATCCTGGCCCACAAGAGATGGCAGAAGCTCAAAAAGAAGGACTCCAACATGACAGCCTTTATCCACGAAGGCATCGAAGGCGTGTCTGTCATCCAGAGCTTTAATGCCCAGGCGGAATCTGCAAGGGAATTTGACGGCATTGTAGATGAGGTCATAAAGGCCTTCAGGTCTGCCGTTATCGTAGCAGATATCTACAGCCCTACCATAGAACTGGCCAGCGGACTTGGCACTGCCACCCTATACTATATAGCTGTCACAGGGCTTGGCGTGCAGCCGGAATCCATAGGTACCTTATCCGCCTTTGTGCTCTACCTTGGCATGTTCTTTAGCCCCATCAGAAACCTGGCAAATTACTATAACAAGCTCATTACAAACATGTCTTCTGCTGAGCGTGTATACGAGATCATGGATATGGAGCCCCTGGTAAAGGACGGGGATGATGTGATAGATATGCCTGAAATAAAGGGCAATGTTGAATTTGATCACGTGACCTTTGCCTATCCCGACGAGCCTGACGTGGACATACTCCATGACGTGAGCTTCAAGGCCAGAAAGGGCGAGACCATCGCTCTGGTAGGACCCACAGGCGCAGGCAAGACCACCATAGTCAGTCTGATCAGCAGATTCTACAATACCAAGGCAGGCCGCGTGCTCATAGACGGTCACGATATCAGCAAGGTGACTATCCAGTCCCTTAGAAGCCAGCTGGGCATCATGACCCAAGACAACTATCTCTTCTCAGGCACCATCAGGGACAATATCAAGTACGGTAAGCCCGGCGCCACAGACGAAGAGATGATAGCAGCAGCAAAGGCTGTACATGCTGACGATTTTATCAGCAAGCTGGAAAAAGGCTATGATACTGAGATAACAGAAAGAGGCGGCGGTCTGTCCAACGGCCAGCGCCAGCTCATAGCCTTCGCCAGGACCCTGCTCACAGATCCCAGGATACTGATCCTGGATGAAGCCACTTCCAGCATAGATACCAGAACTGAGATCCTGGTACAAAGAGGTATAGAAGAACTCCTAAAGAAACGTACATCCTTTGTCGTAGCTCACAGACTCTCCACTATCAAAAACGCCGACAGGATCTTTGTCATAGACGATGGCGGCATCCTGGAATGGGGTAACCACGAGAGCCTGATGGCCAAAAAGGGCGCTTACTACGACCTCTATTCATCCCAGTTCGTCAGCGCATCCTAAGGAATCAGAACCACCGGCTTAGCCGGTGGTTTGTTCTGGCCCTATAAGGGCCTGTTACCGGCACTGAGTCTAAAGACTCGTAGAATGGTTCGCCAGCCGCAACATCATTTTTCTACAGAGCCCCCTGGGCTCATCTTATTTGTTTTACTTTACTGGCTCGCCCGTGAACGGGTCGATATACTCTTTTAGTGTCATTTGATCGTACTCTAAATCCTCTTTTAACTGATTCTTTATGTACTCCTCTATTTTCTTTGCATTTTTGCCAACTGTATCCACATAATATCCTCTACACCAAAAATGCCTGTTACCATACTTGTATTTGAGATTCGCATGCCTCTCAAATATCATAAGCGTACTTTTTCCCTTCAAGTACCCTACGAAGCTAGATACACTTATGCTCGGAGGAATTCTTACCAACATGTGTATATGATCTGGGCAAACCTCCGCCTCTATGATCTCTACTCCTTTTCTCTTACATAATGTGCTGAGGATATTTGCTATATCCTGCTTAAGCTGACCATACGCAATCTTTCTTCTGAATTTAGGTGCAAATACTATATGATACTTACACTCCCATCTAGTGTGTGATAAACTGTTCATGTCCATTTTGGACTTCCTCCTGTGATTTTTACTGTGGTTGGCGAACCGTAAGTAATTCTATCACGGGAGGTTTTTTACTGTAAGCTAAAGCATATGTTGTCCCCCTGCATAGCAGGGGGTTTATTATGATTGTCACACAATTAAAAAGCGCAGCTGCAGAAGTTATTTTTTGAAAAATAAACTTCTGCAGCTGCGCTATATTACACGCCTTACAGGCTCTCGTGGTATTCCTGCAGTGACTTGATATTGCCGCTGCCGTTTGATAGTACCTCGTGGATGCCCTCAGCTGCTGCGCGGCCTGCTGCCACTGTAGTGATATAAGGTATGCGGGCTTTGATAGCAGCTTTTCTCAGATAGCCGTCATCATGCTCTGCGCCTCTGCCAATGGGTGAATTGATGATCAGCTGTACTTCTCCGTTCTTGATCACATCCTCCACATTTGGACGACCGCCCTCATAATTCTTCATCACCTTCTTGGCATCTATGCCGGCCTCAGTGATAAGATCGTAAGTCTTACCTGTCGCAATTATCTCAAATCCGTCAGAAGCAAAGCTCTTTGCAAGCTCTGCTGCTGCAGCCTTATCCGAATCATTAAGTGATATGAGTACTGCACCATTAAGAGGCAGGGCCAGGCCTGTAGCTTCCTCAGCCTTAAAGAAGGCTTCTCCTGTAGACTTTGCAAGGCCCAGTACTTCACCTGTAGAACGCATCTCAGGTCCCAGTACAGGATCTACTTCAGGGAACATATTAAAGGGGAATACCGCTTCCTTAACACCATAGTATGCAGGCTCTGCATCCTTTTTATTTGCCATCAGTTCAGGCACAGGTGACTTCCTGCCTGTAAGGGATGCAGTAATAATATCTGTTGCCAGAGGTACCATCCTGATACCGCACACCTTGGATACCAGCGGTACTGTACGTGACGCTCTGGGATTGGCTTCCAGTACATATACAGTGTCATTTTCTATGGCATACTGCATATTCATCAGGCCCACTACGTTCATCTCTACAGCGATCTTTCTGGTGTACTCCTCAATAGTCCTAAGGTGCTTTTCAGAAATATGCTTTGAAGGAATGATACATGCTGAGTCACCGGAGTGGATACCTGCCAGCTCTATATGCTCCATAACAGCGGGTACAAATGCATTTTCACCATCGCTGATAGCATCTGCCTCACACTCAAGAGCATTTTGAAGGAATCTGTCGATAAGGATAGGCCTGTCGGGAGTCACGCCTACTGCTGCTCTCATGTAGCCTTCCATGCTCTCCTCATCCCTTACTACTTCCATACCTCTGCCGCCCAGGACAAAGGAAGGACGTACCATAACAGGATAGCCTATACGGGCTGCTATCTTTTTGGCAGTCTCTACATCGGAGGCCATGCCTGCTTCTGCCATGGGTATACCCAGCTTCTCCATCATGAGTCTGAACTGATCTCTGTCTTCTGCCAGGTCTATAACTTCAGGAGTGGTGCCCAGGATGTTGACGCCCTCTTCCTTGAGCTTGGCTGCCAGGTTAAGAGGTGTCTGTCCGCCAAACTGTGCAATGACGCCCAGGGGCTTTTCTTTCTTGTATATCTGCAGTACATCCTCCAGAGTCAGAGGCTCAAAATAGAGCTTGTCGGAGGTATCATAATCGGTGGACACTGTCTCAGGGTTGCAGTTGACGATGATAGTCTCAAAGCCCAGCTTCTTGAGCGCCATAGCTGCATGTACGCAGCAATAGTCAAACTCGATACCCTGTCCTATCCTATTTGGACCGCCGCCCAGGATCATGATCTTATTATTTTCACTGGCATTAGATGCATTCTCTATATTTGCATCCTTCTGATAGGTGGAATAGTAATATGCGCTGCCCTGAGTACCGTATACATGAACACCGTCCCAGCACTCTGTCAGACCTGCTTCTTCCCTGGCCTTTCTGATCTCATCTTCTGTCACAGAGAGGATGCCTGCCAGGTATCTGTCTGCAAAGCCGTCCTCTTTGGCCTTTATCAGATCCTCAGAACCGGGTACTGCGCCCTTATATGTAGCAACCAGGCTCTTTTCCTCTTCTACCAGCTCTTTGATCTCATCGAGGAAGTAATGCTTTACCTTAGTGATCTCGTGGATCTCATCCACTGTCACACCCTTCTTCATAGCCTCATATATCAGGAAATATCTCTCTGATGAAGCATCCTTTAAGAGGCAAAGGAGCTGCTCCTTGTCCATCTTTTCATACTTTGCGATATTGCCAAGGCCGTAGCGGTCCTTCTCCAGGGATCTGATAGCCTTCTGGAAGGCTTCCTTGAAGTTCTTGCCAATACTCATGACTTCGCCGACTGCACGCATCTGAGTGCCCAGCTTATCTTCTACGCCATGGAATTTTTCAAAGGCCCAGCGTGCAAACTTCACTACCACATAATCGCCGTTTGGCACATACTTATCCAGAGTACCAAACTTGGAATCAGGAAGCTCTGCCAGAGTCAGTCCTGTTGCCAGCTTTGCAGATACCAGTGCGATGGGGAAGCCTGTAGCCTTGGAAGCCAGCGCTGATGACCTGGAGGTACGGGGATTGATCTCTATGACGATGATCCTGCCACTCTTTGGATCATGAGCAAACTGCACATTGGTACCGCCTATAACGCCGATGTGCTCTACGATCTTATAAGCCTGGCGCTGAAGCTCAGCCTGGAGCTCTTCATCTATGGTCAGCATGGGAGCTGTACAGAAGGAATCACCTGTATGTACACCTACGGGATCTACGTTTTCGATGAAGCAGACAGTGATCATGTTGTTGTCCTTGTCCCTGACTACTTCCAGCTCCAGCTCTTCCCAGCCCAGGATAGATTCCTCTACCAGTACCTGGTGGATGATGGATGCCTGCAGGCCTCTTGCACATACTGTCTGCAACTCTTCTTTGTTGTATACCAGGCCACCGCCTGCGCCGCCCATGGTATATGCAGGACGAAGTACTACAGGATATCCCAGCTCATCAGCTTCTGCCAGAGCTTCCTCTATGCTGTAGCATGCCTTGGAACGAGCCATCTCAATGCCCAGCATGTCCATAGTCTTCTTGAACTCAGTCCTGTCCTCGCCTCTCTCAATAGCATCTACCTGTACACCTATGACCTTAACGCCATATTTATCCAGTACACCTGCCTTATAGAGCTCTGAGCAAAGATTAAGACCTGACTGACCACCCAGATTAGGAAGAAGCGCATCCGGTCTTTCTTTCTCAATGACAGCTGTGACACGCTCCACATTCAGTGGCTCTATATATGTCCTGTCCGCCATCTCCGGATCTGTCATGATAGTAGCGGGATTTGAGTTGACCAGTACGATCTCATATCCCAGACTCCTGAGAGCCTTACATGCCTGTGTTCCCGAATAGTCAAATTCGCAGGCCTGTCCGATGACGATGGGTCCCGAACCGATTATCAGTACCTTGTGAATATCTGTTCTAGCTGCCATTAGATTCCTCCCTATTATGTTATTGCTTACTCGATAGCAATTACCCTATTTTGTATGCCCGATTTATATCTCTACCATTTTAATGGACTAAAGTGACTATATCAAGAAGGAATTTTATCTTTTGCAAAATGTTAGCTTTTATCGGAAATCTGCGCAATAGTTGTATCAAAAAAGTCCAAAAGCTTTCATGAGCAGCTGTAAGCTTTTGGACTTTTATCACATTTATTATTTCATATTTATATGGATAGTTTCTATGATACCGCTATCCTTATAAGTAACAAATATATATTTGCAGTTATCAAATTCGTAGTAGTAATCAATAAGATCAGCGTCGTCTGTGTTTATTTCTTTTACTTCATCTGCTTCTCCAAACGCAGCTACGATATCCTCTCCTGTGGACACTCCGATCTGCAGGCCTCCCGCTACCTTCACAGGGATCTTGTCATCGCCGGAGGTAAAGCTGGTCAGATAGACATAAGTAAATGGCAAATACGTTAGCAGTGGTCTGAGCGATCTCATTGTAACCAGCAGCAATCCCTCTGTTGCTTCCGGTCAGTACGACCCTTATGATGGCCTCGTAGTCGTCTTTAACAAGAAAGGCTCCGCGACCATAACAATTAAGACAAAGGACGGATCCAATCAGAAGTGCTCCATATCATTTACTGTAAAAGCAGCTCCTAAAAATAAAAAAAGTACATCCATCGAAAAGGGACTTGAAGAATACATAGTAGCTGACTAAAAAACACAGACGGCAAACGATAACAATATTTCCTGTTCTTAATACAGGAAGACAGTTATCAGACTTGCCGTCTGTTTTTTTGCTTTAATTCACCAACTTTTCATATTAATATAAGGTCCCTATATCGTATTTTGGGCTTATAATGAGAGATGGCCTTGCTATAGAGGGCCTATCAGTATTAAAAAGGAGAATTATCAATATGAACATCAATCCCATGGCTCTTATGACGCTCAAGCAGAAATTTGCTACATTCAACCAGGACCATCCCCGTGTGATCCCCTTCTTTAATGCTATCAGGATGAGCTCCATGGAGGTGGGCACTGTCATAGATATGAAGGTCACCACACCGGACGGCGCAGAAAAGCAGTGCAATATCAAGGTCACTCAAAACGACATTGATCTCTTCAATACAATAATGTCCATGAACAGCGATAATCAGTAATAGTTCGTCAACTGCCCACGGTCCACAAAAACACGGACTTAGGTATGAAGTCACAAAAAAGACTTCTATTCAGGCATTTCAAGCTACAGAAAGGCAGATATGATCATTGCACAGTATTTTGTCGAATTCATTTTTTACAGCTTTCTGGGCTGGATATGGGAATCCATATACTGCTCGGCCAAGGAACACAAATGGGCTGACAGGGGGTTCCTCTTTGGCCCGGTATGTCCTATATACGGCAGTGCAGTGGTACTGACCTCTGTTATTTTTGGCGGGATCAGCGCTCTCTCATCTCCCGATTTTCCCATTTGGGGGATATTTATCATCTGCTATATAGGCAGCGTTGTTTTGGAATTTGGCACCTCCTGGGTCCTGGAGAAAAGGTTTCATGCCAGGTGGTGGGATTACAGCTATATGCCTCTGAATATCCAGGGCAGGATATGTGTCCCTGTAAGCACAGCTTTTGGTATAGTTGGTGTATTTGTAGTCAGATATCTGATTCCTACAATTGAGGGTATGCACGAAGTCATCCCTACTATAATATATGAAGTCCTGGCCATTATCCTGGCCATGGCCTTTGGCGCAGATTATGCCCTTACAGAAGCCAGTCTCTCTGCCCTTTTAAAGAATGTGGAAGAGATGCACAGGGAATTCAATGAGCATGCCCAGACCAATTATGAAAAGCTGGCAGGAACTCCAAGACTGATAAAGGGCAAGCTCCGCGAAGAGAAAGACCTTATGGAGCTTAGATACGAAGCCTTTACCAAGGCCTATGCAGAGAGGATGTCCTTTAACCAAAGGCGTCTCCTACTTGCTATCCACAGCTTTACATCCAGAAGAGGAGACAGCATAGATACCATCGATCTCAAGAACAGGCTCTCAGAGCATCTGAAAGTAAGGGTTCGCGGACTTAGAAAAAAGCACGATAGAAAAGACAACAAATAAACAGACACGGAGAATCAATATGCAGACATCCAAAGGGGATTTTGGTAAGGGATCTGTAGCAAGTCTCATCATAGCCCAGGCGCTTCCCTTAACTTTAGCACAGCTGGTCCAGCTGATATATAACGTTATAGACAGGATATACCTGGGCCATATGCCGGGGGCTGCTGACGGCGTTGCTCTCACAGGAGTAGGGCTCACCTTCCCTATTATCAGCCTCATAGCTGCTTTTACCAACCTCTTTGCCACAGGAGGCGCTCCGTTATGCGCTATAGCCAGGGGCAAGCAAGATGATGAGAGAGCTCTCTCAATCGAGGTCACTACCCTGTCTATGCAGATCATAGGCGGTATAGTCTACCCCCTTATAATCTTCACTTTTCAAAAGCCCCTGCTCTATCTTCTTGGCGCCAGCGATACTACCTATTCCTATGCGTCAGCCTATCTGGGAATATATCTTCTGGGTACCATATTCGTTACTACAGGTACAGGCATGAGCGGCTTTATCAATCTCCAGGGCTATGCCTCCAAGGCCATGCTCTATATGATGGCAGGAGCTGTCATCAATATCATACTGGACCCTATCTTTATATTTGTACTTAATATGGGAGTCGCCGGAGCCGCGCTGGCTTCAGTCATTGCTCAGGCCCTCTGCTGCAGTCTGGTGCTCTCTTTTCTATTTAGCAGCAAAGCTATACTACCCCTTAGGCCCTCTATGCTGCTAAGGGCAGACTATAGTCTCCTTAAGGATATCATCCCCCTGGGACTTGCAGGCTTTATCATGAGCGCTACCAACTGCCTGGTCCAGGCTGTATGCAACAAGACTCTGTCCATCCACGGCGGCGACATCTATGTAGGTATCATGACTATCATCAATTCTGTAAGAGAGATGATAGGCCTGCCTATCAATGGAATAACAGCAGGTGCCCAGCCTGTCATTAGCTATAACTACGGTGCTAAATCTTATAAACGTGTCCGCAGGGGCATCCGCTTTATGTCCCTGACAGGTATCAGCTATACAGCCATCATGTGGGCACTGATACTCCTTATGCCCAGGTTTTTCCTCTCTATCTTCACTTCAGAAGAAAAGCTTGTAGACACAGGCGTGACACCGCTGATGATCTATTTCTTTGGCTTCATATTTATGTCGCTGCAATTTGCCAGCCAGTCCACCTTTGTGGCCCTGGGCAAGGCCAGGCAGTCCATATTCTTCTCACTGTTTCGAAAGGTGATCATTGTGGTTCCGCTGACCCTGATACTCCCCGGCCTTTTTAATCTTGGGGTAAAGGGCGTATTCCTGGCTGAGCCCATATCCAACCTTCTTGGCGGTATGGCCAGTTTCCTCACCATGTATTTTGGCACCTACAGAAAGATGCCCCGTGAATAATTATTAACATAATAGTTTTCAAAGCTTCTCCCACCAGTTGCATATGGTGGGTTTTTATTTGCTTTATATATGACTATTCTTTTTTAAAACAATGTATAATAATCGTATAAACGATAATTTATCTTAAAGGAGGGGAACGTAAATGAAAAAATATCTAGCTGAAGTAATCGGAACTTGTGTTCTGGTAACAATGGGATGCGGAACAGCAATGCTGGTGGGATGCGCATCTGACGCAGGATCGGGATATCTCCTTACTGCGCTTGCTTTTGGCCTTTCAATTGTAGCCTGTGCCTATAGCATCGGCAACATCTCAGGCTGCCATATCAATCCGGCAGTATCTCTGGCTGTGTACCTTAGCGGCAAGCTCTCATTATCTGATCTCATCGGATATGTGATCTCTCAGATTATCGGAGCATTTGTGGGAACAGGCATCCTGGCTCTGATCTTTTCCACAGGCGCTGTCACAGACATGACAGGCAGCTACGGTGCCAACACGCTGGGCGGCGTAAATGGAAGCTCTGTAGCCGGTCTTGTAGTTGAGATCGTTCTCACTTTTATCTTTGTCATGACCATCCTGGGAGTTACTTCTTCAAAGCACAGCCATGGCTCATTTGCGGGCCTTGTTATAGGTCTTACTCTCACATTTGTACATATCTTTGGAATCGGCCTGACAGGCACATCAGTAAATCCTGCCAGAAGTATCGCTCCTGCTGTATTTGCCGCTATCGGTGGTGAAACAGCTCCTATCGCTGCCCTTTGGGTATTCATAGTAGGACCTCTTGTAGGTGCTGCCCTTGCAGCCTTCTGCTACAAGTTCCTTGAAGACTGAGCATAGATTTTATCCTATCAGCTCGCTTACCAATTCCTTTACTGACATGATGCGGTCCACGCGGTGGGCATTCTCGCCGCAGAAGAAGAGGCCTTCATCAATATTGCCTTCTACTGCTGCTATCAGAGCCCTGCTGATACAATAGGGTGCTTTATCACCCTTGGGGCAGGCACTGAGGCAGTTATTGCAGACCTTTGCAGGATAATGGCCACCTGCATCCAGATCCTGAAGTAGCTTTGTGTATACGGCTCTGGCAGGCATTCCCACAGGGCTTTTGATGATCCTGATATCGTCCTTATTGCAATTTACTATGACATTCTTGAGAACAGGATCCGCATCACATTCGTAGGTAGCTATAAATCTGGTGCCTATCTGAACGCCGGCAGCTCCATTCTTTACAGCCATATCTATATCAGCCTTGTCATAGATACCGCCTGCCAGAAATACAGGAATCCTGCGTTCTGCTTCTTCTTCAAAGGGTCTGATACCTTCAAGGACCTCTGATAGTATCTCCAAATTATCCCGACAACTGTCAGCCTCCAGATCATCTGCTGAGAATCCCAGATGTCCACCTGCCTTATGTCCCTCTATCACTATAAAATCAGGAAGGACTGCTGCTTTTTTGAGAAAGCTCTTACAGAGAAGGACTGCTGCCCTCTTACTGGATACAATAGGTGCAAAAAGAGTCCCTGTACCCTTGACCAGTTCAGCCAGATTAAGTGGAAGCCCCGCTCCTGATATGATGGCATCCGCACCAGCTTCTATAGCAGTTTTCACTGTTTCCTCATAATGGGTCACAGCTACCATGATATTGACTGCTATCAGCCCCCGTCCTCCAGCTATCTCCCTGGCCATCCTGATATGCTTTTTCAGCGCCCTGATATTAGCCCCAAAGGGATCTGTCAGGAAATCTTCCTCCTTGTAGCCTATATTCACTGAGCTGATAACGCCCATGCAGCCTTCAGATGCTACTGCTCCTGCCAGGCCTGCCAGGGAAATACCTACTCCCATACCCCCCTGTATGATGCCATGTTCCAGATATTTATCACCGATCTTCATCTTCTGTCTCCTTAGTATCAGCAATATATTTCAGATTATTATAGTTAAATACAATATAGTTAAACATTATTGAGATTGTATATCATCCTCTCACAGCTTGTCAAACAGTAAAGTGATTTTTGTGCTAGAATAGTATTTGCGAATAAAAATAAGCGAGGTATGATTCTATGTCTTTTGAAATATTTGTTGACGGCTGTGCCAATCTTCCCGGCAAAATGCTGGAGGGCATGAAATGTCTCCCCTGCGACTATCTGGTAAATGATGAGCCCAGGACCTATCTTGGAGATATAGACAGCTTCGACGGCCATAGCTATTATGAAGGGTTAAAGAACGGAGATAAGATCCAGACCAGTCTGCTGAACACACAACTATTCCTCAGTCACTTCACTCCCACAATCAAAGAGGGCAAGGATATCATCTATATATCCATGAGTTCGGGGATCAGTGGAACCTATAATGCAGCTGTTGCAGCAGCTATAGAACTGATGGAGGAATATCCGGACAGATATATCCATATCGTAGATTCATTGGGATGCGGATTTGGCAACGGCCTTCTCGCACTTAAAGCCAAAGAGCTTAGAGATCAGGGCCTGAGCTGCAAAGAAGCGGGACGGCTCGTGGACGAGGCAGTTCCCCATGCCTGCCAGTATTTCACAGTAGATGATCTGAACTTCTTAAAGAGAACAGGACGTGTAAGCGGTGTCACCGCCAGCATAGGCAGTATCCTGAGCATCAAGCCCATCCTCTTTGGCGACAGCACAGGTCATATCATCTCCTGCGGCAAGGTCAGAGGCAGAAGGAAGGCTATATCAGAGCTTATCAGTATATACAAAGACAAAAAGATGGATTCTAACGACAAGACAGTATGCATCTCCCACGGCGACTGCCTGGAGGAAGCAGAGCTTCTGGCTTCTATGGTGGGGGAGATCAGCCCCGATGCCGACATTACCATATGTCAGCACGAGCCCTTCTCCGGCTCCCATGTAGGCCCAGGCATGCTGGCACTCTTCTTCTGGGGCAAAGAGCGATAAATTATTAAAAGCCATTGTTCATAAGCCAAAAGCAAATGAACAATGGCTATTATTATGTTTCATCTCTGGTTATATTCTTGGCCCATTTGTGACTGTAGAAATGTCCAAGGACCCAGGGCCATTTTACAAATTCATCTGTACACAAGAGGAAATATACGACCTTTACAGGAAGCTTTAATACAAAAGCTGATATGAAGCCAAGGGGAACAGCGTAGCACCACATATCTATAGTGTCACATTTAAAGCCAAACTTGCTGTCTCCTCCCGCCCTGAACACACCTGCGATAAGGCAGGTATTTACGGATATTCCTGTAATATAATATGTGCTGATCATCAGCATGAACTTCAGATAATCATGAGCCACCAGTGTCAGTGAAGCCCGAGCCAGTGCAAAGGGCATGATCGCTGCTACTACCACGCCTCCCAGTATACCTGTGATAAAGGCTAGCCGCAGCATTCTATGTCCTGTTTTTATACCCTTTTCCCTGTCTCCCTCACCCAGGATCTGTCCTACTATGATACCTGCGGCCGCAGCAAAGCCGTAGCACATTACGCAGCCCATATTTCTGACTACCATTACAATGGAATTAGCTGCTACAGCATCTGAGCTCAGATGCCCCAGTATCACAGAATACATAGAAAAGGCCACAGACCAGGACAGGTCATTGCCTATAGCAGGCAGTGCCATGGATACAAAGTCCTTTTGGAGGAGCTCATGCTTTTCAAACATAGTCCTGAGGGTCAGAGCCACACCGGGCTTTGTGGCAGATACCACTATGCAGCCTATGAGCTGCAGGAAACGGCTGATGCTGGTAGCAACGGCTACGCCTATGACACCCAGTCTGGGAGCCCCAAAGAGGCCATAGATAAATACCGCATTAAGGATCACGTTGCAGACAAGGGCCATGGTCTCAAGTACCGTACCTGTGGATACCTTGCCTATACACCTGAGTATAGACATATATACCGCGCTCACAGACCAAAAGATAATACCGGGAGCCACAAATATCAGATAATCCTTACCAAGCTCTATCAGCGCACTGTCAGATGTATATATCTTCATCAGATATCTTGGTATGGTAACAAAAGCAGCTGCCCCCAATAATCCCACTGCCATAGAGAATTTCAGACCAATGCCCTCTATTTTCTCTATTGTAGCCAGATCCCCCTTGCCATAATACTGGGCAGCCAGCATCGCAATACCGGTACCTATACCATATAGGAACATAAAAAAGATACTAAGCAGGCTGTTGGCCAATGATACCGAGCTTATTGCCTCCTGGCCCACAGAATTGAGCATTATGATATCAGCGCTGGATACAGCAGCATCTATTATATTCTGGAAAATTATTGGAAGAGCCACCAAACATATATTTCTATAGCTTCCCCTGTCTATTGCTGCTGCAACCATAAGTCATCCCCTTTTCCATTAATATGACGTAAGGGTCAAAAGTCATTTCGATTCGAGCTTGCTCGAAATCGAATATGAATTTATGACCCGCAAAACATGAGCAAAGTAGCACGTAGTGCGGATTTGCGAATGTTTTAGGATTGTGAGAGTTTCGAAGAAACGGAACAATCCGTTAGTCATAAGGTGTCAAAAGGAACTTTTGACACCTACCTCATTAATATATTTGATGATCAAAATACACGGATATCAATACTTAGCAGAACCCAGTATGGACTGGGCCATTTTCTCCCAAAACACCACTAATTCTACGATATATTATTTCATCTGATAAAACAATTCGTTATTCCATATTATTTTCTCTATATCTTATTATTTCCCATTTTAAAAAATCATTTCAGATGAAATTATTCTTTTTTATGCCGATATAAGATATACGAGAATAATGCGGCCATATTTAGTAACTATTGTTTGTCACAGGAGGAAAGATGATCTGGTCCCTGGATTTTGATATCAGCGCATTGGCAGTATGCCTCTTTTGCGTTTCATATTATTATCTTGGCAAGAACCTCCCTCTGCGCAGGAACCGTGTGTACCTGGGCCTTCTTGTGATACAGGCTTTTTTTACCACCTTTGATATTCTGGGATCTGTAACCGCTTCTTATCCTGAAGTATTTCCCGCCTGGCTTAATTACACAGTCAATATCACTTACTATGTCCTCTTTGCATTTTGCCCCATGTTTTTTTCACTATTTTGCTACTACCTTATTTCAGATGGCCAAATACAGAGGATCTATTTCTGGATCCTACAGATCCCCAGCTGTATCATAGCCCTGCTATCTATCCTCTCACCTGTTATTCATTATGTATTCTACCTGGATGAAGAGGGAGTCTTTCATTTTGGCCCCGGCAGGGTGCTCTTCTATTTTGAAGCCCTGCTCTATATGACTGTCACCGCATATATGATCATACGTAATCCCAGGCACAATCTGCGCAGAAGGCACCCTTATGTGCTCCTGCTCTACATAATAGCCGCGCTGGTGACATATACCCTGCAGTTCTTCTTTGTCATTTACACTCAGACCATATCCTTTGGCATAGTAATAGGCATCGCAGCTACCTCTATGGCATTCCAGAATCCTGATTATTACAGAGAAAAGAGGACTGAGCTCTTTAATGTCCAAGGTCTTGAGCTCTATGCCAACGAAGGGCTCTATTACGGCATTAAGAGGCCATTTTTAGGCTTTGTTCTTTCGGGCTTTAATTATTATGAATATGCAGACAGCGATTACTATATCTCAAATATGCTCAGGCAAATTGGCTTCTTCCTCAAAAAAGTTTATAAAGACAATGTCATGTTCTATTTTGATAAAGGCGTCTTTATTATAGTATTCAAGGATAAGTCCGAGATCATGCCTGCAAGGGATCTGATCAGGCGACGCTTTAACAATCCCTTCGAGCTGGAAAACGGACCTATTCACCTGGACATCAGCTTCTTTTACTATGAAGAGGACATATCCTTCATGGACTATGATGACCTAAGAGGAACCCTGAATATAGCAATCAAGAGAGCCGCCAAGCTCTCCGGTGACAAGACCCTGCAGATTACAGAGGGAATGCATCAGGAAGCTATCCATATCAAAGAGATGGAAGAGACCCTTAAATATGCCCTCAACCATGACGAGCATGTACTGGTCTACTACCAGCCCATTTATTCCAATCTTGAAAAGAAGTTCGTATCTGCAGAAGCACTGGTCAGGCTCTATGATCCTGTTCATAAGAGGGTCGTCTTCCCCGACGATTTCATTCCCCTTGCAGAAAAAAACGGCAGTATCATGAAGCTGGGACTCATAGTCTTCCGCAAGACCTGCGAGATGATAAAGAAATATGACATAACAGCCTATGGTATCAGGCACATCGAGATCAACCTCTCGCCCAGGCAATGTATGTATAAAGGACTGGCCGAAGATCTCATCTCTATCATGGAAGAATATAAGATGGAGCCCGATATGATAGGCCTTGAGATCACCGAAAACGAATCTATAGACAAGCTTGATATACGCAGGAATATCGACACCCTTACAGAATACGGCATCAGCTTTGCTCTGGATGACTACGGTACAGGTTATGCCAATCTGGTAAATATACTTAAAGGCAAATTTGATATTGTCAAGATAGATAAGTCCATCTGCTGGGATTACTTTAGAAGCGGCAATAAGCTCCTATTGGAAGTTATAGAACAATTCCTGGGCCGCGGCAAGATGATAATCGTAGAAGGCGTAGAAGACAAGGAAATGGCAGATACACTGGCAGAGCTTGGCGTACAGATGCTCCAGGGCTTCTATTTTTCAAAGCCCCTGCCTCTGGATGAGTTTATAAGCTACGTTGAGAGCAAGAACTGCTGCTATTAACTTTCATATCAGCTTCCTTCTGCATAGTCTTTACCCTGTACATGTCATAATCAATCTTTCTAAGGAAGCTATCCATATCATCATTCTTATTATCATATTTGCCATAGCCTATGGCAAATCCCAAGTGATAAGGCCTTTTGCCGCTGTCATTAAAGTCTTCTGCCGCCCTGTACAGCTTGTCACTAAGGGCCTTGATCTCTTCCTCATCAGATGCCTTTGTCATGATGATGAATTCATCTCCAGCATAACGAAATACCGTAGACCTGGCATCCACTCCTGCGGCAAATATCCTGGCTGCATCAGTTAGAGCCCTGTCTCCAGCCGAATGCCCATATGTATCATTTATGGCTTTGAAACCGTTTAAATCTATCATCATTCCGTAATACGCAGCAGTACTGCTACTGATCTTGAATAGTATATGTGCCAGATACAGCCTGTTATAGAGGCCGGTAAGAGGATCCACATAGGCCTTTTGCTGCTGCAGACTCATATAGAGCGCCACGCTTCCTATGGCAAGGCCCAGCCAGGCCAGGGAAATACCATAGAATATCATCTGCAATACACTGGATACCACTATGGGCACCAGAAACATATATATAGGAAAAAAGGCAGTCCTGCCATTCTTTAATCTGGCCTGATGATATATCACGAGGCTGTATGCCGAGCATATCATCAGATAAATATAAAATATATAAATCGTGGGTTTTCTGTGGTATACAAAATTCTCATCCACATAGAAATAGTATTTGAAGTAAAGATTACCTATAAGAGACAATAGCAATATCCCTACAGGGATAGCCACCCTGGAATATATTCTCTTTACTCTGTCAATATCATGATATAGCATCAGATCCACATAGATCAGCCAAAAGAAGATACCGCTGCCATTTGCAAAATACAGATATGTATTACCAAGGAGATTCACATAATAACCCACGGCAGATGGGATACCATCCACAGCAAAGGTGATGGGCTCCACAATAAGACCCACCATACCAAGATACATCATGGCATCAAAGGCCTTATCTTCCACTCCGCTCTTGGTCCTGGTGATAAAACGACTGAAATATAAAAAGAATATCAGAATAAATCCGGTAACATTTGCTACTATGATAGCCTGCAGATTCATTTTCGGGTCCTTCATTTGTAAATGTCATCTAGGTCCACATAGTATATCGGTATATGTATATATTAAATGAAGAGTATATATAGCGATCATATGTTCTTTATAGAAAGCAAAAACCCCGAAGCAGAATTGCTAATAAGCCAAATCCGCTCCGGGGAATCATATCTTAAATATGCACTTCTATGTCGTTTATACAAGGATGTATTCCGACATGATGTCGTATTTTCAATCCTCTACACTTACAAGCTCGATCTCGAAGTTCAGTGCCTTGCCTGCCAGCTCATGATTTGCATCCAGTGTGATGGACTCTGTAGTAAGAGCTGTTACAGTCACAGGGAAAGCTCCTCCCATTGTATTCTGAAGATATACATGATCGCCAAGAGCCAGGTTCTCAGCACCGGGAAGCTCACTGATCTTGAGGTTCAGGATTCTCTTCTCATCGTACTCGCCGTATGCTTCGCCAGGCTCAAGATGAATATTTACCTTCTGACCTACTTCCATATCTACAACAGCCTTATCAAATCCCTCTATCATCATGCCAGCGCCGCTGATGAATGCAAGAGGCTCGCCTCTGTCATAAGAAGAATCAAACTTGCTGCCATCATCCAGTGTACCGTTGTAATGTACCTTTACTGTCTTACCTGCATTCTTGCCTTCCAGGATGATCCTGGGAGCTCCGCAGCCACCGCAGCCGCCTCCGCAACCGCCGCAGCCTTCACTGTCGTCTCCGCCGCAGCAGCCACCGCAGCCTTCTTCATCATCAGATCCGCATCCTCCGCAGCTCTCAGCTTCTGCTGCGCAGCTTTCCTCTTCCTGATCATGACAGCTGTGACCTTCCTCATGATGATCGTGATGGTCACAGGTCACACCCTTGGACTCAAGCTCACCTGCAAGATAAGCTCTGACTGCTCCATCAGCATCACCCTCGGCACCTGATATTACTTCAACACCTGCTTCTGCAAGGGCATTTTTGGCGCCCTCGCCCATTCCACCGCAGATGAGAAGTTCTATATCCTTGTCCTTTAACAGGCCTGCAAGAGCCTCATGTCCCAGGCCGTCATTGCCAATCACTTCGGCACATACAACCTTATTATCTTCTATCTCATACACCTTGAACTGCTCTGTCTTGCCAAAGTGCTGAAATACTTCTCCATTTGAATAAGTAACTGCAATCTTCATCTAAACCTCCGGTATCGGATATCTGCTATCCACCCAATCCAATAATACGATAATCCCTTATCGCATATAACAAATAGCGCATGCCAAGTAAATATGACTCTCAGCGCGCAACTGAGCAACAGCTATTATTCTACAATGAAATCATATCCCTGTCAAAAAAACATCGCATAACCTTCCAGATTCCATCATACAGGCTGGCTTACTGTTCACTATCTGTCAATGATCAGCTAATGCTGCAACAGAAGGCTATTTTCCGCAGTGAGCATTCACTATAAATGGTAGTTTTTACTAATTCTTCATACGCAGCCTTCAAAACGCCCACGAGAAAGTTGTCTGAACGGGCTGAAAGCCCGGAGTTCTTTCGAGTGAGGCGTTATAAAAAGAAGGCTGCAGAAGAATTTAGTAAAACACCATTTATAGTGTCGCGAGCGAGAAAAATAGCCTTCTGTTGTAGCTCTTTATGATCATATCAGCCAAGTGAGCAGCAAGCAGCCTCACCAGCTGAGCCTGTGGAGCTCACCTTCTTTGGTCAGGCCCTCAAAATCGTTCTGCCGAAGGGCTTCGTAGAGAATAATAGCAGCGCTGTTGCATAGATTGATGGAGCGTTCATCCGCATACATGGGGATCCTGATACATTCCTTTTCATGCTCCACCAGGATCTCCTCAGGTATTCCCCTGCTCTCAGGCCCAAACATGATAAAGTCATCCATGCCATAGGTCACGTCAGAGTAGACCCTGTGAGCCTTTGTGGTTGCCATCCACACTTTGGGGTTATTATTCTTTTGCATAAAGTCTTCAAATGAAGGATATACACACAAATCCAGACGGGGCCAGTAATCCAGCCCCGCCCTCTTTATCTCTTTTTGTTCCAGGCTAAAACCAAGAGGCTCTATAAGATGGAGCCTGGTGCCTGTGGCAACACAGGTCCTGCCTATATTGCCGGTATTGTAAGGTATTTCAGGTTCGTATAATACTATATTCATATGACTCTTATCTGTTATTTATATTTCTCTACAACTGCATCAGGTATAGCCGCTGCATCGCCTACCAGTACTACATCAGGATGCAGCTGCAGGATAGAAGCGGGTACCTGGGGAGTTACAGGTCCGCAGAAGGCCTTCTCCACAATATCCCTCTTACTCTCACCTGTTGCCATGATGATGATCTTTTTGGATCTCATGATAAAACCTATTCCCATGGTATAAGCCTGCCTTGGCACAGCGTCCAGATCACCGCCAAAGAAAAGTCTTGCGTTATCTTTGACTGTGGATTCCTCAAGGGTGATGCACTGGGTCTTTAAGTTAAAGTAGTCACAGGGCTCATTGAAGCCAATGTGTCCGTCACTTCCAATGCCCAGGAGCTGAATGTCAAATGCCCCTATCTTCTCATCCAGGAGCTTGTCATAATCACTGCAAGCTTTATCAGGATCCTCAATAGTCCCATCCGGTACATAAGTTCTGGACTTATCTATATTTACAAGGTTAAAAAGATGACTGTCCATGAAATACCTGTATGACTGTTCATGGCTTCCGTCCAGTCCCCTATACTCATCAAGGTTAGCTGTTGTTACCCTTGAAAAATCCAGCATACCGCTTTCATACTTCTTCACCAGTTCCTTGTAGCAGCCAACCGGTGTAGCCCCCGTTGCCAGACCGAGCTTTGCATCCCTCTTCATCAGGATAGCTGCAGCCAAAAGGTCTGCTGCAGCAGCCGATGCCTCATCGTATGTTTTCTTTGCTATGACCTGCATTTCTACACTCTCCTTTTCAACGTATAGTATTTGAAAACACGCCAAAAAGTCATTACAGGATATATTAATACCATAATGACTTTTGGACTACTTAATTATTATATACGTTGAATCAAAGAGTTCCAATGTTAAATCTTGTGATTATCTGCCTTTTCTTGTCCGCAGCTTTATTCTACCGTAACAGACTTTGCAAGGTTCCTGGGCTGATCGGGATCGATACCCTTGCCTACTGATGTGTAGTAAGCCAGGATCTGCAGGATGATGATGGACTCAAATATTGTCAGCTCATCACTGATATCCGGTATGGAGATATGCTCATCACATACTGTCTCATCTGTGATCTCCTTGTCCTTGCTGATCAGGAGCACATAAGCACCTCTGGCCTTAACCTCGCGGATGTTGGATATCACCTTGCTGTATACGTTCTGCTGTGTAGCAATAGCAATAACCGGTGTTCCGTCTGTGATAAGTGATATAGTGCCGTGCTTGAGCTCACCTGCAGCATAGGCTTCGGAGTGGATATAGCTGATCTCCTTGAGCTTAAGAGCGCCTTCCATGGACAGAGTATAATCAAGTCCTCTTCCAATATAGAAAGCATCCTTGGTATTGACCATACGATTGGCCAGACCCTTGATCCTCTCCTCCATCTTGAGCACTTCCTCGATGAGAGAAGGGATATTCTTCAGTCCTGAGATAAACTCTCTTACCTCAGCCTCAGTGGCCCTTCCAAGTACCAGTCCCAACTTGCAGCCGATGAGGTACATAGCAGCTACCTGAACTGAATATGCCTTGGTGCTGGCAACAGCGATCTCAGGGCCCGCATGGGTATAGAGCACATAGTTACTCTCTCTTGCGATAGATGAACCCTTTACGTTTACTACTGCCAGAGTCCTGTCTGTATACTTTCCTGCCAGTCTCAAAGCTTCAAGTGTATCGATTGTCTCACCTGACTGTGAGCATACGATCACCAGTGTATCTGAGCTGATAGTGGGACGCTCATATCTAAACTCTGAAGCAATGGCAATAGTCACAGGTATACCAAACTTATTCTGTATCAGAGTCCTGCCCACATTACCTGCATACATTGCAGTACCACAGGCGATAACAGTGATATCCTTGACTCCTTCAAAGAGGCTGTCCGGGATACCGTCTTCTTCAAAATCAGGAAGCAGGTCTTTGATCCTGGGTCCCATAGTATCAGAGAGCGCCTGAGGCTGCTCGTGTATCTCCTTGATCATGAAGTGGGGATATCCACCCTTCTGAGCTGTAGATACGTCCCAGTCCACTGTCATGTACTGGGGAGCTACATCATTGCCCTCCATATCTTCCAGCTTGATACCGCCGTCTGTCATTGTCATGATATGGTATTCGGGCACTACAAAATAGCTGTTTGAATATTCGATAAATGCTGTAAGGTCCGATGCAATAAAGGAGCCGTGATCATCAGTATGTGTAGCAACCATAGGGCTGACATTACGTACTGCATAGATCTCACCGGGGTGATTCTTGAAGAGGATACAGAATGCAAAAGATCCCTTGAGCTCAGAAACCGCTGCTCTGATAGCTGATACAGGATCACCTGAATAATTGCAGCTGATAACTGCTGCAGCTACCTCTGTATCGGTATCGGACTTCAGCTTACCCTTAAGGTCATACTTCTCAATAAGCTCGTGATAGTTCTCGATGATACCATTGTGGATCAGAGTAACCTCACCGAACTTGTGAGGGTGGGCATTGGCATTGGTAACACCGCCGTGTGTTGCCCATCTGGTGTGTCCTATGCCTGTGGAGGAAGTATTTTCCTCGTCGCATATAGCACGCAGATCGTTCACCTTTCCCGCAGTCTTTCTCACAGATACGTGGCCGCTGTTATCCTTAAAGAAAGCGATACCTGCACTGTCATAGCCGCGATACTCGAGCCTCTGCAGTCCATCCAGAAGGATATCCTGCGCAGGCTTATAACCGGTAAATCCAATAATTCCGCACATATTTAATTTTTCCTTTCACTACTAACAACACTCCCGCATAGCAGCAGTCCCTTTGTTCACGGATCACTCCGCTGTTTACTGACTGCTTTCGCTCCTATGCAAGCGTCCGGGCACCCGCCGAATTATCGATAACCCGAAACCTCGTTGTCCCTGCACTCATCTCTGCAGCCGGCTGCATCTTCATCATATCCCGAAGTATGCGCGCACCTGCAGCTGTCATGCGTGGCTCATGGCGCTAAAGTTTCTAAACTTTTCAAAATCCAGTTCCTCCAAAAACTGAACTGAGTCATGATATCACATTTTTTCCCAAAGGTCAAAGTGGGATTTGGTGCAGCAATTGATACTGATGTCAACATCCCGGTCACTGAACTTACTCTTTCCAAATACTTTTCATATCCCTTTTATTACCTTCTTTTTGGTATCTGGGGGAAGCATATATTTAATCGCCTTCTCCAGTGGCAGAGTAAGAAGACCTGCCATAGCCATCTTGAGGATATCGCCGGGAATGAAGGGGATCAGACAGAGACTGATAGCTCCGGCAAGATCCATGCCTGTGACAAAGCAAAACCAGATAAGGCCGCCCACATACATCACTACGCTGGAAAGCAGCATTGCAGAGGCCATGATAACGTATCTGGAAATGTCTTTCTTGTTAGACGCAAACCTTTTATAGATATAGCCGGCTATAAATGCAGTAAAGGGCCACATCAGAAGAAAGCCCCCGGTAGGGCCTGCTATTACAGATATGCCGGCACTCATACCTGCAAATACCGGAAGCCCAACTGCGCCAAGCATAAGGTATACCAGCATAGCCATAAAACCTGATACCGGTCCAAGGACCAGGCCTGCCAGGAGCACGCAGGCTGTCTGCAAGGTGACCGGCACTCCTCCCGGCAGAGGAACAGATATAGGTGATACTACGCAGCACAAAGCTGCAAAAAACGCTGTCATGACCATGTTTGTTAACTTATTATTCATACTTATATCTCCTTAATCCAATCAAAATGTTCTCACGAAACACGCAGTAAATGCGTGCTTCTGAAGGTACGTCTAATAACATATGCTTTTACAATAATTTCATGAGGTTATCCAGAATGCCTGCTGCCACATCAGGTTTATTCATGGAATATACATGGATATGCTTAATACCATTGGCCATAAGGTCAATGATCTGCTCTGAAGCATAGATGATGCCGGCCTGCTTCATAGCTTCGTCACTAGTGCCAAAATGGTCCACAATGGCGCTGAACCTGGGTGGTACCATAGTGCCGGAGAGGGCAACACTCCTGCCCAGCTGTCTGGCTGCTGTGATGGGCATGATACCTGCCAGTACAGGTACTGTGATGCCTGCTTCTCTGGCCCTGTAGAGGAAATTATAGAAGGCATTATTATCAAAGAACATCTGAGTAGTCAGAAAGTCCACTCCGGCATCTACCTTCTCCTTGAGATATTTCAGATCCTCTTTCTTGTTTGCTGATTCCACATGTCCTTCAGGATAGCAAGCGCCGCCTACACTCAGATTCTTGCCGAATTCACCGGATCTGATATAAGCCACAAGATCACTGGCATATTTGAAATCATCCTTTACTATGCCGTCCTTTGGCGGATCTCCTCTGAGAGCCATGATATTATTGATACCGGCTTCTTTCATACCGCTGAGCATATCATCCACGTCAGCCTTGGATGATGCGATAGATGTAAGATGAGGCAATACAGGAACTGCAGTATCATCCATGATCTTTTTGGCTACTTCCAGAGTGTATCCCCTTGTGGTGCCTGCTGCGCCATAGGTCACACTCATAAAAGCAGGCTTTAGCTCTGCGATCTTGCAGGCAGCAGCCTCCACGGATTCGAGATTATCTTCTTTCTTTGGGGGAAATACCTCCATTGATATGGTCACTTTATCTTCTTCAAGAATCTTTTTGATCTGCATATACTCCTCCTGATAAAAAAGTTATATCATGACTGCGTAGCATAAAAAGCTGAAACAATCTATTTAATCTGTATTTTAACCCTTTCGACCTACTATACATCATATAGCTCCAAAAGTTAAGATATATTTAATAGTATTCCCGTTGACATCGTAATACAGTATGTTATATTTGTTATAGATGTAATAGAACAGTTTTTGTGATCACTTTTTTATCATATCCATAAGTGAGGTAATCATGAATATACAGAAATTTACCCAAAGATCAATAGAAGCCATCAATGGCTGTGAGAAGCTGGCATCAGATTATGGTAACCAGGAGATTGAACAAGAGCACCTGCTCCTCTCCCTGCTGGACATGGATGATAGCCTCCTTGCCAATCTCCTTGGCAAGATGGGCATAGATTCTAATACCTTCAGGAACAGAGTAGTAGCCCTCATAGAGAAGAGACCCAAGGTAATAGGAGGCAATGTCCATCTGGGCGAGTACCTGAACAAGGCCCTTATAAATGCCGAGGATGAAGCCAAGGCCATGGGTGACTCCTATGTATCCGTAGAGCACCTGATCCTGTCAGTCATCGCCCATCCAAACAAAGAGGTTAAGAGCCTCTTTAATGAATTTGGCATTATCAGGAACTCATTTCTCCAGGCCTTGTACCAGGTCAGGGGCGGACAGACTGTCAACAGTGATAATCCCGAAGCCACCTATGATGCCTTGAGCAAATACGGCGATGAACTGGTAGAGAAGGCCAGGCTCCAGAAGCTGGATCCCGTAATAGGCAGGGACACCGAGATTCGCACAGTCATCCAGATCCTCTCAAGAAAGACCAAGAATAATCCCGTCCTCATAGGCGAGCCCGGTGTCGGCAAGACCGCTGTAGTAGAGGCCTTGGCGCAAAGGATTGCCAATAATGACGTCCCCTCTTCTCTTAGAGACAAGAGGATCTTTAGTCTGGACATGGGATCCCTGGTGGCAGGAGCCAAGTACAGAGGTGAATTTGAAGAGAGGCTTAAGGCAGTCCTGGAAGACGTAGCCAGAAGCCAGGGCGAGATCATACTCTTTATAGATGAACTGCATACAATAGTAGGCGCAGGCAAGACCGACGGCGCCCTTGATGCCGGCAATATGTTAAAGCCCCTCCTTGCAAGGGGCGAGCTCCATTGCATTGGCGCCACCACTCTCAATGAATACAGACAGTACATCGAAAAGGATGCAGCTCTTGAACGCCGTTTCCAGCCGGTAATGGTGGACGAGCCCACAGTAGAGGATTCTATCAGCATTTTAAGGGGTATCAAGGAACGCTACGAAGACTTCCACAAGGTCAGGATCACGGATAATGCCCTGGTAAGCGCAGCAGTCCTTGCCAACAGGTACATCTCAGACAGATTCCTGCCTGATAAGGCTATCGACCTGGTGGATGAAGCCTGCGCCCTTGTAAAGACCGAGATGGAATCCATGCCTGCCGAGATGGATGAGATGAACCGCAAGATCAGGCAGCTGCAGATTGAAGAGACTGCCCTTAGCAAAGAGGACGATTCCCTCTCCCTTGAGCGCCTGTCCAATGTGAGAAAAGAACTGGCTGAGCTCAATGAGGAATTCACCCAGCGCCAGGCCAAGTGGACCAATGAAAAAGATTCTGCAGAGCGCCTGGCTGATATCAGAAAAAAGATCAGCTCTGTCAACGCAGAGATAGAGGTAGCTACCAGAAACAGCGACTTTACCAAGGTCAGCGAACTTCAATATGGCACACTTCCAAAGCTCCAGGCAGAGCTTGAGGCTGCAGAAGAAGCTGCAGACTCTTCTGATGATGCTTCCAGACTGGTGCATGACAAGGTATCAGAGGATGAGATCGCAAGGATAGTATCCAAATGGACCGGAATCCCTGTATCCAAGCTCTCCGAAAGCGAGAGGAGCAAGACTCTGCACCTGGCAGATCATCTGCACAAGAGAGTCATAGGCCAGGATGAAGCTGTAACAAAGGTTGCAGAAGCAATCATGCGCTCCAAGGCCGGTATCAAGGATCCGGGCAAACCCATAGGCTCTTTCCTCTTCCTGGGACCTACAGGCGTGGGCAAGACAGAGCTTGCCAAATCCCTGGCTGCATCACTATTTGATGATGAGAATAATATAGTCAGGATAGATATGAGTGAATATATGGAGAAATTCAGTGTGTCCCGCCTGATCGGCGCGCCTCCCGGATATGTGGGCTATGAGGAAGGCGGTCAGCTTACAGAAGCTGTACGCAGAAAGCCCTTCTCAGTCATCCTTTTTGACGAGATAGAAAAGGCTCATCCCGATGTATTCAATGTCATGCTGCAGATACTGGACGATGGCCGCGTAACTGATTCCCAGGGACGTACTGTAGACTTCAAGAATACCATACTGATCATGACTTCAAACCTTGGAGCCCCTGCCCTTCTCTCAGGCATCAGATCAGACGGTTCCATATCAGATGAAGCCCAGGCCGAAGTTACAGAAGAGCTCCACATGCATTTCAAGCCCGAATTCCTAAACAGGCTGGATGAGATCATCATGTTCCGTCCTCTGACCAAAGACAATATAACTGCTATCATAGACCTGATAGTAACAGACCTGAACAAGCGCCTGGCAGACAGAGAGATCAGCATCAGTCTCACAGATGCAGCAAAGGCATATATCGCCGATGAGGCCTACGATCCCAGCTATGGTGCAAGGCCCCTTAAGCGCTATATACAAAAGAACGTGGAGACCATGGCCGCAAAGCTTATCCTGTCCGGAAATATCAATCCCGGCGCTGTGATAAGCTTTGACAAAGGCGCAGACGGCCTGACTGCAAGTGCGCAGTAAGGTGCATAATGAACCAATTCTGTAATGGATTTTAACACGGAGGAAAAGATGAACACATTACCCAAGGATCCCGTAATGCTCCTGTCCTACATCAACACACAGCTGAGAGATAATTACTCAACCCTTGATCTTCTTGCAGAAGGACTGGACCTTGATAATGAAGCCCTGCAGGAGATCACAGACAAGCTTAGTGCAATAGGATATAATTATGATCCTTCCCGTAATCAATTCAAATAATCAAGCAATCAAGATATTCCCACCACCTAAAGGTGGTGGGTTATCTTGATTATTTTATATACTATTCAAGCCTAGCTGCAAAAAAGTCTGCTATGATTGCCTTCAGTTCATCAGGTTCCATGGTCTTAAGAAGGTATTTAACAGGCCTTAGCTCTGCAACCTTCATCACGGAATTCTTGTCGCTTCTGGCAGTAAGGAACATAACAGGTATGTCCGCTGTTTCAGGCTTTTCATGGAGCTTCATGTATACATCAGGGCCTGACATCTCCGGCATCATATAATCAAGTAGTATCAGATCCACCCTGTTATTCTCCAGAAAACCCAGGGCATTGGAGCCGGAGTTTGCTATGAAGACCTCATGATCATCCTTCAGCCAGCCCTTAATGGTCCTGAGCATTACTCCATCATCATCCACCAAGAGGATCTTCTTTTTGGCATTTTCAGATCCTCCCTTATCCCCGCTCATGATACTGTCTATTTCAGAAGCTAGGACTTTAACATTTATAGGCCTCTCATATCTATGGATATTCTTGATATCAGGAAGACCTTCCCGGGCCTTATCCATCTCTTCCACGCTTCCTACGAGGAAGATATGGAAGAGTCCTGCGCCGGTCTCAGAGTTAAGATAATCCAACACTTCACCCGGGGGATCACCCTCCAGATAATAGATATAATAATTGGTCTTATTCTCAAAGGTCCTAAGGCCCTCCAGATCAGGATATACCACAAGAGTAGTAAAGCCCTGTGCCTCAAGGCCTTTGACCATACCACGGACCATGAACTTGCCTGCGTCACCCAACAGGATCACTATTTTTTCCATACACACCTCACACCAGGAGTTTGCGGATATCCTCCAGTGAATCGAATATCATGTCCGGTTTCACATCACTCTCCTCCAGATCCTCCATACTGCTCTCTCCCGTCAATACCAGAATAGAGGATACATCGCTCTTATCTGCAACTGCTATATCGGTATAAAGTCTGTCTCCCACAATAGCAATCTGATCAGCTTTATAGCCTGTTTTCTCGATTATATAATCCAGAGTATGCCTTGAGGGCTTGCCAAAAAACTGTGCTTCCACGCCTGTAGATGCCTGTATCAGCTTGGCTATTGAGCCGCAGTCAGGGATAAACTCGCCGTTTTCAACCGGGCAGTTCCAATCAGGATTGATGCCGTAGAATATACTGCCGTGACGAATGAATCTGCAGGCTTTCTCCAGCTTCTCATAATTAAGGGTGGTATCAAAGCCCAGAACCACAATATCAGGATCATCTTCCACCATCTTTGCACCGCCTTCTTCAAATTCTTTTAATAGCGACGGCGTACCCACCACATATACTGTTTTACCCGGGTGATTTTTGGCCAGGAATCTTAGGATCACATGTGTGGAGATCATCATCTGGTCAGGGCTGATCTCGATGCCCATAGCCCTTAGCTTCTCAATATAGGCATTCCTGCTCTTTGAGGAATTATTGGTAAAAAAGTAAAATTCTCTGCCGCTGTCCTTTACCTTATCAAGGAAGGGGAGTGTGCAGTCAAAGAGTTCATTACCCAGATAAATGGTACCATCCATATCCAGTATAAAGCATTTGATATTATTGATCTTTTCCTTTGATGCTGCATTATCAAGCATAAATCTCAATCCTTTCATATTTATCCAACAAGTCTTTTTCATTCAAGAAGATTCAAAAGGTCATCCCTGGAAAGCGATGACGAAGCTACGCCTTCACTCTCCAGAATATCCTCTGCCAGAGCCTTCTTTTTCTCCTGGAGCTCCAATATCTTGTCTTCCACAGTATCACTGGCGATCAGACGAAATACTGTCACAGGGTTTTTCTGTCCTATCCTATGCGCCCTATCCGTAGCCTGGTTCTGAGCAGCCAGATTCCACCAGGGATCATAATGTATCACAACATCCGCACCTGTAAGGTTAAGGCCTGTGCCACCTGCCTTTAGGGATATGAGAAATACAGGGACTACGCCCTTATTAAAAGCTTTTACCAGCTCGAGCCTATGCTCTTTTGGTGTGGAGCCTGTGATCACATAATACTTTATTCCTTCATTATCCAGGCGCTTTTTTAGTATATCAAGCATGGATACAAATTGGGAGAATACCAGTATCTTGTGCTCTCCTTCTATAGCCTGGCCAATGAGATCCATGCACAGATCTGTCTTTGCGCTGGAGCCGCGGTATTTTTCAAAGCACAGCGCCGGGTTGCAGCAGATCTGCCTGATCCTGGTCAGCTCTGAGAGCACCTCTATCTTGCTCTTTGTATAGTCTTCTTCACTCTGGCCTTCCAGACGGGCTTTCATATAATAAACCTGGGCATCATAGAGCTTCCTCTGATCCTCATCCATCTGCGCATAGCGGATCTCTTCAAGCTTATCCGGAAGATCCTTTAACACGTCCTTCTTTTTCCTTCTCAGGATAAAAGGTGCTACCATGCTCCTTAGCCTCTCCATGGCATCTGTCTGTTCGTCCCTTACTATAGGCATTTCATATTTATCCCGGAAGTAATTGTAGCTATACAATATACCGGGCATCAGATAATCAAAAATGCTCCATAGTTCGGATAGTCTGTTTTCTATAGGTGTGCCCGTCAGTGCCAGCTTGCAGTCTGCCTTTATGAGCTTTACGCTCTTGGCCGCCTGAGACAGGTGATTCTTGATATACTGAGCTTCATCTATGATCTGCACATTAAAGCTGTGATCCTCATACTCAGCTATATCTCTCTTGATGAGATCATAGCTTGTTACAGCCACATCATAATGCTCTATGTCCCTGATCTTCCCTCTGCGCTCAGTCTTATTCCCGGTTATGAGGATGCAGTTCAGACCGGGGGCAAAGCGCCTGATTTCTTCGCCCCAGTTATAAACAAGAGAAGCCGGCACCACGATAAGGGACGTGCCTGCCTCCCCCTCTTCCCTTAGGGCTTCCAATACCGTTATAGCCTGGATAGTCTTGCCTAGGCCCATCTCATCTGCCAGTACTCCTCCAAAGCCGTATTTACCAAGGGTCCTGATCCACTGATAGCCCTCCTCCTGGTAGCTCCTGAGCTGGCCCTTAAGGCCTGCCGGCAGGTCAAATTCTGCGTCTCTTATAGTCTTGAATTCCTGGATCAGCTTCTTGAAATGCCTGTCCCTATGCTCATACATACCACTGCCCTCTTCAAGCATCCTGTCCAGATATAGGGCCCTGTAGGCAGGTATCTGCATTTTGCCTTCCACAAAGGAGCGCAGGTCCAGATGCAGATCATCCATTATCCTGCCCAGAGTTTCAATGCTCTCACCCTCCAGACGGATAAAGTCACCGTTCTTTAACCTGTAATACCTCTTTTTCTTTCTATATGAGTCCAGTATAGCCATAAGCTCATCGGGGCTGATATCATCAGCTGACAGCTCCAGATCCAGGAGATTTGAGGATATGGACACACCCACCCTTAGCTTGGCATTCTTACGGATATTCAGCGCCAGGAAGCTGTCTGTATGACGCACCTGGCCCAATGCCTGCATCTCATCAAGGCCATAGGAGAGAAGATCATATACCAGCTCCTCATTCTTCTTTTCATTGCAGATGAAGAGCTCATTATCTTCATCTTTATCGGGAAAGAACCGCCCTAGCAGCTGCAGGACCTCATTTTCTATACCTGTGTCCCTAAAGCCCTCGCTGTTCATGGAGCCTGCAAACAAGGTCCCTGTATAGTCTCCATAGGAATACTCTGCCTTGCATGTCACATAGCCCTTTTCCCTGTCCAGATAAAAGCAAAAGCTTGCCTTGGGCAAGAGATAATTATTTATCCAATCTTCATCCTTTACATTGACCGTTGCTCTCTCTGTCAGTTCAGGCAGGGTGTAGTAGTAGAACCTGCTCAGATTCCTCATGCCTACGCTTATGTCCAAAAGGCCGCCCTTTGCAGCCCTCTGCAGGGGCTCTATTGTCCTGGCATCATGGCTGCTTATACGGTTTAGCTTTCCGCCTGCGACTATATAAGAATATTTCTCACCCTTAAAGACATGGGGGATTCTGCCACTTATCCTTATTCCCACAGGCTTGTCATCACTGCCCTGCATGCGCTCTATATTGATGACTGGGGAGACCATCTCGTTTCCCATTTCCAGCTGCCTTTTGCCTTTTCCCGGCTCCTCAGCGTCAAATCCATGAGCAGCTATGCTGTATCCTTCGCAGATATCATAAAAGGAGTCCAGATAATGACCATATAGGAATACTTCATCCTTGTATCCAAACAGGTCCACATTCTCATCCATTCTGTTATACATTAGCGAGGAATAGCTGCTGGTCCTAAAGGAACCATGGATGCGAGCACCTCTGTTTTCCTCAGCCAGATTATCCAGAAAATCATATACTACCCGGCCATGAGCACCCAGGAGCCCCCTGCCCAGTCTGATAACCGTAGGGCCAAATTTCATAGGCCTGTTATTCTTTACCGCCAGATAGAATTCATTTAGCTTACTGATCTTGTATTTCCTGGGAGTATATAGATAAAAGACAGCTGCCAGCTCACCGCTCCCGGTCAGACTAAGCTCAGGAACTATGTCCAGCCCATCACTTTCGGCGGCCCCATCCCACTCAGTATCAGGCAAGCCCTTGTCGTATGCGATAGCTCTCATGAGGCCTGCTGCCATTTCATCGGTAGCATCCACTTCAACCCCGTTATTATCCAGATAGTCTTTAAAGAGATATAGAAGAGCCGCTTCGTGCTCACAGAGCTCCTTTACGTATTTAAAGCCGTTACCGCGGCATCCAAGGACCATGCAGTTGTGGAATATCATTCTGCATGGCCCCATGGTAATGTTCACTTTATATTGGGAGTTTCTAAGTCTTCCCTCTATAACGGCATACTTATCATGAGGAGATGAATTTGGATCTTTTTGCAGATAAGATAGCATACCTGTGGCTGACTGAAAGCTGACATCCGTAATAGTGATATCCCCGTTCCCGGCCAGGAGCACTCCCTTTTTCCAGGTAGAGGGCTCTATCTCTGCGCTCTCAAGGATCGCAGGATAATCATAATAACGGTAGCTCATGATCTCATCCACTGCAGATACCGGCGTTTGTCCCTTATCCGGCGGATCATATACCACTATACCATTATCATTAATTTTATAACCCTCTCCGCCCATGAGGTCAGTTTCACTGACATTTTCACTAACCGCAATCTCTGCAATCTCGTTTTCTATTTCATCAAGAGCTTCGGCAAGGTTATTTTCCAGCTCATACAAAAGAGCCGCTTCATGCCTGCAGCGCTTGCCCTCTCTTGCTTCTTCACAGGTGCAGTTCTCATATATCACAGAATTGGAATTATCCGCAAGGCCCACGGTAACCAGGTAATGCACCCCTGCTTCTCCTATTACCTCGCCGGATATCACCTGCCCCTTCCTGATAATATTGCGCACTCTGTTCTTTAGATGATAATCCATGCCCCTGGCTCTGACACTCTGGTCAAACCTGGGCCTCCAGTCTATCAGTATCCTCTTTGCCATTAATAGGTCCTCTTTAGCACAATTAACTACCACTCTTCATTATCCGATATTTATGGGCCTTAGTTCAAGTGGATATCCAAAACACAACAGACTGCCGGCAAATTTATGATTGCCGGCAGTCTGTCGTATTATCACTATTATCCAACGAGGTATGTATTCTTTGGTTTTCTTTTATAAACACGCTATCACTGTGTTTTTCCCTAGATTTTTATTCTTAGTTATCTTCCTCTTCCTGAGGCATTTCACCAAGTGTGACTTCTATATCAAGGCTGCCGTACTGACCGTTGTCTTTACGAAGGACTGTTACAGTTACTGTAGAGCCTTTTTCATAATAGCTCATCATAGATGTCAGATCAGCTGCGGATGTGATACTGTTGCCATCAAAAGCTGTGATCAGGTCTCCTTCCTTGATGCCTGCCTTGTCAGCTGCGCCGCCTTCATTAACAGCTGCCACATATGCTCCGTCGATGCCGCTGGGAGTCATTACAGAGATGCCCAGAGCTCCCCTGTCCTCATCCTTGACAGCGATCTTGGTATCCAGGTTCATTAACCTGTCAATGAGCTCTTCTACGTCTGAGATCGGGATTGCAAAGCCCATGCCTTCTACTGTTGTAGAACCGATCTTACTGGAGGTAACGCCTATGACTTCACCTGACGCATTAAGGAGAGCTCCGCCAGAATTGCCGGGATTGATTGCTGCATCTGTCTGGATAAAGGAATTCTTTTCACCATCCTCTGTCTCTATCTCTCTGCCAAGGGCGCTGACTACGCCTGTTGTTACAGACTGGCCATATCCAAGAGCATTACCGATAGCTATGGCAGGCTCGCCTACCTGGAGCTCATCAGAATTACCTATGGAAGCTATCTTGATGGCATCAAGGGTATCATCTGTAATGTCCTCTATTTCAACTGCTATAACAGCGATATCCACAGAAGGATCAGTGCCTTTCAGATATGCTGTAGCTGAGTTGCCATCACTAAAGGTGGCGCTCATGCTGCTGGCGCCCTCTACCACATGATTGTTGGTCACAATTATCAGCTCGCTGTCGCTCTTGCCTACTATGATTCCCGAACCGGAACCTGCCTGTTCCTGCTCCATGGTCTGACCAAAGAAATTCATGGTCCTGGTCTTGAAATTACAATCTATGGATACAATAGATGGCATTGCGCTCTTTACTACGCTTGTAACGTCGCTGCTGATGATGGATACACCGCCATGTCCAAGCTTTAAAGCTCCGCTGTCCTTTGCTTCATCTGACAGTTCTCCCAGCTTTGAGGATCTTTCAGGCTGATCAGCTCCGGCTTCTGCAGTATCAGCACCAGCTTCATCTGCAGCTGATGCCTTTTCATCCAGCCAGTTCATTATGCCTTTTTCAGCTACCGAGCTATACTCTTTGACTCCGTATACACCTGCGCCTGCACTTAATCCAAAGACTGCTGCCAGAGCAATGGCTGCTGCAGCCCTGGCCATCTTATTTCCGCCCTTTTTGGTTTTCTTGTTATTATTATCTCTATTGCCGGGCTCTACAGGTATATTGCCGTAGCCTTCTGATATACCATTTGAATAATTACCATTCATCTGATCATAATTCTCGTTACTCATGATTATCTCCTTTCGATCGGCTATATGATCAACGCTCTCAGCCGGTTCTCATCTCTTTTGATGATTCTAAGTCTAAGGAGAAGCTGTGACGGAATTGTGATTCAAATGTGTAGCAATTGTGTTCACTTCCTAAAAAAAGATAAAAGCCAATCGTTTATGTAAACAATTGGCTTTCGTTAATGATCTTATTTTATGAGGTAGGTGTCAAAAGTTCCTTTTGACACCTTATGACTAACGGATTGTTCCGTTTCTTCGAAACTCTCACAATCCTAAAACATTCGCAATTCCGCACTACGTGCTACTTTGCTCATGTTTTGCGGGTCATAAATTCATATTCGATTTCGAGCAAGCTCGAATCGAAATGACTTTTGACCCTTACGTCATTTTATTCCTGAGCCAGCTCCGGTGCCAGATCCACCAGCAGCTGATATATATCCTCGCGTCCTGCCTTGGACAGCGCCGAATAGGGGATCAGCTTCTGCTCAGAGCTCATTCCCAGAGTCTGACGAATAAGCTTTACAGCCTTGGGAAGCTGGTTTTTGCTGAGCTTGTCAGCTTTGGTTGCAATGATAACAGGCTCATAACCCTGAGACAGTATCCATTCATACATCTGGATGTCATTGGCTCCCGGAGCATGCCTGATATCTATGAGGAGGAATACCTGCTTCAAGGCTTTGGAAGTATGGAGATATTTCTCGATCATCTTGCCCCACTTTTCCACCTCTGTCCTTGCTCTCTTGGCATAGCCGTATCCAGGCAGATCCACCAGATAAAACTCGTTGTTCACATGATAGAAATTGATAGTCTGAGTCTTGCCGGGTTCAGAACTGGTACGAGCCAGGGATTTGCGGTTCATCAGGCCGTTGATCAGTGATGATTTGCCTACATTGGATTTGCCGGCAAAGGCAAATTCAGGCTGTGTATTCTTAGGAAGTGTTGATGTGATACCGCACACTGTTTCCAGCTCGGCTGTCTTGATCTTATATTCCAAATCTTTTTCTCCTTTTTAGCCAAAATATCAGGCTTATCTGATCACAAGATCAGGCGGACAAATATTTGCTGCAGCTGATCGGCCCTAAACTGAGATAAAGGGCAGGAGCACCGCCCCCGCCCTTGTGTACTTAATTGTAGATATCTGTGATCAGCACTTATTTTGCAGGTTTCAGCCTTGCCTGATCCTTGTAAACAAGAAGAGGCTGACTCTTACCTTCTACTGCACTCTTGGTAATGATGCATTCCTTGATCTTGTCATCAGAAGGAATGGTGAACATTACATCCATCATAGCCTTCTCCATGATGGATCTCAGACCTCTAGCGCCTGTCTCACGCTCGTGAGCCATATCTGCTATAGTCTTTATGGCATCATCCTCAAATGTGAGCTCTACGTCATCCAGGCCGAAGAGCTTCTTGTACTGCTTGACAAGAGCATTCTTGGGCTCCTTGAGGATACGCACCAGTGTATCTGCGCTAAGGCCTTCAAGAGTCACCACAATAGGCACACGGCCTACAAACTCAGGAATGATACCAAACTTCACAAGATCCTGAGGGGATACCTGCTTTAACACTTCTCCCACTTCTCTCTCAGACTTGTCCAGTATCTCTGCGTTAAAGCCGATAGACTTGCGATCTACTCTGGCCTCAATGATCTTCTCCAGACCATCAAAGGCTCCTCCGCATATGAAGAGGATATTGCTGGTATCGATCTGGATCACTTCCTGGTGAGGATGCTTACGTCCGCCCTGAGGGGGAACACTGGCAACCGTACCTTCTATGATCTTAAGAAGAGCCTGCTGTACGCCTTCACCGGATACATCTCTGGTGATGGATACATTTTCGCCCTTCTTGCTGATCTTATCTATCTCATCGATATAGATAATACCGTACTGGGCGCGCTCAATATCATAATCTGCAGCCTGTATCAGCTTCAGCAATATATTCTCAACGTCTTCACCTACATAGCCTGCCTCAGTAAGTGTAGTGGCATCGGCTATGGCAAAAGGCACATTGATGATCTTGGCAAGTGTCTGTGCCAGATAAGTCTTACCGGAACCTGTAGGTCCGATCATGCAGATATTACTCTTCTGCAGTTCAACATCGTCATCATTGTCCTTGGGATTCGTCACCCTCTTGTAATGATTGTATACGGCTACGGAGAGGACCTTTTTTGCCTCTTCCTGACCGATCACAAAATCATCCAGGAAGTCTTTGATCTCAGCAGGCTTTAAGAGATTGATATCATTATCAACCTTTGCCTCCATCTCATCGTCAAATTCCTCATCAATGATATCTGCACAGATGTCAACACACTCATCACAGATATACACCCCTGCAGGGCCTGCGATCAGCTTCTTCACCTGATCCTGTGTCTTATTGCAGAATGAGCAGCGGATTTCTCCGGAATTCTTTCCTGCCATTATTACTCCTTTATCAGAATCTGTTATTATCTATCCTTCTTGTCCTTAGCTTCGCCGGACTCGCTCCTTGAGCTGACCACTGTATCGATCAGGCCAAACTTCAATGCTTCCTCAGCGCTCATCCAGTTATCACGCTCTGTAGCATCGGCGATCTCTTCATAGGTCCTGCCGGTGTTCTCAGCCATGATCTTGTTCATATTCTCACGGATCTTGAGGATATGCTTAGCTGCGATCTCAATCTCAGTAGCCTGACCCTGTGATCCGCCGGAAGGCTGATGGATCATGATCTCGGAATTGGGCAGAGCCAGTCTCTTGCCCTTGGTGCCGCCTGCCAGAAGGAAGGCGCCCATGCTGGCTGCCATACCGATGCAGATAGTGGATACATCACACTTGATATACTGCATGGTATCGTAGATAGCCATACCGGAAGTGATCTCACCACCGGGGCTGTTGATATAGAGGTGGATATCCTTGCTGGGATCCTCTGCCTCCAGGAAGAGGAGCTGTGCCACTACTACACTGGCGCTGGTCGCATTGACTTCTTCGCCCAGGAAGATGATCCTGTCTTCCAGCAGTCGTGAATAAATATCATAAGACCGCTCACCGCGGCTGGTCTGTTCTATGACGTAAGGTACTAAACTCATTATTTATGCCTCCAGTCTTTTAGTTTAGGTTTGAGCATGCTATACCTATATTTTGAAATAGACATACTACATAAACAGTTTACCCTTTAAAAGACTTTTAATCAATGAAATAAGTCTTAAAAATCTCAAAAGGCCATTTAAAACAAAGAAGCCGGCTGATATTAACTTCAGCCGGCCTCATAATTATTGCATTATAGATTACTCTTTGTCAGCCTTCTTAGCCTTCTTGGACTCCTTCGCATTCTCTACGATGAAATCTGCAGCCTTTTGAACAGCAATGTCCTTCTTGAGCTGGTCAAGATCATCACCCAGAAGATCCCTAACCTTAGCTTCGTCCATTCTGTACTGCTCAGCCATCTTCTTAATCTGCTCGTTAACATCATCTTCAGAAGCTTCGATACCTTCAGCTGCAACAACTGCCTCAAGTACCAGACGGCTCTTGATACGCTCTTCAGCCTGGGGCTTAACCTGCTCCATCATCTTCTCAGCATTGGTGCCTGTGTACTGGAAGTACTGCTCCATGGTCAGGCCCTGATACTGCATTCTCTGAGCAAACTCATTTACAATCTGCTTCTGCTGAGTCTTTACCATTGCTTCAGGCAGCTCCATCTCGGAATCCTCGATAAGAGCCTTAACGCACTCATCTTCCTTGGCAGCCTTAGCCTGAGCTGTCTTACGATCAGCGATCCTCTTCTTCAGATCTTCCTTGAACTCATCAAGAGTCTCAAACTCAGATACGTTGGAAGCGAACTCATCATTAAGCTCGGGAAGCTGCTTCTCCTTGATGCCCTTTACTGTGCACTTGAATACTGCAGCCTTACCTGCAAGGCTTGCTTCCTGATAATCTTCAGGGAATGTAACATTAACTTCTGTCTCTTTATCAATCTCAGCACCGATGAGCTGATCTTCAAATCCGGGAATGAAAGAACCGGAACCGATAGTAAGAGGATAATCTGTGCCCTTACCGCCGTCGAAAGCAACTCCGTCTACAGAGCCTTCGAAATCAAGCTTTACAAGGTCGTCCTTCTTAACTGCACGATCTGTGATATCAACCATTCTTGAGTTCTTGTTTCTCTCTGTCTCAAGCTCAGCATCAACATCTGCATCTGTTACCTCTGTATCCTGCTTGGATACGGAGATACCCTTGTACTTGCCCAAGCTTACCGGGGGCTTAAGAGCAACTTCTGCTGTGAAGATGAAATCCTTGCCGGCTTCGATCTGAGTAACATCGATCTTGGGATCGGATACTACCTCCTCACCACACTCCTTAAGAGCCTGAGGATAGTTGTTATTGATCAGGCTGTTGGCAGCGTCTTCATAGAATACGCCTGAACCATACATATTCTCGATCATCTTACGAGGTGCCTTACCCTTACGGAAACCGGGGATCTGAATACGACCTCTCTCCCTCTTGTATGTCTCCTCGATAGCCTTCTCGAACTCCTCAGCAGGAACTTCGATAGTCAGCTTTGCCATGCTCTTCTCTAACTTCTCAACATTAACCTTCATTTTAGATCGGATCCTCCTTAAACTACAATATACTTACCGGCTGCTCCGGTTCATCGTATCGCCGCGATGGCAGTCGGATAATAATCAATCAGACTATAATGATAAACACAGCCATTAAAGGATTGTAACACATGTGTAAATACATTGCCAGTCTTTTTTTCGTATTTTAAAACAGGATCCCGGGGACATAAACAGTCCCGGAAAGGATCCTTTCCGGGACGAGATATCACTTATATCTGCTTAAGATACAATCTGGCTGCAAGATGTCACGGGAGCCTGCTCATATAGGAGTTTCTGTACCTGGGGTCCTCCGTTACGTCCTCATCAAACCAGTCTGCAGCTTTGTATGCTGCGGCAGCCTCTAATGAGGGAAATTCCACTTCTGCAACAACTGTCCCTTCAAACCTGCCCATAAATACGTCCAGCTCGATGACCATCTCTTTTTTATCCAGTGCCTCTGACAGAGCCCTGTCAGCAGCAATGGCCTCCTTAGTAAAGGCATCTTCATTAAGAGGGATGAGATAGCGCTTCTTGGTGATGATATTGCCATCAGCCTTGGAGAGCATGTGCCTGTAGGACTCCTCATCCAGCTCCAGATTATACTCTTCCTTGGCCATCACTCCTGCCGCGCCCTTATATGTCATGTAATAGATATCATCCTGCTTTCTCACTCTGATAGCAGGTCTTACATTCAGATAACCCTGCTCTATGAGATGATATGGATAGCTATCAAGTTCTTCCGGCAAGTTCTTAACAGTATACTTCTTCTCAATCTCCATTCCCATGACTTTACTCCGTATATTAAGCTTATGATCAGAATCTAGCGTACATTCTGGTCATGGTCAGCATACGCTCTGCCAGTTCATCTGTCAAATCGCCCTCAACGAGTCTCCACTCCCAGTTGCCGCCCAGAGTGGAAGGAGTATTGATCCTGGCGCTGTCATCCAGATTGAGGTAATCCTGGATGGGAATGATGCAGGTATCGGCTACAGAGCCCAGAGCGCAGCGGATAAATTTCCATGCGATATCCTTTCTGCTATGGATATCCAGATACTGCTTTGCAAAAGTCCTGTCCTTTGAGGGACATGTCTCAAACCAGCCGCGTGTAGTCTCATTATCATGTGTGCCTGTATATACTACGCAGTTCTGGGTATAGTTGTGAGGCAGATAATCGCTGTCCTCTCTTGAATCAAAGGCAAACTGCAGCACCTTCATTCCCGGGAAGCCAGTTCTCTGCACTAGTTTTATAACAGAAGGTGTAAGATAGCCCAGGTCCTCTGCGATGACTCTCAGGCTGTCTCCAAACTTCTCTTTCATAGCCCTAAACAGGTCGTATCCGGGTCCCTTCTTCCACTTACCAAACTCTGCGGTCTCATCACCATAAGGAATAGCATAATACTCATCAAAGCCTCTGAAGTGATCAATCCTGACCACGTCATAGAGCTTGAAGCAATGAGCTATCCTCTTCATCCACCAGTCATAGCCTGTCTTCTTGTGATAATCCCAGTCATAGAGAGGATTGCCCCAGAGCTGGCCTGTAGCGCTGAATGCATCGGGAGGACATCCTGCCACGCCTGTAGGTTGGTTATTGTCATCCAGCTGGAAGAGGGCGGGATTAGCCCACATATCGGAGCTGTCCGCAGATACATAGATCGGGATATCTCCTATTATCTCTATTCCTTCCCTGTTGGCATATGCCTTGAGCTCTGTCCACTCTACGATAAACTCGAACTGAATGAATCTTACATAATCTATCTCATCAGCATACTTGTCCCTAAGCTTGTCCAGAGTAGCCTCATCCCTGTTCTTCTCGCCCTCAGGCCACTTATCAAAGCTGACACCACCATGTGAATCCTTGAGAGCCATAAAGAGTGCATAATCATCAAGCCACCAGGCATTCTCTTTGCAAAATGCCGCAAAAGCCTTTACATACTTTGGATCAGGGCTCTTTGAAGAAGAAGCACTGATGCCGCTGTTCTTATATGCAAGCTTGAGAAGAGCCATTCTCTTCTTATAGAGCTCACTGTAATCCACATAGTGATCTGATCTGCAGGCATATTTCTTTGCATCCTTTTCAGTAAGAAAGCCTCTGCCGATGAGTGTATCTATATCTACAAAATAAGGATTACCGGCAAAAGTACTAAATGACTGGTAAGGAGAATCACCGTAACTGGTAGGTCCCAAAGGCAATATCTGCCAATAGCTCTGTCCTGCTTTCTTCAGGAAATCCACAAAATCCCTGGCGCTCTTTCCAAATCCTCCGATACCGTAAGGTGACGGAAGTGAAGACACAGGCATCAGGACACCGCTTCTTCTCTTTGCTTTTTTCATCTCTTCTTTCTTTGCCATAACAATCCCTCTCACTTATTATTACTAAAACACTGATCATGCTGCATTTTGCAGCGTTTACATATAAGGGCAGATCCTATTTATCACATAGTTGTGCCCCTATTTTTCATCATAGCATTCTCGGAAAACGTTTTCAAACATTTTTTTATAAAAAGATTTATCGCTTAACCTCCAGTAATAAAACAGCTTGTTAAACTCGCAAACGCTTCGCTTTTTGCTCGTTATAAAATCACTGCTGACGCAGTTCTACGGGTACGGGGCTTATAACCCCGCACCCGTAATCAAGATATTCCCACCACCTAAAGGTGGTGGGTTATCTTGATTATTTTATATATAACCGGGTATACACACCTGTCACAATAAAGCATCTCAGCAATCCGGATGTCCTGAAAAAGGGCAGCCTGCAACTACAGACTGCCCTTATATCACATATTTAAATATACTTTACTGCTCAGATACACCGTACTTGTCCGTAACCTTCTCTTCATTCCAGATAAGGTTGTGCCACTGATCTACCTGTTCGGGAGTCATATAACCTTCTCTGGTCCTCTCAAATCCTGTCTTGTAGGATGCACACAAAAGGCCCTTCTTGATAGCCCTTACGCTGTCTCCCGTTTCCAGGAAGTAATGCAGGAAGGTAGCAATAAGTGCATTACCCGCGCCAAGTGTGTTCTTTACCTTGTTGGTAGCCACGGAATTATAATGCACGCAGATATTCCTTCTCTTGTCGTAGAGTATCAGACCGTCCTTACCCTGTCCCAGGATGATGATCTCAGGATCAAAGCGGGCCGCCATATCCCTTACAAAATCGTAAGGATCCATATCAATAGAGTCATCGGAGAAATACATGATATTGGCATTCTCCAGGAAATCCATATTGTAGATCTCCTTTTCCTTCCTGTAGTAACGAAGGTTCAGGCATATCTTCTTATTCTGGGCAACAGCCTCTTTGACAAAGGGTCTGCAGAAATTGGCATTGGATACCAGAAGACAGTCTGCACATGACATGATAGGACGCAGCATTGACAGATCATATCCCACATCTCTGATACCTTTTAGATCTTCAAAGATCATCTGCCTCTGATCGTCATCATAGAATATCACTTCATTGGGAGTATAATCCATGTTTTGAAGGATATAGGTAGTATCAAAATCTATGCCTGTTCCCGGAGGATTGAAGATATTGATATTAACATCTCTTCCTGCCATGGACATAAAATACACTTCATCACCCAGCCAGGTAAGCGCCAGTGCCTCATTATAGGCATCACCACCACCACCTATAAAAACAGGCCTCTGATAAATCTTTTCAGAGCTGTCAAAGGGGATCTTGTCCACATGTACCACAGTTTCTAGCTGGGTAATACCTGCTACAACGATCTTGTTCATGGCTACCTCCTGGACGCGTATTTAACTTGCACGGATGCACTTCTATGTAATCTGATACAGGATGTATCATTTACATGATCAGAAGTGCATGGATGCACTTCTATGTAATAAGATACACGACATATCCTGGAAAGTTTAACCAGCATGTCCAAATACCTGCTTATGCCTGCCTTGTATGCTATGGGCTCCAGCATCCCCTTCTCCCCAAGTCTCCTCCTGACTTCGCAGATAGCCACATGTACCAGACGTTTTAAGGCGATAAGGTCCACCTCAGGCCTTAAATTTTCTATATCTGCCTTTTCCAGATAGTCTGACAAAAGCTTTCTGTAATCAGCGTACATATCCTGCATCTTATCCAGTTCAGGATCTTTTACCTCAGCCCCCTTCTCCAGAAAAGCTATCATATAGGGATAATGCCCCATGATCGTGGTCTCTATATCCACAAGCCTGTATACCAGGTCAAAATAGTCTTCGCCTGTAGCCGGAGAGCTGCTTCGTACCTCAAGCTGTAATACTCTGAAGCAGTAATCATAGAGGAAATAATACAGCTCTTTCTTGGTCTCAAAATAATGAAACAAAAGTCCCTTACTGATCCCCGCCTTCTTTACTATTTCCTGGGTTGAGCCATTGTCATATCCATTTACCGCAAAGATTTCCATGGCAGCGTTGAAGATCCTGTCCTGCTTCTCTTTTTTCAGATCAAAAAATTTCTCCTCCATTACAGTTAACTCCTTTTTGACTTTTGTCGACTATATCATTACAATATAAGTATTGCGGGGCATTGATTAAAAAATTAGCTAATGCATAGCGCATTTTGCGCGGGAAGGTGGTTATACATGTCTGGTTCCAAGAATGGTTTTGGTAAGTTTCTATTCCTGTGTGGTTTGGTTGCTGCTGCAGGTGCAGGCGCTTATTACTATATGAACAAGTCATCAGGAAGTCTTGATACAGATCCCGAGGATGATGACTTTGATGATTTCGACGACTTCGACGATGAAGATGCAGAGGCTGCTTCAGGAAGAGGTTATGTCAATATCACAAGCCCTTCCAAGGATGCTGATGACAGCAGCTCTGATGATGAGGCCGATGAGAGCAGCGACGATGACAGTGAAGAGTTCTTTGATGATGAGACAGACGAAACCAGCGATAAGTGATAAGCTGCTTCTATAAGCTCTCATATTTTACGTTTGCTTCTTAAAAGGCATCCGCATAAAGCGGATGCCTTTTTGTTTGTTTCATATTTTCACAAAAGCCGCAATAAATAAATTACATGCATTTTCATTGTGCTCCAAAAGACATGGGATCATGCATCATCATAATCATCTTCTTCAATCTGATTACGACCTTCCTTTTGGGCAATGAGATCTTTGATATCTCTGGCCCTTTCCTTGATGCTGCTGGGAGCTGACCTTGATACCAACAGCTCACCTATCAGCCTCTTAGAACTGCTGTAATCACCATTCTCATAAAAGAGAGCTGCAAGCAAATAATCAAAGGTAATGGTATTCATACCTGCAATAGGGAAGCTCTCCTTTTGCTTGGCATCCACGAAACCGTCCAGAGCCAGCTTAAGGAGTTCCTTGGATTCAGATTCAAGCTCCTCCAGTTTCTCTTTGGTATAGCTCTCATCTCTCTCGCTGGGATCCTGCTTAAGGATACCTCTCAGCAGCCAGGAATACCTAAGACACAGATATGCCTTTTCGGAAGCCTTTGCATCCTTGACTATGGCATTAGCCAGAGCCAGCTGGTATCTGTCTACAGCATCCTGATAGGTATATTTCTCATAATAATTATTATTGGGCTTATAATTCATGCAGACCTTCTGCCTGATATTATCAATCTGCCTCCTGGTAACGCTTGCGAAATATCTGGCAAGGGCCGCATATCCGCAATCAGGGCATGCAACAATGTCATACTTTAGTTCATCCATCAGATCATATATAGGATGTAGATCGATCTCTATTTCCTTGACATGGACCTTGCCGGTCCTGACAGTCAGGGAAGTAAACTCCGTCTCGCAAACAGGACAAATATATTTCTTCTCAAATACCAGGCTCTTCTCATCAACCACCTGAGCCGAAGCAGATACTACCTTTGGTTTCTCAACTTCCTTAGGCTTTTCCTGGGGCTTTTCTTCGAACACCTTCTCGCTTTTGAGATTACCTAAGCCAAACTTATCTAGTCCTGAAAGAAATGACATGTGTTTGTCCTCCATCATGAGAGCTTGAATGAACTCTTAAGGGATACTATTCTGTTGAATACCGGTGCACCGTCTTTGGAGTCTTTGCTGTCTACACAGAAGAATCCATTTCTTACAAACTGGAATCTGTCAGGATACTTTGCTTCTGCCAGCTCTTTCTCAACCCTTGCATTCTTTAACACAGTGATGGAATTAGGGTTCAGATTAAGAGATCCGTCCTCTTCATTATATACCCCTTTTTCCTCATCTGTAAGGTTTTCGTAGAGTCTTACTTCCACTTCTTTGGAATCTGCAGCGCTGACCCAGTGGATAGTACCCTTGACCTTACGTCCGTCAGCAGAATCTCCGCCCTTGGTAGCAGGATCATATGTTGCATGGACGCAGGTAATATTGCCATTTTCATCCTTGTCACAGCCTGTACATGTCACATAATATGCATTCATCAGGCGGACCTCATTACCTGGGAACATACGGAAATACTTCTTGGGGGGCTCTTCCATAAAGTCTTCGGCTTCGATAAAGAGCTCTTTTCCAAATGTAACCTTTCTGCTTCCCAGCTCAGGATTCTCTTTGTTATTCTCAATGACTACATCCTCAGTCTCGCCCTCGGGATAGTTGTCTATGATGAGCTTTACAGGATTGAGCACTGCCATCATCCTCTTGGCGGAGGGCTTGAGATCCTCACGGATACAATACTCCAGCATAGCCATCTCTGCAGAAGAGTTGGCCTTACTGATTCCCAGAAGCTCTACAAACTTCCTGATAGACTCAGGTGTGTAGCCTCTGCGGCGAAGAGCTGCGATAGTGACAAGGCGGGGATCATCCCAGCCGTCTACCACGCCGTCTTCTACCAGCTTCTTGATATATCTCTTACCTGTTACCACATTGGTCAGGTACATCTTGGCAAACTCGATCTGACGGGGAGGAGCAGCAAATTCGCATTCCTTTACAACCCAGTCATAGAGGGGTCTGTGGTCCTCAAACTCCAGAGTGCAAAGAGAATGAGTGATACCCTCAATAGCATCCTCAATGGGATGAGCAAAATCGTACATAGGATAGATGCACCACTTGTCTCCTGTCCTGGCATGAGTCATATGAGCAACTCTGTATATAATGGGATCACGCATGTTGATATTAGGGGATGACATATCGATCCTGGCTCTGAGAGTCATGGCGCCGTCAGCTACGCTGCCGCTCTTCATCTCTTCAAACATACGCAGATTATCTTCTACGCTTCTGTCCCTGTTTGGATCATCCTTGCCGGGCTCAGTGAGTGAACCGCGGTATTCTCTCATCTCCTCGGCAGTCAGCTCTGATACATAAGCCTTGCCCTTCTTTATCAGCTTGACAGCACACTCATACATCTGATCAAAATAATCAGATGCGTAAAAGAGTCTGTCCTCATAATCGGCACCCAGCCAGTTCACATCACGGATAATGGAATCCATGAACTCGCTTCTCTCCTTGGTAGGATTGGTATCATCAAATCTCATGTTAAACTTGCCGCCATATTCCTGAGCAATACCATAGTTGAGGAGTATGCTCTTGGCATGTCCTATATGAAGGAAACCATTGGGTTCAGGAGGGAACCTCGTCTGCACATGATCGTAGACGCCCTCCTTCAGGTCCTTGTCAATCTCGTTTTCGATAAAGTTCCTACTTTCTGTAGGATTCAGCTCTTTCTCTGCCATTTTATAAACCAACCTTTTGTATTTTACTGACTCCTCATATCCATAAACCCAGGATACAGATGGTCATTTTTAATCATATCATGAATAAAGCTTTTGTAAAAGTGGGATAAAAAAGCTCCCTCTTTGCAAGAGGGAGCTTGGGAAATGCCATATTACTGACTGTCGTCCACGCTGTAGTTGGGAGCTTCCTTGGTGATATGGATATCATGAGGATGGCTCTCTCTAAGAGCTGCGGATGTGATCTTTACGAACTGGCCGTTCTCCTGGAGTTTCTCAACTGTATCGCAGCCGCAATATCCCATACCGGATCTGAGACCACCGATCAGCTGGAATACTGTATCTTCCAGCATACCCTTATATGCTACGCGGCCTTCAACGCCTTCGGGTACCAGCTTCTTGGCGCCTTCCTGGAAATAGCGGTCCTTGGAACCGTTCTCCATAGCAGCGATGGAACCCATTCCGCGATATACCTTATATTTTCTGCCCTGATAGAGCTCTGCAGCACCGGGAGCCTCATCACAGCCTGCCAGCATGGAGCCCATCATTACTGCGCTGGCACCTGCAGCGATAGCCTTGGTGATATCACCTGAGTACTTGATACCGCCGTCTGCGATGATCGGGATACCATACTCCTTGGCAACTTCATAGCAGTTCATGACTGCTGATACCTGAGGCACACCAATACCAGCAACTACACGGGTAGTACAGATGGAACCGGGTCCGATACCTACCTTGACAGCATCAGCGCCTGCTTCGATGAGATCCTTGCAAGCCTGAGCTGTAGCTACGTTACCTGCGATCACGTCCAGATCCGGGAACTTCTCTTTGATCATCTTAAGAGCACGGATAACGTTTTCGGAATGTCCGTGAGCTGAATCCAGTACTATACAGTCAACCTTGGCATCAACCAGAGCCTGTACACGCTCCAGACAGTTAGCAGTGATGCCTACGCCGGCTCCGCAGAGGAGTCTGCCCTGACTGTCCTTGGCTGCCAGAGGATACTTAACAGCCTTCTCGATATCCTTTATTGTGATCAGACCTACCAGATTATAATCTTCGTCTACCAGAGGGAGCTTCTCCTTCTTGGATCTGCCCAGTATCTCCTTGGCCTCTTCAAGAGTAGTGCCTGCAGGTGCTGTTACCAGATTCTCGCAGGTCATTACATCCTTGATCTTGCGGCTGTAATCTGTTTCGAACTTCAGATCTCTGTTGGTGATGATGCCCACGAGCTTTTTGCCTTCGGTGATCGGCACACCTGAGATCTTGAACTTGCCCATAAGGGAGTCAGCATCTGCCAGTGTATGTTCGGGACAAAGTGAAAAAGGATCGGTGATTACGCCGTTCTCAGACCTTTTTACCTTATCTACTTCTTCTGCCTGAGCTTCAATAGACATATTCTTGTGGATTATACCGATACCACCCTGACGAGCCATGGCAATTGCCATATCATGCTCAGTAACGGTATCCATTCCTGCACTCATCATAGGGATGTTGAGTCTGATCTTCTTAGTCAGATTGGTCTCCAGGCTCACCTGATTGGGGATGACCTGAGAGAACTGAGGAACCAGTAATACGTCGTCAAATGTAATGCCTTCACCGATAATCTTGCCCATAATTTCTCCTTATATATAAAAAGTGTTAATTAGTACCTGCATCAAGCCTTAACGGTCTTGCTGGGTGCAGCGGCATAAACAGCTGCGATCAGCTTCTCATCGGGATTAAAGGTAACCTTTTCTTTGCCGTCATAATACATGATAAAACGGCTGTCGGGGCTCTCAATAACTCCGCTTCCAAAGTCCACTTCCTTGTAATTCCTATTCTTAAAAGCATCAAGTCTTGAGGAAGATACGGGAGCGAATACCTCCATCTTGCTAAGCTCATAGGTAGCTGCCCTCTTTCTGGAAGACTTGTTATAGATTCTGTCTACTGTGATCTCCTTATCGCAGTACTGATATTCATATTCGATATTGGAATTAAGATTGGCAAAATAGCAGCCGGCGCCGGATGCTGCAGTCAGTATCAAAAATACCACTGCGCCTACTATGCCTCCCAGATTAAGGAGAGCACCGCCTGTCATGAACATAAGAAAAAATACTACAGTGAAAAAACCAAGAATATATTTCAAAGCAATAAAAAGTGGCTGAGGTTTTCTTTTTACCAGTGTTTCTACATAATCGAGTTCGTACATTTCGATCCTTTCCATTTAGACCATTTGGTCAAAATTTTAATTAGCGTTTATGTTATCTTACTTTTAAAAAAGATGCAAGACCTTTTCTCATGATTTTTATGTTGTTTTTATAGTTCAAATAAAAACTTTTCGCCTGGGCTTTTTGTTATCTTTTATAGTTATCGATTTTTTATCTATTTTTAGTTATCTTTATAGAGAAATTCCAAAAACTCATTTGCCATGGCAGGCCTTGAACAGTTAGCCAGTACGCCGTATATAGGCACTGTCCCGCTGTAGGCTCCTGTCTCTTCCAGATACTGCGCATCAGTGATCACGATACCTACAGGCACAGGCTTCTCCATAAGAGAAGGATCAGGAAGTTCAAATTCATCTCTGGCAGTAAGGACTATCTGTCCGCCTTCCATGAGCTGCTGCATTGACTTTATAGGACCCTGTCCATCAGAGTTTTCAGTCCCGTCAGTATTATCCTCACCAGCAGGCTCTGCGTCATCGCCGTTTGCTCCGTCCTGACTGTCCGCTGCAGCATCATCATCATACCATTCGTATCTGCCCTCTGATTCCTCTGCCGCGACATCGTATACATCTTCCTGGGCCTTATCTATAGCTGCCTGGTCCACATAATAGATCTGGTCCTTGTATTTCTCCAGGCCATCCTGCCCTATCACATCAGCCAGATCCATAAAATAACCGGCCATGGAATACATCTCAAATACCGTAGGATCTGCAATAAGTGAGTCCAGCTCAGCAGTCGCGGTGATAGCCGCTATCTTTTGCCTGGTGGCCACTGTGATCTCATCATATCCTGTCACATTGAGCATAGCAGTAGTATCTATGTAGCAGGTATACTTAGTCTCATCCAGACTGGAATACTCTGTAAATTCCTCTTCCATCCGCTCTCCGATATTACCGCTTTCCAGAGAGCTCTGTACATTAAACATGGTGCAATAAAATCCGTAAGGCTTGGAATTGAGCATATCTCTCACAAGAGAGACTACCAGGATCACCACAAATAGCACTACGGCTGTAGGTATCTTGTAATAATCCCAAAAATACTTCACTCCTGCCTTAAAGCCTTTCTTTCTGACTTTCTCATGTTGTTTTCTTATGTCGTCCGATACTGCCATCATAACCTCCAGATCATGCATTATATCTTTTTACTAATTTCGCATATCTGTAATGATAAAACAAAAGAAGATTAACAGCAATTAAATATCTGTGAATTATGATATCCTCCATGTAAAAAACCCGCGACTTATGTCGCGGGTAGCTTTAAAGTTATATATAAGCATGGATGCACTTCTATGTCGTGTTTACACGGATGTATTACGACATGCTTAGAAGTGCATGGATGCACTTCTATGTCGTTCATAGTTGTGTCTCTACGAAGATGTCGTAGATAGCTCTGATAGCCTTCTCAAAATCTCTGTTTTCAACGCCGATGATGATATTCAGCTCGGAAGAGCCCTGATCGATCATCCTGACATTGACATTGGCATGAGCAAGAGCTGAGAAGATACGGCCTGCAGTACCTCTCGTGGACTTCATACCACGTCCCACTACAGCGATAAGGCCCAGGTCAGACTCAATCTCCAGCATGTCGGGCTTAGCCAATCTGTGGATCTCACTTACAACAGCCTGTTCCTTGCTGATAAATTCATCCTCATGGACGAATACTGTCATGGTATCGATACCTGAAGGAACATGCTCAATAGATATCTGGTGATCTTCAAAGGCCTGAAGGACCTTTCTTACAAAGCCTACCTCAGAGTTCATCATGTCCTTGCTGATATTCACGCAGCAAAATCCCTTCTTGCCTGCGATACCGGTGATGGTATATTTGGACTTGCGGGCTGTGGATTCTACGATCCATGTACCCTCATCCTCAGGCTTGTTGGTGTTCCTGATATTGATCGGGATACCTTCCTTGCGGACAGGGAAGATAGAATCCTCATGGAGTACGGAAGCACCCATGTAAGCCAGCTCCCTGAGCTCTGTGTATGTGATCATGCTGATTGACTGAGGATGGCTGATGATGCGGGGATCCGCGATCATAAAGCCGCTGACATCTGTCCAGTTCTCATATACATCAGCTTTTACAGCTCTGGACACGATAGAGCCTGTGATATCGGAGCCGCCTCTTGAGAAGGTCACGATATTGCCCTTATCATCTGCTCCAAAGAAGCCGGGAACTACTGCAGTCTCAATATCAGCAAGCCTTGCTGCCATGAGCTTGTTGGTAGTCTCGCTGTCAAAATCGCCGTTTTCCTTGAATCTGACAACCTCTGCAGAATCTACAAATGTAAATCCCAGATACTCTGCCATGATCTTGCCGTTTAAGTACTCACCTCTGGAAGCTGCGTACATGCTTCCTGCCTTATTCTTAAAGTTCTCTTCGATCTCTTTAAAATCATCTGCCAGGCTGAAATCAAGTCCCAGGCCGTGTATGATCTCGTCATATCTGGCCTTTATATCAGCCAGAGCCACGTCAAAGTTTCTGTCTTTCTCAGCAAGTGCATAACATGCATAGAGCATGTCGGTTACTTTCTTGTCTCCGGAATTACGCTTACCCGGTGCGGAGGGTATCACATATCTTCTGTCGGCATCGCTGCGTACGATGTCTGCGGCCTTTTTAAACTGCTCTGCGCTGGCAAGTGAACTGCCTCCGAATTTTACTACCTTTTTCATTTCCCCTTTTCCTCTCCATCAGATGCTTATTAATGCTATCACAGCTCCCTGAGGAAGCCCTTTTTGACTGACAGCTTTTCGTATTTATCCCTAAAATCCTTTTCGGATATCAGATCTGTAACAAATGCAAACTCACCAAATACTTCATCTGTTGTAACCTGCTCAACAGACTCGCCAAAGATCTCTCTGGCCTCTTCTGCGCACTCATCAGATGTGCGGACAAAGAATCTGTGTACATAGCTTCCATTGTCAGAAAGGGATGCAGGCTTGTCTGTCAGATTGACATTTATGTGCTGACCCTTGTGAGCTACCAGGTCGATCATATCAGCTACTACTGCAGATGCTGTTGCATCCTTGCCTGCTCCCTTGCCGTAGTACATTGTATTGCCCAGCATGTTGCCATGTACCACGATAGCATTGAATACCTCATTGACTGATGCCAGCGGATGCTCAGCAGGCAAAAGGAAAGGAGATACCATGGTAAAGAAGCCTGTATCATTTCTCTTGACCATTCCCAGAAGCTTGATGGACATGTTCAGCGCTCTGGCATAGGCAAAATCCTCCTGACTGACAGCTGTGATTCCTGTAGTTTCTATATCTTCATAGGATACATACTCGCCGCTTACCAGTGAAGCCAGGATAGCAGTCTTTCTGCAGGCATCATAGCCTTCGATATCAGCTTCGGGATTTCTCTCTGCGTAACCCTTGTCCTGAGCCTCCTTCAGAGTCTCTGCAAAGCCTGCCTTCTCCTTGTCCATCTTGGTCAGGATATAGTTGGTAGTACCATTTAATATACCTGTGATCTGATCGATCTTCTCGTGACGAAGGCTGGTATTAAGTGTACGAAGGATAGGAATACCACCGCCTACAGATGCTTCAAAAAGATAAGAGCAGTTATTGGCCTTAGCGATAGCTACAAGCTCAGGACCGTGAGCCGCTACCAGTTCTTTATTGGATGTGCACACGCTGATGCCCTTCATCAGAGCCTTCTTTTCAAATGTATATGCAGGCTCCAGACCTCCCATGGTCTCGCAGATAACATCTATCTCAGGGTCGTTTAAGATAATGTCATAATCATGTACTACCTGAGCCTCATGAGGATCTCCGGGAAAATCTCTCAAATCCAGGATGTACTTGATCTCCACATCCTGTCCGGCACTCTCTGCCACCAGCTCCTTATTAACATCCACAACGTGTACCACGCCGCTTCCCACTGTTCCGTACCCTAATACTGCTACCTTAGCCATATATTCCTCCTAAACAAGCTCTTAATATGATCATGATCGTAAGATCTGATAAATAATATTACTACAATAAATATCTTTCTCAGGATATATCGGCGCCTCGTCCACTTATCTGGACCTTATGCACGCCCCTTTTCCTCTCAATGGCCGCAGCAAGGTCTGTAGCGCTCGCCGATTCATTAAGTACCTGCAAGGATACAGAAAGATTGGCCACTCCGTTAATCGGGATTGACTGATGGATAGTCAGGATATTAGCACCTGAATCCGCTATGATAGACAGGACATCCGACAATACTCCGGGCTCGTCATTCATCTGAAGAGTCAGGGTAAAAGTGGTTCCCTGAAGAGTATCATGAAATTCATATATATCATCTTTGTATTTGTAAAATGAGCTGCGACTGATACCCTGCTCTTCCACAGCTTCATTTACCGTTCTCACCTTGCCTGATTCAAGAAGCTTCTTGGCTTCCACTACTTTGATCAGGACTTCCGGTACTGCCTGGCGGCGTACCACATAATAACCTGTGTGCTCTCCCATGATAATCCCTGATATCAATACTTCCTACAAAAAACTATTCCGAAACAATGTACGCGCCATGCGGACATTTGTACGCTGACAAAAGATAGTTTAGCACATCAAAGTAACAGAGACAATCAAATATTAGCCAAAATTTATTCTTTTTTCATGGAATGAATGTAAAATATGCACACAAAGAGCCTATTACTGTATATTTATATATTTACTGACCAAAGCTCAAAGAATGTATATGCCATGTCATCCGGATAAATGATCACGCCTAAATAAAGGGGCCTATTTTAGCAAACGTGGCAGGAGCTTCATATAATCAAAGTCCGCCAGAGCTTTAATGCAGCCTCTTTGAGCAATGGCAGCCCGGCTCTCTTCCTCTTTTAGATAATAGGCCGCCTTGTCCCTTAGCTCATCGGCATTTCTGAATATGACAAGCTCGCTCCCATCTTCAAAATACTCTGCAAGCTCGGATGTATAGCTGGACAGGAGAAAACCGCCTGCGCCCAGTATATCCAGGACTCTCAGGGACATACCGCTTCTGATGGACCTCATCATGATATTCAGATTGATCCTGGATCTGTGGAATATACGAGGCATCCGCTCCAGGTAATCAGCTTCTCCCATATCGCATACATTATCAAGGCTGGGGCCGTCATGCTTGGTATACAGATCCACCTTGTGCTCCATGCCCAGCATCTGAAGGTAAACTGCGCGGTCCAGCTGGGTCACCTTCTTCTTTAATATGTCCCTTAGGAGTATATCTTCATCAAATATATATCTGCCTCCGGATACATCTATCCTGAGATATCCACTCAGCTCCCTCACCATAGAGGCAGGCAGGAGCTTATCATCTCCCAGATAATCCCTGTCAAAATATGGGAGCTGCTTATCCATAAGTTCATCCAGGTATTCTCCCAGCTTGTCAGGCATCAGCTCTCTGGCCAGATCATAAAAATTGTACTCATTATTATAGAGATTACCCACAAAGGATATCTCATGTTCATACACCCTACTTCCCCCATCAAGAGCAGCCATCTGCCTGCGCAGCCTCTCAGAATTGACTCCCAGGGGAGCATAAGAGACAGTAGTCACATTCTTTTCTCTATATAGGTCCACCAGAGCCCTGTCGAAGAGGTATATCCTGTTACAATCATTTATCACATCTACCGATGCAAGGGGAAAATGAGGAGAATCAAATACCCATGAGACATAAGGAACCCCTTCCCTTTGACAGACCCTGGAGATTATAGGAAAGAAATTCCAGCTAAATACCATATCAAAAGAAGGCGTGGCAGTTCCCTCTCTTAGGGCTTCCTCCAGCCTTCCTTCAAAATGTTCATCCTGATCTGACAGATTCCAAGGGCAGCGAAAGATTACCAGCTCGTGCCCAAGTCTTGTCATGCAATCTATGGTATCTTCAGCAGTAAACTCGTTCCAGTGATAGTACAGTATACGCATAATAGCTCCCGCCTGTCATCCGGTATACAGCTCTTTGCAGCTCATAAACTGTCAAAACTTTATCTCACCCTCAAATACTGTCTCTGCAGGCCCTGTCATATACACAGTATTTTCTTCCCTGTCCCAGCTGCAGATTATCTTGCCTCCAAGTACATTGACCGTGATCTCATCATCAGTCAGCCCGTTTAATATGCAGGCTACAGCAGTAGCACAGCAGCCGGTACCACAAGCAAGAGTCTCGCCGGTGCCTCTCTCCCATACTCTCATATGAACGCTCTTCTTACTGTCTACATGCACAAATTCTGTATTGGTCCTCTGAGGGAAATAAGGATGATTCTCAAAATCCGGACCGTACTTCTCTATATCAAAGTTCTCCAGACTCTCATTCTCGCCCAAAAAGACCACAGCATGAGGGTTACCCATGGATACACAGGTCATGTAGAAATTCCTGTCCTTTACAGGGATAGGTACATTTACAATCTTGTCCATAGAGCCAAACTTTTGTGTGCTGACCGGTATAGATGCCGGAATAAGTTCAGGCGCTCCCATATTCACACGTACTCTTGTGACCAGTCCCCCTGATGTCTGAAGGTCCAGAAATCTTACTCTGCCAAAAGAACTGATAGCCAGCCCCTTTGTCTTATCAGTCATCTTGTGATCATACACATACTTGGCAACGCATCTGATACCATTGCCGCACATCTCAGACCTGGAGCCATCTGCATTGTACATCTCCATCTCAAAATCAGCATTGGGATCTGGATTGATAAAGATCAGTCCATCACTTCCTATCCCAAAATGCCTGTCTGATACACGTCTGGCCAGCTCAGCCTTATCTTCATCAGGGATATTTTCAGCTTCTCCGTTTATATATACATAATCGTTGCCGGCTCCCTGCATCTTGGTAAACCTGATAGTCCTACCCTCTAAACTCATAATTATTCCTCCCTGCCAAAGCAGATTATTTGCTCATATCTTACCACAGTCAAATCCATAGAAAAAGAGGCTTCGCTGTAGTATAACCAGCAAAAGCCTCTTTTTTGTTAATCTTCAATATTCTCTTTCCATGAATCTAATACCACAAATGCTTTTTGATCCCTATCATATCCAATTAACGACACCAGATCTCCAGTATAATCTGAATGCCCATCCATATATGTGTATTGATAAGTCTGCATCTTGGAAGCATCACCCTCTACCCGCTGAATCTGATAAAGGGTATCCAGGCCGCCTTCTGAATCTGTACCTTCACCCTCCTCATAATAATCAAGAAGATCAAAGAGTTCAAAGCGCGGCATATCACTTACCCACAACACCCAGGCATCATGTGTACCATTTCCTCCGGCACCATGAGTATCAAATAGAAATACATACTCAGGATTTGAATCCCGGTCAAAATCAAAAGCCAAAATATCTTCTAATGATCTATCTTCCAGTTCTTCCTGTGACAGCCTATCATCATCTGAAATACTCACTGTAGTATTTCCATTAAGAAGCACGTAAAAGTCTTGAATCCTCTGACTCCCCTCTACGTCCTTATAAGATAAAACAATCTTATCCTCCTGCTCATTGAAATCCAGATCCTGGAGAGTTTCTCCTTCATTAGCTAACTGCTTTGTCCATGAAGATGTATCTGGTAAAATAATATCTCTAACAGTCTCTATCGTAGAATCAGTCTGAACATCTGCAGCTTGTGCAGTATGTTGTACTGTATCTGCTTGTTGTGAGCATGCGGCACACATACCCATTACCAATAATATACTTGCTCCTAAAAATAGTCGTCTCATCTTCATTTCCTTCCTTCTTTTATCAACCTAAGCACCGTATCCAGCGGTTTTTCGTTCTTTTTAGATATAATGTCAGGTACAGTGCCATAGAGATTATTGACCAAACCTTTATCATTCAATCTGACTGCAAGTGTAAAGCGTATGCATATTCCTGTATTATCCAGCATCACTACAACCGGATCACATACCCCGTCTCCGCCTGTTCGTCTTCCTACAACTGTTGCCCAGCCGGTTTGCTTGCAAAAATCCGTAAACATATCAGCCGAAGAATACGTATCTTCACTTACAAGCAGCCACTTTTTTGCGTGATTTTCTATTATATCATTCCCATAGTTCTCACCATAGAATTTGAAATCAACATTGCTTTTTATAGACAAGTCATCAATCCCTGTTATTTCCTCTATTTTTTTCCTTTCACTATAATCCATATTTAAATGCTCAAAAGAGCCACTCCCATTATCATAGAACTCCCTGTACAACGGAGAATCAATAAAATATAATTCCTGGTGATAACTGTATTCACCTCCCAAAGGAGCAACTATATTATCAAACCAGTAGCTTGCATCGCCGCCTCCATTACTTGTTATATCAAAAATGATATTCTCACAATCTTCATGCCCTTTAAGGCAATACTCCATTAGACAGCTGTCCGACATAACGGATGAATGCGTAAATGAATCAATCCGAATATATACAGCATCATAATCGTCAAGATATTTATGGCTTACAAAGCGAAAATTTGAAGAGCCGTTTTTATCTATAGGCTCTTCAGACTCAGATTCATCTTTAAATAATGCCAATGTCTTCTCATTAAGCAGTACTTCACACCATCTTTTAGAACTGAAATCTCCCTCCTCTTCCAGCCCTTGATATAGTTTTATATCATCATAATTAACAAGGCGAAGATGTGCATAGTTACCAAGCTGTCTGGTTACCTGATCAAGGATTACCTTCAACCCTTCGGCGCTATCTATCTTTGTTACCTGTTCCCTATACGATTTCTTTATATCTTCAACATCTATATCCATATTTCGTAGCAAAGGAAGAAATGGATAATAATCTTCAAGCACTTGCCAAAATTGATCATAATCTTCTAAGTATATAGAGGTATTTTCAAAATCCGCAGATTCGCTTATAAAAGCGTTTTTCCGAGCAAAATCCTCTGTATAACCGGCATTTGCGCAAGCAAAGATACCCAAAGCGCTAAGTAATAAACAGAGTATAAAGATTTTTCTTCTCAACTCACAAACCTCATTTAATAAAAACTACTGGTCTTCGCTTTTTAACACTCGCAAAACTGTATCCAACGGTTTTTCATTCTTTTTGGATATAATATCCGGCATCGTACCATATATATTGTTTACTCGTCCGTCCTCTTCTATCTTTACAGCGTTTGTATATTTAAAACACACACCAGTATTATCAAGGCGTACAAAAACAGGAGGCAAGCTCCCACATCCACCTGTACGTGTGCCCACAACTGTAGCCCACCCCGTCTTTTTGCAAAAAGATGCAAAAGAATCCGCTGAAGAGTATGTTATATCACCGACTAGTAACCAACGCTTAGCTTCTGTATTTAATGATCTTTCTACAGAATCTGTGAAATCGCATACCTGCTTATACTCTTGTTTGATTGAGATATTATCTATACCTGTTTTGCTCTTTATGTCTTCTTGCTCTTTAGGAGTTAAATGTATAATTTCTGCATCATTGCCTTTAGAGAAGAAATTCCAAAATAGGGGTGAATCAGCAAAATAATATTGCTCGCTATAATCATATTTTCCGCCAAAAGGAGCAACAATATTTTCCATCCAATATGTATCATCTCCCCCCGGATTATCAGAGATATCTATGATTATATTGCTATAATCTTTATATTTTCCAAGGTAATCCTTCATAACATTTCGATCAGCATCAACGGTGAAGTGCTCAAAACTCCCAAAGTGAATATATACTATGTCATCATCAATCACTCTACTTCTAACAAATGCGTATTTTGAGTTTTCTGTTTGGACAGTGTCTTCATCAACGGTAGATTCACTCTCTACATCTTCCATTCCATATAGTTTCAAAGTCTTATCATCTGATAATACTTCATACCATGGATTGTATAAATCTTTTCTGGCTTCATATGCATCTTTGTATACCAAAAAAGTATGCTTATCGACTACAGACAAATGCGCATATCCGCCTAATTGCCTGCATACCTGATTCAAAATAACCATTAGACCTTCCGGCCCTTCAACTTTATATACATTTTCGCGATATGTATCTTTTATGCCTTGAACATCTATCCCCAGATCATCCAGCATAGTATAAAAAGGATAGTTTGTTTCAATTTCATCCCAAAACTGATCATAATCCTCTAAATACTGCGCCACAGCACTGTCTTCATAAATATAACTTGAGGATTCAAAACAATCATCTTTTTGGTCCGGCTCTGATGCTTCCTTATTTGATGAATCAACGGTATTTATAGATGAGTTACTGACGGCATTGTCATTTTCCCCAGTACAAGAAGTCATAAGCACCATAATTAATAAGCACCACATACCAATTACTATTATTCTTCTCATAGACTCAAGTGTATCCAAGGGCGTCTCCGGCTTTTAAGTATACCAATACATTTATCAATATATATTAAGTATAATAGTTTGAGCTTGCATTTTCCACCCAAGATTATCACGATAATTATACAACTTGAGCATTGTTTTGTGGCTATATTTGGTATATAATTTAGCCACAAAGGAGAAAAATATTATGCAGATAATTCCAATGAGAGATTTAAAGAACACAGTAGAAATCGAACGCAGATGCACCGAATCCAATGAGCCTGTTTTTGTCACCAAAAACGGATACGGAAAGCTTGTTGTAATGGATATAGATTATTATGAGCGTACCATGAGAAAGATTGACGAGGCAACTCTTATCAATAGAGGTATTTCTGATTATGAGAATGACAGGACCGTTGATGGAAGAAAAGCCATAAAAAAGCTGAGGGAAAGACATGGCCTCTAAAAGATATTATTATGAATTAACCGAAATAGCAGAAGCAGATATCGACGAGACCCTCTCATATATTTCAAATGATCTATCCAATCCTGATGCAGCGGCTGCTTTTTTGAATGCTTTTGAAGATAAACTTGAAGAAATATGCAAGAGTCCAAAAACCGGGCACATTGTCGAGAATCAATTCTTAAATAATTACGATGTCCGCAGATTTCTTGTTGATAATTATATAGCGTATTACATTATTGACGATGATAATAACCGAATTGTCATCCTGAGAGTAGCATATGGAAAACGAAATCAGAACAAAATATTAAAGGATTTATAGACAAAAACCGCGCCTGACTAATCATTCCAGTCAGGCGCGGCATTTATTTGCCAATACAATCATCCCAGGGGGTAATAGTGACCTGTCACTTCTACCTCTATCTTATTGTTTTTGTAATTAATGCTCATTTTGCCATAGACAAGCGCATGATCAATCGATCAGTTCCATCTTCCACTGCTGATTGGCATTGCCAAAGTATTCCCACATATGAACATTGCCGCCCGCTGTAGTGCTCTGGCCTTCTGCATCTATACATCTGTCGTTGTATTTGCTGGTGATATATACATATCCGTTACCGGCATCGTTAATATACCATTTCTGGTTATCACTGCCTGCACGGTCCCATATCTGCAGATTGCCGCCATCTCCCCAGGCCCAATCAGCAATATCCAGGGCTTTGCCGTGCATAATGCTGGTGATCACATAGCTGCCATCTGATTCTTTGTTTATTTCAAAGCCCTGGGCAGCTGTTCCGTTGATCGTCCACTGCTGAACATTCGCACCGTTATCCAGACTGGCGCCATTAATATCAAGAGCAAGGCCGCTATTGCGATTAACAAAACGAAATCTGGCCCTTTCCACCTTAATGGATGAAGTCTTGTCATTAAAGTCGCTTCCTATCCAGTTGCTGTCTGAGGTCAGCACCCTTGTGGCACCACTATAGTTATCATCTGCATAAAGAGTAACCTTGTAGCCAAAAGGTACCTTAAGGGATGACAGGTCGTCATTCTTAAAGCCCTTTGCCTGGAGTGCTGCCAATGTATAGCTTCCAATTCCAAGGCTGGCAGATCTGCCGCCATAGTTGATATCCTGGTAGATATAGACATCTCCGGAAGCAGTCTCGATACCTCCGCCATTATTGCCACCATTATTTCCGCCGTTGTTGCCGCCGTTGTTACCACCATTATTACCGCCTTCATTACCGGCGCCTGCAGACATCTCATTCTTGATGATAGCCAGGAGTGAATTCTGATCAAAGGAGTCCTGTGCGATCTCCCAGATCATGATACCGCCAAATCCCTTGGCATACTCAGCCTTTGCCTTGATAGTAGCAGCTCCGTTATAGGCGATGCCGTTATATTTGTCCTGATTAGCTGCAGCAGGGCTCATAGCGATGATCTGTGAGTATGTATAAGAAGCACCTGTAGAATCATAACCATAGAAGGGAACGCCGATGGTCATCCTGTCATTAGATACTCCTCTTGAAGAGTAGTAATTGACATTGTCATAGATCTGACTCCAGGGAGCCACATCTCCGCCGTTCTGGCTATAGTCATAGGTCATCAGGTTCAGGAAATCAAAATAATTGTAGGTGCTGTTTGCAATAGAACCTGTAAACCAGGGTGAAACAGCCATAGTCAATAACTTGCCCTGAGGCTTTAACCTGCCTGAGAGCTCTGAGATAAATGCGTCAAAATTGTTCCAGATATCAGCATCATTGAGCTCGATATCAATATCGACACCATCCAGACCGTATGTATTCACATAGTTCATGATCTGGTTTACGACAGAGCTTCTCTTAGCTGCTGTAGTAAAAGCGCCATCGTTGATAAAGCCGCCCCATCCGCCAAGAGCTATAACAGCCTTAACGTTGTTATCGTGACATTTATTTACGATTCTTGTAACATCTGATCCTGAGAATCCCAAAGATACTGTTCCATTTGCGTATGTCATGAATGACAGATTGCAATGGGTTAGTGCTGAAAAATCGATGGAGTCAATTGCATAGGTCCTGTAGGAAGGCATATATCCTACCACTCTCCTGCCTGCTGTCTCCGGTGAATAGCTTGCCGCCTGCACATTAGCTGCTCCTACGGAGCATACTCCTCCCAGTGCAAGGCTTAGCGTGAGTGCCCCCATAAGCACTACCTTCTTGATAGATTTTAATAACATGTAATAACCCTTTCCGCACTTTTCGTGCTTTATTATTTTACCCCGCTGATTATTGTACATAATATTTGTGAAAAAATCCCGTAATATTTTGACTTTTTTGGCCAAAAAGGAAAATCAGCAATAATAAAGCATTATTTTACAAAAAAGTGTTTACTCAGGAATGCACGTCATTTATTTGTAAAAGGAAGCATACCAGCGTGCAAAAGCCCTAAGACCGGTCCTAAGATCTGTGGAAGGACGATAATCCATATCTCTCTCAAGAGCCTCAGTGTCTGCATAGGTGACCGGTACGTCGCCCCTTTGCATAGGCACCAGTTCCATATGTGCCTCCATGTCAAAATCCGTGGGAAGCACGCCTGCCCCCATGAGCTCCTCTCCCAATATGCTGACAAAGTCCAGAAGGTTCACAGGTCTGCCGCCGCCAATATTGTAGAGCGCATAAGGCGGAACAGGCAGTCCATCTTCACCGTCATGCTTATCAGGCGCCTTTACCATGACTCTGACAAGGCCCTCTACTATGTCATCCACATATGTGAAATCCCTCTGACAATTGCCATAGTTGAAGATCTTGATATTCTCTCCGCGCTTTAACTTATCTGCAAAGCCAAAGTATGCCATATCAGGCCTTCCAATAGGACCATATACTGTAAAGAAGCGAAGTCCCGTACTGGGAATGTTATAAAGCTTGCTATAGGAATGAGCCAAAAGCTCATTGGATTTCTTGGTAGCAGCATAGAGGCTTACAGGCTCGTCTACCTTGTCCTCTGTGCTAAAGGGTATCTTGGCATTCTGGCCATATACAGATGAAGAGGATGCATAGACCAGATGACGTACTCCCATGTATTGTCCATCTGCTCGATCATAGCTGTGCCTTGTGGCTTCCAATATGTTGTAGAAGCCTATGATATTAGAGGCTATATATACATCAGGGTGATCTATACTGTAGCGCACTCCCGCCTGAGCAGCCAGGTTCACTACAATATCAGGCTTATATTCTTCAAATATACTATCTACAGCCGCCTTATCGGATATATCTCCTTTTACAAAAGTAAAAGAGCCCTCAGTCTCTCCGGAAGCTTTATCTTCCAGAATCCTGAGTCTCTCTTCTTTAAGGGACACATCATAGTAGTCATTCATATTGTCAATGCCGATAACGATAGCTCCCATGTCCAGCAGCCTCATAGACAGATTATAGCCTATAAAGCCTGCCGCTCCTGTTATCAGACATACACTATTTTCCAATGATAAATCCATTTTCATTCCTTTCAAAACTGTATTCACAACGCCAAAGCACATCCCTGCAATTCAAAGAATGTCCATAGTCTTTATCCCTTGTAATGCCTCTCATAAGGCTGCCAGGTCCTCTCGCTGATGATATAGCGGGGACGATGCTTGCTCTCCAGGTATATCTTGCCAATATAGGTGCCGATCACACCCATAGATAAGAGCTGTATACCTCCGATAAATAATACTATACAAAGAGTAGATGCCCATCCATCCACCTTATAGCCGTTAAAATATACCAGAAATACCCAGATGATACCTATAAAGCCCATCAAACTTGTCATCATACCTATACTGGTGATGATGGATATGGGCCTGACAGACAGTGATGTAATGCCGTCAAAGGCCAGCTGTAGCATTTTGGATATAGGATAATGACTCTTACCGGCCATCCTCTCATGACGCTCATAATAGACTGATGAAGATTTAAAGCCCACAAGGGGGATCATTCCTCTCAGATACAGATTGACCTCTTTGAAATTCTCAAATTCCTCCAGGACCCTGCTGCTGATAAGTCTGTAATCAGAATGATTAAATACCACCTCAGCTCCCATGGAGTTGAGAAGCTTATAAAAGGATTCTGCAGTAAAGCGCTTTAGGAAAGAATCGCTCTTCCTGGATGCCCTGACACCGTATACCACCTCAGCGCCCAGAAGGTATTCATCCACCATCCTGTCCATGGCAGTAATATCATCCTGCCCATCACAATCTATGGATATGGTGATATCACAATACTCCTTGGCTTCCATAAGTCCTGCCAGTACGGCATTTTGATGGCCTCTGTTCCTGCTCTGGCTGATACCTATGTAATGGGGATCACTATCTGAAAGATCCTCTATCAGCTGCCAGGTCCTGTCCGAAGAACCGTCATTCACAAATAGGATCCTGCTCTTATCCGATATCTTGCCGGAGGCAGTCATTTCTTCTACCATATGCAGGAAAAGAGGAGCTGTCACAGGCAGCACCTCTTCTTCGTTATAGCATGGAATTACGATCCACAGGACCGGTCTGGATGTATTTTCAGACATTGTTTTTTCCTTACTGATCTATATTCGGAGTTTAGTCTACTTCGTTCTCTCCGTCTTTCTCATCAACTGTTTCGTGATAGCCCTCTTCGGTATTGACCTTCCACATAGCGGTCTTATCCTTGGAGCCTGTCATGATACATTTAACAGCTTCAAAAGAAGTGATCATGGAATGATCGATATTGTTATAACGGTGCTGACCGTTACGTCCTACGCAGTAAAGGTTATCAATAGTATCCAGCCACTCTATGAGAGTATCGATCTCATCATAGGTATCAAAGTATGCAGGATATGCCTTCTTGACCTTCTCCATATGAGTATCCAGAACACAGTCTGCTGAATCGATGAGTCCCAGCCTGACCATCTCTGATACGCCAAGGTCAGAGAACTCTTTCTCAGTCATATTCCAGTATTCGTCACCTTCGTTGACAAAATACTCAAGTCCCAGCCATACAGTATTCTTCAGATCCTTGATCAGATAAGGAGACCAGTTATTATAGATCTGGAGTCTGCCCATCTTGACATTTCTGTCCTGTACGTAGATCCAGCAGTCAGGCACTATATTGGATACAGTGGTCAGCTTGGTCTCATTCTTAAGGTTGATCCTGGGAACCAGAACGCCCAGAGTCATATAATCACGATAAGGCAGGCCCTCTGCTATACGAGCAGGCTCTGCAGGTACGTCATTCATACCTCCTACCAGGTCCTTGATAGGCATGGAAGAGATGAAATAGTCACCTTCCATTGTCATCTCCCTGCCATCCTGTTCATAGGTCAGGGATGTGAGAAGGCCCTTCTCATCCTTGTGGAAAGATTTAACACGGGCATGCTTCAAGATAGTGCCGCCCAGCTCTTCAACCTTCTGTGCCGTGACATCCCACATCTGGCCCGGGCCATATTTGGGATATTTAAACTCTTCTATAAGGGAAGTATTGACCTTGCGGTTCTTAACCTTAAATAGCTTGCCCAAATAGTCCTTGATGATACCAAATATAGACAGGCCCTTGGTCCTCTGCTTTCCCCAGGAAGCATCGATCTCACTGGGATGCCTGCCCCAGAGGTTCTCTGTATAATACTCAAAGAACATGGAATAAAGCTTCCTGCCGAAATTATTGATATAGAGGTTTTCCAGATTATCTTCAGGTCTCTTATGAAAAACTGCAGCCAGATATGAGAATCCCACTCTCATAGTGGTAGCAAATCCCATAGTCTTAATAGTATTCCATTTCAGACTGATAGGATAATCAAAGAACTTGCCATCAAAGAGGATCCTGCTGACACGGCGGCGCCTTAGCATTACATTGTCTTCCTTTTCAGGATCGGGTCCGCCAATTGCAGTCTCTACTTCTCTGTTCAGAATAATATCATCCATTGCAGGTGCGCCCTGAGCCGGAAGCATATTACTCCACCACGCGTTAACCTCAGGCACCTTGGAGAAGAGACGATGTCCGCCCATATCCATCCTGTTGCCCTTGTAATTAACTGTCTTGGCAATACCACCAAAGTCGCCTGACTCTTCAAATACCACTACATCGATCTTCTCTCCCGACTGGGATGACTGCTTTAACAGCTCGTATGCCGCTGTGAGTCCCGCAGGACCAGCGCCAATGATAAGTGCTTTTTTCATTCTAGGCCTCTCATTTCATAATATTACAACTAGTTTATTATAAAGGGTAATGCCATAAATTGCCACATCTAAATACATATGTTAGTATTTAGTTACTGTTTTTGGGCAGTATAATTGGAGGAGAAATATGAAAAATAAGATATATAAAGCCTTGTCAATAGTCCTGATGACAGCCTTTATGGCAGGCTGCACATCTCCCAGGCTGGACATGCCACAGGACGAAGTACCTGGCGAAATAGTCCGGGAAGAATCAGACGATAACGATATCACTAATGAAGATAATACAGATCCCCTTCCTGACGAAGATAAGACAGGTGCAGAGGACAACTCAGAAGAAAATGTCCCGGATGAAGCCAAAAGCGAAGCAGGCGATGGCACAGACCAGGAAGCTGACGCAGCCCCTGAGAATACCTCGCCAGAGTCTGAGGGCGATGATGTGACAGAAGCTGAACCGGAAGATGAAGCACCGCCATTTGACTTTGGATATAACGAGCCTGTGCTGGACGGTTATATGAACATCGTATTCATCGGCGACAGCCAGTTTGACAGGCACCGCAACGAATACAACTCCATCCCTGAGGTTGTTGGAGCCATGTTTAATTCCCCCTATGCCAATATGTACAATCTGGGAATCGGTGGCACCACTTGCGCCATAGAGAGGAGCCAGACTGATACCACCTACGGCAGTGATTATGAAGAGCCCAATTTCACGGCGATCTGCCGCATGCTAAAGGGTGATATCTCACCTGATCAGTACAGCCAGTTATCAGATAGATGGCTTGAAGACTTTAAGAAGGTCAGAGTGACCGCCGTTGACTACTTTGTCATAGAGTATGGATGGAATGATTATTACAACGGTCTGGATATGAAATACGATGATGATCCCTACAGCGAGCATACTTTTGCAGGAGCTCTCAGGACCGGTATCATGATCCTAAGAGAGCTCAACCCTCATGCCAAGCTCATTATCTGTACCCCCTGCTACTGCCGCTTCTACAATGGATCAGGAGCAGACATGGGCGATGCCTTTACTGTATCCAAGGGAATAGGGAGCCTTGCCCAATATGCCAATGAAGCCACTCTCATAGCTGATGATACAGAGAACTGCATCAAGTTCAATTCCATGAGCGGCACAGTCCTGGACCTGGACAAGAATACCTACAAGGACTATCTGGAGGACAATGTCCACCTATCAATATATGGCCGCCGCGCCTATGCAGCAGCCCTGATGCGTTATATCAAGTATGACCTGGGGCTTGCAAATAGCGACGATTCCATTATCCACATCAAGGATTACATTTGGTAAAGAACATATAATTACTTAACTCCGATATCTAACTATGATACAGATCCGCCTCTCAGGAATACACAAAAGCGCTTCTATTCCGCGGCCCGTATCACATGGAGATATCGGGGTTTTTCTATTTATCCGATCATCTATTATCTTTCTATTTCAGGATATACCTGACAAAAACAGGTTATACTCCTGCCATTAAATTATTTTAATTTATAAAATTCTCTAATCCAATCCTCTTTTTCTCCGAAATATAGTAAAGGAGCGTTACATTTGCCCCTGTCAAAAAGTCAGACAAAGACATTAATAATATATACAGGAGATCATGATTATGAGTTCAAAAAAGGAGAAAAAAACAAAGTCTGTGATCACTTCTCTAAAGAAAAAGAACAAAAAGATCAGCAGAAAGCTCCTCATCTACATCATCCCCGTTATCATCGTAACGGTGCTGGTACTGGTCAATATTTCCGCATCCATAGCCAAAAACAAGATGCGTCAGATGGCAAGGGAGACCCTGGAATCCTCCATTTCCAATCAGGCTGATAATATCGAAGCCTGGCTGACGGAGAATCTGACCTACTTCCAGACAGCCAAGCATACCGTGGAAAGCGTAGGAGCTGATGAAGAACTGCTGGTACCTATTCTGGACTCCTTCTATGGCTATAACAGCAATGCCCCTGAGGGCTTCTATATCGGCACTACAGAGGGCAAGCTCTACAAAGCCACTGAGTCTACTATGGATGAGACCGATATCACAGGCAGTACCTGGTTCAAGCAGGGTCTCTCCCGTATAGCCATGGCTTACGGTACAGCTTATACCAACGATCAGGGCGAGACCGTTATAAGCGCCACAGGTATCCTGAATGACGGATCAGATGTCATCAAGGTCATGGGCGCTGATGTGACACTTAATAAGATCACTATCATCGTCAATTCCGGTGTCAAGATGTCAGGAGCAAGCTCATTTCTCGTAGATACCAACGATTACAGGATCCTGGCCCACAGAGATTCAGGCCTTGTTGGAACCACTCTGTCTGAAAGCAGTAGTGATGCCCTCCTTGCCGGCGCAGCTTCCTCCATCATAGGTGAGGATCTCAGCAGCAAAGAGATCAGCAGCAACATGGTAGCCTTTAAGGAAGTACCGGGCACAGACTGGGTGCTGGTATCTTATATCCCTACAGCTGTGATATTACAGGTAGTAACTCAGATGGGCGTCCTCCTCTTTATGGTAGGCGGCATTGCTATTATCCTGATCGTGATCATCGTACTGTTCGTGATCAGGAAGGTCATAGCTCCTCTGGGCAATATCTCAGGCAATATCTCTTCTATGACTGCCGGAGACTTCACTATCGAAGTAGATTCTTCCAGTGATGATGAGATAGGCATCATGGGCAGCAAGCTTTCGGAATTCGTAGCTTCCATGCGCAGCATGCTCTCCCACATCAGCGAGGAATCCGATAAGCTGGGCGGTGAATCCGACAACAGTGCCAGAGTATCCAAGATCATGTTTGATGCATCACAGGCCCAGTCAGAAGCCATGGATCAGCTCAATCAGACCGTTGACCAGCTGGCTACAGCTGTTAACGACATAGCTGCCAATGCTACCACCCTGGCTCAGGTTGTGGCTGATACCAGGGATAACAGTGACAAGGCTGGTGCCAGCATGAAGGAGACCGTAGAGATCTCCCAAAAGGGCCGTGAAGACATGGAGAAGGTAAGCCTTGCCATGAACGACATATCAAAGGCAAATGAGGAGCTGGTAGAATCCATCAACAAGGTAGGTCAGGCATCCGAAGAGATCACCAACATCGTAGGCATGATCGGTGAGATCGCTGAAGAGACCAACCTCCTGTCCCTGAACGCCAGCATTGAAGCTGCAAGGGCCGGAGATGCCGGCAAGGGCTTTGCTGTAGTTGCTACAGAGATAGGCAAGCTGGCACAGACTTCTGCAGATAGCGCCCAGAATATCTCGGCACTGATCAATGATGTCAGAGAGCTTATAGACAAGGTTGTAGGTGAGGCCAATGACAGTGCAGAGAGTATCAAAGCCAATTCTTCGCTGATCAACATAGCAGTGGAAACCTTTGACAAGATCTATGTCAACATCCAGGAATCCAATGGCCTCATAGATGCCATGCTGGAAGATGTTCAAAAGGTTGATGATGTAGCTACAAACGTAGCAGCCATATCAGAGGAACAGGCAGCCAGTGCTGATGAGATCCTGGCTACCAGCGAGAATATGGTCGAAATGGCCAAGAATATCACTCAGAGCAGCCAGGATGTAGCTGACAACTCTCACGAGCTGGCACAGACATCCCAGACTCTCACATCCTACGTTCAGAAATTCAAGATCTAAAGCTGGTAGCTGTGAGCCATTAAAAGTGATCATCTGTTCTATATAGGAGATATATACCATGTCGCACAATAATAATATCAAAAGAATACTAGCATTATTGACAGCTTCAAGCCTACTGCTCCTCTCCCTTTATGGCTGCGGAGCTTCATCCTCAGGAGGCACTGCTGACGGCTCAGGTGTCAAGGTCTTCTTCTCTACCCTGACCCTGGATGACTTCAAGGAACTGGTCATGAACTCAGTTGCAGATGCAGGAGCAAAGACCGGAGTCAAGGTCGATATCGGAGCGCCCTGTGCCACAGTTGATGAACAGGTAGCTCAAATAAAGGATGCGGTGAGCAAGGGCTACGATGCCATTATATGCAATCCTGTGGACACAGATACTGCCCTGCAGCTTGAGGTCACAGCAGGTGATACGCCTATCATCTTTACCAACTCCCAGCCTTCCAAGGAACACCTGACTCCCGATAAATACATCTATGTGGGAAGCTATGAGATAGATGCAGGTACCATGCAGGCCGAATATGTCTGGAACAAACTGGGAAATCCCGGAAGCCTCAACGTAGTGCTCTTCCAGGGCCAGCCCGGACACCCTGCTGCCATCAACAGGACCAAGGCTGTAAAGAATTATTTCAAAAAGAACGGAGTAAATGCCAACTTCGTATTCAACGATACTGCCTACTGGGATACCCAGAAGGCAGCCGACGAATTCAAGATATTCCTAAAGACAGGGCAGGATTATGACTGCGTCATTTGCAATAACGACTCTATGGCTCTGGGCGTAGTAGAAGCCATGAAGGATATGGGAATAGATCCTGCAGCGGTGCCTGTAGTAGGCATTGATGCAACAGTAGACGGATGTCAGTCCATCCTGGACGGCGAAATGCAGTTTAGCGTATATCAGTCAGCTATTGGCCAGGGAGCTGCCTGCATCGAAGCAGCAATAGCCCTTGCCAAAAAGGGAACTGTTAAGGACGTGGAATACGTCACAGACGATCTTACGTATGTATGGGTGCCCTTCTCTCCAGTTGATAAAGCAAATGCCGGCTCCATACACTGATAATTATCTGTTAATATGAAAAAGCGTTTCGGATGGCTTCTTATCATAGCTCATCCGAAACGCTATTTTTTAGTCTTCAGACTCTTTTGGCATATCCAGCCTCGAAAGCTCATATACATAGAGCTTATATGCAAGACCCTCATAATCTCCAACAAGTGTCAGTCCCACATCCTCTGTATTCGTGATCTCTATCCTGGAAAATACATATTTGCAGCCCAGATCGCACAGGGCATTATTATCAATATAGAGAGGCTCTGCACTGATACCTCCAAGGCTCCTGGTATACATAGGAATGGCTGCCTCAGTCCCGGAGTATAGGTAGCACCTGATACCCGAGTTGTCAAAGTAGGCTGCAGACTCAGGCATAAGCTCCAGTGCCGGTGCTATTACCTTTCTCCACTTATCCTTGTATTCCTGAGAATAAAAGCCCAGATAACCATCAAGAGTAGATATATCATTATATTCCAGCTGAGCAGGATAGAGGCCGTATGCCACTGCCTGCTCGCCTTCTGTATAATGGATATCGCTCTTTATCTTGTCAAAGAGCTCTGTATCATAGAATTCCCTGTAGCTAAGACTATCCGGTCCCTGTCCGTCATGACGACTGCGGTAATAGAGAGAGTGGAGCGTATAGTAGATATCGTTATACCTGGCCCCGGATCCAAAGGGGAGCATAGGCTCTGCAAGGACTGCAAACAAAGCGGCCACACCAAGAACAGCTGCAAGGAGTCTCATCCTGAGCTTCTCACTGCCTGATCTGTCCCTGCTGCCCGAGCTCATGGCGATCCTGCAAAGGACTATGCCAAAGGCCATATACCAGAGGAAGGGGTTGAAGAATACAGTCCTATTCCACTGCCATCCTGCAAGGGGTGGTATAAGGCGGTCAAAGAAAGCTCTAACAGGTCCCACGTAATAGAGACCATATACCGCGCTGTTAAATACCAGTCCCAGGATACTGAGATTGAAATAATCATGGAATATGCCCTTGGGATTACCATCTCTCATATATCCAATATTCAGTACAAAGAAATATATGATGCATACAGGCAGGATGATATACATATGTGCATCATCAGCATGCATCATGCCCCCTGCAAACACCTTAAGGCCTTCAAGAGTCGCCTGGAGAGGAGTCATGGTCGCTATCTTTATAGTAGACCTGATAGTCACCTCATCAGAAAAGAGCATCATACCAAAGAGCCTGTATTCACACAGAGCATAACCAATGGCGAGGATTATCATCGCCAGGAGATTAGTCCATGGAAACTCCTTACTGGATATCCAGAGGAAAAATATGGATAGAAAAATATATCCTATTATAAAAAGTCCAAAATATGAAAAATAAGATAAAACAGGGTAAAAGAAAATAAGAATAAACCAAACAAAATGCGGCTCTCTTCTCACTTTCCTGAGATAGAATATAAGGAGCGGCATTGATGCAAAGGCTATGCCAAATGTAGGAAAGAGATTTACTATCCCATATCCAAACGCTGCAAGGGCAGATGCTGCCATAAAAGCATGAGGGTCCTTGGGCTGGGGCCTGACGTAATAAACATGCTTTTTGGTCCATTTATCCAGGCCTTCATGCTCATATACATCATAGGCAAGGAGAAGACCTGAGCCTGTAGCTATCACTACCTTTAGAATATAACAGACAATATAGGCCTTGTAGGCGGGGAAGATCATATATACTATGCTGCCAAGGTAAAATTCCGAAGGCAGCACATTCCTGCTGATCCCATTTAGAAAATCCGTACCCGATTCCATGAGGAAGAAGGAATTATCATTCTTCATCATCATAAACTGGGGTATAAAGAGGTCAAGATTGTCATGAATGGCAATCATACTGTCCTCTCCCACCAGTAAAAAGAAAATGATCACAGCTATCAGAAATACAGCTATTAGAATGAGATACCAAAACTTCTTCAGAAAATCAATTATATTCTCTAATACGTAGGGCATAGCCTTCTCCGCCCCCCATTGGGCCAAATATCATATATATAGTTTATCTTGCTATCAGTAACCTTTTATTTTTCCTGGCCAAAGACCTTCATACGTTCCTGGCCTCCGATCCTGTGTGCGGCATCTTCGCCGTTTTCCAGGATAGCCTTGACCAGCTGCATTCTAAAGCCGGCATCTATAAAGTCACAGTGCTGACAGAACTTGTAATTCTGCCTGCCATCTGCGATCATACGTCTGACTTCCATGAGACGAGGATCCTCCCAGGCCTCCTTGACGCTGATCTTGTGAAGATCACCAAAGTCAGTCACTTCATAATTGTCACAGCAGCACAGGCCGGCCTTGCCGTTGGGCATGATCCACATATCTGTGAAGGGAAGAAGACAAGTCTCTTTGATCACCTTCTCAGTAGCCTTCTTATTGGGTGCGCTTCCTGCTCTGTTGGTCAATACCTCCTGCAGATATCTCATCTGTATCTGGATATCCAGATCTTCAAATTCTTCAGGATGTGCCTTTACATACCTAACTATCTTTTCAAGATTGGGATGAAGCTTCATCTCAAGGCTGTAATTGTTGATAATGAGCTGGTTTATATAAGGCTTTATCTCTTTGACCTTATCAATGGTCAGGAGCAGGCCATTGGTGGACATGAATATAAATGACTCAGGAAGCTTTTCCCTGGCATACTTGTGAAAGTCCACGATCCTTGTATCAAGCCAGGGCTCATTGTTGCCATAAAGTGTGAGATGTCCCTTATAGCCCCAGTCAGCCAGCTGATCGATGATGCTGTAATAAAGGTCATCTTCGATCTTCATAAGTGGCCTCTTCTCTGCATTTACATTGGCTGTACAGAAGGCACATGTGGAATTGCATCTGTTGATAGTCTCTATATTTACCACATTTGGCATAGGTATCTTATCGCCGCCCAGGAAATAATCCACATACTTCTTCTGAGCCCTGGACCTAGTCAGAAACTGGAGCTTCAGATAAGCACCGCTGGCAAGGTTAGGCATATATTTTCTGGCATTCCATCCAAGCTTTCCCATAAAACAATTGATCTTGATAGGCATGATAATTATTACTTCCTTCCTTTATTACATCAATGAATTATATATATCATTAAACAATATACGCTGGATACACAAGGCTTCAGCCTTTGGCTTCAGGCTCTTCCTGCATCCTGGTCTTCTTTCTCTGAAGAGAATTGAGATCCATTTCAAACTGCCTTCTTTTACCCAGTGCTATATTCTCCAGCACCAGACCGTTAAAAAAAGCCTGTACAGCTGACAGCATGGTGAAGCCGCATACCATCAGAGTAGGAAATCTGTTAACCATTCCGGTCTCCCAGTAATCTATAAAAACAGGAATGATAAATATAATCGCTAGAGCCGCCAAAGCCACAGCCAGGATGGTAAAGCACTGCAGCGGCCTGTAATCCCTATACAGCCTGAAAATGGTACGAAGCACCTTGAAACCATCGGAAAAGGTATTGAGCTTGGAAGTGGATCCTTCAGGTCTGTCCCTATACTGCACCACCACATTCTCGATCTGCATATTATTGGATACCGCATGAATGGTCATCTCGGTCTCGATCTCAAAGCCCTTGGACAGAACAGGAAAGGTCTTGACGAATTCATAACTGAATGCCCTAAAGCCTGTCATGATATCATTGACATTGCAATGAAACATAGCATTGATGGCTTTTCTGGTCATGGAATTGCCAAAGTTATGAAAGGGTCTCTTATTCTCCGTAAAATAGGTGGATGAAAGTCTGTCTCCCACTACCATATCAGCATTATGGCTTAACACCCTCTCTACCATCTCAGGAGCAGAACTCATGGGATAAGTATCATCTCCGTCCACCATCACATAGCAGGCAGCATCTATCTCGCGGAACATCCTGCGGATAACATTGCCCTTGCCCTGCATGTATTCGTTGCGAACTATGGCTCCCTCTGCCTCTGCTATCTCAGCCGTACGGTCAGATGAATTATTGTTATATACATATATGACCGCCTCAGGCAGTGCCTCCCTGGCCAGTCTGATAACACTGGCAATAGTCTTCTCTTCGTTATAGCAGGGTATCAGCACCGCTATCTTGTCCATAGACGCTTCCTTTCGCTGTTTTTGGTCCATAAGCCATATTATCTTACCACAATTGTCAACTTTTTCATAGTTTTGATAAAGCTGCTGCAGAAGGTTATTTTCCTCGTTCGCTGCACTACAAATGGTGTTTTACTATTATTCTTCCGCAGCCTTCCTTTCAATACGCCACACTCGAAAGAACTCACCGGGCTTTCAGCCCGGTTCAAACAGCTTTCTCGTGGGCGTTTTGAAGGCTGCGTATGAAGAATAAGTAAAAATCTCAATTCTTGGACAATGAATCCAAGAATTGAGACCATTTGTAGTGAATGCTCACTGCGGAAAATAACCTTCTGCAGCAGCGCATCATTTAATCATGGCAACAAAAATACAAAACACTATTTATAAATTAGAGTTACGCAAACAGCGCATTTGCAGTTAAGGCCAACAAACAATAACGCAAGAGCCCCTCGGTTTGCCCATTAACTGTATATGCGTTAGAATATGACGAAAGATTTATATACAGGGAGGACAATCACAGCATGAATAAACATATACTAAAGCCCCTCGCCCTGCTTCTAACAGGAGTCCTATTCCTTGGAGGATGTGCATCAGATACAGTAGTGACCATATCCAGGGAAGATACATCTGATAGCTCTATATCTGATAAAGGTCAGAATAACGAAGCTCCCAAAGATGGGAACGAACAATCTGCAGGTAATGAAGCCAACGCAAACAAGGACAATAATAGTGAGGGCGAGACCCAGACCGGTAGTGATGGCAATCCCGGAGAGTCCACTCCGGAAGCAGGAGAAGCAGCAAAAAGCGACTTATCAGAAATAGACAAAGATGATCTCCTCATAGTATTTCTAGGTGATGACCAGTTTGCTAATAAATCCGGCGAGGCCACTTCTGTTGCTGCCTATACCGCGGAGATGACAGGTGCTTATGTCCTAAATCTCTCATCCCCCGCAGCCAGGAGTGCAGAGCTGACAGATCCGGATCCTGCACTTCCGGGCAGTCTTTTTATCAATATCAGTGAGTATCTATCAGGTGATAAGGATGCATCTATATTTGAAGGGATGCCCGCGCAGGCTGCTGTTGCCGCTTCAATAGACCCTGCCCTGGTAGACTATTATGTGATCCAATACGGGACTGAAGACTTTATTTCCAATATCCCTCTTAGCGATGAACGAAGCTCATCCAGGACTGCCTTTCTAAATACCATAGAAAGCGGTATGGCAAATCTTCATAAGGCCAGTCCCGATGCACAGATCCTTGTATGCTCACCTGTTTTTGCTTATTTCTTTGATGATGACCAAAATGCACTGGGAAGCAGCAACGTCTATTGCAATAATTACGGCAGCCTTAGAGACTATGCCAATAGCGAGGTAGGTGCCACGAGCAGACTGGGCTATCTGTCAGCCAACTTTGCAGACAGCAGCTATATGGATATCAGCGATCTCACAGCCTCCAAATACCTGGAAGCTGACGGCAGACTCCTGACCAGGGCAGGGCGTCAGACCATGGCAGCTGTCATATCTCATATGATCCGTAAAGACATGGGCCTGGAAGGTGCTATAATAGACAAGGATGGACCATTCCTCATAGAAGACTATATGACAGATGAGGAAAAAGCTCTTAAATAATCCCATAATGTGACGCTGCCCCAAAAGTCTCATTAGACAATAGACAAGCAGATCATTATTAGAGATCAATATGACGATTCCGGAGGTTAATTATGGAAAAACCAGCAATTGCAGGCGGAAGTCCCGTCCGCGAACAGAAGATCTATTACGGAAGACAATGGGTAAGTCAGGAAGATGTGGATGAAGTTGACAAGACTCTCCTTAGCCCCTATCTCACCTGCGGCCCCAAAGTAGAAGAAGCCGAGAAGAAGCTTTGCGAATATACAGGTGCCAAATATGCAGTACTGGTCAACAGCTGTACTTCAGCCCTGCACATAGCAGCCCTTGCAGCAGGCATGGGAGAAGGAGACGAGCTTATCACCACACCTCTTACCTTTATGGCATCAGCCAACTGCGCGCTCTACTGCGGCGGACGCCCTGTATTTGCAGATGTAGATCCGGAGACTTACAACATCGATCCTGATTCTATCAAGGCCCATATCACCGACAAAACAAAGGCCGTAGTAGCCGTAGACTATACAGGTCAGGTTGTGGATGTAGATCGCATCAGTGCCATCTGTAAGGAGCATGGCCTTGTATTTATCGAGGATGCAGCCCATTCCATCGGCTCTAGCTTTAAAGGCAGGATGGTAGGCTCTCTGGCAGATATGACCTGCCTCTCCTTCCACCCCGTCAAGACCATCACCAGCGGCGAAGGCGGCGCTGTCCTTACTAACAGCAAGGAATACTATGAAAAGCTCCTCCTCCTTCGTTCCCACGGAATGGAGCACGATCCGGACAAGATGCTGGAAGGCCCTCACGAAGGCCCCTGGTACTACGAGCAGCAGCTCCTGGGCTTTAACTATCGTATCACAGATATCCAGGCATCTCTCCTTATCAGCCAGCTGGGCAAGATTGACAACTTTGTCTCCAGAAGAAAAGAGATCGTAGCCCGTTATGACAAGGCCTTCTCACAGATCCCTGAACTCATCGTACAAAAGAACGATCCCAGATCTGACACTTCCAGGCACCTCTATCTGCTGAGACTAAATCTCGATAAGCTGACCTGCACAAGGCGCCAGTTCTACGATGCAATGAGTGCAGAAGGCATCCAGTGCCAGATCCACTATGTTCCTGTATATTGGTTCCCTTATTACAAGAGCCTGGGCTATACAGAGGGTCTGTGTCCAAATGCCGAAGCCATATACAAGGGCATCATGAGCATCCCGCTCTATCCTGCTATGACAGACAGCGATGTGGATGATGTCATTGCAGCGGTGAGAAAGCTTGTAGACTATTACAGGAAATAAGCTCAATCTCTTGCTGTTACTAACTAAACACATAGAATTTTGGACAAAGATCCCGAAATCAAATATAAATAAATCCATTATAAAACCCCGGCCGGCAATTTATCAGATAGTCACTGCCTAGCAGTAGAGACCTAATAAATTGCCGGCCGGGTTTTAAATCACTACAGGATCACAAAGGAATAAATATCCACTATAGCCAGCAGTGCTATAAAGACGCGCACCATATCCGCCAGTACCATCATCCCTTTCCTCTTTTCCATGCGTACTGCATCCATAAGGGGCAGGGGGTGATCAGTAAACTGTGCCGCAAATATACCAAGGGGAACTACAAAGGGTATCAGATACCTTCCCTGTACTCCTCTGATAATATATTCTCCTGTCTCGGTCCAGCTGGCATATATAGAGCCTTCAACCAATAGGAAGCCTGCCAGGATGACCAGGCCGCTCACCAGGAGCACTCTCATATTCTTAAGCCCTGCAGGGAGCCTTAGTGCTCCTATAGCAAATCCCAGCATCAGAGCTATCGTCACAGTGATAAAGGGAAGTGTCCTGATATCCAGCGCTCCAAGATAATCCCCCGACATAGCCATAAACCAGCCGCCCAGGTACTCAACTGTGGTTCTGATCACAGTCATGATAGTATCCGGTACATGTGTCAGTACGTATTTTACCTGGTCTGCAGGATTCATATTTTCCCCAAATGCCACATAAGCTCTGCCAAAGAGGACATTGGCGATCATAGATATAGTTAGAGGCAGTACATATAGCAGTGAAATATCTATGAGCTTGTCCTTATAATATGCCTTACGAGCCTCCTTAGATGAGCTTGCCAAAGTCTTATTTCCCGGTATCATGAGGATCAGGAATATAAAGACAAAATATACCAGCTTGCACAGGCTGATCATGATGCCCATAATAGACAGCCTGATCACTCTCTTTCTGTCAAGAGAAGCACCCTCAGCCGCCAGTCTGAATATATAAGCCATAAAGAGAAAGGAAAGTGAATTGGTAAGGCTGTCACCGGTGATACATGCCGCTTCCTGCAATGCCATAGGCATAAGCATCACGGTAAATAACAGCTCTCTGCCTGCAGGAATTATCCTAAGAGCCAGCATGCTCAGCACCGTAGCTGTAATAAAGCCTGCAACCCTGCATGCATAGAAGATGACCATGACCCTGTCTGTAAAGAGAGCGGTCAGCCTGATAGCGATCATATATGGCAGATAGCAGGCAGGAGAATAAATGGCTGTATTTTGGAAATAAACCTCTGCCACATTATCAAAATCTATCCTGGCTCCGGGATCTGCAAACTGAGTGACCGCAAAAGGAAGCACTCCTCCCGAATTAGGAGGATTGTCAAAGACAGCAGAGAATATCTGCCCATAGGAAGCCTGATATGCCCTGTAGAAATGGCTGGCTTCGTCTGCTGCAGCACCTGCAGGCACTGCAATGATAAAGGCTATGCCCAGACTGATAAATATAAATGCCCTTATAAAGCCTCTGTATGAAGCAGCAAAGGTATCCAGCATTGCTGCGATAAAATATGCAGCGATCAGAAAAGCTCCAAGATAAAGAGCACCTGATGATTCTATATTATGATCTGTAAGATACTGTACATAAGCCAGAAGCAGTATAAAGAATACTGCCAGCATGGATATCTGCCTGGTAAATACAGGTCCTTCTTTGCCTCTGATAAGGAGCCAAATCACAACTGCTCCAAGAAGGACTATTAGGATTTTCTCAAGACCAATGACGAGAGGTAGCTGATCCGCATAGGGCTCTACTCCCTCATAATGCAGGCTCACTGCAGGCTCCGCAGTGTCCCTCAGGCAATAAATGCCCAGCATAGCGTCAGGCTCTGTGATATTCTCGGGAGCTATGATCAGCTGATAGGACGCTCCCTTTGTCAGAGCTGTATCCACAGGGATCTCATAGATATTATGAGCTTTCTCTCCCTTCTTTACAGGGATATGCTCATCCAGGATGATCTCTCCATTTGTATCAAAGATATATGCCCTGAAGGAAGCATTATCCCCCAGCTCATTTCTGATGATCAGACGCAGGTGTATGGACTTCGTTTCCTCACGGACAGGACTGATCACTCGGCTGGCATAGTCACCTTCTTCCATGTAGTAATAGCTATATGCATCATCCTCCATGAGAAGCCGGTTGTCCTTATCGACATATGCCGTCTTCCAGACACCTGTTACTATCAAAAGTGCTGCTATGGCTACCAATACTACAGCTATTATGCGTCCTATACCTATTTTCTTCATGGTCCCCCCGTAATATATAAGTCCCCTGTTTTACATATCTCCCATTTATATAGATCATTCATTCGCCGGATTCACCCAGCAGATATCTGCCTTAGTCACCTACCTTGATGACCCAGATGTCGTCTATCTTGCCCACGCAGTTGGCTCCGGGATAAATGTCCAGTGCCTTAAAGCTCTCACTAGCCTTGATAGCCTCTGTCTCATCCTTGGTCACTGTATTGCCTCCCGATGTCACTCCCAGATATATCCTGAGGAAGTTGGTCCTGACGCCTTCTGTCATCAGGCCCTTCTCATCAGTGACGCCATCCACGCTTACCATGCGGTAATAGTCCATACCATCAAAATCGATCCCCTTTAGATCCTCGGGTATGGAGCCTGCCACAACTACGCGTTCTCCCAGCGTGTAGCCGGCCTCCTCCAGTCTCACCACCAGCCTGTCATAATATGCATACACTCTCTCATAGGCTATATGCATACGAAAATAGCTCTCATTATCAATCTTGTAGCTACACAAACTGACTACTGTCATCACTATTGCAACAGCTGCTGCAAGTATCCTGGTCATCTTGTCACCTGCTACAGATGATAGCTGCTCAATAAGTGCAAGGAGCATCACATATACCAGCACATAGCTGTAAGTCATGACTGTGGAAGCATCCTCCACTGTATATGCCATGACATAGAAGAGGCCAAGTGCCAGAGGAAGTATAGCCACAGACAGGATATTGAGAAGCATATGACCTTTGCATTTTCTGACGCAGATCAGATAGACCACTATGAGAAGCAGTATCACTGCTATATTTGCTATATGATAGAGGCTGCTCATAAAGGGCAGGGGCCTGGTAACAAAATACTGCAATATCCTGTGATATGCCCTTGCTACCACGATAGGTATCTGGCTAAGAGGCAGCTCTCCCATCTTGTCAGAGCCTCTGTAGTCTTCCAGCTCCCAGCCTGAGAGCTTTACCAGAATCAGATATGATAACACGCCCAGTCCCAGAGCCAAAAGATGCCTGACTCCTATTATGATATATCTGCCTGCAGGGCTAGTATGCTTTTCTTTATGTGCCTGGAATTTAGAAGTTTCTGTCCCGGACAGATCTGAAAAGCTCCCAATACCAAAGAGAGAGTCCACTATCATGCTCATCAGCATAAGGCTGGCAGCAAATGCAAAGAATGCCTGGTAGATACCCATGGCAAAAAAGATAAGCACTGCGCCCATCAGCCATCCAAAGCGGTATTTCCTGCTAAAATACACTGCCAGTACTACAAGAAGCAGAGCCACTCCCGTATTGGCCGCCATGAACATATAAGTCATAAAGCTGGCCACAGAGGGAAATACCACCATCAGTATCCCCGTAAAGGCAGAAGCAGTAGCCGAACGGATACTAAGTATATTCACCACCAGGGCTGCACTGACTGCCAAAAGTATGATACAGAACATACCATGTACATATGGAGCACTGTACTCTGCAAAGAAATTGTGTACAGGAGTGACCAGCCACCTGCCCATGGTAGTACTGGTGCCGCCGCTGTTAAAGGCAGCGCAGTCATCCCAGTTAGGGTACTTATTGGTCAGCATATACAGGTGAGTCACTATGCCGCTTATGATCCCTGCCAAAAATGCAATCCATGCATTACGGGGAATCCTTTTAAAAATCATGGGTAACAGATCGTATTCTTTTGTTTTCATAAATGCCTCTTAATAAATATGTTCAAAACTATAGCTCCCATGAGCATAAGAGCCAGGAGAAGGTTGCATACAAGATACTGATACACAGCACCGTCAAGGCCAAGTGCAGGGACCAGAATGCCGCCTGATAATACGCATATAATAGCAGCCAAGCCATATGATACAGCAATGGCCGTAGTCTTTGTCATGGAAGTGAGTACAGCGCTCCCAAAGCTGGCCAGGGCATAAAATGAACCGCCCATAAGCAGCAGGATAAACTCTCTTCTATAAGGACCAAGGTCTGTATGATAAAAAACAGAGAGCACCGGTATCCCTATAAGGCTTCCTGCCAGTACGATCACAACTCCCATGGCTATGACCATTAGGACAAGCCTGAACACGAGAGAGCCAAAGGCCCTTCGGTCATCTATGTACAAGCCCGCAAGCCTGCCAAGAACCGGCCTGTAGACTGAATTCGCCAGTATCAGTATCACAAAGGAAGGCATGATCAGATATCCGAATATGGCCTGGGATGCATCGTCCATATATAGGTCTATGCTGTATTTGGGAGCATTGCCCACATAATTGCCCACGACTCCCGCCAGGGCAAGAGGAGCACATGCTATGAGTATCCCCCTGATGCCTGATAGGCCCGGCATGGATATCTTCTCTCCCATAAAGGGATAGGTCAGTCCCAGGAAGATGGCCGTTGCCAGATAACTGAATATGGTCACAACAAGGAGTATTGTAACAAGTCTCATGCCAGTGAAGGTCAGAATGCAGAATAATGCTGTAGAAAGAGACAGACGCAGGGCATATATACCTGCAGCCAGTGTGAGATAGCCCTTTTTCTGGTACATACCAAAAAAGACATCCTCCAGCATGCTGTCATTCTTCCACAGACAGATAAGGATTATAGCCACCATCTTGTACGGGCCGTAATCCCCGCTCCTGAATATTAGGTAAAGGGCCAAAAGGAGAAAGCTTACTGCCATGGTCAGGAGCCTTGTATGAAAGTAATCATTAAAGCTATATCTGTCTTTGCTGTCACTGACCTGGTAATTTCTCACGCCGTACATGGTCATGACGCCGATTATGGTAGAGAGTGCATAACCTATAGAGAATATCCCTGCATCCGTCCCTGACATGGAAGCAGATATGAAGATCAGAATAAGCGCAGACTGAGCAGCACTGATGCCCTCAGCAATGAGATTGGTCATAAAATCCCTGCGCAGGCTATGTTTCTTTACTATTCGCCCCAGCAGGGCAGTATTTCCACTCATTTATCTGTCTTCCTCAAATCCTTTTTTCTCCCTGACTATATACTGGGGCTTCTTGCTGGTACACATATACTGCCTGCCGATATACTCTCCAACTTCGCCTATGCAAAAGAGTATGATGCCACCAATAAAGGCGATAAAGGCTATAGTGGAGCTGTAGCCCGCTTGTATAGCGGGATTGAGGATCTTTCTGATGATAGTCACTATTGCAAAGAGTATGCCAAGTGCCGCAAATATAAATCCGCTGGCTGTGGCAAATCTAAGAGGCAATATGGAAAAAGAGGTAAAGCCGTTAAACCATAGTCCCAAAAGCTTTTTAAGAGTATAGCCGCTGGATCCTGCTGCCCTCTTTCTCTGCTCTGCAGGGAGATTTACAGCATTGTGTGTGATACGGAATATCAGCCCTGAAATATATGGATAAGGACCATCGTATCTGACCATATTCTCAGCCACATAAGCCCTCATGCAAAAGAAGCTGGCTGTCTCCACACCCTTGGGCTTTTCTGTGAGTATCCTGGCCATATGGGCATTGATCCTGGAGGTAAAATTCCTAAAGCCGTTTTGCTGTACCTTATTGTACTTGGCAAATACAACATCTGCTCCGTCATCTATAGCCCTGATAAAATTAGGGATTTCTTCAACAGGAGCCTGCCCGTCATCATCCATGCAAAAGACGTAATCTCCGCTTATCTCCTTAAGACCTGCCAGTATAGCAGATGCCTGGCCAAAGTTTTTGGAAAAGCCTATAGCTTTTACCTTGGGATCTTCAGCTGCAAGGTTGCTGATAGTCTGCCAGGTGCCATCTCCGGAACCGTCATCTACCAGGATGACCTCATGATCCATTTCAAGGCTGCTCTCTGATACTACTTTAGATATTTCATTTACTACATTACCTATGGTATCTACGCATTTATAACAGGGTATTACAAATGATATCTTCTTCATAATCTATGTCTATCTACTTTCTGTATATTATTAATACTGCCAGCTAAATGCTTACAGCTTATGAGCTACGCTTGCAAACAGTAATGTCACCCCAGGAAAAAATCATCTCTCCTGTATGTACGACCTAGGCGAAAATCATCTCTCCAATATGTACGACCTGGGAGGTACTATAGTCTGACCCGACTCTGTATCATGCCTGACATATGCAGCTGCTCCCACAAAGGTCCTGTCAGCCACTGTTATCCTGTTCTTTAGCACGCTTCCGGCTCCGATATAGCAATGGTCACCTATGGAAGCATAACCGCAAAAGGTGGCATTGGGTGCAATATTGCTAAAACTACCAATGTGATTATTGTGAGGAAATACCGCCCCCGGCCATACTATATTGCAATCTCCGATATGGCTGTCATAGCCTATGGAAACATTCTGCATGATGATATTGCCATGTCCTATCTCTTCGAGATAATCTGTATCACAGTCAATTATATTGGGAAATTCATAGCCCATTTCCAAAAGATGACTAAACTTCTCCCTCCTGATATCAAACATAGGGCTTCCGATAAAGCCCAAAACAGCACCGCATTCTCCCTGGGGACATATCTCTATCATCCTGGAAGTAGGTATAACCCTCTCTCCCATAAAGAGCGGTGCCTTGGGATCATAGTACTCGTCGTCCACGCAAAACGCCCTGACTGCCCCATTATTCCTTTGGATCATCTGATATACTATAGCGGCAAAATCACCTGTACCGACTATTACAAGTTCTTTGCCATATGCAGAATCTTTAGCAAATCCTTTAGACATTTTCTCTCCCCATAAAAGCCCATCCACTCCACTTTTGCATTATCTCATTCTTTAAGATAAATGTCATCTGCGAAGCTTGTCCAACCAGTTTCACATAAGAAAGCAGGGGACTGTATCTATCCTATATAAGCTCCCGTATGATTGAAATGATACTATGCATATCCTCTTCATCATATCTCTGGTCCACAGGAAGATTCAGAGTATATTTGGACAGGAAGTATTCATCCGTACCCTCATATGCCTTATCCAGGGTATCCTCCCACAGGGTAGGTACAAATACTCCTTTGGACACAAGCTCTTTTTTTATATCCTTTCCGATATTTAGTGGATAAAGATAGGGAACGGCCTTATCATCCATTGTCAGCTTTAGGAGGTTATCGTTCCCAAAAGCCTCATCAAGGATGCGATAATTATTCCTTCGCGCATCCCTTATCCTCTCGTAATCAATTGCCTTTACCAGCTGCCTGGTGAGTGCAGATGCGGATAATCTGTCTGATGCTATTATCTCATCCACTTCTTTCTTGCGTTGATACCATGGACCTGTCCCGGAAGTCCTGCTTCCTATCAGGTAATCCGCTATATCCAGCCCCGGATGACAGGGAAGATCATAAGCCTCCAGCTTCCACCCCAGGACAAAAGCTCCATCGGGCACGCCAAAGAACTTCTTATAAGCATAGAAGTTAAGTACATTATCCTTAAACACAGGCTCTTCATAAAAGGCCTGACAGTTATCTATAATAAGCTTCATCCCGCTGTCCTTATACTCATCAATGTTACGTCTGCACAGGCCGTAATAATTGACGATAAGAGCAGCATCCTCATCTCCTATTTCTGATACCGGCAGCTCTATAGTCAGGTCTTTTCTCACGTGATAATAAGATACCTGAACACCGCTTCTCTCAATATATGCCTTGGTTGATGGACAAAAGAACCTTGGAAGAAACAGCCTCTTTATCCCAAGCTGCTGTATACAATAATAAACTGCAGTCTTACCGCTATTGTAATACTGCTTCTGATCACTGCTATAATCATGGTATTCATTTCCCGTCAATTCTTCAAAGGGAAGAAATCCACCAAATGTTTTCATAACTTCTCCGATTAACTAAATATGGTATATATGACATAAAATTATGAAATCAAAGTCCTTACAAATCAAACAATATGATTGTAGCACAGATTGTGCAGTATCCAAAGACGCCACACAAAATAATAAGGTCTAACGAATTGATTCCTAGCCAATTCATTAGACCTGCTTTTAACACTATGATCTATCGCTCTATACCATTAATGATCAAAGAATAACTACCATATCCGTTATAAAGAATACTCTTATAGTATTCAATCTTTTCCGAAGAAGGCTCCTCTGTGGTCTCTAGGCTTAAAACGACCTCATACTCATCATTTTCTTCATTATAATTTACATCTGCTTCAGCAAAAGAAACAAGTTCATCTGACTCAAACATCTCTTTCACACTCTTTGCTGTATAGCTTGCAAATTGCTGCGTATGCTCTGTAGAATCATTGGCCGATTCTGAAATATTATAATTCTCAGCAACAAGACGACTCTTAAACATATAAACAGTAATTCCCAGAACAGCTAATAGCACTACAATACAGAGTATTCCATATCGTTTTTTAATTTTCATAATACCCCCTGGTATATTAATAATATACTATTAGTAGTATTATAACACACAATTGGTATTTATCGGATAGAAAACACCATACTGAGAATCACTAAAGCTGCCAAGAATACTATGTTTATCACAGTAAAGACCAAAAGATATCTGCCTGTCTTGTCCTTATAAGCCTTACTATATGCCTTAAAGGAGATGAGGCTGGCCATGGATGCTATTAAACTACCCAGCCCGCCAACATTTACTCCCACTAAAAGTGCCTTGTAATTCTCAGTAAATCCTGACAGCATCAGGGTAGCAGGCACGTTACTGATAAACTGGCTGGCCACTATGGAAATAGCAAACTCCCTGCCAGATACAATGCTTTTTAAGAAGTCGCTCACAAAAGCAATCTTTCCCATATTGCCGGTAAAGATAAAGAATCCAACAAAGGTCAAAAGCAGGATATAATCTGCCTGCAAGAGGATCTTATAATCCATGCCTCCTACAATAACCAGGACTATGAGGGCCATGACTTGCCAGGGCACCACCCTTATAACAGAAAGCAGCGCAATTAAAAACAAAAGCGCATATATAGCTATCTGAACAGGACTGCCAAAGCGGACTGTAAGTTCAGATCTACCCGCCCTGCTAAGAGCCCTAGTGCGTCCAGGGATCAGAAGCAGTGCTGCTGCAAGGAGAAGTGCGGATACGACACTGTATGGGAGCATGGTCATGATAAACTCAGCTATACCCATACCCGTTACTCCGTACAGATAGAGATTCTGGGGATTGCCAATGGGAGTAAGCATACTGCCCAGATTGGCTGCAACAGTCTGTAATACTACCACAGGGATCATCATATCCTCTCTGCCGCAGTCTCTCAGTATCATAAGTGCAAAGGGGACAAATGTGATAAGAGCCACATCGTTGGTGATAAACATACTGCCTATAAAGCAGATAAAAACAAGCACCGCCGCCAGCTGCCCGCCGCTATGCACCTTACTCATCAGATAGCTTCCTATCTTCTCAAATACGCTATTTTCTTTAAAGCCCTGTATGATCACCATTAGGCCCCAGAGTATACCCAGCGACCTGAAATCTATATAATCCATATATGCACTGCCGGGCTTTACCCAAAAGGCAGAAATGACAGCCAGTATCCAGGCTATAAGGAGTACCTTGTCAGCCTTGATGATCTTTTTAATTATATTATTCATTATCTTTTAAATCTTAATTTGCTTAATATTATGTTACTGCTGATACTATCCTAAATTCATTCAAGGATAGTATTTCGCATATATTGGAGTTATATATTCCAAATATATATCTACATATAGGTATCTCAAATATATGTCTTTTTGAAATACTGCCTGAAGCTATAAGGATTGATATCCTTGTCCACAGGAAGTGTATCTGCTACAGCACCCAGAAGCTCGTAGTCCATAGACTTGCGATTCCTTTCAGCATATGCCAGGATCAGACGAAGGGGATCTACGTGCTTCTCCTCGCTGCATCTGTAGATGGCAGTCAGATAGCCTGAATGGAATCCCGCATAACCGCATATGAGATCCAAAGGATTCTGCGGCACCCTGTCTGTAGCATTTCTGATAAAGGTAAAGCCTGACTCCAGGAGCCTGGGGATATCTATGTCTATATCTATGCCCTCTCTTAGAGCTGTCATCACGAACATCTCTGTAGGTGTATTGCCTATGCTCCTGCCCAGTCCCTGGAAAGAGCAGTCAATAAGGTCAAAGCCTGCCTTGGCACATGCTATGGAACTGCTGACTGCAAGGCCCAGATTATTATGTCCATGGAAGCCTATCTTGATATCACTGCGCTTCCTGATAGCCTCTCCATATGCCAATATCTCCTCTGTGAGCATACTGCCTGCAGAATCCACGATATATACACAGTCAGCACCTTCTTTGGCCAGGACCTCTCCTGCCTGTCCAAATTCTTCAGGACTGATGATATAGGTCTTCATAAAGTTTACAGCTACCATGAGGCTTCTCTCTTTGGCCCTCTTCACATAAGGCAGTGCCTCCATGATATCATCTGCATTCTGACCTATCCTGATAAAGGAGCCTCCATTGTCAGCCAAAAGGTCTATATCCTCAAGAGATGCAATACCGGGGATGCAAAAGAATCCAAACTTGGTCCCTGATAGTATCTCCCTTGCAGCATGCATATATTCAATATCCGTATTCAGTGACAGACCGTTCTCAGGGCTTGAAGCACCCAGTCCCTTGCCGTGTCCGATCTCCAGATAAGGGATACCCAGTCTCTCAATGGACTTGGCAGCCAGTCTCACATCATCACAGGAGAACTTAAAATCCACAGCATAGGATCCGTCTCTTATGGTAGTATCTAATATCTTCATAGTCTTCCTCTCGTTAACAAGCATCATGTTCACCCATAAAAACAGGGTCTGTGACCATCGAAGCCTTTTATGCCACTCCACAGGATTATACCATAATCTGCAATATGTGTTTAGCTACGTTGATGCAGAAGATTTTCCAGCATTTTCAATAAGTGCACGATGCTTGCTTCAATGATTTTTATATCCAAATAACTCCTAAGTAGGCTTTGCTTATTAAACCTACTTAGGAGTTATCATATCAAGATCATCAAAGACGGAGTTTTCCCCGTAATATATTTAGTTTGGAGATATACTCAGTTCTTCTACGACAGGCGATGCACCAAGGCTTCTTATACCTGCCATGCCGTTCATAAATGGGCGGTCATTATCTATGTAGCTGATAAGCTTATCACCGTTTACACTTATCTCTATCAGGTTCGCCGTAAGCTTTACTTCTATATCATAGACGCCATCCTGACCAGGAGATATTATATCAGCTTCAGCCAGGCTCTTTTGACCATAATTAAGCTTTTGGAGGTAGACCTTGCCCTTCCATATATCCAGATAATAGCCCCTGACAAAGGCTGTCCCCAGAAGCGAATCATCACCGGGGCCTCCCAGTGCAGGATCAGATGCTCTAAAGAGTACGCCCGCGCTGCCCTTATCGCCATCTATGGACATCCGGCATTTAAAGCTATAGTCACCCATATATTCGCTGCCGTAGAGGCGCTTGGCTGCAGCTGAACCGGCTCTGACAGACATCGTGCCATCTGCTATCTTCCATCCACCGTCTGAGTATACGGATTCATCCAGGATAGAATCATAGCTTACAGTAAGAGCAGATACATCCTCATGTTTACCAAAGCTGATGTCGCCAAGGCTGAATGCCGCATCTTCCGCGTTTCCCGCATCATATCCCAGCCTGATATCATGAAGGCCCTCCGGCAGCTCTATGCCGCGAAGTATAGCATATTTAGCCTGCGCCTCTTCATTACATGCTTCTAATAAGAGCTCATGACCCGTCAGCGGCTCGCCGTCGATATATAGCGTTAGCATCATATCTTTATCAGAGCTATAGCTCACAGTCATATCATAAGAGCCCTTCTCTGCCAGATTTACCCTGTACTCAGCCCCCTTCTCATCCACATATGATGCATGAGAAGCATGGATAGTACCCGGCAGGGGCTTGGGATAATCATTTGCACTACTGCCCTTTACAGCATTTGATACGCCTACAAAGCCGTAATTGACTCTGGCCTCTCCTCCGCTTACAGCTATATGTCCGCCGCCTAGAGGACAGTCAAATTCTCCAAGGAGCCTGTCATTCATATATACCTGGCCCCTTCCATCAGACACCTCAACCTGGAAGGCCTGATTTGAAGTGAGCATTACCTCTTCGCCAAAGCTTCCCTTTAGTTCAAAGATATCTGCCACCTTCACGCCGTCCTTTGCTATAGTCACAGCTACTGTCTGATCTTCTTCAGAGACTGTCAAAGAGCCGTAGTTATCCTCATCTGTATATGAGAAATACACAGCGCTCTCAGCACCAGATCTCATGCAGATGTTGTATTCAGCGGTAAAATCTGCCTCATGCTCATCCCTGGTGATTATAAGGCTGTCACTGATCCTCCAGGCATCCTCTGATGACCCGTTTATTATCATTTCCACATTTTCGGAGTCGTTGCCATTATTGGGAGAAGACTCATCATCAGCTTTGCCATTAAAATATCCGTATATATCAGGCATAGAGGGAATGGGCTGCTCTGACATAGTGGGCCCCAGCACGTCCATCTCATCCCCGTCGAAGACTATCCTGTCTATATTCATCTCTCTCTTGGGCATACCCTCCATAGCTCTGCCCACCAGGGTGTGGTATACGATATAATAACTGTCCAGGTCAGGTCCCTTGACTGATGAGCTGTGACCTATGCCATAGGGCTCAGACATGGTATGCAATAGCAGAGGATTAGTATCTGCTGCAGTAAAGTCAGTAGGACTATCACCCACTCCATAATCTATCCTATAGCCCTTGGACAGTACATGATTGCCTGTATAGGTGATATAGTATCTGCCATCATGCTTTATGACCATGGAGCCTTCAGTCCAGCCGTTCATATAGGCTCCCACGGTTTTGCCCCCGGCTTCGATATCAGAAGGAGAGGTCATCTCATGGGCCACTATTCCCTTGTCACCTGCATGATAAAAATACCATTTGCCATCATCATCTATAAAAACAGATCCGTCTATGGAAAAGCCCAGGTTATGGGTGATCACCTTAAAAGGTCCCATTGGGCTGTCACTTTCAAATACATAATGGCCATTTCCTGCAGGAGAAGAATACATATAGAATTTGCCATTATAATAGGTCACTTCAGGAGCATAAGCTCCTTTTGTCACATCTTCATCTGCGCAAAGGCCCTCATAATGCCAGTTAACCAGGTCACGTGAGCTAAAGCATTTGATCCCCACCTCATTGTCCCTGGTGCTCATATAGAGATAGTAATATCCGTTATATCTCATCACAAAAGGATCGCCTGTGCCGTAGTCATACCAGGCATCCTCATGGATACTGTCTATGGGATTAGTATAGCTCTCCTTCATATCCTCATATTCACCCTGATATCCGTATATATTATCCATAATATTTTTATTTAATAAGTCATTATTATCCATTTCGTCAGTCTTTCCATCTGCTCCATTTGATGGGGCAACACTTGCAGCAGCATCGTTTATAAAGCTGCCCATTTCAGCGCCGTCAGTCTTTTGAGATATACCTGTATCTGGCTTTTTGCTGCAGCCAGACACCACAAGTATCACTGCAGAAATAAGCACTGCTATGCATGCCATATTCCGGTCTGTGGAAACTTTTCCACAGACCGGTCCATTTGCACTTTCACTTAGTAAATATCTATTTTTATTTCTAAGCTTATTTATATCTTTTGAATACTTTCTATTTATATTACCTATTAACCCTTTAAAACGAAGCATATTACTTGATACCCGAATGAGCCATGGTATTCATCACCTGACTCTGAAGCACTATGAACAGCAGAATATTGGGGACAAACATGATAAGTGCTGCAGCCGCAGCCACGCCCTGACCGGCAACCGTATTATTGGCGCTTATCAGGGTACTCATATAGAATGCCAGCGTCTTCATGCTCTCTTTGGTAGAGAACATATTTGATGTTTCCAGATTACCCCATACCTGCTGGAAGGACAGGATGCACACAGTTGCAATAGCAGGCTTTATCATGGGCAGGATGATCCTGCTGTAAATAGTAAAGTAGCCTGCCCCGTCCACCTTGGCTGCTTCCATGAGCTCACCTGGCACCTGATCTATAAACTGCTTGACCAGAAACATACCAACAGGCATAGCCAGAAGAGGCAGTATATGTGCCAGATATGTATCCATGATGCCTATCTTGTCTATTACCAGATATCTTGGGATCAGCATGGCGGCAGGCACAAACATCATAGAGATGGTATTGATCTCGAATATGAGCTTCTTGCCCTTAAAGTCAAGCTTGGACAGGGCAAAACCTGCCATGGAGCCAAAGAGAACATTAAGTCCTACCACGGCCGCTGTTACCAGAAGGGAGTTAAAGGTATAGCGGCCTATGGATATGACTGACCCGTTAGAAATCTTTGCCAGATTTCTAAAATTATCCAGAGTAGGTTCGGATACTATAAACTTGGGAGGAAATGCATATAGTTCACTTAGCGGCTTAAATGCATGATTCACTATGTATACTATAGGCAAGGCCATAAATACAGCCAACGGGACCAGTATTACATAGAATTTGATCTGGTCTTTCCGAAAACCTTTGGGATTGATACTGATTGCTTTCATACCCTTTCCTTCCTTGCCGGGGGCATTTAGCCCCCGGATAATGCTTCTTCTGTCAATAAAGCCTGCAAGCTGTCACAAGCTTTCTTCTGATCCTTAGTTAGCGTAACTTGCCAGCCACTGATCTCTAAATTCATTTGCCTTCTGAGTAAGCTCATCTGCAATATCTGCAGGTGCGATCTCTCTGTTATTAAGCTGATCCCAGATGCCGTTTTCATTCATCCAGTCATTGAACTGGTTGTAGCCGGGAGCTACAGAGCTGATGCTGGGTACCACATTGGTCAGGTGATCATATACAGCCTGGATGTCTTCTCTGTCTGTAAAGCCCTTTACAACATCCCATACTTCAGCATTGTCGATAACAGGCATACGGGATACCACTTCAAGACCGGCTTCCTTATAGCCTTCATAGCGGTTCATGCATGCTTCTTTGCCCCATGATGTCCACTTCTGAAGCTCCCATGCTTCTCTGGGATGCTCTGTGCTGGCAGAGATGATACCATAGTCTACGACAGCCATCTGTGCTCCTGTAGGGCCTGCAGGCTGAGGATAATAGAGGAAGTCACATCCGGACTGTTCCTTAACAGCATCCTCAAAGTAAGCGATTGTCCACGTCCAGTCAAAGTGCATAGCGCTTCTGCCAAATCCGGGAGGCCATGCGCCCTCATCTCCAAGGTATCTCTGCTTGTCTTCAGCAGATGCCCATTCGCATACACCATTGTCGATCCAGTTGTATTTCAGGTTAAGAGCGTCCACCCATGTCTGATCAAAGTGATAGCTCTCACCATCCCAGCCGTATGCTGACTGACCGTCATTGTACTGAGCGGGGAAATAATCTGTGTAATTAGGATTGGATGTTCCAAAATAGAACTCATCGGGATGAGTGATCCTCTCAGCTATCTCCTTGTAATCATCTATAGTCCAGTCATATGACGGAAGAGGCTCATTGTATTTCTCAAAAAGTGTCTTGTTGAGGAAGCACAGATAAGGGAACATAACTGTAGGCATACCATAGAGCCTGCCTCCGATCCTCTCGTTCTCCACCATGGAAGAATATACCTCCTTAGCATCAGGATCGTTCTCATAATAATCTGTTACATCCAGAGCCCATTCATTGGCAACTGCGTTGGTTACTGAGTATACCCAGAATACATCAGGAAGGGAATTGGTTGCTGCCAGTGTGGTCAGACCATCATCCCATGCTGCCTGATCGATATTGACAAATTCTACCTTGATATTGGGATAAGCTTCCATAAATGCTTCCAGCTGCTTGTCCCTTGCCTCGATCTCACCTTTTTCACCAAGTCCCCAGCATGCATATGTCAAGGTGATATCATCGGTTGTCATAGCAGGAAGACCCAGACTCTCTGCCTCTTCTTCTATCTGCTCCCTGATCTCCTGACTATCCTCTGATCCGGTCGCCTCTTTGGCAGTTACCTCTGACTCTATCTCAGAAGCATCTGCTGCGCCTCCGCAGCCTGCAAGTGCTGACATAAGCATTGATGCTGTCAGAACTGTGGATACGATCTTACTTTTTCTCTTCATAAGAAATCCTCCTTAATCCTCTCTTTTAAACCTTTGTTCTATTCCCATAAAGCCCCCATGGATAGGCCAAACGGTAATCAATAAATAGTAAATGCATCTTTTGCCGCTTAATTGCAAAAGTCAAATACTTCTTTATTCACCGGTGATACCGGCTCTGTCTATACCCTCTACAAAGTATTTTTGAAGTGCAAAATACATAATGAGTAGAGGCAGAATAGTCAACACAGTGGATGCCATCCTGATAGCTTCATTGGCAACGGATTCTCCCATTACCGAAGCCCCCCAGCCCGCCGAATTCTGTATATGGGCCTTGTACATAGCATCGAAGTTTTGCAGCTCAAGCAGCATGGTACTGATCTTGCTGGTATCTGCTATGTTGGCCCCGTTTAGATACAGCGCTGTAAAATAAGTGTCATTCCAATACCATACAAAAGAGAAAACAAAGCAAAGTATAAATGCAGGTATCGCAAGTGGTACTGCTATCTTCAGGAATATCCCCGCATCACTTGCTCCGTCCACTCTGGCAGCTTCATCAAGAGCAAGAGGTGTCTGCTTGAAGAACTGCATGAATATCAGGATGAATATGGCACTTTTGGTCCCCTGTCCCAAAAGCGCAGGATATATAAGAGTTTTTAATGTTCCTATAAGCTTGTAGTCCGAGAACATCACATAATTGGGGACCATCAGCACATAAGGCGGTACCACAAAGGTAAGTAGTATCAGCGCCATGATCAGCTTCTTAAATGGAAACTCGTATCTTGCAAGACCATAGCCTGTAAGTGCACATACAAGAGTTTGTGCCAGAGACGGCAGGAGCGCTCCCTCTATGGTGCTCCAGAGTGTCTCTTTGACCTTCATGACTTCAAAGGCCTCTTTATAATTGTCCAGGGTCAGCTGTCTGGGGATCCACTTGACAGATGCATCAAGAAGATCCGGCAATGTCATAAAGCTGGTAATGAACATATCCAGTATTGGATACAGATAGACAAAGCCAATGGATATCAAAAGAGTGTATATGATGGCTTTAAATACAGGCCCTCTGTCCTTGGGAGTCCCCCAGAGCTTTGTCTTTAAATGTATAAGTGTCGAAGTCAGATCAAGCTTTTGCACGTTTCATCCTCCTCTTCTTTACAGGAGTATCATAATGTAACACCTTAGCCTTTGGCTCTCTTCCAAAGAGGAAATAGCAGATCCCTATTATTACCAGGATGCTGACTGTGTATATCCACGCCATGGCAGATGCTATGCCAAAGCCCTTGCTGGCATCCAGCATATTGCTCCTGATCAGTATGATCACTTCGTTGAGTTCTGAAGTAGCCAGAAATACTGTTACATATATACTGTTTATCAGGATCATACCTCTGATAGCCGGAAGCACTATCCTCCAAAAGGACACCCAGGCGGACGCACCGTCCATGTATGATGCTTCATAGAGAGATACATCTATCTTTTGCAGTCCTGCAAAAAATATCAGCGTAGGCACACCCGAATACCAGAGTATGAGAAGGAGCTCACTAAGGAGTCCTATGACCGCTTCCTGCAAAAATACAGGCACTGAGTCTCTTACCAGATCAAATACTCCGTACTGCTCTATAAGAGGTATGGTAGTAGAGCCGCTGTCCATGAGCATGGAGAGCACAGGTCCCGATACCACTATGATTGGCAGGAAAAAGAGCGTCCTGAACAGTCCCTTGCACTTAATGCTCTGATTAAGAAGGATCGCTATCATCAGTGCAAATACCAGTATCAGTGGAAGCTGCAGCATAATATCCTTAAAGAAATCCACCAGGCGGTCCACAAAAAAGGCATCCTTGGTAAAGATATCCCTGTAATTGCCTATGCCTACATAGCTCAGCTTCCTTCCCTTAGCTGTGATCAGCACATTATTAAGACTGAAGGTCACCGACTGGATCAGAGGATTGATAAAGAATATGATAAATCCCAGTATCCAGGGTGATACAAATACCAGACCTGTCAGGCTTCTCCTCGTAATGATCCCCATTTTCTTTCTTTTAATCTTCATTCCTGACCAGCCTCCGTGAAATAGTAGGACATAGCGGGGACTGTTATATCTCCTGCCTGTACGTCTTTATCTCCATAGTTGATAAGGATACTTGCCCCGTTGTCATAGCTTACAAATACCAGATCATCCTCCAGATACCTGTGATCCGTGATCTCGCAGCCCTCAACCTCTGACAGGACCTGTCCTATACTTTCTTCATAATCCAGGATCTTGTCTTTGAGAACCGAATACTCTGATGTATATATGTAGGAAGAATTGGTATTTCTAAGTGCTACCGGTGACTCTCTTGTCAATAGAAATGCGGGATATGCTCCGTATTCCAAAAGCTTTAGATAATATTCCTTTTCATTGGCCTGAAAGTTTACATAAGAAGCCCAATAAGGAACGCTGCCCCTTAGTACTATAGGCAGGAATGGTATCTCCTGGGATATGAAGTTGTAACCGGAGCCCTGAAGAGACATATCATAATAGCTGTCCATATATTTCCAAAGATAGGCACCCGGCGAATCAAATCCAGCTTTATCTCTTACGTATTCAGATAATATCGCCTGCTGCTGAGCAGCTGTATCCGCTCTTGTATAGGTCTTTCCCGCGGAATAATAGGAAAAGAGATTGTCTGTAATGCCTGAGAGCTCCAGGTCATCGCCTCCTATCCCCTTATTGTTTTTAAACAAGGACTGCAGTATCTTAGCGGATCTTGAAGGAGTCAGGTAATACATCTTGGGGAAGAGCTTCTGATATGTGGGAACTTCCACTATCACCTGATTTATGCCCTTTACGATGTCAGTGGTTGTATTGTAGAGCTTGGAAGCATTAGCCAAAAGGATGTCTTCCTTTAGCTTTAGATCTATACCCTCATTTGACAGCTTATCCTTAAGTTCTCTAAGCTCTTTGCTCGTGCCAAGCTTACTGTCCACTTTGGTGTCAGAGCTGCCATAAGCCAGAGTCACACCCTTTTGCTGCCAACCTTGATAGGAAGCCAGGATACTATCTGCGCCTGATGCTCTAAGGTCCTCCAGGATATCAGCCATATCACTTATACCTGTCATCCTGACAAGAGTATCAAATACAAACCATTTGGTAGAATCCGCTCCCAAAAAGTCCAGCTTGACCTTGTAATCATCACCGGCATTTTCCAGTTGCCCCTCATCCAGTAGATACTGCCTGTATCTCCTGGCCAGGCCCGTATAGCTTGCCTCATCTCCGGATACAAAGAAATATCTGATACCCAGATCCCTGATATCACCCTTCTTTTCAAAGGCAGGTACACCACTATTCCTGGCAGTCTGTCTGATATATATATCCCTGACCATAAACTGGCTGCTGATCCAGTTATAGGGAGTGATCACCCCATTGGGATAAGCCGCTATCATGGCGTTATATTCGCCCTCTGTCACTACACCCAAAAATCCGCTGCCCGACTGTGTATATACCATTCCAAATACAGGCATCTTGATAGTCTCAGGATCTGTCACAACAGGCTCACCATAGACATTGTCCACCATAGGTGCTGTTCCCACGTTTTCTCCGTATATGCGTTTGGAGTATGGATTCTTGTATTTGCCATGATTATCAGCAAGATCTATGAGAGCACCGCTCCCCTCGGGGATCAGCATATAGCCTTCTTCTTCCCCAAGGTAGGTAGATCCCAGCATGGGGTAGAGCCATACTGAACCCAGAAGATATTCTTCGCCCTCTCTTATGGAATCACCGGGTACCAGAACTGATATACCATCCTCTGTAAGCCTGACCTGAAGCTGCATGCCAAAGTCATAGTCACTGCACTCTATATCTGCATCAAAGCCGTCATCGTAGTACTCAATGGTAATATCCGAATTATCAGCTGAAGGTGAGAGCCTGCCTGTTACTGTAGAATTGCCTGAATAAAATTCCAGTGTCACACCGGATGAGCAAAAGGCGTTCCACATCTCATTTCCCTCTGTATAATCACGGGCTGAACTGTAAGTCTCTCCTGTCACTTTATCCGTAAGACTGATAGCAAGCCTCTCCTCATCCAGTTCCAAGAGCCAGCTGTCATTTTCCATGACCCTCTTTGATCCTGCAGTGAGAGTATGGACCTCTGCTCTGCCGCTGCTCTTCATATCTATGTCAGTTACCTTACTCTCTTTATGAAGAGCCAGCACCAATATGATCACTGCGATGAGGATGCACAGCAATGTGGCAATGATGATGGTCTTTGTCCTTTTAGATGCCACGATAATACCCCTCCTTGCAGATGCTGATCACAAAATCAACAACCTGCTTAAACAATCCAAATATGATCACACCTGCTGCCACGATCACCAGCATAGTAAAGAGGGCCAGCAGTATGTTAATAAAAGTCTCTTTGTAGCTAAAGCACTGTATCTCTCTGATCATGACCACTATCAGGATGAGTGTCCCCGCCGTCATGATAAAGTTAAGGAATGTGATGAGAAATTCCTCGTTATAGGTAAGCACATGACTGAGAACAAATGCCACAGGCTTTAGGAATACATATGGCATAAAGCAATATGCAAAGGATATATAGGTCTGTCTCAGCGTTGCCTCTCCGTCTCTGATGGAACATATCATGTTGATGCAGATCACAAAGAGCAGCATCACTCCGGGTACCTTGATGAAATCCCCTAAAAGGTCATATTCTCCGTCAGCTACAGTCTTGAATATAAAGCCGCAATAATATCTGTTCACAAGGTAGATGATAAAGATGATCAGATAAAGGAGAGAAGCAGTTGATAGAGACACCTTCTTTTCCCTCTTGATTCCATAGAAGGCATCTGCTGGGTTTTTGAGCACATATCCCAGAAAACGCAGCTCCCTTACAGTCCTGATATCACGTATCCTGCCTAAGGATCTTCTGATATCCCTGATCAGAGGAAGCCTGTCTCCGAATCTCTTGAGGATCTTACTCACAATCAAAAAGGCTATGATGATCTCGAATATCCTGACTATATTGTGTCTAAGCCAGGTATTTCTCACCTGCCAGAAGGCATTTGAGTAGGTAATGCCTGTTCCGCCAAGCCTTGCTGCCTCCATGGAACCCTTGTAGTCCTCCACCTTGTAAAGGGCTTTGGCTATACCTCTGTAGGCAAAATCAAAAAGGCTGTTGTGGGATAGAACATTCTCCCAGGGCTGTCTGCTTTCCAGATACAGACCATCCTGATATTTGGAGAGAGCCTCATGCACGGTAGTGGCATATTCAGTCTCCGAAAATACCGTTATATCTCCTCTGTCGCTATCCAGTACATATATATGTCCCGATGCATCCACATCTATGGCAACAGCGTTGATAAAGAGTCCCATGCGGTTATTGCCATCGTCCTTGCCGCCAAAGTAAAAGAGAAGCTCACCCTCCTTGGTGTATTCCATGATGCTTCCCTGCTTGGAGAGAGTGAATATGTTATCAATATCGCCTACAGCCACATCGGATACCAGCAAATCTGCATAGGCCTTGCCAAACATATTATTGCCGGCCATGTTATATTTCTTCAGGCCATTTTTACCCAACCCCTGGGTAACTGTATATATGAGGCCTGTAGCATCTATATCCAGATTGGCAGCGGAAGCAGGGACATTCTTTTGCATGCTCCTAAGCTGCTCATCAGTGAATATCAGCCTTTTAAGCTTATTGCCCAAAGAGATGCTGGTATCATTAGCTCCAAAATAGCCGTAGAAATCTCCATTATCGGAGATAGTCATGATACCGCCCGCATTACCTTCAGACAGGGCATACATAGTACCTGCATTATTGACTACCAGCTTGGAGGGAGCATATTTGGCTCCATCTCCAAAGAGAGGACTCTCAGGTCTCTCATAGCTTCCTGTCATATGCCAGTCGGCATCATAGCTGATGATCTTGCCAGCCCCGGGATCTGCCACATATACCAGGCCCTCTTGCGATACATATACTCCTGTGGGGCTCTTAAGTTCTTCTGTGATCTCTCCCAGATAGTTGCCATTAAGATCAGAGCATACGATCCTCTTATTACCTGTATCTGCTATATAGAGCCTGTCTCCTGCCAAAAAGAGGTCAGAGGGCTTACTCAGAGTCTCTTCTCCGAATTTGTCCCAGAGATGCTCAGGCAGATAACCATCCATGGTATTGACCAGATAACCGTCTTTATCGTATGTCAGGGATGTATAGGGTGCCTGCCCTGCCTCAGCTTTTATGGGCAGACTTAAGATAGCTGCCAAAGCGATCAGCGTAGTGACCGGCTTTACTATTTTATTTATCTTCAACATCTGATGCGTCCCCCTAGTCATCTTCCCTGAATACTTTGCCTGCAGCTTTGGAAATGGAATAGATAAATATCAGCAGTACCACACTGACGGCTGATGCATATCCCATCTCATAACGCAGGAATCCATAATCTTCTATATGATTGACTATAAGCTGTCCCGCATAGCCGGGAGTAGGATTAGCTCCGCTAAGCTGCACTCCTATGGCACCCACAGAGAAGGTGTTGACTACAGACATGACCGCAGCGAACATCATCTGAGGCTTCATCTGAGGGATTGTGATATAGAAGATCTCCTGGAGCCTGTTCTTCATACCGTCTATCATGGCAGCTTCATAATACTCGGGATTGATATTGAGGATACCTGCCAGAATAGCCAGGAATCCCACTCCCATACTGCTCCAGACGGATACCACTATCATGATGCCCAAGAGGAACTTGGCATCTGTGGTAAAAAGGATAGGCGAATTGGTTATGCCCAGACTCATAAGGATATAGTTCACATATCCCATCTTGTCTCCGGCAAAGATGATCTTCCATACAACCGCCATGGCTATCCCGCTGGTCATGGACGGCGAGTAGATAAGCAGGGCCAGGACAGTCCTGGGACCCTTACTTATCTGTGCCAGCATCCATGCCAGAAGGAAAGACAACATATAGCCCAGAGGGCCGACAACAAAAGCGAAAATACAGGTGTTGGGCAGTACATACTGCATAAATATCTCATCCTGGGTCAGGAGGTTAATATAGTTGAGAAAGCCCACCAGCCTGGGAGTCTGCACAGCATCATAGCTTGTAAAGCTAAGTGCTATAGCCGCTATTACAGGTATGACGATAAATGTTGTAAATAGCAGTATGTAGGGTAATAGAAAATATACCGCAGCATTTATCCCGCTCTTTTTACTTTTCATTATTTCAACCATTCCTCTATCAAGTCTTTATCCGGCGTGATCAGCTGCTTTATTACTTTTCCTTCACTGTCCACATATTGGAATTCTTCAAGTTTACGGGCAAGCTCAGCATTGATTCTCTTCTGAGCATTGTCTATTGCAGTCCTGATGTTCTCATTGGCCGTTACTACGTTTACCAGAACATTGCCCAGCTCTCTTTCTATCATGTAGCTGCCCGGTACTCTGGGCATTTCCCTGGTCCATCCGATCTGTTCCAGTATCACTTCCTTGTTTTTCTCACTCCAAGGAGCTGCTGCAATGGCATTTAAGTTAGCTGAGTTCCACATATACTCATTGCCCAGGGTAGTCTGCAGAGTAAAAGAGAACTCGGTCTGTACTTCATCAGACATCCACCAGTCGATAAACTTCCAGGCTGCTTCCTTTTGCTCTGAGGATTCAAAGATCAGGCAGCTCTCAGCTGCGCCGGAGGTTGATCTGTCCACAGTTCCGTCTTCTGCAACCAGTCCCGGATAGGGAGCTATCTCCCAACAGCCGTTCAGCTCAGGAGCTGCATTGGTGAGCAGGTTGTAGCTGGCATAGTCCGATACTCCTATGGGTGTCCTTCCGTCTCTGAAAGACTGATAGAAGCTCAGGATCTCGTAGTCCATATCATAGACTGTAAAATTCTCTGTGAGATATTTAAGACCATCTATCACTTCCTCTGAATCCAAGCGTACTGTGCCCATATCCCCCGAGAAAATATCACCGCCGTTTTGGAATATAAAAGGTGCAGTTGCTGCAAAGGTCTTGGTGGGCAGATTGGCCACATGGCTGTTAAAGCCCATTCCCATCCTGCCAAGCTCGGGAAGAAGGTCCCTTACTTCATCCATATTGTCAGGGACTTCAAGTCCCAGCTTCTCAAAGATGTCACTCCTGTAGAAGAGTACATAGAAGTTAAAGGTCTCGGGGATAGCATATATCCCTTCATCACACACTCCGGGTATCAGCATGCCGGGAGCAAAGCGCCTTCCCACTTCCTTAAAATTGTCAAACTGTCTCATATCTGCCAGAGCATTTCTAAGAGCCAGGTCATATACGTAGCCTGAAGCTATTCCTATGGCTCCGTCAGGAGCCTTTCCCGAAGCATTGGCCAGTATGAGCTTTTGCTGATCCGGCACTATGGAGAGATTGACCTTGATACCGGTCTTCTCTGTAAAATCCGTATCAGCCATCCTCTGGATGATCTCCAGATACTGTCTGGGTCTGTTGACCCAGATCTCAAGAGTATCGGAGTCGTCATAGCCAGGTGCATAATCTCCCTGGGTAAAGGATGCTACGAAATGTCTGATATCATTGGAAGCCCTGCTGAGAAGTCCGGGCTTTGATGGCAGCTTTGCATCTTTCTTATATAGATAGAATTTGTCTATAGAGAGATTGCCATAGCTAAGGTTCTCGGATACTGTAGTCAGATACTGCCTGACAGAGCTATCTCCATAGGAGAATACGTCTATCTTCTTTGGCAGATCATTGGGCTTCTCAGCAAGCATTGCCAGGCTCTTAGAAGCAGTATCCAGCAGCTTTATCTCGCCGTTCTTCTTGCCATAGCTGTCCATGGCAGCCAGTTCTTCATACAGTTTTGAAGTCTTATCTGCCCAGTCTGTTAATTTGCCTGATACATCAAGACCATATTCATCCAGGTCAAAATCCCTGTATTTATCAGTATTGCCACCAGTGATCTTATTCACGGACAGAGCCAGATCATTAACGCCTGTCACAATATCGTTTATGGATCTGATGGCGTCGCCGTAGGGCTCCAGTGCCACTTCCAGGCTCAGGATGTGACTGCCTGCTGACAGATATACAGGAACCTCTCTTTGCATCCTTGTAAACTTACCGGAATACTTAAATGGGATATTCTCATAAGACACAGAAGGGATAACACCATCTACATATAGATTTCTGTATACGGTAAAGTTGGATTTACTACTCTGCCTGTAATCAAAAGCCAGATAGTAATAACCTTCCTCTTCCACATCCACTTCATAATCTATCCTGTTGCCGCCTATCCTGTACGAAGTCTCATCGATCACATTCTGCATCTTAAGATAGGGACTGTAGGGAGTCACCTCGCTGTTAAACTCAGCTGCAGTTCTGATATTGGGAGAATTTCTCCTTGCAAAGCTCTCGCCTTCTATCTGGATATAACTATCTCCCTCTGCTACTGCTTCCGGGTCATTTGCTATAGTAACAGGTGCCATGAGCTTAAGGTCCTTTATTTCCACCTTGCCTTCATTGGCGGTAAATTCAACAGTATTAAGCCCTTCCCCCAGATATACCATCAAGGGATCATTTTGCAGAAAGTAACTGTCTCTTAGGTATGTGAAAGCCCATTCATCACTTTTGACAGGCATGGCAATACTCTCATTGCCATAACGGTCATACTCTTTTTCACCGCTCTTCCAGATATCCGAAAAAGACAAATGTTCCGCTTCTTCATAAGGGATACTGCCATTTATCTTCATGGAAAGACTTGTGGGCAGGATGTTATCTCCTATAGCTCTGTAATCTACGCCCATCACATAAAGTCCGGCCTTTTCCACTTTTACACTAAGGCTCAAAGCTTTATCTGTGGTGACAAGCTTATCAGCTGCTTCTATCAGCATCTCCTCGCCTTCGTAGACCTCATCTGCATGCATGGAAGCATAATCTTTATAGTAGATATTCTCACTTGCAAGTGCGCCGTTTCCCGATATGAGGAAAAAGACTATCCCTGCGGCCACAGCTGCAATCTTCTTAATCATGATCAACTCCTTAGTCAGTTATCATCCCCGGCAGGCAATCATCATGCCCCTATCATTCACCCAGGTTGATCTTTCTGATCTTATCAATATCAACCTTGGCTTTTCTGTCTATGGTATAGAGGCCGTTTATTTCCTGCTGTACGTCTGTCACCTGGGTATAGCAAAAGCCTGCATTGTAATCCAGATCCCTGATCGCCTCTGTGATACTCTTAAATCGATTTATAAACTCTTCCTGGGTCTTTACCTGGCCACCATAGCCCCAGCCTTCGCCTCCGGAGAAGGCGATGCCGCCATACTCACTCATGATCACAGGCTGACCCTTATAGGAATAGCCAAGAGCTGTTGCATATCTGTCTCTGTTAAAGGGGAGCTTATTATTTACTATCAGATCCTTATCTTTGTATCTTTCTGCAAAGGCCTCTCCCTTTTCTTCATAATCATGGAGAGTCAGGATATCTGAGCAGGTGTGCTCCCAGCCGTCATTGACTATCACAGGTCTCATGGGATCATAAGCTTTGGTCAGGCTGTATATACCCTCTGTAAACTTCTGCTGGTTGACATTGCTGTAGATTCTCTCAATTCCCCAGCTCTCATTAAAGGCTGTCCAGGTGATAACACAGGGATGATTGTAATTTTGTCTGACTATCTCTATCCATTCTCCTGTAAAGCGCTGCATACCTTCGTCATTGAAAATATACTGAGAAGGCATCTCGCACCATACCAGAAGCCCCTTAACATCGCACCAATAGAGGAATCTCTCATCTTCAACCTTCTGATGCTTTCTAAGGCCGTTGTAGCCTGCAGCCATTATGAGGTCTATATCCTTTATGATGGCTTCCTCTGAGGGAGGAGTCAGATGGGATTCTTCCCAATAGCCCTGATCCAGTATCAGCCTCTGATACAAGGGAAGATTATTGAGTAGTATCTTGTCTCCTTCTATAGAAATCTTCCTCATAGCAAAGTAGGACTCTACTTTGTCCACATCTTTGTTGGAGAAAATCTTATCAACCGCCTTTTCTGCATCTGAACAGTCGGCTTCAACACCAAAGCCTGTGAGAAGCTCGAAATTTACACTATATAGGCAGGGATCTGCCGGAGACCAGACCTTCATCTCCCAGGGATGATCAGGATCCGCTACTGAGATCTCAAACTCAGCATAGTCAGATCTGATATCAATCATATTTCTGGATACCAGCCTGTCTCCCAGGCTGATATTGCAGATAAGAGAGCACTCTTCATCGACCTGCCTGTGGATCTTCATCTCAAAGGATGCTACTGCCCTGTCGATATCAGGAGTGATCTTCACAGATTCGATATAAGTCTGATCCACTTCTTCAAGCCATACTGTTTTCCAGATACCTGTAGTCTGCACATACCAGCAGCCAAAGTTCTCATCCTTCCATCTCTGCTTGCCCCTGGGCTGTACACAGCTCTGAGAATCAAGAGCACTTACTACTATCTCGTTACTGCCGTTTCTGACATAATCTGTGATATCACATGTAAATCTGGAATAAGCTCCTGTATGGCCTCCTGCGTAATATCCGTTAACCCATACCTTTGCCTCATAGTCCACGCCTTCAAAATGAAGAAGGATTCTTTTTCCCGCTTCCGGGAATATTTCCAGATTCTTTCTGTACCATACCAGGGGATGAAATGTCTCTTCCCCAATACCGCTCATCTTTGTTTCATATGTATAGGGAACTGTGATCTTTTGATTCTTTTTAGGAAAAGCATTATGCCAGCCCTCTTTCTCACCTTCCTTATCATCATCAAAAACAAAATCCCAAACTCCGTTTAGATTCCTCCAATTATTTCTCTTTAATTGGGGTCTCGGATAACCATTAAGCATTTTCCCTCTCCTTTTGCCTCTTTAAGTACAAGTTTTTTGTACATAAACATTTATACATGAAAAATGTATTTCAACTTGTTTTCTACATCAATTATGTATTAACCTTAAAGCCATCCGTCGAGAATGTCAATATATCTGGATTTCATTTTTTATCTTTGTGATTATTCCACAAATTTTGTCCATCATTTTTATATAAATAAGAGTTGTATAAACTTTACTTTTCTACATTTTTATTGTATAAATAATCTTGGGTAAATATATGAAAAAAGATAAGAAAGAATAAAAGGGAAGGGGATCATCATAATATGAAGCCGGATCTTACATTACACATGGACGACAGAGACAAGATAGTAGATATCTGCAAAGCACTGTCATCACCCATCAGACTGGACATCCTTCATTATCTGGCAGACAAGCCTGCCATAATCTCAGATGTAGCTACCAAATTTGATATACCGTTATCCAGCGCAGCCCTCTATATCAAGGTATTGGAGAATGCCGGGCTCATATCCGTGCAGCCCATTCCGGGCTCCAAGGGTTCTCAGAAGCTCTGCGGAGTACTGATCAACAGTGTAGCCATAGATATGTTCTACAGACCACCGGTGGAGCAGCCCACCTATCTCCACAGGGAGTCAATGCCGGTGGGATGTTATTTTGATTTTGATGTGAGGCCGTCCTGTGGCATGGTCTCGGAATCCCAGGATCTGGGCTTTGAAGATAATATAGGCATCTTTACCAAGCCCTCACGCTTTAATGCCCAGTTGATATGGCTAAGCACCGGCTATCTGGAATACAGATTTTCCAATTTGTTCCTCAAGCAAAATGACGTGAACAGGATCAGGTTCTCCTTTGAGATCTGCTCTGAAGCACTGGGCTACAATAACGACTGGCCTTCAGATGTGACCATATCCATCAACAACAGGGAACTGGGGATTCTGCATCTTACAGGAGATTATGGAGACAGAAGGGGCAAACTCAATCCCGAATGGTGGAATCCCTATTCCACTCAGTATGGCCTCCTTAGGACTGTAGAGATCACAAATGACGGCACCTACTTTGACGGCAACAAGGTATCGAACCAGACCATAAGCAGCATGTCCCTCAAGGACTGCGACTACTTAAGGCTCAAGCTGGAAGTAAAGGAAGATGCCAAATACAAGGGCGGTTTTAACCTCTTTGGCTCAAAGTTTGGAGACTATCAGCAGGATATACTCATGGAGCTGTATCACGATTAAAGATGCATCAGATCAATTATCAAAGCAATAAAAAAGCTGCAGGTCAGGATCCTTTAAGATCCCGATCTGCAGCTAATATTATGAGTCAATTAAATCTCTCGCGATTCTTGTTGTATGTTGTATGCAGCAGCTCGTGAGCCAGGTGAGAATTGGGCTCACCAAGGAACTTCTCATAAAGTTCTTGAACCTGCTTGTTATTGTGGGACTGACGGATAGTCTGTCTCTCATCTTCAGAATACAGAGCATTTGCTCTCTTCTCCTTGTATGTATCCAGAATATCATCATCCTCATTAGGAAGGAAGCAAGGCTTTACATATGACTGTCCGCCACCATTGATACATCCGCCGGGACAACCCATGATCTCGATGAAGTGATACTTGGACTCGCCATTTCTGATCTGATCCAGAAGTACCTTTGCAGACTTCATACCTGATGCGATAGCCACATTTACAACTGTGCCATTAATATCCAGAGATGCCTCACGGATACCTGCATCATGGCCTCTTACCTCTGTGAACTCGATCTTGCCGTACTCAGAGCCTGTAAGCTTGTAATAAACAGTTCTGAGAGCAGCTTCCATAACACCACCGGTTACACCAAAGATAACTGCAGCACCTGTGTACTCGCCCATGATATCCTGATCCCAATCTTCATCAGGCAGTCTCTTGAAGTTGATACCGGAACGCTTGATCATCTTGCCCAGCTCTCTGGTAGTCAGAACCACATCAACATCTCTGATGCCGTCATGCTCCATCTCCGGACGATCCTTCTCAAACTTCTTTGCAGTACAAGGCATTATGCTGACAACGAATACATCTGCAGGATCATAACCCATCTGCTTTGCCCAGTAGGACTTGATAATAGCGCCCTGCATCTGGTGAGGAGATTTGCAGCTGGATACATGATCCAGGAGATCTCCGTAGTAGTACTCAGCATAGTTGATCCATCCGGGAGAGCAGGATGTGATCATAGGAAGTGTGCCGCCATTCTGGATACGGCCCAGAAGCTCTGTACCCTCTTCCATAATGGTAAGGTCAGCACCGAAGTTAACATCATAGCATCTCTCAAAGCCCAGTCTTCTAAGGGCTGCGATCATCTTGCCTGTCACAGGTGTTCCGATAGGATAATCAAATTCTTCACCCAGAGAAGCTCTAACTGCAGGAGCAACCTGTACTACAACGTGCTTGCCTGCTCTGAAAGCTTCGTCGATCTTGTCGATCTCAGATACTTCAGTCAGAGCGCCTGTAGGACATACTGTTGTACACTGTCCGCAGAGGATACAAGGTGAATCCATAAAGGAACGGTTCTCAGCAGGTCCAACGATAGTATTGAAACCACGCTTCTCAAAGCCAAGTACTGACAGGCCGTGAGCGTTCTGGCAGCGTGCTACGCAGCGTCCGCAGAGGATACACTTGGAAGTATCACGCTTGATGGAAGGTGAGAGCATATCTACTGTTACAGGAGTCTGCTCACCCTGATACATATTTTCTCTTGCGCCTGTAACCTGAGCTACATGGAGCAGTTCGCACTTACCGTTCTTATCGCACTCCTGGCAGTTCCTGTTGTGATTAGAAAGGAGCAGCTCTACAGATGTACGACGAGCAGCTGTAGCCTTGGGAGATCCGATAGTCACATTCATGCCCTCAGATACAGGATATACGCAGGATGCAACCAGACGGTTGGGTCCCTTGCCTTCCTGAGCTTCTACGAGACATACTCGGCAGGAAGCCAGAGAGCATTCCCCATGATTAAATGCACACAGGGAAGGAATTTCATAACCGCATTTCTTTGCGGCCTCTAATATAGTAAGGCCCTTCTCTACCTGGTAGCTCTGGCCTTCAATTGTAATATTTACAGTTTCCATAATATCCTCCTCTTACTGCTTAGATATTGCGCCAAATCTACAGGTTGAAATACATGCTCCGCACTTCACGCACTTGTCAGTATCGATGAACATAGCAGGAAGCTTCTTACCGGGAGCAACATACTCGGGACTGATGTGCTTAATAGCATCAGCAGGACATCCCTTAGCACACATCTGGCAGCCGAAGCACTTATCCTTGTCGATGACATAGGACATAAGGTTTTTACATACGTGAGAAGGACACTTTTTATCCTGTACATGAGCTATATACTCATCCTTAAAGGATGCCATTGTAGACAGAATAGGATTGGGAGCTGTCTGGCCAAGTCCGCAGAGGGAGTTGGTCTTAACATTGGAAGCAAGCTCCTGAAGAGCATCAAGGTCTTCCATGCTGCCCTTTCCTTCTGTGATCCTGGTCAGGATCTCCAGCATTCTCTTGGTACCGATACGGCAGGGTGAGCACTTACCGCAGGACTCGTCGCAGATGAATTCCATATAGAACTTAGCAACGTCAACCATACAGTTGTCTTCGTCCATAACGATAGCACCGCCGGAACCCATCATGGAACCTGCAGCGATGAGGTTATCATAGTCAATAGGTGTATCCAGATTCTTCTCTGTGAGACATCCGCCTGAAGGACCACCTGTCTGGATAGCCTTGAACTGTTTGCCACCCGGAATACCGCCGCCTACATCATAGATCAGCTCCTTAAGTGTAGTACCCATAGGTACTTCAACCAGACCTACGTTGTTGATCTTGCCACCCAGAGCAAATACCTTGGTTCCCTTGGACTTCTCAGTACCGATAGAAGCAAACTTCTCTGCACCCTCTCTGAGGATGTAAGGAACTGTAGCCAGAGTCTCTACGTTGTTAACGCAGGTCGGGCATCCCCAAAGTCCCTTAACAGCAGGGAACGGAGGACGGGGCCTGGGCATTCCGCGCTTACCTTCGATAGAGTTAAGAAGAGCTGTCTCCTCACCGCATACAAATGCGCCTGCACCCAGACGGATATGTACTCTAAAGGAGAAATCTGTTCCCAGGATATTATCTCCAAGAAGGCCAGCCATTTCCATAGCTTTGATAGCCAGTCTCAGACGGTTAACAGCGATAGGATATTCTGCTCTTACATAGAAATAACCATCCTGAGCGCCGATAGCATAGCCACCGATCATCATACCCTCGATAACTGCAAAAGGGTTACCTTCCAGAATGGAACGATCCATGAATGCACCCGGGTCACCCTCGTCACCGTTGCAGACAAGGTACTTGGGGCCTTCAACATCAGGAACAAAGGACCACTTGCGGCCTGTAGGAAAGCCTGCGCCTCCACGGCCTCTCAGACCGGAATCCAGTACTTCCTGGATAACAGCCTTTCTGTCCATCTTAAGTGCCTTAGCCAGACCCTTGAAGGCATCTGCGCCAAGAGCTTCATCAATATTCTCAGGGTCAATGGCACCGCAGCCGTGAAGAGCAATACGGATCTGCTTCTTGTAGAACTCGATATCCTCCTGCTTTGCTACCTTTTCACCTGTCTTGGGATCTACATAAAGGAGACGATCTACGATCTCGCCACCGATCAGATCGGTATCAACGATCTCTTCAACATCTTCCATCTTAACCATTCTGTAGAGAGTGTTCTCAGGGAAAATCTTAACGAAAGGTCCCTGTGAGCAGAAACCAAAGCAACCTACCTGGTTAACTGTAACCTTGTCGCTAAGGCCCTTGGCTGCTATTACTTCAACGAATTTCTCCCTGATCTCATCGGAGTGAGATGAGAGACATCCTGTACCACCGCATAGGATCACATGACGCTTACCGTCAGCGCCAAGATATTTATCATTGAGACACTGGCTGCAGGAAGACTGCCTGGCCTCAAGTTCTTCAAAGCTTGTGATTTTATCAGACATCAGGCATTACCTCCGTTTCTATACTTCTCAATCAGTGCGGGAACCTGATCTACAGACATCTTGGGATATACTGTTCCGTTGATCTGTACAGCAGGTGCGATACCGCAGGCGCCGATGCAGCGCAGTGCGTCGATAGTGAAGAGTCCGTCATCGGTAGTCTCACCGGGTTTGATACCCAGGATCTCTGAGAACTTATCAACTACCTGCTGAGCACCCTTGACATAGCAAGCTGTTCCCAGGCAGCATCCGATAACATTCTTTCCCTTGGGCTTAAGAGAGAAGAAAGAGTAGAAAGTAACTACGCCGTAGATCTCTGCAACACTGATACCTGTCTTCTCAGACACCAGTTCCTGAACCTCCAGGGGAATATAGCCGTATTCCTTCTGAATGTCGCTCAAGATCATCATCAGCGGAGTCTCTTCATTGACGTAGCGGCTGCAGATCTCTTCTATCTGCAGTGCAGCTGACTGTTGTAAATGAGCCATTGTGTAAACCTCCCATATAAAACTTGAATATTGTTGCCAAATATCTAAAGCCATTGCCGTGTTAATAATGTGTCATTTCACCTACCATATATGGTAAAATCCGATTATTTTCAGCACAATACACTCTTACCCCACGCGCAATAACTTATTATTGCATAAATAGCAAATGTCTGTCACTGTGTATTTTATGCAAATTAATAAAAAATAATTGTTCACTGTGTCGCATTGGTATCATTACAAAAAAACAGGAATATATGATTCATTTTGCGATTTTATTGCTTGCTAATTTATTAACAATAACTTACAATGTCGTTTGTGTTTTTCACAAATCTATTAAATCTATTTAAAAAATAGGGAAAAAGGAAGAGAGATGAAAAGAAAAAAGTTACACAGCCTATTGGCCGGTGTGCTTGCATTTTCAATGCTTCTTGGGGAAGGAAGCGCAGTTTACGCTGCATCTGCGAGCACCGATGGCTCTATTGGTGAAGGTATTGTTGAAGTAGACAATATCTCAGACACCACGTCTGAAGAAGACACCGATGATGAAAACTTAATAACACAAGGCGAAGAAGCCGCTACTGAAAATGAAGAGGATAATACTTCCTCCGAAACAGTTCCGGAAGAGGCCGGCGAAGATAACACAACCGTCGATGAAGATTCTGACGAAAACGCTAACGAATCCGAAGACGACACCCAGGATGAAAAGTCTTCTGAAGAAGAAGCAACAGAATCCGAAGATGAAACAGCAGATGAAGAACCGGCAGAAGATACGGAAAATGCTGAAGAATCTAAGGAAGCTGAGGAAGCTGAAGAAGCCAAAGAAAATGAGCTTGAAGAAGAAGCATTATTCGAAGATGAAGATGCCAAAGAAGACTCCGAACTTCTGAGCATGGGCGATGACTATCAGCTCACAAGTGACGAGCAGGAAGTTAAGGATATTGCCCTCGAAAACAAGGATGAATTCAGCAATTTCCTGGCACTCATCGAAGGTGTTGACTACGTGGAAGACGAAGTTGTCACCCTGGCAGATACACAAGAACATGCAGAGGATATAGCAGCAGCTTACGGCGGAAGCCTGGATAGCTTTGATAACGGTGTTGCTGTTATCGATCTTAGTGAATCAGAGATCAGCGTTGCAAAGGCCTATGAATGTGCTTTCGATGCGACCGTTGAGATCCCTGTAGTATCACCTAACTATATTAGAAAGATAGAAGACCCGGCTCCGATCACTGTCGAAGATACCAGCACTATCATATCTCAGATCATAGCAGAAGCCGGTGAAGAAGATAACGAAGATAATGAAGATACAGAAGGTGAGATGTTCAAAGCTTCAGGAGATGCTACCCTTACCTCCTCATCCAATACCTGGATCAAGAATTGGGGCAAGCTCTACAATGATCCTTATCTTAATCCCACCGATTCCAGATTCCAGTGGCACCATGACATGATTGGAACTTTTGATGCATGGGGATCTCTGGGCGCTGATGGATTGGCCAGAGTAGCCAATGTTAAAGTCGGTGTCATTGACTCAGGTGTTGCAAAGCACGGCGAGTTCAATTATGCAAAGGGCGACGGCACTACCAGAAATACTCACGGTACACATGTAGCAGGTCTTATTGCTGCAAAAAAAGGTAACAGTACAGGCGGTGCCGGTATTGCTCCCGGAGCTAAGGTCTATGCCTACAATAGCGATCTTACCAGTGGTGATATCATGAGACAGCTCCGTAATGCCAAGGAAGACAAAGTTGATGTCATCAATATGAGCTTTGGCGGAATAGGCTTTAGTTCCACAGAAGAAGGAGTTATGAAGGAAGTCTATAAGGCCGGAATAACTCTTATTGCAGCTATGGGTAACGACAGTGCCAATACCTACAACTATCCTGCCGGAAGTAAATATACCATCGCAGTAACATCCGTTAATGAATCAGGAACCAGATCCGACTTCTCCACATACGGCAACTGGGCTGATATCGCCGCTCCAGGATCAAATATCTGGTCCACTTCAGGAACAGGCAGCTTTGAAGAGATGTCAGGTACATCAATGGCAGCACCTATCGTTACAGGTGCCTGCGCGCTCTACATGTCCAAGGCAGGTCACGTATCTCCTTCCAAGATGAAGAGCGTTCTTAAGTCAACAGCTACCAAGGGTGCCGGATCAGGAATGGGTGCCGGTATTGTAAACGTATACAAGATGGTGAAGTCAGCCAAGGCTGTTAAAACAACGGTCACACCTCCCAAAACCACTCCCTCCGTTCCTGCTGTCAGCAAGGTAACTATATCTGCCGCAGCCGGTGCAAAGCTTCCTATGACTTATGATTATGTAAAGAACTCCGGAAGCACACTGACTCTTAATGCCAAGGCAGTTGACAGCAAAAAGAAGGATTTAACAACCAACTCAGCAGTTAAATATGAGTGGAAATCCTCAAATGCAAATGTTGTAAAGATCGCAAGCGAGAATAAGGCAAAGAGCGTTAACCTGACAGCTGTATCTGCAGGTACTGCCAAGATCACAGTTAAGGTTAAGACAGATTCCATGAAATCTGCCAAGTCAGCAACCTATACAGTTAAGGTATCAGCCACCAAAGTTATCAGCTCTGTATCTATTACCGATGCAGCAGGCAAGACCGTTAAAAAGGCATCACTTTACACAGGAGCAACTCCTAACACGATCACCGTTTATGCAAAGCTCCTTGATAAGAGCAAGAATGTAGTTAAATACAAGCCCCTTTGGACTTCATCCAACAGCAAAGTTGCAACAGTAACAGACGGAAAAATTACAGCTGTAGGTAAAGGAACCGCTACCATCACAGCAGCTGCAAAAGACGGTTCCGGCAAAAAGGCAAAAATAAAAGTCACTGTCAAACAGGCAGTTACAGAGATCAGCATCTCCGGCCAGAAATATATCGCTCCCGGAACATCTGCCAAGTACACTGCAAAGGTTAACAAAAACGCAAGCTCCAAAGCTGTTACATGGACTATTACAGGAGATCCTGCAGCCAGCATCAATGCTTCAAGCGGTAAAGTCAAGCTTGCCAAGACCATTGCCGCAGGCAAGACTCTTACAATCACTGCTACCGCCAAGGACAATGGACATAGGGCTGCAAGCTTCAATGTTACTACCAAGGCAAAGGCTACAAAAGTAACAGCATCAAGTACAAGTGTAACACTGGGTGTTATCGCAAGAGGCAATATCAAAACATCCACCAGCATCACAGCTACAGCAGATAATGGAACAGATCTTGTATGGAGCAGCTCCAACAGCAAGGCCGTATCTATCAGCCAGTCCGGCAACAAGGTGACAATAAATGCACTTAAGCCCGGATCTTCCAAGGTTACAGCCAAGGCTCAGGACGGTTCCGGCAAGAAGGTAACAGTTAAGGTAAAGGTTATCACTCCTGTTTCAAAAATTACATTATCAGCTCCTAACGGACGTCTTGAAAACTATCTTGCAACAGGCAGCAGCCTTAAACTGAAAGCAAATATAGGTAACACCTACGGCAAGCCCTCAAACAAAAATGTCATCTGGTCTTATGAACTCTATACCATGAGCGGCATGAGCACTGATGGCAAATTCACCGGCGCCAAAAAGCTTGACAACCAGGAACAGCTTAAGAAGGCAAAAGCTTTTGCAAAAGTATCTTCCGGTAAAGTTACAACCAACAGCACTGAGACCTTCATTAAGAACATCAATAAGTACATCAACCTTATAGGAAGTTCAGGCAATATCGGAATACGTGTTACAGCCACAGCAGCTGACGGATCAGGATGCTCGGATTCCGAAGACATTATGATCATAACCAAAACCACCAGTATGGGCTTTAGAATGAATAACGGCAAACTTACCACTAAGGCAATGTTTAGTGGGATCATTCCAGCAGGATATGGTTTTGCGATCGACTATTATCAGAAATGCAAAATCGGAAGCGAAACACATGATGCAGACCTTCACGGTCAGACCGTCTTTAGCATCACCAGCAGCAATCCGAAAGTAGCTACTGCCGTTTATGCAGGAGCGGCAAATACAAAATATGGTACCGCCGACAGTGTGGGTATTATCGGACTTAAGAGCGGCACTTCCACAATAACCATCAAAACCATGGATGGTTCAAACAAGAGCTGCAGTATCCTGGTAAGAGTATCAGGCAATAGCTTCAAGTCAACATACTCATCTGATTTTGAATATCAGCATGTTGAATATGTAGACACTCTGGACGAAAAATAATTTGATCAGCTCTATATTTTGACAGTAAAAGGCCTGCCGGGAACGATTCCCGGCAGGCCTTTTTTATAATCACCCCGCCATGATATTGACACCATATGATAAGCGGAGTGATTTCGTTTCTCAAAAGTTCTCACAATCCTTGGACATTACTCAAATACAGGATGAACATTCTTCACAATCTCTGCAGCTTCTTCTTTTAGAGAAGCATAATCATCACTTCCGATGATAAAGTGTCCCGGGCGAAGGCGTCCATATCTGGGATTTTCCAGCTTGTCTCCTGCCTTGACTTCCAGCTGATAGTCAATAAGGTTGGGACTGTTTATCAGATAGTCTCTGCCTTCCATACTCCTCACAATTCCTTCTCCAAAGTCAAAGAAACGCATGATAACAGCCCTGTCTCTTGGAAGCACCAGGTTCTTTAGAGGCGTCTCATCTACCGGCTCACCCAGCACGCTCTTAATGTAATACTCATAATTGTCCACTCCGCTCATAAAGGGAACGATCTTGGCAGACAGATTACTGCCGCCGCCCCTTGCACCTGCTTCTATGAGATAATACCTGCCATTATGGCTCCTGTACTCAGAGTGAGTCAGACCAAAGGGAAGTCCTGCTTTCATGATCAGTTCTCTATTGGCAGCTCTAAGCTTGTCATAATCATGTCCCATACCTGCATACGTGTAGGTCTGAGTCTTGGAGATATTCATATTTTCCTTGTACATCTCTTTAACCGATATACACAGAGGATAATGATGACCATTGACTACCAGACCGTCTATGGTAAATTCGTCTCCATCTATATACTCTTCAGCAAGAAAAACCTTTTCTCTGTTGGAAAATGAGATGGTCTCCTCATAATGTTCTTCCAGCTCTTCTCTGCTTGTGATAGTAAAGACACCGCGGCTTGACTGTGAATCCAGAGGCTTGATGATGATCCTGCCAAAGTCATCAAGGAGCTCCATGGCATCCTCAGGAGTCTTGCAGACCTTGTATTCGGGAATATTGATACCATTATCATGGGCAAACTGTCTCATGATGCCCTTGTTGGTAAAGAGGTCCGCCAGCTTTGTGCCGATGCCTCTAAGGCCCATTTTCTCACTGACGTACGCTACTGTAGGTACTGCAATATCACTCTGATCAGAGATCACTGCATCGGGCATATATTTACGGGCTATCTCAAGATTACCCTCTTTGTCCAGTACATTGCAAACCTCACAGGCATCCGCATAGGGAAAAGCCGGTGATACTTCATAGAGATTGGAACAGATAACATAATGCCCCATCTCCTTGCATTTCTTTATAAGCTCTATCTGCCAGTCGCCGCCGGCAACCACCATAATCTTTGCCATTTGTGTTCTCCTTACAAGTTTATAGACATATAACCTTCATTACAGCCAATCGCGCAATGGACACCAGTCTATGGCGCAGTGACTATGCTGCTTTTGCCATAGTATCCTGCAACAGCAATATTGAGCCAGTCATCAGGATCAGCTGTGATCATAAAGGGATAGAAGCTGTCAGGGCAATCAGGAAGCTTATCTATGACCAGATCTTCTTCCTTGCTGCTTTTTATCTCTTCCATCAGCGCATTCGTCTCTCTATTATATTCCTGAATATGTCCGTATACCAGGTCGGATGTTATCTCTTTCCAGGCGGCATTCTCTATGAGCCTGCTGCCAAATGCGATACATATGACTCCGGCTATAAGGGCAAGGCATAATCCCGGTTTTGTTCCTGCCTTTTTATCAGGTCCGGCTCCCAAAAAGACTTTATCAAAAGCGCCACTATCCGTGCAAAAAACGCCAAGGATAAAGACTATATAATGCAGGACGATGATAGTCACAAAATCATATACATACAGTCCCCTGGGCGCAAGGGTATCAAGCCCGTATGTGCCCTTTCCCATAAACACAGTAACAACTGCAGACATCTCTATAAGAAAAGAAAGAGCCAGATTTATAAGGAATCTTCCAAGGCTCATATAAATAGGGCTGTTTGACGCATCACTCCTATCGGCAGCTGTCAGGGCTTTGCTGCCATGATCAAAAGCTCTGCTCTTTGCAAGGCCCAGGTAAAAGATAAAGATCAGGCTAAGGAGCAGATAGGGGTTCCTGAGATTTCTAAGTATCTCTTCAAAGGAACTAGTAACTGAGGCAGCCACAGCGCCAAGCATACTGCCCTCTGCTCCCATGGAATCCCTGCGGACAAAATTGCCGGGAGCTGTCAGATGTACCAGATAGCCAGCTGCCGTCAAAAGCGAAGGAATGCCGTACCAGATATTGATCTTCCTTAGCTTTATGATCTCTATAATATTGACTATCAGCATAAAGAGACAGATCACTGCCCCCGACTGTATCCCCATACCTCCCAGGAGGATAGCCAGAGGAATGTTCAGTACGAGAAGAGGGATGCTCTTTTTCTCAAAGGATAGTTGCTCCAGACTAAAGACAAGTAGCGCCAGGGTCAGCGACATACCATAAGCCACGTTACCTATGAACCAAAAGCTGACCTCTGCATAATTGTAATATCCCAGCCAGGATATGATGATGCCGCAGAAGGCATAGAAACGGACCCTGGCATCAGCCAGGCCAAAATATCTGCACACCGCTCCCACAAAAAGATAAAGTGCAAATAACTGTATGATCAGTGCCAGTATCAGATACACACCAAGGAATGCCCTGTTGCTGTCAATAAGAGCAGCAAGGGAGAACTCTGTCAGAACCCCTCCATATCCCGAAGACCAGTTGTAATAGAGCCTGATCATGAGATGGATAAGTCTGCCTATAAGGCTCCCACCCGGCTCTTCTCTGATGATCCTCATGACTGAGAAATCATCTGCAGCCAGTACTACGTATCGGGATGCCAGCATTATTGGCAGGATCGTCACCAGTACTCCTGAGGCAGCAATGAGCCTGCCAAAAACATCGAATCGTTTATTTACTTTGTATTTATTTTCTATTTCCTTCAAATTGTCAGTATTTCCCATTTTATCTTCCCGGTAACTGCTATCACATTCATATAGGACATTTTCAGGATATCCCCAAATAGGATGAGAGCTTCTCTCCGATTGGCAGCCTGACACCCCACAAGATAAGTGCGCACGCAGACGTAGTAAGTATCATGTTCAGAGGAAAAATATCCGGAACAAGAGTATATACCCATTTGTTCAAGGCTATGAGCAGCATCACATGGGTCAGATATATCCCAAAGGAGACATCACCGATTCTCTTCAGGAGTCTGATCAAAACATTATCCGCCGGCTCTTTTTCCCATTCAATATAATAGACAAATATGCAGCATAGGACAAGTGTGGAGAGTATGGCAGTGGCCTTTTGCTGAGATACAGCAAGGTCATAGCTCACATGGCCTCCAAAGGATCCAAACCAGAAATGTCCTTCCAGGATCTGCAGGGCCATGAATATATCCCAGAGCACAATATATGCTTTAAGGGGGATACGCCTGATATCAATGCGCCTCCTTGCATGGCAAAGACCCAGATAAAAGAAAGAAAGCCAGGAATAAAAAAAGTTCATCCTGTATACATAAGGCAGATCAGTGCCCCGAAGGTTCATAAGGGTCCTGACTATGACAAAGGCGGCAGTAGGGATAAAGCCAAGTATCCAATATCTGCTCTTTATGAGGCGGATAAGAAAAGGAGTCAATATTACCATCTGCATATATACCAATACAAAATAATATATATCGCAGCAGTTGCCCGTAAGGAAATTCCTAACAAATGCCCCCCACGAATTGTAGACAAAGGTATAGAGCACAGACCATATGCAATAGGGGATGAATACCCTAAGGAGCCTCTTTTGATAGAAGCGGGGAATATCGCTGACACCACCCTTTGTAAGATAACCGGACAAAAAAAGAAAAGACCCAACCGCAAAATTCAGGAAAGGTCTGATCCATATCCCATCATAATAACCCTTATTACTATGGATCCCCACCACTGCAATGATAGCAATAGCCCGCAAGAGCTGGATCCTCAAACTGCTATTCTTATTCATACGACCTCTTTTATCCAATCTATTATTTCCAAGATGATATTATATGCTAAATTGGTCCGTTAAACTCGCAAACGCTTCTTACTTCCAGGTAGTGCTGTAATATTTATCTCTGTACTTCTTGGGAGTCATCCCTGTATATTTTTTAAAGGTATCTATGAAATGACTCTGAGAAGAAAAGGCAAGGTAATTTGCAATATTGGCAAAATCATAATCAGAGTATTTCAGGAGATTCCTGGCCTTTTCTATCTTCTGACTCCTGATATATTCTGAGACAGATACCCCCAGCTCCTTGCTAAAGAGCTTGGAAAGATAAGAGGGTGATACATTGACTTCCATGGCAAGATCCGCCAGCTCCAGCTTCTCATTTACATGCTCATAGATATAATTAAGGCAATGGGTAACAGGCATAGAGAGTGCTGCAGAGCTCTTAAGGAGCTTCATCTTGCCGCAAAAATCCTGGCACATCTGGTCATGAAGAGCTACCACTTCATCAAAACTCTGAAGGGTATCCATCTTGAGAATATAGAAATCGCTGAGCCTGAAGGCCTGTTCCTTGTCCATGCCATTCTCAGCGCAATGTCTGGTGATCAGAGCAGTGGCAGTGACAAAGTGATATTTGATATTTCGAAGGGAATTGTTGGAGAGGACGCCCATGCCTTCAGGATTGGCAAATCCGCCTTCGGCACAATCCTTTCTCACATAATCCATATCTCCCTCTACAACTGCTGCATAAAGATTATATTCTGATGTGAGCGGCTTATGGATGATCTCATTCTCAGTCATCTCATATTCCGCTTCATTCCACTCTTTCTCAATATTCATATCTATCCCCCATCTCCCTGAAAAGACATGACATCAATCTGGTATTTTTTACCTGATGATAATATATTGAAATATGATTTGTCTATAGATTAAATAATTGTGATGCCAGGTGTATAAGGACATCCGGCCAGTCACACCGATATACAGCATGAAGTCAAAATGCTTTACATGCGAGCATGTACGCATTTTGACTTGTTACATTAGCAATCATTATGTATGATATACGGATTGCTTCGTTTCTTCGAAACTCTCGCAATCCTACAAACATTCGGAAATCGCATATTTACTTCGTAAATTGCTTTTTCCTCATGTTTGTTAGGGTCATGAAGTCAAATTGCTTTACATGCGAGCATGTACGCATTTTGACTTATGACTCCTATATCATACATTGTATCAAATTACAAGGAAAGAAAACACATGTTAAACTATAATCTTGACTATTACGCAAATGCAGCAAGACAGCTATCTGCCGAAGGAATTGTATTATTAAAAAACGAGAACAATGCACTTCCTCTGAGCAAAAATGACAAAGTCGCTATATTTGGCCGCGCTCAGCTCAATTACTACAAATCAGGCACAGGCTCGGGAGGACTGGTCAATACCCGTTTTGTATACGGCATATACGAAAGTCTCCTTGAGGAGGATCTGGTAATAGACACCGAGCTGAGAGCAGCATACGAGATCTGGGTAAAAGATCACCCCTTTGATGAGGGAGTGGGCTGGGCAGCAGAGCCCTGGTACCAGGAAGAGATGCCGGTGACCGACAGCCTGGTGGAGGAATCCAGATCCAGATCTGACAAAGCTATTGTGATCATAGGAAGGACAGCCGGCGAAGACAAGGACAACGCCTGCGAAAAGGGGAGCTACATGCTGACAGATGAGGAAGAAGATCTCCTCTCCAAGGTCACAAAAGCCTACGACAGAGTCATCGTGCTCTTAAATACAGGCAATGTGATAGACATGAGCTGGGCTGAGAGATACCAGCCATCTGCCATTCTATATGTATGGCAGGGAGGTCAGATGGGAGGCAAGGGCGTAGCAGATGTACTCACAGGACGAGTATCGCCCTCGGGACGCCTGCCTGATACCATCATCAGATACCCTGACCGCGATATATCAGTCCAAAATCATGGCGACCCAAAGAGAAATGAATACAAAGAAGGTATATATGTAGGCTACAGATACTATGCAGGACAGGATGAGAGCCTGACTGCTTATCCCTTTGGATATGGACTGTCCTACACAAGCTTTACTACTGAGCTGGCAGGAGCATATAAGGAAAATGACCGCTTCAGACTCATAGCAAAGGTCACAAACACAGGTTTTACAGCAGGCAAGAACAGTGTCCTCCTCTACGTAAAGGCCCCTGAAGGGAAGCTGGACAAAGCAAAGAGGGTGCTCTGCGCCTTTAATAAATCACTGACCCTCCAGCCGGGAGAAAGCCAGGAACTGGAACTATCCTTCACAGAATATGATATCTCCTCTTATGACTCAGAGGGCGCAAGCGGGTATAAGAGCTGCTATATCCTGGAAAAAGGCGATTATGAATTCTACCTTGGCGGCGATGTAAGCTCAGCAAAGAAGGTATATAGCTACAGGCAGGATGAGACCATAGCAGTAATGCAGTGCAGCGAAGCCTTTAGCGAAAAGAGCTATAAAGAGCACAGGACCACTGCTAAAAAGCAGGGAGCCCTGGTAGAATACAAGGGAGATCAGAGCTACAAACTATCAGATCTGTATTCACACAAGATCAGCATGGACGACTTCCTCTCCCAGCTGACAGACAAGGACCTTAGGGCAATAGTCAGAGGAGAAGGCATGAGTCCCACTCTTGTCACCCCCGGTATTGCCGGAGCCTTTGGCGGAGTCACGGATAGACTCATGGACATGGGCATCCCAAAGGCCGCCTGCGCAGATGGCCCCAGCGGGATACGTATGGACTGCGGCACCAAAGCCTTTTCCCTGCCCAATGGTCTGTGCATAGCTTCATCTATGAATACAGCTCTGACAGAGTCAGTATTTGAACATTTGGGACTGGAGCTTAGAAAAAACAAGATAGACCTGATCCTGGGTCCCGGTATGAATATTCATAGAAATCCTCTAAACGGCAGAAACTTTGAATACTTTTCAGAAGATCCTCTTCTGACAGGTCTCATGGCAGCAGCCGAGCAAAGGGGGATCAGCAAAGCAGGAGTCAGCGGTACCATCAAGCATTTTGCGCTGAATAATCAGGAATTCAAAAGGACTGAGATTGATGCAATAGTAAGTGAAAGAGCTATTAGAGAAATATATCTTAAGGGCTTTGAGATCGCTGTCAGAAATTCTCACCCCCTGGCTGTAATGACCAGCTACAATATGATAAACGGTCTCTATGCAGCAGGAAATTACGACCTGGTAACAGCTGTTCTTAGAGATGAATGGGGCTTTGACGGTGTAGTCATGACTGACTGGTGGGCTAAGGCTAATGATAATGCGGGGAGCGAAGGTACAAGAGCCAACACCGCAGCCATGGTACAGGCCGGCAATGACCTGTATATGGTAATGCCCTCTCCTGCCGACGGGGACAGCGATGACAGCTCAAAAGCAGCCTTCGAAAGCGACCACAGTATCAGAGCTGCCTACTGCGTAGCTGCCTCACATATCCTCCAAACGCTCATGCGTCTGCCGGCTTTTGAGAGAATGAGGGGACAGGTGTCGGAGCTGGATAAGATGCTTGAAAGTGTGGCAGAACCTGAATCAGACGATAAGACAAGGCATATAGTGATAGAAAGAGATCCTTCTGATAATGCATTCCATCTGGATGATATAGATAATTCCAAAGGCATCTATAATATTTTCGATCTGGAAACAGGCAAAGGAATATTCTCACTAAGCTTTGAGATCAGAGCATCAGGCGACAATCCTGTAGCCCAGCTTCCTCTGTCCATATATCAAAACAATAATCTTCTAAAGACTATTGTCCTGGACGGAAGCCAGACCGACTATATGAAATATCAGATTGATGAAATAAGAACCATCTCCACCAACTCGTACATAAAGATTTACTTTGGCCAGGGCGGAATGGAGATCAGAAACTGCGTACTAAGAGAAAAAAAAGTTTAAAGAAACAATCAAAAAGGAAAAGCCCTAGGCGAGGATTGATTAAACGCAAAATTGATAATCTATGAGCATATATCTGATATAATTTGCTTCAATTTAATATAGCATTTTCCCTCTTTTAATTAGAATAAATATATAAATCATCCATATTTTTTCTAAATAAAGGGGGGCTATATGAAAAGACGACTCATTTCTATCCTGGTCACATCAGTAATGGCTACATCTCTCATCTCCGCCTGCGGTTCTGCGGGCAGCACCACCATTGGCGATGAAGCTACACCAAGATCAGCAACGATTGCAGACGATGGCAAGGTTCTGAATATCTACTGCTGGAACGAAGAATTCAAGAGCCGCATCACAGACCACTACGCAGACTACGAAGAAGTAGATGCTACCCACGGCAAGATTGGCGATGTCTCTGTTGTATGGAACATCACCCCTTCAGATGACAATGCTTATCAGAACAATCTGGATGCCACACTGCAAAAGCAGTCAGAGGCAGCTGCAGACGACAAGGTAGACATCTTCCTGGTAGAAGCTGACTATGCACTTAAGTATGTAGATACAGACTATACAGTGCCTGTAGCAGATCTGGGTATCACAGCCGGTGATGTAGCAGATCAGTATCAGTATACCAAAGATGTAGTTACTGATTCTAATGGTAATCTAAAGGGCCTGTCGTGGCAAGGCACTCCCGGCGTACTCTTCTACAATAGAGAAGCTGCGAGGGAAGTCCTGGGCACTGACGACCCCGATGAAGTACAGCAGTATGTCAAGGACTGGGATACATTCAACCAGACTGCTGAAAAAATGGTGGATGCAGGCTATCATATGACATCTTCCGTAATGGATTCCTACAGAGTATATTCCAACAACGTAACAAGTAAATGGGTTGAAAACGGCAAGATCAATATCGACGACAACATCATGAGATGGGTGGAAGATTCCAAAAAGCTCTATGATATGGGCGCAACCGGAACTCATGCACTCTGGTCAGCAGACTGGTCTACAGGCTTCTATCCTGAAGGCAAGGTATTCTGCTACTTTGGGCCTGCATGGCTCATCAACTTCTGTATGGCCGCTGATACCGAAGGTTCTATTGGCTATCAGGGCGGATGGGGCGCAGCAACCGGACCTCAGGGCTTCTTCTGGGGCGGCACATGGATCTGCGCTGCAAACGGCACAGATAATGGATCTCTTATCAAGGACATCATGCTGACAATGACAACAGATGAATCAGTCCTCAAAGATATCGTTGTAAAAGATGATGATTTTGCAAACAACAAAAACGTCATGAACGAGATGGCATCCAGCTCCGATTATTCCAGCAAGATCCTGGGCGGCCAGAATCCTCTTGGCATGTATTGTGCAGGCGTTGAGAGTATAGATCTCTCCAATCTCTCCAGCTATGACTCCGGCTGTAACCTGGACTTCCAAACAGCTATCACCAACTATTTCGAGGGAAATGCCACTCTTGACGAAGCGCTGGATCTCTTCTATCAGGCATGTGTAGAAAGATATCCCGAACTCAGCTACTGATAAGTTTTACGGCTTACATTCCTTACTGCCTCCCAGCTGCACCGGGAGGCAGTTTTTCAAAGAAAATGCAGCACTATATATAAAATAATCAAGATAACCCACCAACTTTAGGTGGTGGGAATATCTTGATTACGGGTGCGGGGTTATAAGCCCCGTACCCGTAGAACTGCGTCAGCAGTGATTTTATAACGAGCAAAAAGCGAAGCGTTTGCGAGTTTAACCACAAATATATGGTGCAGGCCCTGGCATACAAGCAAAAAATCCAAAAACAGGGCTATTCGGGAGGACATATGAATATCGATAATCGAAAGGCCGTCAGATATAACAGGTGGGGATATATCTTTCTCATCCCTTTTGTAGTAACATATCTGATCTTCAACCTGATACCACTCTTTACTACTTTTTATAATTCACTTTTTGAAAACTATATGTCAGGCCTGACACAGATAGGACCAAGATTTGTCGGCCTGGCCAATTACGTTACGCTATTGTCAGGAGGAGAGCTTTTAACATATGCAGCTAACACAGTGATCATCTGGATCATGGGGTTTATCCCCCAGATACTGATCTCTCTTCTCCTTGGAGCCTGGTTTTCCGATCCCAGCCTGAGGCTCAAGGGTACCAGATTCTTTAAGACTGTGATCTACCTGCCCAATCTGATCATGGCATCTGCTTTCTCCATGCTATTCTTTACCCTTTTCTCAGACGGAGGTCCGGTAAACGGCTTGCTCATGGACCTGCAAATATTATCCGGTCCTTATAAATTCCTGTCTCATGTATGGTCTACCAGGAGCCTGATCGCAGGCATGAACCTGCTCATGTGGTTTGGCAATACTACAATCCTCCTCATGGCAGGTATGCTGGGCATAGATCCCGCTCTCTTTGAAGCCGCCCAGGTAGACGGTGCAAAGCCGCGCCAGATATTCTTTCACGTGACCCTGCCACTTCTACGCCCCATACTGGTGTATACACTGATCACATCCCTTATAGGCGGCGTGCAGATGTTCGACGTACCTCAGGTGCTTACTAATGGCAGCGGTAATCCCGTGAGAAGCTCCATGACACTGATCATGTATCTCAACAAGCATCTCTACAACAAGAATTACGGCCTGGGAGGCGCTCTGTCGGTTATCCTCTTCTTCTGCACAGCCATCCTGAGCATGATGGTCTTTAAACTGTCAGAGAGCAAGGAATAAAGCAAAAGAATCCCGGAAAACAATATAAATCAATAGATTAATGAGAGTAGACTCTTATAAAGCTCTCTATCTTGAAAGGATCCGTATGAACAATAAAAACACAGGAATGATCACGGGGATCAGACTTCGCAGGATCATATGCTATATAGTACTGACTATCATAAGCTTCCTATGCCTCTTCTGGTTCTATGTGCTCTTCATAAATGCCACAAGGTCACATTCCCAGCTGACCACCCAGGGCTTTAGTGCCGTCCCGGGGCAAAGCCTTCTGCAGAACTGGATACATCTGGCAGAAGGTACTATCCCCATTGTCAGAGGCATGCTCAATTCCCTCTTCGTAGCCAGCTGCTCGGCTATCCTATGCACTTACTTCTCAGCCATGACAGCCTATGCAATCCATGCATATGATTTCAAATACAAGAAGTTCATCTTCACTTTTATCCTTATGGTGATGATGATCCCCACACAGGTAAATGCACTGGGATTTATCAAGCTGCTGGACAAGCTCCACATGGATAACAGCTACTGGGGGCTGATACTACCCTCTATTGCAGCACCCATAACCTTCTTTTACATCAAGCAGTATATGGAGAGTTCCCTTCCCATATCACTTGTGGAAGCAGCCAGGATAGACGGCTCAGGTGAATTCCAGACCTTTAATTTCATCGTAATGCCCCTACTAAAACCGGCACTTGCTGTACAAGCCATATTCGCCTTTGTAGGCAATTGGAACAATTATTTCACCCCTGCCCTGATACTCCATGACAGCAACAAAAAGACCCTTCCCATCCTCATAGCCCAGCTAAGAGGAGCGGACTTCCTGAAATTCGACATGGGCCAGGTATACGTGATGATAGCATTCTCCATCTTCCCGGTCATCCTCGTATATCTGCTATTATCCAAGCACATCGTGGGCGGAATCGCCCTTGGCGGTGTAAAGGGATAACTCACTAAGGAGTCATTGGGGACGTAACAGGTTGACTCATTGCATGCAATGAGTCAATCTATTACGTCCCCAATGACTCTTATTCATAACCTATAGGAGCACCTGTGATATCCGCTATCTTCACGCTGATGTCAGGACGCTTCTCCACTATATACATACGACAGTCTGTAAGAGACCAGGTATTCTTCCTCCATATCATGCCGCCCCTTAGAATGTCATCTTCTCTCACCAGCTGATAGGAATAAATAGCTCCCGTAGCAGGATTCTCCACATTCAGGTAGTAACTGTTTCCGGCGTCAGCGTCTGATATCCTGCAGCTGACCCCTATCACCTGATAGCTGTCAGTCTCCCTTGCAGTCTCTACATTCATCACCAGATCAGTAATATCCCCTCTATCCGGCTCCTCTTGTGGGGCCTCTACAGGCGCCATATAGGAGACCCAAAAGGCATCTGTTCCCGGCAGTTCATCTACTATGGAGGCAGATACATAGGGATTGTAATAATCGCACAGATAGCCTATCCATACATTCCCATATTCCGAATAAATATCAGGCCTGGTGATCATATTTATGACTATGTCATCTGTGCTGCCTATTCCCCTTGCCAGCAAGTCTCTCCCTCGCCCCAGGTTATAGCCCGCGCTGTCAGAGAGCTTATTGGACAGATAGTCAGGAGCAGGGCTCGACCAGACATTATGGCAGGAATAGTACATATCAGGAGCCACATATAGTATGTCCTTATTACTATCAATATGATCCAGCAGCTCTGCCCTGTCAGCTGCAGTCACTTTAGCTATGGGCAGTTCGAAATGATGCGACCTTACAGTAGTCACGCCTGCTACGCTAATGGCCAGGATCAGTATAGCCAGCGATATATATATCCGGTATCCTGCAAGATTAACACCACCCACATTTTTCCGTAACTCCCTCCAATATGCTATTAGCTGCAAAAAGAGTACCATGCACAATATCACCACTCCGCCTATGACCCTCCAGACGAAGCGGTCCAGATATACAAAGAAAAAGCCTGATGCTGCAAGCACCATTAGAGATATCATAAGAGATATAATGGGAGTTGCAAAACCAAATATCAATACAGATGCTGCAAAGAGCAGTACAAGGAGTAATATTACTGCCTTGTGATCGGCAAGCACCGAAATAAAGCTCTCAAAGCCTGCATGTGAGGGTCCTCTGTAGGAAGCGGCTACGCCTAAGGTCTCAGGCGTAAAGTGGCTGCTGTCTATGATGTAATAATTCTGCACCATACCATACCAGCTGCCTGTAAGGCCTGCTGCATCAAGGCCTTCCTTCATATCTTCATAATCAGGGTATCTCTCCTGATAATCGTAGACTTCTCTTGTCAGATCAAAGGTCTCTTCAAAGAAAGCGATGTCAGGATCTGCAGCCTTATATAGCCTATGGGAGCCATAAGATAAGATCACAGCGATCAGGAGAGTGCAAAAGGGCACTATCATGTAGTACAAACCTCTTCCGGAGCATATTGGTCTAAGAGGATTATCTAAACCGTGCAAGTCCTTACTATCAGACTGAGCAGCTCCCTTATCTAAACGAGCCGTATACAAAAGGGATAATAAGCGAAGGAATAGTATGAGCCCTGCAAAGGGAATGCACAGAAGCATAGCATCTTCTCTCAGGCTCCCTGCCAGGAGAATATAGAGCATTCCCACCGCAGCTGCAGCGATCCGAACGTAACCAGCGGCGAAATGCCAAAGGGTCATAAGAAGGGATATTCCCGCAGTTCCCAGGAGCATAGCTGTTTGAGTGAAATTGATCTCTATGGCGGGAGCAGCCTGCCAGGTGATAAGCCCTGCCATAAGTGCAGGGACCAGCCCCTTATAGCCACCAAAAGAAAAGCTTACAGACAGCATTATGATAAAGATGGATGAAAAGATGGCCCAGATAGAAAAACAAGTCCACCAGTTAACAGCAGGAAAGAGCCTGTAAAAAAGCTTTAAAATAGCTCCAATGCCCACAGAGATAGAATTAAAGCCGGGATCAGCGCCCGCCATAGACAGATATTTGGCTATACTGCCATCCCCCGCACTGGAATACACAGGCGCTGAAAATATAAATAACACCATTAAAATCAGACTAGTGCCAAGCGGCAGCCAAAGTCTCACCCAATTTTTCTTCATATCTTCCCCCAAAACATCATTCGATCAAAATACGCAGATATTCACCCTATTCCCTGAGAATACAACCTGCTCTTTAAGCTCAAATTCCTTCCAGTCCCTGCCCTCAAAGCACTCCTGATAGAGCTTGTCATCCATATCAACATGCTTGTACTGCCTTCCCTCAAGGGAACCTGCAATAGAAGTAAAGGATGAACAATACTGGAGAAATGCCCAGGTATATCTGTCATAGCAGCGCTTATTCACTGTACTCTTATTAAAAAAGACTCTACTGTAAAAGTCTTTTGAGTTTTTATCCACAACTACAGCCATCTCATCAACAGTATTGCCTGTGCCCAGCTCGTAATCCCTGATATAGTCAAATATCTGTTCAGCATAAATATAATCAAGAGATTCACTTAACAAACGATTCTCTATAACGCACTGGATAAAAAAGGCATTAAAGCAAACTGTTATGATGACAAGAGCATACGAGGCAGTTTCCACCCAGTTGCGAAGCAATGAAGCATCGGAATAAAAGATCAGCACCAAAAGGAGCATAGCCTGCATAAAGGTAAAGGGTGTGATCAGACGAACTTCAAAATTCTCAGGATGTACAAATATCTGAAGAGAAAAGCTGCAAAGGATCATGACCAAAAGATATAGCAAAAAGGTAAAAATATCAGCTATCCTGCCCCTTTTAATACTAACGCAGGTCACAAGAAGCGCAGCTGCCAGTAATAGTATAAGGGGCAGATGCAGCTCGGGAGTCAGGTTCAGGCTGCTGGCAAAGGCATCGTGGAGCTGGCCTGTATATGCACGAATGAGCTCAGAAGGTGACATTGTGACCAGCACTTCCTTGGCAGGATTACCACCAAAGCCCATACGATTAAGCACTGCCAATATCCATGGCCCCGTCATATAGTTGAGAAGGAAAAGGGCAGAGGGCGTTCCTGCATAGAATAAAGCTCTGCAAAACATCCTCTTGTCCATATGTCCCTTATAATAGAAATAGACATAGCTGATCATGACTATGACAGCGGTAAGGCAGGTCACCTGATAAGTAACTGATACCATGCAGAAGGCTATCAGCCCTGTTATATACCTCTCTTTGGAATATAGATAAACGCCCAGAGCCATGAAGATAAAGGACATGGCAAAAATGTGCATGCTCTCAGTATAATAAAAGAATTCGCAATTAAGCACATTTAAAAAAGCCACCGTAAAGGCCAGCCTGTAAATGTGTACTCTTAGAGAAAAATGCTTTCTAAAGCTAAACTCCTTAAAATCCACATCAAAGAACAAAGGCCAGAATGCTATCTGCAAAAGGGTAAGAGATAGTGCAAATGAAAAGATCAAAAAAATAAGAGACGGTCTTAAATGAAGAGCAGGAAGAAATCCTGTTTTATTAAAAATACCTTCAAATACAGCAGACAGCCAGCGATAGTTTTCAAGTCTGGCACGAAAGGTATCATCAGGAGATATGGCTCCCCAAAGAGTATCCCCATTGGCAAAGATACTACGGTAAAAACCGCCAAAAACCATAAAAAGAATAACCATATTGGTGAAGCAGAGCTTGATATAGCTGCTGTAAGAATCATAGAGTTTTCTTAATAATATACCCTTTGTAGCCTGTGATATCTCTTGATCATACTTAGCTGTCATAACTTTTTCCATCCTTCCCACCACATATTAGCATATGTAGATATATTATCCAAATAGTAAGGATCAGGGCTTTGAGTCATCATGAAGATGTGCCGTGGGAAGATTCCATTTGTAATGCATGGCCAGGAATCGGACCACCACTATGGATATAAAGCCAAGGAGAGACGCCATAAGCTCATTGCCGCTATAGCGCCAGATAAGAGCCGTGATAACAGCTCCTGCTATACATGCCAGAGCATAGACGTGCTTGATAAGAACAGCAGGTACTCTGTCAGCAAATACATCCCTAAGGATCCCTCCCCCGATACCTGTGATGACACCAAGGAAGACCACCAAAAAGAGATTATCACCATGAGCAGATCTGATAGCGGTAAATGCTCCATCTACAGTAAATGCTGCCAGTCCCAGTGTATCCAGCCAAAAAAGAAGGGATTCGTATACAGGAGTGATGCCCTTGGGAACAGGGCGCCTTAAATACATCACAAGAAAGGCTATATTGGCTGTCACAAGTGCTATCACGGTATATATGGGATTCACAAACATGACAGGAGGTGTATTGTCCAGTATCAGATCCCTGATAAGTCCGCCACCGGTGGCCGTTACCAGCGCCAGGAGATTGATCCCGAATATGTCCATATCCTTCCTGGCTCCTACCACAGCTCCCGATATGGCAAAGGCTACGATACCGATATTTTCTATAAACATCATCAAAGGCGTATTCATATCATTCCCCCAACCTTGTCACAATTACATGGATGTAATTTGACATGTACAGAAGTGCATGGATGCACTTCTATGTCATTATTACAAGGATGTATTTTGACATGTACAGAAGTGCATGGATGCACTTCTATGTCATAATTAACAAGATATATCCTTGTAGCACTCAGGTCTTCTGTCTCTAAAGAGTCCCCAGGATAAGCGGTCACGTCTGATCTTGTCAAAATCATATTCCGCATAGATTATGGCCGCGTCGTCTCTTGAAGCCCTGGCAAGTATTTCTCCTGTCTCATCAGCAAGGAAGCTATTGCCATAAAAGCACAGCGATGACTTCTGTCCTCCATTTTCAGCAGATGGCTTCACATATTCCGTTCCTATCCTGTTGGCTGCTGCCACAGGTACTATATTGGCCGCAGCATGGCCCTGCATGGTCCTCATCCAATGTCCTGAGCTGTCTACGTCCAGGATGGGCTCAGAGCCTATGGCAGTGGGATAGAGGATGATATCAGCGCCGCCAAGGGCCAGGCACCTGGCAGTCTCCGGAAACCACTGATCCCAGCATATACCTATTCCCACGTTGCCATACATAGTCTTAAATACCTTAAAACCTGTATTACCGGGCTTAAAGTAGAACTTCTCCTGATAATAATGATCGTCAGGGATATGGGTCTTACGATATCTACCAAGGATACTACCGTCTGCATCTATCATGACCACAGAATTATAGAGTTCATTGCCGTCTCTCTCATATATACTTACAGGCACTACAACCCTTAGCTCTCTGCACAGCTCTGCAAAATAACTTACTGCAGGATTCTCTGATACAGGACTTGCCAGATCATAATAGTCATACCTGCGCTCCTGGCAAAAGTACCGGCGCTCAAAGAGCTCTGACAGAAGGATGATCTGCGCCCCCTCTGCTGCCGCATCCCTTACCATCTTCCCGGCAGTCTCAATATTTCTTCTGACCTGTTCTTCATCAGAGGCAGCTGCCTCACCGCATGCAAACTGTATGCATGCCACCTTTACCAATTCAGGCATGATATCCATTCTCCTCTATTCTTATATCTCATAAATACCCGGCATAAAGCACAAGGCACATAAAGCCGCAAGCAATTACCGGAAAACATATCACCTGGCAGCCGGCAGCTGCTGTGTAATACAGTGGATATTTCCTCCGCCCAGGAGGATATCCCTTGCGGGGATCCCTATGATCTCCCTGTCCGGGCACAGCCTTTTAAGGCAGTTAACAGCAGCCTTATCACTCTCTGCATTATCTCCGCCAAACTGGGGTAGCAGGATAGCTCCATTAATATAATAATAGTTCACATAGCTGGCCGCCAGTCTCTCTCCCAGTTCTCTCTCGTCTTCGCCCTCTTCAAATTCATATCCTGCCAGGTCATCCTCGCCTATGCATATAGGATGCTCAGGGATATAGAGCTTATGAACTTTTAGTTTTCTGCCTTTAGCATCAGTCACACCGGTTAGGTATTCATGATCAGCATGAGACATGGCATACTGAGGATCAGTCTCATCATCCGTCCAGGCCAGTACTATTTCTCCGGGAGCAATAAAGGCAGCTACATTATCCACGTGCTCATTGGTCTCGTCATTGTATATTCCATAGGGGAGCCAGAGGACCTTCTTAGCACCAAGATAACTCTTCAGCTTGTCCTCTATCTCTTCTTTGCTCATAGAGGGATTACGGCCCTTGCTAAGGAGACAGGCCTCTGTCACCAGGATAGTCCCCTCTCCGTCAGAATGAATAGAGCCTCCTTCCAGGACAAAGGGATCGGCATCATAGATATCTATACCCCTTTTCTCGCAGAGCTTCATGGGAATGGCATCATCACGCTCCCATGAGGCATATAGTCCGTCCACTTCGCCTCCCCAGGCATTGAATCTCCAGTTAATGCCTCGGACACCGCCATCTGCACTCCTGACGAATGTAGGGCACACATCCCTGGCCCAGGCATCATCACTCTCCATAGATATCAGCTCTGCTCCGGGATAAGGGCTTACAAGCTCAGCTTCTATAGCAGATATCAGCCGGGAAGCCTCTGTCATATGCTCATCATCAACCAGGAGTATGAGCTTCTCCCTCTTCATGATCTCTTTATATATGGCAGCCATAGATTTAAGCGCGCCGCTCCTGTCTACTCCCCAGCTGCCTGCGCGAACAGGATATATCATAATAGTAGCATAATGTTTATCATATTCTGCGGGCATATAGCAGGAATCCTCTACCGGCAGAGTATCTCTTATTATTTTCAAATCTTTTCCTTTCGTTTATAGCCTGCATTTAAAATCTTCATATCCAAAGCTTCTGATCATGGAAGCATCGCCGTCCTCTTTCAGGAGCATGATAGATGGGAGAGCCATGCCGTTGAAGGTATTATTCTTGACCATGCTATAGATAGCCATATCTTCAAATACCAGCCTGTCTCCTATCCCGATCTCTCTGTCAAAGGAATAATCTCCTATGATATCTCCTGCCAGGCAGGTCCTTGACGAGAGCCTGTAAGTATATGGCTTCTCTCCGGGCTGACCGGAGCCTTTAAGCGGCGGCCTGTAAGGCATCTCCAGCACATCAGGCATATGGCAGGCAGCTGATGCATCCAGTATGAGTACCGGATACTTGTCAGTCCTGACAATGTCCATGACTGTGGTGATCAGATAGCCAGCGTCAAGGGCTATGGCTTCGCCCGGTTCCAGATAGACCCTGATACCATACTCATCTCTGATATAGGACAAGAGGCTCACCAGTCCCTCTATGTCATAGCCTTCCTTTGTGATATGGTGGCCTCCTCCCAGGTTGATCCAGCTGATAGCAGGACCATGGCCGTTTCCGGGGAAGAAGCGCTTAAAGTCCTTTTCCACCTTTTGAAAGGTAGCTTTAAGGGGCTCAAAGCCCTCTTCGCAAAGGTTATGAAAATGGATACCTGTCACACCCTCAGGGAGCTCATCCGGCATATCTGCATTTCTGATGCCCAGTCTGGAGCCGGGGGCACAGGGATCATATATCTCATGAGAATCTTCTGCCCTGTATTCGGGATTGATCCTGAGAGCGACATTTAGACTTCCTGCAGCTGCAGCAGGTTCCCATACGCTCCTGTGATGTTCCAGCTGCGTCATAGAATTAAAGACTATGTGATCACATATATCACAAAGCTCTGCCATTTCATCATCCTTAAAGGCAGGCTCAAATACATGATTCTCAAGGCCGTCTCTTATACCCATCATCTCTTCATGAGCCAGCCTTGCCTCATATATGCCGGAAGCTGTAGCTCCTGTGAGATACCCTGCTATAAGGGGATATGTCTGATATATGGAATAAGCCTTTTGAGCCAGGAGGATATGGGCTCCTGATCTGTCCTCAACGCTTTTTAATATTTCAAGATTATGCCTTAGTTTTCCTTCATCTATCAGATAGGAAGGGGTCCTGATATCTTCTATTCTCATGTATTATGCTTCCTCTAAAATACGCTTCATCCTACTGATCCCAGCAAAATGAAGCGCAGTTATAATTAGTGTTAGTCCACAAGGACAGGATTCTCATCCACTACCCAGGGAAGTCCGAATTTATTTAACATATCCATATAAGGATCGGGATCAAACTCGTCTGTGGTATACACACCGGGCCTCTTCCACTGACCGGAGAGTACAAGAGCTGTACCTATCATAGCAGGCACGCCTGTAGTATAGCTGATAGCCTGGCTTCCCAGCTCGCGGTAACACTCCTGGTGATCACATACATTATAGATGTAGAGGGTCTTTTCCTTGCCATCCTTGATGCCCTTAAAGATACAACCGATGTTGGTCTTGCCCACAGTCCTGGGTCCCAGGCTGGCGGGATCGGGAAGAAGAGCCTTGAGGAACTGGATGGGCACGATCTCATGTCCTTCAAAGTTCACAGGACTGGTAGAGAGCATACCTACGTCTTCCAGACATCTCATATGATCCAGATAGGACTGGCCAAAGGTCATAAAGAAGCGGATTCTCTTAATCTCAGGGAAATTTCTGCCCAGAGCCTCGATCTCCTCATGGTGAAGAAGGTACATATCCTTCATACCAACCTGAGGGAAGTCATATTCTCTCTTGATCTCCATGGGCTTTGTCTCGATCCAGTGACCATCCTCCCAGTAGCTGCCGTTGGCCGATACTTCACGGAGATTGATCTCAGGATTAAAGTTGGTAGCAAAAGCATATCCATGATCGCCGCCATTGCAGTCCAGGATATCTACGGAATGGATCTCATCGAAATAGTGCTTTTTAGCATAAGCTACAAATACGCTGGTAACACCGGGATCAAAGCCGGTTCCCAACAGGCCTGTGATACCGGCCTCCTTGAACCTGTCCATATACTCCCACTGATAGCTGTAGTCAAAGTATGCTGTAAAGCCCTTTTCCTTGCATCTCTTCTCATAAGCAGCGCGCCATACAGGCTCATCTGTATCCTCGGGCTCATAATTGGCAGTATCTATATAGTCTACCTTGCACTCCAGGCAGGCATCCATAATGGTCAGATCCTGATAAGGCAGAGCAACGTTGAGCACTGCATCAGGCTGATAATCTTTGATCAGTCTGATGAGATCATTTAGATCATCTGCATTGACCGAGGCAGTTGTGATCTTAACAGGGCTTCCCTGCTTTTCAAGCTTATCTTTAACTGCATCGCACTTGCTGACAGTACGGCTTGCCAGGCACATCTCAGTGAATATCTCGCTGTTTTGTGCGCATTTCTGGATAGCTACCTGAGCAACACCGCCGCATCCTATAACCAAAAGTCTAGACATAGTATTTCTCCCTTCTATCTTTATTGATGATCACATTATCTTGACATAGCTTCTTCTTCCTGAAGCAGATCCTCTACATATTTGGGCAGCATGAAGGCTCCCTTGTGAAGATGAGTGGTATAGTACCAGGTCTTGATCCCTCTCTCATCCCATCTGTCGGGGTTAAAATCCTTGAGAGGATGGTACTTTTTGCTGGCAAAACCAAAGAGCCAGTAGCCTGCGGGGCAGGTAGGGATATGGGCCTGATATACTCGATTGACAGGGAATACCCTGTATGCCTTTCTATGCATAGCCCTGCAGCTCTCCTCGTCCTCATCATAGAAGGGGCTGCCGTGCTGATATACCATGATGCCGTCATCGTGCAGAGCCTTGTAGCAGCTGCCGTAGAATTCCTTGGTAAAAAGCCCTGCCTCATGTCCCAGAGGTTCAGTAGCATCATTGATGATCAGGTCATACATATCTTCGCACTTTCTCAGGTATTTCAGACCGTCCTGATAAAAGATGTGTACCCTGTCATCCTCAAGGCCAATGGCATTGTCAGGAAAATACTGCTTGCAGACATCCACAAACATGGAATCGGGCTCTACCACATCTATGACCTTGATCTCGTCATAATGGGTCAGCTCTCTGGCTACTCCCCCATCTCCGCCTCCCAGCACCAGTACGCGCTGGACCTTGGGATGCACTGCCATAGGTACATGGACGATCATCTCGTCATAGGTAAATTCATCTTTTTCAGAGAAGATGATATTACCGTCTGAAGCCAGGAACTTGCCAAACTCCGGAGAGTCAAACACATCTATTCTCTGAAATTCACTGGTACCGGAAAAAAGCTGCTTGCTCAGCCTGATACTGATCTTCACATTTCCGGTATGCATATCACTGAACCAATAATCCATCTCTGCCATTGTTTTTTCCCTTTTCTTTGTATGATAATCCGGGTATAAATTCATATTCGATTTCGACTGGGCCCGAATAGAAACGACTTTTGCCCCTTACGTCATTTCAATACAAACAGCTCTGAAATATCTTCGCTCTCAGGGCCCTGCATGGAGCAGCCCTTTTCCATAGCAGTCAAAATGTATTCCAGGATGTCCTCTGTTATCATCTCTCCGGGAGACAGGATCGGGATACCCGGAGGATAGCACATGACTGACTCGGCACTGATGCGCCCTATTGTCTGCCTGATGGGCAGGGACTCTTTTTCTGCATAGAAGGCTTCCTGGGGAGTAGCCTTGACTATAGGCGTCACATATTCTGCGGAAAAGAACTGCTGTTCAGGCTTACTGTAGAGCCTTCTGATATCTGCCAGTGCTCCTGCCAGACGCTCGATATCCTGGATCCTGTCACCTATGGATATATATGCCATAACATTGGACAGATCTCCAAATTCCATCTGTATATCGTATTCGTCCCTGAGCAGGTCATATACTTCAATACCTGTAAGGCCTATTTTTCTGGTGTTCACCACCAGCTTGGTCTCATCAAAATCAAATATGCTGCCGCCGTTTTTAAGTTCGTTGCCATAAGCGTAATAACCGCCTATTTCGTTGATCTCCTCTCTGGCATACTGAGCAAGGCCTGTCACCTTCTCAAAAGACCTTCTGCCGTTAAGAGCCAGATTCCTCCTGGAGATATCAAGGCTGCCAAGGAGCAGATAGCTGGCTGATGTGGTCTGGGTCAGGTTCACTATCCTGCTGATATAGCCTATATTGGCGCCTTCGCCGCAAAGGAGTATGGAGCTCTGGGTCAGGCTTCCTCCTGACTTGTGCATGCTGATAGCTGCCATATCTGCCCCTGCTGCCATAGCATTAAGGGGAAGATTAGGGCCAAAATACAAATGAGTGCCGTGAGCCTCATCTACCAGGGCCTTCATGCCGTTTCTGTGGGCCAGGTCCACTATACTCTTTAGATCGGAGCATATACCATAGTAGGACGGGTTATTGATAAGGATAGCCTTGGCATCGGGATTATCCCTGACTGCCTTCTCCACGTCTGCTATCTCCATGCCAAGAGGTATGCCCAGTCCTGTATCCACCTTGGGATCAATATATACAGGAACAGCCCCGCAGAGTATCAATGCATTGATAGCGCTCTTATGCACATTCCTGGGCATGATTATCTTCTCGCCATGCTTTACATTGGACAGGACCATAGCCTGTACAGCACTGGTGGTACCGTTGACCATCATAAAAGCATGTGCAGCACCAAAGGCATCTGCCATAAGCTCCTCAGCTTCCTTGATAACGGAAACGGGATGACATAGATTATCAAGGGGCTTCATTGAATTAACATCAATACCTACACATCTCTCTCCAAGGAAACTCACAAGGTCCGGATTACCCCTTCCTCTCTTGTGACCGGGAACATCAAAGGGTACTACCCTCTGCTTCCTGAATCTCTCCAGCGCCTCATATACAGGCGCTCTCTTTTGCCTATCTTTTTCCAATACTATCCCCTCCATTGCGGAGTCTGTGCTATATCCGGCAGTGTCACGCCGGCCCCTGACCCCGCCGGCATTAAGAGCAAGCAAGTGATAAATACTATATTGCAAAATACCTGTCACCATGATGCTATTATTGCCAAACGTGCGAAAAGGAGTGGCATGTCTCCCTGACATGCTACCCCTTTATATTATCAAATTAGCAAGCTAATCATACACTATATTAATAGGTGCGTCAAAAGGAAATAGTCATTCCTCTCCCCTGGTCAGCATGTACCCATTATCCGCATCCAGGCCTGCCATATCCACTATCTTGTCAGTGCGGCTGTCATATACCAGGATGTTGATGCCGTTTGTCACTGCCTTGCGAGTAAAAGTGTCTGCAGTAATAGTGCAGGATATAGCGCCGTTATCAGAATTAGAACTACTCCTTAAGCGGAAATCATGGGAGCCTGCTGTCAGGTAATACTCGTCATTTTTAGAAGCATTTTTCCAGCTAAGCTCTCCTGCCTGCAGGCAGAGGACGCCTCCGTCTATATCAGATGGGATGCCGATCCTGTCAAGGACATATCTAAGGTCCGGAACATTTACATCTCCATATTCACCATCAAAGGATATGAAGAGTGTGTAGAAGGGATTCCTGAGCTTATCTGCATAGGCTGCCAGGTCTGTGATCTCTGTCAGTTCCTGATCATAGATCTTTTGTCTGATGTACTCCGCATCTCTCTCCCATGAGCTATATCTCTCATCTCCCCTGCGGTCGGGGATATCATAGTGCTCCGTGATATATGCACCGATATAACGGCTAAACTTGGGCGTTCCTCTGAAATTAAGATGACCTATATCCGCCATGTCAGTAGTATAATCAAGACCTATATCCGATACCAGGTTATTGCAGTTGATAAAGGCAGCCCCGTATTCAGAGGCTATCTCACCGGCCCTGTTAAAAGCCATCTGCTCTTCTACAGTGATACCTGCAAAGGGAGACATCACTATCAGAATAGGTATATCCCTGGATTGTGCCAGTTCTATGATCCTCCGATAGTATTCTTCAGACTTCTCAAATAAGGGCCTCGTGTCCGTGATAGCCGCGGCATCTATAGATTCCAGGCTTTCAGTTGATATACTGCAGCCAAAGCCCTTCCAGTCTGCATAAAGAGGATCCCCCTGATCAGGCTCAAAATCTCCCCTTTCCAGTTCTCTATACCTGGTATGGTACTGGATATATTCCAAAAAGAACTCCTTAAAGCGTTCAAGAGGCGCACTGGTCCTTAGGGACTCTATCTTATCAGCTGACAATTTCAGTCCAAAGTTATTTTTGATGATCCTCTGGTCATCACTGTATTCATAGTCAAGCGCTACAGAGTAGCCTTCCAGAACTATAAGACGGGGAGTCTGTGTCTTTAGAGCTTCCTTCAGATAATAATAGCTGTTCCAGGTGGGCTGTATACTGGCTCCAAGAACAAAGCCTGCCATCCCGTATTCATCCCAGAGGGTGCCTGTATTAAAGTCTTCAAAAGCATGACTGCTACCCACAAAGAGCACATCTACGCTGTTATCCTTTTGCTCATAGAACTTTTTAACACTATAAATACCATCGCCGTATTTAAACTTAAATATTCCATTCCAGGCTGTCAGCACCAATACCAATACCAGCAGGAAGGCCGTTATTCTTATAGCAGATTTTTTCAATTTATTATCCTCGCAAAATAAATGATAAATATGCACTGCCATCTCGTTAATTCAATGATGACACCCTATGTCTGCTCATATCTCCCACCCGCTAAAATTGGAAGTATATAAACTGCTTGGCATCAAAGGCAGGGCCGTATTTACCAAAGGTCAGGATCATGAGTATAAGGCCTATGATCACCAGCCATTCAAACCAAAGGTTCTGCTCCATCAGGAATTTGTCGATAGTCATCTTCTTTTTTTCCCTGATAAGGTCCACCAGGAACAGTATAACAACTGATACTATCAGTATATTCATCTCAGGGCGCTTAAGTCCCAGCGTGTAGAGGCCGTCATTAAAGAGGACCCAGGGATCGGGCCTTGATATGATCCTGCCTAGATATATAAAAGCATCCGTGATAGTCGCAGAGCGAAAGAATATCCAGGAGAAGGTGACAACCAAAAAAGCAAATATGCTCTGCCAGAGCCTGTGGCTAAAGGTATCTGTCCTGACATGAAGGCGCAGAGCCGCCTTTTGCCTAAGAGGAAGCGTCAGATCCTCGACCACACGAAAGGCTCCATGGATGGCTCCCCAGAGGATATAGGTCAGATTAGCACCGTGCCAGAGGCCGCTTACAAGGAATATGATCATGACATTGACCATAGTCCTGGATTTGCCCTTCCTGCTGCCGCCCAGGGGGAAGTAGAGATAATCCTTGAACCAGCTGCTAAGAGATATATGCCACCTGGACCAGTAATCCTTGATACTGGTGGCAAAATACGGAGCATTAAAATTCTCCATGAGCTTAAAGCCCATAATGCGGGCTGCGCCAATAGCGATCATGGAATAACTGGAGAAGTCGCAATATATCTGTATGCCAAATACAATTAGGGCAAGGATCAGTTCTACAGAGCCATAGATCCTGTAATTATTAAATACCTTATCTGCCAGGATAGAAGCCCTGTCTGCAATGACCATCTTCATAAAGAGGCCATATACCATGAGTATCGCTCCTGAAGTAACTGCCTTAGCATTCCAGACGCATATCTTCTCAATATTTCTGATCTGTCCCAGAAGGTTACGGGACCTCTCAATAGGGCCTGCCACCAGTTGAGGAAAGAAGGATACGAAGAGGGCGTATTTGATAATATTCCTCTCTGCTTCCACGTCTCCTCTGTACACATCTATGATGTAGCCCAGAGCTTGGAAGGTGTAAAAGGATATGCCCACAGGCAAAAGAAAGCCGAGCCTTGCCCCAATCCTGACGGTCCCAAAATGAGACAATATAAGATTCAGTGTGTCTATAGCAAAATCCGCATACTTAAATAAAAACAGTATGGCCAGATTAACTATTATACAAGCTGCCAGTATCAGCTTCTTGTGCTTCTCAAAGCGCCTAAACATCAGCGCACTAAGATATGTGGCAATGGTGGAAAAAGCTATAAGGAGCGCATATTTGGCATTCCAGCTCATATAGAAATAATAACTGGCAGCCAGGAGAAATACAGCCCTTAGCTTTTTGGGTATCACAAAATAGACAATAAGAACTATGGGAAAAAATATGGCAAAATCTATGGAATTAAACTGCATGATCTATCCTTTCAGCAGAAGTATTCTATGTATAATCTTATCTTAATCGTTCACAGCTATTTATTTTATGAGGTAGGTGTCAAAAGTTCCTTTTGACACCTTATGACTAACGGATTGTTCCGTTTCTTCGAAACTCTCACAATCCTAAAACATTCGCAAATCCGCACTACGTGCTACTTTGCTCATGTTTTGCGGGTCATAAATTCATATTCGATTTCGAGCAAGCTCGAATCGAAATGACTTTTGACCCTTACGTCATTTTATCATCCGTATTTGAATGTCACAATATTCCTGCCTTAAAAGCCAATGCATTAATCGCTTTATAGGTTACTGTTCAGACCCTAACTTGACATTCTAACCTAACGATAAAAATACATATGAAAATTTGAGAAAACCCAGAAAAAATCTAACTTTTTTGGGTTTTTCTATTGCATTTTACATCGTTATGATATATAATATAAACGTAACGATGTTACAGAAAGGAGCACCCCCATGGGAATAATAAAACAACTTGATAAACGAACAGGAATAACCTATGTCTACGAATCCAAGGCATACTGGGACAAAGAAAAACAGCAGAGCCGGGCCAAGCGTACTCTTATCGGAAAGATAGATCCTGAGACGGGTGAGATGATTCCGACAGATGGGAGACACAGA
>NZ_AUKE01000007.1 GCF_000424585.1 Butyrivibrio sp. MC2013
CAGTACGAGGCAGGTTACCCACGCGTTACTCACCCGTCCGCCACTAAGTTACTCAAGATTCTGCCGAAGCTTCATCAGCGAGCAACTCCGTTCGACTTGCATGTGTTAGGCACGCCGCCAGCGTTCATCCTGAGCCAGGATCGAACTCTCACTTTAAAATTCGATTCGGTTCAGAATTACACTAGCTGTAATTCTGCTTTCCGTTTACTTTTGGTTTTGGTTCTCTGAAAATAACTTTGCTTCTTACTAGAAGCTTGGAATCTTCAGGGTTGCATTGCTGTTCAGTTGTCAAAGATCATTCTGCTTTGCTTTGTCTTGGCTCTTGTTTCTCGTGAGCCGCAACGTGTTATATCTTACCTCGCCGTCAGCTGTGTGTCAAGAACTTTTTTAATATTTTTTAAAAAGTTTTTTCACACCGTTTTTATCGGCGAGTGATGTTTAGTATAGCATCTGGATAATGCTTTTGCAAGAAGAAATAAATCAAATCATATGTCTTTTTTTAATCCCTCTCAAAGCCTGCTTTTGGGCTCACCTAAGTTCAATCTCTTCTATACTATTCGCGGAGATCATAGTGAACCTGCTCCTGCTCCTACCCGGAAGTAGAGCCTGGATGGGCTTATCAAAACTCCCCTCATATTTCTTGCTTCCATCTAGTCCATATAGTATCCAGTCCCTATCGTTATAGATAACGAACTGATCGTCAGAAAAGAACATTCCTGTATAATTTATATCAAAGGGCATCTCCAAGATCTTGCTACCCTTTGTATTATATACAGACAGCTCATATTTACCCTCTAGACTCCTGCCGGTGCCTATGATCCCTGCATATTCAGAGCTGTAATATATGCTCAATATCTCCTTTTCACCTGTAAGCTCAGTAACGGGATTATTGGGCACATCAGAACCCTTGAAGAAGAGCACTCTGTCATCGGTAACAGCCATATTTGTATCTTCATTAATAAATACATTGAACGGTATCACGTTACCCGGGTACTTAAAAGAGCTGACCATATTATCCGTTTCATTCTGGCCCACATCTCCAAAATTATAGAATGTCATCCTGCTCTCAACGTCATCACCGTTTACACCCAAATATGCGCAGCCTACCAGCTCTCCATCAGGAGAAATACTCACGGAAAGAGGGTATCCGCTATTGGGCATTGTGGCCTTTATGGCAGCCAGCTCATTACCTTTAGAGTCATAGAGTCTGACCCTGCTGATCTCCCCGTCCGAGAGAGTAGCAGCTACTACCCCCTTTGCAGATACTGTAAAATCGTTAATTGGCAGATTAGTAGAGATCTGACCCATGCTGCCTTCTTTGCCTGCCACATATATGGTATTGCCACCGTGGTCTCCCACTGCAGCTGTTTCACCGCAGGTCCTTACAATAGGAGACTGCATCTCATAAGTCACATCCCACAACACACTCCCATCGGGAGCAATACAGCTCATACCATCTTTACTGTATCTGATGGCGTTCTTACCTAGTGCCAACACGGTGGATCCTTCCATTCCGCTAAGAGGGCTTGTGCGAACTACACGCATTTCCGTATAGGATCTGCCTCTCCAATTTATATATATAGCCGTAATAATGGCGACCGTAGCGGCCGCCATCAGTATTCCACGGTAAAAAACCATTACCCTATGGCTTCGGATCTTCTCTTTATAAGAAGGTTCCCCGGCATCTAGTGTTTCTTCCTCTTCCAGTTCCGGGTCTTCTACATAATCTCTGAAATTTCTAACCTGCGCCATTATCATCCTCCATGCCCGCATCAAAGGGTGCCGGCATATATAGCATGGGACCCTGCATTTATTATCTCAGGATCCCACGCCTTAGTTTTTATTCTCAACCGAATTTATATACAGTCTCAGAGTCATAGGGCTTATCAGGGCCAAATACAGGAGTCACAAAATTCTCCTCATTGATAGCGTTGGGATAAAACTGACTTTCAAGACAGAAACCATCTCTTATGGAATATGTCGCCCCATCCTTGCCCTTATGAGTCTCAATAAAGTTACCAATATAGAACTGAAAGCCGGGAAGAGTGGTATATGCATGCATGGTGATCCCTGTTACAGGATTTGTCACACAGGCAAAGCTTCTGAGCGCACTCTCATAACGCCCCTCTTTGTCCACAGCTCCATCCACGCAGAAGTTATGATCATAGCCTCTGCCAAAACGCAGCTGTTCATAGTCTTCAGCCGCATCCCTTCCAATGGGCTTAGGCTGAGTAAAGTCCATAGGAGTACCTTCAACAGGCAATATCTCGCCTGTAGGGATAGCTTCTTCATTATGTACAGGAGTAAAATAAGACGCATTAAGCTGCACTACATGATCCAGTATCTTGCCGCTGTCATGACCGCCCAGATTGAAATAGCTATGGTTAGTCATGTTGATAAGAGTATCCTGGTCTGACTCAGCATGATAATGGATCCTGATCTCGTTATCCTCACTCAGGCTGACTTCAACTGTAAACAATCTGTTTCCCGGAAAGCCCATCTCGCCATCTTCCTGTTCAAGGCTAAATATCACGCCGTTATTGGTCTCTTTAGCTTCCCATACCCTCTTATGAAATCCCAGGTCAATATCTGTGTGCAGATTATGCTTGCCGGAATTATTAACAGACATATGATATGTTCGGCCGGCAATCTGGTACTGGGCACCGTTTACACGGTTAGCACTGGGTCCAATAGTAGAGCCAAAGAAAGGCTCATTGACATAATACTCGTCCAAACTATCATAGCCAAGGACCACATCCCTCTTTGCCCCATCCTTATCAAACACATAGACATTACGAAGTATAGCACCAAAATTAGTCCATACCATTTCCATGCCATTGTTGTTGCTGACATGATACAGATATACCGGTGCTCCGTCTTTGGTTTCTCCAAAAAATTCTCTTTTAACTCCCATATTCCCCTCCAATTACAGTTCTGTCCTGCCCTCTAATGCACGGAGCAGTGTTACCTCATCAATATATTCCAGGTCCCCTCCCACAGGGACACCACTGGCTATCCTTGTCACCTTGATACCTGAAGGCTTGATCAGTTTACTGACATACATCGCAGTAGTCTCCCCTTCCAGACTCGAGCCCGTCGCCAGGATCACTTCCTCTGTATCCTCGGTTTCCAGTCTGGTGATCAGTTCCTTTAACCTGATATCTCCCGGGCCTACGCCCAGCATTGGTGATATAACGCCTTGAAGCACATGATATAAGCCCTTGTATTTGCCCGTCCTCTCATATGCAGCCAGATCTCTGCTGTTCTCCACCACCATGATAGTTGAATGGTCCCTGTTCTCGTTTGAGCATATAGGGCACAGAGCAGAGTCAGTAAGTGTACAGCATTTTTCACAATAATGCACATGCTCTCTGGCATCCGATATGGAATCCGCAAGGCGCTTTACCCTGTCCTTTGGCATATTGATTATGTAAAAAGCAAGTCTCTGGGCAGTCTTCCCCCCAATACCCGGAAGAGAAGACAGCTCATCCACCAGTCTGTTTACATGACCGCTGTAGAGATCCATCAGAAACCAAAACCTCCGCCCAGTCCGCCAAGGCTGCCAAGGCCGCCTGTCATCTTACTCATAGCTTCTTCGCTTGCCTTTTCAGCCTGAGTCATGGCTTCATTAACTGCTGCCACGATCATATCCTGGAGCATCTCCACATCTTCAGGATCTACTGCATCAGGTAATATCTTGACAGCCTTTAACTGCTTTGAGCCTGTCACTGTAGCCTCTACTGCGCCGCCCCCTGCAGCTGCAGTAAATTCTTTGGTCTCAAGCTCCTTCTGATTTTCTTCCATCTGGCGCTGCATGCGCTGTGCCTGCTTCATGAGATTATTCATATTACCCGGCATTCCTCCCGGGAATCCACCTCTTTTACTCATTTATAAATCCTCCTTAATCTTCTTCCTGATCTTCCATTTCTTCTCTGGCCATTTCTTCTGCCAAGAGAACAGCCTCCTGGTCCGGCTCTTCTTCGTCGCTTTCAGAGTAACCAATGATATCTTCTTCCTCGTCCGTCGAAGGAGCTTCTTCATCAGCCATGTCATATCCCTTTAGTCCGCTCAGATCTTCATCAGGAACATCTTTAGTATCATCCGGCTGAGTAGGCGCATCTTCTGCAGCAGCAGCATTCTGAAGAGCCGTATCCTCCTTACTGTCATTTACAGGATAGGCTTCCTCTTCTTCCATCACTATCTCAGCATTGATAAGCCCCTTATCCTGCAAGGTCTCAAGATCTACATAATAATCTTCAAAGGCTTCGCCGTTTCCTAGCACCTTGAAATCCACAGGGACCTGCTTGCCGGTGATATTGCCCAGTTCCTCCATCAGTGCCTCTTTGTGATCCATGATCACCTTGATGCTACTGGTCACATCCCCTGACTGGAATACTACAAGGAGCGAGTCATCTGCTCCCAGGGACAGCCTTGGTCTGTTCTTTACAAACATAGACTTCAGCATGGGATCTTTTAGCTTCTGGGTGATGGAATGAAACTCAGCTACGATCTTTTGTATATCTTCAGGCACTGCCCTGTCAAGCCTTGGCGGCTCTTTACGAGCGATAACAGCTTGGCCTGCTGCCGCAGAAGGCGCTATTGCAACACCCTCCTTCTCAATCCTGGCAACCTGATTTCTTATCTCCCTGTCATGGGACTCCAGGATTCTGATCCTGTCTGTAAGTGCCTCTGTATCATCTCCGTCAGACTCAGGCTTGCAGAGCCTTATGATCGCCATCTCTATGAGTATCCTCTTCTGAGCTGCCAGCCTGATAGACGCAGATAGCTCAGAGAATATCCTGATATATCTCATAATGGTATCTATATCCGCATCCTGGGCCTGCTGCTTTAAAAGCTTTAAATTATCTCTGGATATATCTACAGCATCCTCCATCTCATCAGAAGCCGATACCAGCATCATGTTTCTAAGATACCATACAAAGTCATTGACGAACTGAGTCAGCTCTCCTCCCTGAAGCACCACATCTGCCAGTATGCTGATAGCAGCTGACGCATCAGATCTGTACAGAGCATCAAAAAGAGAACCAAAGACCTGTGTATCTACGGCTCCCAGTACGTCCAATACTCTCTCATAGGTCAGCTCTTCGCCATAATGAAAAGCAATGCACTGATCAAGAAGACTTAAAGAGTCTCTCATAGAGCCGTCAGCAGCTCTGGCTATAAATGACAATGCCTTATCCTCGGCATTGACATTCTCAGCTCTGGTAACCTCCGCCAGTCTGTCCTTTATGGTATCCATGGTGATTCTGTGGAAGTCGTAGCGCTGACATCTGCTGAGTATGGTAATAGGTATTTTCTGTACTTCAGTAGTAGCCAGTATAAAGAGAACATATTCCGGAGGCTCTTCCAGCGTCTTGAGCAGCGCATTAAACGCTCCGGTAGACAGCATATGGACCTCGTCTATGATATATACCTTCTTGCGGGCTACAGAAGGAGAATAGGATATCTCATCAATGACAGTCCTGATATTCTCCACACCGTTATTGGATGCCGCATCCATCTCCACTACGTCCACACACCTGCCCTCAGCTATAGCCCTGCAGGTCTCGCACTCGCCGCAGGGATTGCCTCCTACAGGATTCTCGCAGTTGACCGCTCTTGAGAGGATCTTGGCAACAGAAGTCTTACCTGTTCCTCTTGTACCGCAAAAAAGGTATGCATGACCCACTCTGTCAGAGAGGATCTGATTCTTCAAGGTCGTAACAATATGATCCTGTCCTTTTACATCATCAAATGTAGGCGGACGGAACTTTCTGTATAAAGCTGTATATGCCATTTATTCACCTGTATCTGTAATGGGATTCCCCAGTTAACCTTTCATTCCCAGTCAGTAAATTATAACACATAAGGGGCTCCTAATCGAGTGATAGCCAAAAAGAACAGGCCGCCTTATATATTATTATAAGACGCGCCTGTTCAAATAATTGTCTTTGCTTATTTTATAACAGTTTTTCAGCCTTTAACGATCCCAAGTTCATAATCCTTATGAGTCTTGGACCAGAGAAAACGGATCCTCTTAATAGCCAGATCCCTGTTACCGCCGTCGGTTCCGGTCAGCAATACTGTATATGTGGAATTATCGGACTGGGTGATCACATCGGCCGTCCTCAGATTCTGTTTTAAAAATGACAGAAGCTCCCCCCGGCACTTGTCATTGTTGCAGCCAACATTGGTGACAAATAACACCGACTTGGATATATGGACCCTGTCATTGCTGCGTCCCAAAAACTCAACAATATTATCAAAATCACCATTGCTGACCAGCATAGCTCCGGAATCAGCGTCATCCTCCGAATCCCCCTCGTCAAAGAACTTATAAGAGCCTCTGCCTGATCTCTTAACATCATAGAGTGCTTCGTCAGCACGCTGATAAAGCTCAGCAAAACTCGTAGCATCAGAAGGGCGAAGAGAAACACCAATGGAGACAGTAACATCATATTTTTCCAGGTCTTCATTGGTACGCTCTATGATCCTGCGAAGCCTGGGGACTATGATCCTCCTGTCCACGCAGCCCTTGAAAAAGAGCACAAACTCATCTCCACCAATCCTGGCTGTAATATCATCGCTTCTGCTGAGCCTGCTGATAGTCCTGGCAAATATACAAAGTGCCGCGTCACCTGCCTCATGTCCGAATCTGTCATTAACATTTTTAAAATGATCCAGATCCAGCAGACAGAAGGTCCCTTCCACATCATCAGCAAGAGAGTCAATCTTATTCTCAATATATCTTCTGGTATATACACCTGTCAGATCATCGGTGACAGCCATGGTCCTGAGACTGTTCTGAGCCTTTACCACCCTGATCACATTGTTGACCCTCTGTAATAGTACTTCTGCATCAAAAGGCTTGCGTATATAGTCTGATGCACCATCCTTGAGCACCTTACTCTCAGCATCAGTCCCATCAGAGGATGTAACAGCTATATATGGTATTCCCTTTGTCTTCTCCTCTTCATCAAGCCTGGCCATCATCTCAGTACCGCTCATCCCGGGCATCATTATATCTGTCACTATGAGCATGGGTCTGTGTTTAAGGGCGATCATAATACCTTCCTCGGGAGAAGCTGCGCATTGGCACTCAAAATGATCCTTCAGCTTATTTTTTACATAGTTAAGCTGAACAGGATCATCATCTACTATTAGTATGTAATCACTTCTTCCGGGTATATACATATAAGACCTCACCAGTGCTATATTCTGTCCACACTTATTATTTTATAATCAGCAATATAGATTTCAAGTGTTTTGTCGCGAACAAAGCTTAAGTCGTCTTATAAGAGCACTTACTTGCACCACATTTTCATTATCCACATACAAGTTTTCTACCTTACTTTTTTTCGGATAATTTTTCATCTACTTTAGTTTCCAAAACCACCAATTATATTTATTCAAACATGTTAAATATTTACAAGAAATATTCATTTTCAATACTGGCCATTTAGCCATTCTTTTATAGTCAAAACAGAGCATTAAAAAACGGGCAGCACTCGCTGCCCGCCGGATCATTCATCTCACCAGTATCTTGACTACTTCACCCATGTATATATTGTGAGCATCTCTGTCTGCATAAAACTGATCCGCAATACTCTTGTCCAGAATATCATCTATATCCATGGGAAGCTTGATCAGTTTTCTGCAAAGGATGACTGTCCCCGCTTCATCAATATAGGGAATGTCCTCATCCTCATCAACATCCACTCCAAACCTGCACCCTGAGAGCTTGTCTTCATTTCTGCCCGAAGCCGTTCCCAGATATTTGTATTCCCTGCGATAATTCTCATAATTGAGGAAGCTTATGGAGAAGCCATCGGTAGCATCAAGGAGTTCTCTGGTATACCTGCTATCCCTGATATATATAGTCGCAACATAACGATTCCATATATAACCAAATCCACCCCATGACACAGTCATGGCATTGGTCTTGCCATCAGCAGCTGCTGTTACCAGCGCCATATTATGATCTGTAAACTTGAACTGATTAGGGATTGTATCCTCGACATTAACGGGCTGAAAAAAATGCATGTAATACCTCCTGACAGAAAACTGTTCTTAAGAGAATATATTTGTAGCTTCACTCCAAAAATCATGCATAAAGCGGAGTGGGTGGGATTCGAACCCACGTGCCGGAAACCGACAACCGCATTTCGAGTGCGGCTCATTACGACCACTTTGATACCACTCCCCCTCAGAGTCTGAGCTATTTTATTATATAACCCTGGCCCAGCCCTCGTCAATTCATTTCAGCAAGAGCCTCCTTGTCAAAAAAGCTCTCTACATAGCTGCTCTTATCGTTATACATCATCACAATATCAGTAATATCAGCCTTTGGAGCGATCACCTTTACTTTCTCGGGAACACAGCAAAATATAGGTTGCAGGTCAAAACTCCTTAGCAGATCTATGGAGGCTGCTATCTTGTTTTCATCCATCTTGTTAAAGGCTTCATCCAGTATGACTATTCTCAGCGTATTCTCCTTGTCCGCAGCCCTTACCTTCTGTGCTATAGCAGCAAACATAACAATATAGTAGGGCGTCTGGATACCTGAACCCGACTCATCTCTGATAACATCAGACATATATTTGGTAGAGCCGCCATGATCTATGGACGCCAGATCCAGATGCAGATATGTGCGGTAATCAGTATACATCTCCAGCTTTTTTTCCCTGGATATACGCTGCTCCTGGGTCAGATTCTTCTCGTCCATTATCAGCTGCAGGAGTTCATCCAGCTCCTGCCTGTGAGCCTCTTCAAAGGCACCTGAGAATATGGATATTCCTCCATAGCCCGGCATATCAGGCTCCACTCTTACCAGATTGGGATCCATGAACATATCATAGAAGCGCTCATAGCTCTTTTCTTTTTCGTGGATCAGCTTGTATTTCACATTACCAAACCACCTGGTAGTCAGCACCTCATTTACCGCATCGATCTGCTCCTGAGCCTGCTGGATATTGGCCTTGAGCTTGCCTATAAATTCCACCTTGAACTCGCTGGTAGCCCTTTCTGCAGCTCTTGCTATCTCATCTTCAAAGTTCACAAAGCCGCTTTCTCTGAGCCTTATCAGCTCAGTATCAAACTCTTCATTGTCAAACTCTCTGTCAGGATCAAAGCCTGCAGTCTCCTCCTGATTGTAGAGGCTCCTGAGCCTTCTGACCAGAGAGAAGCGCTTCTGGGAAGAAAGAAGAGCATCCTCTCTCATCTTGTTATGCGCATCCCTGATCTTTTTCAGATTGCCTCGTCTGTTCTGACCGGCATCCTCTCTGATCCAGGGGTCTCCCTCATTTGTCCTCCAGCTTGCGGAGAACCTCGAAGCATCCATAGCTTTCTCTTCCAAAAGCTCATATTCCTCTTTGGCTATGCGGAGCTTCTTTTCTTCGGATTCAATCCTGGCTGCTCCTCTTCCAAGCTCTGTGCCTGCAGCCTCCATCTGAGAGCTTACTTCTTCCATCCTTGCATTCAGACCGGCCAGTTCGTTCTTTAATTCAGCATCCCTTGTTGTATCCACGCTTCCTATCTGACGCAGCAGTTCAAGGGACTCTTCTTCAAGTTCCCTGATATCCTCAGCATGAGATATGGCAGCCGCATAGAAATCCTCATCCGCAAGATACCTCTCCAGCTTGCCCGGGCCTGTTATGGTCATACTGGCTGTGATCTCATCTATTTTTTCTTCAAGCTTTGCGAGCTCTTTTTCAATCTGCTCTGCCTGCTGCTGGGCAGCCCTTCCGCCTATAAAGAGTGCGGGAACAGAATTTTTGCCTCTGGTCACAAAACCCTTGTAGATCAGAAGGTCCCTGGTAATAGAGCACTTGTGTTTATACAGATCCGTAGCAATATCTACCTTGATGATGTAGCCCAGCTTATAGTCCACATAAAGCCTTGCATCTTCATTATCTGTAACTACCTCTTCAGAAAGGGCACCCTTCTCTACATTTCTCTTCCAGCCGCTCCTTATCCTCTCTGCGTCTATGAGTCCGGATCTGTATGCTCTGAGCCTGTCCTTATTTGCCCTGTATATCTCCAGAGCCTTGTCGTAGTATTCTGATGGAATAAGAAGGTCAAACCTTTGGTTATCCAGATAGCCCTCCACGGCATTTTGCCACTCAGGGTCCCTGATCTCCAAAAGGTCTGCCAGGATGTCTATCTTTATTTCCTTATGATAAAAAGAAGATAATTCCTTTTCCAAAAGCTCCTTCATAGCAAGGCTCTCCTTGGGATAGGGCTTTTTATTATCCAAAAGGGCACTTTTCTCCTCCTTAAGAGCCCTTTGCCTCTCCTTAACTTCCTTAAGCTCGGCACCCAGCCTGCTATGATAAGCCACTATCTCCTGGTAGAGTTCGCCCAGCTTCTCATTGGCATCTGCCAGGTCAAAAGATGAAAGAGCTTCTTCAGAAATATTCTGCGCCTTGTCAAGGAGCTCCATATATTCAGAGCCCACTGTAAATCCAGCATTTTCAGCCTGCATCAGGAACATAATAAGACTTCCTGCACGGGATGTGATGGTCTTATGGACTGCTGACAGATTGTCCTCGTAGCCTTTTCTTTTTTCATCCAGATCTTTTTTCTTCTCTTCAAGACTCTTCCTGATCTGGGCAGTATCAGACCTTCCCAGCTCCTCATGTACGTGGCCTATCTTGTCCCTGAGCTTTGTGAGCTTCTCGCTCCTGACCTTGTTCATAGCCCTGGCCTGCTCCATATCCATGGACAGCTGCTCTATAAGCTGAGTGGAAGCCTCCATCTGGCTTTCCAGGATTTTCTCTTCATCTCTTATAAGGGCATAGTCCAGTTTTTTGGTAAGCTCCACGTCCTCGTGATAAAGGGCGTAGCTCTCGCGAATCTTCTCCAGCTTTTCTATACGCCTTCTGGAAGACTCTGCCCTGTCCTTCAGGTCATAATAGTCATGTATGGTGCTGCGGATAGAGCTCAGATCTACATTTTCCGTCACCGAACAAATAGAGTCTGTGATAAAAGAACCTATGTTGAGATTCTCACCTATACTGCAGGATACAGCAGCCTTAAGAAGGGCTATATAGTCAGATCTCACCTGACCATAGGATGCCATGATATATTTGGAATACTCTGTATCTGTATAGAAGCTGTAATTCTCCTCGCCAACATAACTCTTTAGATAGCGCTTTAGCTCCCCTATGGACATGACCACATCATCAAAGATAAACTCATTGTCCGGGATCCCCTTGCCCCTGTATGAAAACCATCTCTCACTTCTTCTGGTATGATCCTGAGGGCAGTCAGCCACAAAGCCGTTGCAAAAGTACCTGTCCTTAACATCATCCTTAAATTCCAGTACAACATAAGAAGTAAAGATGCCTTCGTGACGCAGGAACTTCTCCTGATTATTTGCAGCCCAATAACCATAGAGATACTTCTCTACGTTTCTGGCTGAATGCTTGTCCGCTGCCTTGTTGAAGATACCCTTTTTTCGTCCTGTCAGCACCATCATGGCAGCATCAATGATCTGCGATTTACCCGCCTGATTGGCTCCCGAGAGTAGTGTCACATCTCCCACCGGTATCAAAGTAGGCTCGTCAAACTTGCCCCAGTTATATACAAAAATCCTAGTTAATCTGATCAATTCTCTTCCTCCAATACTTCCATGAGCAGCTCTTCAACCTTTGCAGAAGAGACAAGATGCAGGATCGCCGGAGTGATCCTAAAGACAGTAGCGGGATCCTTCCATTCGCCCTTGCCCTTATCAATGATATTAAAGTGCACCAGGGTCTTGAAATCCGCAGCCATCTGCTGCTTATTGGAGGAGATATCCACCCCCAGATTATCCTTCAAAAAGCGCACAGTCTCTCCCACAGAGGAGGTAATCTGGGAGGCAGTTATGCTGTCAGAATATTTCTTTTGATATATACAGCGCAGAGCCAGAGCTATCCTGGTACTGTTAGTATTAAAATGATACCTTGCTTCGTCAGATTCATTCTCCAGGGCAAAGAGTCCGTTGTCCTTATCATGGACAAGGTTAAAGCCGCCCATCTCAAAATACAAAGACAAAAGGTCATAATTTGCCAGGATAAAGATATAATCCGCATTCCTTGACATCAGTCCCGTCTCTGTCTCATAATCCATCTGCAATACATAGGTGCCGGACAAGAGAATCCTGACCACCCTTTGAAAATACTCTCTGTCAGAAGCCTTAAGACGTGTATAGAGCTCAGTCACTCCTCTGCCTTCCACTTCTTCTATATATCCGCCCCCGGATGAACTGCTCCCCGGAACATCAAAGCCATACTGGCCGTCATCATTGTCCATATAAGTGCTCATCTGATCTATACGACTCCTTCCTTGTCTTCCTTCCTCTCAAAGATCATGTCAGGGACACAGTAGCCCCCTACTTCTATAGTCCTCTCCGATTTTTTGCAGCTGTAGCTGCCGCTGGCAAAGCCGTAGAGCCCGGCCATGATCAAAAGAGTATAATCTTCCTGGGTAAAATCCTCCATCTCCTTTATGATCTCGCCTGTCTCCATGCGTTTTCTTCCATGCATCTTCTCAGCCACATATTTTCTGGCATCTGCCATGGTATAGCCGCCAAAGCTCTTCTCAAGAAACTTCCTGCTGGCATTTTCATTCTTCTCATGATGAGGACGAAGCAGAAGCTTTGGAGCCTCATCTGACTCCTTAGGCCTTGCCACATCACTCCTTAGCGATCTTTCATCCACAAATACACTGTCTGTAGCTGACAAGCTGCCGCAGACTTTCTGCTTGTATTCCTCATCTTCATCCATATGTTTCATGACTCTCACGATCTTGCTCACAATAGAATGATCGCTCCTGAGATTATGGATGACAGCCTGAGTAAAGCGCCTGTTATAATCCGCATTTCTGTCAGTGATCTCATCAATCTTGTCACCGGCAGTCCTGAAGGTCCTGATGATGTAGTCTATCCTTCTTCTGATCTCCAGTACCGCATCCTCTTCATCCATTCCCCTGAGCTTAAAAGACTGATCGCTCCTTGCCATCTGCCTGATCAGATCAGGATCCTTTTCAATCTCTGCCACGATCTTTTGGATATCGCCTCCATAGAGCGCGATGGAATCGGAAGTCTTGAGGGGATGATACCAGGCGTCAATAACACTCTGCTCGCCACCCTCTTTAAACCTGGCTTCCAGCATATCCCTTACATGCTCATCCATTGCATGCTCCCGGTAATATTTGCCTATGAAATAATAGAGATTCCTAAAAGCCTTATTAAGCTCACCTGCATTGTCAGATGCTATCTTAAGGGCCCTTCCCATGATCCCTGCCCTGTGCTCAGATCTTTCGCCCTCTGCAATCCTCAGGACAGCATATGAAGCAAATACATCGCTACCTTCAGCCTCATTCTTGGGCTGAGTCTGATGATAGAGCATCTCCATAAAATCCGAAGCATAATCCGGGATCACAATGCTTTTCTCAAATCCCTGCTTGGAATCCTCTTCCAAAAGCCATCCCCTGCTTATAAGCTTCTTTACGAGAAAAGAAGCCCTCCCCGGCAGGGACGAGAGTTCCTCTGCCGCTTCTACCCCATCCTCTTCATCAAGATCAGCTTCCAGATTGGCAGCCTCAATAGAATTTTCCAGAGAGATCAGTATCTGCTCTTTCAGCTCCTTTTTGTCTATGGTAAGCTTGTCCTCAAAAGCAGCCCTTACCACAAAGAGCGCAGACAGATACAGCTCCTTGTTTGGCGAAGCCAGTATAGTAAAAAAATCCCGCGGAACATTAGAAAAAAAGTTCGCGGACATAGTCTTATAATCCATTCAAACTCCTTTAAATCCCTTTAATAGTTATAGAGCGCGTCATAATCCAGTCCCAGATATAACTCTTCTATATTTGTAAAATAGTCTTCCACATCCTCTTTCATGAGCCTGTGGAAATCCTCTGCCATCCATTCCAGTATCCTGTCGCTGATATCTCCGCTGTAGTGGATAAGATCCGAATAATTATCGTTGTCCATGACAATATCCGTCTCTTCAAAAAATGCAAAGAGATGAACATTATCATATTCTGTCAGCATGGATGCGATCATCTTCATCATCTCAATATGCTTTGTAATTTCGCCGGGCGCCACATGATACACATACCAGTAGGCTCCGGAGAAAGGCGGGAAGAAATAATAGAAATCCACATCAGGATGGGCTTTGACATTGGCAATAAAATTCTGCTCTATACTGTCTTTTAACATCTGCTCTTCCTGATCAGACAGTCCCTTTCCCGACTGAGGGCTCTGCCCCGGATGATCAAGATCCTTCATCACATGCTCTGCTCCCAGAGGCCTGTCCTCCGCAAAGCGCATATAATCATCAAAATCGTCAGGTTTTCCTTCTTTAATAGTCTTCTCCAGGACCCTGGGCACCCATGTGTATATCACCTCTCTGTTGAATATATACTCACAGTCATTAAAAATATTATTATCGTATAAGTAGGAAGGATCCGGAGCATCGGGATTTCTGTAATCCTTGTCCTCCATGGCAAAATTCTGGTCAATGGATCTGATCACCATTTTAAGATCCGGATTCTCTGTAAGGGCTGTCCTTTCCGCATCTGCTATCTCTTTAAAATATCCGCCACCAAAGGTAACCTTGACAAAGTTTCCCCCAAAGAGCCTGTCAGCATCGGAAGCCCTGAAATTCTCGCACATGGAAGTGCCTGTGATAATGGAATCATAATCAAAATGCTTCATGATTCCATCATTCTGACATCTCTCGTTATTCAGGATATAAGCGATCCCTTTTGTGGGCGCATGAAAATGAAACCAGGGATCTATGATGATCACAATAAGAGCCTGAATGATCAGCACTGTCACAAGGACAGTCAGCATATTCTTAAACCATTTCTTCCAGTTAGGATCAGAAGTCATTAGTATTTCTCCACGGAATCAGAATTTAAAATATATAAAGCCTGTAGCCTGGCTTATAAAATTCAGTGACAAAGCAAACAATATGACAGTCCCTGCAGCAAGTAATGCTCCCGGCTTATATTTCCTGTCATATAGATTAGCGGGGATCAGTATCCCTGCCATGACAAATATGTAGATAAGGGGCACCGCATAGTTGAGATGCCTGGTAACTACAGGTATTGAATTAAGACCAAATGATGAATAAAACTCAGGAGACAGATAAAGAGAAAACGCGCCAAACATCTTTTTTAGATATGCCAGAGCATCTCCCATAGAGCCTGCCCTGAAAAATACCCAGCCAATATTTACCATAAAAAAGGTATATAGCCATCTGACAGGAGAGGGCAGCTTATCAGCCCTGTCCCCAAGCAGTCTTTCAAAGACCATAAGGCAGCCATGAAACAGGCCCCATGCAATAAAGGTCCATGCAGCGCCGTGCCAGATGCCGCTTATGATGAATATGATCATGATATTGATCAGAGTCCTTATCATCCCCTTCCTGCTGCCTCCAAGGGGAATATATATATACCTGGTAAGGAAACGGTTTAGTGTGATATGCCATTTCTTCCAGAAATCCTTTATAGACAGTGCCTTGTATGGCGACCTGAAGTTAACGGGCAGATCAATGCCCAGCATCCTGGATACGCCACCTGCCATATCACAATAGCCTGAAAAGTCCAGGTATATCTGTATAGTATAAGCAAGGGCGCAGGCCCAGCTCTCAGCAAAGCTAAGACGCCCTATATCTCCATAGGCAAAATCGGCGGCTCCCGCAAAAACAGGTACCAAAAGGAGCTTCTTTGTCATGCCCACAGTCAGCCATATAAAGCCCGTAGAGAGATCATAGTAATCTGGCTTGCGGCTTTTTTCATCTCTAAGCTGGGAGATAAATTCTCCGTGGAGAGTCACAGGTCCCATGATAAGCGACGGAAAATAAGTGATAAAAAGGGCATATTCCACAAAAGACATATCACAGGTCTCATGCCTGTAAGAATCTACCAAAAAGGCTATCTGTCTGAAGGTAAAATAACTGATGCCCGCAGGCACAAAGATATCCACAGGAGTAAACTCTCTGCCTGATATCATAGCCGCATTTCTTCCTATAAAATCGCTATAGCGAAAAAGTATCAAAAGGACAAGGTCAGCAGATATGCCAAAGAATAACAGTCCCTTCTGCTTCTCTTTTCTCATAAGAGCCCTGCTGCAGATGCCGTTAAACAGCAGGCTGCAGATAAGGACCACAAGCCCCTCCACGGAATAAGTGGCATAAAAAATAAGAGAAGCAGCAAGAAGGACAGGCTCTGCCAGCCTTCTCTGCCCCATTTTATGCAGAACATGATATATAACTACTGTCAGCGGAAACAGCAGCAGCAAAAATCCAAACGAAAGAAAACCCATTTCTCCCCCTTAACTACGGGATTATTTTTTTACCTATCATATGAGTTTAACACAAAAAGAAACGGCTTCCAAATGCCCCCTTCTTAGGGGTAATGGAAGCCGCATCCAGGCTTACTCTACTACTCTTTCATTGATCTCCTTCAGAATAGAAGGCTCAATCTTAAAGTTTCTCTCCATATCCATGAGGCCGTTAACCTCCTGCTGTACATCAGATACCTGAGTATAGCAGTAACCGCATACCATAGGCAGCTCTTTGATGGCTGTTGTGATATCATCAAATCTTTGGATAAATGATTCCTCATCCTTTACCTTATTGCCATAGCCCCAGCCCTGGCCCTTATCAAATGCGATTCCGCCAAACTCGCTTATGATCACAGGCTGTCCCTTGTAGCCATAGCCTTCTGCAAATGCAGGATGGTGACCGCAGTGGAATACCTTGTTTTCAAGGATTTCTTCCCATCGTCCCGCATATCTGTCAAAGAGTACCTCGCCCTTTTCTTCATAATCATGAAGGGTCAGGATATCTGAAATAGTATGCTCCCAGCCGTCATTGACTATTACAGGCCTCATATGATCAAAAGCCTTGGTCAGGTGATAGATAGCCTCTGTGAAGTGCTGCTGCTGTCTGTCGGTCCTGATATGTCTTACGCCCCAGGATTCATTAAAAGGAGTCCAGGTAATGATAGAAGGATGTGAATAATTCTGCTCTACGATCTCCATCCACTCTCTTGTAAACTCAGCTACCTCATTGTCACCAAACTCATACGCTGCTGCCATCTCGGACCATACCAAAAGGCCCTTGACATCACACCAGTAGAGGAATCTCTCATCCTCAGTCTTTTGATGCTTTCTCACTCCGTTATAGCCCATGCTCATGATAGCTTCAATATCCTTTACAAGAGCATTTTCATCCGGAGGTGTAAGATGTGAATCCTTCCAATAGCCCTGATCCAGGATCAGTCTCTGGTATATAGGTCTGCCGTTTAAGAGTATATTGGCATTATCGATCCTGATCTCTCTAAGACCAAAATAAGATTCTACCTGATCTCTTACTTCCTCACCCCTCTTCAGCTCCAAGGTCAGATCATAGAGAGCAGGATTCTCCATACTCCACTCATGTACACCCCAGTCAAAAAGATCGGGACGATTAAGCTCGATCACAAGCCTTGCCTTATTTGCAGCGCATTTTGTGCTTGCCATGTTGATCTCTTTACCCTCAAAGGTCACAAGAGCTGAGAGCTCCAGATCTGAAGTTTCTCTCTTGCAGACAATATCCGCCTCAATGATGACCCTGGCTCCGGGCTGATCAGGAGTGATCTTGAGCCTGCCTATATACTCAGGCGCTGTATATTCCATCCATACGCTCTTCCAGATACCTGTAGTCTGCACATACCAGCATCCAAAGTTCTCTGATATCCACCTCTGCTTGCCCCTGGGCTGACCATCATCATATGTGTCTGCAACTCTGAGGGTCAGGACGTTGCTGCCATCCTTAAGATGATCTGTGATGTCAAAAGAGAATCTGGCATAGCCGCCGGTATGCTGGCCCACATACTCTCCGTTCACCCAGAGGTCTGCCCTGTAATCCACTCCTTCAAAATGGAGCTGGAGTCTGTTGCTCTTATTGGCCTCAAAGTCAATATTTACTGTCTTTTGATACCACACAACACTGTGAGCCTTTTCATCCCCAATACCGGACATCTTGGTTTCATAAGTATAGGGAACCACTATACTCCTGCCAAACTTCTCCTCTCCTGAGAACCAGCCTTCCCTGATTCCCTTGTCCTCATCATCAAACTCAAATTCCCAGCTTCCGTTTAAAAGCTCCCAGTTCTGTCTTACAAGTTGTGGTCTTGGATAGTCCTTTCTGTAAGCGTGCATTTTTTTCTCCTTTATTTTATGATCTTATGATCAGTTATCCTTTAATAGAACCTACGTATACACCCTTAACAAAATATTTTTGAAGGAAGGGATATACACATAGTATTGGCAGAGTAGCTATTACTGTTACGCAATATTTTACAAGCTCTCTATATGCAGTAGCGCCCTGAACGCTATTGATAGATACTCCTCCGGCGCTTCCCACGCTGGACATTGAGGTATCATTCATTACCAGTATCTCCTTGAGCAGAAGCTGCAGAGGATACAGCTCCCTATCTGCCAGGAGCACCATGGCATTGAACCATGAATTCCAGTTACCTACCAGATAATATAGGAAGATAACAGCCAGTACCGGCTTAGACAGTGGCAGTATCACCTTTAAAAGAGTCTGCGCCTGCCCTGCCCCGTCTATGATCGCAGCCTCTTCCAGTTCATAAGGCAATCCCTGGAAACCGGTCCTTAAGATGATCATATTCCATGTATTAAGCGCGGTCGGAAGGATCATTGCAGCCAGATTGTTATACATACCTATGTTCTTCATGATAAGGAACCAGGGTATGAGACCACCACCAAAGAACATGGTTACAGTGATCATGAGCATTACAGGTCCTTTAAAAAGGAGGTCCCTTCTGGAGAGCGCATATGCTCCGCATATTGTAAAAATCATATTTACCGCTGTTCCCAGACCTACATACACAAGAGTATTCTTAAATCCCACAAGAATACTGGAATCCTTAAAGACCAGTCTATATCCGTTAAGTGACGCTTCCCCAAGGGGCTTTAGCAGTATACCCTGATGCTTAATAAGAAGTGACGGATCACTTATAGAAGCAAGTATTACATGAAGTATCGGGTAGAAACATACAAGCGTCAGTATAGTCAAAAAAGAATAATTGATCAGATTAAATAATATGTTGGAAGGTTTATATCTCCCAATCTTGCTCTTTTGCTCTTTTGCCATAATCTATCTCCGTTTCAGCTTCTCTTATCAGAACACATACACATCTGTATGCTTCTTGGCGATCTTGTTGGTGATATACAGCAGCAGGAAATTCACTATACTGCTCACCAGTCCCACAGCAGTAGAGAAGCTGTAGCTGGCCTCCTGAAGGCCTCGCCTGTACACATATGTAGCTATTACATCCGCAGTTTCATATGTAAGTGAATTGTATAAGAGAATGATCTTCTCATGACCTGATGCCATAAGTCCACCTACGGCAAAAATAAAGAGGATCATGATAGTGGGCATGATCTGGGGAATGGTGATATGAATCATCTTTTTAAACCTTCCCGCTCCGTCTATGTCCGCTGCCTCATACAGTCCCGGATCAATAGAGCTCATGGCCGAGAGATAGATGATACTGTCCCAGCCCACATTTTGCCATATACCACTGATGGTATAGATAGGCCTGAACATTGATGCAAATCCTAAAAGAGAACCGTGACTTGTTCCTGTGATCGCATCAACCAGCTGTGTCACAATACCTCCGGGCTGGGTAAAGATGTGGATCATACCACATATTACAACCAGTGAGATAAAATGAGGCATATATGTTATAGTCTGCACCAGCTTCTTGAACTTCATATTCTTAACTTCATTCAAAAGAAGAGAGAGAATGATAGGTGCAGTAAATCCTAAAGCAAGTCCCCAAAGATTCAAAAGGAAAGTATTTTTAACAGTTCTGAAAAAATAAGGTCCCGTAAAGAAGTCAATGAAGTGTTTAAATCCTACATTTTTACTGCGTGCAAATCCAAGAAGGGGTTTAAAATCCTTAAATGCTATAGAGATTCCCCCCATAGGTGCATAGCAAAAAACCAAATACCAAATTATGATGGGTACCAGAAGAAGATAAGCAAACCAGTTCTTTTTAAAGTCCTTTCTGATAGCATCCTTAGTAAATCTCTTTTCCTTTTTCTTTGTCTCGGGTGCTTTCATATCAATCCTTTCATTCAAAGCTGCCCTCCGTTATTTAGCGGCAGCATCAGCTCTGACTGTCCCTTTATTTACGCCCCAAAAGTGCTGCCCGAATTACTTCGGGCAGCACACCCTATTGGCAATAATTAGCGGTTGTTATATCTGTCAAGTGCTGTCTGATAAAGTGCTACAAATTCATCAAGGCCCTGATCCTTTGCATTCTGAAGGAATTCATCATATGCATCCAGATCAAGCTGTCCCATGATGATCTTGGAGAAGTATTCATTTCTCATAGTTGAAAGAACTGTTCCAAGCTCAGCCTCTCTTGCGCTCTCATCTGATGTGAAGCTGATAGGAGGCATGGTAGGTGAATCATCCATAGTTGTTGTCCAGTATTCTCTGATATCTCCGGAGTAGGAGCCTTCAGCTGTGATCAGAGGATTGGAGTTGTGCTCATCACGAATATTTGCAAAGCTGTGGATACGATACTTCCAGATCAGGTTACTAAGAGGCTGATTGTCAGGATCGTTATACATCAGACCTTCTTTGAAGAAATAAGGAAGTCCGTTTTCATCGATGAGATGTACATCACCGTAAGAACCATAGTTGTAGATTTCCCAGCCCTTCTTGGTGTATGCAAAATCCAGGAATGCCATAGCTGCTTCAACATTGTCACACTGTGTTGTGATAGCTGCAGTAGTACCGGTTGACTTAAAGTTCTTATATGTCTGTCTTGACTTGTCTCCCTTATTAAGTACAGGGTTAAGGCATGCTACGAAATCGATATCATTGTCCTCTTTCCAGTAGCCCCACATTGTATCAGGTGAATCCATCATTACAGCACAGTCATCAGAACAAGCCTCAGCCATTCTCTGGTTAAAGTCTGCTGTAGCCCAGTCTGAGTTGAGAAGGCCCTCTTCATACCACTGTCTCATAGTAGCCAGATACTCCTTGGCACCTTCCTGTGCAGGTCCCCACTGAGCTTTGCCGTTATCATCCACAAACATCCAGTCCCAGGCTCCGTATGCACCATTGATGATACCTGTGAAAATCTGGCCATATGTGGAACCATAGTTAAGAGGCTCATTGTAGCCTTTTTCCTTACAAGCTACCAGGAAATCATGAAGCTCATCTACAGTTTCCGGAACAGGCAGACCTGTTGCATCCAGTGCTTCCTGCTTGATCAAAAGACCAAACCAGCACCATTCGTTATAAGGAGCCTCACCGTATACTGCACCGATGATACCGTCATCTGTGATAGAAGTTTTACGTCTGTCTTCATCAGACTGTCTCCATGCTGAATAGTTGGGCATTCCCTCTTCGATAATATCTGTGAGATCAAGGTAAGCACCCTCATTAACACCTGCTGAAATACCACCGGGATATCTGCCTGCATCAATGATGATGTCCGGAAGATCTCCGCCTGCTATCATGGTATTGAACTCTGTTCCTTCTTCACCCAATGTAGGAACAATGAAGTTGAGCTTGATGCCTGTAAGCTCTTCAACCTGTTTAAATACCCTCTGCTCATTAAGATCGCCGCATACAGAAGCAAGGATTGAATTGGAAGGCATCCATACATCCAGTGTTACATCCCCCTGAACAGGGTATGCGGAATAGTCATTAGGGATCACAGTATCAAACACATCTCCCAGATATGTATCATTGAGAGTAGTATTTACAGCAGTGACCTCATCCTCTGTAGGAGCTGTGTTTCCTCTAAGTGAGCTCAGGTCCTCTGCAGGAGCTGCTGCAGGAGTCTCTGTATCAGCATTTGAATCAGACTCAGCTGTGTCCTCTGCTGCAGTCTCGGTCTTTACTGCATCATCCCCACCTTTGTCTGATGCGTCAGAGCCGCATCCTGCTACTGTTCCAATGATCATGGATGATAACAGCAGCATACTGACAAGTTTCTTTTTCATCTTTTTTCCTCCGTTTTCTTAATATGTTGTCTCTACCCGGATACTATCCGGGGCCTTACCTACTGCATTCTTTATCAACACATTTTCTGTTGCTTTATGATTCGATTCTAGAACCCCGGGCATATATTCGTCAATTGTTTAAAACATAATTTTTGTTGTTAGCTTTTTGTGCAATTATGCCAAAAGCCCTTTTTCTTTTTGCGCATTTAAGCTTTTTCCCATCAGTAATTATTGTCCGCCTAACACCGAGCACAAATTTCATGTCAAAAAACTATAGCTTATCGACATATTTTTTGTTATAGTTCTATTATAGCCTTTCAGATACCCCAAACGGCAGATTCAATTTTATCAACATATTTTATGTTTAAGAACACGGGTTACAGACATAATTTCACGCTATATAAGAAGAGGAGCATCTGCTAATATGAAACACAGAAGAAAACGATCCGCTCCTGTCCTTGCAGCAGCACTTCTGATAAGCTGCATGGCAGTCGCCTGCGGCAAAGCGGCGCCTGCAGGGCAAGAACAGCAAAACAGCACGACAGACCAAGCATCTATTAACGAAGAAAGTACATCAGGGGAAAACGATATGGAACAAAGCACCGGAAACTACAACGAAACAATTACACTTCACACAGACTCTTCAGACATTGCATTCAAAAATGATCTGGGCGTTACAGATATAGGAGATCCCTTTATGCTCAGAATCTCCGAAAATGAATATTATATGTACTGCACCTCAGCGCCTAACGGCTTTTACTGCTGGAGGTCCACAGACATGATCCACTGGACAGACAAGAAGATGTGCTATATCAAACAGCCTGATTCCTGGTGTGTAGACTGCTTCTGGGCTCCCGAGGTATGCGAGTGGGAAGGCAGGTACTATATGTTCTATACAGCAAAGAACCAGGGCGGCAGTCTGCGCATAGGTCTTGCCATCTCCGACAGTCCTGCAGGACCCTTTACAGATTATGCCAATAAGCCCCTCATAGATCCCGGCTATGCAGTCATAGATGCCAACATCTTTATAGACGAAGACGGCTCCAAATATCTCTATTATGTAAGGGACTGTTCTGAAAATGTCATAACAGGCATCCATACAAGCCAGATATACGGCGTAAAACTCTCAGACGATATGCTGTCAATCGATGGAGAAGCAGTCCTGCTCACCACTCCTGAGCAGAGCTGGGAGAGAGCTTCCGGCAACTATGTATGGAACGAAGGCCCGGAAATGTTAAAGCATGACGGTAAATACTACCTGGCTTATTCTGCCAACTATTTCGAGGATCCTGCATACTCTCTTGGCTACGCTGTATCTGATTCACCTATGGGCCCCTTTGCCAAAGCCGATCATAATCCCATCCTGACTTCCATCGGCCTTGGCGACGTATCGGGAACAGGTCACCACAGCTTTGTCCCCTCTCCCGATATGAGCCAGATCTGGGCAGCCTATCACAGCCATACCAGTGTCAAAGCACCTTCCGGCAACCGCAAGGTCAATCTTGCCGAAGTCAAGTTTGACAGCGAAGGCAGGATGTTCATAAACGGACCGCTTACCTGCATGCAGCCTGCTCCTTCAGGAAGCCTTGCAACTGATATCTCCACGGACTTCAAGGCCCTGATAGGAGATAAAGAAGCCGGCGCACTTACCGATTCACTCATAGTCAGTCACAGAAAAGGCAAGTACAAGACAGACCCTTCTCTTGTAGCTTCACAGGCTATCGACCTGTCCGGCGGCGAAGGCGAGATTGTGATCAGCAGCAAAGACGCTTCTGCCAAAAAGATCTCAGGTATCGCACTCTATGCAGGAAGCAGTGATATTCCGGAAGGCATTTCCGTGCGCCTGAAATTTTCAGATAACGATTATTCAGATGCATATATTACAGATGATACTAACAGCTCAGTCATAATGCTCTCCTTTGACCCTGTGGAGACAGGTAAGATCACCGTAATACTGAGTTCTGATAACAAAGATATCTTAGAGGTTAGCCTCTCTGAGATCGCAGTTATCGCTAAATAAGCTTTTATCCCTCCTTTGTTAGGTTTACCCCGCCTCCACGTCATGTGCTTTATTGCAAGCTAGTGAAGGAAATACTCTGAAAAAGAAGAAGCCCATCCCATCGGGGACCGGGCTTCTTCTTTTATGCAAAAGCAGCAATAATGCGATATTCTATAATGGCAAAGCTGAGGTATACTATGTATATCATTAGAAAAAATAGTATTATTAAATATGCATTATTAGATGACATTTAAGACTTGGAGAGGAAATATGAGCGAACTGGTTAAAATACTGGTATTATGCGATGACATCTGGCATCCTGCAGAAGTGATAGAAAGAGGGCTGGCAGACCTTGACGGCAAGCTGGCCTCCTTTGACTTTGTCAAAGATCCCAAGGACATTCTGACTCCTGACTTTATCAAAGACTATCCCATTATCATGAACTGCAAGTCACACAATCTCACATCAGGCAACAGCGCAGACTGGTTCGAAAATGGAGTGAGCGAAGTAGGCCCTGCAGAGCTTGAAGAATACGTAAGAGAGGGAGGAGCCATCCTGTCTGTACACGCAGGCAATACCTACAATGATGATCATTCTCCTGACTACGCTGCCCTTATAGGAAACAAGTTCGTCACCCATCCCCCAAGGTGCGAGGTGACCATATATCCGGAAGGAGATCATCCCATCACCCGCGGCATAACACCTTTTACTATCAGAGATGAACATTATGAGATAGAACTCACAGGCGAAGGACACGATGTATTCTTGACTTCCGTTTCAGAGTCCGGCGGCAGGCAGGTTGCAGGTTATACCAAAGAATCAAGAAAAGGCAGGATATGCATCCTGACTCCGGGACACATCCTGTCTGTTTGGAAGGACGAGAATTTCAGGCTCCTTCTTGGAAATGCCATTAACTGGTGCTTAGGCAGTATCTGACAGGGCCCTGCCCCAGGGCATACCAATTATATCAGATCAGATCTTTATGCTTGAAGATCTTCTCTCCCGATGCATATTCAGCTACAATCTGACCATTGCCTGTAAGAGTGTACTTGTAAGTCACAAGGCCGTCCAGGCCCACAGGACCTCTTGCATGAAGCTTACCTGTGGATATGCCCACCTCAGCTCCAAAGCCGTATCTAAAGCCATCGGCAAATCTTGTTGATACGTTCCTGTATACGCCGGCACTGTCCACCATCTGCATGAATCTCTCAGCCTTACGATCATCAGTTGTTATTATGGAATCTGTATGATGTGATCCAAATCTGTTGATGTGACTGATAGCTTCATCAACATCGTCTACCAGCTTAAGAGATATGATCAGGTCATTGTATTCTGTTGCAAAGTCGTCTTCGTTCATGACTTCCATTCCCTGAGCCGCTTCAGGAATGGAAGCTTCCAATATATCCCTGCACTCCTTGGTACCCCTGAGGGTCACTCCTACTTCTCTAAGACGAGCAGCCAGGCGAGGCAGAAACTCTTTTGCGATCTTCCTGTTTATCAGCACTGTCTCTACAGCATTGCAGGCTGCAGGATACTGGATCTTGGCATCTGTGATCACCTTAAGAGCCAGCTCCTCATCCATCTCATCATCTGCATAGATATGACATATACCGGAAGAATGGCCCATTACAGGGATCTTTGTATGCTCCATGATATATCTTACAAAGGAATTGGAACCCCTTGGAATTATCAGATCCACTTCTTCATCACACTCCAAAAGCTCATCTATCTCATTGTGGAGCTCTGCCTGAAGGAGACTCTCTCCGGGAAGTCCTGCTTTCTCAACACTTTCCCTGATTATCTCAAAGAGCACCTTGTTGGTAGCAGCAGTCTCCTTGCCGCCCTTTAATACAGCACAGTTACCGGATTTGATACACAGAGAAGCCACCTGGATCATGGCATCAGGCCTTGCTTCAAAGATAACACCGATCACACCAATGGGCACACTGAGCTTTGTCAGTATGAGGCCTTCATCAAGCTGCCTCTTTAACAGCTGCTTTCCCAGAGGATCAGGAAGCTCACTAAGCTGTTTAAGACCTGCTATGGAATCTCTCATTTTCACTTCATCATATTTCAGACGCTTCATGATAGAGGCCGCAAGACCTGCTTTTGCAGCATTTTCCATATCTATGGTATTAGCATTAAATACTTCTTCTTTTCTCTCCGACAAAAGCTCTGCAATTATCTCCAAAGCCTTATTTCTCTGATCTATGGATGACGCAGCAAGGCCGGGAGCAGCCAGGCTCATCTTCTTTATCTCTTCACGCATATTCATAGGGCAGCTTCCTTTGCTATATCTTATTTTTTGTCATCTGTTATAACATCCGACAGGATTTATTGCAAGAGTTCTCTTACCGTATCCCCATCATAGACCACACTTTTGACTCCTGTAGTCTCAATGAGATAGAGGGCATGAGCTGCCAGATGCTCAGCAGCCTGCTCCAGATCTCTGACGCCTGATACATTCTTAAAGTGTTCTACCACCTGATCTGCGCCATCAGAGCTCACCCTGCATTCATCCTCTGTCAGTTCCATCCTCTTTAAGACCTTTGGCAGGGCAAATCTCAGGAATATCTCCTTTTTCTCTTCAGCCGTATAATCAGGCAGCTCTATAACAGCAAATCGTGTCAAAAGAGGCTCTGATATCCTGCTCTTATCATTGGCAGTAGCCACAGGATATACACCTGTTGTAGGGATCATACATTCCATATAGTTGTCTGTATATCCCAGGTTATCCAGAAGGGTCAGCAGAGCATCGGCAGGATTGCCGGATACCGATTCACTATCTGCCTTATCCAGCTCATTTATGATAAATACCAGATCAGACTGACCTGCCCTTGAAAAAGCTTCCATGATACTGCCGGGTTTGGCATTGGCATAGATACGAGAGCTTCCTGTCAGCTGCTCAGGATCATGGACAGAGCTCATATCAAGGCCTGCCCAGGGAAGGCCCAGTATCCTTGCGACCGCATAAGCTATCTGGGATTTACCGGTACCTGCAGGGCCTATCAGCAATAGTCCATATGCCGGAAGCCTGCCTGTTCTGTTGATCTGAATAATAGTCTCAATGATCCTTTGTTTTACCTTTTCCATGCCATAGAGCTCTTCATCCAGTATTGCTCTGGCTTTAACAGGATCAATAGGCGGGAATAAGCTGCGTCTCCACTGGATATTCATCATCATGGAGAGAGCCCTTTGGGCATGACGCCTCTCTTCCTGGCTCACTTCTTCAGACTTGGCAACGGCAAGATTCCTTCTGGCCCAGCTTCTGATATTTACAGGAAAAGTTCTTCCCGCGCAGTCCAAAAAATCAGTGATACTCTGCAGACTGGTGAGCTTCATGCTGTCATCATCAGCATCCTCCTCTTCAGTCTCCGTATCCCTTACCGCATCTCCGGATAACAGTCTTGCTATCATGTATTGAAGGAAGCCGTCCTGACCGGATAGCTTGCCTGATGGTCCGGACTCCAATTCTCTTATCTTGTATACGCAAAAGACCCCTTCGCGATTCTCTCCTGTCAGCCTGACACTGATCCTGTTGATGCCCAGCCATTTGACAAATTCCACAAACCTGCTGTCTATGCCTGATATATATGCCTTCTCTTCCGGATCCGCACTATCAAATGCAAAAGCCTTTGCAGGATCCATAAATATACCGGTGAGATGATGCTCAAATACCCCATCCTTATCATTCAATGTCAGAATAGGTCTACCCGCATCAACTGTCCTGTCATCGGAATATATCATATTCAAAGAAGGAGCGCTGCCTTTTAAGCCGCGCCCTCCTTTTTTGGAAGATATATTCTTTTTTTCTGAACTGCTGTCATTTGTCTTTGTCTGAGTGTCTTCGCCAAAATCAAAAACTCTTCCCGCCATTCTCTCTCCCAATCTTAGTCTTCATATCCGTTAGGATTATTCTTCTGCCATCTCCAGGAGTCTTCGCACATCTCTCTGATGCCATACTCTGCCTTCCAGCCCAGCTCCTTGTATGCCTTGTCTGCTGAAGAATAGCAGGTTGCAATATCTCCCGCTCTTCTGGGTGCGATCTCATAAGGAATCTTCACGCCATTTGCTTCTTCAAAGTTCTTTACAATATCCAGTACGCTGTATCCCACACCTGTTCCCAGATTGTAGAGAGACAGACCGCTTCCTGCAGCAAGTTTTGCAAGTGCCTTAACATGGCCCTTGGCCAGATCTACTACATGGATATAATCACGCACACCTGTTCCATCGGGAGTATCGTAGTCATCGCCGAATACATTCAGGTGATCAAGCCTGCCCACTGCTACCTGTGTGATATAGGGCATCAGGTTATTGGGGATACCGTTGGGGTTCTCACCAATAGTGCCTGACTTGTGAGCGCCTATAGGATTGAAATATCTGAGCAGTACCACATTCCATTCAGGATCTGCAGACTGGATATCTGTCAGAATCTGCTCCAGCATGTGCTTGGTCCATCCGTAAGGATTGGTGCACACTCCCTTGGGGCACTCTTCTGTAATAGGCACAAATGCAGGATTGCCATATACTGTTGCAGATGAAGAGAAGATGATATTCTTTACGCCATGCTTTCTCATCTCATCTACCAGAGTCAGAGTACCTGTGATGTTGTTGTCATAGTACTCCCAGGGCTTTTTCACAGATTCGCCTACAGCCTTGAGGCCTGCAAAGTGAATAACCGCATCAATACTGTTCTCTGTAAATATCTTCTCCAGATCATCTCTGTTTCTGATATCCGCCTCATAGAAGAGAGGCCTCTTACCTGTGATAGCTTCTATTCTGTCCAGTACCTTCATGGAAGAATTGGACAGATTGTCCATGATAACTACATCTTTGCCTTCAGTCAGCAGTTCCACTACTGTGTGACTGCCGATATAACCTGTTCCGCCTGTTACTAATATTGTCATTTTGTCTCCTCCGTTTGGGATAATCATTTTAATATTACATGGTCACTGGTCACTTACAGCGTTCCCATGACTGTATCCATCTTACTACATATCCCAAACCCTTCAAGATAGCCATGTTATCCAAAGCTGTCATAATGTTGATTACAGTTCTATGCCATTGAGCTTGCAGAGCTCTCTTGCAGTCTCCACAGAATCCACGCCTGTAGCATTCTTGATGGGAGCAAATTCCTTTTCCCTTACTACCTCGTAAGGCAGACAGCTGTCCAGCATATGGATCATATCCAATACCAACTGTTCAAACTTGCATCCGTTGGGCTTTTCAGGCTTTATGAGCTGAGCATTTTCATCTATATAAGGTATCTTTTTCTCCACTACATGGAGAGGGAGCTCCTTTTGAGCTATCTCTTCCAGCTCTTTCTCGTTAAAGAGATAGTTGAGGATAACGCCGTAGTTATATGCAGGATCTCCTGCCTCATCCTTGGCATCCATCATTTCCCCCGAGAGTTCATAATACTCTACTATAGAAGGCTTGCCATCCTCCAGGCACATTACGCCTACCTTTTCATCAGGAGCAGCCTTTCTAACAACCTTGGCACCCACAGATACACCGCTGGATACTGTAGCACCCACAAAGGCGGGATCGCATATCCTCTGCAGCACATTGTCCACTGAGAATATATCCAGCCACTCAATGCCCTCCTCATGTATCAGGGGCAGGAGTCCGGCCTTGATCATAGAAGAGAACCAGCCGGCATTACCATTGGGAGAAGTAGATATACGTCCCTTCTCTTCCATATATACCTTGCCTTCGTAATCAGATGCAGGAGCCATCTCCTGCTTAAAGAAAGTCACCTTATCTTCCGGATAGCCAAAGAAGTCGTGCTCCTTAAGGAATGCCACTGTAGCATCATTATTCTTTTCACTGGTCATGATAAAGAGACGTATATATGTGCCATCCGCAGCCTTTACGCTGTCAAGCAGATTCTCAATGATCCTCTGGAAAATATATACGTGTTTGGTCAGACCTATATCATACATACCCTTGGGATTGTCAGAACCAAGCCTGGTACCCATGCCTCCTGCAAGAAGTACCGCTGCAGTCTTGCCGGCCTTTATCACCTCTATTCCTTTAGCTGTAAACTCAGCTTCTCTCTCTGTGATCTCAGAGCGCTGCATAGCAGCAAGAGGTGTGAATACTCCTCTTTCAGAGCCCTTACCAAGCTCGCTGCATCTCTTAAGAATAGAGAAATCCGTATCCTCGATCTGGGCAAGAAGGGCCTGCTGCCCCGCTGCATCCAGTTCATCATAATATTTCAGGACATGCTCCTGACCATACTTTGCAAGTTTTACCTTAGCTTCTTCAATATTCAAGATGACATTACCCCCTTATTATTTAACTGATCACCTGCAGGCTGCGTTTGACCCTGCAGAGCAACACTGTTTACAATAATTAACCGGCTCCATTCATAATACCATGGTATTGGAGATATGACCAGTTTCAAAGGCCCAGATCCATATCATATGCTATATCCACGCTAAAGCCCTCCGGAAAATCTGTGAGCTTGCCATTTTCATCGAAAGTACACAGAGCCCCCGGATCTTCATAGCTGCCATTTTTCAGCATTCTTCCGTCCCGTCCGAAATAATATACTCCTGTGCCCTTTTTGACAAAGCCGGCGATCATATGGCCATCAGTCTTGTCAAAGGCGTATATATCATCCCCAACCTTCCTGATACCGCCCAGGATCCTACCGCTCTCTGATGCCAGGTAGTTCATGCCTCCTGTGGTAAAGATCCTTCCTCTGATCATCCTGCCATCTCCCCCGTAATAGCAGCCCTCCAAAAAGCCCGTCTGCATCATGCCTTTTTCATCAAAATAGTACTCATCATTTTCAATCAGGCAGCTCCCCACGGCTGCTCGTCCGCCCTTATAAGGGTCCAGATAATAGCTCCCGCTCCCGTCATTGGCCCAGCCCGTCCAGACCTTGCCCGTCGCAGGATCGCAGAAATACCTGCCCCCATCTTCGGGATATACCCATCCCTTTTGCCTGCGAAAATTCCTGTAATAATAACTTCCTCCATCCCTTTGAGCAAAGCCCTCTCTGGGTATCAGACCAAAATAATCAATATACAATCTGTCCAGATCCACCCTGCCCTTTATTCCCGCCACTTCTCCATGGCTGCTGTACTGCCATATGGCATAGCTGTAGGGCATGGTCAGACTGTCAGAATACTGGGCCACCCACTTGTGCCAGCTGGTATCCCCCAGCCTGTTTACAAACCAGTTCCTGTAGGTATATATGACCGGGGTATATCCTGCAGAATATATAACCCTGCAAAAAGTATCCACCAGAGCCTGCAGCTGCGGGGACGATAGGCTCTTTTGACAATCAGCCTCCAGATCCAGCGCCACGGGAAAAGATATTTCAAAAGGCGCCAGCATATTGATGAGGTTATAGCTTTCTGCTTCTATCTGCTCTACTGTCATGGCATAGCTATACCAGTAGGCGCCCACACGCAGCCCTGCCTGCGCAGCTTCTATGAGATTCTCTGCATAATATCTGTCTACAGTTTTAGAAGTCCCCATCCTGACAAAGGCAAAGCTCTTGCCACTTCCTGCCACCTCCCGCCAGTTGATATCACCCTGGTAATGAGACACATCTATACCTTCTGCAATAACTGCCGCCCGGACAGGTAAAGCATAGGACAGCTGAGGGCTGGATATTAGCAGTGCAAACAGAGCGCAGAGTAGCCTCCTATGCCTCTTACACCTATTCCTTAGTAATAATATGCTTTTTATCATATTCCGGCCCAAAGCTATGATATCTCTCGCCCCCCTATCGTTTTAATACATATATTATAATCTATATTTCGTCTGTATTCACCTAAGGTCTCTTACGATAGGCGCCTTCTTTGCAGCCATGTTTGCGCCGGGCCTAATATATCCTGTATACTAATGATAGAGGAGTTTTGCCATTTACTATTATTTTGAAATGGCAAGAAAGGAAGCTTATGAGAAGAAAACCCGCACGAATTCTTACAGGAGTATTTGTAGCTGTTACTGTTCTCTCCATAGGAGGGATCGTATATACATTTGAGGACTTTAATTATGCCAGAGAAGAGATATCCTATGAAAAGGATTATCTTAAGGAATTAAAGACTATGGCCGCCGAAGAAGAAAGCTATATCAAGGAAGAGATCGACGGTCTCAAAGAGGAAAAGGATCAATATCTTACCGACTACGAAGAGCTTGTCAAAGAAAACAAAGAGCTGGAAAAAGAGGTTGAAAAGCTCTATGACAAGGCCACAGTCGAAAACCTCCGCGAGCTCTATACCTATGAAGAGCCGGAATATGACGAAGACGGCTCAGAAGCTGACATGGATGAAGATGATGAGATGGATACGGAGGACTAATATATTATGAGAAAAAGAGATATCAGGGTCCTGGTAACAGGAGTTATTGCAGCATGCTCCTTTGGAGTATGTGCCTATATGGGGATCACAGTACTCACTCTTGACTGGCAGCTTGAGCGCCTGTCAGCCAAGGAGGATTCCTATTACGAATCAGAGATCTATACCGAATATGACAATGTTCTATCCGAGCTGGACAGCGCTTCAGCCAGATATGATAATGAATCTGCTTACAACGAAGAGCTGAATTATTATATAGAAAATATCGGAGAAGAGCTCGATGATGAGGAAGAAGATGATGAACTCTTAGAAGATGAAGAGCTTGAAGATGAGGAAGAAGGCGAGGACGAAGAAGATATAGACGATACCTTAGAAGATGAAGATACAGATGAGGACAAATCTTCCAAAACAAAGTCTAATAGCAGTTCATCCGGTAAAAACACACTATCTGAAGATATAGAAGACGATTCCTACGACGATTCAGACAGCGAATTCTTCGAAGAAGACGAGGAAGACTTCGAAGACTATGATGACAGCGATGATGATTCCGTCTTTGAGGACGATGATGACGATGAGTCTCTCCCTGACGGAGTACTGGACTATGACGAGGACGGATGGCTGGATGAAGACGGCGAATTCCACTGGTTTGAAGAAGAGGGCTATCCTTCCTGGTATACAGGTGCTTAACATTAGGCCCTCAGGCCGCGCATTAGTCTCCGTTATATGATCAAAGGCTCCCGGGCCGCTTATCTTTATGATAAATGCAGTCCGGGAGCCTTTTTATGTCTTATCAGCCCTTTACAGCGCCGACCATGATGCCTTTAGTAAAGTGCTTTTGTATAAAGGGATAGAATATCAGGATAGGTACACTTGCCACAATGATCAGTGCGTACTTCATAGTCTCGCCCTGCATTACCTTCTCGTACATTCCCGTAAGATCGCCGCCCACTGCTTCCAGACTGTTCTGAAGGAGTATCTCTCTAAGGACGATCTGCAGAGGATACAGACTCTCTTTTCTAAGATATATGATGGCATTAAAGAATGCATTCCAATGCTGTACCGCATAGAAAAGAGTGATGACCGCTATGATGGATCTGGACAAAGGAAGCACCACCTTCATAAGGATCTGAAAATGACTGCAGCCGTCAATAGCCGCCGCTTCCTGAAGTTCACCGGGAATGCTGGACTGAAAGTAATTCTTCATGACCAGCATATTATAAGTGTTGAGCGCATTTGGTATGACCATGGCCCAGATGGTGTCAGTAATACCGATATTCTTCACTACCAGATATACTGGTATCATGCCTCCTCCAAAAAGCATTGTAAAAGATACCAGGAAGGTGAGAAGCGTTCTGCAGGGCATATCTTTTCTGGACAGAGGATATGCGCAAAGTGTGGTCAGTACCAGATTGATCATGGTTCCAAGGACCGTATAGAGGATCGTATTGCTATAACCCCTCCAGATCTTGGTCTCTTGAAGCACCATCTGATATGACTTTACATTAAATCCCACAGGCAAAAAGGTGAGCTTTCCTGCCAGCACCGCTTCCGGCTTACTAAAAGAGGCTATGATAACATAATACAAGGGATATGCCACAACAAAGAGTATCAGTACGCTGATCGTGATTATCACCAGGTCAAATACTTTGTCGTTAACGCTCTTTTTCATTTCTACCTCACAGTCAATCCTCCGGCAAGGTCTTCTTATGGCGTATCATTTTGATAGCCGTTTTATCCTGGATCTTACCAAAGGCTTATTTCAAAATACTTTTTGCAGATCTTATTAGTCAGTATGATAAGCGTAAGATTAATTACCGAGTTAAACAGTCCCACAGCCGTTGCATATCCATAATTACCCTGCAGGATACCCTGTTTGTAAACCAGAGTAGATATGATCTCACTGGATCTGATATTCAGATCATTCTGAAGAAGATATGCCTTTTCAAATCCTATAGTCATCACCTGGCCGATCCTGAGGATCAGCAGCGTTACTATAGTAGGGCTGATACCGGGAAGAGATACATGTATGATCCTGCCAAGCCTGCCTGCGCCGTCTATCTTGGCAGCCTCGTAGAGCTCCGGATCTATACCCGCCAGTGCCGCTATATAAATGACCGAATTCCAGCCGCTCTCCTGCCATATATCCGACAATACATACACCGCTTTAAAATACTTATTTGATTCCAAAAAGCCCACAGAATCAAGGCCCAGGAAATTAAGGAATGTATTGATCACTCCGTATTGAGGGGACAGGAATAGATAGAGCATACCGCACAATACCACAGTGGATATAAAGTGAGGCACATAGGTCAGATTCTGCAGGACCTTTTTGAAATGCATGCCGGGAAGTTCATTTAGTATGATCGCCAGTATGATAGGGATGGGGAAGCCAAAGATAATTGAGTAGAGACTTATAGAAACTGTATTCCATATAATATCTCTATTATAATATGAGGAAAAGAACTGTTTAAAATATCTAAGCCCCACCCAGGGACTGCCAAAATATCCCAGCCTTGGATTGTAATTCTTAAAAGCAAGCTGGATACCGTACATCGGTACATAGCAGAACACTATGTACCAGATGAACGGGATCATAAACATCACCAGCAGCTGCCATTTTGAAAGGACTTTTTTTCGAAATGACTTTTTCATGCCGCTTAAGCTTCTCCTTTATTTAAGCTTGTCATATGCTTCCTGATAAATGGAAACCCACTCGTCGATTCCGATATCTTTCAGAGTCTGAACATAAGTGTCCCACTCATCGAAGGAAGCCTCGCCTCTTATAAAGAGCGCTGTCTGAGTCTTCATGTAGCTTTCAAGGTCTGTCCAGAGTACTGTCACTCTGTCATTTACTTCATCTGTGAAAAGGGGTGCGGAATAGATATTCTCAGGAACACAAGGATCCAGTGCCACCTGTGCTGCAAGGGTATTTGCAGAAGCGATAGCTTCGCAGTTTACCTCATTTACCAGCTGAGGAGCTCCGCCGCCGGGCCAGATAGTAAACTTACCAATCTCTGTACCGCTTCCGTCAGGGCTGTCCAGGATACCGTCATTGTATCTGGGAAGACCATCCTCATCAAAGTACATATTCTCACCTTCTACGCCGTAACGAAGGAGTATGGATCCCTCATCACTGTAGAAATAGTCTATCCATCGAAGAGCTGCTTCAGGATATTTGCAATCACAGCTAATAGCGAATACACCATTATCTCTTGCTATGGGAGCTGACTGTACATACTGCTTGTCAGCCACGCCTGTAAAGGGAGCTATGCCTATATAGTCCGTGGAATCAAAAGCATCATCTGCCTGATTAAAGAAGAGTCCAAGAAGCTGTCCCGATGCTTTGGAAATATATTTTGCATATTCCTGGGTAAATATCTCTTCATCAATAAGGCCTTCTGCATACATGTCATGAAGCCACATGAGCTCTTCTTTAAAGGAATCATCGGTAAGATATGTGCTCACAGTATCATTCTCTACTTCAAGCCATGTATCAAACTGCCACTGATGTCCCCATACACCTGCAAATCTCCTGATCAGAGTCTGTGCATCGGAAGCGCTCATAGGCACTTCATCATTGGTACCGTTTCCATTAAAGTCCACACCCTTAAAAGCTCTAAGTACTGCTTCCAGATCTTCTATTGACTTTGGAACATCACAGCCCACCTGATCGAGCCACTTTGTATTGATCCAGAATTTCTCATCTCTTGCAGCTGTCAGATCGATAAGAGCAGGCAGTGCATATATATGTCCGTCAGGAGCTGTGATCCTGGAGAGAATAGCAGGATTCTCTTTGATATGCCTTGACATGTTGGGCGCATACTCTTCCAGCATATCCTCCAGGGGAATTAGGATTCCCATAGAGCCGTACTTTACAATCTCTGAATTAGACAGAAATGCTCTGACAAATACATCATCATAATCGTCGCTTGCCCACATCAGGCTCTTCTTCTCATCATAGCCTTCAGCAGAAAGGACATTGGTAAAGTCCAGTTTAATGCCTGTCATCTCCTGGTACTTTTTCCACATAGCCATTGTATCCCAGGGCTGCTGTACAGAGCCCTGCTGGCCAAATACACGAAGGGTGATCTCTTCGTTTACAATAGGAAAACCTTCCTTGTTGACAAGATCAGCTTCAGCTTCGGTGCCTGATCCTGAGTCTGATGCAGTCTTTGCAGTCTCTTCAGATGAGATCTTTGCATTATCAGCATTGTCAGAGCCGGCATTTCCGCAGCCCGCAAGGCTTCCTGCAAGAATACCCATACATAAAAGCGTCGTTACCAATAACCTTTTTTTCATTTCTTGCCTCCATTCTTACATTTTTATACTATTGCCCTTAAGTTCCAGATCATCCTTGTACCATTTAGGAGGATATGGATACTCCTTCACCTCTTCATTTTTGCCGGATATTTTACTAAAATCCTCACGGCTGTACACTAACCCGTCCTCATGAAAGAGTCCGTTGATAGTACCATTTATCCTCTGCTCAGGCAGATATGCAGGCTTGACCATGAGTGACCAGAAAAAGGACCCTATACCAACTTCACTGATGATATCTGCAAGAGATGCAAGGCAGGGCACTTTGTGCTCATCCGGTATATCTGCCTTACCCCAGCCGGGGCCGCCCTCTCTTAGTCTCTGCCATTCTGTTATCCAGCAGGGCTTTCCTATTACAGATTCCAGGTGCTTTGCATATTCAAGCTCTTTTCTAAAGTCTTTGGTATCACTGGGGAAATTATCATGGAATTCATATATATCAAGAAGGTCTGCAAAATAGAGATTATCTCTAAGGCTTATGCAGCCCATGGTCAGAGGCACAATGCCCTTTTGGTCAAAGACATATTCAGCTATAAACCTTGCAAATTCCAGGTTCCCCTTCTCAATATGAGGCTCGTTCATGATCTCTATCGCCAACAGCCTGTCATCGTCTCTGTATCTGTCCATAAACTCTTTCAGATAAGGAATGACCTCACTAAAGCGTTCCCTGTCATGCTCTATCTCCGCACCCGGAGAACGTACACATACTGCTGTATACGGATCCCTGTTCACTCCTGTCTTATCATTAAATTCCAGACCGCAATCTTCAAATAGTACCGGCATGATCCTGATTCCCTTTCGTTCTGCCAGCTCCAGGATAATATCTATTTTTTGGAAGAAATCCATGGAATTTTCGAGATAGTAATTGTAGCTTAGAAAAAGCCTGAAAGCATTGATGCCTGCCGCATTTGCATAACCCATGTCCCTAGCGATTTCCTTATCATCAAACATGGTAAAAGTCTGATAAGCATTGTATACTCTGGAAGGAAAATATACTGCCCCTTTAACTGAACTATAATAGAAATCCTCCATTTTGATCCCCCTAGTTTTTCTCATCCTTTGTTGTCTTTTTTCTAACAGCCTCCGTCATTTCAAGACCTGTATCATAGTCCAGCTGCCTGGGCTCATATTCCTCATTAAGCCTTTGCCTGGTATAACCATCATTGGCCCAAAGAGGATTTTTATCTTTTCTCCATGTCCTGCAACTCCACTGATAACCTCTGTAGAGATCCCTGGTATCGTTCATGTGCTCCAGCAGAGCATCATGGAGCTTGTCCCTCTCCCTCGCATAGCTCTCATCATTTATGAGATTATTTACTTCATAAGGATCCTTCTCCATGTCATAGAATTCATCAGTATCCAGAAGATGTATGACCAGTTTGAACCTCTTTGATATGGCAGCCCTCATCATCTGCAGACCGCCAAAGCCGTCATGATCCACTTCATATCTGGTAAACTCGGTAAAGACCACATCGTTGATCTCTTTATCAGTGTCATAGATCTGGGATAGGATGCTCCTCCCCTCCAGGCACTCAGGAACAGCGACTCCCATATATTCCAGGATAGTAGGTGCCAGGTCTATGTGAGATGATACTGCCTCCACCACCTTTCCCTTTTCTCCGCCCTTTATGATAAGGGGCACATTGGCGATCTCCTTATATGCAGCAGCGTTCTTCATCTGAAGCTTGTGGTTACCCAGCATATCTCCGTGATCTGAAGTGTAGATCACCATGGCATCAGGAAGCTCTTCCCGGACTTTATCCAGGACCCTTCCTATCTCATGATCTACAAAGCTGTTGCAGCCAAGAAAGAGCGATAGCTGCCTGGAAGGTTTATTGATCTCATCTGCGCTGCTCTTTATAGCATCTCCTGCCCACAGCCTCTGCATCAGGGGCTTATTCGTGAGATCATCCTCATAATTGGGATTGTCATCAAATCTAAAGCCCTGATACATGCTGTTATAAGGAGGAGGGCAGAGGCACGGGCCGTGAGGCTCGTCATAAGAGACAACCAGTAGAAAATCCTCATCCTTGTATTTATCTATAAAATCCACTGCCCTGTTGGAACATCTGTGAGCATATGTAAAATCTGCCGTCATGTCCTCATCAAATGCTGTATCCGATGACCTGGAACGTACCCTGTCCTTTGCCGGAAGCTCATCCAGGTACCTTCTCATGTCATACCAGTACTCTTCATCCCAGCCCTCAGGGCATCTTCCGTTCCCAAAATAATCACTTCCATCCAAGTGCCATTTACCTATATAACCACAGTGAATGCCATTATCACTGAGGCGCTGTCCTATTGTCTTGACATTGTCACCCATAGCAATGCAATTGGTGACCATTCCATTAGTGTGTGGGAAAGTACCTGTAAAGATTGCAGATCTTGATGGACCGCATACAGGCTGAGCAGTATATGCATTTTCAAATCTGATGCCTTCTGCGGCAAGCCTGTCCAGATTAGGCGTATGCATTTTTTTGTTTCCATAACAGCCCAGCATATCTTTTCTGGTAGTGTCAGTCATCACAAAAACAATTTGCTTTTTCACGTCAAAATCCTCTGTTTATGCTGTTGTCACTCATCTCTATATGATATACAATAATCTCTGACAGACTTATATACAATTGATTATTCCGACATTAATATGGACATTTCTGCTGTGAACGGAGAGAGTATATGATCGACATTTCAGGACACCTTAGAGATTACAGACTAGAGATAGGTTTTGAGAATCACACTGTTCCCTTGGAAGTCAACTGCTGTGGCCAGCAAAAATTTCTAACAAAGGATTTCACCAAAGTGAGGCTAAGTGGCAGGCTTGACTATCAGATCATCTATGTTGCCCACGGAAGCGGCATCTTTACAGCCGGCGGAATACAGCAAAGGGTGCCTGCAGGCAATATCGTACTCTATCGCCCCCACGATCCTCAGATATATTCCTATTCATATAAGGACAAGACCTGTGCCTATTGGATCCACTTTACAGGTAATGATATAGAAGGACTGCTGGATCGTTTTAATATCCATTCAGGCTATATAGGAGACAGCATCCAGATCAAGAACACCTTCCAGGAAGCCATACTGGAGCTCCAGCTCAGGAAGACCGGCTACAAAGAGATCGCCAATGCCTGTTTTCTAAAGCTCCTGGCCCTGATCCAGCGCTTTTCGCAAACAGAGAGCTCGGATCTAAAGAGCGACTTCAATCTTGAAAGGCTTATCATCCGCCTGAACCAGAGTTATAATCAGCCCTGGACAGTACCTGACATGGCCAGGTTCTGCAATGTCAGCGAAGGATACTTTTCCCACAGCTTTAAAGAAAAGACAGGGCAGGCTCCCATCAAATACCTTATCAATCTTCGCATGGAGAAAGCCAAATTCCTATTATCCGAAAGTGACATGTCCATCTCTACCATAGCTTCTTCCATCGGCTATGCAGATGAACTCTACTTTAGCAGACTGTTCAAGAATACCACCGGCGAATCACCCAGTTCCTATAGAAGGAATCTGACCTAATATTACAGATAATTATTGAGGATATCATGAAAGCTATTAATCTTTTGGTAAAACCCGCATCAGGCAATTGCAATATGAATTGTGATTATTGTTTCTATTGTGACGAAGCAAATAAAAGGACTAATTATTCCTATGGGATGATGGACATATCCACCTTAAGGAATGTGATCCGAAGGACCCTGCTTCATGCAGAAGGCGCATACTCCATAGCTTTTCAGGGAGGAGAGCCAACGCTCTCAGGAATAGGATTTTTTGAAGAAGTTATCAGACTGATAAAACAGTACAACAAGAACAACTGCGCTATACATATCGCCATGCAGACCAACGGTTCCCTGATAGATGACAAATGGTGCCGTTTTATCAAAGATAACAATATACTCATGGGGCTGTCCGTTGATGGCACAAGGGATATCAACGACCGCTACAGGCATATCAGTTCTTCAAATCAATCTGCCTATGACAGGGTCCTTGCAGCCTCTTCTCTGTTTGATAAATACGGTGTTGATTACAATATCCTGACGGTGGTCCACAGATATACAGCTCTTAATATCAGGGAGATATACAAGCAGTACAGAAATAGAAACTGGCATTATCTCCAGTTCATAAACTGCCTGGATCCCCTGGGCGAAATAAGAGGTCAAAAGGAATACTCGCTGACCCCCGATGTCTACGGCAAATTTCTCCTTGATCTATTTGACCTGTGGTATGAGGATAATAGAAATAATACAGCTCCTTATATCAGACAATTTGAAAACTATATAGGGATCCTCCTTGGATATATTCCTGAATCCTGCGAACAAAGAGGCACTTGCAGCAGTAATTATGTCATCGAAGCAGACGGTTCTGTCTTTCCCTGTGATTTCTATGCCATAGACGAATACAAGCTTGGCAATCTATGCACAGACCGCCTCGCAGATATAGATGAGAGGCGGTCTAAGCTTAGGTTTATAGAACGTTCCAAATATCTGCCCTCCAAATGCCGGGAATGCAAATGGCTGCGCCTGTGCAAAGGAGGCTGCTATAGAAGCAGATTTTCAGATAGCTTTGCCGCAGATAGTGGAAATATCCACGGCCTCAACTATTATTGCGACTCATATCAGTACTTTTTCGAAAATGCTATTGATAGATTAGAAGAAATCGCCAATAAGCTAGTTAACAGAAAATGATCCTACCAGACTAATACTCCACTTATCAATGCTGGATCTCTCCGATCTCCATATGAAGGTCGTGCTCACTGGCCATTGGTATCAGCTCTTTGTCAAAGTCAGGACGCAGCTGCCATCCATCAGCGTTTATGACCATGATATTGTCTGTATCCATGGTGCAGGCAGGCCAGTTACCCGTCTTGTTAGTCTCAGGAGACCCTGTCCTTGCAAATGCCATTACTGCGCCGAATATACTATCTTCAAGCTCCTGCCTCACATCCTCGTCCCAGGTATAAGGACAGAGACATGTATTAGCAAATACATAGGGTATATCCGCGCAGTGCCAGGGAGTCCTTCCTCCGTCTACAGGCATGTCCACATTGAACATATAGCTATAGGTCCCTCCGGGGCAGATAGCTGCTCTGTCCAGGATATATTTCTGCTCACCTTTTCTAAATATTGTATCCAAAGTGTACAGGTCTACAGGATTTCTCTCGGGATAAGCCTTCTCAAATTCTTCAAGGAGTTTTTCCAGAATTTCCATAGGTTCCTTCTTTCTCCTAAAGATCTCTCTTAGAAATGCTCTGCCCTCCTCCGCTGACATATTTCTCTTATCATAGGGCATATGTGCAAAGGAATAGAATTCTCCAAATACGCTTCCCACCATGAGCGGTACAGAAGCAGACTCTGATCTAAAGCCGTAAATAACAGGATCTCCCCTGTAGAAGGAGTTGACATGAGGATTCTGCCCAATGCTTTTCCCTGCCTTCATGAAAGCTCCGCTAAGCTTATTGTAGGAAGAGATAAGAGCATGAAGCTCCACTGTTTCCAGTTCCTTTATATCAGAAAGGCCCAGGTCCTTCATAATAGCCTCTGCAAGTCCTTTCTCGGTGTCAGTGCAATCACAAAGAGTACCTGTGATGACACCGCTCATATTGATACCTCTGGAAAAAAGGCCGTCTGCTTCATGCATCTGAAGAAGGCAGGTGATCTTGGCACCTCCTCCTGACTGTCCAAACAAGGTCACATTATCCGGGTCCCCACCAAAGTATCCGATATTATCCCTGATCCATTTAAGAGCACAGATAATATCATCCATTCCTGCATTACCTGAGTTTTCATATTCAGGTCCAAAATCTGACAGATCAAAAAAGCCCAATATATTCAGCCTGTGGTTAAGAGATACCACTACCACATCTCCCCTCTGGGACATATTGCCTCCCTCATAGGCCAGCTGCTCAATAGATGATCCTGCAAAAAAGCCGCCGCCGTGAAGCCATACCATTACAGGCCTCTTCTTATCATCAGCATCAGGGGTCCAGATATTCAGATTCAGGCAGTCTTCATCCTGGGGCCAATAACGGTGGGGTACCAGCACTTCTCCCCCTGGCCTGTCATTGGTAAGTAGGGGTGCCACATATCCGTAATTACTGGCATCAAATTCCTCTTCATATACATATGGCTGGGGCCTGTGAAACCTCTGTGCCCTGGCATAGGTGATACCCTTGAATACAAGGCTGCCGGCTTCCCTGTAGCCCCTTATTTTTCCCGCTTTGCAGCTTACCAGATTAGCCTTATTATCATATTCAAATGTTCTCTTCACAGATTCTCCTCCATTTTTTCCGGGATTTTTGTTTAATTAGATAATGATATTTTTTCATGCAAACATTAAAATGATTAATCGAAAGGGCCACCAAGGCCTATAATCCATTATACAACCAGGCATCCTCTATGATAAGCACCGCATCCATATAGAATGCTATATATGACAACAAGGGAAACAATATGATAACAATAGATAATGTCAGAGAACTGGATCTTGAACAGATTGCCGACAGCGGTCAGTGCTTCAGGTGGCAGCGCATAGATGAAAACTGCTACCGCATCATTGCCAAAGGGAAGGTCCTGCTGGCTTTTAAGCACAGGGGCTCAAATTCTCTTAGGCTGGACTGCAGTGCTGATGAATACGAGAAGATATGGAGAGGATATCTTGATATGGATACTGATTATGGCAGTATCATATCCTCTATCCCTGCAGGGGATCTTTATCTAAAGAATGCAGCAGCAGCCTTTAAGGGCATCAGGATCCTTCGCCAGGATCCCTGGGAGACCCTGATCACTTTCATCATATCCCAGAGAAAGAATATTCCTGCCATCAAGGCTTCTGTAGAAAAGCTCTGCAGCATAGCAGGCCCTGTCATAGGATATTCCCAGGACGAGGACTTCCACGCCTTTCCCACACCCAAGGCTCTGGCAGCCCTGTCCGAAGAAGACCTGAAGGCCTGCAGCCTGGGCTACAGAACTCCTTACATCCAGAGAGCTGCCAGAGCCGTACTTGACGGAACTTTTGATCCTTACATGGCTTTTTCGCTGCCTGATGAAGAGCTCTTTGACAAGCTCTGCTCACTCCACGGCGTGGGCAAGAAGGTAGCAAACTGCACCATGCTCTTTGCTTACCACCGTATGGACAGCTTTCCCATAGATGTGTGGATGGAGAGGATCAGGGACAGACATTATCCTGAGGGCTTTAACACAGATAGCTACAGACCATGGGGTGGCGTCATGCAGCAGTATATGTTTGCCTACGAGAGGCTCATAGGTCAGGATAAAGAATTTTAATGTTACTATGAGCAGTCGTAAGACTGTGAATAGTAACATTTTAATATATTCTCTTACTGATATAATCCTCTGCTATCAGCTGGTCATATACCTTTTCTTCGGTTATGATCCTGAAAGGCATCTGCTTGTGGCAATGAAGATCTCTGATGGCTTTCATCAGCTGATCTCCGATAACGGGATTACATTCTACAGCACAGCTAAGCTCTCCCTTGACCATAGCCTCAAAGGCATCCTTGGTAGCATCTACAGATACTATCTTTACATCCTCATCAGGCTTTATCCCATGCGCTTTCAGTTCTTCGATCGCGCCCAGGGCCATATCATCATTTTGAGCAAATATGATATCTATATCCCATTCATTTTTTTCTAAGTATTCTCTTACAACCCTGCGTCCACCTTCAAAAGTAAAATCTCCATGAGATGAATAAGCAATGTAATAAGAAGGATTATCTGCCAGAATTTCTCTAAATCCCTTGCCTCTTTCTTCTGTAGGGGATGCACCTTCATTACCCATGATCTCCATGATAGCTTTCTTGCCATCATCAGTCTTAACATTGTCCCTGATCCAGCGCATGGCTCTTCGGCCCTCTTCCATAAAGTCCGCACCCAGGTAAGTTGTAGTCAGATTCTCCTCTCTGTCCTCTACGCTTACATTTCTATCAGACATGATCACAGGTATGCCTGCTGCCTTGGCCTCTCTTAGCACTTCATCCCAGCCTGTCTCTACAACAGGAGACACTACTATCACATCCACGCCCTCTTCTATAAAGCCCCTGATAGCTTCAAACTGTCTCTCCTGGGACTGATCTGCGATCTCCATATGGAGATCTATATTGAATACCTTGGCAGCCTCTTCTATGGATCTGGTATTTGCCAGTCGCCAGTTACTCTCCTGTCCTACTTGAGAATAGCCTACCTTGATCGTTTCTCCGTCATCCGCTACTGCTGCATTCATCAAACTTAGATTCTCATCAATATTTTCCGCTGTTATGAGATAGCTGCGCAGGATCACCTGCTTGGGCACACCGCTTTCCTTATGCAATATGGACAGGGCATAATCTATAGCCTCCTTACCTCCTATGGGGCAGGATACTGTAGCCTTGAGCCTTCCCTTGGATACCAGGTCTATTCCTTCATCTGCGCCCTTAAAGCCGTCACAATCTACGATCATGACTTTGTCTTCAAGCCCCAGATCCCTGACCGCATCGCACACTCCAAGAGCCATATTGTCACTGTAAGCAAAAATCACATCGCTTTTTTCTATTATGCTCTTGGCCGCTATGATCATATCATAAGATGCATCCTTGGACTCAGCACCCAGGTAGAGCTTCTTGACATTGATATCAGGATAGTCACGGATGGCATCCCTAAAACCCAAGAGTCTCTCAGAGCCCTGGATCGAAGTAGGGCTGCCGGAGAGTTCTACAACATTCCCCCCTTTATCTCCAAGTAGCCCTGCAATATAGCTTCCGGCCTGCTGCCCGATCACTTCGTTATCGGGACCTATATAAAGGGTATAATCAAAGCCCTCTACCGCTCTGTCCATTACTATGACCGGTATACCGCTGTCATAGACCTCTTTGATCTTGTCTCCCATTTCCACCTCATCACAGGGAGATATGATGAGGAGATCTATGCCATAGCCTATAAGATTATCTATATCCTGCAACTGCTTATCTACGCTGCCCGTGGCATCTGTGGTTATGACCTGTATATCAGGGCTCTTCTCAGTCTCAGCCCTTAACTCATTTATCAGGGCTATCCTCCACTCTTCGCGCATGTTAGCCTGGGAGACTCCTATGATAGAAGCTACGCCCTCCCTGGAGCCTCCATCCTTGGAAGGACTTACATGACAGCCATAAATGGCGATAGTCATAGCCATTATCACAAGGAGCAATATCAATTTAGTATAATTCTTTTTGCCCTTTTCCATAGATCAGCCATTCTCTCCTTCGAAGGGTATGATGATCGAGATCTTGGTTCCCATATCCTGGGCACTTTCCACATCTACCCTGTAATTATCCTTATACCTGAGCTGGAGCCTTTCTCTTACATAGTAAAGGCCAAAACTCTGATTGTCGTCCACATAGGGAGATTCAGTTCCTGCGCCGGTCCTAAGGAGCGCCCTTAGAGAATCCCTGGTCTGCTCGTCCATGCCCTTGCCGTCATCTTCTACCGACATGCGTATATTGTCATCCACACGATGCACAGATACCTTGATATGCCCGGTTCCTCTCTTTAGCTTGATGCCATGGTAGATAGCATTTTCCAGCATAGGCTGGAGTATGAGCTTGGGAACATAGGTCTGCATACATTCTTCATCTGCATCTATTTCAAAAACGAGTTTATCCTCATATCTTGTTTTCTGAACATACAGATAACTGGATATATAATTGATCTCTTCCTTGATGGTAATATAATCTCTTCCATGACTAAGGCTGATCCTGAATACACTGGTCAGCGCATCTACCAGGTGCACAATATCCTTGGCGCCATGTTCTCTGGCCATCCAGTTGATCGTATCCAGTGTGTTATAGAGAAAATGGGGCTTGAACTGCTCCTGTACGATCTTGAGTTCTGCCTTTCTCTTTTGGTCTTCTTCCTGCCTTACTCTGTCGAGGAGCTCTCTGATCCTGCCTATCATATGGTTAAAGGAAAGGCCCAGATCATTGATCTCATCATTGCCCACGCTTTCATACTGAAGATTAAGATTGCCCTCTTCAGTCTGCTTCATAAGATCTCTAAGTCTCTTGATAGGTCTTGTGATCGTATCCGATACCCACAAAGACAGATACTGCACAAGTATAAGGGTTGCAAGCAGCATAGCGCTGTACAGAGTGATCATCCTGTTGATATCTCCCATCAGTTCATCATAGGAGATCACACTGACAGTCTTCCAACCCGTCTTATCCGAAGTCTTGAACCTGACCAGATAGCGTCTGGGGCCTATGGATACGCTCAAAGTCTCATTCTCATCCTTTAGCCAGTCAGGGCGTATTCTGTATACCACATCATTGATAGGTGTGTATACCATGTGATCCTCTTCATCCAGGACGAATACAAAGCCGTCATTGCCCACCTGAGAATCCATGATAGCCGAAGAGATGATGCTATGGCCGATATCCATCAGCAACACGCCCTCTACTTCATTTGTACCCTCTTTGTATACAGCTTTGACCATTGAGAATACATCATCTACTGAATAGCCCACATCTGTGGTGATATTCCTGCCTGTAACCGTAGATATCATCTTGATGGAAGAGGGATCCTCCAAAGCTGCCCTGTACCAGGTCTCCTTTTGAAACGAATCTCTTGATACCCTGGTCATGCCTGTGCTGATATACCTGTCTCCCGAATATGCATAGAGGATACCTGCTATCTCATCGTACCTTCCCATGATATTCTGCATGGTCCTGCTCACATCCATGATCTCTACAGGTCCGCCATTATCCAATCCTCTGCAGCTTATCTCATCTGACAGCGTCATGACAAGCTTATCCAGATCTTCTATGTAGGTATCCAGAGTCTGGCTGACCTGTGTTACCGTCTGAGAGGTACGTTGAGTCACATTCTTCCTGGCCTCCCTCACGGAAAAGATGATACCCACTATTCCCACAAGCACAAAGGGGATGAGTGCTATGAATACCTGAGACAGAATCAGCTTGGTCCTGATCCTTGTTATTTTGAATCCTGTCTTAGAAATATTCATTACACTCATCCCCGATATTATATTGTTTGCTGCCCCTATAAGATACAGGGGCAGCATTACTCTTTAGTCTGACCTGATGATCAGGCAGCTGCTGCAGCCTTACCCTTTAGGGCCTCTGCTCTTACTGCGATGATCCTCTGTACTACGATAAAGAAGCAAAGGAGTCCTGCAATAGTAACCTTTGTCCACCAGGTGTTAAGGTTTTCATAAGTAACAATGGTCTGGATGATACCCTGGATCATTGCACCCACAGCAGTACCAAATACAGATCCCACACCACCTGTGAGAAGTGTGCCGCCAATTACAGCTGAGGAGATCGCATCCAGCTCCATACCCATATTCTGCAGACCGTAACCTGCCAGTGTATAGAAACTAAATACCACACCTGCAAGAGCGGCGCAGAAACTGCTTATAATATACGCTCCAATCTTGGTCCTTGCAACATTAAGACCCATAAGCTCAGCAGACTGCTCGCTGCCGCCTATAGCATATACTGCTCTTCCAAAGGCTGTCTTTTTAAGGACAAAGAGAGCAACTGCAAGTACCAGTGCGAATATCAATACATAATAGTATATCCTACCGTTAAGCGCTTTGGAATCCCCAAGCCTTATCTGGATCCTTCCCATAGCCATAAACTTAAAGAAGGGATCTGTGATCGGTATTGAAGCTTCACTGATGACCACGCACAAGCCTCTCATCAGGAACTGTCCCGCAAGGGTCACGATGAAGGGCTGAAGCTTGAAATAATGGATCAGGCTTCCCTGCACAGCACCTACCACTATACCGATGATCAGTGCAACAGGAATTACCACATATGAAGGCACGCCATGCTGCAGGCAGTATGCCATAAATACTCCGGTAAAAGCTATGGTTGATGATATTGAGATATCAATGCCGCCGGTGATAAGTACAAATGTGATACCGATACCTGCGATCATCAGGTATGCATTGTCATTAAAAAGATTAAGGAATGTGGATAATGACAGGAAATGCTCATACCTGACAGATCCGAATATAAACATGACCAGGAATAATGCAATGGTCATTGTAAGAGATACATTCTTGATACGGAGTTTTTTTAAGTCTTTCATACCGCAGCTGCCTCCTTTCTCTTACCAGCCAGCATCTTGCCCAAAGAGAGCTTGAATTTGCTGGACTGGGACAGGCAGATCACGATGATGAGCACTGCCTTTAATACTCTGATATATGCTGCAGGAACACCCAGAGCCAGTACTGTTGTAGTGATACTCTGCACTATAAGTGCTCCGATCACGCTGGAGAAGATAGAGAATCTGCCGCCCATAAGATTGGTACCGCCAATGGCAACTGCCAGGATGGCATCCAGCTCTATATTCAGACCTGCATTGTTGCAGTCAGCTCCTTTGATACCTGCACTTTCAATGAGACCGGCAACAGAAGCAAAGGCTCCGGAAATCGTGTAGATCGCCAAAAGATAGATATCTACCTTGATACCTGCAAACTTGGAAGCCAGAGGATTACATCCAATGGATTCAAGGAAAAGACCAAAGGCTGTCTTGGTAACAAATATAAGGAGCAGTCCTACCAGGAAGATCACGATATAAAGAGGAAAAGGAAGTCCCAGTATATATCCGCCGTTGATGAAATAATACGCATCAGAGGTGATAGTGATGATCTTACCATTGGTGATCAGCTGTGCGATACCTCTTCCTGCAACAAGTAGTATCATTGTAGCAACTATAGGCTGGATCTTGATCTTGGATACCAGAAAGCCGTTCCAGAGGCCGCAAAGTATACCGGCGCATACAGCCAGGATGATAGCCATTGCAACGCTTCCATTCAGTCCCGGAAGGAGATTACCCTTGATCACGCTGCAGGCGATGGCTCCGCTTATAGCCATAACTGAACCTACAGAGATATCTGTTCCACCTGTTGCCAGTACCATTGTCATACCTGCTGCCAGGATCATGAGCTTACCGCCGTTTCTGAAGATATCAATGATCCTTCCGTAGAAGTGTCCGTCTACTATAGTGATCTTTAGAAATTCTCCTCCTGTCATTATTGTATTAAAGAGGATAATGGCCAGGAATATCATGACCGGCCAGAAGGCCTGATTTTGTGATAATTTGGATAATTTGCTTTTCATCAGTCATTTCCTCCCGCCATTATGTGCATTACCGCAGCTTCATTTACATCTTCGCCTGTCACTTCACCGGCTTTTTCCATATCCTTCAGTACCACGATCCTTCTGCAGCATCTGAGTTCTTCATCAAGCTCAGATGAGATAAAGAGCACCGCCATACCTTCTGCTGCCAGGTCTATTACTATCTTCTGTATCTCAGCCTTGGTACCGATATCAATACCTCTTGTAGGCTCATCCAGCATAAGAAGCTCCGGTTCTGTTGCAAGCCACCTTGCCAGGATCACCTTCTGCTGATTACCACCTGACAGATTCTTGATCAGCTGATCTGCATCAGGAGTCTTGATCTCCAGCTTCTTTATATACTCATCTGCGATCTTCTGTGCTTCCTTCTTGCTGATTTTCTTGAAGAGCCCCTTCTTGGCCTGCAGGGCCAGTGCAATATTATCTCTGATAGAAAGATCTCCTATGATACCTTCCGTCTTTCTATTCTCAGGACAAAAAGCCAGGTCCTTCCTAATTGCATCAAGAGGGTGAGACAGATGTACTTTTTCTCCGTTTATCTCCAGCTCTCCTCCTGTTACCTGATCTATTCCAAAGAGTACTCTAGCTGTTTCCGATCTTCCGGATCCAAGGAGTCCGGACAGACCCAGTACCTCACCTTTTGCGATTGACAGATCCATATTATTGATGCTGCCCTGGTGGGTTACATTTTTCATGGAAACAAAAACATCCCCTGTTTTAGTCTTTTCCTTATCACTTTGGCCCTTCTGCAGTGTCTGGTTCAGTACTGCATAGTCCTTGCCTATCATCTTGGATACCAGTTCAACCCTGGGAAGATCGCTGGTCTTGTAGGTACCAACATAATGTCCGTTCCTAAGGACTGTTATCCTGTCTGTTACTTCATATACCTGATCCAAAAAGTGAGTTACAAATATGATTCCCATTCCTTCGGATCTGAGTCTCTTCATGATATCGAAGAGCTTGTCTACTTCAACCTTAGACAGCGAGCTTGTAGGCTCGTCCAATATCAGGACTTTTGCCTGAATATCACTGGCTCTTGCTATAGCTACCATCTGCTGTACAGCCACGGAATAATTATCCAGGCTCTTATTTACATCCAGTTTCAGATCAAATTTCTCAAGAAGCTCCTGCGCATTCTTTGCCATAGCATTCCAGTCAATTGCTCCCATTTTGGTCCTGGGGGCCCTACCAATGTAGATATTCTCTGCAACAGACAGATTGGGGCACAGATTTACTTCCTGATAAACAGTAGATATGCCAACCTGCTGAGCTTCGTTTGTGGATTTGGGATATATCTTTTTGCCTTCCAGTTCTACTTCTCCCTTGTCCCTTTCCTCAACGCCTGTCAGTACTTTTATCAGGGTAGATTTGCCCGCACCGTTCTCTCCCAGAAGTGCATGGATCTCTCCTGCCTCCAGCTCAAACTGAACATCATCAAGGGCCACTACTGCTTTACCGAAGGACTTGGAGATGCCTTTCATTGTTAAGAGTTTGGTTTGACTACTCACCCTTTCGCCTCCTTTAAAAAATCCGCTCCATTGAATCAACGGAGCGGATTATTTTAGTTAATAATCAGTAATATTTGATGCAAGAATTGCTCCATTATTCTATCTATCACAATCCTTTTATCAATATGCTCTATCGTCAATAACGTCTGCAGCAATATCTGATGTGAATACTCCGTCAACTGACTTAACCCACTTTTCAACGCTCTCTCCAGCCTTAAGCTTTGCAGCTGTCTCGAAGAAGAGGGGTCCAAGAAGAGGATTACACTCTACTGTGCAGTTAGCTTCGCCGGCTACCATAGCCTCGAAGATACCCTTTACGCCGTCAACAGATACTGTCTTGATGTCTTCGCCGGGCTTAAGGCCTGCTTCCTTGATAGCTTCGATAGCACCAAGTGCCATATCATCATTGTGTGCATATACGCCTACGATATCAGGATTGGACTTAAGGAATGACTCCATAACTTCCTTACCCTGTGCTCTTGTGAAATCACCTGTCTGAGAAGCTACGATCTCGATATCAGGATAGTTAGCTGCGATCTCTTCGTCAAAGCCTGTCTTTCTGTCTGTAGCTGCAGAAGCACCAACAGTTCCCTCAAGCTCTACGATCTTACCCTTGCCGCCGATAAGCTCTGCCATGTTCTGTGCTGCCAGCTTACCTTCCTCGATGAAGTCTGAACCGATGAATGTAGCATAGAGGCTCTCGTCAACATCTGCTGTTCTGTCCAGGAGAATGATCGGGATGCCTGCATCCTGAGCTTCAGCAAATACCTGATCCCAACCTGTCTCAACAACAGGTGCAAGACCGATAACATCTACATCCTGCTCGATGAAGCTCTTGATAGCCTTGATCTGGTTTTCCTGCTTCTGCTGAGCATCAGCAAATTTCAGTTCAACAGTATCAGCATGCTCTTCAGCATATGTCTGGATAGACATTGTCTCAGCATCTCTCCAGCCGGACTCCTGTCCTATCTGAGCAAAACCAACTACCAGCTTGCCGTCTGAAGCAGAATCATCTGCAGTATCATCTGCAGCATCGCCAGCGGGAGTAGCTTCGTTCTCAACAGTAGCTTCCTCTTTTGCAGCTGTGCTGCCGCAGCCTGCAAGTGATGCAGCAACCATAGATGCGCACAGAATAGCGCTCAATAACTTTCTTTTCATGTTACCCTCCTTATTCACCCTTGGCCCCTGGGGCCTTTTGTTTGTTTACAATAGTGATTTTAGGGCAGATAAAGATAAATGTATTTAGAATGGTTTATCGAGATTTTACATTTTTTTAACCAGGGAATTTTATGAGGAAGGTGTCAAAAGTTCCTTTTGACACCTTATGACTAACGGATTGTTCCGTTTCTTCGAAACTCTCACAATCCTAAAACATTCGCAAATCCGCACTACGTGCTACTTTGCTCATGTTTTGCGGGTCATAAATTCATATTCGATTTCGAGCAAGCTCGAATCGAAATGACTTTTGACCCTTACGTCATTTTATAAAAATGATTAATAAAGTGAAGGATTTGATGCAATAATACTAGCGGATCACGATTTTTCACGTAAAAAAAGCCTCTCGGGATATTATCTCCCGAAAGGCTCCTATAAGTATATTTATATAGTATTTTTAATGATATAGCTATGAACTGCTTTTTGTACCTGATCCTTTCGGACAAGAATCTAGTTCTTATCCTTGATAGACTGTCTGTAATCAATAGGGCTGATGCCCAGCTTCTTTTTAAATACAAGACTGAAGTACTGCTGAGAAGTATATCCCACTCTTTCTGCCACTTCATATATCTTGATAGAATCGTCATGAAGAAGTATGGTTGCCTTTCTCATCCTGAGACTGGTGAGATAATCCACAAAAGTGCAACCGGCTTCCTTTCTGAACATACGGCTAAGATACGGAACTGACAAGCCGATCTCATCTGCCGCCTCCTGAAGGGAAAAATCCTCTCTGGAATAGCTTCTTTCTATAAGATCTATAACCGCTTCCATTACATTGGACATTCCTATGCTGCCTGATGCGTCCGACAGAGCCTCCTGATAAGATGCAGCTATATTTTCTACTCCGCTTCCCGTAACCGCTGAGACCGCGGATTTTACAGGAATTATACCCGGCAGATAGTTATTGTATTCACTGATCTTCTCTTCCAATACAGCGCTCTCCTGCGCAGGAATGATGAGCACCAGATTGCCCGACTCATCTCTGCACCTGCTCTCAAGAGCAAGAGACGCAAACATTTCCAGAGCTATATTCTCTGATACAAAGTAGAGAAGGTCTTCATTCCACTCGCTGCTCACCTCTTCAGAGGGTCTGGGATCGGTACGTACCAGCAGGAGATTATAAGGATCGGGGATGCTGATGCCCAGGTACTCACATTCCTGTCTGATCTCATCCCCCGAAAGCCTGCCGTCGAGTATCTTCTTAAAAAGGTCAGTCAAGAGAAGCTCTCTGCTTTCATGCATCTTCTCCCTTGCCCATTCCAGATATTTCTTCTCCAGTTCTTCTCCGCTCCTCTGGCTCAGCGCTGCCCTGATCCTTCCAATGAGTTCGTCAAACACTTCTTCCTGAAGAGGCTTTAGCACATAATCAAACACCCCAAGACTCACTGCTTTTCTTGCATAATCAAAGAGATCATAGCCTGTAATGATCACCACCAGGGCTTCAGGATAGAGCTTTTTCAGCTCTCTTATAAAGTCCAGGCCGTTCAAAAAGGGCATATTTATATCCACAAAAAAGACATCTACCGCTGTAGACTTTGCTTTTTCAAGCGCGATCTCGCCGTCCTCAGCTTCAGCCACCAGTTCAAAATCATCATACTCTCTGAGAAAACTTATGATCCCCCTTCTGATCATGGGCTCGTCATCAGCTACAAGTGCCCTGTACTTCATGATACCCTTCCCCCCGATAAGATTGATTGAATAAGAATAATGCTATTACATCATACCTTCATTAAAGACTGACCGCAAGATAGCACAAACGTATCATGATATAAAAAAAGCCCCGTCGGGCTTTTTCTTTGTGTGAGTTATTGGATATTTTCTGATGAGTCTCTTCACTGTGAGTACAGTGCATGTGCCACAGGGAATGGCCATTTCTGAGCAGAGATTAAGGGTGTGGTAAATAAGAAATAAATATAAAGGACCACAAAAACGATCAATAATGGTGTAAATCACAAATACACGTTCTACCTCCCTGTAAAAAGGACCTCCTGTCCCCGCTGCATCCTGCATGCTACGTGTATCTTTCGACTTCCCTGTCGACATGAACAGATTATCATATCCCTCATATGCCATGACCTAAACTGCTCGAAATGCATTTTTTACTACATCGAAATTTCGATATTATCATTATCAAAAAAGCGCCACAAGGATTTCTTCCCCATGGCGCCTTCTTTTCATATGTTCATAATCTGTGTATCGCCGCTAAATCATCTCCTGCCATTAACGGAAAAGCTTAAAGATTGACTTAACGATCCGAGTCACTACTTTAACTACTACCTTAACAACCGCCTTTACGATCTTACGGATAGGATTTGAAGGCTTCTGAGGCTGCTCAGGCTCTGTAGGTTCGGGATCTGTGGGCTCAGGGTCTGTAGGTTCAGGATCTGTAGGATCAGTGGGCTCAGGATCTGTAGGATCGGTGGGCTCAGGATCTACAGGCTCTTCAATAGGCTCTGTAGGCTCGGGATCTGTAGGATCTGTAGGCCCAGGTTCTACAGGCTCTGAAGGATCAGGACCAACAGGCTCTTCTTCTACAGGCTTCTCATCGCCAAGCTCGATCACAAGGGTCTTTGTGCCCTGAGGAACCATAACTGTACCTGCAGCTCTGTCGATACCATCTACCAGTCTTACGCCATCAGCTAACACCTCTGCAATGTTATCCTTGATAGCGATAAGCTCAGCGCTGTAAGGTACATCAAGCACATCACCTGTAAAGCTGATAGTGATCTTATCCTCTCCGCCTTCCAGACGATAACCTGTCTTCTTGCCGCCGCATACGGATACGTCTTTGATCTCAGTTACCTTGCCCTGTGTTGTCCACTCAGCAGGGATACCACGTCCGATGATGATCTTGTCTCCGCTCTTTTCTGCGATAAGTGAGTCAAAGAGCACCTTGGTAGCTGTGGACTGTCCCCACATATGCTGACAGGATCCACCGCCACCTGCTGCATGATCTCTATCCCAGGGAGAAGCAGAATTTGGATAGTTAACGCCTTCCCACCATCCAAAAGGTCCGCTCATGGACTTATCGATCATAAACTCATATGCCTTGATACCGGCATCTCTGTAGGCTTCTCCTCTAAGTGCAGATGAGCCATAACCTGCATTGTATGCAGATGAATAATATCCGTGAGGATATCCGCCAAAGTTGTAGATAGAATCACTTACAGTGGATCTTCTGTCAAAACCATGAGCATATGTATCATCTATAAGAGCGATCATATCAGAGCCTTCCTGATCTGCACCATAGAGATATCCATCCCATGCCCAACGTCCAAAGAGGAACATTGAAGCCCAGTTACCGTCTCTTACGTCTCCTCTTGCACTGTTCTCAGTAGGAAGATTCATATCAATTGAAAGATAAGGATAGTCATACTTTTCCCTCATTGCTTTCTGAGTCTTCTCTACGCTTGCAAGAAGGTCAGCATAAAGCTCATCTGCCCACTTGCTCTCTGCCATATACTTCTCATCAGCAGTTGCCTCGTAGAGCTTGTCGCAAAGATAACCATATGTAGTAAGTCCTGTTAACGCACTCCAGTTATCAATGAGCCAATAGCCATGAGAGTCAATGGCATCTGTCTTTTTGATGATACCGCCTGCAGACATATCTCTGTCAGATTCCACCATGTGAGTATTGGCTTTGATAGTCTCATATTCCTGGATTATAAAATCAAGGTCACCGGTCTTGTCCAGATAAAGAGCAAAAGGCCAGCTGTATTTCCACTTGGCATCATCATACTGAAGCTTTGCAGGAAGAGTTCCCAGATACTCCTTGGCATATGTGAAATCACCAATTGTAAGGAGAGCTGCTACAATACCGATAGTATCATGGTCAAACATGATATCATATCCGTTCTCGCCTACGTGAAGCTCCTTGGTAACTGTACCATCAGCATTCTTTACATCATCCCTTATGAGAAGTGTATAGATAAAGCCTGCCTTGTATGCATTGATAAGCTCCTTGTTTGGAAGCTCTGTGATCTCTGCGAGAGGCTCAAGTCTGTTATTCCAGTAGTCTCTCATGAGATCATAGTTTTCATCAAGACTTCCAAAAGTAAGAAGAGTCTCATCTTCAGGATAATCATAATCGCCGTCAAATCTGTCAGCGTAGATCGCATAATCTCTTACTACAGTCTCTCCTGCCTCTGCATATACAGCATTTTCAGCTGCATCATTGATGGGAGTAAGAGTAGAAGATACAACAGGAAGTGCCTTCTTCTCGTCTGTAGTATTGGTGACAGTCATCCTGGAGTAAGCAACTTCATAGTCATTGCCATCAAGCTCATGCTTTACAGCAAAGTTCTCAACCTTAACATCAAGGCCGTCCTTTGAATACTCACTTACAAATGCAGGCAGATATCCTTCTGCATTGTACCAGCTGATCTTGCCGGGGATATCTCGTACGCCAAAGGATACCATCAGGTCGCCTCTGTCCCTTAAGCGATAGCTTCCGTCGATATATGCGATGGGAGCATTAAGGTCACCCTCCCAACCAAAGCTTGCTACCAGGCCGGATGCAGTATCATAAGTGAATTTACCGTCAAGCTTTGCAGCAAGACAGGCATCTATCGCGCTCCTAAGAGCATCTTTTGCAGCATTTATCTCTTCTGTAGTAGCTTCTGCATCAGCATATACTGCTTCAGCATTTGCAATAGCCTCTTTGAGAGCAGATACTTCTTCAGCTCTGTAGCCTGAGAAGTCAATCCTCTTTGCATTCTTTATAACATTTGCAAGAAATGTACGTGCACAGTCTTCCATATTTGTATCGCTAAGGGCGATACCGCATACTGTTACATTACCGTCATTAAGATTGCTGTGTGCTGTGAGCTTTACCAGAGCTTCAATATCTGCTCCTGCCGGTACAGCTACAGAGAATTTCTTCTGCACTGCAGCTCCGACTGCGCTGTAATTCTCAGTGTACTTGACTGCGCCATTTGCCTTGATAGTAACGCTTGCAGCGCCTTCCCATACACCTGCTACAAAGCTCAGCAGCTGAGCGCTGTCAGCAGCTTTCACATGAAGCTTGTAACCCACTTCGCCATCTTCAGGGATCTGAGGAGTCTGGAATTTTCTTCCAAAGAAGACCTTGCCCCTTGTAGTACCCTTATTCTCAGCCTTGACGCTGCCGTCTGTCCAGGACAGGCTCATCTTGCTGTCATAGAAGGTACCATAATTGCTATCCTTCAGATAACTGATCTCCAGGCCGCTTCCGCCCTGTTTTCTGTCATCCTGCTCGCCGTCCTTGAACATCCAGTCTTTTGTTCCTTCGGCTGTCAGATCCATAACAGATCCTGATGTTACTACTCCGCTGTCTACCATGATCTCAATATCATTCTCCACAGGCTCCTGGGGATCTTCGATCTCTCCGGGCTCCTCAGGGCTTGTCTCCTCCCCTGCCTTCTTAAGAGCTACGCCTCCAAGAGTCACATTGCCCCATTCGTTAGTAGTACCTGTAAGTCTTACTGTAGCATTTACGGCATCTCCTGCAGCGATCTCCACTGTATAGATTGTGATCACTGCGCCGTGGCTGCTCAGACTATTAGTATACACTTCACTGTCATCTGCTGTGATCTCGATGTCACAGGATGCCTCCCAAAGACCTGCTGCAAAAGACAGAACTCTGTCTTCATCAGCTGCATCCACGCTAAGGCTGTAGCCTACGCCATCCTCCAGAACACCCTGATCCGGATTCTGGTTGCCATATACTGCTGCTTTGGTCACATATTCGGCACTCTCTATAGCAGAGCCGTCGCTCCAGCTGTATGACAGTGCACTGTCACCTGCTTCATTGATCTTGTGTACTCCGGGAAGAGCCTCATACATGATCACCGGCTCTTCGATATTTTTTCTGGCGGATATGCCGCCGCCTGCCAGATGCAGCCAGTCGATGCTGCCTTCTGCTGTCAGGTTCATGTTGTCCCCCGGCGAAGCAACAGTTGTTGTTACTGTTGTAGCTTCAAGAGGCTCGGCTGCCATGGCAGCCACGTTGCCGGATCCAAGAAGACCAGCTATCATTCCTGCACTAAGGACATAGCTTAATCCTTTGGACCATGGGCGTCCTTCTTTTTTACCCATTTTACCCTCCTGTTTTTTTAGTACAACTCCCATAATAGTTGTATTTTTGGTATAAAAATGCGCCTGCCATAATAGCAGGCGCATAATTATCACCGCATGATAAAGCTTACGGCTTAACCGCTGCCACTATTACCAGAAAAGATGGAAAATGCTTCTGATAATTCTGGATACTGTCTTAACTACCTGTTTTACGATCTTCTTAACGATCACTACAACAGGGCTGACAGGCTTAACGGGTTCTTCCGGCTCTTCGGGTTCTTCCGGCTCTTCGGGTTCTTCCGGATCCTCTGTGCCGGGCTCTTCGGGATCTGTAGGCTCTTCTGTTCCGGGCTCCTCGGGATCTTCGGGATCCTCTGTTCCGGGTTCCTCGGGATCTGTAGGCTCTTCTGTGCCGGGTTCTTCAGGATCTGTAGGCTCTTCAGGGTCAATAGGCTCCTGAGGATCTTCAGGTTCTGTAGGCTCAGTCTCCTCAGCAAGGAAGAGATCGATATAGTCGAAGTTTACATCGCCTGCATGTCCTGTGATTGAAGAACTGTTAATGAAGGATATTGTACTGGTTCCCTTCTTTAGCTCAAGCTCGATAGATGCATTGTCCCAAGCTTCCCATGAACCTGTCTTAGGGAATACCATTCCTTCGATATATTTACCATTAACGAATACTGCAGCTACCTTCTCTTCTACATCATCGCCATGTCCGTTTGCATAACGTACATCAAACTTGTATGTTCCGTCTTCAGGAACTGTTACTGTAAGTCCGATACAAGCGCTTCCGTTGAACATTCCGCCTACGAAACCGTCTCCTGAATATCCGATATGATCGGTATCCATTCTTGCGCCGCTGGACAGGACTGCTTCTTCTGCTTCGTATCTCTTTACGTTCTCTTCAATTGATGTATAAGGTGATTCCTCACCGGATACTGTTGTAGGATATCTGTTAACATCCATGTAGTCATAGTTAACATCACCCTTAAGTCCATCAGCCTCTTCCAGTCTGTTCATGAAGGAGATCTTATTTACACCTTCTGTGAGCTCTGCCTGGAATGTAACTGTTCCCCATGTATCCCAGTTACCTGTTGAAGGAAGGTGTACAGGGCTTATAGCCTCGCCGTTGACCTTGGTCACAGCTGCCTTCTCTTCGCCGCTGCCGTTGCAGTATGCCAGTGTTACATCATATATACCTGCCATATCAGACCAGATAGCAAATGTGATAGTAGCATCGCCCTTCCACATTCCGCCTACAAAGCTCTCGCCTGAATAGCCCTCGTGATCTGTTGCTGTCTCAGCACCGTTATCCAGTGTTGCCCTCTCAGCCTCATATCTTCTGACTGTCTGATCATTTACATAATCATAAGGATCATAGGGTTCAGGGATCCTGGGATCTGCAAGCTCATACTGGCTTCCATACTCAGCATAATCATCAGCTGACTGAGGATTCTCAATATCCCTTACTTCCTGAGGCTCCATGTAAAGGCCGCCGTCTACGCTAAAGAGCTGACTGTCTTTGCCTTCATCTGCTGCTACGCAGATCTTTGCACCGGCAGTTGTAGAATCACCGATAACTGTCATTACCATCTTCTGACCATTTGCAGAAGCATCTCTGTTGATCAGCTTGTAATATCTGCCGGACTTCTCCAGCTTCCACTGCTGAGCCAGATCATCAATGTTCTCATCAGCTGTTACCAGTGTTCTATATGTTGTTCCATCTACAACTTCATCTCTAAGAGAGATTCTCTTGCTGCCATATGTTCCCTTGAAGGACCAGTAGCCGTTGCCCAAATCTACCAGCTTCCACTTCTGGTTATTGTTTCCAAGGTAGCTCCACAGGTGTACTTCCTTACCTGCTTCAGGTGAATAGCCATCGATATCCAGAGACATCTGGCTGTTCTTATCCTTTACCACATATACTTCACCGGAGATGAGCGGTGCTACCTCAACTGTTCCTGCACCGCCTGCGAACTTGTCGATGATCAGCTCATCTACATTCAGACGACCTGTATCGCCTTCATCCACACGAACTTCTACGGTGTTCTTGCCGCCCCTCAGATAAAGCTCAGTAGTGATCTCATTCCATGAATCCCATGAAGATGTTGCAGGAAGTGACAGCTGCTTTACCTTCTGATCATTTACATAAAGTGAGATTGTCTTATCAGCATCAGCTACACCTGAATATCTAAGTGTTGCTGTATGTGTACCTGTTACTGCTATGCTTGTGTTGAACTTCAGGAAGTTGCCCTGAGACTCAAATCCGCCTACAAAGCCTGTTCCATCATAGTAAAGGTGGTCAGAGCCTGCCTTTACGCCCTTCATTGTGCCGTTCTCTGCCTGATATGCCCAGGGAAGTCTTCTAAGGATATGAAGTCCTGTCATATCTGCGCTCTCGCCATCAGCCTTTACAAGATCAATCACATTGGAACCTCTGGAGAGTCTTACTGTCGCAGTAAGCTTACCTGCAGTAGTCCTTAGTTCAGGCCTGGATACTTCCGCGCCATTTACAGTAACCTTAAGACCATTTCCGGCTTCACCCTTAAGGTCAAATGTCACATCATAGATTGCTTCAGCAGGAGCATTTACTTCAAAGCCCTTAAGACCTGCAGCAGCTACTGTCATCTCTTCCTCTGCTTCTTTAACAGGGATCTCTTCTTCCTCTTCAGTAGCTTCCTCTTCAGCAGCTTCTTCTTCAGTAGCTTCCTCTTCAGCATCCTCTTCTGCTATAGCTTCAGGAACCTCGGATTCTTCAGCTTCTGCTTCCGGAGCTTCTTCATCATTTTCTTCCTCGGCCTCTGCATCCTCTTCTTCGCCATCTTCCTGGCTTGCTACAAGGAGCTTTACGCCGTCAGCTTCTGCAGCCTCTACAGTCTCATCTGCTTCTTCTGCATCCTCAACTACTGCAGCATCTTCAACTGCTGTATCCTCAGTTTCTTCCTCAATGGAATTGTCAGATACTGTTTCTTTAGTTTCTTCTGCTTCCTCGACTGCTGCCAGCTTGGAACGTGTGTCCTTAATAACGGCAGGTGCTGCATGCCTTGCCGAAGCTGTTGCTGTCTCGGTTACAGTGATGAAATCATATCTAACGTCTGCCTTGTTGGCTCCGTTTTCTTTTACATTTCTGTATGTGATGATATTCTTGCCGGCATTCAGATAGAGGTTGTCGATCCTGCTGCCGTATACATCCCATCCACCAGTGGGGAAGAGTGCACCCTTCTTGATCTCTTCGCCGTTTACATAGATAGTAGCGTGCTTCTCGCCATCTGCATAAGAGAAGCCATCAGCATAGCTCAGCTCTACTGCATAGCTGCCTGCTACAGGAGCATCTACTGTGAAGCTGATAGCTGCATCATCACCGAACATGTTGCCTACGTAGCTATCGCCCTCATGCTCGAAGCCTGCGCCATTCTCAAACTCAGCGTCCTCTGCTTCATAGCGGACAGTCTTTGTTACTGTCATAGAGTCAAGAGCCAGTGTGCTGCTACCGTTTACAGATACTCTTACGGTGTTGCTGCCCTTCTTCAGCTCTACTCCGTATGCCTTCTCAACATCAAAGTCCACTTCATAATTGCCATTAGGTGCAAATACTACGTCTCCTGAGCTCTCGCCGTTAACTGTAAGCGCTGCTTCTACCGTATCGCCGATGTTGTTGTATCTAAAGCCCAGAGCATATACTCCGTCTTCGTCCGCATCTACATCAAATTCGATATAGCCTTCGCCGTCCTGATCAAACTTCATATCGCCTGAACCGGAAGCCTTGGCTGTGTTATTGTACATCTTCTTGGATACTCCGCCGTAGTTTGCATCTTCAGCTTCGTATACATCAGTCTTGATCTCGCCTGAAGGCAGATCCAGTACTGTATCTGGATTGGAAGGAATACCAAGATTGATCTGTCCGTTATCTGTCCAGTTTACGATCTGAGCACTTACTCGTCTGTCAGAGCCTGTCTGTCCGCCGATAGGACCACGGTGATAGATGAGCCAGTCCTCTGTTCCGTCGGGAGACTTTACAAAGAGTGGTGATCCGGGACCAAATACAGAGTTCTCATCAGATCTTGACATGATAGGGGTTGTGGACTTCTTCCAGTTGTCCTCATTCATCACGTCTGTATCCAGATCACATACTGACAGTCCTACGCCGTAATTATCATTTGTAAAGGAGCTTACGGAATATGCAAAATAAGCCTTACCGTCATGCTCTAGAAGTGCGCAGCCCTCATCAATGTTGCCGCCGTGCTTTTCCCAGTCGTATGTAGGTCTTGCGACTGTACACTCAGGACCTGTCAATGTCCAGGGATTCTCCATCTTAACAATGGTAGGACACTCATTGAACTTGGTATTGCCGGGCTCACTTACTGAGTACTCATACTTGGTGTATGTAAAGTATCTCTCGCCTCCGATGCTGATAACACCGCATGCAAGTCCGTAGCTCTCTGTGTTCATCAGACCTGCCTTCTCAGATGCATTGCCTTCGAAGTCATCAACATTTGTATTGCTGCCTTTTTCGATCCATTCGCCGGTGAAAGGATCTGCGGACGTGTTCTCAAGAACGTAGCTGGAAGGGTGTCCATAACCAAAGTCGTTCTCGGTACTTGATGAATAATAGATGTACCAGGCACCGTCTAATCTGTATATATAGGGTCCCCATACGAAATAATTCTTATTGCCGTCCTTATTGCCTGTCCTGGGATTCTTCCATACAAGATGGCTTTCAGCTGTTGAAAGCCCCAGAAGTGTCTCGCTTCTCTTGATGTAGATATTGTTGTCCACACCAAATCCGGAGTAAAAGTATCCATCCTCGCCCCTCACGATGGTAGGATCCGCTCCGTTCATAAGCGGGTTAGTGTACTGACCGGTTACCGCAGCCTGTGCAGGTGCAGCAGGTATGCCGGTAAGCGCCAGCGTCAGTGCCAGTGCAAGACTGATGATCCTGCTTTTCATTTTGCTATCCCTCCCCTACAGAGTTTGAAAATAATATTAGCTACTGTTTAGGTATACCGCACTGGAGCAAAATGATTAATAAAGGCTTTTGACTTTTGCTTGGAATAAATTTACTTGTCTTGATAAAAATTTTCATCAAGAAAAACAACGACATTTAGTTATAAATATCAACTTTTTGATGTATATTTCCGAAAATGCCAATGGAAACCGCATGTTTACAAAATGTTTACCCATACAATCAAAACGGAGGTCTGATCTATGGAATCAAAACTCACTGACAGCCAAAGAAAACGAGTAGATAAACTTCTAAAGATCATTATATTTGTTGTGAGTTTTTTTGGCTTTGTAGGCCTTATGGCCCAGCTGACACAATCTGATCTTGCTCCTTTTCGGAGTATAATTCCTCTAGCTTTCACTATTCTCAATATTTTATTCCTGCTGATCCTGATCTTTACCCGCAACGACAAGATATATTTCCATGAAAGCCTGGCTTATTGCTTTGTATATTCTCTTATGTTGCTTCTTGGCCAGAGTAATACAGCTTTCCCTTATCTGATCCCTCTTATGATCGTACTTGTATTCTATATGGATCATACGCTGATAAACATCATATGTGCTGCGTTCCTGATCATCAATATAATAAGAGCTGTCCTGAACGCTGTACAGCTTGGTATCGAAAATGCCATTGAAGGCATCATGATAGAGATCATAATATCCATTTTGATAAGCCTGGTGATCATCCTGGGAAGCAGGATGCTGGAGGATTTCATTGCAGAAAACATAGATGCTATCAAAGAAGCTTCGGAAAAGCAAAAAAATCAGTCTGACCATATTCTTGCCATGTCATCCCAGCTTAGTGATAAGATCATCCTCCTCAAAGACGAGCTGGACAATATTGGAGAAGATTCCGTCAGACTCAGCCAGTCCATAGATCAGATAGCCCGGGGTAATGAAGAAAACCTCTCTGCCATATCAAGGCAGACCCAGATGAGCAATAAGATCAAGGATGCACTAAGCTCTACCCAGTCCATTGCAGAAGAAGCTGCCAAAGACTCTTCGCATATGGAAGAACTGCTTGAGCAGTCCATGTCAGTAATAGAAAAGCTGGTAATCCAGACCACAGAGACCACCAAGGTGGGCGATGCCATGAAAGATGCAGCTCAGAAGCAGCAGAGCTTCTCTGACGATGCAAAGAAGATCACAGATATGATCCTGAGCATATCCTCCCAGACCAATCTCCTTGCGCTGAACGCTTCCATTGAGGCAGCAAGGGCAGGTGAAGCCGGCAGAGGCTTTGCAGTTGTAGCAGGTGAGATTGGCGGTCTTGCAGAACAGACCAAGAATTCCACCCAGCAGATCACCACTCTTTTGGATGAACTGGCTGTAAATGCCAATGAAGTATATGAAAAAGCTGGAAAGACTGTCGATATGGCGCTTGAGCAATCTGAACTGTCAAATGATACCAAAGAAAAGCTCACCATCGCCAGAGAAAAAGCGACCAGCCTTCAGAGCACCCTTGCCACTATTCAGAAAGATATGTCTAACATCCAGTCTTCCAATGATGAACTGGTAGATAGCGCCGATGCTCTTTTGGCCACCAGTGAGGAATTTGTAGCTACTACATCCGAAGTAAGGGAAATAGGCAAGAGAAATGTGAAGAACGTGGACAATTCCAGAGAAATAGCAGGAAAAATGGCAGAAATTACAGGAAAGCTCTGATACTAATAAAAAGATCATATGTGCTTAAAAGTAATACAAGAATACATATCTATAAAAGCAAAGATCGCCGGAAAAATAGTCTTTCCGGCGATCCTATTCATAACAATATAGTTTTTTATAACTCTGATCAAATACACATTTACAGAATATATCTAAATCAATTATTTATAAGCTATCAGCCTGCATTTTCAAATCGGATGCAGTCAAGGCGCACATCCGGTCCGCCCTCCTTTGTATTCATCAGCTTGAACTCGTAATTACCCTTTTCCAGCATCAGTGTTACAGGAATATCCTGATAATCTGTCATTGACTGGGTAGCTGTGATAGGTACCAGTTTCTTTTTGGCAGCTCCATCATCTGTGATAGAAGGTGAGTCATAGTAGATCTCCATGCTGCCGCTTGCGCCGTCACTTGCCACTATGAAGTGAACAGTATAATTGCCGCTCTCAGGCAGGTATATATCCCACTTGGCATTTGCCCATTCACCGTCAAAGCTGTCAGCATAAGAGATATTGTTGGCGCTTCCTGTTGTTACCAGATAAGAATCAGGCAGGAAGTTCTCACCTTCTACAGTATAATCACAGGTAGACAGGTCTATATATCCCACTTCAGGGCCTGCATTTTCTTCAGGCTTTGCGGGTTTTTCGCCTATCACTGCAGTTCCCTCTTCTTTAATAGAACTGCCGTCTTTCCTAAGGCCTGTTCCATAGTTAAAGAGTACTACAGAAGGATCCTCGTGCTTCTGCTCAATACCTGCAGGATACCAGGGCCATGTATAGGTCAGTGTACCTGTGAAATCCTCTTCTCCAAAGAGAACCTGTCCTACACCTTCTCCCTCGGTTCCGGGGAACCATGCTTCCACAATGGCATCTGCCTTGTCAACATATTCGTCTATTGCTACCGGACGACCTGTCAGCAGGATGATGATAACAGGGATGTCCATATTCTGGCTTTCAAGCTGCTCAAACATATTATCAAGCGCTACCCTATCTACTCCGTCTATAGCAAGAGTTGATGCACTTCTGTCACCTGCTGTCTCAGCATAGGGGCTCTCACCCACTACAGCGATCACAGCCTGAGATGCAGGATCTATCTGTGATCCGTTAGCTGAATAATAGAACTTGCTGCCCTTTGCCTTTGTAGCTTCAACAAAGCCTGCTATAAGCGTGGTTCCCTGTGTGCAGTTACCCTGCTGGCCCTGCCAGGAGATTGTCCAGCCTCCGCACTGTGAACCCATATCATTGGCCTTTGCACCTACCACTGCAATATCAGTCATATCGCCAAGGCTCTCGATCACAGTCTTGTCACTTATCTTATCATTCTTGAGTAGTACCAGTGACTCTCTGACAGCTCTTGCAGCCACTTCCCTGTGCTCAGCTGAGCCTACGCTCTCTTTAAGAGAATCCTCCAGGTCCATATGATCCTTTTCTTCAAATAGGCCTGCTTCAAACTTTACTCTGAGAATACGTGTTACAGCATCATCCAGTCTTTCCTGACTAATGCTGCCATCATTGATATCATCTATAAGATATCCCAGTACCTGTTTCCAGTCATTGGGCTCCATGAGCATATCAACGCCGGCATTTACCGCATTTGCGATCTTTTCCGCATAATTTTTGCCGCTTACCTGAGCTACGCCGTTATAGTCACCAATCACATATCCGGTAAAGCCAAGCTGTCCCTTAAGTACATCTGTGAGAATATGTCCGTTTTCATGGCACTTGAGACCATTTACACTGTTATAGGAGGCCATGACAGTCCTTGCGCCTGCATCTACAGCTGCCTTGTAGGGAATGATCAGGGTGTTTTGGAGGAGATCCTCAAATTCGTCTTCATCCATGACCACATCTCCCTGGTTACGTCCGCCTTCTGTATATCCCTCACCTATAAAGTGCTTGGCAGTAGCAATGACACCGTTCTGATCCATATATTCACCGGGAGTCATACCGGCCTGAGCTCCCTTTACAAAGGCTGCAGCCAAAGGAGCGATATCTTCTGCTCTCTCACTAAAGCCTTCATAGCTTCTGCCCCAGAGCTCATTTTGGGGATTACCCAGTGTAGGGGCAAATATCCATCTGATACCATCGCATCTGGTCTCTGCTGCTACTATCTTGCCGTATTCTTCCATCAACTCTGCATCCCCTGCAGCGCCCATGCCTATATTGTGAGGAAAAATAGTAGTTCCATAGATATTGGAATTGCCATGTACGCAGTCTGAGCCATAAATAAGCGGTATAGCAAGTCTGGTCTCAAGAGCTTCATCCTTGAGCTCATTTACTCTTGCTGCCCAGTCCTCTGTCATATTGCCTGTCCTGGGAGCAGATCCGCCTCCGCTAAGTACTGAACCCAGTGCGTATGTAGCCACATCACCTGCGGACAGAGCTGCCTGCTCGGCCTGGATCATCTGTCCGGCCTTTTCTTCTACTGTCATCTGTGACAGCAGTGCCGCTACCCTTGTCTCTATATCCTGGGAAGCATCCATATATACGGATGTATCCGCCTCGGAAACAGTAGTCTCCTCTGCTTCCGTTCCGGAGCTTTCTTCTGCTGTTTCTTCCGGAGTCTCTTCTGCAGTTTCTACTGCTTCCTCTTCGCTATCTGGCGCTTCCTTGGCGGGCGCACTGCAGCCCGTCTGGCCTGCAGCTATCATCAGAGCTGCCCCAAAAGCTGCAGCTCTGAAAGCCAAAGACTTTTGTCCCTTTGACTTTGTTATCAGTTCTTTTAGTTTCATTAAGTATTAACCTCCCTTTTTGCCTTTCTTATATATGCAACGATCATCCAAAAAATCAGATGATCATCCATAGGCGCTTAGTTTTCTGCTGCCTTTTCTTTTCTCATCTTAACCAGCAGCTTGTCTATTGCTATAGATAGCTGATCAGGGCAGGATGTAGGCTTAAAACCGCACTTGATACCCCTTATCTGGTCTGCTACTTCTGTGGCAGGTCTTCCAATGGCCAGTCTGCTCACACCCTGAGTATTGCCTGAGCAGCCATTTGTGAAGCGAACATCTCTTATGATCCCTTCATCATCTATTTCCACATGTACCTGACTGGCACAGGTTCCCATTGTTTTGTAATCGATAGTATTCATTATCTTTCCTTTCTGATATATCTGTTTTTAGTTTTTACTACTGCTTATTGTTTTATCTGTTTCTAGGTCTCGCGAAGTTTTCTGTTTATGGTATTGAGGACCCTCTTCTTGTCCAGTGTCCATAGCGGCGCTATTAGTATCTTCCTGGGGCCGTCCCCTGTCATCCTGTGGATAACTGTATCCTTTGGCAATATGGATATGCATTCCCTTATAAGGTCAGCATATTCCTCCAGACTCATCATAGGCCAGGGGGCACTATCATACTCCTTGGCCATAGCCGTTCCCTCCAGGATCTGGAGATTCTGGAGCTTGATACCATCAAGGGGAGGATCAAGCCCGGCCAGATATCTGACAGTATCCAGCATATCCTCCCTGGATTCTCCGGGAAGTCCCAGGATCACATGGACTATGACAGTGATGCCACAAGCCTTTAGCCTTCTATACGCATCTTCAAATACAGGAAGCTTATAGCCTCTGCAAATCCTTTCAGCGCTGCGCTCATGTATGGTCTGAAGACCCAGCTCCACCCATACGGACTTTATATCCCTGAGCTTTATGAGCATCTCCATGATCTCAGGTCCCAGGCAATCAGGCCTGGTGCCTATGGACAAGGCAGCCACCTCAGGCCTTGTGATCGCTCTCTTATAGAGGTCATAGAGCCTAATGGGATCTCCGTAGGTATTGGTATATGACTGAAAATAGGCTATAAACCTGGACGCATCCGTCTTGGCTCTTATCCTGCTGATGGCTTCCTCAAACTGCGAATCAAGGTCGCCTCTTGCAGCAAAATCTCCCGATCCCAGATCAGAACAAAAAGTACAGCCGCCATATCCCACAGTCCCGTCTCTGTTAGGGCAGCCGCAGCCTGATGTAAGAGACAGCTTGTATACCTTTTCGCCAAATTCTTCCTTCAGGTAATCTGATAATCTCTTCAACTGTCACCTCGCTCCAAGAATGTATATGTCATGATACACATTACAGACTGCCATCTGCAAGTAGCTTTTGAGTCGATAATCAGCCACAATTGATTATGCATTAAAATTCTTAAATTATCATCTGAAATAATCCCAATTAATCGAAACGTTTTTTGTAGAGCTTTCACAAAATTACACAAGTAATCTTGTTTGTTTGAGTAATATATGATAGAGTACAATTTAATAAAAACGTTTTTATTTTACTTTTCTGCAGGGGAATGATTGGTGAAGGTCAATATTTTACTAGTCAAAAGAAAGGAATGAGAACAAAATGGGGAAATTTAAACATCTAAAAAGCGTTACCGCTGCTGTAACAGGGGTTATTATGGCAGCAAGTCTTTTCCTTAGTCCTATACCAGGAGGGACAATGAAAGCAAATGCAGCAATCACTTCTTCTTCATTCTTGAAGGCAAATGGCAAGAATCTGAGAAACAACTACGGAAACGGAGATATTGTGAATCTCCGAGGAACCAATGCGGGCGGTTATCTGGTCCAGGAATTCTGGATGACCCCCACAAACTCCTCTTCAGGAGTCAGCTGTGAGATGGATATCTACAACAAGCTCACATCGCGCTTTGGCGAAAGTCGTATGAGAGAGCTCATAAAGACCTACCAGGACAATTACTGGACCACAAAGGATTTTGACAATTGCAAGAATCTGGGTATCAATTGCATACGTCTCCCTTTTTGGTATATGAACTTTGTTGATTTCAACGGCAATTACATAAATGGATGCTTTGACAGACTGGACTGGTTCATCGATCAGGCAGGCCAGAGAGGCATCTATGTCATACTGGATTTCCACGGTGCACCCGGCTCACAGAACGGAAGCGATCACTCAGGTGTAGACGGCGGAGATAATAAGCAGGGAGCTTCACAGTTCTTCTTTGGCAATAACGCTTATAACAATCAGCAGCTCTATTATGATATCTGGTACAAGATCGCTCAGCGCTATAAGGGCAATCCCACAGTAGCAGGCTACGACCTCTTAAATGAGCCCTTCTGTACCTACAGATATAATTCAAGCTACAGTGCAGACCAGCTCCACTCCATGCTCTGGGATATCTACAACAACGCTTACAATGTGATCAGAAGCGCAGATCCCGACCATGTGATCATCATGGAATCTGTATGGGATGCCATAGATCTGCCCAATCCTTCCAAATATGGCTGGACCAATGTCATGTATGAATATCATAACTATCTCTATGATGATTATGACAATGCAGCAGGAAAGCAGATCACCAACATGCAGAACAAGATAAACGGCATCAATAATGCCAATTATAATGTTCCCAGCTATATGGGCGAGTTCTGCTACTTCAACAACTTAAATGCATGGAGTCAGGGCCTGGCTCTCCTGAATAACTCGGGTCTGAGCTGGACCAACTGGACCTACAAGGTAACAGGCTCCAATAACAACTGGGGTCTCTACAATCAGAACGTGACAAAGGTCAATGTCTCCACCGACTCCTTTGATACCATTAAGAGCAGATGGTCCAATGTGGGCACCTCATCTATCAATAGCGGCCTTGCAAATACCATGAAGCCTTACCTTGCAGGCACTGTATCGGGTTCTTCAGGATCAGGCTCTTCAAGCGGCTCTACAGGCGGTTCCTCATCATCACTCCCCGCTGCCGGCATTGCGGACGGTGAGTATTATATCCAGGCTACTGCCAGCGGCAATATTGTATGCGCAGATAACACAGGTGCTTCTCCCCTTGCTGCCATCCGTTCAGGCTACGGCGGTGCATGGGAGAGTATATTTATAGTAAATAATTCTGACGGAACAGTATCCTTCAAGTCCGGAGCTAATAATAAGTACGTATGCGCAGTCATTGACGAGCAAAACCAGCTCCTGGCCAGAAGCGCTTCCATAGGCACCTGGGAGAGATACAAGCTGGAAAAGATAAATGACAACGAATTTGCCATCAAGGCTGTAGCCAATGACAAATACGTATGTGCAGATCAGGATAACGGCAACACCTTGTATGCAAACAGAGATTCCGTAAGCGGCTGGGAGAGCTTCAAGATCTATGCTGTAGGCTCATCTGCAGCTGTAAACACAGGCTCTTCCTCAGGAAGCTCTTCTTCAGGAAACGCTTCCAACTCCTCAACTATCCTTAGTGATGGTGAGTATTATTTCAAGGATAGTCAGGGACTTGTAGTATGTGCTGAAAATACAGGCGCTGATCCCCTTGTCGCAAACAAAAACAGCTGCGGCGGTGCATGGGAGACTCTTGTTATAGTAAATAATGCTGACGGGACCATCTCTCTTAAGTCCAGAGCCAATGACAAGTACGTATGTGCTGTAATTGATGAGCAGAACCAGCTCCTGGCCAGAAGTGATTCCATAGGTACATGGGAGAAATACAATCTGGAAAAGATATCAGACGGCAGCTATGCTTTAAAGGCTGTCGCTAACGGCAAATATGTATGCGCCGATCAGAACAAGTCCTCAGTGCTCTATGCAGACAGGGATTCTGCAGGCGGCTGGGAGACCTTCAGTATATACAAGATTAATTAAGGAATCCGCTCATTTGCTTCGCAAATGGCTACTTCCGATGGTTGAATGATCTACACTAAGAGATAATACGAATTGCTTCGCTGCTAAAGCAGCTCTCGCAATTCTACAAACATTCGGAATCCGCTCATTTGCTTCGCAAATGGCTACTTCCTCATGTTTGTTGGGTCATAAAAGAGGCCTATGATGCAAGCGAGCTTGCTCATAGGCCTCTTTTTGACCCTTATCTTATCAAAATCCACCAAATGGTGGACGATTTACTTTTTCCTTTTTGCTAGTATGATAAATGTCTTATCTGAATAAGCTCCAAGAGCCCCGTCAGATAAGCAATACGTTAGAAGGAGGTGAAGTGATGGCGACCATTGAACAGATTGCAAAAGAAGTAATTCAGGGTAAATGGGGCAACGGAGCCGAGAGAAAAGCCAAGCTCACGGCTGCGGGTTATGATTACGACAAGGTTCAAGCTCTCGTCAACTCACTCTTAAAGAGTGATGCACCGGTCAAGTCTATTGACGACATCGCACGAGAAGTCATCAAAGGCAACTGGGGTAACGGTGAAGAGAGAAAGAAAAAACTTACAGAAGCAGGCTATGATTATTCTGCTATACAGGCAAAGGTTAATCAGCTTCTGAAGTAAATAGCTTAAGGCATTCCACCAGGTCACGGACAATTATATAACTATCAACAACCAAACCTTATTGAACTTATATATTCTAATAACAACTCCGTACCGGAAGGGATCAAAGCTTAAGCTTTTATTATAAATGTAACTATCAACCAAACCCAAAAACCTAGATCAAAAGCAATACACCTGATCATTTTCAGGTGATCACCATCTTGGGTTCCACCCAAAACCCAGGATAAACAGGTCTTTATGGTTCACCCAAACCATTCGTAAAGACCACTACAAACAACCAAACCCATAAGAAAGAACTGACTTTGATACCCTCATAAGTCAGTTCTTTTTCATTTCCCTCTTAATGGATTATCAAAATCCTACCAGTCTATATCCACAGCGTTTTTCATGGGAAGACTTATTATGATCACAAATTCTTCGCCTGTCTCAATAGTCATAAAACCGCCTATATCTTCAACCTTACGTCTCAGCGATGATAAGCCTCCACCTTCCTTTACAGGTTCATCCGGCTTATTGCCGTTATTACGAAATTCTATAACGTGATAGCCGTTCTCATCCCGGATATCTATCATGATCTTTTTGCCGCCTGCGTGACGCACTGTATTGGTAATACACTCTCTGATCGCAGCTGATAGCACCTCTCTGTCATCCTCATCCTGTAGCCTGGGTCCTGTGATCTCTATCTCCAATCCCAGTTCGCCTCCCAGCCTGATGATATCTGCAACAGCATCGATCTCGTCATCCTCTGTTGCTTCGCCCATCATATCTGAGAGGGTATCCTCCCAGAATTCCAGCATCTCAGCCTTCTCGTTATCCTCAAACTCTTTCTTCATATATTTGGAAGACAGGAGTATGCAGGTACCCATCCTGTTATGGACCTTCATCTTGGCATTTAGTATCTCCTGCTCCCTTGTTATGGATGCCACGTTTGAGGTGATACGCCTTAGCTCCTCTTCCATCTCCTCAAGCTCCCTGTTCTGATCCCGGAGCTTTAGGGCATTCTTATAGAGCCCTGTAATATCCACCGCAGTCAGCTGTATATATCTGCGTTCACCATTAGTCTTTATCTCTCCGGTCTTAAAGCTCCACACTCTCCCGCTTTGGTCCCTGTATAGCAGATCATCCCTGTCAGAGATGAGATCCGCAACAGCTATATTCCCTTTTAGCTTCCTGAGAGAGCTGATAAACTCATCCAGAGTCATAAAGCCGTGGTCGCAGACTTCATATAACAGATCGTAAGCTGTCCTGTTACTGAGCATGAGCCTGCCCTTCATGTCAAAAAAGCTCACACCCAAAGGAAGGTTGTCACCTACCTCTCTTATTGTATTTATTTGAGAAAGCTTATCCCTTAAAAAGCTGAATAATCTAATGATCATTATAGGCCTGCTCCCCCAATCTCCTTACTGTATAGGTATATACCTTCGCCCTCATCCTCCATTGATGCATAGTCATCTTCTGTAGGGCCCATACCCTCCTTGAAGCACAATTCCACAAGGAGCCTGTGATGATCAGCCTCCTTACCAAGACTTAGATATACCGATCTGATATTTCTATAATATCTGAGTATGATCACAAAGAAGCTGTCAAAAGACTCACACGCATGATTAAAGAGCATATTTTCAGGCACCACATAATTTATTGCTCCCTTTACTCCAAGAGCAGAAAGGGATGACAGCATTTCCAAAAAAGACAGCTTAAGTTCTCCCGGAGGTATCCTTCCTCCGGATTCATATACGAATAGAAGATTATTTCTTCTTTTAACATACGTGCCAATAACGGTCATCCTCTCCAGCAGCGTCTTTTCTTCTTCTCTGTCATCAGTATCAGCCAGCATCCTGGTAAGGTTCTGCAGTTCCCTGATATATTCCAGGCAGTCCTTTTGCATCAGCGAATAGAGACGGTTTTTCTCCTCAAGAGTCTTTTTTCTGTAACGGGATCTGTACTCCTCTCTCATGGTCACATTTCTGTCCTTGAGAGTATCTGCGGTATTGCTCAGCTCGTCTATGAGTCTGACGGCCCCTGTGATATCCTCTGACCAGTATACTCTTCCCCCGCGGACAGTTCTGCACATCATGCGTCTCCCTCCGGGCAGGATACAGATATCACCTTCTGCATAATCCGATATATAGGATTCCAGCCCGGCAAAAGTGTCTGATCTTATAAGGCAATTACCTTCCATATCATGTATAGACATAGGGGTCAGAGAATGCCTTATAAATGGCTCATAACCTTTGACAGATGCTATGAGCCTGTTGGCAATGCAACTCTCCACCACCATCATGGTCAGATATGCTATTACCACAGAGAAATCATGTATCCTGAAGCTGTCCCTTATCACGCCAAAGGCATAGAAAAATAGATAAATAAGACTAATGAGCATAAGTGCCCCGGGGAACCAGAGCCTGTTCCAGTCTCCTTTTCTAAGGCAGTATACAGCCAATATCCCTGCTGCTCCCACCAGGCAGGCACAGCACCACTGAGCCGCCAGATAGTAGCCCCAACCCGCTTTGTAGCCATAGAGTTCCAGATCACTGTAGAGAGCCATTCTGTCTGCACCTATGGTACCCACTGCCTTGGACAGGACTCTATGATGTATCTCATTGGTCATGATCAGGGCTACTATAGCCATCGTAGTCAGGCTGATCATATTCTCCACAGCTCCGGCTTTGCGAGTAGAGGGAGCAGGAGACAATACTGCAAGCTCCAGACTTAAGGCAGCTATCCCTATTACTATTATCAATTCTCCATATAACAGGAAACGTATTATATTTCTTCCGTAGGCATAATCTATGCTTCCTGATAGAGCCTCATTCACAATATGGTCTCTGATCCAGCCCAGGAATATCAATATGATCAGAAACAGCGCTATCCATACGCTGCAGTCTCCGGCCTTCCTTTGGGATATGCGTATCCTGCACATCCAGCCCCATATGATCACTATGATCATAGGGATCATATACCCAAAAGCTGAATAGATATTGTCGGTTCCTCCTGCTTGTACGCCCAGGCGGTAGCATATACAGGATAGGATCATCAGTATATGTACGGGAATATAAAAGACCCTGCTTAATTTATTTTCAGTCTTTGGCAGCTGCACTTTGACTTTCACCCCCGGTCATCAGCCCTGATCTTCTACATCCATCAGATGAAGGTCAGGTATGGCAAGTCTGGCATTTGCGGCCAGTATAGCCAGTTCAGCCTTATTATCACAGCCTGTTTTTCTGCACAGGTGCAGCAGATGGGTCTTGACTGTGGATTCCTCCACACACATCTTCTCAGCCATCTTTTTAACGGATACGTATTCTATAAGCTTATAGAGGCAGTCTATCTCAGCTGCAGTCAGATCTGAAAGTCTGGCCTGTCCCAGCATGACATCCAGATTCCTGTCCGGATATACGGATTCTCCCTTCATGGTCCTGTCCATGATATCCACCAGATTCTCAGGGCTTAGTTCCTTGAGCCAGAAGCTGTCAGCACCACACTCTCTTGCCTTATCAAAGGCCCTGAGGTCGGTATATGAAGTAGTGATGATGATCTTGATCCCGGGATGCTTTTCCTTGATCAGTCTGCAGGCTTCCAGACCGTTATATTCCCCGGGCGTATTGATATCCATCAGGATCAGGTCCACGCCGGCCGAATCTGCAAATACCACTGCATCATCACATCTTGACGCAGTCCCTGCCAGGCTGTATCTGTCTGCTGCATCCTGGATATCAGACCTGTATGCCTTTTGTATATTCCTTTCATCATCCGCTATAAGTACTCGTACCATATCATTCTCCGTTTAGTTCATCAAAGTGATCTCTTTGATATTTGTTATTTCTTTTTCTAATGTTTTACATGCTATTTCTATTTCTCCCAGATCCATCAATACATCCTGCTGGGTTGCTTCCTTTGCGATCCTTTTGCAGATAGTGCCAATATCTCCTAATGGATTGCTGACACGATGAGAGAGATCATAACCAAATACTGCCGTTTCATTGGCTCTTCCCACCGTCAGTCTGTCATCCATATCTTCATTCATCCTGTCAGCGAAGAGCTTTTGCAGCATACATACTGCAAAGAAGAGCTCCGCCACTCCCATACAGATATCCGGGACCGGTGTAAACAGCTGCATTAGAAGTCCTACAGGAAGTGATATAAAGCCTATCATTGGGATTATATGCTTTTCCGTTTTTTCATCTTTTTTTCTAAAATCCCTTAGAAAAGCGCCATATAGGATCACTGCGGCAGACACTGCCACAAGCTGAGACTGCAGATAGATATTATCCCTGACAGACTCAGATCTCACAAGGCCTATCCTGATCTCCGGCCTGCACAAAAAGTGTACGCCTCCCATAAAAAGGAAGATAAAGAGATAGTAGAGCCTTCCAAGCCTGTGCCTGTGAGTGGACATTATATATGTGGCCAGTGAATAGAAGCTAAAGAGGATCATGGCTGTACCTGTTACCAAAAAGAGGCTCCTCTCTGACAGACCGGTCTCTCCCATCCTGCCCCAGCTGAAGTTGTCATGGCTCAGAGCCTCGGCCACTATAAACATCAGTATCATAGCGCCGCTTAGGTAGAGATAGAAATGCCATAGCCTGGTCAAGCGACTTGGTCTTTCCACCTCGCTCCCCGTCCAAGGGTCCCTTATCAGCTTTGTTATGGCCTTTGCTCTGTTTGCTGAGCTTTCATTTTTATCATCTTTGATAATATTTCTGATCTCGCTTTTGATATAGTTTTTGTAAATCCCCTTCCTATATCTGCCATCCCTATCAGGTCCCTTATCATCTTTGCCTGTAAGAGACAGTATCTGCTCTCTGATAGCTATGGCCTTGCTGCGGACCTGCGCCGCATCCGTCCTAACTACTGTATCGATGGCCCTTCTACGGATATTTCCCGATTTATCTATTATCTGATCAATAGGTTCTATGAGATCTCTCGATGCATTATCTATAAAAGCCTTGCCAAGCCTTGCCTGCTGCCGCCTCTTCTCCATGTTTTCAACATCTATCATCAGCCTCTTTCTGGACCATATGATAGTGCAGACGGCAAATACTATCATGCCTGCTGCCATGCACTGTCCCATCTGAAGCTGGGGAGCAGATAGGAGAAGTATTATCTCTACCAGTCCGCCTGTCAAAAAGAATATATACCCCCTGAGCATCCACTTGAGCTCTGCTCTGAGCTCCTTGTCCCTAAAGACTATCCAGAGGGTAGTGGCTATTATATATATAGCCAGACTGCCTATCATGACATAAGTGACCGGCAGCAGCTCCATCCAGTCTATTCCAAAGCCATATACTATAAAGAACGATACTATATAATAGATAATATATGCGCAGAGCAGTAATTCTGAAATCTTGTGAAACTTGTGCCGCTCTGATTCATCTACTAATAGCAGTGCCGGAGCACATATCATCATAAGGGATATAAATTCCAGAGCATGGCTGGATGAGAGGTTACCCCAAAATGACGGGACAGATCCCGACTGCACTATGAGCCACATCCCGCTGACAAAAAAGAGCGCTCCCATATAGGAATATATCCTTTTGGAAAAAAGCCTGTTGCCGGCAAACAGTCTCATAAAAACAGTGCCTATGCCTGTAATCAGCATAAAAAGTCCCGTTGTCACAGAAATATAATAGTTGTTGATAATATGATCTATGATAGCCTGCCTGCTTCCTATATAGCAGGCGCCCAGTATTCCTTTGTAGACGGGAAGCCTGGTAGTAAGGCATAGACTTGCCCTTCTCCCCTCTATACCTTCAGGGAGCTTTACTATCCTTCTGCCGCCAAAGGAAACAGGAGTCTGTAATAGTCCTTTGGCTTCATGGAACTCATCAACTACCTGCCCCTCTATCTCAAATACTGCTTCCTGAAATGAACACTTGTAGCAAAAGTAGCAGTTCTCAGGAATATCTCCCGTAAAAGAAAAGTGCCATATGACAGAAGATGCTCCTTTACAGCTGATATTGGCAGGAGAAGAGAGATCTTCTATATATTCTCTCTCCCCGTTCGGATATAGGATCTCTGCTGTAAATCCCGTATCCAAAGCCTGAAAATAGCCCTGGGAATCTTTTATTCCTCTTCCAAAATCATCTGTTAAGAGATAGATCATTATAAGCAATACTACTATGCCATAGAAGATCTTAAGCTTCACTGATATTATCCCCCGGATCGATCATGATAAATGCTGCATTATTTCCCCTCTTATCCCCGGCATATCTGTGTGAAAAAAGGTAGCCCGGATTGCACCTTGTGCATATGTCAGTCACCTCTATAGCTCCGGCTCTTACTCCTTCTTCTAACAGAGTCTCTTTGATTGCAGCCCACAGACTTAGAAGATATTTACCATCTGATTTGAGACGGATAATATTCTCTGTCCCTTTAAATCCTGATATAAATACGTCAGCCACATCACTGCTTACTTCATAGCAGTCCGGACATATAGAAGGCCCGATGGCAGCTATTATGTCTGCCGGATCAGTCCCATATGTCTCATGCATCTTTCGCACGGCCTTTGCAGCTATCCTGCCTGCTGTACCCTTCCAACCGGAATGAACAAGGCCCACAGCACGATGGACATGATCTGCCAGATATACCACAGGGCAGTCTGCGTGATAGCTTGTAAGGATAAGGCCGGGAACATCTGTGATAAGTCCATCCGTGTCTGTATAAGCATTCTCGCCCCTTATACCTCTTCCAGCATCCTCCGGCCCTGCAACAGCGATATTAGTGGTATGAGTCTGAGCTGTGAGCACAAAGCGGTCAAGATCCCGTCCTACCCCCAATATCTCTCCCATTCGCATGAGATTCTCATCAACACAAGCAGGATCATCTCCCCTGCTATAGCTGTAATTGGCTTCTCCATAGATCCCTTTTGATATGCCTCCCACTCTTGTGGTAAAAGCATGACGGATCCAGCCTGAATCCTCCAGAATGGGAAAGGTCAGGTATTCCATATTATTATATATTTTTTGCCTGATAACAGGCCCGTTATCTTTTCTTGTAATATTTCTCATGATCCTCCTTTGTTACTGCTCAAGATATGCTTATGAGCAGCAACAATCTTCGCCCTTATAACTCTACCATGCACAGGAGCTTAATGCCATATCCCCTTTCATTGCACACGGTATTATCTGGTAGTATACTGTAACAATATCAGGGATATATGGAGGAAAAAGAGATGAAATATATATTAGCAATAGGAAACAGCTTTTCCAGAGATGCCACAGCCTATCTCTATGATATCTGCAAAAGCCTGGGAGAAGAAGTAAACGTAGTAAATCTCTATATAGGCGGCTGCAGTCTGGAGAGACACTGGGACAATATAGAACATGACAAAGCCGAGTATCAGTATCAGGAAAATGGAATAGAAACAGACAGATATGTATCTGTCAAAGAAGTCCTTCACAGACAGAAGTGGGATTATATCGTGACTCAGCAGTCCAGCCATGACAGCGGTTGGCTTGATACCTACGAGCCCTTTACAGGTCTTATCCTGGATTATTTAAAGAAAGAAGTGCCTGCTGCCAAGATCCTCTTCCAGCAGACCTGGGCATATGAAAAGGACAGCGATCACGGTTGCTTTATCAGATATAACAGAGATCAGGAAGAAATGTACAGACGCTCCTGGCAGTGCTATCACACCATCACTGACAAGTACTCTCTTCCTCTCATCCCCTGCGGAGATGTGATCCAGAGCCTCAGAGCCCAGAGCCCCTTTGATTATGATCATGGCGGAAGGAGCCTTTGCAGAGACGGTTTCCATATGCATTATATCTATGGAAGATACGCCCTGGCTCTTACCTGGGCAGGCTTCATCCTGGGCATTGATGTTTTAGGCTGCAGCTATGTTCCAACCCCCTATGAAACTGATGAGAAGGCAGACGAGAGCCTCCTTAAGATAGTCAGAGAGCAGGTAGCAAGCACACTCACAACATCCGGTGTATGATCTGTTACTAGAATTATCAAGATGTCAGGGGCAAAAGCAAATTGCTGCTTTCTAATGTTTTGCTGGTCAAAAAAGGTCATAATGCGATTTATTAAAGCTAATCGCATTATGACCTTTTAACCCTTACGTCACATCAATAATTTAGTATCTTCTTGGCAATCGGCACTGCAATCTTGTATATAGGATTTTCCATCCTCTTCTTGACATTCTCCAGCTCTTTTCTAATCTCCAAATGCTGAGGACAATGCTGCTCGCACTTGCCGCACTTTACACACAGGGAAGCGTTGGTCTGCACCTTCCTGAGGCTGGTGCACATGATATATTCCCTCATAGCATTGATAAAGCCGTCTGTATAGCTCTGGTTATATATTGCAAAATTAGTCGGTATATCCACTCCCTTGGGACAGGGCTGGCAATAGCCGCAGCCTGTACAGCCCACCTTGATGCTCTTTTCAAGGACTGCCAGAACCTTCTTGTATGCATCAAGCTCTGTCTCTGAAAGGCTCCCCGGCATAGCTTCAGAAGCAGTCCTGACATTCTCGGATACCTGCCTTATATCATTCATACCCGAGAGCACCACAGTCACTTCAGGATGATTCCATATCCATCTAAGCCCCCAATCCACATTGGTCCTGTCAGGATCCACCTTCTCAAATTCTCTCCTTGCTCCTTCCGGAAGATTAGCCAGTCGCCCTCCTCTTAAGGGCTCCATGATCACCACAGGGATATCCCTTGCAGCTGCGTATCTAAGGCCCTCGATTCCCGCTTGGGAATGCTCATCCATATAGTTAAACTGTATCTGGCAAAAGTCCCAGTCATAGGCATCAATAAGGGCTTTAAAGGGAACAGTCCCTCCGTGGAAGGAAAAACCCACGTTTCTGATCCGGCCTGATGCCTTTTTCTGTTCCAGCCAGTCCTTTACCCCCATCTCACACAAACGCTGCCAGGTATTGGCATCATTGAGCATATGCATAAGGTAATAATCTATATAATCTGTCTGGAGCCTTTGAAGCTCTTCGTCAAAGAATTTATCAATATCACCCGGCTTTTTGATCAGATAATGAGGGAGCTTGGTCGCAATATTGACCTTATCTCTGATACCATATTTTGCCAGAAACCTGCCAAGGCACACCTCGCTTCCGGGATAGATATAGGCGGTGTCATAATAATTGACGCCGTTTTGATAAGCCTCATACATTTCCTTTTCCGACTTCTCCTGATCTATAGCAGTACCCTTCTTGCTAAAACGCATACAGCCGTATCCAAGAGCAGACAGCTTGTCACCATTTTTTTTATTTTCTCTGTACTGCATGATCCCCTCCATTCTCCGTCTGAGAAAGCTTATTAAATGCCAGATTCATGTTCTCACGAAACACGCAGTAAATGCGTGTTTCTGAAGGTACGTCTAATATATATACATTATATAATTTCCTAATGAAAACAAATAGCATTTATTTGACAAAGTAAAAAGCAATAGAAAAATCCAAAAGGATCTTACTATTGCCATTTGAGAAAAACACTAAATATTTAGGAGTAAGCTAATTTAATTACTGGGTGCAACTGCCTTAACAGTGCACTTTGCTTTTTTGCCGCTGCCATCCAGAGCATATACGGTTATGGTACAGCTTTTCTTTTTGGAGGCGGCATCTGCTGCAATATAGATATTACCGCACTGATCTACTACTGCAACGCTCTCATTGCTGCTGACAAATTTGAGACTCTTATTAGTAGCATTCTCAGGAAGGATGGTTGTTACATCTATATGTCCATATGAGCCATATGCCAGCTTCATGCTTCTGGCGCCAAGCTTAATGGTCTTAACAGGGATATTGACATGTACATATATGCCTGTCATTTTGCCGCTGTCTACAGTCTTTGCGCTAATATATGCAGTTCCCTGGCTCTTGCCTGTTACTACGCCGTTCTTGACAGTAGCTACTTCAGGATTGCTGGACTCCCAGATGACTGATTTATTGATCGCATTTGTGGGAGTGATCAGTGCCTTGATGGTATATTTCTTCTTTACAGGCAGCTCAATAGTACCTGTGATATATTTCTTCTTGCTGTTAGCAAGCTGTATGCCTTCTACAGCTTTGCCGACCTTGATCTTGCAGCTGGCCTTCTTGCCTGTGCCATCACTGGTCCTTGCTGTGATGACTACGCTTCCTTCGCTAAGGCCTCTTACATTACCATTGTAATCAACAGTTGCTATCTCAGGATTACTGCTGAACCATTCAACCTTGCTCTTATCTGCCAGAACAGGCTTTACGGACATTGCCAGAGTCTTTACATTGCCTACGCCCAGCTTGTAGCTGCCGGGGCTTACCTTTACCTTCTCAGTCCTGCAGATCACATTTATCTCTTTGTACTTAACTATCTTACCGTTATCTGCTTTTGCATAGATAGTGGCCTTGCCCAGCTTACCTGTGGATACTACCTTACCCTTGGAATTAACAGTCAGGATATCAGGATTACTACTCTCCCATGTCACAGTCTTATTGCTGGCATTAGAGGGCTTTACAGTAGCCTTTAATCTTGTAGACGGTTTTGCAGTCTTACTGGTGATATTCAGAGTGCTCTTACCTGTGAGGGTCAGAGAATCTACGCTTCTTGTGATTCTGATCTTGCAGCTGGCCTTCATGGTCTTATCAGGAGATGTTGCAGTGATTGTTGCCGTACCGGGGCCCTTGGCTGTTACCTTTCCTTCGCCATCTACCACTGCCACCTTCTTGTTGGAGCTGGACCATGTGATTTCACTAGCGGAGCTTACAGGATCTATCTTGCTGCTAAGAGTGATAGCCGGAGCTGTATTGGCACTGGTGATTTCCATTGTCACCTCGCTCTTGTCAAGGCTCAGTGACTGTGTCTGCTTCACTGCTTTGCTATTAACCTTTACAGCCTTGGTCTTGGTAGCGCTTATTCCACTGATGGCCGCCTTAACTGTTGCGCTTCCCGATTTAAGAGCATTTGCTCTTCCACTTACTGAATCAATGCTCAATATGCTGCTGTCAGAGCTTGACCACTTCATCAATCCGGAAGCAAGAGTAGCATTAGTATATTTTGAAGTACCATAGCTTGACTTACTCTGTGCCGTAACTGCTACAGAATAAGTCGCAGTATTGCCAGGCTCTAGTTTGTCAGATCCCTGGATACTGCCAATTGTGATATATGAGCTGGACATCTCAATAGCCGGAGATGATTTGCCCTGGAATGAATCCTTATCCTGTCTTAGTCCGCTCTTATATGTCAGCTCTGCTGCTACAGCTGTCCAGTTGTATACTTCACCTTCAGCTGCAAATGCTGCAACACCGATAGCTGTATATCTGGTGCTGATCAGACTTTCATAGTGGCCTGTCTGACCGGTATTTTGGCCCTTCTGTGTCTTATTGATATAATCGTTCTTCTCATCATAGAACTGCTTGATACCGGCCATAAGAGCTCTTGAGCCCTCTGAGTTCCATGCAAGGTCCTCTCCCCATGCCTGCTCGCCCCAGGGAGACTTTACACTAAAGCAGCTCTCGCCATTGGGCCTTGTATGGCTGATATTCACATTGGCTTCTGCTGCCCTGGTCCTTGCTATAGCCTCCATGTCCTTGGACCATACAAGAGGCTTGTAATCAGCGGCAGTAAGCTTCTTACCTGTATTAGGATCTTTAAGACCCAGGTTGCAGGCTTCCTTCCTGATCCTGTTGATCTCAGCCAGGATCGTGGAAGCTGATTCTGTATAATAATGTCCGGGAATATTTACTTTGACATTGCTGCCCTGAGCTGCAAAGAGATCTGCACCTGCAGCATCTTCATCTGCTATAGCAGCACCATCGTCGACAATAGAACCTGACAGATCATAGGACTGTCCTGCAAAGGGCTCCTCTGTTTCTGCCTCTTCAGAGCAAAAAGAACTCTCTTTTTTATCTTCTGCGATCGCACAGGGATCAGCTGATTCATCATCAGAGGGCTCATCTGCAGCGCCTCCTTCATTTTCCTCGTCTTCTAAGGCCTGATCTTCATCGCAGACAGATTCGTCTTCAGCTTCGGTCACTTCTTCATCTGCAGCATCAGAGGAAGGGATCTGGTCAGCTCCTTCATCATCAGCATTTCCCTCGTCGTATGCAGGAGCAGATTCTACACTTTCATCATCTATAGGCTGAGAAGTTTCCTGATCGGAAGCCTCGCCTGCCTCATCATCTGCATTTACATCAATATCTTCATCAAATATTTCAGTTTCATCATCTGCAGTCATATTTGTTACAGCTTCTGTAACAATGGTACTGTCAGCTTCTGCTGCCATCACCACACTGCCACCTACAGGTTGTATAGTTATCATTGCTGTCATCAGCAGTGCTAAAACGCTCTTCTTCATGTCATAACTCCTTTGATGCAAAAACATAGCGCAACCTTATTAACTATACTTTATAGATGATTTTATTTCAATTATGTATAATGCACTTTTTTCAATTTTGTTTACAAATTACAAAAACAGACGTATTCGTGTAAGATTTTATGTCATTTATTTATAGCAAGAGCCCTTTCTACTATATTAAAGGTATATTTTTCCAAAAAGAATACATATTTGTATATTACAAATATACTTATTATAGTATGTACCCTCCTATTATATTAAGAATATGTTTCCGGGCTGCATAGTCCTTACTCCAGTAAAAAAGCTTGCAGAGGGGATGCTGCCCCGATCTGCAAGCCAATATATTACAAGTATTAAAGACTATAAATAGGTAGAATTACCTGCTCTCTCCTATTTATTACCGGCTCGACTGACAGCCGCCAGAAAGTCTCTGGTATATTTCTCCAGTTCGGTCACAACCTCCTCAGGTCCCATTATGCTCACTCCGCTCCCAAGGCCAAAGAGCCAGCCAAAGAACTGTGGAGACACATTAACATTTACACTCACATAGCTCTCGCTGTCAGTCAGCGGCCTGAAGCTTATATCTTTACCGAATCTGTCAATGAATATACCGCAGAGGCTGTTATCCAGCCTGATCCTGACCTTCTTTTTCTCGCCTCTGTACATGCCAAAGGTAGCCTTGGAATAATCCCTCATATCCAGGCTGTCAAATTCTTCCTTGCCCTCTCTCATCTCATCCACAAGGGCGATCTTCATCATCTTGTCCACTCGGTAGTGCTTGATCAAATGAGCAGGGCTGTCATAAGCCACCAGATAGTAATTCTCATCATCCCATATAAGAGCCCAGGGACTGACAGTGATATTGTTGCCATCATGGGTGGGGATGAGTCTGCCGTTTATATCCCATCTGTAATATTTGAAGCTGATCTTCTTATTGGAGCCTATAGCCGTATAGATATCATCCACATTGTAATAGACACTCTCATTCATGGTCTTGACCCTGTCGCCCACATACACCTGGCGCTGAAGGGACCTGGCCTGATAGTCACTGACCAGGGTCTTGACCTTGGCAATAAGCGCAGATGACTTATTCCTGGTAATAAACTTGGATGACAATATGGCATCTATGAGGAGCTTGACCTCTGCCAGCTCAAACTGCCTGCTGCCCACATGATAAAAGGTCTCCTTGCCTATCTGCTCCTTGATGACCTCCACTCCCAGCTGCTCCATATCCTGCAGGTCACCATATATACTCTTTCGCTCTGCACTGATACCATAGCCTTCCAGCTCTCTCAGGATTTGAGGCATGGTCAGACTATGCTCATCATCTGTCTTCTCCAGCATGATCTTCATCAGATATGTGAACTTCAGCTTCATATTAGCGCCTCTGGGCATAATGACCTCCTGCAGTCAGAATCCATTTATATGTAGGGATATATGTCATAAGCATTAGCTTCTCATCCCGCCTTGTCCTCAGATGGCAGTTTTTTAAAATACAAAGCCATAAAAACAAGGGTCACAGGAAAAGAAAGAACTACTGATAAGGGCTGAGCTTCCTGTATACCCGATAGTCCCCTGAGCCTTGATAATATAAGAAGCAATGGAATCAAAAGGAGGCCACTTCTAAGGGCCGATAGAAGAGATGCACCAAGCCTTTTACCGGAGCTCTGATAAGTCATTTCTATGATCATAGTAACCGGAAATAAAAGGTTGGCCATAGACTGCAGCCTCAAAGCTCTGGCTCCCACTGCTATGACCTCAGGATCGTCCCTGAACACACCTACGAGGTACTCAGCATTGATAATAAGAAATATACAGCCCATTATGATAATGCTCTCTGTGAGTAGCGCTGTAAATCTAAAGCCCTTTCTGATCCTGGAATACTTGCCCGCGCCGTAGTTAAAGGCACATACCGGCTGAAAGCCCTGGCCGATGCCAAGAGCAAAGGCAAATATAAAGAACACGATCCTGGACACAATACTCATACCTGCTACTGCCGGATCGCCGTAGGGCCTGCAGCAGAGATTGAGTATCACTGTAGTCAGACTGTTAAGTCCCTGTCTGAGGAGACTGGGAAAACCTGTTGTCATGATCCCTATATAGCCTTCAGCCCCTATTTTCAGAGCCCTCTTAAGACTCAGCTTCAGCTCAGTCCTGCCTGACAGGAACATAAAGAGCAGTATGCACCAGCTGACAAACTGGCTGACAGCGGTAGAGAGCCCTGCTCCGTGGATGCCCATATTCAGTTTGAACATCAATATATAATCTCCGCCCATGTTAAGGACTGCGCCTGTCATCAGTCCCACCATACCAAGGGAGGCCTTGCCCTCATATCTAAGTACATTATTCATGGTAAGAGAGCTGCTCATAAAGGGCGCTGCCACTAATATATAGCTGATATATATTTTGGCATAGGGCGCGATAGTAGGAGTGCTGCCCAGAAATAGGACAATATCATCTATGAAGAAAAATCCAAAGAAGCTGATCAGTGCTCCGCAAAAAATAGATCCAAAAAAGCCACCGGATGCATAAAGAGATGCTTTATCAAGGTCTCTTGTCCCCAGCGCACGAGACAATATACTGCCCGATCCCTGACCAAACATAAAGCCAAAAGCCTGTATGATAGCCATAAAACCAAAGACTATTCCCACCGCTCCGCTGGCGCTGGTGCCAAGCCTCCCCACAAAGGCTGTATCAACCAGGTTGTAGATATTATTTACAAGCATAGAAATAACGCTGGGCACAGACAATGCCAATATCAATCTGTGCACCGGCGTTGTAGTCATTTTAATATACTGTTTTGATGCGTTTGCTGCCATATCTCCTCCGGCCAGTTTTCATATTCTTTTACATTTATTATTTATCCTGTAAGCAAATTCCGCAACCACTTGCCGACTTGCTGCCACAAAAAAGGTCCGGTTTCTGAAGGACATTCAAAAACCGAACCTTTCTTATGCTTTTGACAGTAAAAGCTTTACCTTATAAAACAAGGACGCATCCATCACATGATCACATGTGAGCGTTGATAAGATTATCAACTACAGGGATGTTGATAGTCTGAAGCTTAAGAGCCTTTACGATCAGGATAGCAAATACGATATCCTTAAGGATGCTGACCAGAGTGGTGAATACAGCAAAGAGATTGCTTACTACCGGTACATATGCTCCTGCTCCGAATACATTAACTACGGACAGGATCCAGTTAAATGCATCAGGGAACAGACCGATCAGAAGTGTCAGCATACTAAAGCAGGCAAGTGTAGCTGTAGCCTTTACTGCTGTTCTTCTAAGCCACTGATTGTTCTCAAAAAGCAGGATATATCCCAGCACAATAGCAGATGCAAGATATCCTCCAAAGAGCGCTGCTGCATAAGCGAATGCTCCTACCATTCCGATTGATACTCCAAGTCTTGTTCTTTCCATTTGTATAACTTCCTCCGTTCTTTGCTTCAACTATCTGAAGCCTTTTAATAACAAACATTAGACATCTTACAATGTTTTGTCTTTCATTACAAGCACTTTGTATAATATGTATTTTTGACTGAATTTTTTGCATAAAAAAGCTGCAAAGAGACATCTCTCAATGCAGCTAGATATACCACAGCTTTAACTTTGTAAATGGCCCGAATTTACCAGCGGCTCATTTATCCAACCTATCAAAGTATGTATAGTCCTTGATATCGATCTCAGGCATCAGTTCTTCATTTAATATACTGAGCATCTCCTGGAACTTCTTGTAATCTTCCTTGGAGAAACGCTTCTGGCATCTCTTCATGATCAGTTCCAGATAGTCCTGGTTGATCTGCTTGTAATCCAGATATTTCTGGGTAGGCCTTAGATGATATTCTCTCATATCATCATTTGATCTGATCTTCTCCACATATCCCTTCTGAAGCAGGCACTTGACTCTGTGAGCCGCATTGGGGGATGAGATATCCACTGCCCTGGCAAACTGCGCAACAGTGGGTTCGCCCAGCCCCATGATCACTTCCATGCTAAAGGATTCTACTGTTGATAATGTAGCTTCCCTGTTCTCAAATCTGGAGAATACCTTCATATAGAAGTGCAGGCGAAGCTTGTCGTAAATCTGACTTATTGCATTGTTTTCCATTACTCGTTCCTTCTGTTAGTTTATGACTATTGACCCTTAAGTCATATCATAACACTAAATCAGAGAAAAAGTAATCTCCGCTTTTACTGCGCACTTGCCATCAAGCAGTGCTTCAGCCTCTGCAACGCCTACAGGGCCTTTACTGCGCAGCATCCTGCACCTGAGTTCCAGCACGTCTCCGGGTACTACCATGCGCTTAAATCTTGCATTCTTTATGCCGCCAAAGACTGCGATCCTGCCCTTATTTTCAGGCAGGCTAAGGGCAGCTACCGCCCCTGTCTGAGCCAGAGCCTCTATGATGAGGACCCCGGGCATAATGGGGCGCCCCGGGAAATGTCCCTGGAAAAAGGGCTCATCCATAGATACGCACTTTCTGCCCACGGCCCACTGGCCGGGCTCATGGTCTAATATCCTGTCCACAAGGGCAAAAGGATATCTGTGCGGCAATATAGCAGCTATCTCTTCTGCGCTTAGCTCTTTTTTATCGGTTCTGCTTATCAGCTCTTCTTCTAGCAACCCTCTTTACTCCTTATCTTTTTATAGCTAATCCTTTGACCCATTCGCATTCTTTGGAAGGTTAAACTCGCAAACGCTTCGCTTTTTGCTCGTTATAAATTTACTCATCAGCCTTTTTGAAAATCAGGCATGCATTATGTCCGCCAAAGCCCAGGGAATTGCTTAGCGCATATTTCACATCAGCTTCAATGCCCGATCCCGGCAGGTAGTTCAGATCCATACCCTCCTCAGTCTCTTTAAGTCCTGCTGTGGGAGGAAGGAAACCTTCCTCCAGCGCCTTAACGGCAAATACCGCTTCCACGCCGCCTGCGCCTCCAAGGAGGTGTCCTGTCACAGACTTGGTACTTGATACATAGAGGTTATCTCTTGCATCTCCAAATACCGCTTTGATAGCAGCAGTCTCATATCTGTCATTGAGACTGGTGGATGTTCCGTGAGCGTTGATATATCCTATATCATCAGGGCTGATACCTGCATCCTTTATAGCAAGCTCCATGCATGCAGCTCCGCCCTCGCCGCCGGGAGCAGGGGAAGTGATATGATATGCATCACAGTTACTGCCATAGCCTACGATCTCTCCGTAGATATGGGCACCGCGCGCCTTGGCATGTTCGTATTCTTCCAGAAGCAGGATGCCGCTTCCCTCACCCATTACAAAGCCGTTTCTGTCCTTGTCAAAAGGAATGGAAGCTCTCTTTGGATCATCAGATTCAGACAGGGCTTTCATATTCTGAAAGCCTGCTATGGCAAGGGGTGTGATGCTGGCTTCAGTACCGCCGCATACAAAGGCATCTTCATAGCCGTCCCTGATCCTGATAAAGGCATCACCTATAGCATTACTGCCGCCTGCGCAGGCTGTAACAGGACAGGAGCACATGCCCTTCAGGCCATGAGATATAGCGATCCTGGCTGCAGCCATATTACTAATGGACATAGGTACAAAGAAGGGACTGATCTTGCTGTTACCCATGCTCTCCAGTCTGCCATGCTGCTCTTCAATATGATCTATTCCGCCTATTCCGCAGGATACGATCACACCTATCCTTGAAGGATCAATGGCTGTCACCTTTGACTTGTAGTCATAATCTCCGTCTCCGCACAGCCCGGAGTCTTTAATAGCTTCCTCGGCTGCATACAGCGCCATCTGTGTAAAGCGGGCCATATGCCTGAGTTCCTTTTTCTCAAGTCTTGATGCGGGATCAAAATCCTTGACCTCTCCTGCCACCTTAACCTTAAAATCCGTAGTATCAAAGCGGCTGATATAATCAATGGCGCATCTGCCGTTTTTTACATTATCCCAGCTTTCATTTACATCCTTACCTGTGGGATTGATAGTCCCAAGACCTGTTACTACTACTCTTCTCTTCATTGTCATAATCTCTTTATCCTCTATCAGAACTGCATTCCTCCGTCTATGCCTATCACTTGTCCTGTTATGTACGAGCTGTCAGGTCCTGCAAGGAAAGTTACCAGACCTGCCACATCCTCGGGAGTACCCATTCTCTTCATAGGTATAGAAGAGAGGATCCTGTTTCTGGCCTCCTCAGGCAGCACAGCTGTCATATCTGTTTCTATCATTCCTGGAGCTACTGCATTGACTGTGATATTCCTGGATGCCAGCTCCTTGGCAGCGCTCTTTGTCAATCCTATGATACCGGCCTTGGATGCAGCATAATTGGCCTGCCCGGCATTACCACATATGCCCACTATGGAGGACATATTGATGATCCTTCCCGATTTTTGTTTCATCATGGGCCTGGTCACCTTCTGCATCATCATAAATGCGCCTTTTAGATTGGTATTATATACAGCATCAAAGTCATCAGCGCTCATAGCAGCCAGGAGCTTGTCTCTGGTGATCCCTGCATTATTTACAAGGACGTCCACTCTCCCGTTAATGGATAGAGCCGCATTTAGAAGATCATCTGCAGTTTTTTCAAGGCCTATGTCACCCTTTACCAGCATGACTTCTATATCGCCGCCTGCTTTCTGGCATTCTTCCATAGTCTCTTTTGCTGCAGCATCATTGCCTGCATAGCCCAGGACCAGGTTGTATCCTTTCTTTGCAAGGGCTACTGCTATAGCTCTTCCTATTCCTCTACCTGCACCTGTTACAATAGCGCTAGCTTTATCCATCTAGTTCCTCCTCGCTTACCATGATAAAGGCCTTCAGATCATCTGAGCTCTCAAGCGTGATGCACTCTATATCATCAATGCCCTTTTCCTTGGCACAGCGCTTTACAAATCCTGTCAGAGCCTTACCCGGACCTATTTCTACAAAGCGCCTCACACCATTGTCCAGCATGTAATTCAGAGTCTGGGTCATCTTTACTCCGTTTTGTACCTGAGCTGTCAGGAGATCTTCTACCAAGTCAGACTCATTTCTCTCACATCCTGTGAGATTAAATACAACAGGGATCTGTTCATTAGAAAATTCTATTTTAGAAAAATAGTCCTTTAATTCTTCTCCCGCTTTTTGCATAAAGCTTGTATGAAAAGGGCCGCTTACCTTAAGGGGCACGCACCTTTTAGCACCATTTTCCTTTGCAAGCTGCGCAGCTTTTTCTACTGCAGCCTTTTCGCCGCCTATTACTATCTGTCCGGGGCAGTTATCGTTGCATATGCTGGCTACGCCCTGATCCAAAGCCTGGTCCACGCAGGCCTGAAGCTCGTCTCTTGTAAGCCCCATGACAGCAGTCATTGCAGCTTCTACCCCCTGGGCAGACCTTGTCATGGCCTTACCTCTAAAGGCTGCAAGCTTTATAGCTTCCTCGTAAGACCACACACCTGCTGCCTCCAGAGCAGAATACTCTCCAAGAGACAGGCCTGCCAGGATATCAGCCTTTATACCTCTTGCCTTTAATATCTCATTGATACCGCAGGCAAAAGCCAGCATACAGGGCTGGGTATATTCTGTAAGATTCAGCTGCTCATCCGGGTCTTCAAAGCAGATCTTCTTCAGGTCAAAATCCACTTCCGCGCTGTCAAATACTTTTCTAAATTCCGGGTAATCTCTGTACAGGTCTTCACCCATACCCTTGTGCTGGCTACCCTGGCCGGCATATAGAAATGCTGTTTTCATATCAGGCAATTCCTTCCATCAATTCTTCAAATATTGCTTTTACAGGCCTGATCTCCTTGATCTGGCCGCATGTCTGACCTGCCATGAGACTTCCTGTATCCACATCCCCGTCAAAGACTGCGCGCCTCAGGCTTCCAAGCGTATACTTCTCAAGTTCCATCATATCCGCCCCTTCCTTTTCCCTTCTGAGGTACTCACGGGACATCTTGTTCTTAAGTATACGTACAGGAGCACCGCCTATCCTGCCTGTTACTATAGAGTCACTTCCTTTGGCCTTTATCACTGCCTTCTTGTAATTCTCATGTATAGGACATTCTTCAGATGCCAGTAGGCAGGTTCCCACCTGTATGCCGCAGGCTCCAAGTGCTATCGCAGCCTTTACCTGCCTTCTGTCTGCAATACCTCCTGCAGCAACTACCGGTATGGATACTTCGTCCACGGACTGGGGCAGAAGGGTCATAGTAGTCATTTCTCCTATATGGCCTCCACTCTCACAGCCTTCAGCTATCACTGCATCTGCGCCGTTTCTCTCCATATATCTGGCCATGGACGGCGCTGCCACAACAGGTATCACCTTGATCCCTGCGCTTTTCCATTTGTCCATGTATTTGGCAGGATTGCCTGCTCCCGTTGTGACCACCTTTACTCCCTCTCTGATCACGATATCTGCAAAATCATCTGCAGCCGGATTCATGAGCATGATATTTACACCAAAGGGCTTGTCAGTCAGACTCCTGCACTTTGCTATCTCTTCTTCCAGCATAGCCGGAGTCATACCGCCTACGCCTATGAGTCCCAGCGCTCCAGCCTCTGAGCATGCTGCCGCAAAAGGACCTGTTGCTATATTTGCCATGCCTCCCTGTATAATGGGATATCTAGTCCCCAGGAGCTCATTTAACATTTTCATACGCTTCCTCCACGCTGATCTGCGCATTTATATCTGTCTGATATTTTTATCAGCACTCCTGCCCAGGTCAGACCTCCTCCAAAGCCCACCAGCATAAGCGTGCTGCCTGCTCCGGCGCCTCTTGTCTCAAGGAGTTCATCCAGAGCCATGGGCACTGATGCAGCGCTGGTATTACCGTACCTGTCCATATTTTTATAGAAAAGAGACGGGTCAAGCTTCATTTTTCTAATGCAATGATCCAGTATCCTGGCATTGGCCTGATGGCATACAAAAGCATCAACATCAGCAAGTTCTATCCCCGACTTTACCTTTAAAGCATCAATACATTTGGGTATTGCATCTACGGCAAATTTGAATACCTCCTTGCCGTCCATGCCGATCCTGCTCACTTCAGGGCCCGGGCCTGTGACTGTGATCTCATATCCTCCCCTGGCCCCAAGTACGCTTTCATACAGTCCTTCATCTGCAGCCTCTGCCACAACAGCTCCTGCGCCGTCCCCAAAGAGGACGCAGGTATTCCTGTCTGTCATGTCAATGAGCCTGGACAGCTCTTCGCAGCCTATGACCAGAGCATAGCGCCCCCCTGTAGATGATAGGAGTCCTCTGGCTACTTCAAGGCCATATATAAATCCGCTGCAGGCCGCATTCACATCCAGTACAGGTATATCCTCCCTAAGGCCCAGCCTCTTTTGGATCACACAGGCCATGCTGGGAGTGACATAATAACCGGATATGGTACCGCATACCACGCAGTCTATCTCAGAGCTGTCTATCGCAGCAGATGTTATAGCCTTTCTGGATGCCTCTTCTGCCAGACTGTAGGCGTCTTCGCCCTCATCGCAAAAGCGCCTCTCTTTGATGCCCGTCCTGGTGCTTATCCATTCATCACTGGTATCTACCAGGCGGGCCAGATCATCATTGGTCACTCTCTTACCTGCCAGAGCCCTGCCTGTTCCCAGTATTTCTAGTTTCTTCATATTTACCCGATCTTTCTGTATTTCATCTGTCTGTCAGCCTTGACCTGATTAGGAGTCATAGCCATCAGTTCCTTAAGATGGCGCTCAAGGGCGCTGTCCAGCTTCTTCATCACATATTTATAATCCCTCTGGGCTCCTCCCAGGGGCTCTTTTATCACTTCATCAGCCACGCCGCATTCCTCAAGATCTGCAGCTGTGAGCTTCATCAGCCTGCATGCCTCCTTGCTCCTTGATGAGTCCTTCCAGAGTATGCTAGCAAAGCCTTCGGGGCTAAGTATGGAATATACTGCATTTTCCAGCATCAGCACCCTGTTGGCCACACCTATAGCCAGAGCTCCGCCGGAATTGCCCTCACCTGTGACCACAGAGATCACAGGCACATGGAACTGGCTCATCTTGGCCAGGTTTACAGCTATAGCTTCACCCTGTCCATGCTCCTCTGCTTCTATCCCGGGATAAGCTCCCGGAGTATCTATAAATGTGATGATGGGCCTGTGAAACTTCTCTGCCTGGTTCATCAGTCTCAGAGCCTTACGATATCCTTCCGGGCAGGGCATGCCAAAATTATATTCCATATTTTCTTCTATACTGCGTCCCTTACGGTGGCCCAGCACAGTAACAGGTATCCCGTGAAATCTGGCTATCCCGCCAAAGATACTCTTATCTTCATCAAAGAGATGATCGCCCTTTTGCTCAAAGAAATCCGTAAAGAGTCCGTCTATAAAGTCCTCCACATGAGGCCTGGTATTTAATCTGGCCAGATATACCCTCTCATCGGGAGTGAGATTCCTACTACCTCCAAGAAGGTCCTTTCTCAACTCTTTAAGCCTTTTAAGCTCTCTATTGTGAGCATCCAGTATGGAATATCCGTCCATGCTCTCTTCCATGACACAATCCGAGCTGCATACAGCATCCACCAGTTCGCCCGTCTCCAGAGTCATTTCCTCTTCCAGATCCGATATCTCTTTATCAAGCTTACTAACCTTGTCTAATATGATCTTGATCATTTATGGCCTCCCGGATGATGATCGATCAATAGAGATCATCAATCATTTCTTATGAAGTTCAATGAGCCTTAGCAGCGTATCCCTCATCTCGCTCCTTGCCACTATCTTGTCTACAAAGCCATGGGATTCCAGATATTCACTTCTCTGAAAGCCCTTGGGGAGCTTCTTGTGTATGGTCTGCTCTATGACCCTGGGCCCTGCAAAACCTATGAGAGCCCCCGGCTCGGCAAGGGTAATATCTCCCAGCGACGCAAAGGATGCTGTCACACCGCCCGTAGTGGGATGTGTCAGATAGCTGATATAGAGCCCGCCTGAAGCATTAAATTCTTCTATGGCAGCTGCAGTCTTAGCCATCTGCATCAGAGAATATATGCCCTCCTGCATCCTGGCTCCTCCACTGGCCGAGAAGATAATAAGGGGCGTATGCTTCTTCGTAGCATACTCCACAGCTCTGGTCACCTTCTCGCCCACAGTACTGCTCATGCTGCCCATAAAGAAACGGCTGTCCAGCACTATCACCGTTACCTTATGACCACCTATCCTGCCCCTTGCTGTGACCACGGCCTCTTCAAGGCCCGTCTCCTTCCTCTGGGCGCTGATCTTTTCCCTGTACTCAGGAAAATCCATGGGATCGGTAGCCTTCATATCTGCATTTAACTCCCTAAAGCTCCCCGGATCCAGTATGAGAGAGAGCCTGTAGTGAGCACCTATACTCCTGTATTTACCGCAAACAGGACATACATAATAGTTTTTCTTCCAGTCCTTCTTAAGAGAGCGTCTGCTGCAGGCTTTGCACTGAATAAAATCGGGATAGGCCTCCCTTTTGAAGATATGTTCACCCAGTTCCTCCCTGGCTTTGCCAGGTAAAGACTTGCTAGTTAGAAATGAAACCATTGTAATCTCCGTTATCCCAGTCGCAACTACCGGCGTCTGTTATCAACAATACCCGGTCATTACTGCTTAACTGTAGCTATAGCGTCCAGAATGTCCTGAACAGTATGAAGCTTTGCTACTTCTTCATCAGGGATCTTCACTCCCAGCTTCTCCTCAATCTCCATGTGAAGCTCTACGATAGAGAGGGAATCTGCCTCCAGATCCTCAACAAGATTAGCCTCGGCTGTGATCTTATCCTCATCTGCTCCAAGAATGTCTGCTATGATTGGTCTGAGTTCATCTAAATTCATTTTAGTTGTCTCCTTTTTATTTAAATATTGTTTAGGTAAATCTGTTTGAAATAGTATAACAGCTTTTTCATATTGTCAAGAGGTGACTCACGGGGACGTTTCATTTTGACTCACCAGCAAACAAAAAAGAGCCGCGTAGCGGTCATTACCGCTTCGCAGCTCCTTGACAGGAATTATATGCTTTATCTTACGCAGTCTTCGCAGCTTTAGCTACAGCACTTCTCTCTTTGATTGTCTTCACAAAATACCTGTTATACGCAAAGGCCTTAAAATGAAAGGATCCTCCCTGCCATTTGAATCTGAGATTAGCCAGGACAGGTATATCATTACCCTTAATCTCTTCCATCTCAGACATAGGAATATCATACAGCAACTCTTTGATCTTGCCACTTATGCCTGCATAATCAGCATTCCATATAAGAAATCTATCCTTATTGATTCCAAAACATACAAGGCCATATGACCCATCCGGCAGTCTCACAGCATTTGCATAACTGAACTTCCTGTCATCGTCCAGCATCCCCTTACTATAAAGCTCTTCTACCTGTTCCTTAACACTACTCATTGTTTTCCTCCAGTTTCCATAAATAATATATATCCTCATGATAAAAAGAAACTTTTATCATAAAAGAATCACTCTGTAACTCCCTCACAGTAAGTAAACGACTCCACAACTTTCCCAATTTCATAGACTTTGATATCAACAGTTTTCTCGCCGTTACTACTGTATCTTTTTTGGATATCATCCAAATATTTCGATAGTGTAAAGAAGAATACAGACTCTGCACCAGTCGCAGTTTTTGCTGCTTCTTTTTCATGAACAACAAGCTCATAAACAAGGTTACCTTCCCTGCCTCCATATGTCGAAATCGGAATCATATCTATTCCCAATGACAAAGAAGGTAGTGCAGATAAAAGCTCAGCTTTCTTGTCTTCAGCAGCCTGTTTTGATGCAAACAATCCTATTGTTTCCGTATGATCCCCAAGGTTGTTATACAGCCTCGAAAGCTTGAATTCATTTCCTTTAGAAAAATGTTTATTAACCATTCTGAACACGACAATTACCACAAGTGCACTTATAAGCCATGTATTATTGGTGATTAACTCTGCAACAGTATTCATTTGATTCCTCTCTATTCTATGCTTTTATTTTGTTATTATTTACAAGTATCCATCTAATCCGATTTGATCTCTCTTTCGATAATTGTCTCAGTCACTTATAGTTATGGACTGAGACAATTATCATTCATTTTTATAAAGAAAGCCTCTTATTTTGCCTCTCATATTATTGTCAAATCATCACAACAATGTTATCTCATATACAATATTTCAATATTACCATCTACAAAGCCTGTTCCAACGGCCGTTAATCCCTTTAAAGAACTGGCATATTTTCCTTTCTCGAGATATTCCTTAATGATTTCTATCACGTTTTCAAGAACAACTTCCCATTCTTCATCTGACTCCATTGTAAACAGGTTCTCTCGAGAGCCAAAGTTGGTAATTTCATCACATGCCCAATCCTCATCTTCTTCGTCAAAAGATCCTGTGCCCACTATTTCGATCGACCAGTTATTTCCAGTTTCTTCGTAGATATTAAAGTTAACAGCAACAACCTCTTGCGGAATCCCTTTCTTTAAATAGCCATTTAGCCACTCTTCAAATAGCAAATACATTCAGAAAACCTCCTTTTGTTTCTTTGTGTTTTCAACCAATTACATCGATTTTTGCAAACGAAAAGCCTGTCAATTTTTCTTAACTCAGACACAGGATGTGTCTCTTTCATGTTCAGAAGTGCATGGATGCACTTCTATGAAATTCATTCTCCGGCCATTTCTTCAGGGTGGAATACTTCGTCAAAGGCTTCGGGCGTCATATAGCCCAGCTCCACGCAGGCTTCCTTCAGGGAGATGTTCTCTTCCAGGGCCTTATGGGCGCATCTTGCTACGTTTTCATATCCGATATAGGGATTCAGCGCAGTTCCCAGCATCAGGGATCTGTGCAGGTTCTCGTGCATCTTTTCCTTATTTGGTGTGATGCCTACTACGCAGTTATTGGTAAAGGACAGGATAGAATCTGCCATCAGTCTTGCTGACTGGATGAAGTTATATGCGATCACAGGCAGGAATACATTGAGTTCAAAGTTGCCCTGGGATGCAGCAAAGCCTATAGCAGCATCATTGCCCATGACCTGCACTGCCACCATGGTCACCTGCTCGCACTGGGTAGGGTTGACCTTGCCGGGCATGATGGAGCTGCCGGGCTCGTTTTCAGGGATGTGGATCTCGCCCAGTCCGCAGCGGGGGCCGGATGAGAGCCAGCGCACGTCATTGGCGATCTTCATCATATCTGCAGCCAGAGCCTTGACAGCGCCGTGAGCAAATACGATCTCATCCCTGGAAGTCAGTGCATGGAATTTGTTTTCAGCACTGGTAAAATCAGTTCCCGCAAGAAGCGCAGCCTTAGCTGCTACCAGCTTATCAAAGCCCTTTGGTGCATTAAGTCCTGTACCCACTGCTGTACCACCAAGAGCCAGCTCTTTTAAGGGCGCAAGGGAGAGCTTTATCATCTGTATATCTCTCTCAAGAGAACTCCTCCAGCCGCTTATCTCCTGGGCAAAAGAGATCGGCACTGCATCCTGCAGATGTGTACGACCGCTCTTTACTATGCCTTTGTTTTCTTCTTCCAGCTTCTTAAAAGCTGTTACCAGGGTCTCCACTGCAGGTATCAGCCTGTTTTCCAAAAGCAGTACTGCCGATATATGAAGAGCAGTAGGATATGTATCATTGGAAGACTGGCTCATATTCACATCGTCATTGGGATGAAGGAGCTTCTCGCCTGCTATCTCATTGCCGCGTCCTGCTATGACCTCGTTTACATTCATATTGGACTGAGTGCCTGAGCCTGTCTGCCATACAACCAGAGGGAAATTATCGGAGAGCCCGCCTTCTCTTATCTCGTCGCAGACCTTTGATATCACATCCAGCTTGGCCTCTGTCATTTTCTCAGGCTTAAGCTCATGATTTGCCATGGCCGCAGCCTTTTTTAATATGGCAAAAGCCTCTATGATCTCACAGGGCATCTGCTCCAGGCCCACACCAATAGGGAAATTCTCATGACTTCTCTGGGTCTGAGCTCCCCAGTATTTGTCTGCGGGCACCTTCATTTCGCCCATAGAATCGTGCTCGATACGATAATTACTGTTCATTTGATGATCTACCCTCTTTTCTATTTATTCATGCTATCTATAGTAATAACAGAAAATAGTATAGCACACTTGAAAAAATTTATTATTTCTTTATAATTTGATATGCCTAACACTTGTTCGGATAAGAATATTTTACGGAGGATCACCATGACGTTAAGAGATCTAAAGATAGGTGAATACGGAGAAGTAACCACAGTAGGAGGCACAGGCGCTCTCAGGCAGCATTTCCTTGACATGGGAGTCATCCCCGGTGCAGAGCTCAAAGTAGTCAAATACGCTCCTATGGGTGATCCTATAGAAATATTGATACATGGATATAAGCTTACACTCAGGCTGACAGAGTGCGAAAAAATAGATATTAAACCCATCAAATCTTTTTCCAACATAGAGGAAGAGGACGATCCTGTCAAAAAGACATCTGAATCTCTTACAGATGCAGGTCAGAAAGCCTCTCCCCATCCGGGCCTTGGAGAAGGCGGCAAATACCATCCCAAGGGAAGCGGCAGCCCTCTTCCCGAGGGCGAGATCATCACCTTTGCCCTGGTAGGCAATCAGAACTCCGGCAAGACCACACTCTTTAACCAGCTCACCGGCTCCAATCAGCATGTGGGCAACTTCCCCGGAGTCACAGTAGACCGTAAGGACGGTCCCATCAAGGGTCATCCCGGCACCATGGTCACTGACCTGCCCGGCATATATTCCATGTCTCCCTATACCAATGAAGAGATAGTATCCAGAAACTTTGTGATAAAGGAGAGGCCAAGGGGCATCATCAACATCGTAGATGCCACCAATATTGAGCGTAATCTCTACCTGACCATGCAGCTCCTTGAAATGGATATCCCCATGGTAGTAGCGCTGAACATGATGGACGAAGTTACTGCCAATAGCGGCAGCATAGATATCAATGCAATGGAGGAGATGCTGGGAGTACCTGTGGTACCCATCTCCGCTGCCAAAAATGAAGGCGTGGACGAGCTCATAGATCACGCCATACACGTAGCTTACTATCAGGAAAAGCCACTTAAACAGGATTTCTGCGATGAAAACGATCACGGCGGACAGGTACACAGATGCATCCACGGCATCAGCCACCTCATCGAGGATCACGCTGCCCACGCCGGGCTTCCTCTTCGTTTTGCCACCAGCAAGGTGATCGAGGATGACAATCTGATCATCGACCAGCTGGCCCTGGACAGCAATGAAAAGGAGACCATAAGGCATATCATCATCCAGATGGAAAAGGAGCGAGGCCTGGACAGAAGTGCATCCATAGCAGATATGCGCTTTGCCTACATCAGCAAGGTCTGCAAAAAGACTGTGAGAAAGCCCCATGAGAGCAAAGAGAGCCTACGCAGCGAAAGGATAGACAGGATACTCACAGGCAAATATACGGCAATCCCGGTTTTCTTTATCATCATGGCGCTTATATTCTATCTCACATTTAATGTGATAGGAGGCGGGCTCCAGGGACTATTAGAAACCGCCATTGACAGCCTTAGCGGCATTGTAGACGCGCTCCTTACAAGAGCAGGAGTAAATGAAGCCATACATGGCCTTATCATAGATGGTATATTTGCAGGCGTGGGCGGAGTACTGAGCTTCCTACCCATCATCGTGACCCTTTTCTTCTTCCTCAGCATGCTGGAAGACAGCGGTTATATAGCAAGAGTAGCCTTTGTCATGGACAAGCTCCTGAGGAAAATAGGACTGTCAGGAAGGAGCATAGTCCCCCTTCTTATTGGCTTTGGCTGTACTGTTCCCGCAGTCATGTCCAGCCGTACCCTGCCCAGCGAGAGAGACAGGAAGATGACCATCATCCTTACTCCCTTTATGAGCTGCACTGCCAAGCTGCCAATATACGCATTTTTTGTAGATGCCTTTTTCCCCAGATACAAAGCACTGATCATGGTAGGACTCTACATGCTGGGCATCGTGCTTGGTATAGCCGCAGCCCTTTTTGCCAAGATATTCACCTTTAAGGGCGAAGCTTCTCCCTTTGTAATGGAGCTGCCCAATTATCGTATACCCGGACTGCAAAATGTGATCAGACTCCTTTGGGACAAGGCCAAAGACTTTATCACCAGGGCCTTCACCATAATCTTTATGGCTACCATCATCATCTGGGTATTGCAGACATTTGACATAGGACTGAATATAGTAACAGATTCCAGAAACAGTATATTGGCAATGATATCAGGTTTTCTGGTACCCATTCTTCGTCCCGTAGGGCTTGGGGACTGGAAGATCGCAACCTCACTTATCAGCGGATTTATAGCCAAGGAAAGCGTAGTATCCACCATGGAGGTCCTCTTTGAGGGCAATGTGACTGCAGCACTCTCACCTGTGAGCGCAGTATGCCTTTTGGTATTCTCGCTCCTCTATACCCCCTGCGTTGCCGCCATCGCTTCTATCAAAAGGGAGCTTGGCAGCAAATGGGCACTGGCTGTTATACTGGCACAGTGCTCCATTGCATGGCTGGCATCTCTTGTGATATATGTGACAGCGATCATTATCGGTATCGCATGACATCAGGGCAGGAACTTGCCTGAAGCCAGGTATAGCTCATACCATTCGTTGTGAGTCAGGTCTACCTTAGATGCATCGCAGAACTCTCTAAGGTGATCCGGATTCATAGTGCCTGCTATTGCCTGCATCCTGGCAGGGTGTTTGAGAATCCAGGCAATAGCTATGGCTGTCTTTGACACGCCGTATTTATCAGCAAGCTTTTGCAGAGCTGCATTAAGCTCAGGGAAATCCGGATGATCTATGAAGCATCCACCGAACATGCCAAACTGAAGGGGTGACCACGCCTGGATAGTGATATCATGTAATCTGCAATAATCCAGCACACCATAATCCCTGTTGATAGACATGTCTGTAGTCATATTATTGAGATAGAGCCCGCCGTCTATGAGCTGGCTCTGCTCAATGGACAACTGCAGCTGATTGAAGAGTATTGGCTGCTTTACATATTTTCTAAGAAGCTCAAGCTGTCCGGGAGTAGTATTGCTGACTCCAAAATATCTAACCTTGCCGGATGTATGGAGCTTATCAAAAGCCTCTGCCACTTCCTCAGGATCAAAGAGGAGATCCGGACGGTGCAAAAGCAGTGCATCCAGATAGTCCATCTGAAGTCTCTCAAGTATCTCATCCACGCACATTAATATGTCATCCCTGCTCCAGTCAAATTCCTGACGGTCAAAGTGAAGACCGCACTTACTCTGGATGAAGATATCCTCTCTCCTGATACCGGTAAGAGGAAGAGCATCTCCAAATCTCTTCTCAGCTTCACCATCGCCATAGCAGGTAGCATGGTCAAAGAAATTGATACCAAGCTCATGAGCAGTCTTAATCATGCCTGCTGCCTCATCTACTGACAGAGCAGGCATACGCATACATCCCATAATGATCCTGGATACATTATCAGGACCGTTTACAATATTCGTCATTTTCATAGCTTTCCCCCTTTTATTCACTTCATCAGTTCCTTGATCCTGGGAAGCAGTACCCTGTCCGCAGGAAGCCATCCCAGGCTCTCCAGGTCATCCACTCCTACCCAGACGGCAGCCTCATGCTCAAGGAGCTTTGGCTCACCACAAGCTATCCTGCATATATAACATTCCATAGACAGGTGGAAGTCGGGATAATCATATTCCACAGTATCCAGATAATCGCCTACTTCTATCTCGATATCCAGCTCTTCTCTGATCTCCCTTATAAGTGCCTGACGGGGAGTCTCCCCTTCCTCAAGCTTGCCTCCGGGAAATTCCCAATAGCCTTCCCAGCCTCCGTAGCCTCTGCAGGTCGCATAGATAACAGGGCGTCCGGATTCATCTTCAGATCTTATTACTGCCGCTGCTACTTCTACTGTTTTCATAGATTATCCCTCCACTTCCATACTACCATTTGAGCGGCTTCCTGCACAGACCAAAAAGCTGCTGTAGAAAGTTATTTCTACAGCAGCAAGTTATGAAGGTATTATATCTGAACTTACAAGAATAATGCATTAGAAAAAACATCAAGCAGATCTTCTTCTCAATTTGAACAAGTATCCAGCTACTCCTGCTGCAATTGAAAGAATTATTGCACTTACAGCAGCAATGATCCCTACAGTATTAGAGTCCGAGATGATCAAATCGCTCTGTGGTGTCTCCTCATCGCTTATATCTACTATTTCTTCATCATACTCCTTTGCTGCTTCAAGATCGTCATCCCCGGTCATCTCCAGGTCATCCACGGTTTCTGCAGATTCTTCACTATCGGTAATATCATCAGGCCCATCTTCAACATCAGGATCTACACTAGCCAGCAGATCATCGACGTTTTCATCCTCTTCGTCTGTTTTCACTCTCACTGCCTTTTTAGAAGATGATCCGGATGTAGCTGTTTTATCAGTAGCTACTGTATCTGTGTCATTTACAGATACAGCCGGTACATCAGATTTTTGAGATGTGCTTACATCTGTATTTTCATTTACATTTCCGCCGGTAGTATTACTATTAACTGAAGAGTTTGAGCTTTCCTGATTACCTACGTTAGAAGATCCCTCATTAGAACTACTATTACCGGAAGAACCACCAGCTGTTCCATTGCCATTACCGGAATCTTTTTTCGGCTTATCTTTAGAAGGATTATTTTTATGATCCTCATCGGAGTCATTACCGGGTTCTATCTGACCATTATCGTCGCCCTCAGCAGGATCTGCATCATCCCAACTAAGAGTAAAGAGGGGTGCATCATCCTTCCAAAGCTCGCCTGTCACGTTGCTTACTTTAAGACCTTTCATTGTTCCAAAGCCCGTGCCGGCTCCGCCCGGATAATACTCATGAACAGCTGTTACTGCTCCGTCTACTGTGTTATTGTCGAAGCTTACATTAGTAAGATCATTTCCACATTCTATTGTTATAGCTGTTCCTACGGAGTCAAGTATAAGATTGTCATTTACAAAAACAGCTTCATTCATGTTACTGCCTGACATTCTGGTAGAGGACCAGATCCATATGGCTCCTACAGGGTAGCCTTCATCTATCTGCATAGAGCCGCATCTGTCCAGCTTGTTATTTCTGACAGTGACAGGAGCTGTAAAACCCTTTGCGGTCTGGAATTCAGAGCCTACCGCTATACCTGCACCGTTAGCAATAGTATCTGCAAGATAATTATCCTCAATGACGAAATCACCACCTCCATATATGGCAATAGCATTTGCCAGAGTGGGTACCGCTACGGTGTTATGTACGATCCTGTTATCATAGCAGTTTGCCAGCCAGGGCCAGCTTGCAATAGCATCATCTCCGGTATTTCTAAGATGATTATTTCTAACGACTGCGCCGCTTGTTCCGGAGCAGAGGTTGATACCATCCGCATAGGTATTTCTGATCCTGCAATTCTGGATGAGCAGGTTTTCGGTATTACAGCTCCATACACCTACCTTGGTATGTTCTACCCAGATACCATCTATAGTAACATTTCTGGCAGCTGATCCGTTTCCTTCTATAGCAGCCAGGTCTCCTGCATCATCACGTATTCTCGAATCTCCCAGGATCGCAAAATTTCTAAACTTTACCGTTCCGCTATACTTAAAGCCAGCACCCTGTCCTTTAAGATTACTATACCAGTAACCTGCACCTCTTATAGTTATCCCCGCTATATTAAGGGGCTTTTTTTCTTTCAGATCAAAGTCACCTGCAGGTATCCACACTTCCTTTTTAGAAAGCATAGCTTCTTCTATTGCAGCTTCAAAAGCGGCTCTGTCATCAATTCCGTCCCCGGGTATAGCGCCATGATCTGTTACTGATATGCTGCCTTCAGGCTGAATGCCAGGTGCAGCCACCTTCTCTGTCTCCATCAGATCTATGATATAGTATTCCGCATTATCCCCGGCATCCTTTTGCAGCCTTACCTTGCTTCCTGCAGGATATGTATCATCCAGAAGGAAATGTATCTCATCATAGAACCTGTGAGGTCTGCCATCTGCTGGTCTGTTGAAATAGGGATATGATCCATAGACCCATGAATAAGCTGAAGTCAGCTCCATATCCTTTATCTCAGAACCATTGATATACAGGCTAAGAGTATCTTGCAGGCCCGCACCATCCATGCTGTCCGGTATGGAATAGCGAAGAACTATAGCATTTGCTTCCTCTTTAAGAGTGAATTCCACATATTCTCCGCTATCATCGAGCCTTACAGCACTCCTGCCGCTGGCTTCTGACTGAATATCTGATGAATAAGCACTGCTCTTTGGCAATATTACTCCACTTGTCTCTGCTTCTTCAGCTTCATAGCTTATATAGGGAGCTCTTGCCCCGTAACCGTCATATACTATTACCGTATCATCCAGATCGCTATTGGGTCCTTCCTCGCAGCCATCATCATAGTCGTCCAGAGCTGCAGCTGCCATAGCTGCCTCCGGGCTGTCAAAGACTTCCTCTGTAGGGATAGTATACACAAACGCAGGATCTGATATCACCGCTCCATTTGGCATCTGATTTACACCATCGTTGAAGATTATCCCAAACTTGTTATCAGCTGAAATATCAGATGATCTTACAGGCACTGTGACCTTCCACCAGTTTTCGCCTATTTCCGCCGCTCTACTTGCGGGAGTGCCCGGCCAGGAAGCTCCAAGAGTAGCCTTATCATCCCCTGTGATCTTATAGGTGTATGCATTGATATCGCCCCAGCCTCTGCTGTTATAGAAATAGACCACTGCAAGCTCACTTTCATCCACCATTCCGCAGGCTGCCTCTGCTTCAAAGGCTGATCCATATACTGCTCCGGAACCTGTCACGTAGAGGCTCTGCTCAGAGGACAGCAGGAGCTCTGTCCTCTCATCCTGCGCATCCAGGTTAAAGAATATGATGTTAAAGGGAACAGTAGCAGGCACTGTGATCTTATACCATCTATCGCCCAGCTCAGGAGCAGCAACAGGTGACTTACCAGGCCAGCCTCCCAGGGCTTCACCGGGATTGCCGTATACATAGACACCCATATTCTCCCAGTCGTTGTTATTAAAGAGATATACAGTGGTCTCAATATTGATGCCTGAGGATATCTCCGCAGCATCGCGGCTTGTATATACAAGCCCATCTCCGGAAAGGGTAGCATAGTTATTATCGTTATTGGTCACCACTACAGGATCCAGCTGCCTTTGTCCATTGTCGCTGAATATCACATTTATTGGATCTGTAAGTGCATTGGCAGGTATATATGTCTCCCACCAGTTGTCTCCAATATCAGATTTTGTAAGCTTCAGCCCCGGCCAGCCCACGCCTGCCACTGAGCTATCATTTATATATGCATAGGCATATACTTCTTCAAAAGGTTCTGCAGCTTCAGAATAGTTAAAGAAATATACTTTTGTTTTCACACCTTCCATATGCTCCAAGAGCGCTTCTTTGGATGTAAAAGATGCAGCATCAGGACTGACATAAATATGGTCAGCAGAAGGAAGATACAGCTCTGCCCTCTCGCTGTCATTGTCCTTGTTATAGAAGATGATACTAAAGGGCGGAAGCTCTCCTACTTCCACCTTAAGCCATTTATCTCCCAGTTCACTTGCAGCTGCAGCGGTGGTATTACCCCAGCCGCCCAGTAGCTCACCCTTATCACCGTATATGTAAGCTCCTACGCTTCCCCAATTACCGGCGTTGTAGAAATAGATACTAGAAGCCGGGGCCTTAGTGTCACCCAGACTTTCAGCATTTACATCTGATGTTGCGGGCAACGCAAATGCCAGCAACACAGTAAGCAGAAGAACGAATGCCATAACCCTTTTTTGCAATCTTCCCCTTCTCATTTGATCCTCCTTTTTCTGATATGCCAATCATTATTTTTAGGTTAACGCGTTAACCTATGAGAGGTTTTTTGATTAACCTGTTTATTTTGCCGATTAAACTCCGCCTCTAATTTATTGGCTTTTAACAGCTTTTTTATCCCTATATCTATGGTTAATCGCTAAACTTGTTTAATCGTAGCTCAGCTGTTATTTATTGTCAATTTGCATTAATGCACAAAAAACTTCTGCCCAATTTGAGCAGAAGTTTTAATAAGCTTTTAGTAAAAACTACGCAATTATTCTTTTTTACTGCAGTTTCAGATCACACCATAATCCCTTGCACATTTCATAAGACCATTCTCCACACCACTAAAGAAGATGTCATATGAAGCAGCCTTACTGCAGTCCATCCAGAGATTATGAGAAGGCTCCGAGTCGATAAGCTCAGTATCCTTACCAAGCTTTAGAAGATAATCCTTTGTAATATCATAGAAAGATCTGTCAGTCTCACTGCCATAATTATAAGCGCCGCCGGGAAGAAGGGTAGTCTTTAAGATATTGGACGCCACTTCCTTTAGATAAGTCACACCTCTGTAGTCCTTGGAGCTAAAGTAAAGAGGTCCTTTAGAATTTAAGAGGAGCATAAAGTAGTTGCTCCTAGCCTCATAATAATCATACATCCACTCTGCTCTTAGCATTACAGCATCAGGAGATATATCAAGGACCCGCTCTTCCATTTCTATTTTTTCTCTGGCATAAAGATTGGCAGCCTTTACCTCATCTTCTTTATAAGGCCCGGGCTCGTCCATACCGCTATATACCTGGTCAGAGCTAAAGCACACCAGCTTCCTCTTGCCCGCCGCCTTTGCCAGATACACAGGTATCTGCACATTTGCATAATAGGACTCATCAGGGTGAGCCTCGCAGGTCCCTATATCAGACATAGCTGCTGTATGGATGATGACATCAGCGCCGCTCTCTTCTACTATGCGCCTGATATCCTCTTCGCTCTTTCCCCTTAGGGACGGGCATGCTATGACCCCTGGAAGTTCAGCAATCTTATGCCCTACAAAGCCACTTGCACCAGTTAGTAAAATCATCTCCATGCCCCCCTATTAATCTATACATTCTTGGATAAATAATCCAAGAATGTATGCAAATAGGCCATTTATAAGCAGCTAAAGCTGCTGGGCCTATTTGCCAGATTCATGTTCTCACGAAACACGCAGTAAATGCGTGTTTCTGAAGGTACGTCTAATAACATATGCACTTCTATGCCGTCTGTTATAAGGATATAACTCGGCATGCCCAGAAATGCATGGATGCATTTCTATGCCGTCTGTACCATTCCCTTAGCCTCAGGATCATCCATTATCAGCTCGCCCACAGAAGGAACTGTGATTTTGCCGCTTCTGGGATTCTTTATACTGATCATAGGGCTGTTGATCTCGGCATATACATCAGATTTTTCAAAAGCAAGATCAGCTTCTAACATCTCGCAATTTATAAGCTTTAGATTCTTGCAATAGCACAGAGGCTGAGTGCCTATGATCTTGCAGTTCTCGAAAGTTACATTCTCGCAGTACCATGCCAGATATTCACCCTTGATCACAGAGTTTTTGACCAGGACATTTTTGGCATGCCAGAAGGAATCCTTGGTATCAAAATTACAATTGTCAAATACGGAATCCTCTATATACTGAAAAGAATATTTACCCTTGAGCTTTACATTATCAAATTTGAGATCAGTAGATCTCATCATAAAATACTCGCTGACTGCAGATGAATCCTTCATACTGATATCATCCACAGACCATCCAAACTCAGGAGAGATGATATCACAATCCTCGATCCTGATATCAGAGCACTCTCTAAGAGCCTTGATACCATGGAGCTTGCTGCCTGTGATCACAGCATCTTCTGTGTACCAGAGGGCTGCTCTGCAGTTCTCAGTCATCTCGCAGGATTCGATGCTCAGTCCCTTATCATGCCAGAAAGGGTATCTAAGGTTAAAAAAGGAGTCAGCAACCTCTATATTCCTGCCTTCCTTAAAGGCGCTTTCGCCATCTGCAGGGCCGTCAAAGCGGCAGTTTTCTACGCGAACATCCTCGCATCCGTAGAGTGCGCGCTCCTCATCAAAGCTTTTATTTTGAATTATATCTTTCATATCTTACCTCCAATTCTCTCTCATTCTACCACCTTTTACGCAAAAAATGCCTCTTGGAGATATTAAAAGATTGTAAAATTATATATCGCGTTATTTATTTGCACGCAATACAAAGATGATTCCTTGCTATATCCGGAAGTTTTCCTAAAGAGCTCTTATCACTCATTAATCTCAAGACTGTCAATGACGTAGCGTATATCATCGGTGATGACCTTATCATTGACATACATATGGAGCATCACACAGATGCCTTCATCTGCAGGAGCAAAAGCAAATTCCGCTCTGTAATTATTATACTTTGCCACATAATGATCCAGCTTCAGTCCTGACCTGTTTACACTTTTTTCCGTAGGATATCCCCACTTGGTGGGATTCAGTATAGCAAAGTCCTCTTCGGGACAGATATTTGTGATAATAGCCTTCTCAATATCCTTCCTGTCTGTCTTATCATTATTCACTTCCAAAAATACATTGTTATCAAAATAGAAAATGATTAAGAGATCTGCTGCATCCGAAGAAACCCTGTCTCTGATACTATAAATCTTACCGCAGTCTGCTGCCTCTATCATTTGATTAAAGTATCCCTTTTCCACGTCTGATACCAGCTCCAGATCCTTCCAGGAAGCAGGGATTATATAGCTTACTATGCCATCAGCCAGGGTGACCTTCAGGCCATCATTGTCATCATAGGATCTTCCGTTATATATATATCGGTCCTTTGTAAGACTATTATCTCCCTTCGAAATATGATCCACTTCCAATAGGAGCTTATCAGGCTTTTTCTTATCTATCTGCAGTCTTCCGTAGGCTGTCACATTTACAGGCGCTGTCAGCTTTTCTATTTCACTTTTATCGCTTATCTTTAGCTCTATGCTGGCAGAAGAAGAGACCAAGGTTGCAGTCTTATTATTCTTGCCAATCTCAGTGATCTGCCCGCTTAGCACTATGGCATCATCATCATATTCATCATAAGCCCTGCTGATATCTGCAGACATGTCAGCGGCTATATCTTCTATGTCAGCAGCATAATACACAGGATATTCCTCCAGATCCAGCTTTGGCGGATTCTTATGAAAGCCTGCTGCCGTAGTCATAAAAAGGGCCATCATAAGAAGAGCTATTAGTTTTATTTCTTTCATTTTTCTATTTTTAGTCATCCATGCAGCACCTTCAATGATCAACATAAGTTTATAGTTTGTCTGTTTAATTACGAATATCAGAGTCAGCTGATCTCTTCTCTCTTATCCTGATCTTCTTGTCATTTAGAGATCTCATGATCATGCTGTATATCTGATAATCCGCATAATCGTCTTCTAATATTACGCTCTGGCTTCCATCATATATAGCGCCAAAACGGGGTTCAAAATCTCCCTCAGAAACCACTCTGCCGTTTATCCTGATCTCCTTTGCCCTTATGCTGATAGTCAGTTCCTTATCATGGGGATCAGGCTTTATCTGAAGATTATTGTCAGTCACGTCCTGACTACTGTCATCTTCACTTCCCTCATCAGTATCATCAATTGGTGCAGGGATCCTGTCAGCATCGAATTTCTCAGCGCCGCCCAGTATACTGCCCAGATTTACAAGGCGGTTATCCTTTTCATCCACGCTCCTTAGCTTTATTTCAAACCAGTCTGCAGCTACCAGGAGAGACCAGCAGGCGATCATGGATATTAATAATATTATTATTTTTCTTATCTTTATCATGAATAACACCTATCAGACATAATAGTCATTGCCAGATATCTGAGAGATCTTAGGCCACCTTTACTCTTTTGCTATGTCACATATACTTATGGCTGCCTGATCTCTTCTATTTCACTCCTGTCAGCACCTGCTTCTTCCAGCATTTCCATAAGAGCTGAGTAGGTCTCTTCCAGGGCATAATCATCGATCACTCTTATCTTATTCCCGCGGGACAGGGCTTTAAATATCATATCCTTTATATCACTGATATCGCTATAGCTGCTCCCATTTATTTCTATCCTGTCCAGATCAACAGTTATTTGTAATATATCACTCTTCTCCCCGCCACCCTCATCTTCAGACATATCTTTCTGCACAATATGCTCTATGCTATCTTTTATTTTGCCATAGTCTGTATCCAGGTCTCCAAGGCCATTTATATAGATATTTTTCACAAGGCATCTGACAACAAATAGAATCAAAGCTGCTATGATAAATAGCATTATAAATGCACTTCTTGCAGTTATGTTTTTATGCAACCGGTTATTTTTTGGTATGAAGATCATAAAAAACAAAATCAAGATGATCAGTATTATGATAGCTAAAAGATTGTAATTCATTTTCCAATTCCCTGCCGAAGCATTTTAGAAGATCATTATCACTTATCTGTTCTAAAAATATTGTTATACTTTTCATGAAGTTTTGACAGATATTCATCCAATTTCTGATAATCCCTGTATAGTATCTGATCCTTATCAAGGACTATCAGCACCGGTTTATCCTTCCATTCAGCAACAAATGTGTCGAGCTCTTCTTCTACACGCTTAAATGCTTCATCCTCTTTTTCAGGAATGATCACAATATCTTCTATTTCGGTCTCATTATTTCTGATCAGCTTAAAGTGTCTGATCCTTGGATTATCCGAATCATAAGACGCAGATAATGTTACATAGGATATGATGTCTTCCTCATTTTCCATAGCAGAGAGCTGATCTTTCACGGCAATGTTTTCAGCCACGCAAGCATCCAGCTCTTTTCGCATATCGGCTGTCTCAGCCTTGCTCTCTTTTGTCAGAAGGGTCTGATTGCACATGACCACCATCAGGATTATAAATATCACGTCCAAAAGGGGAGTCAGATCCAGATCTCCACCTCGTCTACCTATTTTTCTCATAATCATCCTTTATCTATTAATCTTTGATCAGATTATTCAGATCGATGGCATTGTTAAAGAGTCTGTCTATTTCTTCAAAGTGAATTTCTATTTCATTTACTGATCTTTCAGGAGAAGAATATACATAGATCTTAAGAATAAGTGATGCTACAAGGCCTACAAGCGTGGAGCTCAGAGCCATAGAAAGAGATGCATATAAATGAGTAAAACTTTCTTCTGCGCCGCTGACCGCAAGGCCTGATATAAGTCCCCATACTGTTCCCAAAAGCCCCGCCATTGGAAGAACTGAAATGAGATTAGACCATCTTATAAATTCCACGAGCTGCTCATTAAATCTCCTTCTGATTGGCTCAAACTTGTCTCTGCTGATCCTGGTCTCAGACTGCCTGCTAAGATCTCCTTTTGCATCCAGCCTAATCTCGCTACTGGTACTATTGTACGCTTTCTCGCTGTCCTTACTAATAGATTTCAATTCCTTGTTAACCTTTTTCAGCTTGTTAAAGATCACGATTGCTCCCATGATCATCAGCGCGTCGATTATTATTTCAATAAGACTCAGCTGTTTTATGAATGTTATAATAATCATCTCTCTATCTCCTCATCATTTATTATTATTGGGACTGGGAATTGCTTTATTAGATAATACAGGTGCCACCAGGACAGTGCCGCTTCCCCTGTATACATTGACAAGGCCCTCTCCTGCTGCCACAGAACCCACAAAGGTAGCCGTGGTCCTCTCAACGGTAAATTTCAGATCTCCGCTCCAGGCTATGGCCATATTTCCATCTATCTTCACAGTGTCATCATCCAGCCTGATCTCTATAAGCTCACTCCTTGGAACAGGGCATTCAAGAGCCACCAGTCCCTCTCCAGTAAGCTTTGTGTTGATCAGACCTTCTCCTCCCAGGACTGCCGATGACACATTGCTCCTGGCACTGAGTCTGATATCCACACTGTCCTCACAGGCCAGGAACATACCGTCCTCTATTACCATTTCGCCGCCCCAGTCAGCCAGATCTTCTATGAGAATATATCTGAAGCTAGGCTCTAGTACCAGTATGCCTTTACCTGTATACCTGGGTTTGATCGTAGATTCTCCCGTAACCCTGGCGCTGACAAATTTTCTGACCAGGTCCCCCGCTCCCGCTATATCAGTCTCAGCCTTCAGATCTCCTATCATCAGCTGCATGCGCCCCTTTTGAGCTATCACACCTTTATCATAATCAATATTCGCTGTCAGCTGCCTTTTTCTCACATCCATCAGAGATTCAAAATAGGCTTTCTGAGCTCTGTCTGATTCCACGGACAGATCTTTCTCATATTCAACTACAGAGAATATACCCTTTTGGACAGTGACTTTTTTGGCCTCTGTCGTTTCAAAAAGATTGGTTGTGATCATATATCCCCCATCAATCACAGATTTTATATATTCTTGGATAAAATATCCTTCTTCCTGCGACTTATACGATATCAGCCACCACGGCTCCCGATACCTTCATGAGCTCATCCGGTGCCAGCTCGATCTGACATCCTACTTTTCCCGCGCTTACAAATACCTTCTCATAGGAAGGAGCCGTTTCATGTATAAATGTCTTAAACTGCTTCTTCATACCTATGGGTGAACAGCCGCCGTGTACATATCCGGTCAGTGGCAGCAACTCCTTTTGCTTTATCATACTCACCGATTTTTCGCCTGCTGCCTTTGCCGCCTTCTTCAGATCCAGCTCTGCTTCCACCGGTACCACAAATACATAATAGCTTCCGCTCTTACCCTGAGTCACCAGGGTCTTAAAGACCTTCTCTGTATCTTCGCCAAGGATCCCGGCTATTTCCGCTCCGGAAAGAGTAGGATCCGCTTCATAGGAATGACTCTCATATGCTATCTTCTTGCCATCCAGCACACGCATTACATTGGTTTTATCTTCTTTTTTCATAAGTTTTTTATATCAGTTTCCAGTCTTTCTTTCAAGAGAGTATTTCTCTTTGTCACAGTCACATTCCTTACTGCATAGGAAAGGGCTTTTCGGCTTCCTATGACCAGCATTATCTTTTTGGCCCTGGTGATACCCGTATAGATGAGATTTCTCTGGAGCATAACATAGTGGTTCATGAGAACCGGCATCACCACTATAGGATATTCACTGCCCTGGGCCTTATGGATAGTGGTGGCATAGGCATGGACCAGCTCGTCAAGCTCAGTCACATCATACTCCACCTGCCTGTCATCAAAAGATACTGATAACGTCCTGTCATTTTCATTAACCGACGAAATGATTCCTATATCACCATTAAAGACTTCTTTGTCATAATTATTCTTTATCTGCATCACCTTATCATCAGCGCGAAATGCAAATCCGCTTCTTCTAACACACGGCTTTGGCATCATGCACTTGCCCTTGCCACGCAAATAGACTTCTTCTTCAGGAGGGTTGATCCTTTCCTGAAGAGCCAGATTCAGATTGGTAGCCCCCACCACACCTCTTTGCATGGGAGTCAGGACCTGGATATCCGTGGGCTTTACATGATAATATGCGGGAAGCTTATGGCTTACCAGCTCCACAATCCTGGACACCGTATCCTCCGGATCTTCATCTTCTATGTAAAAGAAATCCGTCCCCTTAGAATTAGAAATATCAGGCATATGCCCTTCATTGATCCTATGGGCATTCATAACTATCCTGCTCTCCATAGCTTGCCTGAATATCCTTGTAAGTCTCACCACAGGAAAAGCAGCAGATTCAATGATATCTCTAAGTACATTCCCTGCACCTACAGAAGGAAGCTGATCTATATCGCCCACCAGTATGAGACGCATAGACTCAGGGATCGCTTTAAGAAGGGCATTCATAAGTATGATATCTATCATGGAGCATTCATCTACTATGAGCACATCTCCTTCCAGAGGATTGTTCTCATCTTTTTGATATCCTTCGGGGGGCTTGCATTCCAAAAGGCGGTGGATGGTCCTTGCCTCCATCCCTGTTGCTTCTGTCATCCTCTTGGCAGCTCGTCCCGTTGGCGCAGCAAGGAGGATCCTCAGGCCATATGTCTTATATGCTGATATGATGCCGTGAGTAGTAGTAGTCTTGCCGGTACCCGGACCGCCTGTCAGTACCATCACCTTGGCAGTAGCCGCTGTCCTTATGGCTGCTGCCTGGACATCATCATATTCCATTCCTGTCTTTGCGCTGATGGCATCCACATCTACAGACAGATCATAGTTACCAGTCTCTGCCCTGGCATTCATCAGCTTTGTATAGAGCTTATCTCCAGCAGGAGAAGCCGCAAGCTTTTTTAATTTGCTGGCCGTCCCAAGCTCTGCATAGTAAAAGGGTGGAAGATAGATCGCCGGGCAAATATTACCTTCCTTATCAGTATTTATTATCTTATTTTCCAGTATCAGATCCTGCCTCAGGATCATGTCATCCAGAGTCATGGTGATAGTTTCCGTAGAGGCTTCCAGTAGCTCTGATGCTGTATTTATCAGCTGCTCTTTTTCAGCATAGACATGTCCGTCGCTGGCCAACTCAGACAAGGTGTACATAATACCACTTCTAAGTCTCACATAGGACTCAGAGTCAAAGCCCAGCTTTCCGGCAATCTGATCCGCAGTCTTAAAGCCTATCCCCCAGATATCATCTGCCAGCCTGTAGGGATTCTCCTTCATAACAGCTATACTATCATTTCCATACTGCTTGAAAATCTTGGCAGCATAGGAACTGGAGACCTGGTGTTCCTGGAGAAAAAGCATGATATTCTTGATCTCCTTTTGCCGCTCCCAGGACTCTGCTATCATTTGGACTCTCTTATTTCCAATCCCCTCTATTTCTATCAGTAGTCCTATATTATTTTCTATTATGTCAAAAGTATCAGTCCCAAATCTCTGTACTATCTTTTTTGCAAACTTCGGCCCGACTCCCTTTATGAGTCCCGATCCCAGATATTTCTCCATCCCGTATATGGAAGCCGGCAGGGTTTCTTCCCAGTTCTCAGCAAGAAACTGCCTGCCATATTTGGAATCCACCTTCCAACTGCCCTCCACAATGAGCACTGATCCAACATTAGCATCCAAAAGATTACCTACTACAGGAACCAGGTCAGCATAGTCTTTGATCCTGCATTTAAGTACAGAATATCCATTTTCAGGATTCTGATATGTAATCCTCTCCACCACGCATCTTATCTTCACCATATATCAGCCGTTCCCGATTCATTTAAGAGCCTGCTTCTGCGCTTTATGCCTTATTCTCTTCGCTTTTCATATAGCCCAGCACTTACGGCCTCGCCTTTAACATGTATGGACTTCGTCAAAAGGTCTTCATCCGCTTCAAGGCAGAAATATTTAAGGCCATCATCATAATAATACTCTATTATACCGCTATCTAATACTATGGTAACAGGGCCAAAGGATTTATTTATATCTATTTCACTCTTTCCTATACTGATGGTAACAGGAGTATCACTTGTAGCCTCTGCAACAATTATAGCAGCCCTGCCTTCTAACTGATAGCAGAGCTCACCTTCTTTATCTGCTGCCATCTCAGCCTTATCAAAATGCTCCCACAGTTCCCTGACAGGACTGATCTTGAGCCTGGGGCCTTTTGTTGTAGCTGTAAGAGACAGCTCCATGGGAATAGACATCATCCCCCTGTAGATGCCATTATCTGCCGTAGTTCGCAGCCATGCGATACTGATCACTCTATCAGCTAGTCCTGAATAGGTCTGAGCCGCATAGGGGAGCCCATTACCATAGGCATGTAATACCTCTGTTTCAGGAATGAAACTATAGCCATCAAAAGAGCCTAGCATATAATAGCCATCAGCTGACCAGAATACCCATTTGCTATTATCTCTGTCACCATCTATTGGCAGGCAGAAAAGATCAGGACATTCCCACATCCCCTCTGCAGATAGTCTCTGACTCTCGGTCCAATGTAAAAGATCAGGAGACCTGAATATAGCAAATTCATTTTCATCCAGGTAGAGAACCATAATATAGGAGCTGCTATCACCATGATAAAAGACCTTTGGATCTCTGTTCCCTCCCTTAATATGATCTATGAGCAGTCCCTTTTTCTCTAAATGCTCGCCTCCGTCAAAAGATACAGCCAGCCTCTGAGTATGCCCGGCGCCTCTGTCAACTGACCATTTATTAGTACCACCTGCTGCGGTATAGAAATACAGCAGTGCATCCCGCCCAAAGGCTGCAGCATTATTTATATCTTTATAAGCAGATCCCGAGAACACAGTACCATATTCGTCAGGCTCCATTACCATAGAATGCTGCTCCCAGTTTATAAGATCACGACTGACGGCATGCCCCCAGTGCATATTTCCCCAGGATGAGCCATAGGGATTCCACTGGTAATAGAGATGATAGATACCATCTGAATATACAAGACCGTTGGGATCGTTGATCCAGCCCTCATCAGCAGTATAGTGGAGCTGGGGACGATAGGGATAATCTGCAGATTCCCTTTCGCTTCTGCACTCTATAAGAGAGAGTGTCTCATTAGGTGCTTTTGACTGTATCTCCACCTTCCTGCCAATATAATTCTCCACATCCATGGTAAAGATATGATCCGCTTTATCAGCCAGTTTCAGATCCGACTCTCCTATCTTTACTCCTTCAATATACAATTCAATCTTTTGCTCTGCAGCATCCCTTGCAACAGGGAATGCCAAATACTTATCTGAAATCTCCAATATCATAAAAACGCCCTCCTCTATATCATTATAGAGGATGGCGCTTTTATTAACATTCCTTTATATGATTATTTTATTGTTATTTGTACATAAGAAGTCAAAAACAGAAAGTACTATATCATAATCCTTCCGTCTCTCATGTTGATATTCCTTGTTCCAGCCATTGCAACATCTTTATCATGGGTAACGAGAACAATAGTCCTTCCTGAGCTATTAAGTCTTTTCATAACAGTTACAATATTCCTGGTGTTTTTTTCATCCAATGAACCTGTAGGTTCATCCGCCAAAATCACATCAGCATCCTGCGCGAGAACTCGTGCAATTGCGCATCTTTGTTTTTCTCCACCAGATAATTGATGCGGAAACTTATTAACTGCTTGTTCTATCCCAATAACTTTTAATGCGTCAAATACCCTTTCTCTTCGCTCGGCATGCCTAATTCTCCTATATTTTAGCGGAAGCTCTACATTATCATACACTGTCATTTTGTCAATCAAAGCAAAATGCTGAGCTATAAAACCAATTGATTTGTTTCGAAACCGACACAATTCTTTTTCTTTCAGCGATAGGATATTAGTCCCATTATAAAAGTACTCTCCTGAATCTGGTTTTTTTATTGCACATAGGACCTTTAATAGGGTCGTTTTTCCACATCCGCTCTTTCCTGTTATGGTTAAAAACTCACCTTTATCTATTTCAAGATTAACACCACAGAGTGCCTCAGATTCACCAACTTCCTTATCATACGACACTCTAATATTTTTCAGTTTTATCATCATATGTCCTCCCCTATATTTAAGAAATCATCTTGCTTTGAAAAGAAAAAACAAGACAAAATAGCAATTAAAGCCCCAATTGATAATGTCATTATTTGTAAGGTAACTAACAAACGGTTATTATTCATTGAGTGTAAAATCATGCAATCAACTGCATCGGCAATAAATACTATAATAAAAACAAAGAGTCCAATCATCAAAACAACATCTTTTAATGACGCTCCAAATAATATATTAATCACAAAAAAATCCCTATTATTTCTTATCAATGTGCAGATCATCATTGCTATGGAAAGACATGAAAGCACAATAATCAAAGCAGAACACATAGTAGTTTGAAATGCAACATCTTTTGTCATAGACGAACAAGTATTGAATACATTATTCGATCTTTCAAATTGTATATCATTAAAAAAATAGTATGAATTATCAAGTCCTGCTTTTGCCAATAATGAATCATATATTATTTTCACTTCGTCCGCGCTTCTATCCGAGCAAATCAAACAATTTAACTTCTGATCCATAAGGGCTCTTGAAAAATCCGTTCTATCATCAACATCAAGTGCAGGAGCAATTATATAACGATTACAAGATATCATATTTGAAGTTGAGTTATCATAAAAAAAAGAATCTTCTTTAATGAAACCTATTACATTGCACGTGTATTTTTCACACATATAATAAACGTCAAAAGAATCACCTATACTTAAACAATCCGAATAATCGCTACCCAACAATACAGGAATAACGTTTTTGTCATTACTTATATAATCAGAATTATCAAATGATCTTCCTTTTGAAATACAAATATCAAATACTTCAAAAAATTCAGAAGATACTTCTAAAGCTTTTATACAATAGCACAAATCCTTTCCAATTTTGTAGATAGAATCGTTGCCGAATCCAGTTTCGTAATTATATAGAAAAACATCATCAATTCCCATTCCTATTATCTCAAATGGTTGTTCGATAGCCTCAACATAAGAAAAATGACTATCATTTCTCAAAAGCGTCTCGAACGTTTTTAGTTTATCATATAAATTGCGTGAGTCCGTTTTCCAATATTCATTGAATTCATCGCCCTCAAAGGCATCTCCAGAACAATAAAAGTGAGTTTTTCCATAGTTATTATTGTATTGTATAGCACTTTTATTTGCCTTTATAGAAATATCTATTAAATTTACAAACAAAAACATATTAGCCGAAATCATCAATACAATCACAGCTACTTTAATAATGTTATTATGTATAACCCTTAAGAAAAATGCGAAATAATTGCTTATCAATATGAATAATCCTCCAGATTTAAAAACCTATGAACTATTATTGGCAAAAGAATTACAGATAATAATTCAAACGCAAGTCCAATAACAATAGCTTTATAAAGCTGTGATTTGAAGTACATAATGCATATAGGCATTATTAATAGCATTGCAATAATGACTGCATATGTATATCGCATTTGCAATAATGATATTATGCGATTAATTGTTATACCTGATAACCGAAATATATACATATCCTCTTTATAAGAATCAGCCCATTCTGCAAAAAAAGCCAGCAGCACAAAAACACAGCAGATAAGCAATAATATATTCCATTTCGCAGTTATTATTGTAGAGATTAGTGTATTTTCAAAATCCGAATCTGGTATTATCAATTTAGAATGTATGCCTTTATTTGATAAGCATCGCACTATATCTTTGGTTATTTCTATGCCTTCATCAGAGTCAATGTAATCCAAAGTGTATATTTGGTTATCACCCAATTCAACACATTTCAAATTCCGAAAAATGTACCCATCGATTGGTGTAGTTATCTCAATACCTATAATACCAATGACGCGATATTCTAAATTTGATATCATAATGTATCTATACCCATCACTCTTTATATATGAATTCTCCTCGAGTGATTTTCCTATAACAACTGCGTCATATTTGTTGTCAAAGTCAGCCTTAGTAAAAAAACGTCCTTCCTTCATTGGAATATCAACATATCGCCCTGTAAAATAAATCGCTCGTTCGTTGCCATCATCTGCGGTAATTGATAAGCGTTCATCCATACGATCAATGTAATTCATCAGCTCTTGTAAGCCATCAGATTTTTCTAAATATAATTCGTTGTATGACACTCCAAAACTCGCTCTACATATCTTACTGAGAAAGTTAACTTCATCCAAATGCTCGCTCATAACGATAGCAGAAAAAATCGAAGCCCATAATACAACTACAAGTATTATTTCAATGCTTTTTATCTTTCCAAACAATGTCATATCTAATTCCTTATGTAATTAATATACTGTTATTTCATATAACAGTTAATGATTCTTGTGGATGCTCATACAATTACACATTAGTCTCTGCAAATACTATCTTCCATAAAAACCGCATGCCATTAAGCATGCGGTTTTATACAAATATAGATTTCTAATATAACAAAAGCACTGTGCATAAATCATTATCTTGCCAACGCTACAAATGTAATTTTACCATCCGTAACTGTTATGGCAAGTAGGGAAGTACTTTTGGTACGCTTTATAATCCTTACTTGTATGAGCAAGTTCATCCATCAAGAGTAACTCATACGATACTGTTGCGGTAATATCCCCATTACCATATACCTTATTTGACTGAACAAAAATACCCTCATCCTTTTTTCCCATTTGAGCCTTAACCCAATGCCGCTTTTTTTTATTTTTATATCCTCTTGTTTGAGAATAGGCCGTCTTCTTATAAGTTGTCGCCCTGAGAATAGCATGATGTTTTGATGTCCATTTAGCTCCATTCTGCCACGATTGTTTTAAGGTAATGGCACTTGCTACATTCGCAACGGGAGCACAAAACAGACTTATTGTGATAGAGCATAATAACGCCATACATAAACTTTTTAATCTTTTCTTCATTTTTCTATCCTCCTTTTGATTTTTATTGCATAACTGAAACAGCGCTATTTCAGCAATTACAATCCTCTTTATAAATCTCTTTTATTGTGAACGTTCCTTTAAGTACAACTCGACACGATTCTGTATAATATCACATACATCTGCAGCACTTTTTTGTCCTGCCCAGTATGACTGAGCCTCTTCGTAGATGATATTATATATATACGGATCAGTAGTTCCAATCTTATCTGCTGATCTGAGAGCAGTAAGGAGCATTTCTCTTTCAGCTTCTGATAAACCATCTACCTGGATCTCATCACCATCAGGATATGCCTCAAATTTACTATCTTCTTTATACATATACTCATCAAAATGTTTTTCTATAGAAGATGAGCGCACCGGAAATCCGCACTTTATCGAGTCCTGATAATCTGATTTTAGAAAAGAGGATACAAATTCCCAGCAGCCTTTTTTATCTTTGGCTTCAGAATAGATACACAGCTCAGAAACAGGTTCCAGGCAACTAATGCCTCCCTCTTCACCAGGAAAGCCGGCGACATCAACATCTGTACCAAAGTCTCCTCGTACCTCATTCAAATAATCCTGAAGGCAAGATAAAGATACAACTTTAGCTAAGGCCCGTCCTGACTGGTACAAGGATATAGATTCATCAGATTCTATAGATGGATCATCTTCCTTCTTCATCTTATTACTCAATTCCAGAATCCGCCTAAAGTTTTCATGATCGAAGTCGCATTTGCCGCTTTTATCATTGCAAAAAGCAGCTCCTTCAAATCCAAATACATCAGCTATAAAATCCGTAGAACTATTATCTCCAAAAAAAGTTTTGACAGGGATACCGCTTTCCTCTGCAATATCTTCAATTCCATCAAAGCACCACTTTGTCCAATCTCTGATAGAACCAGGCCTTACAACAACAGTATTAAACTTATATGCAGGTACGATGGACCATATATCTCCAGTAGGGTAAAAAGCCTTTTGGATATTTGAGGGACAATCATCAACATCAAAATCCGGATCATTCTTTATATAGACATCTAACGCTTCTATCATCCCAAGATTTTTAAGCCATTCCACCTTTGAGGAATCCTGTAAAAGCATGATATCCGGAGCATTACCATTTAATATATCTTTGTATAATAGAGCAGCAGCATCAGTATCAGTTTCTTCCAAATCATAATAATCTCGTACGATTATCCTATAATCGCTGCTTTGTTTGTTAAATTCAGCCACCTCACGCTGTACATCCAGATCAGGCTGCCAGCAGCCCAATATCAGCTCTGTTTTTGAATCATTATCTATATCTGTTACTTTTTTTAATTCAGATAAAGTGACAGAATCTCCGGATTCTATAAGCAAAAGATAACTATCGTCAGAAATGCGGGCCACATTTACAACATCTTCAGGCACAATCCCATAATCCATATACATGCATACAGTCTTAAGCTCATCCGTCTCTGCATTATATTCATAGATTCCTTTATCATTTGTCACAAGAAGAAGACCACTTAAAGCAGGAAAATAATTATATGTGTCATAACCATTTAGAAAAGAAACTTTATTAGTTCCAATTCTTCCTTCCTCCGAGATAACCTCCACCTTATCAGCATCTTCTGATGATAAATGAACATATATCAGTCCGTTTCCCACAAGAATGATACTGCAAATGTCACCGCCCTCTGGGCTATATCTGTATATTTCCGAACCGTCATGTGTCGAAAAGAGTGTTAATGACTTTTCAAAACAAACAGCAATGCAGTCATCAGAAACGATATACGCATCATAAATATAATCTGATTCAAAATCCACTTCCCACTCTTTTTCACCGTACTCATTATATTTGATCAGATGATTGTCTGTATCGTCTGGCAATACCCTACCTGCAAGATAAAGATTTGATTCACTGTCTATAAGGCCATGACAATCATTTTCTGTATAACAAGCAGCCACTCCATCTGACATGCTTAATGTATCTGAAAGGGGGATATAATTTTCCGAAAGAATCTTGCCATCAGCGTCAAAAGACAAAACTTCATAGGCAAATAGAAAATCATCTGCACTCGCTGTTTCCGGTATATCTTTTCGAACAATATCTGTCAAGTATATCTTGTCACCTATACCAGTCAATCTAGCTGATGAAGATATTTCTTGATCGCCTTCGATTATAAATTCTTTTTGTTCAAATTCGCTGCTTGGAATCTCTGCACTTGATATGAGAGCATCCTTCTTACCAAGCCCGCAAGAGGATGCGAATATAGAAATAATAATAATACCGATAATAAATATAGATTTAATTCTCATTACTATTTGTGCTTAATAATACTGCAATAATGCCGCTTTAAGTCTTCTCCCTCAAAATGTCACGTTTACTTATTGTACACTAATATTACCATAAGTCAACACAGTAAATATATTCAAAACGCCTGTGTTTATTTATCAAGCTTTTAGGCAATATATAAAATAATCAAGATAACCCACCACCTTTAGGTGGTGGGAATATCTTGATTACGGGTGCGGGGTTATAAGCCCCGTACCCGTAGAACTGCGTCAGCAGTGATTTTATAACGAGCAAAAAGCGAAGCGTTTGCGAGTTTAACCCGGCTCCTTTAGTATTCGTCATCTTCAGCTGTGCCCAGACCATAATTTAGTATCTCATTGTATCTGGCATTTGCTTCTTCGCTTTCCTTCTTGTCTCTCCATGCCTCAATCTCACTGCAGATTGCCAGCATCTCATCCACAATGAGCTCTGCTGATGAAGGTCTCACATTATATAGATATCCCATCATCCTGTTCATCGCTTTGGGACTGCCCAGATTCCTGGCTACTTCCATGCCAAGTTCATCCGGGAATCCCAGTTCCCTTATGGCTTTTACCAGTTCATTTCTTGTCCTTATCCATTCCGCACTGTTTGATGTCATCACGTCCTCCAAAGGTAATGCATTTTCGGGGCCGGTCTTACTATATTTATGATCACACGAACTACTAGCAATTCAGATGGCGCCCTTTGCTGTATACTCATTATACATTCTTTGACTAATAATCCAAGAATGTATGTATTATTAGATGACCATTCAGAAACACGCATTTGCTGCGTGTTTCGTGAGAACATGAATCAAGCAAATACAACACAAAAACCCCCGGCGCAACCTGATATGTCCGGATTCCGGGTACATATTAGCTTATGCCAGGGGAATTATAATAATTAGATCTTAATTATTGAATTTAGAGATCAGTCCGTCTATCACATCTGCCAGCTTATGCTCTTTAGCTTCAGCGTCAGCTTCATCATTTCCTTTAACAGATAAATATATCTTGAGCTTGGGCTCTGTACCGGAGGGCCTTACTACAACTGACATACCACCTTCCAGGTAGAACTTCAGTACGTCGGACAGAGGTAGGCCGTCCACGCCCTTTAGGTAGTCATTTACTCTGGACACCTTGTAGCCCATGAAGTCTTCAGATATATTCCTGAACGCAGCCATGATATCCTTCATGACCTTCTCACCTGTCGCGCCCTTGAATTCATAGCTGTAGAGCCTGTCCAGGCAGTAACCAAAGCGTCTGTGGATCTCATCAAGCTTTTCTGTCAGAGATATGCCCTGAGCCTTGTAATATGCGAACATATCACAGATCATCAGAGCGCCGTTTACCGCATCCTTGTCTCTTACATGATCGCCTGTAAGGTATCCGTAGCTCTCTTCAAAGCCAAAGATATAATCAGAGGCTCTTCCGGCTTCTGCCAGCAGCTCTATCTGCTCACCAATATATTTAAAGCCTGTCAGGACATTGATAGTCTTTACGCCGTAGCTGTCTGCTATGCTCTCACCCAGTTCGCTGGTCACTATTGTCTTGACCATTACAGGACTGGCAGGCATGCTGCCTTTCTTTTTTCTAAGCTCGCATACATAGTCCAGTAGCAGGCACCCTGTCTCATTACCGGAGAGCAGTCTGTAATCGTCTCCATCTCGTACTGCTATGCCTACTCTGTCGCAATCAGGATCTGTGGCCAGAAGGAGCTCTGCGCCTGTCTTTCTCGCTGTCTCCATACCACGAGCCATAGCTTCCTTGATCTCAGGATTGGGATAAGGACATGTAGGGAAATTACCATCAGGCTTTGCCTGCTCTTCTACCAGAGTGATATTCTCATAACCCAGCTCCTTCAGAGCTCTAAGCACAGGCTTTAAACCTGTTCCATTCAAAGGAGTATATACTATTGGAATATTTTTATCCACTTTAGAGATATCAGGATCATCATCAGCTACAGCAGATAAGAGAGAGAGCTTTTTGACCTCTTCTGTAAATCTGTCATAAACTTCATCAGGGATATAGGATATCAGGCCCTTTGAAAGACCTTCTTCAAATGATATTCTCTTAACTCCCTGCCAGATATCCACTTCACCGATAGCTGCCTGTATCTCGCCGGCAGCTTCCTGAGTGATCTGACATCCATCAGCTCCATATACCTTGTAGCCGTTATAAGCCGCAGGATTGTGAGATGCTGTCACCATGATACCTGCCGCTGTATGAAGGTCTCTTACAGCAAACGACAGGCATGGAGTAGGCATAAGCTCAGGATATATATATGCATGGATACCGTTAGCAGCAAATACTCCTGCGCTCACCTTTGCAAAAAGGTCTGACTTTATCCTGGAATCATAGGAAATAGCAATAGAACGGTCAGGAGCCGCAAAATGCTTTATTACATAATCCGCCAATCCCTGGCTTGCCTTTGCAACGGTATATATGTTCATACGGCCGCAGCCTGCGCCGATAATGCCCCTAAGACCACCTGTACCAAAGGACAGCTCCTTATAAAAGGCATCTTCTATTTTCTTTTCATCATCCTTAATTTCTAAGAGCTCTTTTTCCAGATCCTTATCTTCCAGATCCTGCTTACACCAACTTGCATATTCTACTTTGTAATCCATCAAACTCCTCCCAAAAGAGAACAGATATTATCATCAGTTAGCTTTAGAAGCTATTATCATCATTTTTCCTTTTAACAAGGCTCTGCCGTAGCCGCATGGGATTATCAGACTGTCACCTTTTCTGACCTTTTCTCCATCTATCTCTCCCTCACCGTCTACCACAGTGACATTAAGATAGCTCTCTTCATCCTCCAGCACAGCTTCGCCATCCACGTTTATCTTATATACGCTATAGTATTTGCCGCTGTATAGAGTCAGCTGCTTGTTTATCTCGTGCTCCTGGGCTTCTGCAGCTATATAGCAGTTATCCAGAGGAGCTGCAGGCGCTGTTATGACAGCCTTACTCTCTGCGATATGAAGAGGCCTTTTGACGCCGCCTGATAACCTGTCATAATCATATACCCTGTATGTGATATCGCTGCTCTGCTGAGTCTCCAGTATGAGGATGCCGCTTCCTATAGCATGTACGGTACCGGGATCAATCTGGAGGAAATCGCCTTTTTTGACCTTTACTTTTCTAAGGAGCTTATCCCATTCTCCCTTATCGATCATATCGGACAGTTCCTCTTTGTCCCCGGCATTGTGCCCCAGTACCAGCTCGGCACCTTCTTCGCAATCCAGGATATACCAGCATTCAGTCTTACCCAGGGATCCGTTCTCATGGACCCTTGCATATTCATCATCAGGATGGACCTGGATACTAAGCTTATCCCTGGCATCTATGATCTTGACCAGGAGAGGAAATCTGTCTCCATTGTCACCGCTGCCAAACAGCTGTGGCACTTCCTCCCAGAGGCGTGATAGTGTGAATCCGTCATAGCTTCCACCCATCACCTTACAATCGCCACCAGGATGAGCAGATACAGACCAGAGTTCACCTATGTCACTTCCGTTTTCGCCGCAGGCGAATTCCTTTGAGAGTCTGTCTCCGCCCCATATGGTATGCTTGACCTCTGCCCTTAATCTGATCAGTTCTTTTTTCATGAGTCTTCCTTTTTGCTTCTATTTAGAATTTCTAATTAGTCTTATTTCCATCGGCATCAAATAATCTCACATAGCTTACCAGCTCAGCAAGATCTGTCCTTGCAATACCGATCTTCTGATCTGCTGCGCCATAGCCCATGATCAGCTCGCCGCCCTTGATAACAGCGCCGGTTGTGAAGATGCAGGGGCAGGGGAATTTATCAGGAAGCTCCCATTTCTGCCTTGCATAGATCAGTCTCTCGCTCATCCTATGCTTTATTACAGGAAAATCATCTTCCTTTTCCTCCAGGATCATAAAGGACTGAGTATAGCCATAGTCAGGCAGCTGTTTGCCATGATAGGATATGAGCCACTCACCATTACCCAGATCGATGGGGGGGAAGCTTGCGCCTACTCTCTCCTCTTCCCAATCAAACTCACTCTTTGCCAGGAGAGTATGGCGTGCCTTATCAGTCATAAAGTCAGCAAAATTATCAGCACAAGCCATAAATATAGCAGGAGTCATTACGCCCTCACCGCCTGTGAAATTGTAGGATTTCTCAGGTCTGTGAAGCATGACAAGCTGCTCTTTGCCATCTATCTTCATCTTCTTTGGGAAGAAGAATACGTCCCTGTTATCACTCTTATTACCATCAGTGAGAGGTCCTACATATGCAAAGGCATCATCATATCTCTGCTCTTTAAGGGCAGTCAGATCCACCTTGAAGAGAACAGTAACTGTATCATTCCTGTTAGCAAGGCAACCGATCATATTATTCTCATCTTCAGCCCAATCAGGAAGATTGTCTCTTCTCTTATCTCCTTCCCAGTATGCTCCCGGGGGAAAGAGCCTGCAGGCTACTGTGAGATAGAGCTCTCCTGCCAGATAAAAGAGTCTGGGATCCTCTATGCAGCCGTTGGCATAATTAAGTACGCGCTCTCCATATATGTTCTCGATATACATATCCTCTTCTTCATAGGCAAGACGAGGAGCAAGGGCAGGACGGCTAAAATCAGGTTCAAAGCTTTCACCGCCGTCTGTACTCTTTGCATATCCCAGGAATATGGGATACGGATCAGACTTACCCTTCAGATTCTTGGAGGGCCAGGGACCTGTTGATCTAAAGAGCATATGAATAGTGTGTCCGTCTTCATCCAGCACAAGAGCGGGATTGAGGACCATGGTATCAGCCCAGTCGCAGCCGGGCTTGGGCTCCAGTACAGGACTTTTAGAATACTTAATTTCCGGGATTTTAATATTTTCCATTGTCAACCTCTTATCTCATGCCTATCTCAGTATCATTATCATTTACAACTGAATGATCCTTGATATAATCTATGATCTCATCCACATATCCAAAGGCCAGACCCACGTAGCTGTCAGCAGCTCCGTAATAGATAGCGATCTTGCCGTTTTCACTGTTCTGAACAGTAGCGCAGGGGAAGCATACATTGGGCACAAAGCCTCTCTCTTCATACCACTCCTGAGGAGTCATAAGGAAGGTCTCGCATCTGTATTTCACGATAGAAGGATTATCAATATCCAGGATCGCACCGCCTATAGAATATACAAAGCCGTTGCAGGTACCTGTTACACCGTGATAGAAAAGGAGCCAGCCTTCAGATGTTTCAATAGGTGTAGCGCCGCTTCCGATCTTAAGAGATTCCCACCAGTTACCATTGGGTGACATCACATGACGGTGCTTGCCCCAATAGGTCATATCAGGACTTTCGCTAAGGAAGATGTCTCCAAAGGGTGTATGTCCGCTATCGGAAGGCCTGGACAGGAGCATGTACTTGCCATTGATCTTTCTGGGGAAGAGCACAGCATTTCTATTGAAGGGAATAAAAGGATTCTCGATCCTGACAAAGCTCTTATAATCCCTTGTCTTTGCTATACCAATGGATGCGCCGTAGAAATCCTGACACCAGATGATATAATAATCATCCTCTACCTTTACCAGTCTGGGATCATAAGCATACTCAGGCATGAAAAGTTTGCCCTCTGCATCGGTGAACCTGATCTTATCTTTGTCTATATTCCAGTTTATGCCATCATCACTTCTACCAAGATAAATTGCAGGGATGCCATTTGTCTGCTCTCCGCGGAATACGCCGATAAAGCCATCACCATAAGGCATTACAGCACTGTTAAATATCCTTGCCACACCTTCTACAGGATTTCTGCCTATAACGGGATTTGCGGAGTATCTCCACACAGGAGCTCCTACAAGGTTTTCCGGCTTATCCTGCCAGGGAACATTTTTTGTCTCCGGTCCATATATCTGATATTTCATATTTATCCTTTCCGATATAATTACTGATCAAACTTTAAAACTGTTTTTCATATTCTAAAGAATGATCAGTAATTCTCATTTACTTTGCTATTTATCAGTTCGATTCTTTAAGCAGCTCCAGATTCCTGCTGATCAGGTCGCATCTCTGAGATACGCAAAGGACTGATCTTCCGGGATCCTCCTCTGTAGAGAATACATAGTCTATCAGCTTGTCCATGGTAGTAGTTGCCACATGGAGTCTGGTATCAGATGAAGCATAGTAGATATATACTTCACCTTTTTCGTTAACGATAGCGCCATTAGTAAATACCACGTTGGATACATCACCTACGCGCTCGCTTCCTCTGGGTCCAATGAGGAGTCCTGAAGGCTCGGCAATGACCTTGGAAGGATCCTTAAGATCTGTAGCAAATGCATAGAGTACATATCTAAGGCCGGCTGCTGTATTTCTAACGCCGTGAGCGATGTGGATCCAGCCCCTGTTTGTCTTGATAGGAACAGCGCCTGCTCCGTTCTTGGCTTCAGTGATGGTATGATATTTTCTAAGGCTGGTCATCTTCTCTTCATCTATCACAGCCTGGCAGATATCATCACACAGTCCAAAGCCGATACCGCTACCGTTTCCTGTCTCAATAAAGTCATCCATAGGTCTTGTATAGAAAGCATATTTGCCATCTACAAATTCAGGATGCAGTACCACATTTCTCTGCTGAGGAGAATGAAGAGTCACAAGATTGGGCAGTCTCTCCCAGGTCTTCATATCCTTGGTCCTGACAATACCGGCAGCTGCTACTGCTGCAGACAGATCGCTGACAGATGTATCCTTGCTCTCAGAGCAGAATACTCCGTAGATATATCCATCCTCGTGCTTGGTCAGTCTCATGTCATATACATTGGTCTCTTCCTTGCAGGTATCCTCCAGCAGGATGGGATAATCATGGAACCTGAAGCCGTCTATACCGTTATCACTCTCAGCCACTGCAAAAAAGGACTTTCTGTCATTACCTTCTACTCTGGCTACCAGATAGTATTTGCCATTCAGATAAATAGCACCGGAATTCATTACAGCATTGATACCCAGTCTCTCCATGAAGAAGGGGTTGGTATCCTTGTTCAGATCATATCTCCAGGTCAGGGGAGTATGATCCCTTGTAAGTACAGGATACTCATATCTGTCGAATATACCGTTATAGAAATCTGATTTTACATTTTTTCTTTCCAGAAGCTCATTCTGCTTCTTCAATTCGTTATAATACTTTTCGTGTATCATTAGTCTCTCTCCCTCATCATATCCATTATTTCAAAACACATTCTTCCGTTGTGGTAAGGACATTTCCAAGGCTCTACTATCTCTCTTCTTATAGGACTTCCATCAGCCCTTGTCTCCCAATACCACTCAGAGCCCTGCCTTTTATCAATCATGTATTCTTTGGTAAAAGCCCAGATATTCTCAGCAGCCTTTAGAAATTTCTCCTCACCGGTCTTTCTATAAGCGTTTGCAAAACCCACAACAGCCTCAGCCTGTACCCACCATATGCAGGTATCATCAACCTTTCCCTTTTCACATTCATTAGAAAAGCTCTGTCCGTTATAGGCCTTGTCAATCACACACTCTGCCATCTCTAAGGTCATGTCCCTGATCTTCTCATACTCACCATCAGGAAATGCAGACTCTCCAAGATCCTCTACAGCTCTGTCTATCAGCCATGAAGATTCAATATCATGGCCATAGCTGTGAAGATCTATAAGTGTGTTATAGTCCTTGTCAAAGAAGACCTCCTGGCGTTTAAGAAGAGGATTATATATCCTTCGCCTTACCAGGATCAGGATATCTGTGAGCCTTTTTTTGACTCTTTCCAGATTCTTGTCCTGCAGATTATTCATATCTTCACTGATACATTCTTTATCAGCATCAGACGCATCGTTTTTTACCAGTGCTTCATATAATCCTGTATAAGCTTCAAGCACATGGAGCGCTGTATTCATGGTCCTCTCTGCAATCACACCGTTTTCTGAGAGTTTCTCATTACTAGAGGGTGTAAAATCCCTGTTAAAGGCTTCAAGATATCCCTCTTCATCTCTCATCTTCTCTTCTATGAGATCAAAGAGTTCAAGAGCCTTATCAAGGGCCTGCCTGTTAGCTGATGCCAGATAATATTTGGAAAGGGCATATATGGCAAAGGCCTGATTATATGTATGCTTGGTATCATCCAGCACCTTGCCGTCATAGGTCATAGACCAGTATATGCCGCCCTTTTCTCCGTCCATGCAATAGCGCATCATAAAATCATATGCATGATTTGCTGCCTTTAAGAGCTCTTTATCACCCAGCTTCAGATATGCCCCTGAAAAGAACCAGAGGATACGGCTGTTTAATATGCAGCCCTTTGGAGCCTTCTTATCCAGACTTAGATCATAATCCAAAAGTCCGTAGTATCCGCCCTTCTCGTCATCCTTCATAGAAAGCCAGAAGGGAATTATATGCTCTTTTAATTCTTTTTCTATTTCTGATCTCATATTAGTCTGCTGCTCATTCATTTGGCCACTCTCCATCACTGATCGCGTTTATATTCCAAGACAATGATCACTATCTCTTTTTATCATCCCTTGACAGCTCCGGCAGTAATACCGCTGTATATCTGTCTCTGACAGATGATAAAAACTATAAGTGCAGGAAGAAGAGATATAAGAACACCTGCGCAGATCAGATTGTACTGACTTCCCATGGGTCCCACAAAGGTATACAGGGATGTAGACATGGTACGTATGGACTTGTCCATGAGATAGAGATTTGCGCAGTAATATTCGTTGTAGACTGCCACTCCCTTAAGGATGCAGGCAGTAACAATGGCCGGGCGTAGAAGGGGCAGGATGATCTTCCAATAGATCTGAAAATATGATGCCCCGTCTATGATCGCCGACTCATCCAGGGATACCGATATATTCTCCATAAACTGGATGAATATATAGATAGATATTACATCAGTGCCGCACATCATTATGATGTATCCATAAAGGTGATTTACCAGTCCCAGGACCGACATGATCTTATATACGGTTACCTGCATAGCTATTGAAGGAAGGAGTGATGCAAACAGAAAAAGATTTCTGATCAGTCCGTTACCCGGGAAGGAAAATCTGTTGAGGATATATGCCAGCTGGGTACCTACCAGCACCGACACTGCCAAAACACAAAGCATTACAGCAAGCGAATTCACAAAGGCCTGTCCCATATTTGCAGTTTGAAATGCTTTGATGAAATTATCGAAGTTAAGCCAGTTACCCGGCATAGCCATAACACTTGTAGTCTGATATTCTTCTGAAGTCTTGAAGGCTGTAAATACACATGACACAACAGGAACTACTGCAACCAGAGAAAAGAAGATCAGGATGATATATTTAATGGCATTTAGAAATACAGAGGATATTTTTCTCATATTTTGTTTCATATTGATCTCCTAACTCTTAATCTTCAGATGACCTGAATATGTACTTGAAGAACAGTTTCTGAAGAATGGTGCAAGCGAATATTATCAGAAGAAGTATCACTGCCATAGCGCTGGCCAGTCCGACCTTCTGTGTTACATGGGCTATCTCGTTCATGATGACGAAATATGTTCCCGTTCCGTTAGCTCCCCCGGTTATTACGTAGGGTGGTTCAAAGGCGCTGAGGGAGCCTGTGATCGAAAGAATCACATTTAAGGTTACGATCGTCTTGATACTGGGCAGTATTATGTGGAAGAACTGCTGAAACTTATTGGCACCGTCAAGGGATGCTGCTTCGTAGAGTTCATTATCCACTGACATGATCGCACCTATGAACAGGACCATGTTCTGACCGAAATAACGCCAGATACTGGTTGCCACAAGTGACCAGTTATTTACCTTCTGGTCTTTAAGCCAATAGGGAAGCTGTTCTGCGTCAAAACCAAATAGCTGCAGGACAGAATCCAGAACAAATCCTCTTGTATAGAAGAATTTAAAGATAAATCCAATGGCAATTCCACTTATAAGATAAGGGAAGAACATCATACCCTTAAAGATATTGCCGCCCTTTACCTTAAAGCTCAGGATCGTTGCCAGAAAGAGTGCAAGGGCCAGCTGCACAAGAGCACCGATACAGTAATAGATACTGAGCTTAAGTGCCTTAAAGCAGTCGTCTCTTGTAAGTACATCTATGTAATTCTTAAAACCGACAAATACTCTTTTGTCCGGTGGAGTCAGATATTTCATTTTGAAAAAGCTGAACTCCACCATTTGAACAAAGGGAAGATAGGTGAATAAAACAAGAAGAAATAATGGGATGACCGCGAAGCTGACTATGATCACAGTCTGTTGTCCCTTTCTACTTTTCAGCCACTTTTTCATCCCACATTTCCTCCTATTTCTTAGTTAAGCTGATAATACATTCTTGGATAAAGCATCCAAGAATGTATGCTCAATTTTAAATTTCATATTATCGGCATCTGATATTTGCCGATCAGTTTCTCTCGATGCCAAGTACGTCCTGTGCATCTGTCCATTTCTGGTTCCAGTCATCCATGATCTCGTCAAAGGTCATATCACCCATGGATGCGTGCTCGATGATGAGCTGTACTCTTCTGTCTCCGCCTGCTCTGAAGTTCATCTCAGACTCAGAGTTGAGCTCGTTGAGTAGATCCTCTTCGCCTTCAAGAGCGGGTGTTTCCTGCATGAATTCTACATTATCAAATGCAAGCTTGGTCTCTGTGCTGCCAGCCTTGATGGGAAGTCCATCTTCGTTGTATGCAAAGCCTGACTCTTCTGTCATCCACTTAACAAATACAAGAGCTGCCTGCTTCTCATTTTCAGGAGCGTTTACGTTTACGCCGTAGCAGTAGTCAGGTCCTGCAAGAGCATACTGCTTGCCATCTACGCTGATGGGGAAAGGCATATAGCCGATGTCTGCTGCGTTTTCGCCTGCAGCTTCCATCTGAGGATAAGCCCATGATCCCAGTACCATGCAGCCGATCTCGCCTCTGTTGATCATGCCTTTGCAGCCTTCCCAGTCAGTTGTGGAATAATCTTCCTCTGTAAGTCCCTCTGCTACTGCATCATAGAGGATCTTGTATACTGCATAGGGATGTGTTCCATCTTCATAGTTCTTGAAAGGATCAGTGGTGTGGATAATGGTGTTGTTAGTGAATGCTGCATCGCCTGTAGCGGATACTCCGGTATAATCATCCCATGAACCCATTGTCCAGCCTGCTGCATAGTTGGTATAAAGAGGAATGATATCGCTGTTGTACTCTTTGATCTTTTTCAGAGCTGCGATGAATTCATCGGGAGTCTTGGGAAGCTCTGTAACGCCTGCCTCTTCAAATACTCTCTTGTTGTATACGATACCCTGAGCTGTTGCTGTAGAAGGAACGCCGTATACCTCGCCCTTGTATTCCCAGTGATCTGCATAGTTGATCTGAGTGTTCATCACATCCAGGCTTCCAAAGGATTCAAAATAGGATGACAGATCGCTCTTATCAATGGAAGGGATCATCATAACAGTCTCGTAATCACCGGACTGAAGATGAGTCTTGGCATCCTCTGCATAGTTGGTGTCAGTGATGACATTTACTTTGATGCCGGGATAGGTCTTGTTAAATTCTTCCATGTACTCAACCCATCTCACTCCGCCGTAGTCCTCGGAATCAAGGTCTGTCCTGTTGTTAAAGAAAGAAATCTCGGCCTGCAGATCTGTGAAGTCCTCCCCAAGCACGATATCTGCATAGGACTTAAGTCCTGTTTCAGAAGCCTCTTCACTTCCTGCTGCCTCCTGGCCATCAGTTTCTACTGCGGCCTCTTCTTTTGCAGGTGCCTTATCGGCTTCATCTGCAGAGCCTGAGCAAGCTGCAAGAGTTGACATCATTACTGCTGACATTGACAGTGCCAGTAACTTTTTGATCTTCATAAGTAACCTCCTTTTATATAGCGAATTGCTTTGTTAAAAATAGAATAATATTTTAGCCTTATTTAATCATCAATTATTCTTGCGAGTTATAACTCATTCTTGCGTAAATCATATTTTTTACCTCAAAATCACATGTTTATTCTCTTTTTACCTAATTGAAATTAGTTAATTTAGGTAACTATCACTTGTTATTTTCTTTTTTCTTGTATAAAATAGGGGATATAAGGAGTAATTTGGGAAAATGGAAGCTTTAAATGAACTCAATTCAATATTCAGACTGCACAGGCTCTTTGAAACAGGGATGGGCTTCTCGGACATACTGGACAGCAAGAGATTTCTGTCCAATGTAAAAGCTGCCGGAACAGAGCTTTTGCTCCATCCTCATTTTGGAGGCGCCATATCCTATGGCATACCCACCACCTTTGAGTATGCAGGCAGCCCTTACTATCTTCTCTTATATATGGAAAAGGGAGATGCCTCTGTCAAAGGCAAAGAACTGGACGCTTTTAAGATAAGCGAGAAAGAAATGATCATAGCGGGCCCGGGAATAGATTTTAGATTTGATACCAGATCCACACCCTGCTTCTTTCATCTCTTCCTCATAACAGGGAGCGCTATGACTCTCTACTGCGACGGCATCAGCAGGATATCCTTTAAAGAGAATTATATTGCAGGACAGCTCTCATATCTGCAAAAGCTCCTGTCCCAGCAGGGAGAAGATATAGAATATCTGGAATCCAGGCTTTTGACCGAAGTTCTGACAGATGCATATCTTGAGTGCAATAAGCATAAAGAGACCGGTTCATATTCACCAATCCCTGACTATATCAGAGAGATGAAGAGGATCCTGGATATGGAATATAAGAGTCAGCTGACTCTGGACGAGCTGGCAGGAAGACTATATATCAGCAAATACAGGCTGTGCAGGGAGTTTGGCAGCTATTACAGCATATCTCCCCTGCAATACTTAAATCACCTGCGTATCCAAAAGGCCAAAGCACTCCTTGAGCAGACCGACATTTCAGTACATGCCATAGGTATGGATGTGGGCATACCCAATACCAGCCATTTTATCAAGCTGTTCAAAAGAGATACCGGCAGGACACCTGCAGAATACAGAAAAAGAGGATGAGCAAAGTGAAAGTCCCCAAAAAGTCAGACTTTTTGGGGACTTCACAGCTCATCCTCTTTTTTTCACGCTTTTCTTTTCAACCAGATGTCCGGTCACTATCTGCATGCCCTTCTTTACTTCACTGCCGGCGATCAGCTTCTCCACCGCAGCTGCTGTAGATCTGACCATCTGCATAGCATCTACTTCATAGGTAGTGATATCCACATCGCAGACACCCGGGAATATGAAATTATCAAAGCCCACAACAGAGAAATCATCAGGTATGCTGTATCCGTCCTCTTCCAGCCTCTTGATCAGCACTCCTGCCGTCAGATCACAGTTGCATACAAAGGCCGTAGGCATTTCCATAGGGAGCCTTAGCTTATCCGGAGTAAAGATGATGCCGCTTGTCTTGTCCCTGTCTTCAATCTGCCAGTCCGGTCTGACATTAGCGCCATGCTCCATCATAGACTTTACATAGCCCAGATATCTGTCTGTGATAGATGTGGTCTGAAGGAGCGATCCCACAAAGGCTATATCCCTGTGACCGTGATCAAAGAGGTAATTAGTCAGATAATAGGAACCATAGAAGCTGTCAGATACCACTGATACCACATCCATGGCTTCATCACAAAAATCCAGATAGAGCACAGGCACGCCCGCTCTCTTCTTGATAAACTCGCAGTATTCCTTGGAAAACTCTCCCTGTAATATCAGGGCATCCACCTTGCCTTCTTTGATAAAGCCGGGAAGCAGGAGCTTCTTTTCCAGATCATAGCTTGCTATCTCCAAAAGGCCAAAATTGCCGTGGCTTGACAGCTCTGTAGCAAGTAGCTGATACATATTGAGATAAAAGGAATTATATTTACTGAAATGTTTCTCATGGAGAAGTATACCTATATTTTTGCCCTTGGCTTCATCTCTGGCAGAAGGCTGTCTGTAACCCATCTCGTCAGCAAGTCTTATGATCCTCTCCCTCATCTCTTCGCTGACGCCCTTTTGTCCTGCAAGAGCCTTGGACACTGTTACTACACTTACCCCCACCTCTTTAGCTATATCTGCAAGCTTGACTGTCTTTGCCATAACTTTTCACACGTTTCCCTTCTGTATTTTTCTGTCCCCCCAACAGCTAATATCGTTATTACGAGTTAAATTATATCATATATAAGATTAACTGCAATTAAAAAAGCAGCAATTTTTTAGCTGCTTTTTTAATTGCATATTGCCGCTATCTCTATGATCCTGTCAGCCAGGGGAGCGGAATCTGCCACATTCATAGTTATATTTACTATTGATATTCCCCTAGCCAGCAGCATCTCCTGCAGCTCCTTAAGGAGCAGTCTCATAGAGAAATCTTCGTCCTTAAAAGGCATGGCACATAATACAAGATCAGGCTTTTGCAGCAGTATCCTGCCATATATCAGCTCGATCTTCTCCTTTTGAGTCAGCTCTCTGATACTCTTGCCAAATACCTCTTCGCCGAGAAGCCCCGACAGCTCCTGTCTGACGCTCCTGGCCACACCACTCCTCCCCCACACAGAAGGTATCCTGTGGTCAACAGTAAAGAGCAGGTTATCCAGATAGCTCAGCTCTTCAAACAGCATGTTTTCTTCGGGATGTTCCCTTAGAAGGGCCACTCTCCTGTCCCTGCAAAGCACTGTTTTGTCACCTTCTATGTAGAAGCGACTGTCAGCGGGCTTGTAGTCTCCAAAGATAGCTGATATAAGGTCGTCAAATACCCGATTATCAAGGGGCCTTATCACCAGATATTCCCCCTTGCGAACAGTTACTGTCAGCCTGGCACCCAGAGCCAGTTTCAGATCTCTGATCTCCAATACCTCTTTTTCGCTCAGAGCCCTGCCCGGTCTTCCTGCTCCCTGACCGGCATAATCACTATGTTCCTGATACAGGGCATCCCATATGCTGCCTGCCAGCTTGTCGCTGCTGATTATATTCAATATCCTGCCGCCGGACATAACTGCAGCTCTTGAGCACAGAGAGCTGATCTCTTCCAAATGTCCGCTGATAAAGAGAAAAGCTATCCCCCGCTTACTGTAATGCCTGACAACCTCGTACAGGCGCCCCATTTCATTCTCTGCTATAAAGGTTCCCAGCTCTCTTAGCACTATCAGTCTGTTACCTGCTATAACAGCCCTTAGGATCTCCACCAGGACTCTCTCGTATGCAGAGAGCTCCTCTACTCTGCTTCCCGGATCTATATCCTCACCGATATCCTGTAAAAAGGGTCGCAGCTGGTCTTCTAAAAGACTATTCCTGATAATATACTGACCAAAGCCTTCCCTGAGTACAAAGATATTGCTGACAACGCTTTGCCCCATTACCAGCGAATTCTCACTCCCTATCACAGTGATCTTGTTGGGGGCCCTGTGCATATCCTGCCAGGAATTGACCTTTTTGCCATTGTAATAAACATAGCCGTAGTAAAGGGGATCATTGCTTTTTAAGAGCTCCAGAAACTCCTCCAGGCCATATGCATTCAGGGGGATCAGGCCCATGATCTCTCCCTTTTGGATATCCAATTCAAAATCACGTAGATAGACTACAGAATCCTTCTCATAGGTCACTCTCGAGAAGCGCAGGATCTCATTTTCCACCGGCAGCCTCCCTTGCAAGCTCTGATCTCTCGCTAACAGCGGGAATGGATATCTCCACGCTGGTACCTATATTTTTAATAGAAAAAACATGCAATCCATATTCCTGCCCAAACAGGAGATGTATACGGTTGTTGACATTAACAAGAGCTATTCCGCCGCTCTCCTTCTCGGAGGTCCTAAGGCTTTCTCCTCCCATATCAAGTCTGCGATTAAGTCTGGCCAGAGTATCCTCGTCCATGCCCACACCGTCATCAGATATTGTTATCTTGATCCTCATATCGGTTCTTTCAATGCAGATCGTGGTCAGGCCCTTGCCTATCTTCATCTCAGTCCCGTGTATGATACTATTCTCAAGTATAGGCTGCAGAGTAAGCTTGGGTATCATAAGGCTCCCCAGGTCCTCTCCTTTCTCGTCAATCTCAAGGCCTATCCTGTCTCCAAATCGGTACTGCTGGATCTTGAAATATGTCCTGCAATTGTCCAGCTCCTCATCTATAGTAACCAGATTCTCAACATTACTAATGGTATACCTGAAAAATGTGGCAAGAGCTTCCGTCATATCCGCTACAGTATCAAGTCCTGCTATGAGAGCCTCACTCCTGATACCATCCAGTGTGTTATACAGAAAATGAGGATTGATCTGATTCTGAAGAGCCAGATACTGTGCCTGTCTCTTATTCAGATTCACAGTCTGAGTAGAATTCAGGATAGTATAGATCGTATCTGACATCTCCTCCGTAGCAGGGGTAAGTACAGTGCCCTGGCTTCCGGAAGGTTCAAATACCATATAACCGTTTATCATACGCCTGATCTTATTCTCATTTCTAAGAAAAGGCCTTGCTATAGCAAAGATAAATATAAACAGATATAGAAAAAGCACTGACATCACTATGACACTGAGATGCTCGTAACCATCACAAATAATACAGATAACCATCATCAGCAGAAAAAAGGATGACAAAAAAGCCAGTATCCTGCCTGATAAAAATCTGCTTTTTCTAAACAATCTCATAATAGGATCATCCATATAGCTTCCTGTATACTGCAGGCTTTACCCCCGCATACTGCTCAAAAATCTTATTAAAATGTCTCACATCACTATATCCCACTCTGCAGCATATCTTTTCAACCGAGAGATTACTGTCCCGCAGCAGATCTTTGGCTGCTTCTATCCTGAGATTGGACAGATATCTGGCAAATCCGGTCCCTGTCTCCTTTTTAAACAAAGAGCTAAAGTATGTGGGAGTAAGTCCCAGCTCTTCGCTGATGGCCTCCAGGCTGATCTGCTGGGAATAGTGATTCTGAAGATACTTTTTGGCCTGTCTGATGGGACGGACAGAGCTATCCTCTCTCATTGCTTTGAGTTCCTTCATAAGACAACCCACAAAATCCGATGTCACAGCAAAAAGAGCATCTATACCGCCGCAGTTATCACAGTCCGTGGTAAAGGCTTTAAGTCTGTCATTTTTGTCCTGGAGTTCAAGTCTCATCAGCAGCATGGAGCCTATCTGCCTGGCGAGCTCGTATATCTCAAAGCCACGCACTCCGGAGATGGAGCCGATCCTGGTCTTTAGCTCTTCTATTTCTCTAAGCAGTTCCTCTTCATCTATGGTCTCCAGCGCATGGGTGACCACCTTGGCATAATGGTCCAATAGTTTCTTATCGTACAAGGCTCCCTGGGAGGGATCTGCTTCTAATACCCTGAGATTGCCCTTGGTCAGTCTGTCTTTGATAGCCTTTTCGGCAGAGCTGAGGCTGGCAGATATATCGGCTGCATCAGCCGCCACACTTCCAAGAGCATAAGCTGCTTCTTCCTTCCTTAGTATCCCCCTAAGGCTCACTGTCTGACTAAGGCATGACCTTACTGCCTTGATAAGATCCTCTTCTCTTTTGGCAGGATATGAGATCAGAGCATAGAGATATCTGCTTTGAGTCAGCATGATGATATCGTCACAGATATCCTTCAGACTGCTGTTCATGACCGACATCACCTTATTCCAAAAGAAGTCTCTCTGTGCAGCATCAGCACCTTCTGCAGCCGAAGTCTCTCTCCTTACTGCTGCAGCTGCATCATCCAGCTTGACGCAGATGATGCGATAAGCGCCGCCCTTTGTATTAAATCTGTATTTGTCCCTGAGCGCAGCCTCTGTCAGTTCTCTGGAAGGATCTATGAGCAGATCCGATATGACTGCAGATCTTATGGTCTGCTCATCAGCATCAGTCCGGAGCCTGGCCCTGTCCATGGCATCTGCCTGCTGCCTGGCTCCGGAGATCTCTCCTGCCAGCTTGGAGAGAGCTTCATTTAACTGACTCTTATTAATGGGTTTTAGGAGATAATCCGACACACCATAGCGCACAGCAGACTGAGCATATTCAAACTCCGCATAGCCGCTGACTATGATGATCCTGGTAGATGGCGATATCTCGCTTACTTTCTCTATAAGCTTGATGCCGTTGATGCCCGGCATTCGAATGTCCGTTATCAATATATCCGCAGGCTTTTGCCCCAGGAGTTCCAGAGCTTCCATCCCGTTGGAGACCGTCCCCGTGACAGTCATACCCATGCTGTCCCAGTCCCCCAGCGCCATTATCAGCCTGCAGATCTTCTCTTCATCATCCGCTATAACTACGTTTATCATGTTTCCCCCAATAAATGAATAAACTTCGCATAAGATCTACTTTTTTGCTATTGATCCCTGCACATATTAAATAGTAATCCATTAGTCAGTCATACTCAAGAATAGAAATCAGCCCGTTACTGACAAGCTGATGACCATGATCAGTAACGGGCTATCATTATATGCTCCGGGCCTAAATCTCAAGGCCCATGATTTCCTGTTTAAAATGGCTTATCAGAAATCACCCTTTTTGAGGACTGTGACGCCTGTATCTACAACTTCACCGCCCAGGCTATCGCCGTTTAAAGCCTTGACGCAGGCTTCTACGCCCTTTGATCCCATCACATCAGGATTCTGCGCCATTGTGCACAGGAGATATCCGTCTGTGATCAGGCCCTTGATGGAATCAGACTTGTCAAAGCCAACGCCAATGATATCTGCATTGCCGGATGCCTTGATGGCATTGCCTGCACCTGTTGTAGAGCCTTCGTTGCCTCCAAAGATACCTACAACACCCTGGGTGATATAGTTCTCTGCGATGCTCTGAGCCTTGGCTGCATCACCATCGCAGTACTGTGTCTCAAGGATATTGAAATCCGATCCGTCAAAAGCTTCTCTAAAGCCGGCTTCACGATCTACTGTAGACTGAGTGGAAGCATTGACATTTACGATACCGATATCACCGGAAGTGATGCCCTTGTCGCTAAGAGCTGAGAGCATCTCTTCTCCTGCGATCTTACCGGCCATCTTGTTATCTGTGGAATATGTTGCTTCTGCATCAACATTGGCAGGGGAGTCTACATATACGATCTTGATGCCTGCATCAATAGCTTCCTTAAGTGCACCTGATATAGCATCAGGACCGTTGGCTGCTACCATGATGGCATCATATCCGCCTGCTACTGCATTGTTGACACATTCGATCTGCTTGGAGTCGTCCTTGGTATCAGGAGACATGAAATCTACTGTAACACCAGCCTCTGCAGCTGCTGCCTGAGCACCTTCATTAAGAGTAACCCAATGCTGGTCAATGGAATCCATGGTGATCAGTGCGATCTTGTAGTCACCTGCTGCCTTGGCATCTCCTGCTCCGTCATCTGCTGCGCTGGCTGCTCCGCCAAGAGCTGCAGCGTCCAGGATGGATACGCCTGTATCTGTAACTGCTCCGCCCAGCTTCTCACCTTTCAGGGCCTTAACACAGGCTTCTACGCCCTTGGCGCCCATCACATCGGGATTCTGAGCCATTGTGCACAGGAGATATCCGTCTTTTATCAGTCCCTGAATGGAATCGGACTTATCAAAACCAACACCCACTATATCTGTGTTACCGGATGCCTTGATAGCATTACCTGTTCCGGTTGTAGAACCCTCATTACCACCAAAGATACCTACAACACCCTGTGTAATATAGTTTTCTGCTATATTCTGAGCCTTGGCAGCATCACCATCACAATACTGTGTCTCCAGAATATTAAAAGCAGAGCCATCAAATGCTTCTCTAAAGCCCGCCTCACGATCTACTGTAGACTGGGTAGATGCATTAACATTGACTACACCGATATCTCCTGAGCTGATGCCCTTGGAATCCAGAGCCTTCAGCATCTGCTCACCGGCAGTCTTGCCTGCTGCCTTATTATCTGTTGAGAAGGTAGCTTCTGCATCTACATTGGCAGGTGAATCTACGTATACGATCTTGATACCTGCATCAATAGCTTCCTTAAGTGCACCTGATATGGCATCAGGTCCGTTGGCTGCTACCATGATAGCGTTATAGCCGCCTGCTATGGCATTATTCACACACTCGATCTGCTTGGAGTCATCCTTGGTATCAGGAGACATAAAATCTACTGTAACGCCTTCTTTTGCAGCCTCTGCCTGAGCGCCTTCATTAAGGGTTACCCAGTGCTGGTCAATAGAGTCCATAGTGATCAGTGCGATCTTGTAATCAGTGCTTCCCCCATCATCACCGGCTGTAGTTTCTGAAGCAGTTTCAGCAGTGCCTTCAGTATTTCCTCCCTCAGTAGCCGAACTGCATCCTGCCAGAAGTGCCGCTGTCATTGACAGGCAGCAGACCATCGACAAAAACTTTTTCCTCATAACTTACCTCTCTTTCTGACCTCTTTTGAATGATGTTACTGCAGGGAGCTGACCTGCAGTATCAAAACTGTATCCATACCGACCTGTGCACCGGTCGGATGACCCACTTATTTACTCTTCTTGAGACCATTACCTGTTCTGAGCACAGCATCTGCCAGTACCGCAAATACTACGATGACACCTATCACTATTCTCTGGATACCAACCTGGGCTCCTACCATATTGAGACCATTCTCCAGTGTCTGCCATACAGCAGCACCCGCAAAGGTGCCCAGCAAAAGACCTGATCCGCCAAGGGGTGATACGCCTCCGATAACGCCTGCTGCCACAGCATACATCTCATAGGTATTGCCTGCTTCCATATTGCCCATTCCGGCCTGTGCGCATAGGATAAAGCCTACTACCACAGAGCAGAAAGCACTTACCAGATAAGTCTTGATGGTAGTAGCCACCACATCTACTCCTGAGAGTCTTGCAGCATCCACATTAGAGCCTATGGCATATATATGCCTGCCTGTCCTTGTCTTGGACAATAGGAAGAAGAGCGCTATGAATATGACAAGGGCGATCCAGAAGGTGTTGTATATACCGGCAGTCTTGCCGTAATAGAAGAAATCCTGAAATCTGTCTCCTACTTCTTTGCCAAGCTTTATACCAATATTGTCTGTATTGCGGTTACCATTGACCATGTAGCCTATACCCCTTGCCACAAACATGGTTCCGAGAGTGGCGATAAAGGGAGGAAGTCGGAACTTACCAACCAGAAAGCCGTTAATCACACCGATCATCAGTCCGCAGCAAAGTGATATCAGCATAGCCACAAGCGGCGGCACGCCAAGAGTCATGAGAGTGGCTGTGAGCATAGCGCTCATACCTACTACGGAACCTATGGACAGATCAATGTTGCCGGTGATCATGACATAGCTCTGGCCTATACCTATGAGGAGGTATTTGGACATAGACCTTAACAGGTTTAGAATATTTTGCCCGGAAAAAACCTTGGGATTTAATATTCCAAATGCCACATATATTACTATCAGTCCGGCAAATGCAGTTATAGCAGCCCCCATGCCTCTGATCGCCAGTATCCTTTTTATACCCTTACGATTGTTCATTTCGCACCTCCCAGCCGGAGTAAAGACGCCCCTTTTATCTCCGGTCATATTTCCCTTCTATTATCTGCTATCTCCATTATTTACCGTCATCAGCTGATATGATTTTGTTCTCAAATGCGGTTGCCAGCTTGAGGATCTCGTTCTGACTGGTAGCCTTTGCATCCAGTTCTCCTGTGATACGGCCGTCGCACATGACTATTATGCGGTCTGCTATACCCATGACCTCGGGCATCTCAGAGGATACAAACATGACTGCGATACCCTGCTCTTTGAGATTGTTCATCAGATTGTATATCTCGACCTTAGCTCCGACATCTATGCCCCTGGTAGGCTCATCAAATATCACGACCTTAGAATTTCTGGCTAGCCATTTGCCTACTACCACCTTTTGCTGGTTGCCTCCCGAGAGAGTATCAACATTGACTTCCGTATCCGGAAGCTTGATCCTGAGGTCTGCTATAGCCTTGTCACAGAGCTCCTTTTCCTCTCCGCTTCTGACCACTCCCGCCTTATTGCAGATGATGTCCAGATTGGGCAGAGCAAGGTTTTGTCTGACGCTAAGCTTGGTACACAGTCCGTCCTTTTTTCTATCTTCGGGAGCCAGCACTACACCGGCTTTTATGGAATCCATGGGTTTATTTATAGACAAGCTCTCCCCATTTAAGATGATCTCCCCGCTCTCTTTGGGATCTATCCCAAAAATCGCCCTTGTGGTCTCTGTCCTGCCTGCTCCCATCAGACCTGCAAAGCCCACAATCTCACCTTCATAAAGGTCAAAGCTCACATCTCTCACCATTCTGCCTGCATTCAGATGCTTTACCTCAAATACCTTGCGGCCCTTCTTGCAGGAGACTCTGGGGAATTTCTCCTTGATCTCGCGCCCCACCATATTCTGTATGATCTCATCCATGGTAAAGTCCGAGAAATTGCCCTCTGTGATATACTGCCCGTCTCGCATGATAGTGACCCTGTCAGCGATATGTGACAATTCTTCAAGTCTGTGAGATATATAGACAATACCACAGCCCTGAGCTTTGAGCTGTCTGATTATCTTAAACAGATCATCTATCTCCCTGGATGTAAGAGCTGACGTAGGCTCATCCATTATGAGTATCCTGGCATTAACAGAGAGAGCTTTGGCTATCTCTATCATCTGCTGCTTGGATACAGGAAGATCTCCCACAGTCTGCCTGGGGCTGATATCCACTCCCAGTTCATCCAGGTATTTTCTGGCTTCTCTCTCCATATCTGCATTTCTGAGAGATAGCCTGCCCCTCAGCTCCCTCCCCAGAAACATATTCTCTGCCACAGACAGATGCCTGCACATATTGAGTTCCTGGTGGATAATGGCCACGCCAGCTTCTCTGGCCAGCCTGGGAGACAGATCTGCGTATTCCTTGCCAAATATATAAAGCTCTCCCGAGTCTCTGGTATACACACCGCTCAATATTTTCATGAGCGTGGACTTGCCTGCGCCGTTCTCCCCCAGAAGAGCCATTACTTCGCCGCTTCTGAGCTCAAAACTGACATCGTCCAGTGCCTTTACTCCGGGAAAGCTTTTATTTATATGCTGCATTGATACTATAACTTCGTTCATCCCCTTACTTTCCTCCGCAATAAGACCTGTTACCCTCTCTAAGTCCATTATATCCTTCGTTATTTTTGCGAAAAAGTGAGGTAGATTTACGATTATATTGGTCAATATTATGATGAAAGGATTTTCTTATTTTCTAACCCTGTAATTAAGGGAAACCTCTCCATCATCAGCAATATCTATTTCCAGTTGGTTCTTGATCTTTCTCTTGATAAAGCTCTTTACTTCCTCGTCTGTCATCTCAATCCTGGTCCTATTTAGGACTTCATTCATCAGACTGTTGAGATTAAGGTCAAGGGACGCTTTGATAGACCTGGCCAGCTCTTTCTGGATGGCATCGGTCTTGATATCATCTGCGCCTCCTGCGTAGAAACTGTCTATATAGCAATAGAAGATATCATTCTTGATAAGGGTCTCTTTAAGGGCATAGCTGACCTTGTCATGCTCTACCATAACGAGGAAGCGGGCCTCCGGAAGCTCTTCCATCAGTCCCCAGTAGTCAGAGTCACTGGATACCAGTACAAAAGAATCTACATTATTGGTATAGTACTCCCTGCAGGTACGGGCAGCCACCTTCACATCAGCCAGGGACTTATTGTCCTTGAGGCGCTCTATCATGATATATTCCACAGGAATAGATACATAGGAGCTTAGTATCTCCCATGCAGAAGCAGCATGGATATCATCAAAGAGTATGATCTTCTCTATCTTCTCAAGGCGCTCCGGATCCAGATTCCTGATAGCGGCGCAGAGGCTGTAGGGATCGGAGTTCTCACAATCTACTATAAATACACACTTGTCACTATTCTCTATATAGGTGTAGATATTTGCCTTGGTCCTGTCACTGACATCCGATACCAGGCTCAGATTCTGGAATTCATCATTATTCCATCTATAAAGGAGAGTCACAAACTTCCTGTCATTGAGCAGGATATTGCCTTCATCTGAAGCCGGCCAGTTGAGATACTGCTTATAGGGATAATAGTTCATATTCTCATAGTAAAATGCAGCAGCCCTCTTGGTGCCCTCTTCTGTCAGGCCGTCAGGCATGATAAATATGTCAGAGAGATAATCCCAGTTGATCCACTGCGGGAAGAGATCCCTGCAGTTATTGATCCTGCTCTTGATATTCTTATTGAGATTGATCAGATATGGTGTGGGTTCTTTGAGATGGACATATATCTCGATGCCGTCATCATAAAGGGACTGCATGGCAGCTATGGGCATATACTCCGGCATACCCATGATACTCCTGCCCTCCTGCTGTATGCCATGGCAGACCTTTAGAAAGTTGTGCTCCAGCTGTGTCCGGAGTATACAGAGATTCCTGATGATCCTGGCCTTCTTGTCCTTTTCCAGTTTCCTGTATATCTCTGCCTTTACAGGCTCATATTCATTTTCAAAAAATTTCTTATTGATGCCCAGCAGATAGGCTACCCTGCTGACAATATCAAACTGCTCACCATGAGAGTTGTAGCCTGCCTGTTCATTTATCCTTGCTATCACATCCGCAAAATCCAGGGATGTGCCGTTATTGTTATCAATATTCATCTATTATTTCCCCTGTAGTATAGTCACACCCGTAAACGTATTATCTACTTTTTCAAAAACACATTTACAAGGTGTTTTCATTAGAACATGAATGCATTATATACTAATAACAAATATTATTGTTTAAATGGTCTCTGAGGGACGGGGTTTGTGGACCATTACAGTTTGTAGTGCATAAAATTGCCATTATGAATAAATCCATATGCTGTATATAACTTCACTCCCATGTCTGATGCTGTGATCTGGACTGTTCCGCAGCCATACTCTCTTGCTTCACGGACTACTCTATCCAGGAGTTCTTTTGCAATTCCCTGACGCCTGTAGGAAGGGGCTGTGAACATGCTTGACAATATCCCCATCTTCCCGCTAGGGCATCCAAAATACGGCGGCTTCTCCACAAATGACATACCACTGGTTCCAATGATCCTGTCACCATCAATCGCAAGCCAGGATACGATACTTCCGTCAGACATATGACGCTCATAATAGTCTCTTAATGCAGGAACAAGGTCAATGTCCTCCTTTGCACCTTCCTCCCTAAGCTGCACAATTCGTATATTAATGAATGTATCAAGATCATCTTTTGCAAGCTTCCTATACACTATAGCCATGTTGATCTTCCCCTTTTAGGCCTTCTCTTATATAATTATCACATTGCCTCCACTCCAAGGAGTTTTTGACGCAAAAGTCTCTCTTCGCTATACGGCTCAGTCCTACCCAATATAATGATACCACCCATTGTTAGTTTTTGTTAACTTTTTCAAAAAACAAAGGCCCGTATCAATTGATACAGGCCTGGTCAATTTTACTGTTTTTCTATATCCGAATGAATACGTCTGTGGAAATGCATATGATATAAAGCCCTTCTGTCAGTCCACGTCATAAATCTCAAGCTCTGCCAGTTGGCCTCCCGTGGCTCCTGTATTGGAATTAAAGGTCAGGCGAAGGGAGGTGATCGTCACAGGATCAAATTCAAGGACGACTTCATTATTTCTGGCAGGATCAAATTCATAGTCTGCGGCGGCTATTAGTTCCTTATAATCACCTGACGCCCCTTTATATTCTACAGAGATATTCTGCAGCCTTGTACTCCACGCAGGTATGGGATTTAAGAGGAGCTTGATAGCGTGGATAGTCTTCTCCTCTTTGAATGAAGCATATAGATAGTTTGGATAATTATCTGCTGCACCCTCCCAGTAGGACTGGGCGTCCACCTTGCCATCTTTTACCTTTCTGGGGGTGTAGACATCATTAAAGGCATCTGCCTCTATCTTGGCCTCTTCAGTAATATTAGTTCCTGAGACTATCACAGGCTCATAGTCTTCCACCACAAAGTCAGGATGCTGCATAGGGCCTTCCTGCTCAGGGCTCTCCACTATACTGATACTGCCATTTCCTGCAGGGGACAAAGTGATGTATTTATAGAAAGCTCCTCCCCACAAAAGAGTACAGAGAATCACAGACAAACAAAGCGGTATTATCTCTACAACACTTCTTCCTGCCGATTTTCGCGTTCCTGGGAAATTTGAAGTGGCAGATGCAGGCACTGCACCAGTAGCAGATTTTATTGTTTCTGAATTTGATAAGCTATTCTTCATATTTTATCACCTTACAAAATCACTAATAGTCAAATCCTTGCCCAGTATATTAACATTTTCTATTTCCACACCGGTGATAGTATGCTCCTCGTCATAGCCCTTAAGACGGCATTTTACATCATTACCGGACAGGACCTTTACGTTCCTGATCACAACGTCATGTATATTACCTCTGTCTATTGTCGTAGACCAGTTGCCGCTCTGACATACCCAGAGGTCTATGAGATATGGCATCTGGCTGCCATCACCGCTTCCTATCTCTTCATGTTCGATAGTAATATTGTCAAATACAATATCACTGATATCTGCATCATCTGCATTATGGATAGAAATTGCAGGCTTATGATAATTGTTTAATACAGTTATATCCTTAAAGGTTATATTTCTAATATATGCATCAGCTTTTTTACCCTTATTGGTCTCATATCCGATCTCCATTGACTGAGCAAGATCAGTCCATATCTGAGTATTCTCAAAGCTGATATTCTCACTGTTTCTGTCATAATTCTTTACCACCAGTGAATCGTCCCAGGAACGGACAAAGGCATTCCTGACTGTATAATCCTGAACAGACTGCAGGGTGATACCATCACTGTTGGGCCTGGCTGATATGATCCTCACGCCGTCTATGAGGCCTCTTTGGTTGTCATATCCCTGCAGGCACCAGGCATTGGAGCCCAGCACTATCACGTCTTTGATAGTAAGGTCATCGCAGTGATCAAACTTTAATGGTATCCTGGCGCTATTACCCTTCCAGCCTTCAAAGGATGATCCGTCTATGATGCCTCTACCACATACTCTAATATCATTTTCAAAGTTGGCATTTACTATGCCATGTACTACCGCTCCCCCTGCCAGATATAGAGTCTGGCCCTTCTTTAACATGATGCACTCTATGTCCCATTCTCCCGGACCAATATATATCACTGAGGGATCATCAGGATCAGGTATATCAGCTCCATCTTCCGGAGAATTGGTAAAAATATGAACTGCCCTCTCAGGGCTGTCATTAAAGGTCAGAGTGTAATTATCGGGGTGATCAAGTTCAAATTCTACGCTGTGCCCATCCTCCGATATCCTGGGCTCTATACCATAGGACAATGGACTAAGAGTCACCTTTTCTATATCAAACTCATCCATAGTGACGCTAAGCCTGACCTTCCCTTCAAAGTCAAAATATGTCATGGGAGTCTTGCCAAGGGGCGGAAGATAGGCATTGTTCCAGCTCCTGCTGTAATTCACCATTGTCTCGTATACATACAGGTCCTGACCATTAACTGATACATGAGCCGAGGTGGAATGCATAAGAGAGCAGTCGCCCCGCTCCTCATTTGCAGGTATCAGGTCTTCAGGCCTCGCATCCTTTAAAGACTTTGGCCCCTCATAGACCACCACCCTGCTATTTGTATATTTCATATTTTCCTCCGCAGTACTATCCAGTTTCTTATATGCCACTATAGACATCAAAGCCAAAATAAGTATAACTATTGATAAAACAATCTTCCTCACATTCTTCCTCCTAATCTTCTTCATAATCCCCTTAAATAATTCATATTATGTCAATGTGATCCCCCCGGGCTGTAACGCCCGCACGCCCCCGCCTGCATCGCCAAGGGGCTAGCGAAGCGAATTGGTCACCTGCTTTGAATAAGAGACCAAGGGGCCTATGTGCTCGTCGGCACTTATGCTGCGTCTTTTGCAGCATTAGTACCGCTACGAAGCACATTGGAGCGAGAGCGTCCCCGAGGTCATTATTCAAAGCAGGTGACCCACCACCCCCTCCCCCTTGTGGCGAATAGCCAAAACGTAGTATTCTATAGTTGATTGAACGTTAAACTATAATCAGTATGGAGGCACTCATCCATGGTCACCATCCGAGATATTGCAAGAGCCACAGGCGTATCCACCACCACAGTATCCAATGTGATCCACGGCAGAGATAACAGAGTATCCGCCGAAGTAATACAGAAGATCAATGAAGCAATAGCCAAGCTGGGCTATGTGCCCAACATGTCAGCCAGGAGCCTGGTGTCCAGCAAGTCCAAGGTAATAGGCTTTGTCAATCACGTCATCACCGGCAATAATGGCGCCTTCATGGAGGACCCTTTTCATTCTGCAGCCATCAGCACCATAGAGTCCACGCTGCAGCTAAACGGCTACTATCTCATGCTCAGGACAGTGGATACTGCCCAGGAACTCCTCGCCTTCCTGCAGAGATGGAATGTGGACGGCCTCTTTTTCACAGGTATCTTCAAGGATAAATTCTATGATACCCTCTCAGGGCTGAATATCCCTGTAGTGCTCCTGGACAGCTATGTCAAGAATCCAGGCTTTTGTAATGTAGGCCTTGAGGACTTCCAAGGAAGCTACCTGGCTACAAGGCATCTCATAGACAACGGTCACAAAAAGATAGGCTTTGCCTCTCCCGGCATTAAGGACGGCGGTGTACTTCAGGAGCGATTCCTTGGTTATAAAGCAGCCCTTTCCGAAAGCTCCATAGCTTTTGACAAGTCCCTGGTCTTTAACTACGAGATGGACCTGTACAGCTGCAGGGAAGCTGCAAGAGAGATATCTCTCCACAAGAGTCTCACAGGCCTTGTGGTCACAGCAGATATCATGGCTGCAGGTATCATGGCCGGACTTAGAGAGGAGGGCCTTAGGGTACCTGAAGACATATCCATAGTAGGCTTTGATGATATCAATATAGCCCGTATGGTCAGTCCCACCCTTACTACCATCCATCAGGACATGGCGCTAAAGGGGCGCCTGGCTGTAGACTTTATGATACAGCTCCTTAATGGCCGCAAGCTTGATACCACCGATATATCCCTTCCTGTCAGGCTTGTGGAGAGAGAAAGCGTGATCAGGAGAGGATGAGTCTGAAATTTTATTCTGATCCTGCCTTGATCATTGATCTTGTTTTATTATCAATCATGCTTTTATTGTTGATTTAATTTTAACCCGACTTATAGACATCAGTTTATTTCATCAATACTATAAGAATCATGACTTACTCTGATACTATATTGCTGTTGTTTATAGAATATCTTAAACGATATTTCTTCTATTTCTTTGGGCAAGCTGGGATTGCAAGTCAGTTCCCCATTCTTTACTGATAGTCCGGCAAATCCCTCAACAGCGATCATATAGGCAGCCCCTGCGGCTGCAGGATGTGTACCGCCTATGTACAAGAGTCCTGCCCACTCTTTACCCTTTTCAGACAGATCCGCTCTTGCAGATTTGAGAAAAAATGGCCACGCCATCCCGGGATTACCTATCTTACAGGCCAGCAGCGAGTACATACCTGCGCTAAGAGATGAGCCGTGCTCAGTCCTTGGTTCATAATAGGACCAGTTGCGGGAGATAGTATCCAGGCTGTAGTCATCTGCAAATAGATTGAGCATAGTAACAACATCTGCCTGCTTGATGATCCTGGTATCGCTGGCTACGCCGTAGGCTCCGCCCCAGTACTCCTTGTCATTTAATAGTCTGGATCTGACATCAGCAAGGCTTGCATCCTCCAGCTGCTCATATCCGTCAAACTGAGGGATGATCCCATTTTCATCAGGCTTTTTTATAAGGATATGCTTAGCTCCATCTTCGAAACCCTCTATGAGAGAGTCTCTCTCACTGTCTGATATATCAAGATAACCTTCTCTTAGAATTTTGGCAGCTTTTTCAAAAACATACTTTGCCATCCTGTTGGTATATACATTATTATTGACTCTCTCATGATATTCATCAGGTCCTATCACGTCCCTGATCTCATAGTAGTCATTAAATATACTCTTTACCAATATGCTCAGATAGAAGAGTGCGCACTGCATGATCATCTCGGCTCCGCCGTCATCAAGAAGTGACATGTCCCCTGTCCAGTCCAGATATCTGCACAGGCCATATACTATGGCAGCAGAGATATGGACCTGCTTGTCCTTAAAATAGGTCCTCATAGGCCTGCCTGTAAATACATCTATCACATTGTAATCCGAGCAGGCATCAAAGCCGCCCTCCTGGCTCTCCCAGGCATAGAAGGCCCCCTTGTATCCGTAATGAGCCGCCTTTTTCATAGCTCCCGGCAGGGTATCTATCCTGTATTTGATAAGCTTCCTGGCAGTATCAGGCTCGGTGAATATAAAGAAATCCAGCATGAACATCTCTGTATCCCAGAATACTGCGCCTCTGTAGGTCTGGCCGGATAGTCCTCTGGCAGGTATAGAGAGATTGTCAGCATGTCTTGGAGCTATGGACATCAGGTGATAGAGAGAATAATTAAGAGCAGTATTCGCTTCATCATTTCCTTTGATCTCTACGTCTGCATTATCCCAAAGCCTGTCCCAGACACTCATATGTCTGTCCATAACTTCCTCATAGCCAAGGGTTATAGACCTTTTAAGGACATCAGCTGAGCTGCACACAGGATCCGCCGCTGTCTTAGAAGTGTCAAAGCTGATATATTTGACGATCCTAAAAGCTTCACCGGGCCTTGTGATAAAGGATATCCTGTGAAGATATCGTCCATCCTCCCTGACACTTGTGATCTCGCAGTCAGAAGCGGCCTCTATGGTCTCATCCATCACCACACGGATACCCTCTTCGTGAGTCCTTGCCTCGTAGTGAATGATATCTTCATTTATGATGGAAAAATCTTCAAGGTGCCTGCCGTTAAGGTCCCAGATATCAGTATCTATACCCGTATAAATTTCAGCCTCAGCGTGGAAATCAGCACTTACCTTCAGCTCCATTACTATCAGGTTCACATCATCCATAGAGGCTATGCGTCGCGTCTCAAGACATATATTCCCCCTTGGACAGGTCCAGCTGCTCGACCTCATGAATATCCCATGTCCATAGTCCAGGCTGATCTTGTGAGATGCAGGCTTTAAGTCAGGAAGGCGATAATTGTTTCCATCTACTTTAATATAGCTGTAGAGGGCATTGGGAAGATTGACAGGCTCTCTGAAATTTTCAACCTTGTCATAGACTCCCGCCAGATTAATTGCAGGTAATAAATCTGCAGTATATTCTTCTAATGTTCCCCTGATACCTACCAAGCCGTTTCCTATGAGAAAGCGGTTGCCAAGAGCAGCATAGGCTTTTCTATCATATCCATTGTCATATATTATCTTATCCACTGTCTCCCCCCTTCGTATCACTGATGATCACAAACTGCAGGGCCCGGTGCTCATATCTGCAGTGTTTATGCTGCTACCCCTTTCAATGGCAGAACTGTCTCATCCTCTGTTATCCTATAGATCTCATCATAGATCTTTACCGTCAGCTCTCCCTTACCCATCAGAGTAAAAGAAGCTCCATCCCCTGATACAGACACCTTGAGTACCTGTCCACCTATTACCAGGCGGAAGCTGTAGCTCTTCCAGCTCTCCGGAAGAGAAGGGGCAAAGCTGATGAGATCTCCATCTGATCTCATACCTGCAAAGCCATATACTATATTCATCCAGGCTGCCGCAATAGATGTGGTATGGATGCCTTCAGCAGTGTTTCTGTTGTAATTATCAAGATCCATCCTTGTGGCAAAGCCAAAAAAGTCATAGGCTTCCTGCTCCCTGCCAAGACTCTCTGCAAGTATGGAATGTACAGAGGGTGAAAGAGAGCTCTCATGGATGCAGCGAGGCGCATAATAGTCATAATTTGCCCTAAGGTCAGCTGCGCTAAAGGAGGATGCAAACATGAACATCAGCATGAGTACAGAGGGCTGCTTGATCATGTCATTACGATATATCCTGTCATAGGACCAGTGAGCATATAGAGGAAAATCCTCATCAGGAATCTGATCCACATCTATATGAGGCAGATCAAAAAAGCCCGCCTGCTGCTCATAGAGTCTTGTATCACTGTCATACAAGATCAGCATCTTATCCGATCTGTCTCTGAAATCTTCTAACTCAGATCCGCAAAAAGAAGTCTTATCACATACTGCCTTCAGCTTATCAGGGCAGCTCTCCTCCATCTCATCATAAAGACGCAAAAGATAATCGAATGTAAATCTGGCCATATAATTGGTATAGCAGTCATGATCCACCATCATCTGGAATTCATCAGGACCCATGACACCATAAAAGGAATAGGCGCTGTGATCAGCATTGTAATCACCCCTATCGGCCAGCATTCTGCAGATCTCTATGAGCATCTCGCAGCCATGATCATAGATGAAGTCCTTCTCACCAGTGATCTTCTCATAGATATAGAGTCCGTATGCCACGGCAGTGGATGCCTGCAGCTGCAAGGAGGCATGCTGCCAGAGATTGCAGCATTCTCTGCCTGATATGGTAGCAATAGGATAAAATGCTCCGTTAAGGTCCAGATCCCTTGCCCTCTTCTTTGCCTCCTCCAGTGTCCTGTAGCGAAACAATAGAAGATTCCCGGCCGCCCTCTTATCATGAAAAATATAAACGGGAAGGCAATAGGTCTCTGTATCCCAGAAAGCATTGCCGTTATAGGCTTCACCTGTCAGACCCTTGGCGCCTATATTGCTTCCGGGAACCACTCCCTGATATGTCTGGAAGAGCTGGAATATACAAAAGCGTATACCCTGCTGATTTAAGGGATCTCCTTCTATCTCAATATCAGACTTTTCCCAGATGTCAGCCCACCATTTACTGTTAGCATTTACAATTTCATCAAAAGCAGGATAAGCAGCCTCCCCATGATACAAATCCTTATAGCAAGCGCCGTTACTATCTCTTCCGCCAGCTGATGATCTGCTTATCTCCCCCAGCTTATCATTGGCGCAGCACACTATCTTATCCACTACTATCCTGCTGCCAGGCCCCATATGAAAACTGTAGCTGATAGCAGACAGCATATTCCCCTCAGCCACTGACTTTATAGCTTCTCCTCCCGAATAGAAGATTTTGCAGCTCTCAGTGAGCTTTTGACCTGTAGAGCGAGTTTCTAATGATATAGAGCAGCTGTCAGACTCGAGATCTGTGTTGATTCCTGTCCTTTTCCAATATTTATAACGTCCTTCGTGAACTGTATCCGCATCTATGCCTGCAGTAACGACCAGCTGACCTTCAAATGAATCTGACAGCGCCGTAAGCCTCTGACCAAGATATGCCACATTGTCCATGGACAATATCCTTTCAAATATAAGGCTTATATCCCCTGCCTTCGTATGCCATACAAAGCTCCTCTTTAGAAGGCCGCTCTTCATGTCCAGGGTCCTTAGAAAATCTGAAAATTCACTTTTATTCAGATCAAGCTCATATACTTCTCCTGTAGGAGAGATAGCACTAAGATGCATATAGAGCTGGTCAGGAGAGTTTACCATGAACTCCATTTCATTTACGACGCCCTTGTAAGTGCCCTCTCCCACCTTCTTGCGTTCATAGAGTCCGTTAAAATATGAACCTTGAAGACGTTCTCCGCTGTAGCCCTCTTCAAAATATCCCCTGACACCCATGTATTCATTTGCCAGTGAAAAGACGGACTCTGCAATCCTGGAGTGATCCTTGTCAAAGCCTTCTTCAATAATCCTCCAGGGATCTTCCTTAAAATATATGTCTGCTGTCTTACCCATTTATTACCCCTTTACTGCACCTGTAGCAGCGCTGTCTGTGATCTGTTTCTGGAACAATGCAAATATGATAGTAGGCGGGATTATGGCAAAGAAGCTGGCCCTGAGAACACTCACAGCATCTGTGGGCGTATCCTTAAAGGAAAAGAGCTTGACCATAACAGTAGTCTTATCTGTCCCGTTGAGCACCAGATATGGAAGCAGAAAATCCGACCATGCACCTGTAATAGCAAATATAGCTACTACCATGATGATAGGCCTGCTAAGTGGTAGGACTATATCGGTAAATATCCTGAATATCCCGCAGCCATCCAGCCTCGCCGCTTCCAGGAGTTCTCCCGGCAGTTCTTCAAAGAACTGCTTAAATAGGATCACATAAAAGGCATTTGCTCCATAGGCAAACCACAGGGGTACAAAGCTGTGATTAAGACCTACATTGTTGATATTTCTAAACAGGGCAACTATGCCTGCAGTGCCCGGTATCATCATGCTCCATAGTACCAGTGCCAGGGGTATTCCATAGCCCCTGGGCTTTAGTATGGCAAAGCCGTATGCCAATAGGCCGTTAAAAAGTACTGCACAGACCATAGCTCCCAGTACATGGATCAAAGAATTGGTATAGAATTTGGTAAATTTAAAAGCCTTCCAGGTAGCAGCCATTCTCTCCCAGTCAAATTCTTTTGGTATAATTGACACCTCTCTTGTAAATTCCTTGATATCCTTAAAGCTGGCCAGAAATAGCCACAGCGCAGGAAAGAGGCTGACAATTGCCATAAAGAAGCATATAAGGGTGATGATAATAGCCCACGCTCTTACTGAAGGAGACTTTATATCATAGGAGCGGATAACACCGTCTTTTTTCTCAGCATATTTATTAAAAAAAACGGGTCTTTTTCTATTATTTATTTTCATATCCTTCATCGCTTATCCTCCTTATCTCTGGTCAGGCTCATATATACTATGCTGAGGACTACAAGGAAGATACTGACCAGAACAGAAAGGGCTGCAGCCTTTGGAACGTTGTAATCCCTGGTAAGATACCTGTACATGAGCATCATAAGGGATATGCTGGCATTGCCGGGGCCGCCATTCTTAAAGATCATAGGCTCATACATGATCTGGAACACAGATATCACCTGCAGGATGAGCATGGTCCTTGCAATGCTGAATATACTAGGGACAGTGATATGAGCTACCCTCTGCCAGATAGATGCACCGTCTATGGTAGCTGCTTCGTAGAGGTCGGGGCTGATGCCGCTGATATTTGCCATATAGATAAGCGCTGTAGAGCCTGCGCTCTTCCAGGTCATTGTAATAATGATGAGAGGTATGGTGAAATGGGCATTGTTTAGCCACTGTGATGGAGCGATTCCCAGCTTTCCCAGGAGTATATTGAGCACTCCTGTGTCACCCGGCATAAAGAAATAACTCCAGACCCATATGGTTGCCAAAGTAGGCATGATATTGGGAAAATAGACTCCTACCCTGAAGAGACTCTTGCCATGTACCGTCTCTGAGATGAGCACAGCCATGATAATAGGCACCAAAAAACCTATAACAAGAGACCAGAAGGTATAGGAAAAGGTATTCCTGAAAGCTGCCATAAAGTCAACATCACCAATAACAGCTTTGTAGTTATCAAGGCCTGCAAAGCCTGTAACTGTATAAAGCTTGGCGCTGCAAAATGAAAGCCTGATATTTTCTAAAAGCGGTTCCCATATATAGAAAGTAAAGAGGATCAGAGATGGCAGGATAAGGAGCCAACCAAATACATCTTTTCTTCTAAAACGGCTCTTTGACCTCATGGCAGTCTTCGGGGATGTATCTATATCCTTGTGTCTTGATATTGTAAAGTCCATATTTTTCCTCATATGTAAATTTTTCTGTGGTGATAAGCTATCATAAGCGGCAGTTATGCTTTTAAACATCCACTTCCCTGTAAGAAAGGGCCGAAGCCTTGTATGCAGCCCCGGCCCTTGTATAGATCATATTGAATGGATAAGGTCCATGACATTTATCTCATGTCCTCATATCCTCTTCTTCCCGGATAGATGATCAGTTGGCTGCACCAAAGGTGTCATCCAGGATCTTCTGATAATTGGCATCTGCCTGGTCCATAAGAGCCTGTACATCGCTGTCTTTGTCAGTAAGTACTGTCTGAAGGACCTTGGTCAGCTCAGCGTACATATCCTGTGTGGAGCCGGGCTCTTCAAGATGAAGTCCCTCACTTGATGCAGCTGCAAAATAGGTCTCATAGAGCTTCGGATCTACGTTGCCATACTCTTCAACAATGGCGGCCTCTGCATCCAGGACGTCCTGATTTACCCAGCAAGGGAATCTCTGAATAACAGGCACTCCATTAGCGACCTTGTTTTCTGCATCAGCCTTCATACCTGCAATGGAAGCCTCTGTAGCAACGGGAGCCTTGCCCATGATCTCAAGGTAGTCCAGTGCTGCATTAATCTCTTCAGGTGTAGCATCCTTGGAGAACATATAAGGTGTGCCGCCGTATAATGAGAACTGTCCGCCGTCTGCTGCAGGAATAGCGCACATAGCAAGCTTGTCTACGGGAAGTCCGTTGACCTGAGTGGGCTGTGCTACTGCATCATTGGCACCTATATACATAGCAGCTCCGCCTGTGCCCAGCTGTGTAAAGCCTGTGCCCCAGTCTTCGGAAAGGGGATCGGCTGTCAGTACGTCATAGTCCCATTTGAGGCTCTTGACGAACTCCATAGCCTTGACTGCTTCAGGGCTGTTAAGGTCAGCTGTAAAGGTTCCATCAGCATTTTCTGTGCAGAGGGTAGCACCAAAGGCCCATGCGATATTGGAGAAGTGCCAGCCGCCTGCTGCATCCTTGGCCAGAAGACACAGACCTGCAGAGCCTGTAGCATCCTTGATCTTCTTTGCTGTCTCTGCAAGCTCATCCCACGTTTTTGGTACAATAGGATATCCTTCATCATCTACAAGGCCTGCTTCCTCAAAGAGTTCCATGTTGAGCATGAGGCCCAGAGCATATCCGTCACGGGGAATACCATATACACGGCCATTCTCATCAGAAAGGAGCTCTCTGATAGAAGGATTCATGGCATCCAGCCAGCCTCTTGCTGCAAGCTCATCTGTGATATCAGCAATAGCGCCTGCATTTATGAGCTTCTGAGGCTCTGTAAACCAGCTCTCAAATATGGTAGGGCAGTTGCCGGATTCTACCATAGGCATAAAGGTATCTGTAGAATACTTGTAATAAGCAGGAACAACAGTCACGCCCGGATGAAGCTCCTTCATGGTCTCCACATAGCCTTCGTGTACAGCGATATCATCTGTAAGTGTGTCCTCAGGCCAGATTCCAAGAGTAATGGTAACTTCTTTTTCTGCACTATCTGATGTAGGAGCTGCCTCCTCCTGCGTCTTCTCATCACCGGCATCCTCTGCCTTATCTGCAGCAGGTGCAGGTTCTGATGACTCTTCAAGCTGGGTGCTTTCCGGTGCCTCACTGTTACCACATGCTGTGACAGCTGCCAAAGTCATTGTTGATAATAACAGGATACTGAGCAGTTTCTTTTTCATAACTTGGACCCCCTTCATTTTGGTTGAACGTTCAACGAAACAAGCAAAGATCAAATATGTATATCAAGTTTTAGATGGGATATTCTCTTTGTTCCTCCCGCTGACGTTTACGTTTTACGTTAAACTAATCGTAACATCAGTGAAGAAAGAGGGTCAACAAAATAGACCTTTACGGTTTTCACAAATATCCTGCCGTAAAGGTCTCTTGTAAGCCATAAAATATTGTTGCATTTTCACAAGTGACAAGGTTATGCAAAACCTAACCTTGTAAACCTGCAGTAAAACTGCCCATTTCCACAACGCCCCCGCCACGCCTTGACTCTTCTGCTGCAAATGCCATAAGGTGGCTGTCAATGGACTCTTCTATTCCGGAGAGAGCTTTGGTTTTTCCTCCTGATATCATGCTGACAAAGTCCCTTGTCAGGCCATAGTCACCGCCTCCGTGAAAGCCCTCTTCACTGACCACATTGATCATGCGGCTCTGACCTGTGTATAGAGCATTGGATGAATAATGTGTGACAATGATCTCCTCTGTGAGATCATCACCATATATCTCACCATCCTCGCACATCACCCTGATCACTCTGTGCATCTTATCTGTAAGTCCTGTAAGGTGAAAGGATGCCGTTACTCCGTTTTCAAAGAGGATATTGGTCACCTGATGATCGCATACATTGTTATCACATCTGTACACACATCTGCCATAGGGGCTGGTCTTTAGAGCCTCCTTTAGCCCTTCCTCACTCTGATCATGGCATATCACTTCAGAAGGCCAGCCTCCGCGCACAGGAAGATATGCTTTGACAGCATCAAAACGGCAGTTGTCACTTACAGGACAATCACAGCACCTCTCAGTGCTCCCTTCAGGAGCATTCTTTTTTCTAAAATATGTAAGATCACCAAAGGAGGATATCTTTGAAGCTCTGCTTCCTGTAAGCCATAGAAGTATATCCATATCATGGCAGGATTTCTGAAGTATGATGGGACTGGATTCATTAGAATTTCTCCAGTTGCCCCTGACAAAGGAATGAGCCATATGGAAATTGCCTATATTCTCGGTATGCTCTATTGTCACTATGCGGCCCAGTTCGCCTGAATCTATGATGCTTTTGATAGTGGCAAAAAAGTTGGTATAGCGAAGGACATGGCAGACCATGATGCGTCTGCAGGTCTTCCTCGCAGTCCTTAATATATCCAGGCATTCTGCAGGATCAGGAGATATAGGTTTCTCCAGAAGGATATCGTAGCCTGCCTTCAGGCAGCTGATAGTCTCCTTGTAATGATCCCTGTCCATAGTAGATATGATGACTCCGTCCAGCTCCATATGAGCATTTAGAAATTTATCAATATCATCAAATAGAAATTTATCATCCAGGCCATATCTGTCTGCTGCTATAGAGAGCTTTTCACCGGATATATCCACCACAGCTCCTATCTCCACTCCCATTTTGTCCTTCATATAGCCTGCATATATATTGCCGCGCTGTCCGGCGCCTATTAATGCTACTCTCATATCTACCCCCCGCCCGCAACTCTTTAGACATTTATCATTTCCAGCTGCTCTATCTTTATACCGGCATTTCTGACTACTGCCCTGTATTCTCTGATATGATCTTCCTTGAGATAGGGATACCTGTGACTGATACCCTGTACATCATCCCTTAGAACTATCATAGATGTAGTATGGAAATCATAGCCCCTGCGCATGATAGTAAGTGCATTTCTCTGAAGAGACGTGAGCTTGTCCTTATCTGCCTCCGCTACTGCATCCTCATCTATATAAGGTAGATGATCATCAGTGTATGATACATAAGCTGCTATCCCCAGTTCCTTTATGAGCATCTCCGAACCTGCTCCTATGGGATAGCAATAGAATCTCCTCTGCATGGATACTATATTGGTATCCTTATCAAGAAGAAGTGAGAGCATGGGATCATAGAGCCAGCTCTCGCTCCAAAAGCCCTTTATATCCAGCTCCGGAAAATACCTGTCATAAAATTCCAAAGCCAGGTTCATGGATTTCTCAAGGCGCCTTGGATTATAGCCCTCACCCGAAGGAATATGAAAAGCAAGGAGCAGGTCTCCCCTGTTCAGAGCAGGTTCATAATCCTTCTTAGGCAGGCTCATCTGTCTGCGGGATATGATACCGCAGGGATTGATGATATTGCCGCAATATGCAGCAGCATCCTCTGAATATGATGTGGTAAAAGAACCTTCTCCCGGGCTTTGACTACATGATATGTACTCAGAACTATCGGATATGTCATAGCCCGGCTCACAGGGCTGCCCCTGGACAGTTACTGTATAGCCACCGTCATAAAGGCCTATTACCCTGTCATTTATCCTGTTCCTGTATAGTCTGAATGGGTCTCCAAAGGTATATGGTGTAAAATAAAACCTGTCAAATAGAAATATAGTGGAAGCATAGAAATTTTTGTCCCAATTAAAATCCAGGACCTCACAGCTTCCTGTTTCCTTATACTGCTGCACCTGAGGTCCTATCCTGTGATAAGGCATGGCTTCATATATCTCTCTTGGGACTTTTCTGTCTTCAAGAGCCTTTCTCCCTACAGATATACAGGAGAGGAGGAGAAGGAATTTCCTCACATCAGGACAGTTAGAAGGATAATCAAAATCAAAATGCAGATAGAAATCCCCGTCTATTCCCTTCTTGTATCTACAGATATCCCATCTAAGGAAATTAAAGAGTGCCAAAAGCTCCGTATCAGCTTCAATCTCATCAAGTCCTGTATACAAGCGTCTTGCAAGCTTATCCGGAACATCATATGCATCAGTAATAGAAGCAATAAGCCCTCTGTCTATTAGAGGTCCCTGCTCTTTTTCCACTTCATTTTCTATTTTTATATAGATTGAATATGCCTTTTTGATTTCGTCAAATCCCTTACAAGCAGTGATCAGTTCAAGCATACAAGTCCTCGCTTATTATTGCAGTCATCTACTATCATCTTCATCTCATCACGTTTATCTTCCATATCCATGGCCAGTTTGAACTGGTTACGGGCTCTGCAGAGATTATGTCCTGCCCGGGCCGTCTTGAAATACACATCTCCATTTAAATGATCTGTCAAAAAGCGCATGCCGCATTCCATGGTCATATTCCAGGCTCCATAGGAGAGGTTATCTATCTCAGCCCGGGTTAGACTGTCCTCAGCACCCTTAATAAAGCCCTGTACATAGAGCCTATACAGTTCCAGATCCAGGCCTACTTTGGACAGATCCATCTCGTCTTCATCTGCGGTATTGGCACCAAAACGTATGGAATCACCAAAATCATATATAGACAGGCCCGGCATCACAGTATCCAGATCAATGATACATATGCCCCTGCCGGTCTCCGGATCCATCATTATATTATTTAGCTTGGTATCATTATGAGTTACGCGAAGGGGAAGCTCTCCATTTTTACGCAGCAGTTCTCCCCTGGACATCATTTCGCGTCTATTCCTTACAAATGCTATCTCCTGCATAGCAGAGGCTGCTCTTCCTGCTATATCCATAGAGACGGCCTTTTCAAAGTCCAGGTATCTTTTAACGGTATTATGAAAATCAGGAATAGTTTCTATAAGAGAATCAGCAGGAAAATCACTTAGCTGTCTTTGAAAATGTCCAAAACTAACCGCGCTTTCATAAAAATCCCTGGGATTGTCTACTTTCTCAAGACACACCGCATTTTCTATATAGAGATAGATGCGCCAGTAGCTGCCATCCTCATCCCTGTAACAGGGACGACCATCCCTGGTCCTTATCACCGTGAGAGTCTCTCTTAGGGGATCTATTGCAGTAGCCCTGATATGCTCTGTTACCTTCAGGATATTATCCATAAGGCCAATGGGGTCTGTGAAAATATCAGTATTGATACGCTGAAGGATCAACCTGTTAAATCTGCCACTTCTCAGCTGCAGAAGATATGTATCATTAATATGTCCGTGACCGTGGCGGGTCACGGACAGGATATTATCCTTATCACATCCCTCAAATGCAGCAGCAGCCCTTATTAGCTTTTGTCTGTCCATGTCTTCAACCTTAAGAGGATAAGAGGCTCCTCTCCTTCATCCAACCACCTATAATCTCCTGTTCCGGTTATTACTTGTCCATTTCTGATCCAGTCACCTTTAGGAAGAAATACATTTCTTCCCCTGGCTCCCTTTTCATAAATAGGTGCTACCAGATATCTGTCACCCAGCATAAACTGGTCTATGACCGTGTCGCAGCCCTCACCGGGAAATTCATAGGCCATATAACGGATAATGGGTTCTCCCGTGCTGCCGGCAGCTGTGACCAGCTCCATTATGTAGTCATTCATGCTCTCTCTTAGTCTGATGCAAGAGAGTATCTTGTCATAATTCTTACTTGACAGCAGTCTGTAGGGAGCTGCTGAGAACTGCATCGCAGGCATCAGACAGGCGATCTCGCAGTGTCTGACAAAGAGCTCTTCGTCAAATCTGCTGCCCAGAGCTTCATGGAAATTCACATACTCTCCTCCGCCTATCATGTCAGGACAGCTAAAGGGATGTCCTGTAAGACCCTGTAAGAGGGAATCAGGCATCAAGCCTCCTATGCCTTCAGTATTCCATGAATGCTGCTTATCACAGAGCCTTTGTAATACAGGCGCTCCGCCTGCCAGGTAAGTAACCCTGTATTCATTATAAGGATATTTTTCTCCGAATCGTTCCCACAGGATAGACTGCTCATTAGGACTGGTATTAGCAAAAGTCTGATTAGGGGCTTCGTAAAAGAAGCTATCCCCTGCATCAAACTTAAAGCCGTCCACGCCCATATCAGTGAGAGCATCAAGCTGAGAGGAAAGCCAGCTTACTGCCTTAGGGTTGGACATATCAAGGACTGCGGAGAAACCATTCCACCAGTGGACAATGTATGGTTCACCCTTTTCATCCCGAATAAGTATCCCCTTTGCCAGAGCTTCTCTGTATTTTACAGTGTCTGCGCTGATAAATGGGCAGAGCCAGAGCATGACCTTAAAGCCCCTTGAATGAAGAGAAGCTATCATAGCCTTCGGATCAGGGAATCTGCCCGTATGAAAGGACCAGTTGCCATAATATTCACTCCAGCCGTCATCTATCATCAGGACTCCGGGAGGCATGCCATTTTCAAGGATCCCATCAGCATAAGACAGAATATCTTTCTGATTCTGATCAAAGGTAAGCTCTATCCAGGTATTATATATAGGATTTTTAAAGAGCTCCGGTGCGGGAGTTCCCCCTCTAAAGGGGAACTCCTTTTCCATAGCTTTTAGATATCCGCGCCTTAGATCTCCATAGCATTCGCTAATAAAACAGTCATCATCTATTTCTATTACCCCTTCCGAAAAGGAGATCATAAAGCCTTCTTTTTTCCAGATATAACGCCCTTTAGTGGATATAAAGAGGGGCATTGCCTGATTGGGAGTACGATTAACTCTGGTGTCGATCACTATATTGCTATCATGGGACAGAGGCATTTTACTGCCGTTTTTGACAGGGCCTCCATACCAGTACTCGTCCTTTGGGAATTCTATTCTCATTATTTGCCTTCCTTGGAAGCCCTGAATTCATCATACTGTCTCTGTACTTCGGCAACATATTCGTCTATGCCTGCTGCCTTGAGCTTGGCTACAGCCTCGTCATAGTGATCATCAAAACTTACAAAGCCGCTTCTGAGAGGTGCAAAATCAGATGCTGTTACTTCGGTGATCGCAGTCTCTATCTCAACCACATTTTCATTGTTAAAGATAAAGCCCTGAGCGGAAGAGATCTTGGCATCATCATCCCAGTGTTCATAAGTCTCGATGTACTCATCAGATACTGTCTGGTCAAAGAGCTGATAGTTCTTGTTCCTGAACATCCATTCATAGAAGAAATCTTCCTGAGTCAGTTTCTCTACTCTGCCGTCTACCATCTGATAATCCTTACCTTCTACGCCATAGATTGCGAATCTGTAGTTCTCAGGTGATGAATAGATCCAGTTGATGAACTTCATAGCGCCTTCTTTATTGGCTGCAGAATAGGGAATACAGAGAACCTCACCGCCTGATGTGGAGATATACTTATCCTTTTCAGGTGCCAGGATATAGGTCTTAAGCTCGGCCTCGGGAGCATTCTGCTGTACAGCATTGATGATCTCGCGGTCCTTGCCTATGGAAGCCTCAACCCAGAGATAGAGGCCTGTCTGCATACGTGAATCCTTTTCGTTGTAATTGGTTGTCAGCTCATCTGCATAGAGACCCTTCCGGTACATCTCTTCATTGAACTTGGCTACCTTCTTAAATGCGTCAGACTCATAGTAGCTGGATACTTTACCGGTCTCTTCATCAAGAACGGTAAATACATCTGTTCCGATCCAGGTAAGCTGATGATCCTGGAAGTATCTGGTAAGGGGCTTGAAGATAATATCAGCAGGTCCGTTCATCTCAGGGAACTGCTCCTTGGCCTTCTCTGCAAAAGTCATAAGGTCATCAGGTGTCTCTATCTTATCCATTCCTACAGCTTCAAGGATATCCTCTCTTACACATACCAGCTGATAGATTCCTGAACTGGGGCCGTATGCGGAAGGGATACCATAGATCTGGCCATCTACAAGGCCGCCTTCAACCTGGGACATGGGCAGGACCTTGAGCATATCCTGGCCGTACTCCTCGATCAGCTCATCAAGAGGCTGAGCCTGCTTCTTATTAACGATCAGTGAGAGATTTGCAAGACCGTCCCAATACAGATCCACTGTCTCATTTGCTGCCAGCATGATCTCTTTTTTGGTCCAGTACTGATCCCAGGGTACAAAGATCATATTTACCTTCAGTCCTATGTCGTTATAGATCTTCTCAGCGAATTCATTTTGTAGAAATTCCGAAAACCTCTCTGTCTCATCGCCGGGATAATAGATAGTGATCTCTCCGGCGTCTTCTACTGCTGCATTATCAGAAGCAGGTACTGCTTCATTATCAATGCTGTCAGCTGCGCTACCTGATCCTGCAGCACTGCCGCATCCGGCAATAGTAGAAGCCAATATGGACATGGTTAGTAACATACTGCATATCTTTTTTTTCATTTAGAAATCCTCCTCTAATATTCTTAATCTGCCGGCTAATTATTAAGATCAATCCTATTCTTTGACTGCGCCTGTCATGACACCGCTTACAAAGTACTTTTGTACAAAGGGGTATGCAAAAATGACAGGTCCGATAGTGATGATGGTAACCGCCATCTTGACGGTCTCAGATGGAAGCGGGATGTTGGCTGCTGCTCCTGCCGGTAAGCGGCCTGACTTAACGGCATTTACATTGGATAGTACATTGTAGAGCAGATACTGAAGCGGCCACAGCTTCTTATTGTCCACAAACATCAGTGCGTTCCACCAGTCGTTCCAATATTGCAATGCATACATAAGCCCCACAGTAAGGAGCGGAGTCTTGCTAAGAGGCATTGCTATACTTGAATATATCTGGAAGTATCCGGCTCCGTCTATTCTGGCCGCCTCATAGAGAGATTGTGAGATAGCCTTAAAATATGTACGCAGCAGGAACATATTCCATACGCTGAACATAGAGGGAAATATCAGTCCCGCAACACTGTCCTTGAGGTGATAGAAATTCACACACATAAAATACCAGGGGATAAGTCCGGCGCCAAATATGATCGTAAAATTACAGATAAAAGATATAGCATTTCTATATTTCAGATCCCTGATAGATACTGCAAAGGCCAGCATACTGGTGATAAACAGTGCCAGGCAGGTACCTACCGCTGTTACAAATATGGTCACACCGTAGGATCTTAAGATCTCTAATCCGCTATTCCCGAATATGTAGATGTATGTGTTGAAGGTAAAGCCCTGCGGCAGTGCCGAATACCCTTTCATAGCGATCATTTTCTCAGAGGAAAAGGATACGCTAAGTGTCATAAGCAGGGGATAGAAGCACACAAAACCTATAAAACCTATAAAAATATATGCAAATATCTGAAGCAAAAGATCGCTTTTATTTTTTCTAACCTTCATCAGAAGAGACCCTCCCCGTCATTGATTTTCCTGGCTGCTGCATTGGCAAGTGTTACGAGGATCAGACCCATGATGGACTGGAACAGGCCTACAGCTGTTGAATAGGAAAAGCCCAGAGACCTCATACAGGAGTATACATAGGTATCTATGACTGCCACAGAATCACCTATAACAGGGTTATTGCCTATGATACCGTATACCATACCAAAATCGCCAAAGAAGATACGGCCTATGCTCATAAGTGTCAGCACTACTGCTGTGGGCTTGAGCATAGGGATGGTCAGGTGAAGGATACGCTGGATCTTATTGGCACCGTCCACCTCTGCAGCCTCATACAAGGATGCGTCAAAGCCTGTCATAGCGCCCAGATATATGATGGAATTATATCCGCTCCACTTCCAGACGTTGGCGATTATGAGGATGGGCTTCCAATAGCGTCCATCTGCATACCAGCGTATCTTCTCCCCGCCAAAGAAGGTGATAACTCTGTTGACCACTCCCACGTCAGTAGCAAAGAGGCCGTATACAAGAGTACCCACAACCACCCAGGAGAGAAAGTAGGGGAAGAACATCATGCTCTGGGTGAACTTCTTATAGAGCTTACCCTTGATCTCATTAAAGAAGATCGCTATGCTGATGGGAAATACAAGTCCCAGTATGATGCCCCAGCAATTTAGAAATAATGTATTGTAAATCGACTTGGGACCCATTCCCGTCCCAAAGAAGAAATATTTCAAATGTTTTAATCCCACAAAGGGACTTCCGAATATGCCATCCACGACATTGTAGTCTGTGAAGGCCATCCATATTCCCGCCAAGGGTATGTATGAGAATAATAGAAGAAAAACCAGTCCCGGTACACACATGATATACAATGTCCGGTTCTTTTTGATCTCATGCAAAAAGCCTCGTTTTTTGGCATGAGATGAGTCATTTTGGGTCATGACCTCCGCCCCAATTCCCTTTATATTTAGTTCGTTTGAAGAAACTTCTGCTGTATTCATATTCATTACCCCCATCTGACATCTTAATAATAAAGCATAGGACTTCTCACAAATAGACTAATTTGTTTTTCAAAACAGATGATTTGTGGTATATTGTGAATTAATGCTGATGGAAAGATTGACAAAAGTGATATCATCCTGACAGGTGATAGTAAATACGCTGAAAATCAGAGAAAACGAAATATCAATAAAAGATATTAAAGAAAGAAAAGTAATGAAAAGTGTAGATTCAGTGATACTCTCTCCCACAGGAGAGGTAATAGAAGAGAACAGGTCACCCTGGCAGCAGCTGTATATAGACGAGACCATGAAGGTAGTGCATGTCAATGACAATTCCAAGTCATCGGATCTCTACATGAACTACTGCGGCACCTCTCAATGTGAGCCGGATCACTCCTTTGGTCCTGCCATGAGAGACCACTATGTGATCCACTATGTCATAGGCGGCAAGGGTGTGCTCACCATAGGAAGCAATAAATATGAGCTTACAAAAGGACAGGGCTTTTTATTGTGCCCCGGCGTAGTATCCCAATACAAGGCAGATCATGACGACCCCTGGGAATATGTATGGGTGGGTTTTAACGGGCTGAACGCCCAGATATACCTGAATCAGGCCTTTCTAAATGCAGATAATCCGGTCTTTACATATGATAAGGATGATACTGTAAAGAACTGCATGCTGGAGATGGTCAATACATATGATGCCTATAAATATGCTACCAATCTCAAGCTCCAGTCCCTGCTCTATCTCCTCTTGTCAGAGCTTGTGGAGAATGCCACAAGAAAGGCTCCCATAGAAAGGATGCCTCTGCAGTACCGCTACATCCAAAAGGCTATTTCCTATATCCAGATGAATTATATGGAAGAAGATCTGTCGGTAACAGGCCTTTCTGACTACGTAGGCCTGGACAGAAGCTATTTATGCTCTATTTTCAAGAAATACCTCAATACCTCACCCCAGTCCTACATCTCGCAGTACCGTATAAACAGGGCCTGCGAGATATTAAAGAGCACTTCCTATCCCATTAGTGATGTATCAAGGATGATAGGCTACAAGGACCCGGTGGTATTTCAGAAATTCTTTAAGAATATCGTGGGCATGCCGCCCAGCAGATATAGAAAGAGTGTTTAATCTGTCATTTCTCTGTAAAAAGACTGAAGGACATAAAAGGCAGGCTTCCTGTAGCTCTTATCCTCTGACAAAAGGCCCTTTCTGTTATAGTATTTTTGTATATCAGAAGTCCTTCTTGGACAGCGGAAGTCATAGAGGATCCAGGGAGTCATGCCCCCTATATAATCTATATTTTTAAGAACCTCTATTTGCTTTTTATATACATATTCCTGGCACTGTTCTGTACCCTTATCCTCTATACTTCCATGAAGGCCGGATAGAGCATCCGCGCCAAACTCTGTGATGATAACAGGCTTTGATGGATCAGAGTTCTTCATAAGAAGGGGCAGCATCTCAAAGTCAGGGGTATACCAGCCGCAATATTCATTGATGCCTATGACATCCAGATAGTCTGCAAGTCTGTCTGCTATCACTACCTTCTCACTGTCCACAAGGCATGCAGCAGAAACCAGGCGGGTATCATCAGCTTTATGAGCGCATTCTGCAAGGCTGCTCATAAATTTCAGTCTCTCATCCGAGTCTGCATTTTCATTGCCCACAGACCATACGATCACACTTGCCCGGTTATAGTCCCTGATCATAAGCTCTCTAAGCTGATTCTCTGCATCCTCATATGTAGCCTTTCTGTCGAAACGAATAGCCCAGTATACAGGTATCTCTTCCCAAAGGAGCATTCCCATCTCATCAGCAAGCATTGCCATATCTTCATGATGAGGATAGTGAGCTATCCTCATAAAGTTGCAGCCAAGCTCCTTGGCCAGCTTTATATTCTCTATTCTCTCCTCATGAGTCAGAGCTTTACCACCCTTTACACTCTCCTCATGGCAGCTGATACCTCTTAGAAATACCTTTTGACCATTAAGGAGTATATCCCTGCCCCTGACGCTGATCTGCCTAAAGCCTACTTTGTCAGTAACCATATCTCCCTGGCAGCTAAGGCTCACATCATAGAGCTTGGGACTATCCGGAGACCAGAGCTCCGGCTCAGCCTCTATTATCAGTTCTCCATGGCCGCCTCTAACATCTATGCTCATATTAATTCCCAGCTCTTTAAGCTTTAAGATAGCTGTGGTATCCAGGGCTTCTGAGAGCTGCAGCTGTGCTCTTATCCTGTGATAGCTGTCATCAGGAAGGAGCGATACCCTGAAATCCTTGATATAGAGCCCGGGTAGAGGGATGATCTCTATATCTCTGTATATCCCTCCGTAGTTAAACCAGTCTGTATTCTCTGTAGGTACCTGCTCAGGACGCCTTGTACTATCCACAGCTATGATGATCCTGTTGTCCTCTCTGACATATTCCGAGATATCAAAAAAGGCAGGCGTAGAGCCGCCTCTGTGCATTCCTATATACTGGCCGTTTAGAAATACCCTGCAGATATAATTAGCCGCTCCAATCCTGAGGATGGCCTTTTCTCCCTGACCCGGGTCATATTTAAAGCACCTGGTAAAGACCATACTGCCGTCGTAGATGAGATACTCTCTCTCGAGAGTATTCCAGCATGAAGGCAGTTCCATAAGAGGCCAGCTATCAAAAGAATAATCTACAGGAAGGGTAAATCCCTTGTCATCAATATATCTCTCGTTAAACCACTTCTGACGAAGGCAGGTGTCATACTGGTCAACTGCATAATGCCAGCTGCCATTTAAGGATATGCTCTTTCTGCCCCCTGTAAATACCATAGTATCCGCCGATGCTTTAAGGCTCTCATATTGCTCTGTATAATCCTCAAGATGAATATCTGACATATATTTTCCGGCTTTAGTCATTTTTTCCACTCCATTCAAATATCTTCCGGCCAAGTAGCGGTGATATCACCGTCATAAGCCCTGTTAGTAATGATGTAACCCTGTTCTTTACCAGTATCTCTCCTGATACTGATGCTGCGCATGCCATCCCTTGTCTTTATCCTGCAGGATACCCTGTCCCATTCGGAAGGAAGGCAGGGATCTATAGTATCAGCACTTCCGTCCCTGATGCCAAAGATCTCTTCTATTATCAGAAAGAGCATCCAGGCCACAGTTCCTGTTCCGTAGTGCCTACTGCTCCTGCCATAGTTAGGAGACGTCCTTATACCGTAATAGTAATTGGCAAGATAAGTCGGACACTGAAGGCTCACCGAGGGCGGATTATAGGGATTGGTGGGAAGGGTACGTCTGATAGTGTCGTAGAGGCCGTCTGCGTCACCCATAAGAGCCTGTGCATAGGCATAAAACATGGATGCATGGCAGTATACAGAACCATTCTCTGTAGTGCCCGGCATTTTCACACTGATCCTGCCCCATCTGGGGTCCCATTTATAAAAGGGAGGATTCATAAGAAGGGGACCAAAGGGAGTCATAAGCTCATGCCCCATGATCTCAAATAGCTGTCTATATCTGCCCTCATCTGCAAGATCAGCTATTACAGCCCAGGACTGACTATTAAGAAAGAGCCTGTCAGATACGTCTCCTAAAAGGACGCCGTCATCATCTATTGCAGCCGCATATCTGTCAGTGCACCAGGCGTGCTCATTCACAGATTCTCTCATCTTGCCTGCAGCTGCTCTCAGCTCCTTTGCTGCCATAGGATCATAGCGCTCCATGATGGACATAAGCCTACGGACCGCATATATAAAGGCTTCGGATAGCCAGACTGATTCGCCTCTCCCTTTTCTCCCGGCGCCATTAATGGGATCATTCCAGTCTCCGTCTCCCATGAGGCACAGCCCTCTCTCTCCTGTGTGATCGGCCAGGTATCTAAGAGCCATGATCATATGCTCAAGGAGAGTACCCTTCCCTCCATCAGCATAGGGAACAGTTTCAAAGAAGAGCTTCTCATCTGCCATACGTCTGATCCAGCTCTCCAGGCAGATGACCAGCCAAACAGGGCCATCTGTATGGCGAAGCCTGCATAGGGCACCGCCTTGTCCTCCCGAGGTATCATGCCATTGCTGCAAGAAGCCGTCTCTATGCTGAAGTCTTATAACATCTAAAAGATAGTTCCCGGCCCTGACAGGGTCTATCATGGCAAGGCCCATTGCATCCTGGAGCCTGTTCCTGACAGGGCAGTAAGTCCCTCCCCTGTTGTGAGTAGTCAGTTCTATGATCTGCTTTTTAAGCCAGTAATTGGCAAAGGCATCAAGGTCCTTATCCGGAGTGTTTATATATAAGCCTCCAAGCTGCCTTTTCCAGCTCCTGACAGCTTCCTCTTCCAGTCTGTCATATTCGCTTGAGGAAAAGGATCTGCTAAGAGAAGAGATCTCACCGGGGTCACTTGTAGCTCCTGCTTCCAGGCAGATAACCCTGCTCTCTCCCGGCATCAAAGTGATATCATATGCAAAGGCGCTGCAAAAATCCTCTGCCTCTCCTGCTACCCCGCTTAGCCTTCCTGCTGTAACCGCAGCGGGAACCGATGAAGGGACCCCCGGGCCAAAGAAGCGAAAGAAGCTCATATCAAAGGAAGACGGCTCAGTATCTGATATTGTATATATATAAGTCTTCTCTGAAAGAGTAGCCTCATAGTCTTCATACAAAGCGTGATAGGCCGGCGCATGCTTGATGATCGCTTTACTCTCAGGATCATACTCGCATTTGCCGCCCATAACCCCATGGTCATAAGGCATAAAACAGGAAAAGAGGGAGAGTTTCTTGTCCAGCTCTCCCTTATTACTGATACTGATCTTCCACAGTTCCCTGCTACCCTTCGCCGGTACAAAGACCTTGATAGAAGTAGATATATCATGATAAGAAGATATAAGCTCTGTGGAATGGATACCATGTATGCAGCGATATTCATCTGTCTTGCTGCCAAGCGGGTAATAGCAGGGGCTCCAGACCTCATTGTCATTTTGGTCCTTTAAATAGAAAAATCTGTTTTTTAAAAATACTTTTTTTCTAACATAATCATCTACTATATAAGCCTCTCCCTGAAGAGTCTGACTAAGTTCAAGATAGTATTCATCATTAAAGAGATGATTGGTCCAGTCTCCGGGAGTAAGCGGAGTAGATATCTCATATGAGCGTCCATTATCTGTAAATCTGCCATATTCCATAAATGCTGCTGCCTCCCTACATCTTGACAGCGCCTTCAGTCACGCCGGAGATAACCCACCTGCTGGTGAATACATAGACAACTACAACGGGGAGTATTGCAAGGCTTGCTCCCGCAAGGAGCAGCCCCCACTCCGTAGCAGCTTCACCTGTGGAATCCTTGAGGGCAATGACTGCCACTACGAGAGGCTGGATCCTGGTATTGGTAAAGGTCATGACATAAGGCCAGAAGAAGTCATTCCATATCCTGTTAAAAAAGATAATAGAAAAAGTGCCTATCATGGGCTTAGCCAGAGGTATACCTATATAGAAAAATCTCTGAAAAAGGCTGCAGCCATCAAGGGATGCCGCTTCATCAATGGCCCGTCCCTGACTTTTGAAATAAGCTTCGAAAATAAAGACTTCCGCACCTGCTGTTGTGATAGTGCCCAGGATAATAGAAAGCCTTGTTCCTGTAAGACCTAAATTTCTCATGATCTCAAGCTTTGGATAGAGTGTCATGGGCCCGAGAGCTACAAACATGGTAGCAAGGATTGAAAGGCGAAGAGCCTTTTTGCCTATAAACTCCTGGTTGGCTATACAAAAGCCAAGTACACAGACATTAAACATAGATATCACAGTACCCACTGATGCATAGAGAACACTGTTGCCGATGTACCCAAGAAAATTAGCCTCCTTAAAGGCCCTTGTATAATTGCTCCATACCACCTTATGCGGCCAGAAGCCGCTGTCTGTGAGGAGCTCCGAAACAGGCTTTAGTGAGCCCATAATACTGAATGCTATGGGAAAAAGCACGATAATACTAAGGGTTATCAAAAAGAGATAAATCCCTGCATTTTGGATCAGTTTAATATATTTACGCATTTATTCACCTTAATCGTATTGCATACGCTCGGTAACGAGCTGATAAATTGCTGTAATAAATCCCACTATCACTGCAGATACAACCGCCACCGCAGCTCCCAGGCCGTACTGAGCCGTAGTTCCACTAGGGAAGAAGAGATTGTAGATATACATGAAGGTCAGCTCTGTGCTGTGCCCCGGACCACCCTTAGTCAGGATAAAATAGGAGCCCATAGCCTTGAGACAGCCCACAAGAGAGAGCATGATGATAACCTGACTCATGCGTGCCATCATGGGAATAGTGATGTAAAAGAGGCGCTGCATATCCGTGGCCCCGTCTACGCTGGCGCTCTCATATACATCCTTGGGAATATTGGTGAGCCCTGCTATAAAAAAGAGCATGTTCAGTCCAAAAAAAATCCACGTATCGGAAAGCACACCAATCAAAAAAGCAGTGGAGGTATGGGACAAAAGATTGTATCCCGGCGTAATCACACCCATTTTGCTCAGATAGCCTGTGATGATACCATTGAAGGGATTAAGCATGATACCAAACACCATAAATATTGCAAAGCTTGGAAGAATCTGAGGCATATAAAAGAGTGTCTTAAAGAAGGTGCGTCCCCTAACCTTACCGCTGACCAAAAGGGCAGATATGAAAGCCAGCGGGATCTCTATCGCTGTCTTGATCAGAGCATACATAAGGGTCCTTCCCCAAGATGTCCAATACGTGGCAAAAGAATGAAAATCGAATATCTTCCTGAAATTATTCAGTCCGACATAGATAGGAACTGTAGTTCCGTCATAGTTATAGAGGCAATATTTAAGTGCCCATATTATGGGATAGATTCCCATAGCAAAGAATAGTATCAAAGTAGGAGCCAGGAGGAGGTAGGCCGGTACACTCCTCCTGAGCTTCTTTGCAGAATCAGAAGATCTCATAGATGGCTGCTCCTCTTCTTAATCCTGCATAGCCTGCCATTCATCGGCAGTAACATAATGGATCTTTTCCGGATCGATGGCTTTCATGGGATCAAAATCACTAACAGTCATGATCTTGCCAAGGAAGGCTATATCATTACCTGCTGCAGCTGCCTTCTCTTCATCCATCCTGGCCTGCTCTAAAAGACCGTCATTGTAGCGCTTTGACAGGTCTGCAAGAGTAGCATCTATATCCATATCAGGAGAGTCGATGAGCTGAGCAAAGGTTGTAGATTCGTTATCACCTGTGATCTGCACTCCCAGATTAACATTGGATACCTGTACCATATCCTCTGAAGGGCTGTACTCAACCCACTGAGGGAACTGGGCTGCAGGCTTATCCTGTGCTGCTTCAAGAGCCCAGGGAAGTACAGACATATCAGTAGCCTTGGACAAGAGCTCTGACTGATAATCTTCGCCCAGCATAAATTCTACAAACTTAGCAGCTTCCTCTTTATGTTCACTTGTTGCTGACAGCATGTAATTAGCAGAATCTCTAAGGCAAAGTGCACCTTTATTTTCTCCGTCTATGGCAACAGGCCACTCAAATACGCCCCAGTCGCAATCTGCTTCAAACTGTGTGTTGATAGCTGCGCAGTCCCATGAAACTGAAGGAATCATACCGATCCTGCCTGCCGCAAACTGAGCACGAAGACTGTCATTGTCCAGTGTCTCTGCTCCGGGGAAGGTGATGCCTTCAGCGATCATCTGTCTGAAAAGCTCTATATAGGGTTTTGCATAGGAAAAATCATATCTGTTTGAAGCAAAGTCGTAGCCCATCTTGTAATAGCCTTCAAGAGCTCCAACAGGCTCCATGATAAAGGGTACTGCAGATCCTGACGCAGCAGAGCTAAGTCCAAAGCCGTAATAGTCTCCGTTACCTGCCTCTGTGATGAGTTTTGCGTCCTCATATACTTCCTGCCAACTGGTGGGAAGCTCAGTAATGCCTGCCTTTTCGAAGAGTTCCTTGTTATAAGCCATCTTGTAGGTCTTGGCGCCCCATACAAAGGCATAGGTATTAAGCTCGCCGTTTACTTCCACCTTGTAGGTATAGGGATTGATCTTCTCTTTAAAATCCTCTGAAAGATAATTGTCCCAGGGCTCAATCCATCCGTTGCTCAGAGCTTCTGCCACATCACTTACGCCATGGAGAATATCAGGCGCCTGTCCTGAAAGGATGGCAGTCTTGAGCGCAGTCTGCCACTCACCTGTTTTAAGTACTACCTCTACTGTGATATTGTCTTCATTAGTCTCATTGAATTTCTCAACCATGGGCTCTATAGCGCTCATGGAGCCGCTGGTCCAGGTAAAATACTGGATCGTCACAGGTTCCTTGTCAGAAGCCCCTTCTTCTGATTCCTTTGAATCTGCGGAAGAATTGGTAGGAGCATTTTCATCCCCTATAGCCACCTTGTCACCACAACCTGCCAGCATAGTAAAAGTCGTTAACAGCGCCATTAGAAATCCAAGCGTTCTTTTTTTCATATTGCTATCCTCCTCATTAGAATTGTTATCACCTAACAATCTAAAGTCTAACAAAGGAGTGTGTGAAAAACTTATGAGTAAGGTTTAGAAACTTCATATCAATTATTTATCTTCCCAATATTTCTTATATACTCTTGACAGATATCGTCCATCCTTGTAGCCCAGAAGGCCTGCCGCCTGATTTAAGGTACACTTATCCTCTTCTATCAGTTCTCTGGCGCGCTCCATCTTGACACGCACCACATAGTCTTTGAAATTCTCACCGCTCTCTTTAAATAGAAAACTAAGATAATTGGGGCTGACAAAAACACTCTCAGCAACAGTGATAAGTGAAACGTCACCTCCAAGGTCCTGCCTTATATATTTTTTGGCCTTCTCTATAATTCCTTCATTTCTAAGGAGGCGGTCATCATTGATGATCGTAGCTATGGCAGTAAGCTGTTCTTCTATCATAGTGTGAAGCTTGTCCAAAGTCATATACTGATCACCGCCTGAGAGCAGGGAAGACATCTCTCCAATTCTCACAGAGATAGCATCGGCAGTCTCTGATGCATCAGCCTCGATAGACTTATCCAGCATGGATATCAGTCCCTTTAGCCTGTCCATGATATATTCTCGGCCCTGAGAAGCATATTCGGACAAGGCTGCAAAATAAGCAGTGAGATACCTGGTAGTGCCTTCTATATCCCCTACGCTTACAGCCCCTGTCAGAAGCTCTTCCTTTTCCTTTAATAGTAGAGCATTTCCGCTTTCTCTTTTCTCTACATCTCCTATGAAAATGATTGAACCTTCGCCCATAAAGAAGCGGTAGCTCAGCGCTTTCTCGGCATCCCTATACGCAACGGCTATCCTGGAAACATCTGTGATCAGCCTGCTGATACCTACGCTTACAGACTTAGCGTTTCGCAGGAATATCTCCTTTTGGATCCTTAATGCCTTACCCTGAAGAAAGACCACAAAATCCTTTTTGCTCATATCAGACGGCTTATTACAAATGATGATCAGCCTGTCTTTCATGTCAATGGACACCTCGGTGCGAAGCTCAGAAGCCATCACCTCACTACTGATCTCCTGCAGGGCCATAAGAGTCATCTCCAGCTCCATCCTGTCTTCCATATAGCTGTCAGGCTCGCAGACAAGGACTGAGAGATCTTCCAGCTCAAGTTCTATGGACAATGATCCAAAGCGCTGTCCTATCTGCTCCTTTTTTTGACTAAGGCCCCCTATAAGCTGGTTGATATAATGCTGTCTCATAATAGGAGCAGATTCTTCTAATTTGCTCTTAAGGCGTCTTGTAGAGATGATCTCATCTCGAACAGAGGCTACTACCTCCATTAGTTTTTCTATTTTGACAGGCTTTAGAAGATAGTTGCAAGCCTTATATTCCATTGCCTTCCTGACAAAATCAAATTCCTCATGTCCGGACAAAAGGATAACGCGTATATCAGGGTAACGCTCATATACCTCTTTGGTAAGCTCAAGTCCGTCCATGACAGGCATTACCACGTCGGACAGTAGTATATCCGGCATTTCTTTTTCTATCATTTCCAGGGCCTGTTTGCCATTTGCTGCAGCACCCACAATTTCTATACCGCATTCATCCCATTTGCCTACCCTGCATATACCTTCTCGCAGGATAGTCTCATCTTCCACTACTATCATCTTTAACATAATCACATCACCCAAAATTACCTGAGCTTTACTAATAACAGACAAAGCTACTGCATTTCGCTATCTATATCACCAGGCAACAAAGATTCTCTGTAACGCAAAGGGAATCTGATTGAAGCCTTTGTATACATTCCATCCTGCGATTCGTAGAACACACTTCCCATTCCCTTTGAATAAAGTTTTATACGCTCTTTAACATTAGAGATCGCATAGCCGTGATTATCTTTAGCAGCCGTGATATACTCGCCTTCATTTAACTGCCTGCATATGGAAGAATCCATACCACTTCCATTATCTGTTACATCAAATAGAAGAAAATCATCCTTGCAAGTCACCTTGATATCTATATGTCCTTTTCTATCAATCCCTTCAAAACCGTGGATAAGACAGTTCTCCGCAAGAGGCTGCAATATCAGTTTGGGTATCCTCTCCTCTTCAAGTCCTTCTTCAAGCTCTATAGTATAATCAAAGCTGTCATCATAACGCACCTTCTGAATATCCAGATATTTACTCACATGATCCAGCTCTTTGCGGACGCTGGTGATATCTTCGCCTTTGTTCAGGCTGAGCCTGAAGAAGTCTGCAAGATCTGCTATGAGATCCGCAATCTTGTCCTCGTTTTCCATTTTGGCAAGCCAGTATACCATGTCCAGAGTGTTATAGAGAAAGTGAGGATTGATCTGGGCCTGAAGAGCTTTAAGCTCCTGTGCATGCTTTTGATTTTCTACCCTTTTAACTTCAACAAGGAGGCGCGAGACCTCCTTCATAAGGGTGGCGAAATTATCACCCAGCTCCGCCACCTCATCGTGGTATCTGGTATGAAATTCCACCTCCATATTATTTTCTATAGCAGTATCCATAGCTTTAGCCAGGCTCCTGACAGGCCTGGTAACCGTTCCTGACACAAAGGATGCGATCATAAATACCACGATCACTGCCAGCCCAAAGAGCAGCATGGCCACCTTTCGGATCTCACCGGTCTGCCTGTATAGCAGATTCATATTATAGACATATGAGATGTTCCAACCTGTGAGATCCATCTTACTGATATGGATCTGCAGCCTGTCCTCTTCAAATTCACCTTCGAAATCTTCTCTTATCTTCTGAGGCAAAAGCTCACTGACCGCGATCTCCTGCCTTCCGGCGAGCCCCTCCCTGTCTCCGGATCTGGCAATGATATCACCCTTATTATCAAATATCAGGACATTAGTATTTCTCTTTTCCGCTTCTTTACTCATGATATCTGTCAGATACTTTTTTCTAAAAGCAAATACCATGACGCTATAGTCCTTATCCAGATCCGACTGATAGCCAACTACAGCCTTGGGTCCATCATTGCTGCCCGAAGTCTGATAATAAAAGGATCTGACCATGTAGAGATCCTCTGAATTGCCATTCATGTACAGGAGTCTGTTCTTATTATCCATCGCCGCCTGATAGTAGGGCGTAGACCTGAAGCTGTCATAATCCGTGGATATGCGATATTCGCTGGAATATACATCACCTGAAGGAGTATACAGATATATCCCGTCCAGAGTATCATGATTTCTAAGCTTGATACTCAGCAGATAAGTCCTGATCTCATTATCAAGCTTTATCTGCTCAGACTTATCGCTTATATCTTCAGAAGCCTTGAAATATAGCCTGGTAAATGCATCATCATCAAAAAGGCCAATGAATTCGGCATTAACAGAGGAAATCCTGGCATATATAGTTTTCTCTAAATATCCCAAGGAATCCTGAAGAATAAAGGTTTCCTGCTTTTTAAGCAGACCTGTTGCAAAGAAATATGCATAGCAGGTGATGATACTGATAAGTATCACGGCAAATATGGTATATAGAAATGTGATCCTGGTCCTGATGGAACAATTCAAAAAAAATCTCTTCATGGCAGATCCTTAAGTAATTCTGCAAAATTTCTCCACACATATGTAATCGACATTTATGTCGCAAAAACCATGTATATGTAATATATCATTTATTTTTACGACATTGAAGTACCGATAATGATCCGTACATCTATTGCTGTACATCACATTTGTACAATCTGGTATTGACCCTCCCTTCTCCTTCTACAATCTCGCTGCCCGCCTCTATGGAATGTATCCAGCCGCCTGCGCTGACTCTTCCTGTATCCAGGAGATACTGCATAAAGTCCTTGAGATTAAGCTTGATACTGCATGTATTACTAGTCCGCTTAAAGCTGATACATGTCCACGCATCATCTCTCACAGTAGAATATACCGTACCGGAATAAATATCCCACTGGCTTCCCCCTAGTGAAACGCCGGATGCTATCCTGGTCCCAAGAGGCGTTGCGCCTCCTGCAGCATAGGTCCATATCATGATCTCATAGTCATGCCATACCTTTTCCCCAAAAGAGGGATTGATCCAAATATCCCAAGCGCAATTAAAGGTGCCCGACGGAGTCCTGACATTGTCAAAGCCTGTGAGATCGTAATCCCATTCCAGCCAGATATTTCGCCCCTGTCCAAGACCTGCAGGCAGACGGCTTGGATTGGAATCACTGTTTACTTTAATTGAAGGATAGGATTTTACTTTATTATTAATCCCTGTAGGCCATTTCCATCTCCATCCAAAATTATTGACAGTAGGCCCATCGCCAAATATACTCTGGGAATAATCCGGGACGCCCCCTTTGCCCCACATATTATTTACCAGAAAGTATTTGGGCTGATCCACCAAGGTTATAGTATTACCATCCCCCCATTTTTCTATAGTTTCTGCATGAGCACTTACTCCCAGGCAGAGCATAACTGCTGCCAGGAGCAATGCTATTAACCTTCTCTTTGTCCCCATATGATCCTCCTTACCTTGTCAGTCTCTGACTCAGAATACCGGAGAGTATCTTTATGATGGAACGGACTACTATTTCTACTCTCTTTTCGATTATTTCAATCTTTTTATCTATTCTGTCTTTATCGCATGAAGTCTGTTTCTTCACAGTTACGGTAACCGTCGCAGGTTCCGCTGCCTTGTACTCATCAGTTTCTTCAGACCTGATCGTAACAGTAAAATTACCTGAGTAATTCCTGGGAATAGTAACTATTCCATTAGCATCTACCTTAGCTTTACTATCTGATGATTCATATGTCAGATTAGCTGCATCTGAGCTGGCATTTAACTTCAGAGTCTGAGTTCTAACAGATGAAGATACGATAGTAATATCCTTTTTACCTACTAAGATAGTATTATCTTTTTTCTCAGGCTCTTCCGGAATATCTTCACCGGGATCAGCGGGATCAGATCCTGTAGTCACGTTTATCACTACCGGTTCATCACCCAGCTCCACTTCGTACTCATATTCCTCGCCGCAGGCTGTCACAGTCACCTTCTGAGTGCCCTTAAAGGCACGGATGCTGTAGATACCATCTATATCTGTCGCACCTTCTTCATTGGTCCACCACTCATTGTAGATCATGTCATGCCATACCTGGCCGTTGGGCTTTAGGTTAAAATCGCTGTCCACCATGGCAGCTTTGGGCTGATACATGCAGCCCTGGTAGAAGCCCCAGGTGGTAATGGATGACACAGCCTCTTCACTAAACACCGCGATCATAAAATCTCTGGTAAAGCGTGCCTGAAATTCCGGATCATCATCTTCATAGGTAAACTCTGTGATCTCAATATCCTTGCCCAGTCCCGAGAATCTATCCAGGATATTGATGATCTCAATGGGAGAGATCAGACTTATATGGCCCTGGATGCCTATGGTTGTAAGAGGCGAATTCTCGGAGAGATATTTGCAAAGCTCATAATGATAATCCTGATGACCCTTATCCCTTGATAAGATACCATAATCATTGTAGGTAAGCTTGCAGTCAGGATCTGCGGCCCTTGCTCTGTCAAACCATGCAGCTACTGAGTCAAAGCTGTAATAGGGACTGTCCGCCGGATAGGAGCTAAGCCTGTCTGCCCAGTCATGGGAGGTCATGTTCTCATTTACCACATCCCAGTTGTAGATCCTGCCCTTATATTTCTCCACATAGGTATCTATGTGATCCATGGTCCAGTCCCTAAGAGCAGCATTTCCCTCCTCAGTACCTGAGGTAAAGAGCGCCTTGTCCTCCATATCAGTGGAAGCACCGCTCATATCCACCTTGCGGAGCCTTGTATCATCACCATAGATCAGCACATGTCCTCTGATATCCAGATCCCTGTCTTCAAAATAATCCATCCAGTCATTTATCAGGACCTGCCTGTCAGGATCCGTTACATAATAGGGCTTAAGGGCATTTTCAAAGCCCACCCTGTTATGGGCTATCTGCTCAAATGCTGCTTTGTATTTTTCCTGTTTGGCGCTATCCCATTTATTATATTCATCCACATTTACAATGGTGCCAAAGCCAAAGGCGTGCCTTTGCTGCTCTACCTTAACAGCTGCATCTTTTATGGGATTGCCCTTGGAATCGGTTACCTCTACAGAAAGATCCTGCTTTCTGATCTCTTCTATACGCTGATATGCGTCTTTTCTCCACTGGGCATCCTCTTCCATTCCCAGATAGGATCTGGACATCACAGGCATCTCTTTGACTGAGATATCCTTGCCAAAATCTATTACAAAAATATCTCCTATCATCAGCTCCTGAACGGCTCCACCCAGATGAAATACCCAGGCGCCATCCAGATCTGTAGACGCGGCAGGAGCTTCACATGCGCCATACACCAAAGTCCATGCGTTTTCATCATCAGCATTTATTGATGCAGTGATGTCGAAATTGGCAGAAGTCTTTCTGTCAGGCCTGATACGTGTATTGGCAGCCACAAACATAGCTTCCTTGTTGGTCACAGAGCTGATGCCCCTGATCCTGCAGCCATAGAAAAGAGTATCACCCTTTTGTATAGCCTTATTATGATCCAGGTTAAAGAAGACCTGCGCATCCCAGGCCTGATCACCTGTACGCGTGGTTTTCACATAAAGAGCCTTGTCAAAAGACTGGCCGCTTACATCTACAATGCTGCTTACAAAATCACTGTCATTGTCTTCTAAAGGCTCCTGGAGCTCTACGTCATATGCTCCTTCACTATCAAGCGAAGGGAAGTTTACCAAAGTGCCCTTGCCGCTATTATAAAGCTTCATAGCTTCCTCAAAGGAAAGCCTCTCAAGCTCGGGCTCAGGCTCATCCTCTTCACCGGTAGTCCTTGACAGGTTATAGATCTGAAGATCTGCTATCTCAAAGGACTCTGCAGCCATGCCCACCTGGAGCACAAAAGCTCCATACTTGTTGCCATTACTGTCAACGCTGCTGCTATCTGCAGAATTTGCAGGAGCATCAGCATAGCCCCATACAAGTGTCCAATCGTCATCGATAGGCTCTTTGATATCATTTCGCTGGTAGTTAACAGCTGCATCGCCGCCATTACTGGGACGGATACGCATATTGGTGACCGCTTCATCAGCACTCTCACTGGACAGCCCCTTCATCCTAAAAGCATAGAAGAGATTATCTCCCGTGCACACTTTACCTGTAAGCTTAAAGAATATCTGGCCGTGATAATTGCCCTCTCCCTTTTTATATGTTTCGATCCTAAGTGCTTTTCCATAACTATCATCAGTGACAGCTGCTGCCTTGACATCTGCAGGAGTCAGAGAATTATTGCAGTCAACCCAGCAGTTATCCCCCCTGCTGCCTACGCTGTTCCATTCCTCCGCTGTGAGACGGGATGCTGTTCCGGCCTTGTAAGCTGCTATAGCTTCACTAAGGGCCTTTCCCCCTTCATCAGCTTCCGCAGCACTTATATCCTGAAGATTGATAGCATCATTGTAGAGAGCATTGACGCTGACGCTATCTGCGACGCCGTCCTCACAAGCTTCATTTGTTACACTTTGCTTCTCGATACCTACTGCCTCCTCAGCTCTGACAGGCTGTGCGCACAGCGTAGTCAAAAGGACTACCGATGACAATAGAAGCGAGACCATTTTCTTTACCTTCATGATTACCCCCCTTGATATGATCTGATCCTGCCGGATAGACTCCGACTTATTTTGACTCATTATAAAAGGGGCCGGTGGTGAAATAATTATGATAGATGTGTAAAAAACAAAGAAAAAACGCCAGTTCAGATCTGTACTGGCGTAAAAATGACATAGAAGTACATCCATGTACTTCTAAACATGTCACAATGCATCCTTGCAAATGACATAGAAGTACATCCATGTACTTCTAAACATGTCATAATGCATCCTTGCAAATGACATAGAAGTACAAACACATTAATTTTCCGGCGGCAGGTTCCTGACCCTGCGCATGACCTTGCTGATGGGATGATAGAGTACCAGCATCAGCACAAAGTTGCCTGCGCAGTGGATCAGATCCCAGGGTATGCCCGCTATCCACCAGGTGACCATTGATCTAAATCCAGCTGATAGTCCGCCGGAGCTCAGTCCTATAAAGAAATAGGGGATGGAGCACAGGGCTCCGAAGCATAGGCCAAAGGTGCCTGATATGATAGCCCACAATACAGGAGAAGTATTCCTTCTGAATATCCAGGCTATGAGCACCAGAAGGGGCCAGGCATAGAGATACATGATCCACCAGATATGCATCCCGTATAATGTCCCTTCCAGCAGGATCAGTACAGGGACCAGCAGCGCCACCTTCCAGCCAAAGGTCAGTGTGAACATGATGAGCCAGAAGCTGGTAAGCTCTATATTGGGCATACCGCTAAGGATAAACTTGGACACCTCTATTACAGCTACCATGATACCTATCATGGCAATATCTCTTATAGAAACCCTGTCCGAAGGCCTATTACTGTGCAAACTCATAGGTCCAGCTATATGTATCGCCGTCAGCTACAGGCTGAGAGTCAGCACCGTACTGGCCATACTCACCATTCACATAGAGCGCCCAGTAGGCATTGTCCTCTGCATAGAGAGCTCTCTCGCCATTGACGATCTCAATCATCATGCCATAATCTCCATCAGAACCTGAATATGTAAAACCGGAACCATTTGCTGCCAGTTCATCCATGGCTTCTATGAGATATTCAGCATCAGTTGCCAGCTCATAATCAGTAGTTTCTCCGTTACTTCCCGTAACCTCGATCACGATCTCCTTGGATCCCTTATGTGCCTTGGGTCCAAATACCATGTACACACATGCAAATGCAGCCAGAAGTGCAACGAGCACAACGGCTGCAATTATCAGGGTCTTCTTGTTGTTTTTCTTCATCTTCTCATCCTCTTTTCTCGTATTATTTTGCTCGTATGAGTATATAACCTTTTGAAAGAGTTGAAAAGAGACAAATCACGCCGCTGTGGAAAATGTAATGACCATCATCAGACAGAAGAAGAGCATAAAAGTGATTGTGCCTTTATCCGAGTGCTCGCCTGTGTGCATAGCAGGAATATTTTCTTCCAGCACCAGGAAGGCTATAGCTCCTGCTGTAAGGGACATGGCAAGAAGAAGTACTCCCGGAAATGATGTCACAAGGATCATCATAGCAATACCCAGAAGGGGCTCTACTACACCTGATACTACGCCTATCAGAAATGACTTGTTCTTTTCCACGCCGCCGCTTCTAATGGGGCCAGAGACAAATATTCCCTCGGGGATATTCTGCACAGCGATGCCGATAGTAAGGGCAAAAGCCGTGGCAAGAGACACTTCTCCTGCTCCATTGACAGCTCCGGCGAAGATAATACCCACAGCCATTCCCTCGGGAACGTGGTGGATCACCTCTGAGAGCATTACTCTAAAGGGATATTTCAGGCTGCTGGACGGGCCCTCTTCAGCATTGGTAAAAACGTGAGTATGGGGAACCAGCTTATCCAGCAAATACTGGAAAGCTATTCCGATCATAAAGCCGGCTGCTGCTGTGATGATCCTGCCCTGGCGGATTGATGGATAAAGGAGAGTCCATACAGAGCAGGCCATCATGATACCCCCTGCCATGCCCATCATGATCAGCTTAAAGGATTCCTTTAGTTCGCTGTCTGTAATGAATACAAAGGCCGAACCCAGGACAGTCCCCGCAAAAGGTATCAAAAGGCCAAAGATAAGATCTCCGCCCTCCATAAATTCCAATACTCCAAGGTGCTCCAAGAGGATCTTGAGGCCTATGAAGATAAGGACAAAGCCGCCTGCTGCCTCTGCTCCGGACTTGAATCTGGTGCCAAAAGCATTGCCTATCTTGACTCCAACTGCAGAAAAAGCAAAGGTCGTAGCCATAATGATCAGGCATCCGATCATGGTATTTATCAGCGCAGGTGCATTAAGGAGCTGTACAGGAACTGCTACAAAGGTGATGCCTACTGCCAGAGCGTCTATCGAAGTAGCAACTGCCAGTATAAACATGGACTTTACATCAAAGCCTGCTCTGGTATCATCATCATCTGAAGAAAAGGCTTCTCTGAGCATGTTGGTACCGATGATGGCCAGTAGTATAAAGGCCAGCCAGGGGGCAACTCTATTAATGATAAATGCCAGGCCAGAGCCCAGGACATATCCTAAAAACGGCATCAGTCCCTGGAAAAAGCCAAACCACACTCCGCAGAGCATGACCTGCTTAAAGGTCGCCTTTTTGGTCTCTATTCCCTTACAGATAGAAACTGCAAAGGCGTCCATAGATAGGCCTACGCCCAGAAGCAGCAGTTCAATGATTCCCATATGATCAATCTCCTTAATAGCGGGTTAATTACTTTAGTTCATCACGAGAGTATAGCGTTTTGAGAATAACAGGCGTGAGTATGGAACTAATAATGATCAATAGAATTACAGCAGTAAAATATCTGCTGTCTATAATACCGGCTTTCAAGCCTCTCTGAGCTACTATCAGAGCCACCTCGCCTCTTGTCATCATTCCAAAACCGATCTTGGCACTGTCTGACAGGTTATAGCCAAGAAGTCTTGCTACAGCTCCGCAGCCCAGGATCTTGCCAAGCAGTCCCACCAGCACAAATGCCAGAGAGAATGCCAAAATAGTCATATCTATTTCTCTAAGATTGGTCTGAAGTCCTACGCTGGCAAAAAACACAGGCCCAAATATCATATATGAATTGATATCCATTTTCCTGTCTATGTACTCAGAATCGTCAAGAGAGCTGAGTATGATACCAGCAACATAAGCTCCTGTAATGTCCGCAACACCAAAGTACCTGTCTGCTACATATGAAAAAACAAGTGCAATAGACATACCCATTATCGGTATTCTTCTGGTATGGGGCCATCTTGCATCTAATTTTTTCATGATCCAAAAAATAATAAGTCCAACTACAATTGAAAAAGCGAAGAAAAGGACGGTCTTAACACATACCATTCCCACATTTGAACTGGGATCCTTTAGTCCAAGAACTGCTGTGAGAACGACAATACCGATAACATCATCAATGATTGCAGCGCTTAAAATAGTGGTTCCCACATCGGTGGATATCTTTCCAAGCTCCTTAAGAACCTGAACAGTAATGCTGACCGAAGTCGCAGTCAGGATCGTGCCTATGAACAGAGCCTGCATAAATCCGCTTGTTCCAGCGCCTGAAAAGCCATAGAAACACATATACAGAATCGTTCCCAGAATCAATGGGATCGATACTCCGGCGCAAGCAATGATGGTCGCCTTAATACCTGACTTTTTAAGCTTGTCAATATTGGTCTCAAGGCCTGCACTGAACATCAGCAATATCACGCCGATCTCTGCCATTCCTGAAAGAAAATCATTAGTAGTAACTGCATTTAAAAGGGTTGGTCCTATCAACAGTCCCGCGATGATCTCGCCGGCTACCTGAGGTGCCTTGAACTTTCTGGCAACGATGCCCATTACTTTGGCCGAAATGATAATGATCGCCAGATCACGCAAAATACTTAAAGTATCCATGTCTATCCTCCCGCTGTCTTACAATATTTAAATCACCAACAATTATAAGTTGCAATCCAATATTGTCAACTAAAGAGGCTGATAAACAATTGTTTTCTATAGTTCATAGTTCCCCAAGCATTTTTTCAGGGTCATCAGCAGCTTTTACTTTGTCATTGGCCCTTATGATCACTCCATCTTCGTCAATGAGATATGTAGTACGCACAACGCCCATGGATACCTTGCCATAGTTTTTCTTCTCTTTCCAAACATCATAGGCTTCGATCACCTTGCGTTCAGGATCCGCCAGAAGTGTGAATGCCAGGCCATACTTCTCCTCAAACTTCTTATGAGAAGCCACTGTATCCTTACTCACGCCAAGGACCACTGCCCCCTTTTCTGTAAATTGCGGATAGCGCTCTGAAAATCCACATGCCTGCTTGGTACAACCGGATGTGTTATCCTTTGGATAAAAATACAGAATAACCTTTTTACCTCTGTAGTCCTCAAGAGAATGCATCACACCGTTCTGATCCGGAAGTTCAAATGATGGTGCCTTTGTTCCTATTTCAAGCATATAATACCTCCCAAGACATCTTTTGTAGTCACAAGCTTGCCCTTGTCTAATCTGCCAGATTGCCCTTTTTTATGTGTTTCTTTATGATCTCATCTGCTATGTTATAGAGGATCTCAGAGCCAGGCCTGGTCCCCTCGTGCCTGCCATAAACAGCCTTTGCATCATTCTCTTTCCTTCCCCCTCCGGAAAGACTGGTCTGACGAAAAACATTCTTTTCCTTATCTATTTCTAATGCAAAATCAAGCTGCTTTTTTATACGTTCATCCATTTTTTACCTCACAAACTTATTTATATCATATCAGTAAACTTATCTTATATACCCCTTTCTCTCTTCCGCCTTCCTTATCAGCTCCGTGGCCTCTTTGAAAGCTGCCGGAAGATAATCTTCATGCCACTCCTTACCGGCTTTTTCTTCTTTCTTGATCTCAGCCCAAGCCTGGTGCAGTTCTTCCTCAGAAGCGTACGTCACACCACTGAAAACATGAGGATGTCTTCTCACCATCTTATCAGATATGCGCTTTACCACATCATCAAAGGTAAATAATCCCTCTTCCTCTGCAATAACAGCATGAAACATTATCTGCAGCAAAAGATCCCCCAGTTCCTCCTCAAGATTATCCGGATCCTTTGCTTTCTCCAGAATATTTATCCCGCATACCAGCTCCGCTGCTTCCTCTATAACCGGAGCCTTAAGACTCTCATGAGTTTGCGCGCGATCCCAGGGGCAACCATTCTCACTTCGCAATGTTTCAACTATTTTCTTTAATCTGTCTATCTCAGCCATCTTTTGACCCCCCTCAACGTATTATCAGCTGATTTTGTTTCTACAGGCACACGTACACCTTCATAGTCGGTGATAAAATCAAGCTCTGCATCGGACTTGGTTCTCCAGAAATAACTGTCGATCCCCATGAACTCAAGCCTATTACTGCCACTTAATCTCCTCCAAAACATTTTCTATTTCTCCCTGGACCCTGGGATCTTTTGTATCCTTCAACGAGTAATAAAGGGATAACTTGTCCACTATTCCGTTATCGCAAAGCTTCAGCGGATCATAATTCCACAATTCGACCTTGCATATCGCAGAAGGATTTTCCCATCCCGGCTCATCAACGATTTCAAAACCATCTACAATCCTATCTTTCTTAAAACATGCATATACACTTATTTCCGGTGGGTTTATCATACTGATTTCAGACAATGCATAATCAGAAGCCTTAGGAAGTCTTGTAACATCTTCTGTTTTTCTCACATAGATAACATCACTGACAGGACTGGTAAATGAAGCGCTTGCGAGCTCAAACAGTTCTTTTGAATCGATCACTCGTCCCACTTCGACACTACGCCCATTTCTTTTCTCTTCGATAAATCCCCTGGAGACAAGTTCTTTTGTGCTCCTTGTTACGTAAACAGGATTGAGCCCCAGCCTTTCAGACAACTCTTTTTTTGTAAAATCAGCTTTTACATTATACGTCAGATAAAGAAGAATCATCTGAGCATTTGATGTTAGCTTTAGTAAGCTGTTTCCTTGGTTCCCTGAAAACTTCCTACTGAAAAGTATTCCTAAAAACGGCAAATAAATCTGAGTCGGAAGCATTATGAAAGGAATGTGATGCTTTACGTATGCATTCCTGTTATTCTTTGTAAGAGTCTCAAACCAGAATGCGACCGGTACACCAAGTTTATCTTCGTATAGCATCTTTTCTTTATAAAGTATTCTGCTGTCAATTGCAGATTGAAGCTTTACTATGAAAAAAGAAAACTGTTCATGTTGCGCTGTATATATGGTTCTGCCCGTAGTCAGGTATCTTGGCAGACCATTCTTTTCAGTCTTCTCAGATATTGCAAAAGATAAACCAAATGCATTTTCTAATTCTTTCTCAATCATCATAATTACACCTATATAATTCTTTACATAGTTATTGTAATAGTTTATATATATGTAATTATAAATCTAGAATGCCCTGATTTCAACTATTACCTATTGTTACCACACCACTGTCAATTTAGAGAATCCAGTCCGACACATGTCCATCTTTGAGATTAGAAATAGCTGCATCCATCATATTTATAGTATTTTTTGATATGGAATAATCATCACTCTTCTCTTCCCAGGTATCCGGGTTATTCTTTATGAATTCTAATATTCTTGGCTTCATGTCTGTGTCTCTTTGCTAATCCACTTCTTTTCCTTCTTCTCTACGGCATGATCAATCGTGATCCTGTGTATACTGTCGATATCAGATAGAATCCCGTCTTTTATCAGTTTTCCAAGATTGACCGGAGTATATCCGCATACATTGGCTGCAAGGTTTAAATGCTTGCAGCCTTCCTTGTAATCTCCCATTCTGTCATGGTTTCCAAGAAGCAGTATCTTCTTTCTGACCCTGAGCTTTTTTATATATTCAGGACTTCCAACATCTCCCAAGCAGACAAATGTGTCATTTTCATGATCACGGAATTCAGGATATCGACCTGTTCATTAGGATCTATCCAATTGGGATCCATTATTTACAGTCATCATCATCAAAGTGAGTATCAGACAGGATATATACCGATCCATTTTCTGACTAGTGTCTGAATGGTTCATATAAAGTTGATATCATGCTGCCTCCTGTCTATGATCACTCATCATTTTTCATTAGATACTTGTTGTTTATCACTTTCATTGATAAAGGTCCGCTAAGTGTATAAGAGTGAACAGGCGTAACAGGCCTTATTACTATTCCCTCTCTTATTGTCCCATTGTATCCAACACCTTCAGCCCTGGCTAAAAGAGCTGCTTCATCTGGATACTTTGCAAGAAGGTCATCACCTTCCTCTTCCACCGGGACCATCTGGCAGTGAACGTATTCACAGATTTCCCTTAGCGTTGTAAGATCAGTTCTCTTATCATCCGTTTTAGCTGTAAATACAAACCACTCCGGCCTCTTTAGCTTAAGCCTGTTCTTCTGAATACCTTCACCGCACCATTCTCCCTGAAGTACAAGAGTGCTAAGTCCATGCTCATCTGCATACTCTTTCATCTTTTCAGGTATACCTACCGCCTTTACGTACTCAACAAATGCAGACTTTCCATCATCCTTATAAGTGAAGTTATGTCCGGTAAAAGAAATCTCCCCATCCCTTACACCTATTGAATGGCTTGATCCATCCATCTTTGTAGTTATGTAATAGGGTAGTCCCCTGAACTCATTTAGGAGCTCTGGTGCAGACTGTATTCTGGTCTCATCCGTCTTAGGGATATATCCCGGACGATCTCCAATCATAGTTCCTCCGGATCCTGCACGCTCAGGCATTTCCCATTCACGAACGCCAAGGATCTCTGTAACATCCATTCCTTCCTCCAGTGCTATTCCCTGAAGCTTTGACAGCTTATCTATTCCTAGACATAGCCCTTGGGATATCTCTCCTCTGAACTTCATGGTCTTAAGCCTGAATCCTTCTCCCATGAACTCATTGTTCTTATAGGAATTCTTTCTTAAAAACTCGAACTCCTCACATACAGGGAGAAAAGAATCTATCTCGAAATAGACCACCATATCCCCTACATGGAATTCGTTTTTTCCACCGACACACTTCCATCCAAGTACCTGTACTAGTTCAAGTCTATCCGCATCCGGTATAGGCATGACTGCCTTTACCTTCTGTATTGATGCTAATTTTCTCATCTTTTCTTACCTTCCTTCTCAATAATGCTTCGAATAAGCTTCCCATATTCATCTCCTATCGAAAGCTCGTAATCTACATGTATCCTTTTGCGCGTTGTCATCTTTGTCTCACCGGACAAGGGATTAGTGTCCTCTTTCTCATACTCTTCCATCCACATACCGACTCCGCGTTTCTGCCATAAAGGCAGCTTATCGTAATTAATTCCTCTGCTGAAAAGGAGTTCATTTTTGTAACTCACACCTTTGCCATTCAGCTCTAATGTCGCCTTGTGAACTGACACCCCTTCTTTTCTAAGCATCCAGTAACAGTGCGAATTAAGAGCATTTCTGTTAGCATCCTCCTGTCTCCATCGGAAGTAATCTTCAACTCTTTCTACATTGGTGAGAGGCACCATTCTGCAATCAAAAGTTGCTGCCATTCCAAGTTCCAGCGAAAACACTGCACTGGCTTCAGCAGCCAGGGTTGAATTGTATTTTCGCACTTTCCTTCCAAATGCATCCTCGCCAGCAGCAAACAGTAATGATATCTCATCGCTTTCTGTGTATGCATACACAACTCTGAATCCACAATCCATGAGCGCCTTTGTAGTTTTCACCATCATATCTCTAAATTTTTCATCAAACGGTGCTTCAAAGTTGCAAACTTCTTTTGTAAGCTTTGTAAAGCCCCGACCATCAAGCCTTGCAACCATATAAATGTCAGGAAGTAATACCTGATCTAACGATTGCTCATAAATTCGCATCTTTGCATCCATCTCATCAAAACGCATTGTTTTCTCTTCCATTACTATTCTCTACTAACAATAGTATTCCTCCACTGCACAGTTGTCAGTTAACTCGTGGTTGATAAAACGAAGTCGCGGGGGCAGGAGTCGAACCTGCTATCACTTGGGATATGAGCCCTGTATGGTCATTCCGTTCCACTCCCCCGCAAAGGCCGGATGAAGGATGTGCGACTTCCGGCCCATGGCGCAGAAGACCGTGCCTGTGGCCTTCTGCTAAATTTATTTGTTTATCCAGAAGTAAGGAAGTGCCTGCTTTCTCCTTCTGAGAGTGGATAACCGGTTATGATCCGGCACCTTCGGTTTGGAAGACCGATATGCTGCCAATTACACCACATCCACGTATTTTTGTATTAAAAAAAGGATCCATCCAACACGGACAGATCCCAAAAATCTACAGTTTATTCCGATGCCACTATTAACCTCTATCCGTTCTGAAACTTTGCCTCTTCGAATTTCCTCGTCAGAGTATCAACGATGTAAAGTTTCTGATTCCCGAAAGGATCCCCATTTGAGTAAGTCGAGAAAAGATCCAAAGTCAACACTCCTCCCAAGTCAAGAGGTTCTTCTACCGGTGTATGGCCCACAACATGGTAAAACAGATTGTCCCTGAACATTCTGTAAAAATCAGCCTGAGGTCTTGCCCAGATCGGCGAATTATCCCTCCACAGTTCCTGCTTACCCATACGGTTAATCCTTGCAAGAATATCATCAATCTCTTTCATATGATATCCGCAGGTTTGGAAAACAAAACTCTCCGTAAGACCGGCATGACTAAAAAGCACATCATCAATCATATGAACAAATCTATAACGATCTTCAAGCACACGCTCCAGTCTGGTAATGCCTTCAATGGCAGTCATCCTTGCCTGAACAGAATATCCCGATTCCATTGCATCCCAGAGATAAGATACATCGTGATTCCCGTAGCACCAAAGAGACTCACCATGTTCTTTTCCAAACTCTGCAGCTCTTTTCAAAGTCTCTTCATAAGCATCAATATCATTGCCCTTCCCCCAGTCATCTACCAGATCGCCAAGAACAACAATATCTTCATAACTGCTTTTATCAACTTTTTCAGCCTCATCAAAAATCCAGGGCTTTAAATGCACATCTGGAATTACTAAAACTCTACTCACGAATCAACACCTTGTTTCTATCAAAAAGGTCTGTTCCTTCCATGTCTTGGGAATAATAAGCTCATCAATGCTTACTCCCAACATGCCACTTAAAATATAAAGATTATCGATAACAAGAAATGTTCCCTTATGTCTCCATTTATTCACAGCCTGAGGCGTAACACCCATCTTCTCCGCAATAGCCCTGTCTTTTAGCCCCTTGGTCTTTATCATTTCACAGATGTTTTTCTTCGTAGCCTCCATATCCATACCTGAAGCTCTATCCGGCCACTTACAACTCACTGTATATTCTGCACATCCGATCATTTCACAAAACGTATGTGAACCTATCATTTCCAGTATTCTCCTGAGACTATTATTAGGCATATCATCTCTCCATCTATTTATGTTTTCTCTAGTACTACTTATATTCTAATAGCAAAGTTTAGCCCTGTCATTAAACTCGTGGTTGATGAAATCACCAACCCAAAAATCATTAGTCCCAGAACTGCATAAACTGTTTGTTACTAAATTGCTTGTTGATAGTTACGTAGTACATTTACAATAAATCCTCTTAACTTTCTGCTGCTCCCCGCAGCTCCATATCTTTGTTCTGTTAGTATTATCGCCTTGTCGGACCTATTTGTATAGGGTCATCAGATGACACAAATTTTACGTAATTTGATTATCAATTGGTTTCTCCCTACCCAAGTAACTAAACGGCTCAAAAAGTGTTTTAAGAGACTCTGACTGAGCCCAATCAATCTTGGAGATAAATGTTCCAAAAGAACGCATTGCATTTTGTGGATCCCTGACACTAAAGAACGTTCCAACAGTGGCCTTGTTATATTTATTTGCATGGTTTAAATCCGGAACCATTTCTCTTTTTAAATCATCAATGAATCTAATCACCTCCCCGATAAGCCCTTTTTCTTCTGGGATATCCTCCAGTGCATCTATAATAACTCTTTCCAATGCACCGTTTATTTCACACAAATCTTCCTGTGTAGTGAGGTTGCCTCAGAATACAGTTTGATAATACCATTAATTTACTTGCTCAGAGACACGGAAAAGAGCTACCAATTATCACAACAGTTCTTCAGTAATTTAATTTGATGTTTAGAAATATTTCAGTGCGATTATGGTAAAATAGAACCACTTCATGTAGGTGCGAGAGTCACCTACATATCATAAAAAGCGAGGGGCGTCCATTGTCTTGGATACGCTCCTCGTTCTGCGCTTATTATATATTTATATCTATTTCTTCTCGACACTTTGCTCAACAATATTCTGCAACAAATATGGCGCAATTTCTTCCATAGCAATTCTAAGATTGGCCTGATCTTCCAGAAGTGCAAGTGCGAACAGATTTGCCTCATACTCAGCCTCCATATTTATTCTGCCACCAACATCTGCAAAGTTATTTACCGTCTCGTTATGTAAAAAGATGTGTCCCAGTTCATGGGCACAAAGCACTATCTTTGAACTCTCTGTGTATTTCACATTTATGACGATATAAGGTGTATATCCCCTGAATTTAACAGCATGAGCCTTGAACCATTTAGCACCGCTGTCTGATTCCATTACCTTTATTCCAAATATCTCAGCAAGTTTGAATGGATCGCTGGTATGATAAGTATTCTTCAGACCAGTAACAAACTCAACGATCTCCTGCTTTCTTCTCATCCCCCGAAGCCCCCTTTGTCTGATATCTGTAACTCATAACCTTTAGATGACCAAGAAGTTCATTTGCAAACTCGACAATTGTGGCCTCATCCATCTGGCTTGGATCATATCCTCCAAATGCTGCCAGAGTTGGCGTTTTCAAAATAAACTCGATTGCCTCCTGTGGATTGTCAAAATGATTAGGAAGTTTATTGATATCTTCCCTCTCTGAAGTCTCTGCCTTAACAGTGTTCCCCATCAACTCCGCAGGAGTAGTATTAAGAATTTTGCAAAGTTTATCAAATGTTTCAACAGGAATCTTTGTAATACTAGACGCCTCATATCTGTAAAGAGTCGTATAGGACACTCCAAGCTGTTCTGCGATACTCTCAACAGACAATCCAAGCTCTTTTCTTCTGTTCTTTAGTCTTTCTCCAATCTGCATATATTTTACCTCGCCTTGAGTATCATCTTACCCTATTATTTGCAAAAATGCAAATTTTGTATTGACACAAATTTGCATAAACGCTATATTGTAAAACATAAAATACTTGCATAAATGCAAGTTCTCATTCAATCATTTGCACAAGTGCAAATATCGGAGGTGACAAAGTATGTTGGAAATAAAAGAATCACGTAAGAATCAGAACATGCCTAAAGTCCTTGTAATAGGAATTGGTGGCGGGGGTAACAATGCAGTATCACGAATGATTGAAGAAGAATCTGAGTATGTTACTTACGCAGCATTGAATACGGACTCAATGACACTGAATAAGTGTCCTGCCAGTACCAGACTCCAACTTGGTCAGAAGCTTACTCAAGGTAATGGAGCTGGTGGTGACCCTGCAATAGGAGAATCTTCTGCAAAAGAGTGCGAGGAAGAAATAACAGAACTGGTCAAAGATGCTAACATGGTCATTCTCACATGTGGTATGGGCGGTGGAACTGGCACAGGTGCAATCCCTGTTGTCGCACAGATCTGCAGAGATTTAAACATACTAACAGTTGCTGTTGTAACCATGCCATTTGAATTTGAAAGCCGCCCAAGAGTCTTTGCCGCTCAAACAGGGCTTAAGAAACTCGAGCAAAATGTTGATACACTTCTGGTTATTCCTAACGACAAATTGCTCACCATAACTGACAAGCCCTTCTATATTGAGGACGCTTTCAAATTTGCTGACTCTGTCTTAAAGTATACTGTTGAAGGAATCACAAATATAATATTTAACCACGGAACCATCAATCTTGATTTCAACGACCTTCGATCCACCTTAAAAGACAAGGGATATGGCCTTTTCGGCATTGGAATTGCCGGAGAGGAAGAGACAATAACCGATGCTGTAGAGAAAGCTATCTGCTCACCGCTTCTCGATACAAAAATAACTGGAGCATCCAACATCCTTATAAATACCAGCGGGAAAGTAGACCTTGTAGCTCTCAACAAAGCCATTTCCTATATCAGGGAACAAGCAGGCGAAAATGTTAATATATTTTGGGGTACTGTTACTGAAGAAAATGCTTCATCAGATATAGTGGTCACTGTAATCGCCACAGGAATGAAACCTGCTACCACTGTTACAGCACAACTCCCTTCAGCCAAAGCTGTCGTTTCCAAAGACATTCCTAAATTCGATTATTCAAAATCAAATCCAGTGAAAGCTAAGCCTACAACTCCCGATTTGAATCTTGAAATATTAGGCCATGCAAAATCAGCAAATGATGTTTCCTTGAAACACATAGATAAAGTCAAATCAAGTGTAGCTCCTGTACAACTTATGATTCCTGAATTTCTTATTCGAAAGTAAAGGATAACCTCAAAGCCAGGGCGACCTGGCTTTGAGATTATATACTGATACAGTTCTGCTTAAACTGCTAAGTCAAATGGAATCAAAACTCATCATAAAAATCATCCGTATTGAGCCCTGCATCTTCAAGAGCCTCTCTTCGTTCATCTTCATCCATGAACTCCAGCTCATCTCTATCGAGCCCTGCAATTTCAATCTCATCTAAAACATCGTCATCTTCATCAACACTACTCTTTTCGTTGTATTCATTCATAGCAGCCCAAATACACTTAGCCATATCATTCTCTCTCTTATCATTTCAAAAACATTTATACAGCAAATCCGATTGTATTACTCTTTCGCTTCGTTGCTGCATCTGAAATATTTACATCAAAGTCGCTATCAATGAGCTTTTCAACACTAGTCTTTGGAATATCTCTCTTTCCATAAGTAGCAACAAGTCTCTGAGACTGCTTTAACATTGCCTGTTCCAATAGGTTCCTAACAAATCCATCTTTCCTTTGCTTTATTATCAATCTTAATTCCTCGATTTTTAGCCATAAGCTGCAGGATGCTCATCAGTTCTTCCTCGTTATAATCCGGAAAACTTAGATGAAAGGCAATTCGGCTTCTTAATCCCTCGTTTTGATCTAAAAACTCCGCCATTTTTTCCGGATAACCTGCAAATATGACTATTACGTCCCCTCTATGGTTTTCCATTTCTTGAGCAATAGTATTAATCGCTTCCATCCCAAAGGTCTTATGATCTTCGACTAATGAATATGCTTCATCTATGAAAAGGATTCCACCGCTAGCCTCCTTGAACTTGTCTCTCACTTCTCTAGCAGTCCACCCTACATACTGGCCAACTAAATCAGCTCTTCCGCACTCAACTAAAGCACCTGTTTTCAGGATTCCTTCTTCTGTCAATATGTCTGCAATCAGCCTTGCCACAGTCGTCTTTGCACTACCAGGATTCCCAGTAAAGACCATGTGTCTTGATACCGCCTCATCTTTAAATCCATAACCATCTCGAATTTTCTGTAATTTATACGCTGCCACTATCTGATCTGTAACAGCCTTGATTTCTGACAGACCAATCATATTCTGAAGATTTTTATATGCACTTCTTTTCTTTGTCTTCTGGGGGTGCGGACAGAATCTTGGACCGTCACCCCCAATTTATGGAAAACTACTTGCCGTTTACACTGCTAGTATATCCTCATCAATCAACCAAAATACACCACGCATAATACCGGCTATCCTTCCTTCTGAATTCGCTTTACCTCCAGTAGCAATTGTTTTTCATAAGAATCTCTACTGAGTTTATGTGCTCCAGAGACCATGTATGTTTTTGCCTTTCCAATCACTTTCTTTGTAATGGAATGATCTATGACTTCATCCTTATTCCCAAGAATAAATATTCCATTTTCCCAGTTGTTCTGGTATTCCTGGCTCATAAACTTAAAATATTTTTCATCCCTCATGCAATAGTCTGGGGACAGCTTTTTCAAGCTTATTAGTGGACACACACAAGGATTAGTGGCTATAAATGGGATATCTAATTTCGCTGATAAGATATTTGCAAAATAACTACCATATGAGGTTGCTACAATTAACCCTATTTGATATACCTTTACCGCTGCCAAAAGAAACTCTTCAACATCTGAGGCTGCACAACTATCATAATCTATTGCAAAACTAATCACGTTATACCCTGCTTCATGTAGAATTGAATAGTTCGTATTCTCAGCTATTCCGGCATATCCATGTATATTAAGGATATTCATATTTATCTCCATTTCTGTAATTTTTAACACTTATCAAATAGCGAACCCTATAGTATTAGCCTTTTTCTTGAGGCATGCATCTGAAAGATTAACATCAAAATCCGAAACTTCTAACTTCTCAACACTCGCCTTAGGTATTTCCTTCCCTTTGTATGTAGAATAAAGTCTCTGAGATTGCTTTAGCACAGCCTGTTCTAATAGATTTCTGACAAAACGTCCATTACCAAATTCCTTTTCCGTACAAGCCTTTTCACATATACTCTTACACTTTTCTATTGCCTTGTTATCAAGTTTTAAGCCTCTGTTTTTAGCCATAAGCTTAAGAATACTTGCAAGTTCATCTCCGTTATAATCCGGAAAGTTTACGTGAAAAGCTATTCTACTTCTCAATCCTTCATTCTGATCCAAAAATTCTGACATTTTTTCCGGATAACCTGCAAATATCACAATAACATCATCTCTATGGTTTTCCATTTCCTGAACGATAGTATTGATAGCTTCCGCTCCAAAGCTCTTCCTGTCATCCACTAAAGAATATGCCTCATCAATAAAGAGCACTCCACCGCTTGCTTCCTTAAACTTGTCTCTAACTTCTCTAGCCGTCCATCCCACATATTGACCAACAAGATCTGCTCGTCCACACTCTATTAATGCACCTGTTTTTAGTACTCCCTCATCAGTTAATATGTCAGTTATGAGCCTTGCAACTGTTGTTTTGGCACTTCCTGGGTTACCTGTAAATACCATATGTTTGGATATCCCCTCATCTTGCAAGCCATAGCCACTACGGACTGACTGCATTTTGTATGATGCTATAATTTGATCCGCCAACGCCTTCACCTCAGAAAGGCCAATCATATTTTGTAATTCTTTATAAGCAGTGTCCTTTCTTTTCTTCTTGCCGGCTTTGGCAATGCATTTACACTCTCTGTAAGAGCTATAGGCTTTATTTCGAAGAACATCTTTACTCCATTTATTAAATGCAACATGCACATCGTAACATTTATATGTTTTTCTCTCAGATTGTAAATAATCTCCCAAACCATCATCTTCAAGCTCAGAAAAATTACTTTCTTTCACAAGATGATGCAGATACTCCATTGCTTCTTCACGTTGCCCCGTACCTTCATGTAGTTCTATTCTGTCTATGAAATCCTCTGTCTTAATCAATAATTCTTTTGAAAACCCATGATTCTCACATTCTTCCAAAAAGAAAAAGAGTGTTTTTGTATGATACTCTTCAACAAGTTCCGCAAAATACCTTATAACACGTTCATAGCTTTTAGCATAGTTGCCATGGTTACCATCAGAACCACGCATATCTATTACAACAGCAGCTCCCTCAGCATGCTTGCAAACATGTCTTAGATCACTTTCATCGTAGCACCCCTCTTTTATCTGACTTATCAGATTTATTCTCGAACTCAATATACGTCCTTGACTATAAAGCATTTGAACCATCAGCTTAATAATTTCCATGCCAGAATCTCTATTACCTGATAAAACGCAATAATGCACAGGATAACCATAAAATTTCCTAGAATTTCCCCGCGCGAATATTCTTTCCAACTCATCATAAAGCGTTATATCTGCCATTATTTCTTTCGCTTTAACTATTGCTGATTTTTTATTTAGCTTTTTATTGGCGGTCATTATCTCATTTATCTTGAAATAGCTGTTTCCATAGAAATCAAAGTCGAGATCACTTCTACTCTTTCTCGTACTTCTTCTCACATAATCCCTGTTATCAGCTTCTTCAAGCATTTCCGAGTATTTCTTTGTAGTTATTTCTTCAATTGGTGCCACTATGATTCCTTCAGCACCATATACTTTTTCAGTAGCTCGAATAATTATCTTTTCAACCTTCGAAGCTGAAATCCTATCAGGCCATACAGCCACCGCAAAATCCAAGGAATCCTCATCCACACTATAGACAACTGCAAAGAAATCATCTTGAGAAGTATGAGAATATATTTCAGCATTCAGCTTTACCATTTTATCTTCAAGCGATTCTTTCTTCTTATCTTTATCATCCTCTTTATTTTCAACCTCTTTTAAAGATTTGTATTGCAGGCTCAAGTTATAACATAGCATTGTACATTTCCTCCATTTTGCTATCATCCCTCTTCGTCATGTACCTTATAGATCACATAATAAAAAAAGCAATGTACTTTTTTTGGCACATTGCTAAAATTCATTTTCTTTATCAAAAGCTACTCATATATTGTCCAACATATACAACTTCAAAGTTCTCATACCAGAAATCAATGTTAGCTCCAATGCGCAATTTCTCAGTTATATTGCGGTTCAATCCAATATCGAACATATCAAAAACCTCGATACTAGCCTCTACTACTATTTCCATTATTTTTGTTCCCTGATCCATTACAGAGTATAGCTCAACAATCTTGTAATCACATAATCCAAGCTCATACCAATACTGGTAGCAATAATCTCCATCAAACCAAAATGCTTCGGGATTTTCCTGAAGATACTTGGTTATAGCATTGAATATCTCAAAATAATACCTACTCTCTATAATATGCTTTGTCTTCTCTAACTCGTTCATAAAAAGCTCCTACAAGCACCATTGTGTTTATATAATAAAAAAAGCAATGCGCTTTATTTTGCACATTGCTCTTAAATCAACTTAATACGGTTCAATCTTGTAATCAACAATGCCTTCTCCAGATTGACCAACAATTCTTATGATAAATACTTGGACATATCTTCTTATAATCTCAAAGTCACAGTTGTTTAAACTATCCAGCTCATCAATCCTTTTTTGCTGATTACTATTTTCAAACACCGCTATAGCTGGAAGGTATGGAAAATCTATTGTATACGTCAGAGTCTCTGAAACCATTCTGCTTATTGTCTCATCGTTGTTCTCTGGTGGTTTAACTTCTGCGCCATATATTTTTTTATCATACTCCAGACACAAATCAATATTACCGATTTTTTCTATCTTGTATGGCATAGGTGTTTCGTAATCAATAATATCAACATTGTCCTCTATATGTCGCCACTTTCTCTTAAAATGACATTTATGACAATTATCATCATTCTTTCCGTAATAAAACATACACCGGCATATTTGTTGCTCATCCGTTTCTTTATTATGCTCATTATACCAACCAGCACATTCTTTATGATCAGGATGGGTCGGAATATTTGATGGTTCTTTATCCCGAAGTTTTTCGACTAAATAAGTAACATCCTTTTGTTCATCTCGATACGCTCTTTGGCAAATCTCTGCTAAATCATGCAACGCTTTTAACTCTTTTTCCTTCTGATTCATAAGCGCAGTATCCTTCAAATGTGCCATATCTGTCACCTTCTTTCAAATTACGATTTCTTTACCATCACCTATCGCCAGTATTGTTGTCTCCTCTGGCAACAAAAGATTGCTCTTTTCTTCTTCATCGGCTGATGTATGATGGATAATTAGTTGTTTTGGTTTTATTATTTCTATTACCTGCTCCAGATCTTCTTTGGTAATATGCCCTGATACATGAACTCGCTCAATATGTCCCTTACTATATTCGAGCAACTCAGCGACATCTGGAAGCGTCTCATATCCCTTCCACATCGAATAAACCAGGCATGTTTTATCCGGATACTTTTCAAAAAACTCCTTAACAAGAGGTGTATGCCGTTTGCCAGCCCGAATTGCCATTCCAAAACCACGTTTTTCGTATAGATCTCTTTTTTCATCCATATAGGAATGAATCTTAAATGATTTGTATTCTTTTTCTCTATTCTTATCAGCAATATGCATCACATGCGTTTGGTAACCATCGGCCAAAGCATACTTTCCTGTTGGAACACATCTTGAAAAAGCCGCGATTCTATCAATGTTTGATGAAGAGGCCAAGAGAAATACATACTTATTTTCACGAAGTATTCTCCAAAACTCTTTTTCGCACCACTGCTCATCCTTATAGTAAGATGATGACCTCGAAAGATTTGTTCCTTCAGTAATCAACAAATCTATATGCCCTAAGTTCTCAAGCGTATCCTTAAGTCTATCTGCATAGAAGCCATGCAATCTGTAATCTCCTGTAATAAGAATTCTTTTTCCGCAGCCTTCCACTAAGTACATAAGTGAGTCACTTGCAGAATGATCAGATGCCAGAGGCGTTATCTTCAGCTCTTTTATTACTACTGGTACACCTTCCATAAGTTCCTTTATTTCCTTCGCCCATACTATCTGACCCACACTAACTTTATGTTCCTGCTGTGCCTGAAGGATTTCGCGGGCAGTTTTATGCATATAAACCGGTATATCTGCCATGATGTTAGGCACTTCTCCAACATGATCTCCATGATAATGAGTTATAAAAACAGCGTCGCAGTTGGCTTTGCCCGTGGTTACACCATCAATGTCGAGAATATCCTGTCTGCCTTCACCTTCCAATGGCGATCCAAAATCAAACAATATTCTCGCATTATCTGTGGCTATTTCTGTACAGACTCCGCCAATCTGCATAGCACCTCTGTGTGGTATTACCCTTATCTTGTTTACATCGCTCATATTATCACCCTTTAGATGAATCAGATTACTTATACTTCCTATATATTTCTAAAGAAGCTTCCTTTATCCGCACTCTCATGCTTTCAGGCTCTAATACCTCTGCATGCTGTCCATACTGCATTACCCAATAAAAGAAAGCTTCCGGATTACATTTAAGGTCCACAATAATATCATTGCCATCTCCAAGTGTTACTCGGAAATCCTTTCCAAAATTATCAATGAGAGTATCCATCAAGTTTTCATTTGCACGAATCTTTATATGCTCACTTTTTCCAGAAAACATATAAACATGTTCTGAAATATACTCTGAAATATTAAGTCCATTTTCTAAGCCTTTGATACTCTTCATCGGCTTTCGCGGATCCTTAAGCACCTCGACATCTACAATCCTATCTAACCTATAGTGTGAGATGTCATCATATGCATCATAGTTTCCAATGAGAAAAAACTTTCCCTTGTTGCTTATCATCTGATAGGGACTTACAACATATCTGATATCCCGCTTAGGATGGAGCTTAAAATCTATGCCATATTGTAGATAGGAAAATGATATCTTCTTCCCCTTTGATATCGCTGTATCAATAGCAGCAATAGATTCCATAACTTTCTGATTTTCAGCATTCTTTCCACTGGAAGCACTATGTATATGTAACACATGCGCTTTAAAATACTTATTGGAATATTTTTCAAGCTTCTTTACAAGCTGATGAGCCTCCTTGTCTGTTATAGCGTTTGAAGAAAATATGCTATCAATTATCAGTCTTAATTCCGCATCTGTAAAATCTCTCGTCTTAAGATAATATCCCTTGCTATAATCAATTTCGTACCCCATTTCCTGGAGGGATACTATATTATTTTTTATTGCTCGTCTCTCGCAACTTATTCCATAATTACTTTCCAAGAGATCTATAATATCCTGTTGTTGTAATCTATGCTCACTATCTGAATAATCCTTAAGAATGTTCAGAATAAGCATATTCAGCATTTTCTTTGTACCTGTTCCGTACATCAAACATTCCTCCACCAATGCTTTTTATTCCAGCACTTGATTCACGGTTTATTGATATACTTTAATATTATCACACCGCTTTCATTATGTGCGTTTTTTAGCACATTATAGTTTTTCAACTATACTCTTCATTTCTTCGCGCCATTCTTCAACTTTTCTTCCCCCGGTAAACCACTTAACATCATACTTAGGATGCATTATCTTTAACCACTCTTCTTTAGCCGCATTATACATATCAACTGTGCCTCTTTTATGAATTTCTACAAAAACCTCTCTTACCCATACAATTGCAGCTTCTTTGATAAGAAACGGAACTCTTAATATCATTTCTTCTTTCTCATCCTTTATGATCTCTACTTCCATCAGATTTTTCCTTAAGATTTTTTTATCCCGAATGTAGATAGCATCCGCATCTACGTCTATAATATTGTGACATTCAAGATCTTCTTCACACTTACTGTCAGAACATCTAACAGTAAGTATATAAATAACATTCTTGTCCATTTATCTATTACCACTTCCCTATAAAATATTGTTTTATGGAAGAGTATCAAATGGTATGTGCCTTTTTTGGCGCACAAAAAAATGAGGACATATTGCAGTCCTCATCTTAATCATTTATACAAGAATAATAATATCTGTAGAAGCTCTCATTCTTTATGTTGGGAAAACTCAGTTATTATTGTATATTATCTTTTCACTACCATTTTTAAAAATCTGAATACTGGCTTCCCAAATTTTTTATACCGATCGCGCCTAACCCAAGGATGCCTAACACTTCTGCACCGCTTCTTAAATCCTTGTCTGCACACTTAGGGCACAGTCCCATCTTTGATTCACTAATTAAAATCTTTCCACACTGTTTGCAGCGTACAACCTTATTATTCTCCATATTGTTCTTCTCCTGTCAAAATATACACATCTCCAGTTCCTATCTTTTCATATGCTTTCATCATCATGGGTTTCATTTTAGCTTCTAAATAGTACCAACAATCCCTGTTATCCGCAGAATACTCAATATTCTCATGTATGAATAATGCCAATGATTTGTTGGCATCAACTTTGCCATTTTCAAAAAGCCTATTGATTCTTGCATGATATGTATCTAGAGTATTCCTGTTGCTAATTCCATCCGCTGTCACAGCCTTACTCTCACTCGCTGTCACAAACCTTTTCATTTTTCTGTCATAAGTTTGGAGAGGTTTGTGCGGCATCAGCCGCACTCCTCTTTATGATATTTCTCAATCCAGCTGTCTGCCTCTGCAATGGCTCTTGATCTGTATAGTGTCATCAGATGACACAACGCCGTGAACAGGGATCGAACCTGTGTATCCGTATAGATAACCGCTGATTAGCAATCAGGTGCCTTGCCACTCGGCCATCACGGCTAAAGCGCTGCATGAAGGAGTCGAACCTTCTCTCCCGCGAAGGAGCCAGCGGTTTTCAAGGCCGCGGCAATCCCGTTCTGCCAATGCAGCATGAGCATAACCCGCTACGTCTTCCGCTCCGCCAATCCTGCCAGTACGCCCTAAGAGACTCGAACTCTTACGCTTTCGCAACAGATTCTAAGTCTGCCGTGTCTACCATTTCACCAAGGGCGCAGATGTGACCGGCGAGACTCGAACTCGCAACCAGCATTTAGGAACAGAGACTTAAGCTCTGCGTGTATACCAATTCCACCACAGTCACAAATAATTCAGTTGTATACTCCTAAGTCGGAGTCGCAGTAATCGTATCATATCTTTTTCTCCTGTTATCTTATAGTTTAGTGGGCAAGATGGGTGTCGAGCCCATTACCTCCGAAGAGAGCGGATTTACAGTCCGCCGCGTTTGCCGATTCGCTACTTACCCTTGGGGTGACCAGAGGGAATTGAACCCTCATATGCGGGACCACCACCCGCCGTACTAGCCGTTGTACTATGGCCACAGTGATCCCCACCGGACTTGAACCGAGTATCTCAGCCTTGAAAGGGCCGTGTCCTGACCTTTAGACTAGGGAACCGCATCTGGAGCCGTAGATGCCCACAGCTCCTTTATCCAATTATTCTTTCAAGCACCTACCTGTGTCTGAAAGCCGTTATCAACGACAATAATGTCATCTATCGGTACATTAAATACCACTGCCAGTACCACCAGATTATCTATGGTTGGCATCGCAGCGCCGTGTTGCCACTTGTAAATGGCCTGAGGTGTTGTAAACCCAAACATCTCCTGCAAATCTCCAACGGTCAGACCTGCATCCTTGCGCAACTTTGTTATATTCTTCCCGGTTGCCACCATATCGATGGCTGGAATTGTTACCATTTTGGCTCCTTTCCGCATGTTGCATTTAAAAAACCGCCTACCTTTCATTTAAGGTAAGCGGTCGCCAAAACATGTTTATTTATCTGCAAAAACCTGGTCTTATTCCCACCGGATTCGCATGTCAACAACATTTTCTCGCATTTGCCTATCCTTAAATGAAAGCATGGAATGTAATCCCCACTCTGAATATTTCAGGAGTGATGACTGATAGCTTTCACTATGGAGGCAATAACTGCGATTCATTGTTGTCATGTCTTTTTTCCTTTCCCGAAGCATTTGTTTTGCTCCGCTTATCATTTTCTATATCGTATATTAACACAAATAAACTTAGATTACATTAAACCAGTGGTATAAAATCCACCTCAGTTCGAAGCCTTAAAATTGTATATAGGCTTCATCACATCTACGATCTCCACTGACTCCTTGATCACATCGATGATGTCTTCCAGTGACTTGTAAGCCATTGGCGCCTCATCGATGGTAGCCTCGCAGACAGATGAAGTGTAGATTCCCTTCATAGACTCCTTATACTCTTCCATGGAAAGGTTATTCCTTGCTGCAGTTCTGGACATAAGTCTCCCTGCACCGTGAGGAGCTGAGTAGTTCCACTCAGGATTGCCCTTGCCTATGGCAAGAACAGAGCCATCCCTCATGTTTATAGGGATAAGAACCTTCTCCCCCTTGTGAGCAGCTATTGAGCCCTTTCTCAGTATCATCTCGTCAGTATCGATGTAGTTATGAATAGTGTGAAAAGACTCACCGGCAGAAAGACCATTCTTATCTAAAAGAATCTCAGCCATCTTCTCTCGGTTTCTTCTGGCAAATCTCTGGCATATCTCAACGTCGTGAAGATAGTCCTCCAGGTACTGCCCTGATAAATAGCACAGATCCTCAGGCATTGTCATAGGACCCTCATGGTACTTCAGATTGTATAGATCTTTTAAAGCAGCCTGTATCTCTGTTCTTCTTCCCTGCTCCTTGTAAGTTCTGATCAGCTCATCTCTTGCCTCCAGGTACTCTCCGATTCCCTTATCTAGGTCAACTGCAAGTGTCTGATATATCTCAGCAACCTGCTTACCCAGATTACGAGAACCGGAATGGATGACAAGATACTGTGTTCCGTCTGCTGCTCTATCTATCTCTATGAAGTGGTTACCACCTCCAAGGGTTCCAAGGGATCTCTCAAGACGCTTAGCCTCCTTGAGCTGTCTGTAGCAGCGAAGTTCAGTCAGATCGAACTTCTCAATTCTTCCCTCCCAAACCTCTCTTCCGGAAGGAATTGTAAAAGCAGACATGTCGAACTTCTCAAGGTCAATCTTCTGCTTTCCAAGATTTACAGTGTACATGCCGCATCCAATATCCACGCCAACCACATTAGGAACTGCCTTGTCTGTGATAGTCATTGTTGTTCCGATTGTGCAGCCCTTTCCCGCGTGTACGTCAGGCATAATTCTGATCTTTGAGCCCTCAGTCATAGGATAATCACACATTCTGCGTATCTGCTCTATTGCCTCATCCTCTACCACCTTCGCATAGCAGATGGCAGTATTAACCTTACCTTTTATCTCAGTTGTATTCATAATTGTCCTTCCATTCCGGCTGGGAGTCTTCATTCTCCCAGCCACATCTATAATAAGGAACTTCCGCTCTCGCTATTCGCTCGCCGGAAGACGTTCGAACCAGGCTCTAAAATACATCGCCAGGTTCTCTCAGCCAGCGATTCTTTCATATCGTGCTGATGAAAGGACGCTCACCATGAATTTATATGGTTCCAAATTACCGTCTTTCAGCATTGAAAAGATCTGTGTGCTAACGCCTGATACCAGCGCCACACCCTGGTCATTCATTCTGACAGGCTGCTGCAGATTTCTGCTGTTAACATTCCAAAAAATCACCTGAGGAAGCTTGTAGCCCCATCTCTCAAATTCTCTTTTGGCGTTTTCAAAGTTAGTTGCCTTTGCATCACCCGCACAGCAGTCAAATTCCATGTCAGAGATGATGAATAGCTTTTCAGGCATATCGGACTGTTTCAGCCTATTGTGCACAGCAGTCTGAAGTATCAACATGAATGTCTTTTCAATATTTGTATTGCTGCATTCATTGAAGCTCATGCAGTAACGCACTTTATCAACTATGTCTCTGCCCTTGATCTCGATGAGTCTTGGGTTTGTAGAAAAAGTTATGAAGTGGTTATGGAATGCTCCGGTATTTCTTTCTGCAAAGTAGATACCCAGTGACTGTGCCACTGCTGCAGGACTTGGATTAGCATTCCAGTACATTGAGCCGGAGCCATCAACCACAACAAGAGAATTGTCAGCGCCAGCGTAATTCTCCAGTGCATTCCACGTTGCATCCATAGCTTGTCTTTCAGCTTCAGAGAACTCTCTTCTACTTATAACAGGAGCTATGACATCATAAGGTGTAAGTGTTCCAGTGTGCATAACCGAAGGATCTTCAGCAGCCTTTTGGATAAAAGACTCATACCTTGCCTGATCGTTTCTGATGAAAGCCTGTCTGTACTTATAAAGAGCTTTTGAAGGCTGCTTCGCATAGTCAAAAGAGTAGTCTCTCTCACGGAGATTATTCTCTATGATCTTGATCTGCGCCCTAAGCGCTGAGAGCGCTTTACGATACTCAGCATCAGTCATCTGCATTGCTCTTGCTATCTTCCTGGCATTTCTGACAGCTTCTTTGTTGCTTGTATTTACTGAAGGAAGCCATTTAGCCAAAAGAGATACTCCGGCATTTTCCTTATCTGCTGAAAGAGCAGCCATATCGGCTTTGAGCGCTTTGCCAAAATACGCCAGTACTTCTTTTTCTACCGGTGTACCAAACAGCGCCAAAAGATCATCGTATCTGCCATACTCAGCAACGAACTCGATATTCTTTCTAACTGATTCAGGCTCGCACTCAGCCAGGTATTTAAGGATAACCTTGAACACTCTTCTCTCGCCAAGGCCACCTCTTATATCTCTTGCGAAGAAAAGCATTTTCATTGCAAGATCTGCATCCTCAGCGTAAGCTCTGGTGAATCTGCATATGATATCTTCGTCAGATGCATGTCTAAGCGCGCCGATTGTTGCAAAGAGATCCAGGCAGTCAGACTTTGTTGATACGTAAGTTGCTGCGCCGTTCTCAGTATATGTTTTATTTGCTTCTCTTTTTAAGAATTCTAACATCTTCAGTTCCTCTCTTTCATGACAAGGTTCAACCGGGTTATAGTGCCCGGCTCACTTACCCTGCGCAGGCAGGGTGCGATTTACAGTCGCGGATTGTATTAGTTGCTGTATGCACCTTTCTTTCAAGACACATACACCCCAGAGGGTTGGAGCGGGATTCGAACCCGCAATTGCCGAATCCTTGATCCGGTGCTTAACCATTTAGCGATCCTGTAATGATTGCTGTCTGTGTCTTTGTTGTGATTTAATCATAGCTCTTACAAATGGAGATAAAAAGATGCAGATTGACTTGCAATTGCAACCCCAATATAATTCTATATATGGCTTATTATCGTAAATACTATGCAATTTTACATCCCCAATTAAGAGGTGTACTATGACTGAGAAGTATAAGATTTATCTTTCAGACGATACCAGATCAAGACTTATAAACGATGCAGAGCTGTTTGAGTTCACCAAGAAGGATGAATCCGTGAACCTCAACGCTTTTCTTAAGACGCTTATTGTCAATTACTTTGACCAGTACAGGCATGACAGTGAGAAGCTGATGACAAACATAATGCAGGATCTGACCAGCATTACCAGTATTTCAGATAAGGATGCAGTAAGGCTCGCAGACAAGATTGTAAGCACCTATATAAAAAATGACCAGTTCCAGAGCAAGCAGACCAGCGCTGTAACTCTTACTGTCAGTGGTTCTTCTTACGACATTATCAAGATCATAGAGAACAACATGTTAAAAGATACTTCTCTTTCCCAGTACCTTAAAGACATGTTTAATTCATATCTGTCTATTCCCAGGAGCGAAAGAGAAGCAATCATTTTCAAGGACTCCTACGAAGATATTTCCAGGGCACTTAAGGAGCATAAGATTCTCTCTTTTACAAACACAACCTCAGGTGATGAGCATGCCTTTTTAGTGGAGCCATACGTAATTGCGCCATCCAAGGAAGAACAGTGTAACTACCTGCTTTGCATGGATAGAAATTCCAGAAGGCCAAGGACATTCAGAATTTCCAGGTTACGAAGTGTCTTTGTAACAGCAGATTCTTTTCCCATAAATCCGGAGACGCAAAAAGAGCTTCAGGAAAAAGCAATCCGGAGCCCTCATTCAGTATCTTTGACTGTACAGGCAGTTGTACGCCTTAACAAATATGGAGTTAGAAAATTCAAGGCAATCACCAAGAACAGGCCTATAGTATCGAAGATTGAAGGCGACCTTTACTACTTTGACTGGCCCGAACTTCAATTGGAAGAATACTTCAAGCGCTTTGGAAGGGATGCAATAGTAATAGAACCAGAATCTCTCAAGGAAAAAATCAAGAAGTTCTACTACTATGGCCTAAAAGAATACCGCAAATAAAAAGGACCTGCTCCAAATCCATCTCTGAATTCTTTGCTGATCCTCTCTTTTTCCTTCTTGCGGTTGTAGGCCTTTCCACTTGGAACGCTCCTCGTTACGGGATTTAACTCTCCCCAGGTGCGTCTCTGTTTGGAATGGTACTCTTTTTGCGCTTTCTTACTTCGTTTGTCCAGTGAAACATACTTACTCATTTTGATTCCTCCGTTTCTTCCTTAATGTGCTTATTATAACTCACGCCAACCAATATGTCCCATACGCTCTACTATTTCTTTAGTCTCGTCACTGAATCCCTCGAGGTCCTTCATAGAGATAACCTCATATCCCACCAATGATGCCAGATGCATATGAAAGTTGGATCTTCTAACATCCTGCAACAGAACTCCTGGATTCTTCTTATCTTTTTTGATCTTTTTTTCAAGCTCCCAGAACTTGTCAGATGCAAGTCCGTCGCCTTTAAGGAAATCTACGTATTCTTTTATCAGCTTTTCCATGTAGTTTTCCTGCCAGTCAGGAAGGTTCTTTCTGAAAAGCTTCCAATCTTTTTCGTTTACATCCATGCTCATCACCAAATATCCCCATCTCTGCATTCGCAGGCATAATCAAAAACCGGGAACCACTGGAACTCAGAATCACCTTTCAAATACAAAGGATGTCTGGGATTCCCCCATATGTTCATTGTAAAGCTCAGAAACCCGAAGATCACTTAGCTTTGTCTTACGGCTCTTTTCCGCAATCTCTTTATCCTTCTTGTCTCTGGCTTCCTGAATCTCTTCCTCTGAAAGCACGTTCAGCTCTATAAGAGGCAGCCCGTCGTCCGTACAAACTCTTTTCTCCATCTTCACATGAGGGATAATTTCCATCTGTAACTCCCCTTTTCCCAACTCCCTTAATTATAAGCAAAAAAGCACTTCCATGCTATATGAGTCATGGAAGTGCTATCTATAGTCTCTTATATTTACCTATACAAAAGTCACTTACATTTATTGCAATATTCCCTTATTACGCATCTATTGCATGCTGGACTAGCTGTACATACTTCCCCTTTTCCAGATGCGCAGTAAGCCCATATCAAGTAGTCTATTTCAAATTTTGTGTACCCTCCTTCATTTGAAATACTTTCGACTGCAGAAATCACCTCTTCCTCTGTTGCTTCAGAATTCATAGATACTCCGATTCTATCTGCTCCAAAGAACCTTCTTAAGTGTGTGTCCGGTTTACTCCCGTCAATTCCTACATTTCTGAGGTATTCCCATGCCAGAGCATTTCCTACACCCTTTAATTTGTACTTTGATGAAGGCTCTGATAATTCCCTAACCACATCCTCAGCCTGCATAGAAGTAACATAATTATCCATACTTCCACATCTTTTCACCAGCGACTCAAAAACACTTATGTCATGATGAAGGCCTTCCATCTGCTGCCTTATGCTGATATTTCCACACTTTAATGCCCGAATGCCTCTTTCAAAGTATTCTCCATCATGTTCCTTGATCTTCTCTAAATCATAATTGAAGAATAGGTTATCAATCTGTGGTAATTTGGGTTCAACATCACTCCATTTTCTCTGATTTGTTAGAAGCGCATATATAAGCGCCCTAATATGGTCCTCTAAATCAAACTCTTTTCCATGCTCCCTATCTATGACAGGGTTCCTTTCTTTTTTTATATCAACAACTCCCTGTTCCTTGAGAAAACTATCTATTTTTCTTACTGCTTCTGTTGTAAAAGTATTATTCATATTATCAGTTCTCCTTTCAGATTTGTGTTCTTCATTATCTTTTTTTCTTGATGATTTAATCAGTCCTGAAAATATAAGACCTATTATTACCATTGCCACAAGGGCAATCAGGCCAATCCCTTCTATCATCATTACTATTAGCCATATCAAGATTGAAAAAAACAGAGTTATCATATTTTGAAACCCTCAATAAATTGTCCGTTCATATGGATCATGAGCACTCTTAAAGCCATATTTCTCCGTAAGTACACCCTGTCTATACAGCTGTATGCTATTCGCTATTAGCTATTATCTTAATGAAAATATACATCTTTGATGCTATAATTTTGTCATCTGAAAGAGGACAATATAAAAAGCCTGCAATACACAGGCTTTTTACAAAGGTTTCTATTATGAACGAAAAGGATACATCATTTTTTCAAAATGCTATAGATAACGCTAAAAGCATTGCAGACGCATCATCATTGGTAAATGATACGTCTCTTCCGTTTGCTGATATGAGTTTCAGTAATTATATGAATGAGTTCCTGGCTTCACACCCTGATTTGACTGTAGCCAAAATAGTTGCTGATTCAGGATTAACCAGACAATACGGATACGATGTTATTAATGGCAAGAAAAATGGTAGTAGAGACAAAATAATAGCGCTTTGTTTTTCCTGCGGCATGTCGCAAAGCGAAACAGACCGGGCTCTATTATATGCTAAGCATAGTAAACTTTATCCTCGTGACAAAAAAGATCTTTGTATAATTTTTGCTTTAAATAACAAAAATAAGTATCCCAATGTAACCGCTCTAAATGTATTTCTTGAGGAAAACAAACAATCTCCTCTCGATGTCTAGCATTCATTGAGCGCATTAATAAGTTCTTCCATAGATTGATACCTATTCTTCGGATCAATCTCAGTACACTTCTTTATAACATCATGAAATGCTCCTGGGGCTATCATCTGTAAATAGTACATTCCTGTAAGTAAATATGACATTGTCGCACCTACGCCAAATACATCTGTTGCCCTAGAAGATGAGCCAAATCCCTTCTGTTCTGGAGCAGCAAAGTAGTCCGTACCAGCCCATACAGTATCCTCATTGGCATTATCTCGATACTCCTTAGATGCATTAAAGTCTATAAGAACCACTTTGTTTTCCTGACTCAGTATTATATTTGATGGCTTAATATCTCTATGTAAAATATCTTTATCATGAAGTTGAGAAAGTATACCGCATAGTTCTAAAACTAGTGGCCTTAGCGCCCCTTCAGAGAATGGTCCATCCTTCTCAAATATCTCCAACAGCGTTTTTCCTTCAATATACTCTTCTATGGTCCACAAATCCTTACCTTTAACTTCAACCTCACATAATTGAGGAATTCCAGATATCTCTGCATTCATGAGACTCTTAAATACATCTGCATTATACTCAGAGTATCGCTTTCTAACGTACAGTTTGCCACTAACACTGTTTTTTACAAGTTGTACATTTGTTTTATTTTTTAAGTTCTTTATAAACTGATACTCATCTTGACTATGACTACCATCACTTGTCCCATTTATAAACTCATAAAAATACTCCAAGTCTCTGGAATAATACTTGATATCTAACTTAAGATTACTACTCCTTCTATTGGCAGAAATTAACAGTTCTTCAATTCTTCTTTTGGCAGATTCTAACGTATCTGGACTTACAAACCAGCTCAGAAAATCTGAAGGATCCTTCCTCTCCAGGTAAAAGGTATCTCTTGCAGCGGTTTCAGCACTACTATCAGAATCGCTATAACCATCTCTTCTCAAACACTGTTTTACATGCATTAAATACTCATCCCAATATTTCTGCTGATATGATTCTTTCCGAGATGCAGAAAAGCGGGAAGTCCTGGTATTATCCTCATTCTCTTTTAGTATTGCCAGCATAATTAACATCCTTTCTAGCAGATACCCTGCATAGGCCAAGCATCGCCTACATTAAGTCCGTTATCAGAAAGCCATGCATCTTCTACGGAAACAAGCTTTGTTTGTCCCTCCTCATTTTCGAGTGTTACTGAAACCTTTGGCCTTTCTCCGGGTGAGAGCTCCTCGCAGCCAAAGTCTCCATCAAATATCTGCTTTATCTTCCACATGAGTATTCCTCAAATTCTTCATTTATCAGATCTTCGCTTGCTGCCATACTTCCCTCCGCTCAAGTTATCTCTCGCAAAAGAACTCTATCTGTTCGCCAAGTGGCCCAAAACAAAACGCCATCCTGATAGGATATTCCGGATTCGATGAAATAACTTTGTCATTTGGTTCAACAAACACTTCATATCCAGCAGCTTTCACTTTATTAACTGCATCATCAACATTATCTGTAAGAAGTGCAAAATGTCTAATCGCCCCAAGACAATGCGTTCCATCCGCATTAGTAAAAATCTCTATCAATCCATTACCGGTATCAATCATGATGCCTTCCGCCCATTCGCGAATAAGCCTTAATCCTAATAAAGAAATATAGAAATCCTTTACCTTTGGAAGATCTCCTGGTAAACATTTCATTGAAATATGATGAATCCCTTTGATCATTCTCTTGCCCCCTTTTATTGCGTCATGCAATAAACTATTATTGCCTGCTGTACCACCAGTAAACTCTCTTTAAATCTATACTTTTGAATCTATAACTTCTTGTCCACCAAGGAGGTAAATACCCTCTTCAAAGGTAACTCTTGTCCGAATACTGGATGCTGGAAAAAACATTACCACAGTCTTTCTCTTCAAGAATCCTTCATATTGTTCAATTGAATCCGCGATTTTGAATATTGCCAATAACTCTCGCTTGGAAAAATCAGTTAATCTGATAAATGATGTCATTTCTGCATTATCTCTCCAACAATTCACTCAAATCTATAGTTTTAATACCATTTTCAGCCAGGAGTTCTGCAAAGATACCCTTGCCTTCGATAAGTTTACCGCTAAAACTACCATCATATACCTGCTTCACCCCACAGGAAGGGCTCCTTGACTGGAGAATCACCAGATCTACTTTTTCTGTAATGGCTTTTTGAAGACATTTCTCAGCACCGGATCTGAATTCTTTATCTTTGCTTTCTCCCTGCTTATTAGTTACTATGCCATTTACTATTTCGCATGGGATCCTTGGTACCGGAAGGCCACCTTCCACTTCAGGGCATACAGGGATGACCTCATGCCCTTTTATGTACTCCGCAACTTTTTCACTGTAATTGTTACCACCATTATATTTGCAATTCTGCCCCAACAAGCAGGCACTGACCATTATTTTCATCTGTTAGCTCCAAGACTCATATTGTCTGACTCTAGTCCAAAATTGGTTCTTTTTTCCAAATACTTATCTTCTACTATATCTGTTTTTATAAAAGAAAAAAAGCCACCTGACGGTATTTTATCCGCCAGATGACTTCAAAATCGTGTTTTGTTGTGATCATCTTCCGCAATAGATCTTAATTGCCTGGAAGATAAACTCTGAAGTTCCTTCACCGCCCATCTTTTCAATATTCTGGGTCAACTCTCCGCCACCTACATAGCCTGTTCCAAGGCCATAGAGAATATCATCTGTGCATGTGTACATATTCTCCGTAATGAAATCCTGTACTTTCTTTACCTGAGCCTGAACCTCTTCGGATGCCGGATCCATTCCCTTCATAGTACCAAACTCTTCAAAAAGCTTAGTAAAGTCAGCCATCAGTCCGCTTTCATATTCCTTTGTCCAGTTCTTGCTTTTTACGGCATATTCTTTATAAGCAGGAGTATCTCCCCACTGCTCTTTAGCCTTTTTAGCGTATTCATCAAGCTTACTAGTATCAAATGCTGAAAAATTCAATTTCCTCACTCCTCTCACTTTAAGGTATTTGCACATGTTCAGCAGATTCTCAATGTGCTCCTTCTTAAGTTCCAGAAGTTCTATCTGCTGTTCCAGTGCTTTTGTCTTGTCAAAGTCAGATCTGTTAACTATTTCCTTTATGTCTTTTAGCGGAAATTCCAGCTCCCTGAACAGTAAAATCTGCTGCAACTTTTCCAGAGCTGCATCGTCATACAGCCTGTAGTCTGAATCGGTGTACTTCGCCGGCTTTAAGAGTCCGATCTCGTCGTAATAATGCAGTGTGCGTATACTCACTCCCGTCATTTTACTTACATCATTTACTGTCATCATAGCTTTCATCTCCTTCACGTGTAACTATACCTTAAACCATAACGTAACGTGAGGGTCAATACTTTTTGCAAAATAATATAGAGATTCAAAATGAATCCCTATATTTCTGAATCCAATCAACAGCAAAATCCACAAGTCTTTTTTGATTCATTAAGCGTAGTTCGGCATTTCCAATCATGGCTTTATTAACAGCATTGCTCTGTTCAAAAGATTCTCCTATCCGGTCAAAATCCTCACCATCAACAAAAAGCGTCTCGTACTCTTTCCATACGCGCTTACCGCTTTCCATGATCGCACTATGCTCTATGCAATTATGCTTGCCGGGATAATCAGCGCGGACATCTGCAAGATGCAAAGACGTATTTTTATCATAACCAACACCGATAAGCAAAACCTCTCCATTCAGTTCATACAGTTTTCCTATTGGAGAGCCCTCTCCGAAAATATTGGAAAGGTCATGATCATTAACAAGATATTCTGCGTGTTTGCCCCATGCCGCAACGGATCTTGCCGGATGGTCGCTTCGCAGGGTTCCCGGCCATTGACGGAACGCTTCAGCTACAGCTCCCATGGTATTTGTTGGCGTAATTCTCTTATCATAAGCCGGCCAGTTATCGCGGATTATCTGCCAGTATTCTTCCGAAACGGTCCAGTGAACACCATCTTCAGGATCTAGATTCTTCCAGGATTGTGCTGGCATCATGATCGTACCGTCTTCTCCAACCACTTCAATCAATGCCTCAATAACGGTCTGCGCACCACCACAGACATAGCCCATTTTAGATAATGCTGTATGAACCATCACAGTATGGCCTTTCGCCAAACCAACAGAATACAGTGCATTTACAATTTCTTCCTTTGTAATTGGTTTCACCATCATGTACCCCTTCGCCGTTTATATCTTCCATATAATCCTCATTTATATTAAAAGAAAAATCAAATCCATTTATCATTCTTTTCGAACATAAATTAGAAGGAAATTCAGAATATCATACAGACCCTTATCCAAAAACTCCTTATCGCGTATGCCATATTCATGTCCTGATTCAAACCATTCCCGCCAAGCGATATCGTAGCAATCAGCCTCCTTAACTTCGATATCGCATCGGTCTTGGCACTCATCCTTCAACAGTTTTTCCCACCAAGATGCTGTCTTGAAAAGTTCCGAATCATCACCTTCCGCCCATGTCTCAAATATTACTTTAAGCTCACCTTGCGGCTGTTCCTTTAACCCCGGAACCGCGATCATAACTGTACCACCTTTTTTTACATATGGTAGTACCTTCTCAGAAAAGATGCCTTCTTTACATCCAAAGTAATGATATGCATCTACACTGACTATGGCATCGAAATACTCTTCAGCGAAAGGCATGTCCATGGCATCACCATGAATTGGAATAATCTTGTCTTCCAGACCATTATCCTGAATCCTTCGGTAGTTTTCTGTTGCGGGTACCCAAAGATCAAATGCGTATACATGCTCTGCATCCGTTTCATTTGCTACAAACATCGATGTTAAGGCATAACCGCACCCCAAATCCAGTGTCCTGTTAAAGCAAGCGCCTTCAGGTCTTTTGCGAATCAATTCATCAAGCAGCCTAAAGGAATTCGGTCCCATCAAATATTCCTTTGTAAAATACTTCTTGTACATTTCTATACTGTTCATAAACAGTGTCCTCCATAGCACGATATTTAGAAAGTTATAAATCCAATCCAGCTTTATGCGCCTGAATATGCTGTAGCTTTCTTGGGATGTTATAAAGCTTCCCATCCTTAATCAGTTTTGCTCCTGTCTGGTGATAATAAAATGAGATTCCGTTCTCTTTACACTGTAACCACACCTTCTCTACCCATTTATAATCGCAGACCCTTGCATTTGCTCCTGACTCTCCACCTATGGAAACCTCCTCGATGAGCGGTCGCCCATCGGAAGTCCTGTATTTTTCGATATATGGGCTCAAATCCGCCTCAGTCAGCATAGGTTCTATCATCACGGCATGATGGAACAATGGAAGATCCAGATAAACCGTAAGTCTCTTATCCAGCATATCCTGATTCTCACAGGTAACGGCTATCGTAACATGCTCCAATCCGTTCCCCCATCCTGCAGGGAGATGATCTGCAATACGCTCAGGTCTTTTAGTAATCATAAAGAATGTACAATCTGAACGCTCATGCATCATTTCCCAGGCATCTTTTCTCCATCCATCTGCATCGGGATGAAAGGAATCTGAAGAAAAACATGTATAAATGTGTGACCCGCATGGAACCTTATACATGCCCTTATACTGTCCTGACCTTAGTTTTCGTATTGGTGTTGCTAATTCCTTCCGCTGTCACAGCCTTACTCTCACTCGCTGTCACAAACCTTTTCATTTTTCTGTCATAAGTTTGGAGAGGTTTGTGCGGCATCAGCCGCACTCC
>NZ_AUKE01000008.1 GCF_000424585.1 Butyrivibrio sp. MC2013
AGTCGTTTCCAACTGCTATCCCCCAGTACGAGGCAGGTTACCCACGCGTTACTCACCCGTCCGCCACTAAGTTACTCAAGATTCTGCCGAAGCTTCATCAGCGAGCAACTCCGTTCGACTTGCATGTGTTAGGCACGCCGCCAGCGTTCATCCTGAGCCAGGATCGAACTCTCACTTTAAAATTCGATTCGGTTCAGAATTACACTAGCTGTAATTCTGCTTTCCGTTTACTTTTGGTTTTGGTTCTCTGAAAATAACTTTGCTTCTTATTAGAAGCTTGGAATCTTCAGGGTTGCATTGCTGTTCAGTTGTCAAAGTTCAGAGCTTTTTTGAAGTGTTCCGTACGAGCGGAACGTAATTTATTGTACGGCATAGATAGCATACTGTCAATAGATTTTCCAAAAAAAATTTGTAATTGTTATAGCGTTTTTTGATTCTCATAATTACAAATATCGTCAATCCTGTTAATATCCCTTAATGTCTGATAAATTAAGGATTTTTACCAGAAAATGATCTTTATAGTACAAATCGAAAATGATCCCTTAGACCAAAATATATCGCTGCCCATTTAAACTTTTGGCAGCGATTTTATAACGAGCAAAAAGCGAAGCGTTTGCGAGTTTAACCTTAAAATCTCAGATGCTTTTATACGATCACAGCTCTACTCAAGTGCTACCGTATGAGAGAATCCCTTACCTGCAATTTCAAGACTTATGCTGTTTATATTTGAAACATCCTGCTGAGGAAGCTTTTCCAAGAGGACCACGTTTTGCTCTGAGCCTGCAGCCACTACACCTTTGAAGCCTCTCAGGTCATCACTGAGCATAGTCACTTCAGCGTATTTCATTTGCTTGCCGTTTACAAATACTCTGAATCTCATACCATGGCTAAGGATGTCCAGATCTATATCCTGCCCTGTCTGATTGGCAAGTGTAAAATTCAGGACCAGGATTTTCTCATTATCTCCTGCTACCACAGCGCCCTGGGCAAACATGGAAGGATATGCACTAAGCTTGGAATTACCGTTATATACAAGTTTTAAGCCACCCAGCTCATTTTGCAGAGCCTGCTGAATATCCATAAGGGTATCCTGAGGCTCATTTGTAACTTCATGAGTATCAATATCTTCGTTGTCATTTCCCTCTATGGGAGTCTCATTTTCACCTTCGCCGGAAGCATCAGTGCTATTATCAGCAGGCGTCTCTGCTATTACCGGATTGTCATAGCCGTTATCGTCCTCTGAAGGTTCAGTTTCAGGCGCAGAAGTTTCGTCGCCGCTATCTTCTCCCGCATTACTGTTATCATCAATTACGGGAGTATCCGGCAGCAAAGGCTCTGCTTCAGGCTCTATTACAGGTTCATCTACCGGTTCATCCTCACCTTTACTTATGGATATGCCTGCAAAAGCATTTCCCTGGGATGTGGATGGCGATGCAGCTACAGCTTTTTCGGAATTCTTGATCTCCACATAGGTAAGGTCATCTACCAAATTATATGAATATTTCATCAGCATCTCTGACGCATACGCAGTCACCTGCTTATATTCATCTTCATTTTCTTCTTTGGAAATGGGTATAGAATCCCCCAGGCTACAGGCAGATAAAACAAGAGATGAAGTTAATAGAAGAAGCAGCAGCTTATTCCTTTTCATATCAGTCCACCCTGCGCAGTAGTCAAATACTGCCCTTACCTGGTTTCCAGTTCAAAATAAAATTCTACACCATTATCATAATTAACAACGCCATAATCCTGTCCCATAGCATCCATGATCGCTCTTACAATAGAAAGTCCCACGCCACTTCCGCCATATTCTCTACTTCTGGCTTTGTCTACTTTGTAGAATTTCTCCCATATCCGATCAATACTTTCTTCGGGAATGGGTTTTCCGCTATTAAAGACAGATATCCTTGCTCTTCCATCATGCTTTTGTATGCGTATCTCTACAATCTTGTCTCCTTCGGCATGATTGACTGCATTTGTATAATAATTCTGCAAAACCTCCTGGGTCCTGAATGCGTCAGCCCATACGTATACAGGCTCTAAAGGCTCAAATATCAGTCTGATATTTTTATTTCTCGTTAGTATATCGGCTGATTTCAGATAATTCTGAACCAGTTCAGAGATGTCAAATCGCTCCATCTCTATATCCCCGTGCCCAAACTCCAGCTCATTAAGATCAAGGAGCTGTTTGACCATGCTGTTCATCTTGGATGCTTCATCTGAGATGACCTCGCAATAGAACTTCATACCCTCGGGATCACCTTCGTTTACGCCATCAAGAAGTCCTTCTGCATAACCTGATATAAGGGACAGTGGGGTTTTGAGTTCGTGAGATACGCCGGCTATAAAGTCGCTTCGCATAGCCTCTAATTTGTTCATATTATCAAGTTCATTTTGAAGCCTGATATTGGTTGTCTTAAGCTCTGATATGGTATTCTCAAGAGTCATTGACATCTCATTTATATTTTCGCCCAGAAGATCCATCTCACTCCTGCCGCGGCTCTTATACTTAGTCTCAAAATTGAGATTCTTCATATTCTCTGATATAGAAGCAAGTTCCATAACAGGCCTTGTAACACCTCTTGCAAGGGCAAATGAAAGCACAGCTCCAAGCACTATGACCCCCAGCCCTATATAGGCAGTAAATCTATTGGAAATTTCTACGCTATTCTTAATCCCCTCCATAGCCGACCTTATCATGAATACATGATCTTCATCCAAAAAACCGTACATATCCATATATTCAGTGGCTGTTCTATCGTCGGTATCAATCTGTATAGTGTAATTATCAGTTTTATCTATGAGACTCTTTCTGGAGCTGTCATCCATTTCAAGAAGATTGGACCAGAGCTTTTTTTGAAGATATCTGTAATCAGGAGATGAGGACTTGACCACATTGGAATCAGCATCCACCACGATCACATCGATGTTATAGCTTTCACATATCTTCATCAGCTCTATATTAAAATCGTCAGATCTTACATCTCCGTTGGAGACCGCTTCTTCCACGCTGAAATAAGCCCTTTTCAGGACCTTGGTTTTATCAGCAGTATAATATTTTTCAAGTAATGTGGAATTCAGAAGGAGGATTCCCCCTACCATAGCGATTATCAGAAGGACCATAATGATCATATAATCGCGAAAAAGAGGATGCTTGACCCTATAATTCCTTTTTGCCCCGGAAGCAGTCATAGCTCGTCACCTCTTTACTCTTCAAACTTGTAGCCATAACCCCAGACAGTCTTTATCATCTCGCCCTTCTTACCTATCTTGGCACGAAGCTTCTTTACATGGGTATCAACTGTCCTGGCATCGCCGTAATAATCATAATCCCATACATTGTCCAGTATTTTTTCCCTGGTAAGGGCAACGCCCCTGTTCTCGATAAAATAAGACAAGAGCTCAAATTCCTTGGAGCTAAGGTCAAGTTCTCTTCCATCAACAGATGCGATATGTGCTGTCTTATTAATACTGATGCCACCAAGCTCAAGAGTATCATCTGCTTCAAGAGAACTGGTCCTTCTAAGTATGGCCTCAACTCTAGCCACCAGGATCTTGGGGCTAAAGGGCTTGGTGATATACTCATCCACTCCCAGCTCAAAGCCTGTAAGCTCATCCTTTTCTTCGCTTTTGGCAGTGAGCATTATCACTGGAACTTTGCTGTAACTTCTGATCTCCTTGCAGACCTGCCAGCCGTCAATACCGGGCATCATCACATCCAGTATTATGAGTGCAATATTTTTATCTTCAAAGAATATATCCAGTGCCTGTTCACCGTTTTCAGCTTCTATTACTTCAAAACCAGCCCTCGCAAGAAAATCTTTGACCAGCTTTCTCATCCTGCTCTCGTCATCCACGACCAGGATCTTTATCTTATCCATATCCTATTCCCCTGCTTCTCTTTCTTCCAGAGCCTTTTCCCTCTCCTGCAGTTCCATTTCCCACTGCGAATATTCATTTATGATCTCTTCCCGGTAATTCAATACCGTAGGTGATGCATTGGTAGAGGCTATCACAAACATACCTATGATCATTATCAGTAAAATAATATTAATGATCACAGAATACAAGAGCAGATTATTCTTTTTGGGCTTCCTGGCAGGAGGTGGCGCAGCTGCTTTAGGAATATAATCTCCCGGAGCAGACTCCAGATGTGTAAAATTCTCTTTCATATCGATCACAGGTAGCTCAGCCACATCCCCGCCAAGCTTTGCCATATTGCGCCTTAGCTCAGCAAGGTAGGACCAGCCCACAGGAGTAGAGAATATCTTGTTTTCCATGGACTTCAAATATACTGTCTTAATATTGACCGCAGTATTCATCTTCACATGGGACTCCAGGTATTCAATCTTTTTTTGATCTATCCTGGCCTTGTCAGCATCTGCCTTAGTGAGAAACTTAAAACCGCTCACTTCAAGACCATCTGCGGATCCATTGTCAGTTCTACTCTTAATATCCTCTGTCGCCACAGTCGCCTCCAACTATAGATCAGTTATAATCAGACGGGAATGTACCGTTAAAAACTGCTACACTTCTGGCCTTCATAAGCCACCTGTCACCGGTAAGAGGCCTTGGCCTGTTATAAAAGTATTTGCCGTCATCCGCAGCTGTATCAATAGCAAGTGACCAATAGCAGCCCTCCGGCATATCAGGAAGCTTAATAGGTACATCTTCCCAGTATACGTTGATCGCGATATAGACTACATCATCATGGCCCTTATCTCTGGAATATCCCGCAAAACGTACTCCGATCATCTTGGAGTCCTTGCTGATATAGTCATTGTAGGGATCTTCCACATGTGTACTGATATAAGGAAAACCACATCTCGCGGGCTGCAGATCCTTTCTAATGGCAGGATGACGCTTTCTGAACTGGATCACATTACGATAAAAATTGTAATAGTTCATATTCTTTTCCATATATGACCAGTCAAGCCAGGAAATCTCATTGTCCTGACAATATGCATTATTATTTCCAAACTGGCTGTTGGCAAATTCATCACCTGCAAGGAGCATGGGTGTACCCCTGGAGCACATAAGCACTGTAATAGCATTTCGCATCATCCTGAATCTGAGACTTTCGATGCCGGGGTCATCTGTAGGCCCCTCCACTCCGCAGTTCCAGCTTCTGTTATCATTACTACCGTCAGTATTGTTCCAGCCATTGTCTTCATTATGCTTGTTATTGTAACTATAGAGGTCATAAAGCGGGAAGCCGTCATGGCAAGTCAAGAAGTTAATGGATGAGTTGTAACCTACATACTCTCCATCATAGAGATCCATAGAGCCTGTGATCCTCTTGACTGCTTCAGGGGCTGCCCAGTAATCGCCCTTTAGATAGGACCTTAGATCATCCCTGTATTTACCATTCCATTCAGCCCATCTCTTCCATGCAGGGAAGCTTCCAACCTGATACATTCCGCCTGCATCCCAGGCCTCAGCTATAAGCTTGGCATTTCCAAGAATGGGATCATAAGCCAGCCTCTGTATAAGCGGCGGCCTGTCCATAGGCGATCCGTCTTCACTTCTACCAAGGATACTGGCAAGATCAAATCTAAAGCCATCTACTCTGTATTCCTCAACCCAATATCTCAGGCAGTTTACAATGAGCTCCTGCACTATGGGATTATTGCAGTTCATGGTATTGCCGCAGCCTGAGAAATTATAATACTTGCCATCAGGAGTGAGCATATAATAGATATTGTTATCAAAGCCCTTAAAAGAAATATAGGGACCATTCTCATCACCTTCTGCAGTATGATTAAATACCACATCCAGGATGACCTCAATACCGTTTTCCTTAAATTCTTTGATCAGGTTCTTGAGCTCCATGCCTTCATAGTTGTGCTCACCTACTGATGCATAAGCGGTATTGGGCGCAAAAAAGCTAACTGTATTATATCCCCAATAATCCAGGAGAGTCCTGCCGTTTACTATCCTCTTATCTCTTGTCTCATCAAATTCAAAAATGGGCATCAGCTCTACAGCAGTAATTCCCAGATGTTTTAAGTAAGGCACCTTTTCCTTGAGTCCTTCAAAGGTACCGGGATACTTTACGCCTGAGCTGGGATGCTTGGTAAAGCCTCTTACATGAAGCTCATAAATGATGGAATCTTCCATGGGAGTGATCAGCTGCTGGGCTGCATTCCACTCGAAATTGTCTCTGACTACCCTTGCCCTATAGATACCGCTTCTGTTATCATTCTGGCCCCATAAGCGCTGACCACTTACAGCCTTGGCATAAGGGTCAAGGAGCATATGATTCTTGTCAAACAAAAGTCCTCTCACAGGATCCCAGGGGCCGTCAACACTATAAGCATACTCAAGATTTTCAATGTTGATACCAAATACGATCATGGAATATACTCTGCCTATCCTATAGCTTTCAGGAAAAGGCAGACGAGCAAAAGGGGCAGTCTCTCCCCTTCTAAAGAGCAATAATGTAATATTGGTGGCGTTCTTGGAATAGCAGGTAAAATTAACTCCATCAGGGATAACTGTAGCACCGTTCATTTCATAGTAGCCCGGCCTTACCCTGTAGCCATCTATCTCATCCAGAGCAAGCATCTGACGGTTAAAATCTGTCTTACGCAGCTCGGATGCATGATGATCTCTGAGGATTTTCCTTTCTATCCTTCGCCTTCTGAATTCACTCATGATGCGGAACCCTCTTTCATTTCATATTTTGTCATAATAAAATGATCCATATGTTCCCCCATAAAGCACACATAATCCCATATTTTATTTTAACATAAAAGACGGACAGTTGTTACTGTCCGTCTAAAATGAATAATACACTTTTAGTATGATATACGAATTGCTCCGCCCTATCGGGCTCTCGCAATTCTACAAACATTCGGAAATCGCTATTTACTTCGTAAACAGCTTTTTTCCTCATGTTTGTTAAAGTCATGAATTCGAGATGTGGAGCATGCAAGCATGCTCCCATCTCGAATTATGACTTAATATCATACAGGGTATGCCCCGTTTTTACTATCAGCCTTGGCCATATCTACGCCGGTCTGCTGAGCCTGTCTATACTTGAAGAAGTCTGTAGCTACCTGAGGGAAAAGTGCATATGAGAGCACGTCTTCTTCGCAGGTTGCATAAGCCTTGGACTTCTCACGGAACTCATCCATCTGAGGTTCGATCAGATCTGCAGGACGGCAAGTGATACGCTCCTCATCTCCGATACATTTCTTAACTACTTCGGGATCCATCTCCTTGATAGTCTTTCCGTACTTACCTCTTACCAGATCCTTGGTCTGCTCAGGCACGATCTTATAACGCTCACCCATAAGTACATTCATAACTGCCTGTGTACCTACGATCTGTGAAGAAGGAGTAACAAGCGGGGGCTCGCCCAGATCCTTTCTTACTCTCGGTACTTCTTCCAAAACCTCTTCAAGCTTATCGATCTTGCCCTGATCAGAAAGCTGCTTGGTCAGGTTGGACAGCATACCACCGGGAACCTGATACATAAGAGTCTTGATATTAACACCCAGAACCTTGGTTGAGAGCAGTCCATTCTCCAGACACTCTTCACGATAAGGTCTGAAGTGATCAGCGATCTTAGCCAGAAGCTTCTGATCATAGCCTGTATCATACTCTGTACCCTTAAGAGCCTCAACCATAACCTCAGTTGCAGGCTGTGAGGTACCAAGAGCAAAAGGGCTTATAGCGCAGTCGATGATGTCAACACCGGCTTCAATAGCTTTAAGATAAGTCATGCTGGCAACACCGGATGTGTAATGAGTGTGCAGCTCGATAGGAATATCTGCACCCTTCTTAAGTGCACGTACCAGTTTCTCAGCCTCGTAAGGAAGGAGCAGGCCAGCCATATCCTTGATACAGAGAGAATCTGCACCCATAGCTTCAATCTGCTTTGCAATATTCATCCAATAATCATCATCATAAGCACCGCCAAGAGTATAGGACAGGGCGATCTGTGCCTTGCCGCCGTACTTCTTGCAGGCCTTTACAGATGTCTCAAGGTTTCTAAGGTCATTAAGACAGTCAAAGATACGGATGATATCAATACCGTTTTCAATAGACTTTGCAACAAATGCTTCTACAACATCATCAGCATAGTGGCTGTAGCCCAGAAGATTCTGGCCTCTCAGCAGCATCTGAAGAGGTGTATTCTTGAATCCTGCCTTAAGCTTTCTAAGCCTTTCCCAGGGATCTTCCTTAAGGAAACGAAGACATGAATCAAAGGTTGCTCCGCCCCAGCACTCTACTGCGGCATATCCTACTTTATCCATTGTATCTACAATAGGGAGCATCTGCTCAATAGGCATTCTTGTAGCGATAAGGGACTGATGAGCATCACGCAGGACAGTCTCCATTATCTTGACAGGCTTTTTAACTATTTCTGCCATAGTAATCCTCCATTTTCTATACAATCATTAGAATCATTTAATTCCGAAAATAGCCATAAAGGTACCTGCAACAACCGCAGTACCAATAACACCTGCAACATTAGGTCCCATAGCATGCATCAGAAGGAAATTGGTAGGATCGTACTGTGATCCAACCTTCTGAGAAACACGGGCAGCCATAGGAACTGCAGATACACCGGCCGAGCCGATGAGAGGATTGATCTTGCCTCCGGACAGGAAGCACATAAGTTTGCCCAGAAGGACACCTGAAGCTGTGCCCACGGCAAATGCTACAAGTCCAAGGAATACGATCTTGATAGTATCCCAGTTCAGGAATGCTTCTGCACTGGTAGTAGCACCTACGGAGGTACCCAGCAGGATAACTACGATATACATAAGTGCGTTGGAAGCTGTATCCTGGAGCTGATGAACCACTCCTGATTCTCTAAAGAGGTTACCCAGCATCAGCATACCGATAAGGGGAGCTGTTGTGGGAAGAATCATACAAACAACAACTGTAACAATGATAGGGAAGAGTATCTTCTCAATCTTGGACACAGGTCTGAGCTGTGTCATACGGATCTTCCTCTCCTTGTCAGTGGTGAGAGCCTTCATGACAATAGGCTGGATAACAGGTACCAGAGACATGTAGGAGTATGCCGCTACGGCAATGGGTCCCAGGAGCCTTGTGCATCCCAGCTTAGTAGCAAGGAAGATTGATGTAGGTCCGTCTGCACCACCAATGATTGAAATGGATGCAGCCTCTTCGCCTGTGAAATTCAATGCGATAGCCAAAAAATATGCTGCAAAGATACCAAACTGTGCCGCAGCACCCATAAGGAATGATATGGGATTGGCAATAAGAGGACCAAAGTCCGTCATCGCTCCAACGCCCATAAAGATCAGCGATGGCAAAATAGACCATTCATCAAGTTTGTAGAAGTATCTGAACAAGCCGCCGCCTGCGCCGTCTTCTCCCAGCTCTTTCATAATATCAGGATAGATATTAACAAGAAGCATACCAAAAGCGATAGGTACAAGGAGTAGAGGCTCAAAGTCATGAGCTATTGCCAGATACAAAAAAACAAATGCTACGAGAATCATGACATAATTGCCCCAATATAGATTATTGAAGGCGGTCTGATCCCATAGATTGGACAATGTCTCAATAATTTTTTCCATTATTCGTCCTCCAGCAGAATCAGCGTGATTTAGTTAAGTGTTGCCAGAACAGCTCCTGCCTCTACCGGATCACCTACTGCAACATCGATGCTGACTACACTGCCATCAGAAGGAGCAACCATAGGGATCTCCATCTTCATGGACTCAATAGTAATGACAGCGTCGCCCTTCTTAACAGACTGACCAACGTTGGCATTGATCTTAACAACCTTGCCTGCTGCACCGGCCTCTACCTTGATAGAGCCTGCACCGCCTGAGGACTTCTTGGGAGCTGCTACAGCCTTAGGAGCTGCAGCCTTGGGAGCTGCTGCAGGAGCTGCGCCCTGTCCGCTTCCTTCTTCAACAGTTACATCATATGCTGTTCCGTTAACGGTTATGGTATATGTTTTCATTTAGATTCCTTCCTGCCGCACCCGGCGGCTCAAGTATTCAATCAATAATGCTTACCTGGCTCCAATTCTTCTCTTCCTGATGGACCTTACTACAAAGCCATCTGTGGATGAGCCTTCTTCATATGCTGCGATAGCTGCTGCTATGACTGCATAGAGTTCAAGATCGTCTGTCACATCTACGCTTTCTTCTGCAACGGGCGCTTTGACCGGAGCAGGTACAGGAGCCGGTGCAGGCTTTGATTCACCGCTTAATACCTTATTGATAAGCGGGAATAGAGAGATCAAGAGACTTATGAGGATCAGAACAGCAAAAGCCATTCCCATTCCCAAAAGTGTATTGATGCCTGCATCGTAAAGTACATTTGTGCCTTCTGCAGCTGCAAGGATGTGCGCAGGAGTCTGTAATAAAATAGTCGTCATATGCGCTCCTCCTTACTTAGCAGAATGCTTCTTGGCAGGATGCTCCTCTCTCTTGGTGAAAAGCATCTCGAATGCTGCAACAACGTATTTCCTGGTATCTGCAGGATCTACGATCTGATCTACAAATCCGCGTCTTGCGGCACTCTTTGAAGCATCATTAAGATCTGAATACTGATCGGCAATGCTACTGATCTCATCAGCGCTCTTGCCCTCACCAATGATCTTGGCAGCCATATCAGCTTCCATAGCGCCGATACGGGAATCAGGCCAGCACATAGTGATGTCAGCCTTGGAATTCATGATGACATATGCGCTTCCAAAAGCAGAATCGGTAACGAAATTAACCTTGGGAACTGTTGCTGTGCCGAAGGCCATAACAAGAGCAGCAGCCTTCTTGGCTATATTACGCTCCTCACAGCATGTCGCAGCAAATCCTTTGACACCTGTGAAGGTAAGTATAGGCAGGTCGAATGCATCACAGAATTTGATAAAAGAAGCAGCCTTATCGCAGCCGGCAGATGTAAGAAGGGGTTCAAAAGTCTCCTTTTCCTTGCCTTCTTCATCAAAAGTCTTGGTGCGATTAGCTATAACACCAACTGTTGCTCCGTTGAGCTTGATAAATCCTGTTACCATCTCACGAGCAAAATCTCTCTTGGTCTCAAAGAAAGATCCGTTATCGGCGAGCTGAGAAAGTGCAAGAGCAGGATCTGCAATAGCGCCATCGAAGTTATCCATAGCTCTGTTAAGATCGTCTGTGCAATCCTCATAGAAATCTCTGTCTTCATTATTGGAAGGCAGCATGGAAACAAGATTCCTTATCTCAGCAAAAATTGTTCCCTCATCTCCCGCTACATCAACAAGTCCAGCCTTAGCCCCCTGGAAGGATGCTGCGGAAGTGTCGCACTTCTCCTCATAATTGCCCTTAATGGCGTTGGGAGAATTGACAAATAACTTGCCCTTCTTGTCATCCATGAATGTGAAATCAGATAATGCAGGGATAAGGGCAAGACCACCTCCGCAATTACCAAATACTACGCTGATCTGAGGAACTACGCCTGATGCCTCAACCTTCTTGGCATAAATAGTGCCAAGGCTGTCCAGTGCATCTGAAGCCTCCTGCAGACGCATTCCTGTGGAATCGATTATACCGATAACAGGTGCACCCATTCTCACTGCAAGATCATAAATGTGAGCAATCTTGCGCGCATGCATCTCTCCCACAGATCCGCCGAGTACTCCGCTATCCTGACTGTATACGTATACAAGATTACCGCCTATAACGCCGTAACCTGTTACTACACCGTCAGAAGGAGTATCTTCCTGCTTCAGGCCAAAATCGGTACTCCTTGATGTCACTCCGGCACCGATCTCGACGAAGCTGTTTTCATCGAGTAAAGCCGCTATTCTTTGACTCGCCTGTGAAGTACTGCTCATTCTACTACCTCCATTTATTTTTTTGTGCAAAGCATGGGAAAATGCGCCAAAAAGTCCGCATCTCTCCCCAATGCCAACTTTTCACGAATACTATTGTATCATATGTCAAGCTTAACATCTATCTCTGCTTCAGCTTCTTTTTTAAATTCTTCAACTTTTACTGCGTCCAAAGAGGGCAATTCTTCAACGCTTTTGACACCAAAGCTCCTAAGGAACTCCTCTGTAGTGCCAAAAAGTATGGGTCTTCCGGGTGCATCCATCCTTCCAAGCTCAGCAGCAAGGCCAAATTCCACCAGCCTGTTCACTGCATGATCGGAATTGACTCCCCTTATCCTCTCCACTTCCGCCTTGGTCACAGGCTGCCTGTAAGCTATTATTGACAGGGTCTCCAGCAGGGAATCTGTGAGCTGGAGCTTCTTGGGAGTCTGAGCTATCTTTATAAGTACAGGATACATTTCCTTCTTGGTACACAGCTGCAGGGACTCCTCCAGTTCTATGAGATGTATGCCGCTATTAGCTGCAGAATATTTTTCCTTTAAATAGTCAATCTGCTCATTAAGCTCATCCATGGTCTCTTCAAGAGCTTCGCATAAAGCCTTAAGGGTCACGGAATCTCCCATGGTAAATAGTATTGCCTCTATTGCTGCTGCGCCTTGTGTTTTTTCCAAATCTTTATCCTCTCCGGGTAATTTATTATCATCAAATATCAATGGTTCTCAAAGCTGTAGTGAGATGCCGAGCTGACATACATATGCGTAAGAATATCTCCTGTTTCATTATCGTATATGATCAGCTGTATGTCATCCTCTGTATGATCATCATCATAGAGATAATTAGTATCCTTATCAGATTCTTTATACAAAAATCTGAACAATTTTTCCACAGGGATATAATCCATAAGTCCCATGGAAGTATCCATAGCTTCAAGGCTCTCATATCCTGCAGCCTCGTATTTGGTCCCGCGCCCCCTGTCTTCCAAAAGAAAATACTGATCGCCCGTTGCACCTGCTTCTTCTATCCTGTCAGTGCCGGATAGATTGGATACAAGGTGCCTGAAGCGCGGATCAGACAAAGCCGGCGAATCCTCTGATACGAATAAACAAAAACTTACTCTGCCCATGGTCAACAGATTTAGCTGGGCAAGAAAATCACTGCTGTATACAGAATCATTAAAGATCATGGCATCATAGCTCTCAGAGAGATCATCAATGATATGATGATAGTCGTCAAATCTGTGATCTGCAAGAGCTGTATTATCCCTTAGCCACTGCCCTATATAGTCAGTTACCTTAGAAGCTCCTGTTATAGACAGATGCCCATGGTCAGCCAGGTCAGTCTGCATGTCTATAAGATCAGGCATGGCCATCATATTGATATACGGCACACCATAAACAGCAGCAATATCCCCTGCAGAATTGGAAGCCATGATATCATTGTCTTCACCTGCAAAGGGCAGATATGTCACCAAGATCCCTATACCATCCCTCTGGCATTCATCAATGATCTTCATCAGATACTCTTCATTGACAGTATGCTCTGGAAGGCGAAGGCCCGGATCATAGGCCACGCCCTCATCTGCATAATCATTTACAGATGTCCTCATTGTGGCACCCATGAGCCTGTTATAATCAGTTTTCCCTCTAAAGATCTCAAAGTCGTCCTTATCCAGATCACTCCATCTGCTGTGATAGATGCTAAAGTCAAACAGATACTGCATACGGACCTTAGGATCATGTACCAGGTCATTTACTTCAGCTATCTTGACTTTGCTAAGAGGATAGGCATCCAGGTTCAGATGGAGCTGGCTGATAGATGTTGCCTTAAGCTCATCCGAGCTGTCCTCATACATTTCATCTATGTAGTCATAATTCCTGTCCATCATATAGCAGTCAACAACCACATACTCCGGTTTGCAATAGTCAAGAGCCCTTATTAGCTGCCAGTAGCTTTCCTTTAATAGACTCCCGTGGCCACCCAGATTATAGGATGTGATGCCATATTTCTCATACAGGTCAATGGGATTGATACCGTTGATCACATGCGAAGAGCCCAGGAAAAGAACATCCAGATGCCCTTCACGAGCCTCTTCAAAAAAGAGCTTGTTCTTGTTATAGCTCTCTTTTCTCTGAGTAAGAATCATCACAAGACCCAGACAAAGACATAATATAATAAGAAAAATAATTGTTTTAAGCAGTAGCTTTATTCTATCTTTCATAAAAAATCATACCCTGATCACCAATATCAAAATCCCTGATAGATAAATCCCTGGGCATCATAACCGGTACCCCAGATGCCGCAGGTAATGATAAATAACACAGCGGCAATGTATATAAGCCAGCGCAGCCATAGTCCAAAAGAGGTGATCTTCTCTGATATAACGATCCCCTTCTTATTAGCAATGTCCACAGCCAGTAAAAGTATGACGGACATGAACAAGAGGTTCAGGTTAGGTCTGTCCAGTCCCAGGCTATACAGTCCTCCCTCAGTGATAAAAGAAGGAACAAACCTGAAAATATGTCTGACCATATATATAGCCGCATGAAGATCCGTGACCCTGAAGAATATCCAGGCTATATTCACAAGAAAGAAAGTCACAAGGATATTAAGGAGCCTGTGTGAAAAGCTGTTGCAGTCTATCTTAAATGCATCTGTAAGCTTACGCCTCAAAGGGAGGAGAATCCCACCTGCCACTTGATATATCCCATGAAGAAGTCCCCATATTGCAAATGTATAGGACACACCATGCCATAGACCACTGAGCACAAATACTATCAGAATATTAATATACTTTCTGACTATACCCTTTCTGTTGCCTCCAAGTGGGATATAGAGATAATCCCTAAACCAGCTTGAAAGAGAAATATGCCATCTTCTCCAGAATTCCTGTATATTACGGGAAAGATAAGGCGCATCAAAATTCTTCATAAGGTCAAAGCCCAGGACCCTGGCGCAGCCAATAGCTATATTACTGTAGCCGCCAAAGTCGCAGTAGATCTCGATGGTATATAGTATGGAAGCAATAAGGGTAGCTGTACCTGCATAGCGGACCGGATCAGAATAAACGGACGAAACGATGATAGCGCACCTGTCAGCTATGATCATCTTCATAAAATATCCCCAGATCATCTGCAATAGTCCGGATCTCATCCTGTCATAATCAAATCCCGGCGCTTCTATAAACTGAGGAAGCATGTGCCCTGCCCTCTCAATAGGTCCCGAAGTAACCACAGGAAAGAATGATATAAAAAGGCCAAGAAGGATAATATTCTTCTGAGCAGGAATATCTTCTCTGTATACATCAATGAGATAACCTACAGCCATAAAGATAAAAAAGGACATCCCTGCGGCGGACAAAAAGTTGAGGCCGGCATATTTGGCCAGAGCAAGGATCAGAATATTGGCTGCAATAACTAGAAAAAGAACGATTTTCCCGGCTGTGCCCCTATGCCTGTCTATGAACATCCCCCCAAGATATGCAGACAAAAGGGTAAAAGCAAGTACCGGTGTCCCTTTTAGATCCAGAGACAGATAAAAGCCTGCGCTGATCATAAAGAGGCCTATATACCTGAACCTTGAAGGGATCAAAAAGTATATCAGACTTGCAATGGGCAGAAAAATGAGAAAGGCAAAAGATACCAGCTGCATTATCAGGATACCTCCTGTGCCATTTCATCTTCCTCAAGCTCTTCTCCGTACTTGTTGGAAGTAATGATAATATCTCCAAATATCTCGTCCTGCTCTATACTGATCTCGCCCAACTTCATCTCTTCAAGGATGACCAGAAATGCCACGATAACCTCCGTCTTGGAAGCCTGGGACTCTAAAAGCTTTCTAAAGGAAAAGGTCTTGTGGCGTCTTACATAAGCCTTGATGAACAAAGTCTTTTCGTCAATATCCACTTCTTCTCTCTTGATCTCACCAAAGCTGCTCCTGACAGGGTCGATCCTGTCTTCCTGACGTTTCATCAGATCCTCAAATATTTCCCTAAGCGTCACCAGGTCTTTGTCACCTATCAGCTCATCATAATCAATAGGCTCCTCGTATTCGGACACTTCTCTGGGTATATCCCTCTTCTTGTAAAAAGAATAATCACAGCCGTCAAAGCGGTCCCTGAGCTGAGATGACAGGTATTTGTACATCTTGTGCTCAAGCAGCTTATCAACAAGCTCTGATCTGGGATCCTCTTCCTCTCCGTTTTCATCTACCTGTTTTGGCAGGAGCATCTTGCATTTAATAGCCATAAGCTCAGCAGCCATCACCAGAAATTCACTGGTCACTTCCATATCCTGCCTGTCCATCTCATTGATATAGTCCAGGTATTGGCCCGTGATCATGGAGATGGGTATATCATAGATATCAACTTTATTCTTTTCAATAAGATGCAGCAGAAGGTCAAGCGGTCCTTCAAAAGTCTGCAGTTTTACTTCAAGAGCCATATTATTCCTTTCACAGCTTACTGATCTGTATCCAGATCGATGATCACCAGTTCACAGGGATTAAAGACCCTGAAGGGCAGTGTATGTACACCAAGCCCTCTGGATAAGACCATCTTCTTGCCGTTCATATCATACTCTCCTCCGTCATATTTGGGAAACAGAATAAACGCAGGAGAAATAACTCCTCCAAGAAGAGGCAGTCTCATAACTCCGCCATGAACATGCCCCGACAGAGTAAGGTCGGCGCCCCAGGCAGCGTATTCTTTAAAATATCTGGGATTGTGAGCAATCAGAAGATTACAGACGTTAAGGTCAGCTTTACCAAGCTTCCCTTCCATATATCCTTCCCCCATCTTCCTCTCATAAAATCTGCGATAAAACTCTCTCCCCAGCTCAATGGAACTGATCCTGATACCATAGTCCTCTATATATTCAGAATCATCTATGAGCAGCCTGATTCCCATATCTTTATAGATCTCTTTGAATTTGCGATCAAAGCCATTATAACGATACGGATACCAATAGAGCTTGCTCTCATGATTTCCATTTCCTGCATAAACAGGATAATGGCTTGCAAGATGCTGTAAAAGAGGCATCTCGATTTCAAGTGTCTCACGAGGCTCACCGCCATTGATCACATCTCCGGCAAGCACTAAGAGGTCAGGCTTTTCTCTATCTATCGCCTCTATCAGGTCCCTGTTAGCCTCACCATGTACACATCCGTGTAGATCCGATATAAGGCATATCCTGACAGGAGCTTTGATATTAGCCATCTTAATTCTGTAATGGACTGTTACGAATCTGTGAATGTCATGATAGCTGACAATCAGCACCATAACAAAAAGGCAGATCAGGACCAGTCCTAATATTAGAAGTATTCTCCCCATCTAAAAAACAGGCTCCCACTTTTATACTATAAGCACTTTGTGCTTCACCATTCATGTTTGGCGGGTCATAAACTCATTATGTCATATTATAACAAACTACGCCTCATATATATATAGATATTATATGCAGGCATTTATGCAAAAGAAAAGCCCCTGGTCCAATAGGATCAAGGGCTGAATTCTTTTTAGTTGTATTTACGCTTTCTAGCGGCTTCGGACTTCTTCTTACGCTTTACGCTGGGCTTCTCGTAATGTTCTCTCTTACGAATCTCCTGCTGGATGCCGGCCTTAGCGCAGCTTCTCTTAAAACGACGAAGTGCGGAGTCAAGTGTTTCGTTATCCTTTACTATTACTGTTGACATATGCTCTCTACCCTCCCTTCAGTCCCGTACATATCTGGCTGATCGGGTTATTTTTGCTTGTAAACAAATCACTTACACAGCACTAAGAATTATAAACCCTTATGGCAAGTCCCGTCAAGGGGGTTATTATAATTTGTTAACCAAGCTGCTTCTTTAATACTTCAATTGACTTCTCCAGGGCGCTTTCAATACCTGCAGGATTCTTACCACCGGCCTGAGCCATGTTAGGACGGCCACCGCCGCCTCCGCCTACAAGACCTGCAATCTCCTTGATCAGGTTACCTGCATGAGCACCACTCTTCATTGCCTTGTCAGATACCTTGGCTACAAGATTGACCTTGCCGCCTTCATCAGAAGCCAGCACTACGCCGCCTTCTCCAAGCTTCGTCATAAGCTCATCAGCAAGATCTCTGAGTCCGTTCATTGCTGTTCCGGGTACCTTTACAGCCAAGAGCTTGTATTCACCATGTGTAACAGCGCTATCCATTACATCTCCAACCGCTTCCTTGGCAGCCTTGGCCTTGAGGCTCTCCAGCTCATGATGAAGGCTCTTGATCTCAGCCTGCATTGCAGCTATCCTTGCAGGAAGCTCTTCTGCTCTGGTCTTTGCAGCATCAGCAGCTTCTTCCAGGAGTTTTTCGTTATTCTTGTAATATTTGATCACATTAGATCCTGTGATAGCCTCGATACGTCTTACGCCGGCAGCAACGCCTGATTCAGACAGGATCTTGAAGTTAGCGATCTCACCTGTGTGAGCTACATGAGTACCACCACAAAGCTCAATTGAGTAATCACCCATATTGACTACACGTACTTCATCACCGTATTTCTCGCCAAAGAGTGCCATGGCGCCAGTCTTCTTGGCATCTTCGATGCTCATGATATCTGTACGTACTGCCAGATCATCTGCAATAGCCTTGTTAACCAGTTCTTCTACCTTAGAAATCTCATCGGCTGTCATAGCCTTGCCATAGGAGAAATCAAATCTGGTCCTGTCAGGATCCTGATAAGAACCCTGCTGCTCTACATTATCTCCCAGTACCTGTCTCAGAGCCTTCTGCATCAGATGAGTAGCACTATGATTCTTGCAGGTAGCTGTTCTGGTCTCCCTGCAAACTTCAAGCTCTGCTTCCTCACCTACTTTAATAGTTCCGGATACCACTTTACCGGTATGTCCGATCCTACCTTCAGGAAGCTTTACTGTCTCAGCTACTTCAAATACACCACCGGCAGTCCTGATCACACCCTTATCACCCTTCTGACCACCCATTGTGGCATAGAATGGAGTCTTTGCTACGATCACAGTTCCTTCTGTTCCTTCTGATAAGCTATCCTGAACAGCTGTATTATCAGCAAGCACCAGAATCTTATCAGTAGAGCTCAATCTGTCATAACCAATAAATTCACTGCTTATGCTCTTATCAACCTTTTCATAGATATCAGCCGCAACAGTCTTTTGTGAGAATGCAGCATTTTCTCTGGCAAGCTGCTTCTGCTCTTCCATGGCAGCCTTAAAGCCTTCTTCATCTACGCTAAGGCCCTCTTCTGATGCCATTTCCACAGTGAGTTCAATAGGGAAACCAAATGTATCATAAAGGTAGAATGCAGATTTGCCATCAATGGAGCCTACAGATTTCTTCTCGCCAAGTATCTTCTTAAACTCCTTCAGACCGTTCTCAAGAGTAGCCTCGAATCTTCTGATCTCGTTACCCAGCTCTGTAAGGATAAACTCTCTGTTCTGTACCAGCAGAGGATAAGACTCATTATAGATCTCATCCACATACATAGATGCAATATGCAGAATATCAGATGTCTGGATTCCCAGATTCCTGGAATGTCGCACAGCACGGCGGATAAGGCGACGAAGTACGTAGCCTGCACCCATATTTGAAGGAAGGAGCCTTGCCTTATCGCCAATGAGCATCACCGCTGTTCTTGTATGATCAGCAAGAATACGCATGGATACTGTATACTTGTCATCAGCATCGTATTTTTTGCCGGATGCCTGCTCAATATAAGCAATAATAGGAGCAAAAAGGTCTGTCTTATAAACATCCTTGCTTCCGTTAAGGAAAGCCAATATTCTCTCAAGGCCCCATCCGGTATCTACGTTTTTCTTTTCCAGGGGTGTGAGATGACCATCCTCATGCTTCTCATACTGCATGAATACGTCATTACCGATCTCTGTATACTTGCCGCAATCACATCCAGGTCCGCAATCAGGGCCGCAATCCGGAACGTCGGCTATATAGAACATCTCGGAATCGGGACCACAGGGTCCAAATTCCAGTCCCCACCAGTTATCTTCTGCAGGAAGGAAATATACATTCTCGGGCTTGAAGCCTGACTCTATCCTGTACTTTGCACCCTCTTCATCCCTGGGTGCATTCTCATCACCTGCAAATACTGTAGCTGCAAGGTGATCTGCATCAAAGCCGAATACCTGTGTAAGGAGTTCATAGCTCCATTTGCACCTCTCAGCCTTGAAATAATCTCCAAGACTCCAGCTGCCCATCATCTCAAAGAAAGTAACATGGCTTCTGTCGCCTACGGAATCAATATCGTTGGTTCTAACGCAGCCCTGTACATTGCAGAGCCTCTTACCCATGGGGTGCTTCTTGCCAAGGAGGTAGGGCATCAAAGCCTGCATACCTGCTACATTGAACATAACACCGGTAGAACCGTCAGATACAAGGGATACGGCACCACAGTTAACGTGACCTCTCTCCTCATAGAAGCGGATCCATTCTTTTCTTAACTCATTGGACGTAAACTGTCTCATAACCTTCTCCCAAATTAAAATGTGAATTTCTCTTCAAAGAAACTGTCAAGCTTGTCGATGGGCCATCTTACATTGCCGGGCTCGTACTCGATCTGAGCCATAGTATCTCTCTCTCTGATGGTCACGCAGTGATCCTCTTCGGAATCAAAGTCATAAGCGATGCAGAAAGGAGTACCGATCTCATCCTGTCTTCTGTATCTCTTACCAATGGAGCCTCTGTCATCATACTCGCAGTTCCACTTGGATGAGAGCTGATCAAATACCTTCTCGGCATTCTCTGAGAGCTTCTTGGAGATAGGAAGCACTGCGATCTTAACAGGAGCAAGGAAAGGATGGAAATGCATAACTGTACGTACATCACCGCCTTCAAGCTCTTCTTCATCATATGCAGCGCAGAGGAATGCAAGAGCCACTCTGTCAGCACCAAGTGAAGGCTCGATAACGTAAGGGATAAATCTCTTACCGCTTGCCTCGTCAAAATATGTAAGATCCTCACCGGAGGTAGTCTGATGCTGGCCCAGATCATAATCTGTCCTGTCAGCGATACCCCAAAGCTCGCCCCATCCGAAGGGGAAGAGGAATTCAATATCTGTAGTACCCTTGGAATAGAATGCAAGCTCAGCCTGATCGTGCTCTCTAAGCCTCATCTCATCCTTCTTCATGCCCAGTGAGAGCAGGAAGTTCTCGCAATAATCCTTCCAGTACTCATACCACTCAAGATCTGTGCCGGGCTCGCAGAAGAACTCAAGCTCCATCTGCTCAAATTCACGGGTCCTGAAAGTGAAGTTACCGGGTGTGATCTCATTTCTAAAGCTCTTACCAACCTGTGCGATACCGAAGGGAAGCTTCTTTCTGCTGGTACGCTGTACATTCTTGAAGTTTACAAAGATACCCTGTGCTGTCTCAGGTCTGAGATATACAGTATTCTTGGCATCCTCTGTAACACCCTGGAAGGTCTTGAACATCAGGTTGAACTGACGGATATCAGTGAAATTGTGCTTACCGCAGGTAGGGCAGGGAACATTGTTCTTTTCGATGAAATCCTTCATCTCCTGCTGGGACCAGCCATCTACTGATGACTCAAGAGTGATGCCGTTAGCCTCGGCATAGTCCTCGATGATCTTGTCTGCTCTGAAACGCTCATGGCATTCTTTACAATCCATAAGGGGATCTGAGAATCCTGCAAGATGTCCTGAAGCCACCCATGTCTGAGGATTCATAAGGATAGCACAGTCTACACCTACGTTGTACTTGCTCTCCTGTACGAACTTCTTCCACCAGGCCTTCTTAACATTGTTCTTGAACTCTACTCCCAGCGGGCCGTAATCCCATGTATTGGCCAGACCGCCGTAGATCTCGGAACCGGGATAGATAAATCCCCTGCCCTTTGCAAGAGCAATGACTTTGTCCATTGTTTTTTCTTCTGCTTTCATCTCTTAAATCTCCCTATAATATTATTTCAATTATTTATTATCTATTACTATACAGGCAGGATCATCCTCTGATGCATTAACCTTTGCAGTCTTTCCTGATACAGTCACATTGCTGCTGGCTGCCAATATCTTGGAAGGAGCTATAAAATCCTCTTCTTCATATATCATGATGACCTTCATGTTGTCTGTAACTTCAAAAGCATCTGCCCCTGAAGCAGATACGAGATCAGGCATGCTGATACCTGACAAAGAGCACTCAGTCTTAGAGCCTGCAAAAAAGCTGATATTATTAAAATCAGCATAATCTGATGCCGAGGCAAACTTCATTATGAGCCTGACCTTATCGCCCATTTTGTCAGCGCTGAGCATCTCTACTCCGCCGCCGCTAAAACCGGCGATCTCTGAGCTCACCATATTCTTGAGCTCATCCACATCGTAATAATCCATATCAAAATCTTCGACAATACAGGATATCAGGCTCCCATCTTTATCCAGTTCAAGGGTAGTAACCTCTGCATCCTTTGCGGAAGCCCCCTTACATCCGGCAAGTGCTAAGCACAGGATAAGGATAGAGCATGATACCAAAAGCTTATCAAATATCCTAGACATTATATATAATATCCTCCCGTTATCGGCATATTCTTAGATTATAATAGCAGCCTCATCTTTTTTCAACTTTCAAATGCAGATAGCATATCAAGTGAAGACAGGCGTCTATCCACAAATCTGTCTCTAAGGCGGCGGGTATAGCGCTCAAGCTCTTCCATTCCCTGACCGGACAGCCTGAAGGAGAAGAGCTCCTTAAAGGGCGCGGTCATGATATGCTGCAGGGTCTTTTGAAGGATCGGGCTCTGAGTCATGGGATCGATGCCCGGGAACTGGCCATCTATCATAAGGGCCTTGATCTCGTAGACACACCTTACCAGCTTTCTGTCAAAGCCTTCCCTGGTAAGGGCGCAAAGAGATACATATAGCAGGCGAAAGAGATCTCTTTCATCTGAATTCTCAGTGCCATAATAATCCGCCAGTTCCAGGAGAAAGCTGCCATACACCGTCTTCTCCAGATCCCGGCGGAATTCTTCAAAATATGAAATAATGTCTGCTTCGATGATATTGTATGAATTCTTACCTGCAAAAAGGATAAAATTCCCACAGCAAAAGGGCTCAACATTACCGGACAGTCTGCCGCCGGGCTTTCTTGCTCCCCTTGCAAATGCAGAGATCTTGCCTTTTTCCATGGTCAGGATGGTCACAGCAAAATCATAATCTCCCACAGGTCTGTGCCTTATCACAATGCCGCTCACCCTGATCCTTGCATCATCATAAGATCCGTTATTCATCATATGTTGCGCTCATCATATCCAAAATGCTTCATCATGGAGCTGTCATCACGCCAGTTCTTTCTGACCTTGACCCAGAGCTTGAGATTGACCTTGGTCTCTGTCATCTTCTCAATATCTATCCTGGCCTGGGAACCTATTTTCCTGAGCATGGCTCCGTTCTTGCCTATTATGATGCCTTTATGGGAATCCCTTTCACAGATGATAGACGCATCAAGATCTATCAGGCTCCTGCCGTCATCTGTGACAAAATCCTCTCTCTCGTGCATCTTTTCAACAGTCACTGCTATTCCGTGGGGAACCTCATCCTTAAGGAGCCTTAGCGCCTTCTCTCTGATGATCTCAGCTGCTATATCCCTCTCAGGCTCCTCAGTGACTGTATCCTCATCATAGAGAGCAGGTCCGTAAGGCAGATATTTATATATGGTATCCATAAGTGATTCCAGATTGATGCGCTTAAAAGCTGATACCGGTACAATATCCGCCAGGACCATCTGATCCTTATAGGAATTAATCACAGTCTCAAGCTTGTCCTTACTGATGGTATCAATCTTGTTGATCACAAGGATCACCGGTTGACGACACTTCTTTAGCTGACTGATAACATATCTCTCAGAAGCGCCAACATATGAAGACGGCTCTACAAGCCAAAGGATCATATCGGCATCTTCAAGAGTCTTCTGGGCGATATGTAGCATATAACTTCCCAGCTTGTTCTTGGACTCATGGATACCAGGGGTATCCACAAAGATCATCTGACATCTGTCATCTGTATAAACCGTCTGGATCCTGCCCCTGGTAGTCTGTGGCTTACTGGAGGTGATGGCGATCTTCTGACCTATCATATTGTTCATAAGTGTGGACTTGCCTACATTTGGGCGGCCCACCAGGGCTATATAGCCTGTCTTAAAATTATCCATTAGCATTTCTCTTTACTTCCGGGTCCATAAAACATGGACCCGGATCATTTAATACCGCAAGTATAGCGGCTCATTTCTCAAAGCTGCCTGATCACATCAAATAAATCCTTGTATTCATCTATCTTCTCAGCAGTACCCACTACGCAGATGCAAGCGTTCTTTTGATAGGCCTCTATATACGCGGCAAGAGCTCTGATATCGGAGACAGTAGCTTCAAGAACCTGTCTCCTGTATTCCCGCTCATCTTCAATGCTGCTGCGTGTGATATATGCCGCCATCCCCCTTGAAGCCTTCATACTGGGAGTGGCAGGGGTATCGATCTCTCCTATGGTACCTATTATATACTGGGTCATAGTCCTGTCATCACAGTCAAAGTCCCTGACAAAGTCAGCAACTTTTCTGAATACATCAAGTGATCTGCCAAGATGAGGGTCTCTGTAGGTGACCATATAGGAATCACCATTATGGATGCAAGCTCCCTGTACACCGTAAGCTCCGCCGGTGATCCTGATATTATTATAAAGATAATCATATCCCAGGATCATCTTGAGTACCTTGAGAGCCCCATTATAGGAAAGCCCCTCTTTGGCAAAATTTCCTGCTATAGCAACGTATTGAACCTGTCCGGCTGTCTTGAAGGCTTCATTTCTTGCTACAGGTTTAAACACAGGGCTTCCTTGTCTGCATTCATCTTTATAGAGCTTGTCTGCAAATTCTTCGCAAAGGGCCTCTATATCGCCATAATCCTTGGAAGGCGAGGTATAACTTATAAGGAGATTCTCTCTCCTGAAGAGGCAGCGCATAAGCTCTTCAAGCTTTGATGAGAGTTCCTTGTGAGTAGCCTCATCATAGTTTTCATCCATCGCCTTGACCTTTTCATAAGCGCTGACGCCAACAAGTCTTTCCACAGAGACCATGACAGGTGATACGCCTGAGATTGCTCTTAGGTAAGCTGTCACATTTCCTCCTGATATAAAACCGGACTGCATATGAGATTTTTTCTCGTCAAGAATTTCTCCAAGCCTTGTCTTATCAGTCATTTTAGAAGTCATGACAAGCTCCGTGGCCAGCTCAAAGGCATCTCTAAGATTTTCTTTTAATACCTTCACTTCTATCTCAAAGGTATTTTTAAAGAGGTTAATATCCTTTTTGTCGCTGTAATATGCTGTATCCACCCTCATTCCGCCGGTGCGGATATTTACTTCATTGTAGAAGTCATTGTAATCATAATGCTCTGTATCAACCTGTCCCAGGACGCTTCTTAGGATGGAAGCATAGTCATAGAGATCATCAGGAATGTCCTTCATATCAAACTGGAAGGTAAGATATGCGATACCATTGGTCTGGATATCATGATACAGGAGCACATTGTCTCCAAAATGCTTTTCTTCATAGATAAAAGGATCAGGCTCCTTCTTCAGATCCTCTATAGAGAGCATAGGAATGGTGGCCAGAGCTTCAGGGCTGTCCTCCCTCTCCTGGAAGGCCTTAAGCTCTGCAGTAGCCTTTACTATATCTTCAATTTCTTTTGCCGTGAGGGATGCCTTATAGTCAGCCAGTTTCTTGTCAAGCTCTGCCTGCTTCTTTTCTCCCAGACCTTTCACGGGATTTAAGGTAACCACGCTTCTATGGGGGTTATCCAGCAGATAAGTCTGTATCAGCTTTTCAAAATAGTCTCCGGATAACTCTTTTCTCAGCTCTTTGTAAGTATCACCTGCTTCAAGATGTATCCAGGGCAGCCTGTCATCATAGAGCCAGCTGTCAAGCATCTTAAGGCCGTATACCAGGCCCTTGGGAAGTCTTCCAAAATCAGCTTCCCTGAACCTGAATTCGTCTGTATTTATAGCCCCTTCAAGGGCCTTTTTGTCAAGGCCGTTCTTTACTGCTTCTTCCAGTGTTTCTCTTATAGTATCCAGAAATTCAGCTTTTCGACTGATGTCCACATTTTTGGATACTATGGAAAAGAAAGGCTGGAGCAGTCCATTTTCAAAGCTGCTATATACATCAGTTCCAAGACCCTTGTCATACAGTGCCTTCTTCACAATAGCTCCGGGAGCCGAGCAAAGGCTGTAGTCCAGAACATCCAAAGCCAGATAGAGCTTGGGATCAAGACTGTTACCCACAGACCAGTTAAGGGACAGATATCCACCCTCCTCTTCCTCATCGTCCAATACAGAATAATCCATATCGATCATTGCTGTATTTGCAAAAGGCTTTTGAGGGCTAAGGGATGAATCATAATCCTGCCTGTCAAACGAGGACAGATACTCCCTGTCCAGATAGTCTAGATTCTCTGCCACATCCATATTTCCATAGAGGTAAATATAGCTGTTTGAAGGATGATAATATTTTCTGTGAAAATCCAGATAATCCTCGTAGGTCAGATCCGGAATCTTCTCAGGGTCTCCCCCTGACTCGAAACCATAGCTGTTGTCAGGATAAAGGGAATTAAGGATCTCTCTATCCAGGATATCATCAGGATTGGAGAAAGCTCCCTTCATTTCGTTATAGACAATACCATTGATCTTAAGGTCATCAGAAGGGTCCTTAAGCTCATAGTGCCAGCCCTCCTGCTTGAATATATTATCTGTATTATAAATATTTGGATAAAATACAGCGTCAAGATAGACGTGCATAAGGTTCCTGAAATCCGTATCATTGCAGCTGGCAACAGGATATACAGTCTTATCAGGATATGTCATGGCATTAAGGAATGTGTTAAGAGATCCCTTTGCAAGAACTATAAAAGGATCCTTTACAGGAAAGTCCCTGGAACCGCACAGTACAGTGTGCTCTATAATATGAGCCACGCCGGTGGAATCCTTGGGCGGTGTCCTAAAGCCAATATAAAACACCTTATTTTCATCATCATTGGACAGTACCGCTATACGGGCTCCTGTCTTTTTGTGCTTTAATATATAGCTGTCTGAGCCAATATCATCAATAGCTCTGTGCTCTATGATCTCATAGGCTGTAAGATCTGTAACCTTCATATATCTGTCTCCCATTACATACATTCCCAGATAAAGCATCCAAGAATGTATATGTTAACTTACTATTATTTTTAAGCCAGGTCAAAGTCATCCCCCGGTGCAAAAGGCAGGTCAAAATCAGCTGTCTTTTCCCTACGCGCCGTTGTAAAGCCATCATGCTCAGAAAGCTTTATTTTGCCGTTTACTTCCATCATCTTCCTGGTATTTTCTCGTCTCTTCTTAAGCTCTGCAGACTCAGCATGAGCTTCTTCAGTGTCATATTCATTCTCAAGAGGAACGAACATACCCTTAGGAACAAATCTGGAGCCCTTGTCTGCAATTTCCACATTAACAGACTCAGTCTCTCCAGTTTCTGAAGCTGGCTCTCGAGCAGCCTTATCGGTTTCCGGAGTATACTCCTTCTCTTTGCTTGCAGCCACAGTTAATAGAGGTTCTTCATACAAAGGATCATATGAAGGCAGTTCATCATTATGGCTATCAGACTCTTTGGCGCTGTCGTCATAGGCATCATTCAAAGGCAGATGTTCTTTGACTTTAACAGCAAGAGGATTCTCAGGTCTTACTACTTCCTGTATGCCTTTAGGCCTGGTATTTCTGCGTACGCCAAGCTGCCTTGCCACTCTCTCTTCTACAGTCTCACCTTCATAACCATCTTCAAGATCCTCCATCCTGATCTCTCTGATCTCTTCTCCGAATGATGCAGTATCCTTATCTTCATCAAAGTCGCCCATTTCTTCAAGAAGATCTGCGTCCTTGCTGTCAAGACCAAGAGCTGTAAACAGGCCCCCACCTGCAATAGCAGAAAAGAGAGCTATCAAAAGTTCAGGTCTTTTAAATACAGTCTCATTCATGCAAGGATAGGTAGCCAGCATCAGGATAGCCAGGGCAATCCATACTGCAAGCCTGCCTGTTCTCTTATTATAGAGAAAAGTGCTAAGAGCACCAAAGAGGACTGCCAGTAGCAGCAGATACAGGAGTTCATAGCCCCTCGTCAGCTCAGAAAAAACATCCAGATAGATCTGAGGACTAAGAGAACCATAGTAAAAGGTCCTGTCTGCCCAGTCCATAAACACACTTATCAGATTACCTCTCCAAAGGAGCGCAGCTGCAGTTACAAAGCCAAAGGCCGCTCCCACAAGCAGTCTTATAAAGCCTACAATAGAAATCTTTCTTCTAAGATATGAAAAAGTGCATATGAATGGAATAATGATCATGATCAGATTGCCACCATCCATATATGTGACAAAACCAATCATAATGCCGGTAAAGAGCTGCAGAAGCATGAGCGCCACTCCGGGCTCAGCATCAAATATGACAGTTCTGACATAATATGCCAAAAACACCAGCTCTGCAGCTATCATAAGCTTGGTGATGACGCTCACATCAAGATAGCAGATCTCTCTTCCAAATACAGGCAAAAAGGTAAACGCCAGCATTGTGGTAATAGATGCTATTCTTCCCAGAAGAAGTCTTACAGCTATGGCAAAAAGCACTGAAGCTGCAAGCGCCAGTCCCATCTGATAATTAAGAGCTGCATCCTGTCTGTTACCTACAAGTGTAAATATCCACCTAAGTCCGGTTAAATACCACAGCTTTTGATAGCTGTCAGCACTTATAGCCTTCGCTCCTTGGGATATCAGTGCTCTATCGTAGAGATCCGCTCCATCCCTGATCTCATAGCCCAGAGACTGCAGCACGGTGAACCTGTAATATACATATATTATGGAAATAATAGCAAAGCTTATAACATATAAGATCTCAAGAGGAACCTCAGAGACTGTGATCCGCTCCATAAATGGCGCCATAAGTCTATATATCAAAAAAAATACAAGCATAGACAAACAGCAGACAGCTATTGCCATAAGCAGGTAGCCTGCTGTGCCTCCACTTGTATTTCCAATCAGGGAAAGCCCAGATGATAATAGTAAAAGTCCTGCAAGCAATAAGATAAAAACAGAAAATACTCCCCAAATCAAATACTGCTCGCCACTCTTTTTTAATATCATCTTCAAGGCCCCCCGGTTCCTCTGAGTTATGTCCGTATTAATATAGTCTATTAGTTGTCCTCAGGCTCATCCCAGTTATGATATACATTCTGAACATCATCATCCTCATCCAGAAGATCCAGGATCCTCTGAATACCCTTTACGTTTTCGGGATCAGTAACCTGTACATAGTTCTGAGGGATTCTGGTGATCTCTGCAGAAACAGGTGTGATGCCAGCCTTGGTAAGAGCTTCGGATACACCCTGGAATGCTTCAGGAGCTGTCAGGATCTCAAAGCTGTCATCCTCTTCCTTGAAATCATCAGCACCTGCATCCAGTACTTCCATCATCAGATCGTCTGCAGACATTGAGCACTCTTCCTTGTCGATGATGATCTGACCCTTCTCATCAAACATGAAAGATACGCATCCGGGAGTTCCTATGGAACCCTTGCCCTTGGAAAATGCGCTCTTAACATTAGCTGCAGTACGGTTGGAATTATCTGTAAGCGCCTCAACAATGATTGCTGTTCCGCCGGGGCCGTATCCTTCGTATGTTATATTCTTGTAGTCTACTGCTCCGCCTTCACCTGAAGCCTTCTTGATACCTCTTTCAATAGTGTCATTGGGCATGTTGTTGGCTTTAGCCTTGGCGATTACTGTAGCCAGCTTGAAGTTATTGGATGGATCGGGACCACCCTCTTTAACTGCAACTGCAATCTCTCGTCCAATAACTGTAAAGATCTTGCCCTTGGCTGCATCATTCTTTTCTTTCTTATGCTTGATGTTAGCAAATTTTGAATGTCCTGACATTTTTCGTAAAACCTTCCTTTTTGAATAATCTATCTTGTAATGACCTGGGACCAGCCTAGGTTAACATTAGCTCTCACTAGTATCCTGCGGACTTGGGGCAGCTGCCACCTTCCTGATAGCAACATCAGTGATCATGTGATTCTTCACAGACATGATCCTGAAATCATAACCACCAATGGTGACCTCAAATTTTTCGCCCTCCTCAGGTATTCTGTCCATCCTGGAAATCATGAGGCCATTTAAGGTCTCAAATTCTTCCTCCTCAAGATCCAAATCAAAACGCTTCTCCAAAGTCTCAAGAGGCGTCCTTCCCAAGGCTATAAATTCGCCGGGCTTGCCGGAGGGGATGATATAGCTCTCATCCTCATCGTACTCATCCATGATATTACCCACGATCTCTTCCAGGATATCCTCCATAGATACCAATCCTGCTGTCTGGCCGTATTCATCAATTATGATAGCCATCTGAGTCTTGGTAGCCTGCATGCTGTGAAAGAGAGACTCGATCTTTCTGGTCTCAGGCACATACATAGGCTGCCTCATAAGCTTCTGCACATGTCTGATCTGGCTACTGCCGGCCTCTTCGTTATCAGAAAGGGCAGAAACAGCATCACGGATGTGTACTATACCTATAATATGATCTATATTGTCAAGATAAACAGGAAATCTGCTGTTGTTGCCACTTAGCATGTAGCTGATGGCATCAGACAATGAAGTAGTACCGTCTATCCCGCATATATCATTTCTGTGAGTCATGATATCTTTGACCTCTTTATCAGAGAATTCAAAGATATTAGTGATCATATTGGCCTCGGAATCCTGGATCACTCCCTGTTCCTGACCTTCATTGACCATTGATCTGATCTCCTGCTCTGTCACATCATAATCGTCCTTATCATCCCTGACACCAAAGAGATAAAGGATTCCCCCGGCACTCATCCTGATGATCATTGAGAAAGGATATAGGATGATCATCATAAATCTGATAAAGGGAGCAGTGATCACCGCCCATTTGACCGGTGCAAGCTTTGCCAGTTTCCTTGGCAAAAGTACGCTGAATGTCAGCATCAGATATAAGAGGACCAGTGCTGTAAGTATCTGAGACAAGAGCTCAGAAAAGCCGCCAAAGCCCGCTGTAAATCTCTTAAAAACAAAGGCCAGATCTCTGACATACACCCTGCCTATGAGCAGATTAAGCCCAAATACCAAAAGCTGCACAGTAGTCATATATTCAGCAGGCTCATCAAGCACTCTGAGTAGGAAGCTGTGCCTGCTTTTTCGAGCCATGACTTTATCAGTCTGCTGCGCGTCATCCTGACTATTATGCTCCTCTTCCAGATCTTCTGCCTTTAAATAATGGAGTGCCGAGCCAAAACCGTATACTACTGCATCAATTATAAATATGATCAGCAGTATGATAATTGTAGTGGCAGAGGGACTGCCATCGTCCATAAGATGTCTCCTTTTGTCAAACTCGCAGATTGCTGCATCAAAAACAAGCTCTTAACAAAATAAGAACAGTACTTCAACTATATCATTCACTTGTAAACCCGTCAAGAACGGTTGCGGCTTAGGACTTTCATGTTAATTATAAGCGTTGCTGCAGGAGCGCTATTAAGTACATTGATACATATAAACAGTCAATTTGACCGCTTCACATATATCATAACATAGTTTCATTATTGAAGGGTTTTATCTTTTAAACTATACTTAACTGGAAGATCAATTGTTTTTGGGGGATTTTCATGATAACTATCACTATTATTTCTACTATCATACATTGGATACTATTCTTCTTCATAGCACTGATCAAGGGCTGCGCCGGTCTTGTGTGGAAGATATGGAAGCTGCTCTACTGCTTCCTGCCCATCAGCTCTCTGGTGCTGGTGATCCTCATAATACTGGAAACTGCAGGCTTTGTCACAGGCAAGGAATACATACCCTCTGATATAGATATACTCGCTGCCATCCATGCATCGGCTGAAAGTCCCAGCAGCACAATATTGCAGGATTTCGGGGATAATATAGAAGAAACAATAAGTGAAAGCAAGGGCACTCTCACAGACAAAATCTCAGAAGAAATAGAACAGACCGCTCAGGATATAGCAGACAAGGCTGCAGAGAGCCTTGCAAGAAAGGTCACCCTCTGGTGGAAGGCTCTGATAATGAATACAGGCTCCAAGATCAGGCAGATCCTCCTCGTAGTGCTATCAATAGCTCTTGGCATCCCGATCATTATAGCCACTCTCATATCTTCAGCCGTAGTAAGCGGCCAGAAGTTCCTGGCCCTATCTTTTATGGCGGATCTGATCTTATATCTTATAATGACACTATTTACCATGAGAGCCCCCTGGGAGCAATTCGGACGAAGGCGCAGATATATGTTTGATCTTCCCTTCAGATCCAAGGTAGATCCCAAACTGGACTCAGAATATGCAGACTGGCTCAAGCGCCACAAAGGGGAATTTCAGGATTGAAATTCCCCTTCATTATGTATGTACACTCTGGGTACCCTGTGATTGATATCACAGCTAAGCTCGTAATTAAAGCGTCCGCTGAGATCTCCCAGCTCTTCAATTGTGATGACTTCATCATAGTCTCTGCCTATCAGGGTCACGTCATCCCCTTCAGCAGCTTCATGTATATCAGTCACATCTACCATAAACTGGTCCATGCACACACGGCCAAGTATAGGTGCCTTCTTGCCGTGGATGAGCACATAACCCTTGCCGGACAGGCTCCTTGGATATCCATCTCCATATCCCACAGGAATAGTGGCTATCCTGCTGTATCTGTCTGTTACATAGGTTCCTCCATAGCTGATGGGAGTACCTTTTTCCAGCTCTTTAATAAATACAATATGACTATGAAGGGACATTACAGGCTTTATGGCCACCTTGTTCTTGGAAGTCTCATCAGAAGGCCACATTCCGTAGATAGTGATACCCGCGCGGGCCATATCCATCCCGGCTTCAGGCATATCAATTATACTTGCAGAATTAGCACAATGATGTATAGGTATACGGACCCTGTTTTCTTTTTCAACGCGCTCTACAAAGTCAGCAAAGGAGCTTTTCTTATTCCTGGCATCAGAAAGATCCGCTTCATCTGCTCTGGCAAAATGGGTAAAGATACCTTCCACAGTAAGATTTTCCTTGCCAAGAGCTTCCCTCACAAATTCAGCGCCGCCATCATCAGGCTTTATGCCTATCCTGCTCATACCTGTATCAACTGCGATATGAATGGGAGCAGTGATATCATAACCTTCTCTTCTAAGTTTGGCTGCAGCTTCATCAAGGGCTTCAAGCTGGTCAAACCTGAATACTGCAGGTCTTATACCCTTTAATACAAGCTCTTCATAGGTCTCCGGAAAAGTATAACCAAGTATGAGAATGGGCTTTTTGATACCGCTTTCTCTAAGGATATATGCTTCTTCACAGGTAGCTGTAGCCATTCCCCAAACATAATCCTCTTTTTCAAGAAGATGCGCGATAGGCACAGCGCCCATTCCGTATCCGTCGGTCTTGATGACTGCACATAGCTTTGTAGGCTCCCCAAGACTCCTGTGCATGGATCTCATATTAAAGAGGACCGCGTCAAGGTCTACAGCCTCACATACCCTGGGGTGGACTACATTCAGATAATTCTCAAGTTTTTCTCTGTCTATAACTGTATATTCTTCCATTTATAGCATATGTCCTTACATTATTTCTTATATATGAATTCTTGGATAAATAATCCAGGAATATATGCAAATAATATATTCATTGTATACCATAAAGCCGTTATGCATAATTCTCTTATTTGCCATTCGCTTTGGAAAAAATGCCTGCTAACTCCCCGACAATATCTACTGCGGTAATGGAGCATTCCCCATTTTCCCCGGCTGCAGCATCCCCTGCAAGGCCGTGTATATATACTCCAAGGCATACTGCAGTAAAAGGATCGTCCACAAGATTAAGGAGAGATGCGATCACACCTGTAAGTACATCTCCACTGCCGGCAGTAGCCATGCCGCTGTTGCCGGACACATTCAGATACTGATAAGGCCCTGTGACCACAGTCCTGGCGTCCTTGGCTGCAATTATCAGTCCCATCTTATCAGAGAGTCTCCTTGTGCTTTTCCAGATATCATCCTTGATATCTGAGACGCTTCTTTGGTCATCGGGATAATATGCATTATAGAGCCTTGCAAACTCTGCCATATGGGGCGTAGCCACTATCCTGCAGCCTCTGCGACTCAGAGAATCAAGGCTTTTTTTAAGCTTATCATCCATAGCTATGAGAGTGATAGCATCCGCATCTATAACCAGCTTTTCTATACTGCTCATAAGGACTGCAGACATGACACTTCTGCCCCATTTATCCGTGCCTATACCGGGACCCACTACCATGGAATCAGCCCATGCTATATCTGATAAGAGCTCCTCTTCTATATTATCTTCGTCAGGGCAGTTAAACATAGCCTCAGGAAGGTATTTTTTGACAGCATCAATATTGGCCCTGTCGGTGAATACTTTGACCATCCCGGCCCCGCTTTTTAGTGCCGCCGCCGCTGACAGCAAGCATGCTCCCGATACCTTGGCATTACCTGCTGCTATGAGTACTTTGCCAAAGCTGCCTTTATTGCCGGCAGGATTCCTTGGTGGAAGCCTTCCTAGATCCTCATAGCCATAAATAAATCGCGATGGGAGCTTTCCCATAAAGCCTTCCTTGCTGATGCCTACATCAGCCACCAGAAGGCGTCCGCAGTGATCTGCACCGGGGTAAAGTATATGACCTATCTTGGGATAATTAAAGGTCACAGTGACATCCGCCTTTACGGCATCCCCCATAACCCTGCCGCTGTCAGCAGAAATACCTGTAGGAATATCTGCTGATATTACCAGTATATCTTCGCCCCTATCATCTTTCAGACTATTTATAAATCTGACCATTTTCAGATAATCCGGGGATAATTCCCTGTCTGCTCCTATGCCAAGGCCCGCATCAATGATCACATCAAACAAAGGTCCGCGAGGATAAGCATTATCGGCAGCTATCTGAGAGTATAATTCATCAAAGTTAACAAAAGGGATATTATAAGCCTCTGCACTGGCTATCTGACTCTCTAAAGTCGCGGCTATCCTGCCGTTATCTTCAACCATGGATATATAAGACCTGCAGCCCTTGCAGGCTAGTATCCTGGCAGCACACACGCCGTCTCCGCCGTTGCCTCCCCTTCCGCATAAAGAGAGTATTCGGGGAGTTCTCCCTGGCTTTCTCTCCCCTGCCCATTTCAATATCTCATCTGCAATAGCAAGACCCGCTCTTTCCATAAGGACAAGAGCGGGAATGCCAAAATGATCTATTGTATTATTATCGCAGGTTCTCATCTCAACAGAATCCGTAAGATACTGCATAACATCTCCTAAAATCATCTCAAACATCATATTTGCAGAGCTGATAAAAAAGCCAAAAGGCACAGATCAGATGCTCAGTCTGCAAGGTCAGTAGTCCTTACTCTGTGCTCTCTTTCAGGATCATAAGCCATATCAAATATATCAAGAACTTCAGGGCCAAATATCTGATGCATATAGGAATAGAGATTGAAATTCTCGGTCTCGCCCTCCTGAAGTCTTATGACCTGCTTCTTTAATTCCTTTCTGGTAGCATAAAGCCAGGAGTCTATCTCGTTGATACGCTCTGTATTCGCATGGAGCTTATCATAACAGACCTCCATGGAAGCCAGCATCAGCTTGAAATTCAGTTCATATATCGCTGTGGGAAGGCCTATCAGGCTCTCCTCAAGTTCTTCCATTTCACTGTTGCAATCTTTGACCAGTCTCTTATGGTCGTCCAGCTCCTTGCCTGCAGATTTGTCACCGCTGTTAAGCTTGTCAGAGAGCACAATGACCTCATCCAGAAGAGTCTTCTTGAGACGCTTGATGTCTCTGATCTTCTGCTTGTACATGGACTGTCTGTCTATCAGCTCATCCAGCTCTTTGGCCATGGCATTGATCTCGGGAGTAGCACCCTCTTCGCCAAAGAGGAGCTTCCACTTGTCATCTGCAGTAACTATGGGAATATTCTTGCCGGCAAGAGCCGACTTGTAAGCTTCCTCATGACCGGACATAATGACCTCATTTCTTGTTGTGTGTACGCTCGTATCTGCCTATATTATACGAAAGCTTCATCAGTGAATCCGAAAGATGCACATTCTCAACCTGCACATTCTCGGGAACATCCAGATCTACGTGAGCAAAATTGAGTATTGCCTTGATTCCGCAGTCAATAAGCTTGTTAGCTGCTGTTACAGCCTGATCCTTCGGTATGGTCAAAACCGCAATATCTATATTATTATTTCTAACGAACTCTTCCATCTCGCTGACAGGACGTATCTCCACTTCCCCTATTTTCCAGCCCCAGAGCTTAGGATCCGAATCAAATGCACCTCTGACAACAAATCCCCTGCTGGAAAAATTAGCATAACCTGCAAGAGCCCTACCCAGGTTACCTGCACCTACTATGATAAGCTGATGCTGCCTGTCTATACCCAGTATCCTGCTGATTTCACCATATAGGTAAGATACATTATAACCATAGCCCTGCTGGCCAAAGCCTCCAAAGTTATTAAAATCCTGTCTGATCTGAGAAGCAGTAACATGCATGATCGCACTAAGCTCCTGAGATGACACTCTCTCTTTACCATTGGCTTTGAGTTCGCCAAGATATCTGAAATACCTTGGGAGCCTTGAAATCACCGCCTGAGAAATTTCCTTATCCATCCTAACCCTCTCTACAGCAATAACTAACTATCTATATATAGTATTTTACACACTTGTTAAAAACTAGTCAATCAAGCTTTCTTTGCTTTTTTGCTGTGTTTTTTGTAAAATAATGATTACTGTTTTGAAGCTGCGCCTTTTGTTATTTTAGGGCAGTCAGAGCGGCACAGATATTATATCTATAACGAGGTGTACCATGTTATTTGATTGTCATAGTGTTTCCAAGGCCTTTGATGGCAAGGAAATCCTTAAGAATATAAGCTTCCACATGGAAGAAAGAGAAAAATGCGCCATAGTAGGCATCAACGGAGCAGGTAAAACCACCCTTTTGAAGATCCTCACAGGAGAAATGGAGGCAGATGAGGGCAGCGTTGTATTTGCGAGGGACAGCACATTTGCATATCTAGCCCAGAATCAGAACATTGATATGGCAGGGACTGTCATATCCGAGCTGGAGCTTGTCAAAAAAGATACCATCGAGATGGAAGAAAAAATAAGAGATGCCGAAGAGAGGATGAAGCACCTTACAGGCAAGGAGCTGGAGGCCCTCATGGAGGAGTACGAAAGACTCTCCCATCTCTTTGCCATATCCGACGGCTATGCCTGGAGAAGCCAGGTACAGGGAGTTGCGAGAGGCCTTGGCTTTTCTGATGAGGAATTTGGCAAAAATGTTGCCACACTCTCCGGCGGGCAAAAAACAAGACTTGCTCTGGGCAAGCTCCTTCTTGAAGAGCCTGACCTTATCATCCTGGACGAGCCTACCAACCACCTGGATATGAATTCCATCAGATGGCTGGAAAACTATCTTTTAAACTACAAAAAGGCAGTCCTGATCGTATCCCATGACAGATACTTTCTGGATAAGACTGCTAGCAAGGTCATAGAGATAGAAAACGGCCAGGCTGAAGTTTACAACGGTAATTACAGCTTTTACTCCGCTGAAAAAGAGAAACGCCGCTATGCCAAAATGCGTGCCTATCTCAACCAGCAGCAGGAAATCAAGCATCAGCAGGCTGTTATTGACAAATTAAAGAGTTATAACAGAGAAAAATCCATCAAGCGCGCCGAAAGCCGCGAGAAAATGCTAAGTAAGATGGAGCTTATAGATAAGCCTCAGGAGATAAATGACGAGATGAACTTCAAACTCACTCCCTCCTGCGAATCCGGCAACGATGTACTTAAAGTCGAGTCTATTTCCAAATCCTTTGGAGACGCCAGGCTCTTTGAAGATATCTCTTTTGAGATCAAGAAAGGTGAGCATGTAGCCATCATCGGTGATAACGGTACAGGTAAGACCACCATGCTCAAGATGATAAATAATCTCCTGCCTCCGGACAGTGGCAAGATCACTCTTGGAGTAAAGGTATATCCCGGTTACTACGATCAGGAGCACCATGTGCTTCATGATGAAAAGACTCTCTTTGAGGAGATATCAGATGAATATCCTTCCATGACCAATACAGAAATACGCAACACCCTTGCAGCCTTCCTCTTTACAGGAGAAGATGTATTTAAGCGTATAGGGGATCTCTCAGGAGGTGAAAAGGGCCGTGTATCACTGGCAAAGCTCATGCTGAGCAAGTCCAACTTCCTGCTCCTGGACGAGCCTACCAACCATCTGGATATCACCAGCAAGGAGATCCTGGAAACTGCCATCAACAACTACGAAGGAACTGTGCTCTATGTCAGCCATGACCGTTATTTTATAAACAGGACTGCCACCAGGATACTGGACCTTACAAGAGGAGTGCTGGTGAGCTATATAGGTAATTATGACTATTACCTGGCTCATCAGGAGGAAAGGATGTCCTCAATTCTATCCGGCAACCGCGCAGCTACTGCCAGCGGTGCAGCCAGCGGCGTGATACTTGGCAAAACAGGCAGCGACATCGCATCTAACAAAAACGGCAGCCTTAATATGAAGGGCAACTCCTTCCAGTACAGCTCAGAGTCTTCCTCCGGAAGCTCTCAGGCAGATTGGAAAGCCCAGAAAGCTCAGGCAGCACAGAAAAAGAAACTTGAAAAAGCCCTGAAAAGCTGTGAGGATAAAATTGCAGAGCTGGAAGACAGAAATGCTGTATTAGACGAAGAGATATCCCGCCCGGAGATTGCCACAGACCTGGCAGAACTTAGAATAAGAACTGATGAGCAGGATAAAAACAATAACGAGTTGGAGACACTCTACACTGACTGGGAGCGCCTCTCCGAAGAACTTGGTTCCATGTCATAAATAAAAAAGGCCGAGAATTTTTCCTCGACCTTTTTTATTTTCAACTTAGATGATCCTTTACTATCAACCTACCATTGTATCAAGTTCATCCCTGATAGCAAGGATAAATTCCTCTGTTCCAAGCTTCTGTGCATTCTCAAGGCTGGTGATCAGAACCAGATCTCCTGTCATCCTGCCACTCTCGATAGTAGTTAATGTGGCCTTTTCAAGCTTGTCTGCAAATGCGCAGAGTTCTGAGATACCATCCAGCTCGCCGCGCTTTCTGAGAGCACCGGTCCATGCAAAGATAGTAGCAACGGGATTGGTAGATGTAGCCTCACCCTTCAGGTACTTGTAATAGTGCTTCTGGACAGTACCGTGAGCTGCTTCGTACTCATAGATGCCTGCAGGTGATACCAGTACAGATGTCATCATAGCCAGTGAACCAAAGGCTGAGGATACCATATCACTCATTACATCACCATCATAGTTCTTGCAGGCCCATATAAAGCCGCCCTTGGACTTCATGACTCTGGCTACTGCATCATCAATAAGAGTATAGAAATATTCGATTCCTGTCTCTTCAAACTTAGCCTTATATTCCTTCTCATAAATGCTGTCAAAGATCTCACGGAAGTGTCCGTCATAGGTCTTGCTCACAGTATCCTTGGTTGCAAACCAGAGATCCATCTTGGAATCAAGAGCATACTCAAAGCAGCTCTTTGCAAAGCTCTCAATGGACTTGTCAGTATTGTGTACGCCCTGCAGGATACCTGCGCCATCAAATTCATGGATAGTCTCTCTTACTTCACTTCCATCAGCTGCTGTAAACACCAGCTCTGCTTTGCCTGCGCCCGGAACCTTGATCTCCACATTCTTGTATACATCGCCATATGCATGGCGAGCAAGAGTGATGGGCTTTTCCCAGTTTCTTACACAAGGCTCGATACCCTTTACCATGATAGGAGCACGGAAAACTGTACCGTCCAGGATGGAACGGATAGTTCCGTTGGGTGATTTGTACATCTTCTTCAGATTATACTCTTCTACCCTTGCCTGGTTAGGAGTGATAGTAGCGCACTTAACAGCTACACCGTATTTGATTGTAGCATTGGCACTGTCTATGGTAACCTGGTCGTCAGTCTTATCCCTGTTCTCAAGGCCCAGGTCATAATATTCTGTCTTAAGGTCGATATATGGCTCCAGAAGGTTCTCTTTGATCAGCTTCCAGAGGATTCTGGTCATCTCATCTCCGTCCATCTCAACAAGGGGTGTGGTCATCTGAATCTTGGTCATGCTCTTTCTCCTCAAAAATATTGTATTATTTGTTATACATTCTTGGATAAAATATCCAAGAATGTATGCAAATAGGCCATTTGAGAGCGGCCAGGGCCGCTGGGCCTATTTGCCAGCAACATGTTCTTTTATTCATTATCTTCAGGTTTCTCATCTACATAGAGATCATAGAGGCCGTTCTTTACCATATTATCATATGCATTGATCATGTGCTGATTGGCCAGCTTCTCAGCCAGGTCCTTATCACCGGCTTTGATAGCATCCATGATCAGCTTGTGCTCATTATTGGACACATTGCCCCTGGAGGAAGCCAGGGTCATCTGTCTCACTCTCCAGACATATTGATGATAATCCTTGAGTGTGTGCTCCAGCATCTTGGAATTGCATGATTCATAAAGGATAGTATGAAAACGGTTATCCAATTCTGCCAGCTGATCCATATGTCCCTTGGAAGCATGAAATTCAGAGAGATATACCACTTCCTCCATCTCTTCCATCTGCTCCTTGCTGATATGCTCGCAGGCCCATCTGGCGCAAAGCCCCTCCAGCCGGGATCTGATCATATATATATCCTTAACATCCCTGGCATGGATACCTGTCACGTAGGCTCCTCTGTTGGGGATGATCTTGATCAGGCCTTCCAGCTCCAGCTGTCTGAAGGCTTCCCTGACGGGAGTTCTGGATACACCCAGTTCCTTGCCTATGGCTACTTCCTTAAGTTCTTCATTATCCTTGTACTTACCACTTAGTATATCTTCGCGGATCTTGCGAAAAACACGTCCTCTCAAAGAGTACTTGTCCATTTCGTCGCCGTTAATATCACTAATATCGCTTGCGCTCATATTTTTCCTCCATGCCCGCACAGTCAGGCCATCACTATAGTGGAAAGTCAAAAGCCTTGTTTAAGCAAGTGTCATACCAAGCTCTGCTGTCACACTATTTATTTCAGTAATAAGCTCGTCGTCGGTAATAACGGTCACTCTTCCGTCTGCGTATTGCTTATCTACCCACTCCTTGATCCTCACCACAAGCTCTGATTTCTTATCCATTGCCTCATCGCCCTTCAGCTTGTAATGTACATTGATCCAATGTGCGATACCTGCAAGACCTGAAGTATTGCTCACAGCACTTACAGGGGGCCTGCCCAGGAACTTATCAGTATCAAATATATTATATATCTCTTCGTTCTTGAGAAGTCCGTCAGCGTGGATGCCGGCTCTGGTAACATTGAAATTCTTACCTACAAAAGGAGTCTGAGGCGGAATCTTAAAGCCTATCTCCTTTTCATAATACTCTGCAAGTTCTGTGATCACACGGGTATTCATGCCATTGAGATCACCCTTGAGCTGAGCATATTCAAATACCATAGCTTCCAGAGGTGTATTACCTGTTCTCTCGCCAATACCAAAGAGTGAGCAGTTAATACCGCTGCAGCCATAAAGCCATGCTGTTGTGGAATTAGTAACAGCCTTGTAAAAGTCATTGTGACCGTGCCACTCCATAAGTTCTGAAGGAACACCGCCGTTAGTATTAAGGGCGTATATGATACCCTGTACGCTTCTGGGTATAACAGCACCGGAGAAATTGACGCCGTAACCCATTGTATCACAGGCACGTACCTTAACAGGTATACCATACTCATCCTTGAGCTTCATCAGCTCTATACAAAAAGGTACTACAAAACCGTAAATATCAGCTCTTGTGATATCCTCAAGATGACATCTGGGTGATATGCCCTCATCAAGACAGGACCTGATAACTGAGAGATAATGCTCCATAGCCTGCTTTCTAGTCATCTTCAGTTTGAGGAAAATATGATAATCGGAGCAGGATACCAAAATACCTGTTTCCTTAAGACCCAGCTCCTTGACCAGCTTGAAGTCCTCCTGACTGGCCCTTATCCAGCTTGTGACCTCAGGGAACTTGTAGCCCTTCTCCATACATTTATATACTGCATCCCTGTCCTTCTTGCTATAAAGAAAAAACTCTGACGCTCTGATCATGCCGTTCTCGCCGCCCAGTTCGTGGAGCATGTCATAAATCCTGACTATCTGCTCTGTAGTATAGGGCGCTCTTGACTGCTGACCATCACGAAAGGTTGTATCCGTAATCCATATATCCTTTGGCATATTATGGGGAACGATCCTGTCATTAAAAGGGATCTTGGGGATCTCTTCATATGGAAACATATTTCTGAATACATTGGGCTTGGCCACATCATCCAGAATATACATATGCTCTTCAATCTGAAGCAGATTGTTCTTTGAGTTCATAGTAACCGGTCGGTTCTGAAATGTTTCATTATTCTGATTCATTGTTCTTGATCCTTTCCCCAAAATACTGATAACGTCATCATACGAACAGTCTTAGACAGCTTTGAAAGCCTGGAAATATTTATGTTTCCAGTATTGGGTATAATTGTATACAATCATACAAACATTGTCAATGATACTAATTTAACATCTTAATAAGTGATAATCGTCATATGCGAGTGAACAATACCACAAAGTATATGTATGAAGGCAGCAAGACACCCGGATCATGATGATCCGGGTGTCTCGCTGGAAATATGGCTAAAATATACTATTGGAAGACCGACATCATTCGTCTGCATCGCTTTCAGCAGCAACCTTGGAAGCTCTTGCCTCCACTTCCTTCTCCTGGATATCTGAAGGGCACTGCTCATAACGTGCAAACTCATATTCATAGCTGCCTGCACCACCGGTCATGGACCTGAGAGTGGTGCAATAGCCGTAGAGCTCCATTTGAGGAACATCAGCTTCAATGACCTGCTTGCCGCCGCCAATGGGATTCATGCCTGTTACGCGGCCTCTTCTCTTATTGAGATCGCCCATTACATCACCGGTATAGCTGTCCGGTACTGTAACCTTAAGGGATACGATGGGCTCAAGTAGTACGGGCTGGGCTTTCATAAAGCCGTCCTTAAATGCATTCCTTGCAGCAACCTTAAATGCCATTTCTGAAGAGTCTACAGGATGATAGGATCCGTCATAGAGTACAGCCTTAACGCCCACAACGGGATAAGCTGCAAGAGGTCCTCTCTGTACTGACTCTGTAAGGCCCTTTTCTACAGCAGGGAAATAGTTCTTGGGAACTGCGCCGCCTACTACTTCCTCAGAGAATTCATAGGCCTTACTGTCATCACCAAGGGGTGAGAATCTCATCTTAACGTGTCCATACTGACCATGGCCACCTGTCTGCTTCTTATACTTGGACTCTACATCAGAGCTCTTTCTGATAGTCTCACGGAAAGCTACCTTGGGCTTGGTGAGGTCGATAGCCACCTTGTACTCGTTTTGCAGCTTGGAAGCTACTACTTCAAGGTGCATATCACCCATACCATAGATCAGTGACTGGTGATTCTCAGCATCGTTTACCACCTTGATGGTAGGATCTTCAGCCTGGATCTTGGCCAGAGACTGAGCGATCTTATCAATATCAGCCTTGTTCTGAGCGTGATAGCGCTGATATGTATAAGGTGTGGAGATGTTCATCTTTGCATACTGTACAGGATTAGCCTTGGTAGCAAGGGAATCGCCTGTATTGATATCCAGCTTCTGAAGCGCACACAGATCACCTGCATGTACTTCTCCGATTTCCTCCTGCTTGTTGCCGCGAAGGAGGTAGAGCTTGCCGATCTTGACCTCTTTGTCCTGATTGGGATCATAGAGTACGTCATCGGTCTTAAGAACACCTGAGCGAACCTTTACCAGAGAATATTTTCCGATAAAAGGATCGATGATAGTCTTGAATACAAAAGCGGTCTTGGGCTTGGAGAAGTCAAAATTAGCCTCAAAGATCTCGTTAGTCTTCATATTGATACCGCTCATCTTGCGGTTCTCAGGACTGGGCATATACTTAACGATATCATCCAGAAGTGTGTATACGCCTTCGCAATAAATGGAAGAACCCTGCTCAACAGGAACAATGCTGCCATCGCACACATTGGTCCTGAGCGCGGAACGGATCTCGTTTTCGGTAAAGATCTCGCCGTTAAAATATCTGTCCATCAGATCTTCTGATGTTTCTGCAACGGCTTCCATGAGTGTATCCCTGTAGGATGAGAGGTATTCCTTGGAATACTCAGGCACATCAATAGGTGTAGCCTTCTTGTTTTCCCACTGGAAAGCCTTCTCCTGGATAACATTGACATAACCGATCAGCTTCTCATTCTCTCTGATAGGAAGATTAAAAGGAGCGATCTTCTTGCCGAAGCTTGCTACCAGATCCTCCACTACCTGACGATAGCTGACTTCATCAATGTCCATGTCTGAAACATAGATCATACGGGGAATATTGTACTCCTCGCAAAGCTCCCATGCCTTCTGAGTACCTACCTCGATTCCGTTCTTGCCGGATACTACGATGATAGCTCCGTCAGCTACAGAGATAGCCTCTTCCACTTCACCTACAAAGTCAAAAAATCCGGGTGTGTCCAGTATATTGATCTTGCATCCGTCCCATTCAAGGGGAATTGTGGATGTAGAAATGGATATCTTTCTTTTCTGCTCTTCTTTGTCATAGTCGCTTACTGTATTACCGTCGTCAACACTCCCCAATCTGGAAGTTACACCGGCCAGATAGCACATAGCTTCTGCAAGCGTTGTCTTACCGCTTGAACCATGACCCAGCAATACTACGTTACGAATTTTGTCAGTTGTGTAAACGTTCATATCATGTCCTCCAGTATATAGTATGTTTTGGGTATAATGCAGAAAACAAAGACACTCCTCCCACACGTCCCATGTGTATATTGTACAATAGTTTAAACGGAATTAAAACACAAATGTGCAGTATTGATAAGAAAAACTTTGCATCATAAAATCCAAACAAGATTATTAAAAAATTAACAAAATCCTTCTTGATTTTAGCACGTTAAAGTGTTATATTATCAGAGATTTCTTATTTATTTAGGAGGCAGTAATGTTGATCCCTTTTCAGACGACCCTGGGATTTGTCGGTTTGGGACTCATTGGCGGTTCTATTGCCAAATCCCTCAGAAAAAATCTACCGGATATCAGGATCGTCGCTTACGATATAAACCATGACGCTCTAAGGTCCGCCCTTGAAGACGGCACGGCAGACAACATAACTGACACTATAGATGATACTTTCTCATCCTGCGACTATATATTCCTGTGTGCACCTGTTCAGAATAATATAAGTAACATAGAGGCTCTTCTTCCCTACATGAAAGAGGACGCAGTTCTTACTGATATAGGAAGTGTCAAGGGCGATATATACGATGAGATCAGAAAGAGAAAGCTCTCTCACCGTTTCATAGGCGGACATCCCATGGCCGGAGCAGAGAGAATCGGATATCTTAACTCCAAGGCATTGCTACTGGAGAATGCTTATTATATAATTACTCATACTGATGATATATCATCCCACAAGGTAGAGGATTTTAAAGAACTGGTGACAGCTACAGGAGCTATCCCCCTGGTCATGGATCCTTATCTTCATGATAAAGTAGTGGCAGGTATATCACATATCCCCCATGTGGTATCAGCAGCCCTTGTCAATCTGGTAGACAGAGAAGATGATGAAAACGGTCTTATGAAGCTGGTAGCCGCAGGAGGCTTTAAGGATATTACCAGGATCTCTTCCTCATCTCCTGTTATGTGGCAGCAGATCTGTCTGACCAACAAAGACAATATATCTCTTCTTTTAGGCGACTATATCAATGCTCTTTCAAGAGTAAAAGAAGATATAGATAAGGGAGATGCTGACGCCCTTATGGACTTTTTTACTTCAGCCAGAAATTACAGAGAGTCATTTATAGACAGCTCATTTGGTCCTATTAAGAAGGTATATACAATCCATGCTGATATTGAAGACCAGCCCGGCATGATCGCGCGTCTGTCTACGCTCCTTGCTGATAACAATATCAATATCAGGAATATAGGCATCACTCACAACAGAGAAATGCAAAACGGCTCCATACGCATAGAATTCTGGAGCAGTGATGAAAAAGAAAAAGCTTCTGCTCTCTTAAGAGAAAGCGGATATTCGATCTCTGATTAAAAAATTCATGTTAATATGTATGCAGGAACTTTGGCAGATTAGGTTTTTTTACAGCTAGTTACATGTAAATCTCATTAGAAAAAAGGAAAAATTATATATGCTGAGTTTATCCCCGATCAACAGACCTCTGAAGGGCGATCTCTTCGTCCCCGGAGACAAATCAATCTCACACAGAAGTGTCATGATATCTTCACTGGCACAGGGCTCCTCCCAGATCACCGGTTTCCTGGAGGGTGCAGATTGCCTTTCTACCATAGCATGCTTCAGACAGATGGGCGTTCAGATAGAGAAGAGCTCCCGCCCTGTTAACGGTGTACCCACCATCACAGTTCACGGCGTTGGACTTCACGGCCTTAGAGAACCCTATGGTACTCTCTACACCGGTAATAGCGGCACCACCACCAGATTAATGGCAGGTATCCTCTCTGCACAGCCTTTCAATTCAACTATCACAGGCGACAGCAGTATCGTTAAGAGACCCATGGAGAGAGTCATGAAACCTCTTAATTCCATGGGTGCCAGTATCGAAAGTGTCAGAGGCACAGGAACATGCCCTCTTCGCATAGAAGGCGGCAAATCACTTCACGGCATTAACTGGAGAAATGAAGTAGCTTCTGCTCAGACCAAGAGTGCTATTTTGCTGGCAGGTCTTTATGCCCACGGCGATACAGTAGTTCACGAACCTGCATTCTCCAGAAACCATACAGAGATAATGCTCAGAGCTTTTGGCGCTGATATCCACAATGATGTGACTAGATACGGCCCGGCTGCAGCTGTCCTGCACCCCGGCATGCCCCTCTTTGGCAGGAGCATCAACGTCCCAGGTGACATCAGTTCTGCAGCATATTTTATAGCAGCAGGTCTTATGGTACCTGATTCGGAGATCCTGATCAGAAACGTAGGCATCAATCCTACAAGAGCCGGTATCCTGGCTGTACTTAATCAGATGGGCGCTAATATCACTCTTCTGAATGAGAACAATGAAGTAGAGCCCAAGGCTGATATCCTGGTAAAGAGTTCCAGCCTTCACGGTGCTCCCAATAAGACCTTCGAGATCAGCGACAAGCTGATTCCCACCATGATAGATGAGATACCAATCTTTGCAGTACTGGCAGCAACAGCTGACTGCAAGACCATCATCAACAATATATCTGAGCTCAGGGTGAAGGAGTCCGACAGAGTAAGCGGTATCATCGAGAACCTCAGCGCAATGGGCGCTGACTGCTACGAAGAGAACGGAGCCCTGATCATCAACGGAGGCAAGCCTCTCCACGGAGCCAATATCAAGTGCTATGATGATCACCGCATGGCTATGACTTTTGCCATTGCATCTCTTATTGCAGAAGGAACAACCACAATAGATAATGAGGAATGTGTGAACATCTCCTATCCCACATTCTTTAACGATCTTAGAAGCTTGTAAATATGACATTGAAGTACATCCTTGTACTTCAGAGCATGTCATAATACATCCTTGTATATACGACATAGAAGTGCATCCCTGCACTTCTGAACATGTCGGAATACTTCCCTGTAAATACGACATAGAAGTGCATAAAAAGCCGCCGGTCATCCGGCGGCTTTTTATATCTTATTAGCTCTTAATCCTTTTCGTGAGGGATCAACTCCTCAACTGTCTCGTATACAGAGATCCGTTGACGATCTGCATCGGGCATCCCAATAAAGATGCAGCCATAATTATAGATTCCCTCTTCAAACTGCTCAGATCTGACGATCTGCAGAAATACATGCAGCACTTCCATGGTCCAGATAGTCAGATAAGCCTCATAATTATTTCCGATCATCAGCTGTTTATTGCAATTAAATCCAAGGCCATGCCTTGAACAGTTCAATATCTCGATGGTGGCTTCATCCACAGCTTCTTTGCCTGCCATCTCCTTGATGATGATCTTGCCGGACATTGATAGTCTCTTGCTTCTTCTTCTCTCTTCCATGATGCACCTCGCATAAAATAGACATGTGATATATGTGATATATCGTACATTTCTATTCTATATTATCTATTATCATTTGTCTATGCATGGCATTTTGTCAGTAAAGAAACATGCATCTCCAAAGGAAAAGAATCTATAACCCTCACTGATAGCAACATTATAGGCATTAAGCACGTGCTCTCTTCCTGCAAGAGCTGATACCAACATTACAAGGGTGGACTCAGGCAGATGGAAATTGGTGATCAGGCAGTCCATAAGCTTAAACTTGTAGCCGGGATAGATAAAGATCGAGGTATTATCAGAGGATGCCATAATGCGTCCGTCTTCATCAGCTGCACTCTCTATGGTCCTGCAGCTGGTGGTGCCCACACATATCACTCTGTGGCCTGACTGTTTGGCCTTATTGATCTTGTCAGCAGCCTCCTGAGTCACCTGATACCATTCTGTATGCATATGATGCTCTTTGACATTATCCACTTTAACAGGTCTAAAGGTGCCAAGACCCACATGAAGTGTTACATATGCAAGGTCTATCCCCTTCTCTTCTATCCTGTCCAAAAGCTCCTGTGTAAAATGAAGGCCTGCAGTGGGAGCTGCAGCCGAGCCGTCAAACTTTGCATAAACAGTCTGGTACATATTTCTGTCCTGAAGCTTATGGGTGATATAGGGCGGCAGGGGCATCTCTCCAAGACTGTCCAGCACCTCTTCCCAAATACCTTCATATTCAAACTTTACCAGACGATTACCATCATCCAGCACCTCTACTATTTCAGCCTTTAATCTTCCGTCTCCAAAGGTCACTCTTGCGCCGGGACGAAGCTTTTTGCCGGGCTTAACAAGAGTCTCCCATAGATCTGCCTTTACTCTCTTTAGAAGCAGTATCTCAACTGCTGCACCAGTACCTTCCTTAGTACCAAGGAGCCTGGCAGGTATAACCTTGGTATTATTGAGTACCAGGCAGTCGCCGGGATCAAGATAATCTATGATATCTCTGAAAACATGATGCTGCAGCTCTCCCGTATTCTTATCCATCACAAGGAGCCTTGATGAAGCCCTGTCCTCAAGAGGATCCTGAGCGATCAGCTCCTGTGGAAGATCAAATTTGTAATCTGAAGTTCTAAGACCCAGCATAGGGTCGTTATTATTATTCTCTAATGACATGATCCTTATATACTCCGCATTATCTACACTTGTTAAGACCTTATATGCTCACGCTATGGGATAAGCAAAAAATGCTCCCATAGAAGCGCTATCTTCTCCAGGTCCTCAAACATAATAACAGCAGCATAACCCAGCGTCAAATATTATCAATAATATCCGTTATTCCTTTCACACTTTAACACTTTAATGATATAATGAAAAAAGTGTTTCAAGGCTGATTCCAGTTGATATAAGGACAATTTTTAGTTGTTTTCAAAGCTTTTCCCTTATATCCTCAGCCGGCAAGGAATATATATCAGGAGGAGATAGTAGCAATGAAAGAAATAATGTTAGGCAATAAAGCTCTGGCAAGAGGTCTGTACGAAGCCGGAGTATGTGTTGCAAGTTCTTACCCCGGCACTCCCAGTACAGAGACCACTGAGGAAGCTGCCAAGTATCCCGAGATCTATTGTGAATGGGCACCCAACGAAAAAGTAGCTCTGGAAACTGCTTTTGGTGCATCTCTTGCTGGCAAAAGAGCTTATTGTGCCATGAAGCACGTAGGACTCAACGTTGCTGCGGATCCCCTTTTTACAATTTCTTATACAGGAGTGGGTGCAGGTCTGGTGATCAATGTAGCTGACGATCCGGGTATGCACTCATCTCAGAACGAGCAGGATTCCCGTCATTATGCTATCGCTGCAAAGCTCCCTATGCTGGAGCCCTCAGACTCTTCTGAAGCACTTGCTTTTACCAAGAAGGCATATGAGATATCCGAAGAATACGATACTCCTGTTCTCTTAAAAATGTGCACCAGGGTGTCCCACTCTCAGAGCCTGGTAACACTCTCTGACAGAGTTGAAGTGCCTGTCAGGACCTATGAAAAGAACCCCTCAAAATATATCATGACTCCTGCCAATGCTATAAGACGTCATCCTCTTGTCGAAGAGCGTACAGCAAAGCTCACAGAGCTGGCAGAGACCACAGATCTCAATAAGGAAGAATATGCTGATTCTGATATGGGTATAATCACTGATTCCACATCCTATCAGTATGTTAAGGAAGTATACGGAGATAGCGTAAATATATTCAAGATCGGACTTATCAATCCTCTTCCTGTTAAGAGACTCAAAGATTTTGCTTCTAAGGTCACAAAGCTCTATGTAATTGAAGAGCTGGATCCCATTATTGAAAATCACTGCAAGGTCCTGGGCCTTGACGTAACAGGCAAGGAGCTCTTCCCCATGATCGGCGAGTTCTCCCAGAGCCTTATAGCATCAAAACTTGGACAGCCTGTAAAGGAGCACTGCTCAAAAATAGAGGACCTTCCTGTACGTCCCCCTGTTATGTGCGCAGGCTGCCCTCACAGAGGACTCTTCTATACTCTGTCAAAGAACAAGATCACTGTCCTGGGCGATATAGGCTGCTACACACTGGGCTCGGCAGCTCCTCTCTCAGCTGTTGATACCACAGAATGCATGGGGGCTTCCGTAAGCTCCATTCACGGCTTTAACAAGGCACTGGGACAGGATTCCGAAGGAAAGACTGTTGCCGTGATCGGTGATTCCACTTTTATGCATTCCGGTATGACAGGCCTTGCTAATATAGCCTACAACCAGACTAATTCCACAGTGATCATTCTGGACAACTCCATCACAGGTATGACAGGACATCAGCAGAATCCCACCACAGGTCTGAACCTTCGCGGCGAGCCTGCAGGCAAGATCAACCTGGAAGCCCTCTGCAAGGCTATGGGTATAGAAAGCGTACGCGTAGTAGATCCCTATGATCTTACAGAAACAGAGAACGCTATCAAAGAGGAACTGGCAAAGGCTCAGCCTTCCGTTATCATCAGCCGTCGTCCCTGCGCTCTCTTAAAGCAGGTCAAGCACAAGGCTCCTCTTAATGTTAATAAGGACAAGTGCAAGAGCTGCAAGTCCTGCATGAGGATAGGCTGCCCTGCCATTTCAATGAAGGATGGAAAGGCTAATATTGATACCACCCTCTGCGTAGGCTGTGGAGTCTGCAAACAGCTCTGCCATTTTGACGCACTCGAGAGCAACGACCTATCCCATTTATGACAAAAGACAATGCATAAGCAAAGTGTCTTTAGTAAATGAACTCTATAATAAACAGTGTATAAGCCTGGATCTGACAGGTCCCGGATGAAAGGATAATCATGAATACAGTTAATGTAATGATAGTAGGTGTAGGTGGTCAGGGCTCACTTCTTGCAAGTAAGCTTCTGGGCCATGTAATGATCAAAAAGGGCTACGATGTGAAGGTATCCGAAGTCCATGGTATGAGCCAGAGAGGCGGCAGCGTTGTAACCTATGTCAGATTTGGTGACAAGGTATACTCTCCCATCGTAGATAAGGGCGAAGCTGATTACATCATCTCTTTTGAACTACTGGAAGCTGCAAGATATATGGAGAATCTTAAGCCCGGCGGACAGGTGATAGTAAGCTCACAGCAGATCGATCCCATGCCTGTCATCACAGGTGCTGCAGAATATCCCGAAGGACTTCTTGACAAGATGACAGCTGCAGGTGCTAAGGTTGACGCCTTTAACGCTCTTGATCTTGCTGTAGAAGCAGGCAGTTCCAAGGCCGCCAATGTGGTACTCATGGGCCGTTTCTCCAACTATTTTACTTCCGTCAGCAAGGAAGAATGGCTGGAAGCCATTGAAGAATGTGTTCCTGCCAAATTCCTGGAGCTTAATAAAAAAGCCTTTGACCTGGGAAGAGGAAACTGATAATAAAGCTTATTAGAATAAAGCTGCGCTATGCTGCGCAGCGGGGAGAATCCAATGATCTGGAACGAGAGCAAAGAATGTATGTCCAGAGACCAGCTGGAAGAACTGCAATCCAAAAGACTGGTCAAAACCGTAAACAGGGTCTATCACAATGTAGAATACTATCGCAAAAAGATGCAGGAGCTGGGTCTAGAGCCCGGAGATATCAAGGATATCCATGACATTGAAAAGCTCCCCTTTACAACCTATGAAGACCTGAAGATCACATACCCTTTTGGTCTGTCTGCGGTACCCACATCTGAGCTTATCAGAGTACATGCATCCAGCGGCACCACTGGCAAGCCCAAGATCGGTGTCTATACCAGAAGAGATATAGAGATCTGGTCCGAGGCAGTAGCCAGATGTCTGGCTATGGCAGGCATCACAAGGGATGATATCATCCAGGTAGGCTACGGCTACGGCCTCTTTACCGGTGGACTTGGCGCCCACTACGGAGCAGAATACCTTGGAGCAATGGTCATACCTATGTCCACAGGCAATACCAAAAAGCTCATTGATATGATGATAGACTGCAAAGCTACTGCTATTGCCTGCACCCCTTCCTATCTCCTCCATGTAGCTGAGGATATAGAGAAATATGACGTACTGGACAAAATCCACCTAAGGACCGCTATATGCGGCGCTGAACCCTGGACCGATGAGATGAGGGATCAGATGGAAAAGAGGCTCAATATCAAAGCTTATGACATCTATGGCCTCACCGAGATATGCGGTCCCGGAGTAGCTTGCGACTGCGAATACCACAAGGGTCTTCACATTTGGGAAGACCACTTCTATCCCGAGATCATAAATCCCACCACTATGAAGCAGGAAGCTGAAGGTGTAACAGGCGAGATGGTCATCACCAACCTTACAAAAGAAGGCATGCCTCTTCTCAGATACAGAACAAGGGATCTTACATCTCTTCAGTATGGTAAATGTGAATGCGGCAGGACTATGGCCAGGATCCAGCGCTTCAAGGGAAGGACCGACGACATGCTCATCATCCGCGGTGTCAACGTCTTCCCTTCACAGGTAGAGGCGGCTCTCCTGACAATAGACGGCACCACACCTCACTACATGCTGGTTGTAGACCGCGTAGACAACAAGGATACTCTTGAAGTACAGGTTGAAGTAGCAGAGAAAGTCTTCACCGACGAAGTGTCAGGTCTTGAGAAACTCTCTGAAGAGATCCACCAGAAGCTAAAGGGTGCTATAGGCCTCAATGCCAAGGTCAGACTGGTAGAGCCCAACGGTCTCGAGCACTTCGATGGCAAGAGTAAGCACGTAATAGATAAGCGTAAGCTCTATGAATAATCGTATATTTACACGAAATACGCGGTAAATGCGTGTTTCAGAAATATCATCTATGAATATAAATAATAGCTAGATTCATTGCCGGATATGGCAGAAAGGATGAAATATGTTTGTAGAGCAGCTCTCTGTATTTCTTGAAAACAAAGCAGGCCGCCTGGATGAGGTATTATCCGTTATCAGCAACAGCGGGATCAATATAGTATCCATATCCCTTGCTGATACAGCAGACTTTGGTGTACTGCGCATGCTCTGTTCAGATCCCTTCAAGGCTCATGCCCTCCTGAAGGATACCGGCATCACTTCCAAGGTAAACGAGGTGATAGTAGTCTCTATCCCTCAGGCTGTAGGATCACTTAAGGCTGTAGTCAAAAGGCTCAATGAAGAAGGTCTCAATATCCAGTATGTATACGGCCTCTCTCTCAATGATGATGGAGCATCCATAGCACTTAAGACAGATGATCTTCAAAAGACCATCGAGATCCTCCAAAATGAAAATGTCCGTCTCTACAACCAGGAAGAGATCAGCAAGCTGTAAAATTTTCTCAGAATATTATAGAGAAATATAAGCAGCAAATAAAAACAGCATTAACAACTACTGCCCTCTGATAGTCAGCCTGGAAGCAACTATCGGAGGGCAATATACATTAAGACCGTTTTTTATCTAATATATTTCTAATAGTTTTGTTAAACTCGCAAACGCTTCGCTTTTTGCTCGTTATAAAATCACTGCTGACGCAGTTCTACGGGTACGGGGCTTATAACCCCGCACCCGTAATCAAGATATTCCCACCACCTAAAGGTGGTGGGTTATCTTGATTATTTTATATATTAGTTTTTCTATTTCTTTTGTTTTCTCTGATCTATAGAAGCTATAAATTCGAAGGTCTCTTTCATAGTCTCAATAGATTCAGGCAGAGTATGGAATATGGGATATGCGTGAATCAGATCATGTCCCACATGAAGCTTGGAGTATACATGAGCTTCCTGTAATCTGTCATATAATATCACAGAGTCATCATAGAGCGCCTCACTATCAGACACAGCGATGAAAATAGGCGGAAAGCCTGTAAAATCTGCAGCATATGGAGATGCATACCTGCTCTTACTCTCTTCTATGCCTCTTAAGCCCTCACCGTACAACTCAGGAATATCATCATCCCTTGATACCGCATCACCCAGCATATAATCTGTAGCAATATTATCAAAATGGGATCTGAAATGACCTCCATGATTGATGCTGCAGGAATATACCACACCAGCCTTGGGAATAGGCATATTATTATCCAGAAGATATAGGATAGTGGCTACTACAAGGCTGCCTCCGGCGCTTTCACCCATGAGAACCAGGTCAGCAGGGTCATAACCCATGGATAATATCTCCTTATATATACCCACGCAGTCTTCAAGCTGGGCAGGCCATTTATTCTCAGGTGCCAGTCTGTAATTCACAGAGATCACATTTGATCCGTACTCTTTGGCTATCTCAAAGGTGATCTCTCTTCTTTCCCTGGCATCACCTGTCTTAAAGCCGCCTCCATGGATATAGATCACAAGAGGACCATTATTCCCCGGCTTTTCTATAAGCTCAGCATAGCAGCCGTTTAATTCCAGTTCCTTTAGAGTCATACCTTCAGGAAGCTCTCTTTTAGCCCTCTTTCTGCCTTCTTCCCTCTCCTGCTCGTAGCCCTTGCCTTCTTCTTTTAGTGCATTTTTAAATAATTCATTTATAAATTCAGCTTCTTTACTGGGCATGGCATTCTCCATTAGAAATCCATCTTCTCAAGGAAGGCTATATATCCGCGAAGAGCTTCATAGATATCTGCCTTGTCAGTTGCTTCCCACGGCGCATGCATATTCAGGACAGCAACACCGGAATCCACAACATTCATACCATAGAGAGCCAGGATATAAGCGATAGTACCGCCTCCGCCTACATCTACCTTGCCCAGCTCTGCTGTCTGGAAGTTAACACCTGCATCATCGCATACCTTGCGGATAGCAGCCAGATATTCGGCATTGCTATCATTAGAGCCCGACTTCCCGCGGCTTCCCGTAAACTTATTAAATACTATTCCGCCACCAAGGAATGCAGCATTCTTGTCTTCAAAGGCTGATGCATACGTAGGATCAAATGCAGCACTTACATCGGATGAGAGCATGCAGGAATTGGCAAGACAACGTCTCAGAGCCAGTTCACTGTAATCTCCGCAGAGATTCATGACTTCTGCAACTGCATTTTCAAAGAAGTGGGACTGCATGCCTGTAGCACCTACAGAGCCAATCTCTTCCTTATCCACCAGGATACATACTCCGGTTCTCTTCAGATCGCCTGCCTCAAGAATAGCGCGCATTGAAGGATAAGCACATACCCTGTCATCCTGGCCATATCCCAGGATCATAGACCTGTCAAAGCCCGCATCCCTGGCCTTACCGGCGGGTACTACTTCCAGCTCAGCTGAGAGGAAGTCATCTTCTTCTATTCCGTAATTATCCTTAAGGATAGCCAGAACGCCCTTCTTTACAGCATTTGACAGCTTTGACTTCTCCTTATCCTCTTGTTTCTGGGCAGATACGGCATACTGCTGGCCCATAGTAAGAGTCTTGTCAATCTTCTCAGCCTTATCCTTTTCCTTGTTGTCAATGACAAGAGGCTTGTGACCGATGATCAGATCAAGAGCCTCACCCTCAATAGCCTTGGCAAGAGTCTTGCTCATCTGCTCCTGGGAGAGATGGATCAGAAGATCAGAAATAAAGAATACCGGATCATCCTCATCTTCACCTACATTTAACTGGCAGATAGTGCCATCCTTCCTCACTACAACACCGTGCAGAGCAAGAGGTGTAGCCACGTAATGGTATTTCTTGATACCTCCGTAGTAGTGAGTATCCAGGAAAGCCAGTCCGCCCTTCTCATAGAGAGGATTCTGCTTAACGTCCAACCTGGGCGAGTCAATATGAGCGCCAAGGATATTCATGCCCTTTTCCATGGGCTCTGAACCGATCTTAAAGATGACAATAGACTTGTTCATCCATACGCTGTAGACCTTGTCACCCTTCTTCAGCTTCTTCCTGCCGCCGATAAGTGTAGACAGCTCTTTATAGCCTGCCGCCTCGATCTCATTAACAATGGTATCAATAGCTTCGCGCTCTGTCTTGGCATTATCCAGGAAGTTCTTATAATCCTCTGCAAAATCAAAGGCTTTTTTGGCCATATCATGATCATAGATGGCCCATGTATTTTTTCTTAACATTGTTTTATTCTCCTTAGTGAGATTCAACTTCTGAGCTCAATTCCCATTGTAAACTGCAGCTTTCTGAGCATTTTATCAACGTAGCCGCTGATAATCTCATCTGTAAGCTCTTCATCTCTGGGTGTGAAGGTAATAGTAAAAGCCATACTCTTCTTGGTGGGAGGAATAGGAAGTCCCTCATATACGTCGAAGAGCTTAACATCTGTAACAAATTTGCAGGATGAGTAGATAGCATCCTCAACTTCACCGCAAGTAGTAGTCTTATCCATGATGAGAGCCAGGTCACGCTTTTGTTTATCAAACTTGGAAAGAGCTGTAAAAGCAGGTACATTCTCATAATACTTTGAAAGAGCGTCCAAATCAATCTCTGCCAGATAAGCAGGAACTCTCATATCCTCGCTATCCTGGATCTCATATGTGAGCTGTCCCAGATAGCCTACTTCCACACCATCACAGATGATCCTGGCAGTTCTGTAAGGGTGAAGGAAAGGCTTATCAGCCGCCTCATATTTAAAACTAATATGTAGCGTATCAGCAACATTGTCGCACAGGCCCTTAAGTGTATAGAAATCCTCATCCTGACCGAATATACCTATACACAGAGTAACCTTCTCTTCAGGATAATCGTTAAGGGGAAGACTCTTAGGGAAGAATCTGTTACCAACTTCAAACAGTCTGCCTTCTAAGCTGCCCTTTTTCTGATTCCTGGAGATAGCATGGATCATCTGAGCTGCCAAAGTAGTTCTCATAACTGACAGGTCTTCATTGATAGGATTCAGTATCTTTACAAGTTCTCTTTCCTTAGCATCTGCCTCATAACCCAGAAGATCCAGATCTGAAGGCGAGAAGAATGAATAATGCATGCACTCATTAGCACCCTGTGCACACAGAGCACGTTTGATCCTCAGTTCAGCTTTTTGCTTGCTGTTCCTGCCTCCCATGGTAACAGCTGCGCCTTCCAGGAAGGTACCGTGTACGTGATCGTATCCATACATACGGATCAGTTCCTCTGCTATATCAGGATAATCCTCCATATCCTCTCTGTATGCAGGGATCTTAATAGTCATCTCATCACCGTTAATTACAGGCTCAAAATTAAGATTAGTCAGTATCCTTTCGATATCTTCATCAGGAACAGTGATACCCAGCACTCCGTTCACCTTAGAGATAGAAGCTTTCATTTCCCTCTTCTCAAGGCTGTTGCCTGTATTAACATCTACATGAGTAGCGGATATCTTACCGCAGCCCAGCTCTTCTACCAGGTGTAGAGCTCTCTTCATAGCCATAACAGTGGTATATTCATATACCCCCTTGGAGAACGCAGCACTTGAATCAGATGACTGTCCAAGAGCACGGGATGACTTACGGATATTGTCACGGGCAAACTTAGCACACTCAAATGTAACAGCTGTTGTTGTATCTCTGATCTCTGAATTGAGACCTCCCATAATTCCGGCAAGAGCTACAGGCTTAACACCATCGCAGATAACGAGGTTGTCATTTGTAAGAGTGAACTCTTTTTCATCAAGAGTAACGATCTTCTCACCATCATTTGCTCTGCGAACTACGATCTGATTACCTTCCAGGAAGCCGCCGTCAAAGGCATGCATAGGCTGACCAAACTCTCTCATGACATAATTGGTGATATCAACCATGTTGGAAATAGAGTTATTGCCTACCAGAGCCAGTCTTCTCTTCATCCAGCGTGGGCTTTCGCCTATCTTAACATCATGCACATAATGTGCTATATATCTGGGGCAAAGGTCCGGAGCATCAACAGTTACGCTAAATCCCTCATTAACTGTATCATCCTCAGTAAAAGAAAGGTCAGGCTCCTTAAGAGGCTTTTCAAGAACCGCGGCTACTTCTCTTGCCAGGCCGAATATACTCTGACAATCAGGCCTGTTAGCTGTTATGGAAACATCAAAGATCCAGTCGTCAAGCCCCAGAATAGGCTTAACATCAGCGCCAACCTCTGTATCATCAGGGAAAACAAGGAGTCCGTTATATCCTGCACCCTCATACATATCCTCTGTAACACCCAGCTCTACACCGGAGCAAAGCATGCCTTCAGAATCATATCCGCGAAGCTTGCCCTTCTTAATAGTCGCAACACCTACTACAGTCACGTGATCCTTGGCAGTCTCTATAACTGTTGCGCCGTTAAGAGCCAGAGGATACTTGCCACCGGCTTTAACATTGTCTGCACCGCAGCATACCTGAAATGTGCCGTGGCTTCCGGCATTAACTCTGCACACATGAAGGTGTGTATCCGGAATAGGCTCGCAGCTTTCTACCTGTCCTACTACAACTTTTGAAATATCCTTGCCCACTTCCCAGCTTTCTTCTACTTCAAAGCCGCAGGAAAAGAGTTTTTTTTCAAGTTCTTTTGGTTCAATATCTATATCTACATAATCTTTAAGCCAACTCAAAGGTACTAACATTTTGATTCCTCCTGGTATCTGGTCCTTATTGTATGTATTCTAAAAGTAATTTTTCAGAAATTCGCACATTAGTCTATAATGGTATCATTCGTAGTGATTGATCTGATCAAGAACCTCAAGATCTGATTCAAAGAGAAGCTTGATATTGTTGATACCGTACTTGAGCATCGTGATACGTTCGATACCAATACCAAATGCAAAACCGCTGTACTCATTAGAATCAATTCCGCAGTTCTCAAGTACCTTTTTATTAACTACGCCGCCGCCCAGGACTTCGATCCAGCCTGTGCCTTTGCAAAGGCTGCATCCTTTGCCTCCGCATTCAAAGCAGCTGCAGTCAACTTCAACAGAAGGCTCTGTGAAAGGGAAATAAGAAGGACGAAGCCTTGTCTTGGTACCCTCTCCATATATCTTCTGTACGAAGAGATCCAGAGCTCCCTTCAGATCGCAAAGGTTGATATTTTTATCAACTACAAGACCTTCCATCTGAGAGAACATAGGTGAATGAGTAGCATCATCATCAGAACGGAATACCTTACCGGGTGAAAGGATCTTGATCGGAGGCTTCTGATTCTCCATTACATGAATCTGACCTGCTGAAGTCTGTGTGCGAAGAAGGTATTCAGGACTCAGATAAAAAGTATCCTGCATATCTCTTGCAGGGTGATCGGCAGGTGTATTAAGTGCTGTAAAGTTGTAATAATCGTTCTCTACCTCAGAACCTTCAAAGATCTCAAATCCCATTCCTGCGAAAATATCGATAAGAGTTTCTCTCATCTGTGTTACAGGGTGAAGGTTACCGGGCTTTCTAATCTTGGCAGGCATAGTAACATCGATTTTCTCGCTCTCATACCTTAATCTGGCTTCCTGCTCTTTCATCTTCTTATCAATACTGTCAAAACAGTCCAGTGCCCATGCTTTAAGATCATTTACCGCCTTGCCATACTCGGCTTTGGACTCCTTGGGAACATTTTTCATTTCCTTCATAAGTGCATTTATCTTGCCGGCCTTGGGATCCATAAAGCTCTTCCTGGTTTCATATACCTGCTTAGAACTGTCAAGGCTTTCGATTTTCTCTTTGATCTCTGCTCTTATAGCTTCAATCTTCTTTGTTAATGCAGCATTCTCCAACATCTTTTACCTCCATTTGATAGAATAAAAAAATCCCATGTAAATGAATAAATCATTTACATGGGACGAATCATCTCGTAATCCGCGGTACCACCCGTGTTCCGGAATAAACCGGCACTTGAAACGTGTAACGAACGTCTACGTATCAGGCTACTGAATTTTCACCCGATCTGCTCCGGCGAGAAAGTTCCGATAAGTTGTCTCAAAAGGGCTTTCAGCCGATGACCCTTCTCTCTAAATAAGATACAAAACCTATCATCTCGGCACCAAGGCCACGCCATCACTGCATTTAACAATCATTCTAACTATTTGGGTCTTATCTGTCAATACCTTAATAATGTGAGAATGATCAGGCCGGGCTTATAAAGTAACTATTCATATCTCCGCAGTCAGATTCTGATCAGCACCATGGTGTATCTCGCCCTTTCGGCATCTGAATACAATACCGCCCTTTAGATAGAATACCTGAGCCTTATTCATAGCCCCTGCTATCTGAGCCACCAGCTTCTCATACTGGGTCTCAGTCATGGGAGCCACATAGTCATGATGAGAATGCTCTGTAGATATCACAGCAGTCTTGTACCTGTTGTCATAGCGGATCCCCTGAAACTGGCAGATCTCAGTGATAGTCTTCTCTGTGTTATCCTGACATGTCATGCAGATAAACATAATAAACCTCCACGCTGTATTTATATCAGACCGTAATGCATAAGTGCCTTTTCCACGCCGTCCTTATCCAAGTCATCAGTCACATACTCGGCAACAGCCTTGAGCTTGTCATCACCGTTACCCATCACTATACCGTGACGGACATAATCTATCATATCCATATCGTTTATGCTGTCTCCTATAGCATAAACGTCATCTATATCTACGCCCTCCAGCTCCATGAGCTTCTCAATTCCTTTGGACTTGCCGGAGCCCTTAAGTACTATTTCGGTCACTCTCATGTCATAGATTATAAAATCGAAGTCAAAAAGCTTATTTCTCACAAGGTCCAGGTCTGTGGAAGGATAGATATCCGCACTGAACTTGTTGACCCTGCATCCATTTGTAAGCTCATCAAGTGGTCTTGCCAGATCTCCCAGCCTCTTTTGCAACCTCTCTACAAAAGGGTCAAAGGGGAAATCTTCGGGGTTCATATAGTGATACTCAGGGCCTTCATAGATAACAGGCATATGATTCTCAAAGAGGACCTTGCGGCTCCTTGCTATCTGCTCATCAGTAAGGAGTCTCTCATAGAGGATCTGTCCGTCTCTTTCTATGTGACAGCCGCAGGCCGCTATGATGCCGTCAAATCCTATATCCCACAGCTTTTTGCTAAAGGTATTGGACCTTGACCTTCCTGTATTGATATAGGCAGCATGACCATTTTCACGGAGCTTTCTGATAGCCCTCACTGTAGATTCAGGGATATTCTCGTAGGAATCCCAAAGTGTATGATCAATATCAAAAAAGACGTATTTCATATAGCCCTTTCCCAAGTAATCAATCAACTATATTTTTATCCGATCAGTATAATAATAACACATATTCATCTGTAGTTCAGAGGAATACTGCGCCATTATGCGCAGGGATCACCATATAAACCGCCTTGAAAAATATTAAATTTTATAAGTTTCCTAATAGCGTTATCGGTTTTAATAGCTATCTACATTATATGGTGACACCTTGCTGTAAGGGAGCCTTATATAGTGCCCGTCTGTAAAATCAAAGTTCTCGATGCTCTCATTTCTTGCAAGAGCACAGCTAAGATCGTACATAGCCCTGGCCTGACCTTCCTTGTCATTGTATACAGTCCCCTTCATATAGCCCTTTCTCACAGCTTCCAGGCCCTCTGTAGTCCCATCTATCCCGTATATAGCAGGAAGGACTGCTTCCTCCCCGTATACATCCAGATAAGCATCTATAGCCCCCAGGGCCATGTCATCATTATTAGCCAGGATCATCTCTATATTCAGGCCCTGGTCTATAAACTGGGCCACCTTGGTCTGAGCCTGACTCCTGGACCAGTTGGCTATGGCATAGCCTACCCTGTCCAGCTTGATCCCACGTCCCTGTATGGTATCCACGCTGTATTCACTTCTCACAGACGCATCCTGATGCCCTGCTTCGCCCTCCAGAAGAACATATGACACTATCCCGTCATCATTTTTATCTATGCCGGTCCTCTCCCTGGCAATATCCTCTGCAGCCACTTCGCCTTCCATTATGCCGGACTGTCTGGCATCAGCCCCCACATAGTATATCCTGTCCCATCTCTCCATATCCTCAGGTACCAACTCTCTGTTAAAGAAGATCACAGGCACACCTGCCTCCTTGGCCATATCTATGATCTTGGCCGGCTCTGTCCTGTCCACCAGATTGATGCAGATGACATCACAGCCATCATCTATCATCTCTCTTGCCTGGTCATTTTGGGTATTCTGGCTCTGAGCCGCATTATAAGTAACCACTGCCACATTATCCCCTGCAAAAGAGTTAAAAGAATCCATATACTGATTGATGAAGGTATCCCTGGAATCATATATAGATACGCCTATCCTGATAGTAGACTTTCCTGTTGAATATGAAGGCTTGCAGGAATAGAGATTAATAGTCAGAAATATGATCATGAAGGCGATAAGGGTATAGAAAACTTTTCTAAGGATCTTCTTTCCACTTCCAAACGACTGATCATAGGATACATCTTCATCACCGTCTATCAGAGCCATTCCGTATTTTTGACAAATTTCATCTTCATCAGCTGCTATATTCCCGGGATAATCCCCCTTAGTCTTTTCATAATAATCCTTTGACATGATTCCCCCTGTAATAAGTTATATGTTATTAGACGTACCTTCAGAAACACGCATTTACTGCGTGTTTCGTGAGAACATGTTGCTGGCAAATAGGCAAGGCGCCCCTAGCCGCTCTCAAATGGCCTATTTGCATACATTCTTGGATGTTCTATCCAAGAATGTATACTTTTAAACAAAGATAATATTTGTGCCAGTAGCCAAAAGTCCCTTTTATCCTTTACGTCATTTTATGAAAGGAAAAAGAAGCTTTTGATGATCCTCGGAATAGATGTTATCAGCGGTCACTTTCGAAAAGCTTATAGTCCTGTTCTTCATCCCGGAGTATCTGTTCTCCAAAACTTCAGCCGTATCTACCACTGCCATATAACCCATTTGATAATTATTCACACTAAAGAGCATGTCTGTGACTCTGTTGTCCAGATATGCCAGATTATCTATGCTGCTGCCAAGGCCCAGCAGTTTATAATCAGCACCATTGTCTTCCTTGTATCTGCCTGCCATAAGAGTCAGCTTCTCTTCCTGGCTGATGATGATATCCACCTTATCAGTTGCCATCTTATCTTCAAAGCGCTCAGACAGGGTGTCTGTCCCTGTAAGGGTCCATGTAAGATTCCCTCCAAGCTTTTTTACTTCGTCTTCAAAAGCCCTTTGTCTGTCTCTCAGGGCTGAAGTCCTCACATTGCCTGCAAGAAGGCCTATCCTTATCCCTTTGAGGCTACCTCCGTAGAGAGATGCAGCACTTGATGCCATTTCTCTGCCCAGGCTCTGGGAATCAGCCTCTATGCAGCCAATAAGAGCCATATCCTCTTCGCTTCGCTCGCCGTCAGTCTCTATAAGTTCCACCGGCACCTTACCTGATATCCTAAAAAGCATATCCCTGGTCTCATTACTGGAGGGAAGCTGCACGATCAGCGCTCCCGCGCCGTTATCTATTTCCTGCTCCATCAGATCTTCAAGCTTCTCCAGATCGCCCTGGATATAACTGGTCACATAATTGAGCCTGACATTTTTTTCCAAGGCGCCCTGCTTGAGACCTGCAGTCAGACTCTCTCTGGAGGTACCTGTAACATCGTCCACGATCACGGATATCCTGTAGGGCTTCTTTTCGATACCGGCTCTGCCCATCAGTACAGCACACAATATGATGCCCATTATGAGCAGAGTTATGATCGCTATCAGTCCCCTGTTCTCAGGAGTTTGCATTTTATCTCTCATTCGTCACTCCCTGTTGCATCGCCTGCGGGATCTTTTCCTCTTGGCTTACCATTCTCCAACATCCTCAGATTCCCATCATTATAAGGTATATAAGGCAGGTGTATGGTCACCTTAGTACCTTCATCAGGTTCACTCCATATCTTTAACCCATACTCATTACCAAATCTGAGCCTGATCCTGGAATGAACATTGATAAGACCTACTCCTGAGCCCTTGGCGTGGCGTCTTCCCCGCTCAGTCAGGATCTGCTCCACCTGGGAATATTGCATTCCAAGACCGTTATCTTCTACCTCGATAAAGATATCATCGCCTTCTCGTCTGCCTCTTATCACTATCCTGCCTTCGTCTCCAAGCTCTTTTACACCGTAATAAATGGCATTTTCAAGGATAGGCTGGATCACCAGCTTCACAGTGCAGCAGTTTAGCACGTCCTTATCCACATCAAATATTGTTTCAAAGGAATTTCTAAATCTGATCTTCTGTATGTTGCTGTAATTCTCAGCATGCCTTAGCTCTTCCTCTACTCTTATGATGGTACGGCCCTGAGAAAGGGATATACGAAAGAGAGATGCCAGCTGAGAAACCATAAACACAGCATCCTTGTTTCTGCCGCCTTCTATCATCCACACTATAGAATCCAGCGTATTGTATAAAAAGTGCGGATTGATCTGGGACTGAAGAGCATCCAGTTCGCTCTTCCTCTTATCCTCCTGCTCACTTACGATGTCACGCATCAGAAAGGATATCTGATTAAGGAGCTTCTGCAGAGTCCTGCCCAGATATCTCACTTCGCCGCTCCCCCCTATATAGACCTTGGGAACCTGATCACCGGATACCTCCTTGTCACGAATAGAAGCGGTCAAGAGCCTGATAGGACTGGATATCCTGCTGGATATGAGTCTGTTAAGAAGTATAGCCATGAGAAGGGTCAGCTGCATGACCAGGAGAAGAAAATATCCCGTAGTATCAGATTCCGATAAAAAGCCTCTCTCCGGGACTATACTGATCAATTTCCAGCCCGTATAGCTGACTGTATATACTATGACAGTCTGTTTTTTACCGCCATATCTGACGCTTTGATGTATACCATCTGTGAGCCCTGCAGCCAAAGAAGAGTCTTCAGACTCAAGGCCTGATGCAATCTGCATATACCTGGGATGATATATCAGATCACCATCGTCGGTACACAGATAAAAATATCCTCCGCTTCCGCCTGCATCTATATTCTCCAACATAGCTTCCACATAAGAATAGTCCATATCCACAAGGATCACGCCGTTCTCAGGACGTCCTCCCCTGGTCATATAGGAAGCCGAGCTAAGAGATATGACCCATCTGCCCATATTATCCTTGCCTGCAAAAAGATTTTGTACATGCGGTGGGGTAAAGTGTTGATTTTCAGGCTTTAAAAGAGCACTGATAAACCAGTCCTGCTCGCAGGGATTTGCATGGGGATTTGGCGCTGCAGCAGGGCTGGTTGCTATAAGCTCACCCTCTTCGGAATATATAGCCATACTGACTACATCATTTTTATTGGATTCGTATAGAAGCTCCAGATCAGATGAGACCTTCTCATCCTCCAGATCCAGATTCTTGAGAACTGTATAGTTGAGGGTATCTGATAATACTCTCATGTCTCTGAGCAGACTTTCCAGCTTCTGACCTGTCTGAGTGACTATAGCATCATTTCCCTGGGCATAAGCCCTTTTCAGCCTCCCTCTAAAGGTGGAATAGAGAGTTGTGCCTACAAAAATCATGGACAGGACAGTTACTATGGTAAAGGACACCAAAAGAAGGCCCTGAATGGACCTTGGTTCCAGTCTGGAATATATTTTTTTGATCAGAGACCTGCCCCCGGTCTTCTCCTTATTAGTCTCTTCTCCCATTTATCCCTCATTTGACGATCCGCTTTATGCGGTATAAATGCCTCCCCAAAGGCTTATTTGCTGTTCCTATATGCGGAAGGAGACATACCAAACTGCCTCTTGAATACATAACTAAAATAATTAGGATCGCTGTAGCCCACTTTACCTGCTATGATATATGTCTTGTCATCGCTCAAGGTCAGCAGCTCTGCAGCCTTGTCCATTCTCACATCAGTCAGATAGGTCACAAAGGTCTTGCCTGTTTCCTTCTTGAATACAGTGGAAAAATATGCACTGGATACCCCCAGGCTCCTGCATATTTTTTCTATAGTAATATTCTCATCAGAATAGTTTTCTTCCACATACTGTCTTGCCTTTGATACAAAGGACCTGTTGCTTCCGGATCTGTTCTCGCTGATCTCTTCCTGCATCCTTCTTAGGATATCATAAAGATAATCGCTAAATTCCGCAGCATCCATAAATTCCATATGGGCCGGCCCCGCGTTGCCAAAGACAGCTTCTATATTCATGCCATTCTCTGCCGCAAAGCGGTAGAGGCGGCTCATGGTATCATAGACAAAGAATTCATAATTCTGTATGGATGTACTGCCTGAAGCAAAGCATCTCACAAAATCAGAGGACATGGCTGCCAGGTCTATATCCTTGCCTGCTCTGATAGACCTTAGAATCTCACCAAGCTCTCTACTGCTATCTTCCGGATCATCGCCTATCTCCTTGCCGGGTACTATCTCAGAGATATTGATAGCTCTGCCGCTGCCATATACAGCTCTGTAGGAAACAGCCTCATCTGCACTCTCTGCAGAATCACTGATATCAGAAATGTCAGAGCACACTCTTCCTATACCTGCTGTGACCACAGCCTGGCAGACACTGGCTGCCATCCTGCAGAACCTGTCACAGATATCCGTCAGCTCCAGTATCTGTGAAGCTGCATCCTCACTTAGCTGTACTATCATGGCAGTATCACCCTGGCGGGAAAAGATACGGGCATCCAGCTCCTTTTCAAGCCTTTCCTTTGCAAGCTTTCTAACAGAGAGCTCCAGCAACACGGGATTAAGGCCTTCCGGAGCTTTCCTGCTGGAAGTATGTAATATGACCACAGTATATTTTGGTCCCGTAAGATCGATCTGGTAATTGAGCATCTCTTCCCTGATCTTATCAGAAGGGATCCTGCCTTCCAAAAGGGAATAATAGAAATTTTCCTGGAGAAGAGGCAGACTTTCCGCATAATATCTGGACAGCTTCTGGATACTCTGCTTTTCTTCTCTCTCCTTGTCAAGAGACTCCTTGATCCTAAAGAATACACTTCTTAGCTCCTCGGAATCCACAGGCTTTAATATATATTCTTCCGCTTCCAGCCTGATAGCCTCTTTGGCATATTCAAATTCATCAAAACCGGAGAAGATGATGATCCTGATACCGGGATAGAGATTCCTCAGCTCATGGGCCAGCTCCAGGCCGCCCATATAGGGCATCCTGATGTCCGTCATAACAACGTCAGGGGTATCTGCTTCTGCAATCTCCAGGGCCTCAAGTCCATTAGCAGCATAGCCCGGAGTCTCATAACCCAGGGCTTCCCAGTCCAACTTGCCCAGGATAGCTCTTATCACATCTTCTTCATCATCTACCAGTAAGCACTTGTATGCCAAAACCATTCCTCCGGATATACAAAATATAAAAAAGTATGTATTATTAGATGAACCTTCAGAAACACGCATTTACTGCGTGTTTCGTGAGAACATGTTGCTGGCAAATAGGCCCAGCGGCCCTGGCCGCTCTCAAATGGCCTATTTGCATACATTCTTGGATATTTTATCCAAGAATGTATATATATCTTTTCAAAACCAGCCATTAATTATTATACGACATAGAAGTGCATCCTTAAATACAAAGCAGTTACTGATCACTCGCTATAGAGCATGATAATAGCGCTGCTGCAGAATTATTGTCCGAAGCTTGCATTCACTGTAAATGGTAGTTTTTACTAATTCTTCAAAGCAGCCTTCCAGGCGCCCACGAGAAAACTGTCAAAGCGGGCTGAAAGCCCGGGTTTTTTCCGAGTGGGAGCGTTTTCAGGAAGGCTGCTGAAGAATTATAGTAAAAACACCATTTATAGTGCAGCGAGCAAGGAGAATAATACTTCAGCAGCGCTAATCATAATATCACCAGCGAGTGTTCAGTAACGAGGTAAAAAGATGCAAGCTTTACTTCTTCTGAACGTACTTGAGGCAGTCCAGAGTAACCGCTGTCAGGATGATGATACCCTCTATTACGAACTGGAGGTTGGTATCAATGCCCAGGATGGTAAGTGAATAGGTAAGTGCAGTGAAGATCATAACACCTGTCACCACGCCGGATATCTTACCAATACCACCTGTAAAGGATACGCCGCCTACTACGCAGGCTGCGATGGCATCCATATCCCAACCCTGTCCATATGCAGCAGAACCGGAACCTACCATTCTCAGGCATTCCAGCCAGGATCCAAAGCCGTAGAGGATACCAGCCATCATAAATGCCATCATGGTCACCTTGAATACGGAGATACCTGATACCGCAGCAGCTTCAGGGTTGCCGCCTACTGCATAGAGATATTTACCAAACTTGGTCTTGTTCCAGATAAACCATACAATACACACCGCAGCAACAGCCCAGAGGATGATGGTAGGGAAATTGCCTGCCTTGGGTATGAAGATGGAAGGGATCTCAGCTTCTATTGCACCAAAGGACACACCCTTGGTAGCAAAGGTTACTATACCAAAGATCATCAGCATGTTGGACATGGTCGCAACAAAGGGGTGCATCTTGAATCTGGCTGTAAAGAAGCCTGCTATGGAAGTAAAGCAGGTACAGAATATGATACACATAACCAGTGCCAGGATAGCTCTTGCTACAACAGGCAGCCCTGTAAAGTCAAATATGTGCCCGAATACACCACCTGTATTGATACCCTTGTGCATGATGATAGTTGCTGTGACCATGCCCATACCAACCATTCGTCCTATGGAAAGGTCGGTACCTGTGAGCAGGATCAGGCCAGCAACTCCAAGAGCCAGGAACATTCTGGGTGAAGCCTGCTGCAGGATGTTGAGTATATTATTCCAGGTCAGAAGTGGTGTATTCTTCACAATAGGTGTGATGATACACAGACCTATAAATACCATTAGGATGACGATATAGAGACCATTCTTTAAGAGGAACTGCTTGCGGTCAAAGGAGTATTTATAATTCTCCCATCTTTGAGCCAGTGTCTGGGACGGGCTAAACCTTGACATACGAAGGAGGTCTATCATGTGATATTTCTGAGAAAAAGCCTCATGTCTATGGTCCTTGATAGCTTCCAGTTCCTTCTGATAATTCACCTTTGCATCAAAGATCTTGTTCTTGTATACGTATTTCTCATCCTTCTCTTCCTGAGAAGCACCGGTGCCTGCCTTGGACCTTATGGCATCCATCTCTTTTTCATGCTCTGCCTTAAGCTCCTTTAGTTTCTCCTGATAAGAATCTCTCGCTCTCTTTACAAGCAGCTCACAGGTGGAAGATACAGGCCCATAGTATTCCCTGTCAAAATGTTCTTTGATATAGCTTTCAGCATCAGCTATAAGACCTGCAACCTCATCCTTATGAGAGTTTTCTACCTCTCTGGCCCTGGCAAGTTTAGCCTGATCATCACGCCTTATGGCTTCCTTTTCACCCTTGGACAGACTCTTATCCTCTTTGGTAAGCTGCATATGATTCTGATAATAGATGACCTTGTCAGTGCCTTCCAGCCTCAGCTCATCTATCTTCTTTTGTATCTTGTCCACATATTCGCTTATGGGTGAGAGGAGCTTTGCTTCATTCTCAGAAGCAATTGCCAGTGCCTCATATATGTTCATATTGTTTTCGCTCATTTTATCCTCCGATCAAAGGTACTTCGCACTGAGACGAAGAAGCTCTTCCTGGTTGGTTTCCTTGGTGTTTACTATTCCGGAGAGCCTGCCTGCGCTCATTACGCCTATCCTGTTGGTAATTCCCAGTATTTCAGGCATTTCCGATGATACTACAATGATTGTCTTTCCCTTTTTGGCCATATTGATGATCAGCTCGTATATCTCATACTTGGCACCTACATCAATACCTCTTGTGGGCTCATCCATCATGAACACCTTGGGATCGCGCTCCAGCCATTTACCGAATATGACCTTTTGCTGATTACCTCCGGAGAGTGATGTGATCATATCATCCGGTCCCATACACTTGGTATGCATGATACCAATCTCATTAAGAGTGGCCTTGTGCATCTTCTGGTCAGACAGCATGGGGCCTGATCTGTAATGAGACAGATTGGCGATTGTGGTATTAAAGGTCAGATCGCCTTTCAAGAAAAGGCCGTTAGCCTTTCTCTCCTCGGTAATCATGGCAAAGCCGTTACCCATAGCCTCTCTGGAGCTGCTAAAGTTCATGAGCTTGCCATCGTAATATACTCGTCCGGCTGCCCTGGTCCTGACACCAAAGATAGTCTCAAGAAGCTCTGTCCTTCCTGCGCCCACCAGTCCGTAGAGTCCAAAGATCTCTCCTTTTCTCACATCAAAAGAGATATCTGTAAGATAAGGCTCAAACTTTGTGGACAAATGGGATATGGAGAGGATATTCTCTCCCGGCGTGTTATCCACAGGGGGAAATCTGTTATCCAGGCTCCTTCCAACCATGGCGGAGATAAGTTCGTTCATATTAGTCTCGGCAGTCTTTTTGGTAGCTACCAGCTTGCCATCTCTAAGGACGCTTATCTCATCGCAGATCTCAAAGATCTCGTCCATCTTATGTGATATATATATTAGTGATATGCCCTGACTCCTGAGCTGTCTCATCATGCTAAAGAGCTTCCTGACTTCAGGCTCTGTAAGGGATGATGTAGGCTCGTCCAGAACTATTATTTTCGAATTATAAGAAATCGCCTTGGCAATCTCGCACATCTGTCTCTGAGAAACAGACATATTGCGCATGGGCTGTGTCAGGTCCACCGTCATACCCAGCTTTCTAAAGAGCTCCGCAGCTTCCTTTTTCATCCTGGCTTCATCCACAATGCCTGCTGCGTTTCTCGGATATCTGCCCAAAAAGAGATTGTCTACAACGCTTCTCTCCAGGCACTGGTTCAGCTCCTGATGTACCATGGCTATACCATTTTCAAGAGCATCCTTGGGATTAGCAAAGGAAACCTCCCTGCCGTCCAGAAATATATCCCCCTCATCCTTGTGATAGGTTCCGAAGAGGCATTTCATCATAGTAGATTTGCCGGCTCCGTTCTCACCCATTAGACCCATTACGGTCCCCTTTTTAACATCAAGGTCTATGTGATCCAGGACCCTGTTCCTTCCAAAGGATTTGGACATTCCGCGAATGGACAGGATTATATTGTCTTTGTTTTCTGACATATCTAATCTCCTGTTTCATAAAAGGTTGCCGGTGGCAGGTTAGTGCCGCCGGCAGCCTTTAATATTTTTTGCCCCATTTAGATAATTCTAATTACTGATTAAGTATTGCTGTGTAGCTTGCTGCGTTATCAGTCTTAACCATGTTGATGGCAAATGCATCATACTGGCTGGGATTGCCAAGGCGGTTGGTAATGTTGGACTCTGTCTGTCCGTCACCGCCGATGTACTCAACATTTAAGTTGAGCAGATCATCATAGTTCTGAAGAAGAGGCTGATATGTAGCGCTCAGGAAGTTATCTGAAGCATTATAGATATCAAGCCATACATTCTTAACAGGTGATGATGCCTCATCAAGCTGATTGGATACAGGTGTATAGGTCTTGGTAGCATCTGTGAAATCCTGATAGTTATCTGCTGTTACAGCAAGATTCAGAGCATAGTAGGAACGCTCCTCTGGCACATACTTATAGTCTGTGTCGGACAGAACATTGCCTGCAGCATCTGCTGTGCCGATACCTGTGTCGATATCAACACCGTCAAGAAGGTTACGAAGTACACGAAGTGTGAGATACGCCTGAACATCAGCGTGCTGTGAGATAGTTCCTGCATAACCCTCAGCAATAGCTGCTACAGCATCACTGTTAGCATCATATCCGAAGGTAGGAACATTGTTTTCTTTGGACCATGCATTGAACATACTCATGCCCATGCCGTCATTATTGGATACTACGATATCGATCTGGTCGCCAAAAGTAGCTGACCATGTACCAATAGCGTTACCTGCTGTAGCTGCATCCCATGTAGCACCTGCGGAGTTCTTCATCTCCTGTGAAGCAAGCTCACGAACGGTATACTCTTTGCCGCCCAGTGTGATCTTGGCATCCTGTACTACTGAAGCACTTCCGTCTACGTTGGTGCCTGCAGGTGAAGGATCTATATTGCCATCAGCATCAATGCCTGTACCAAGCGCTTTGCGGACACCTCTTGTACGAGCAATAGAATCGTTATGTCCTATATCACCGATAGCAAGTACATAACCGATAATTCCATCGCCGTTACGATCAATGCCCTCAGCATGGTTGTTGAGATAATCTACAACCATCTGGCCCTGGAGTTCTGCACCCTGGTTAGCATCAAAACCTACATAATAGGTCTTGTCATTGAAGTTGAGCGCATCCATGTCCAGCTCCCCTGTAGAGCTGTTAGAAGGCTGACGGTTCCACCATACGAGAGGCTTCTGGCTGTTTTCGCCGCCTGAAGAAGCTGTTTCCCCTGCATCTTCGCTTTCTGCACCTGCATCTTCGCTTTCTGCACCTGCATCTTCGCTTTCTGCCCCATCAGCCTGCTCATTAGCAGAAGGGTTAGAGCCTGTACCGGATCCGCATGCAGCAAGAGATGCTGTAAGTGCGAATGCAAGAACAACTGATACCAATTTCTTTTTCATAAATACCTCCTTAGATTTAACTTTGAAATAATGCTCTATATGGAACTTCTTTCTTCGTTACATCTAGGATTATAGAACCACCCACTATAAAGGTATATTGAAAATTCTTCTTTCTATCTTGAAAATAATATGACGAACAGGTTCAAACATGAGCAACGAAGCACGGAGTGTGAAGTTGCGAATGTTTCAGGATTGCGAGAGTTTCGCAGAAACGAAGCAATCCGTTCGTCATATGTATCTTACACATTCCCTTATGACATCCCAGTCCATGCACCTTATATAGTTACTTGAGGGGAAGTCGCATCCCCTGTTCCATGGACGGTCTACCACCATGACTTTTACCCCGGGAAAGTGCTCCAGATAAGGAAGAGCCATAGGCGAATCTTCTACCGCAATATCAAAATGCATCCTGTAGAAATCCTCCAGTTCCAGATTGTGCTCACCTGCCTGATAAAATGAATCTCTCCCGTATTTATTCAGGCAAAAGAGCTTCACTCCTGAGAGTCCGTGCTCATCAAGCCACTTTCTGGATGCATCATAGGCACTGTAAGGGCGACCTGTGATAACGTTCACTTCGTGGCCCTTACAAAGCCAGTCCCTTATGGTATCGCAGGCCCCGGGAGTCTCCTCATAAGACAGCAATACTTCCGGCCTGTGCCCCTCCTCCATAAGCTGTATATACTCTTCATCGCTAAGGCTAAAGGACTTTTGCAGGTCAAAAAATCTCACATCTTCATAGGGGACATTTTTGCCAAAGAGCCTCCCCGCTATCATGGTAAAAGCCTTTGCTGTCTCGCACAAACAATCATCAAAATCCACGTAAAAGTTCATATATTATTCTCCTAAAAAAGCTATATTAACTATCTCATCTCTCTTATGAGATATTATGAGGCAGGTGTCAAAAGTTATTTTTGACCCTTACGTCATATTATGAGGTAGGTGTCAAAAGTTCCTTTTGACACCTTATGACTAACGGATTGTTCCGTTTCTTCGAAACTCTCACAATCCTAAAACATTCGCATAATTACGACATAGAAGTGCCTCCCTGCACTTCTGGACATGTCGAAATGCATCCATGCATTCCGCACTACGTGCTACTTTGCTCATGTTTTGCGGGTCATAAATTCATATTCGATTTCGAGCAAGCTCGAATCGAAATGACTTTTGACCCTTACGTCATATTATAGCTTTAAGCCATGCCGCTGTCATGTCAGCCAATTGCTATCCAGATGATATACAGTATGATAGTATTGATATAGGTAATCATTCATAAAGGGGAGGAAGTAAAATTGGCTGCAAAGACCAAAGAAGAACGGATCCGCGCATTATTCAAGATGGTATCCGTGGGTGTTATAGATGATCCCATAAATCAGAGCTATGACGTGATCAGTACAGGAGCGCTCATAGCCAATCTTGTAGGCGCTTTCGCAGGCACCTTCAAATATGTAGCTGACAGATTCGGCACACTTCTATACTGGGTCGAGCTTATAACTGTCATTTTTTTTGCGGTTGACTACACGATCAGGCTCATAACGTCCCACTGCCTCTATCCCGACAGGACAAAGAAGGGCGCGGTCGCCAAATATGTATTTAGCTTTGACGGCATCGTAGACCTGCTCTCCTTCCTGCCCTATTTTCTGCCTATTTTCTTCCCCGCAGGCATTGCTGCCTTCAGGATGTTCAGGATGATCAGGATATTCAGGCTCTTTAGGATCAATGCCTATTACGATTCTCTCAATGTTATCACTGAGGTTATTTCAGCCAAGAGCCAGCAGCTCTTATCCTCAGTTTTTATCATTTTCACACTGATGCTGGCATCAAGCCTGTGTATGTATTCTCTGGAACACGAAGCACAGCCGGATATATTCGAGAATGCCTTTTCCGGCATCTGGTGGTCAGTATCAACGCTCCTTACCGTAGGCTACGGAGATATTTATCCCGTCACCATTTTGGGCAAGATATTCTCCATTATCATCACCTTCCTGGGCGTGGGCATGGTAGCCATCCCTACAGGTATCATTTCCGCAGGTTTTGTTGAGCAGTATTCCAGATTCACTAATATCAGTGACGTGGGCATTGAGGAAAATATGAAATTCATCACTGTTCGCATCAAGGCAAAGGATGAATGGACCGGCAAAAATATTAAAGACATATCCCTCCCCCATGACGTTGCCATTACAGCTATACAAAGAGGTAACGAGACTATTATCCCCAGGGGCAATGTCATCCTAAAGGCTGATGACAGGCTGGTCCTTGGAACCACCCGGGATGATGTTCAGACCAATCTAACCCTCAAGGAGATCACCATCAAAAAGCACAATCCCTGGAACGGCATGCAGATATCAGATCTGGATATATCCAGAAAGACCTTTATTGTGCTGATCAAAAGACAGGGTGAAAATATATTTCCAAACGGAAGCCAGGTACTGGCAGAAAATGATACAGTGATCATGCTTACAAAAGGAAGCAAAAACAAGATTCGCTTCTAACACTTGTCATATACGGAGGACAATCATGGACAAATTCAAATGGTGTTTTATTGGAACAGGTACGCTGGCAACCCATATTGCCAAAGAGATCACAGATAGCGGCAGACATGAAATTGTATCCTGTTATACCAGAGACCCTGATAAATGCAGGGCCTTTGCGACCGATTATGGTGCTAAAGCCTGTACGAATGCCAAAGATGCCATCCTTGCAGAAGGCGTAGAGGGTGTATATATAGTAACTCCGCACAACGCCCACTACCGCTATGCAAAAGAGGCATTGGAGCTTGGAAAGCCCATCCTGTGCGAAAAGGCTTTTACCGTAAAAGGCAGTGAAACAGATGATCTCATAAAAATATCCAGAGATAAGGGCGTATACCTTTGCGAAGCCATGTGGACCTGGTTTGGAAGTCCTGCCAATCAGGTCAGGCAGTGGGTGGACTCCGGTCGTATAGGCCGCGTCACAGATGCGCATTTTACATATTGCATGCAGTCCATAAACTACGCACCCAGGGTATCTGATCCAAGGCGCGCAGGCGGTGCTCTCCTTGACATTACTATCTACCCCATCACCTATGCCTACAGGCTTTGGGGCTATCCTGTCAGGATAAGCAGTAATGGCCATATAGAAAATGGCGTAGATCACTATGAAGAAGTAAAAATGGAATTTGCAGGCGACGAGAAGGTGTCAATACGTGCCTCTATAGTAGACTTTGATGGCCTTGAGAAGATGACCATAAACGGTGACAAGGGACAGATAACAGCAGACAATTATCACTTCGGCCAGGAAGCCAGCTGCATCTTAAACACAGGCGAAACAGATATCTATAAGGGAGATGGTGAATCAATAGGATACATGCCCGAATTTGACACTGTTGCCTCAGAAATAAGAGAAGGCCTTAAAGAGAGCGCAAAAGTCCCTCTTAAGGCCACATCAGATGTAATGCATATCCTTGACACTATCAGGCAGCAGATCGGACTGGAATATACTGACCTAGAATGAGCTACCTGGGGACGGGGTTTGTGGACCAAAAATCCAGGGGCCTACAATCTTATCAGTCTTTCAGCTTTGCATACAACTTTGCAGCAATATATATAGCTGCAATTGCCCAAATACCGCACCAAACCTCTACTGACCAAAGTGGTAATATTCCTCTCTGATAGAGAGCCGCAAAGGTATCCATCAGCATATGCATAAGGATTGCAAGGGGCAGATATTTTATCCTGGATGTGACCACACCATAATAGACTATGACTGTGAGTCCTATGTGCAGGAGCATTGCAAATACACGCTCTATAACATTCAAAGCCATCATGCCGTAGCCAAAAGAGGCAGCCGCCTGAATAGAGGGAAGAGCTATGGAAGCATTATCTTTAGTGATCTGCAGCGCAGTCATAGCTTCCCGGGTAGACATAGATGAGAAAATGCTCGCAACCACAAGACCACTGATGATCCCCGGCAAAATGACCAAAAGGACTTCTATCCCGCCGTGACCAATGCCATAAAAAACAGCGTTTTCACGGGTGCGATCTTTTTTCATAAAATATTTAAGAACAATATACCTTCCGCACTCCTCAAACACCCCCGCCATGATTACTCCGTATAAGACAAAAGCGGCTGTGTTGCCATTGATAAAGCGGGATACCGGATTATCAAGAATAATGCAGAAATAATGAACCCCAAGCTCCAGCACTCTGGCAGATACAATAAAGCCTGCAGCTCCCGCAAGTAGATATTTGAATTTCGTCTCTTCCCTATGCTTTATGCGCCAATAAATGACAGCACACACAGTTATCAGGATCATAAGAATTATAGTAATTATCAAAGCCGGAATACTGTTCTTTCCTATGACGATATCTTCAATCTCTTTCATCCTCTTCTCCCTCCATTTATGATATTCCAAGTTCCGAAGCTAGCCTTTGATATATAAAAAAGTGAACACGTTAAGTCTATATACTCGGCATTTATACTCCTTCTCTGATTTTACTATATTATTAGTAAACAAAAAATGCCATACCCGGCAATTTAAGCCGGGCATGACACTTTTTTAGCTGCGTGGGAGCCCTGTAAAAATGAATAAGTTAATTGCGCTCCGTGATATAGACTTTGACTTTGGCACTGCCAAGTGAGACTGTCACATAGCTGCCCTTCTTAAGCTTCGAAGGTACAGATACTGTGCCATCAGCCGTTACCTTGACGGAGGAACCACTGGCTTTGAAGGTCAGATCCTTAAGGTCTGTATAGTCTGCAGGCAGCACGATCTTTAGCTGCTCTTCTTTGCCATTAACAACTTCCAGTTCATAGCCTTTATCAGTCTTTGTAACATTAGGTCCTTCTACAGATATCTCACTGCCAAGAAGCGGCTTTGTGATGATGACTTTAGTCAGAGTCTGACTTGTCTTCCTGCCCTTTGTGGCAGTCCATACTATGTATGCAGTTCCGGGCTCTTTAGCTGACAGCTTAAAGGTATGGATCAGCCCCAGAAGGGAACCGGAATGCTTTACAGTTACTGCGCTGCCGTAAACTTCTGCTTTTATGGAGGCTCCTGTAAGTCCCAGTGCACCTGCTACTGTTACATAGTCATTAGGCTCTTTGCCAAGGCTCAGCTCTACAGTATCTGTTACCAGGATGCCGCCTGTGGTGAGAAGGCCTGCCTTCTTGTATTTTGGTTTGGTGTCCTTTACAGTGATCTGGACCGTTGTCAGGATCTTACCATCCTTTGTGGCAGTTGCAGTCAGTACTTTACCTGCAGGTGTTACCTGCACAGCTGCAGCAACGCCGCCCTTTAACACTACATATCTGTCAGGGCGTTTGGTCCAGTTAGCAGTAAGAGTCCATTCTACTCCGGGTACCCAAAGCGTGGAATCAGTTGCATGAAGCCTTCTGAATTCGCCTTTTTCCAGCTCTGCCTTTGTATCAACAGCTACGGGCTCTCCGTACTGGTCATCACTAGGTGTATCTGTTCCGGGATCATCCGTTCCTGGCTGATCAGGTTCTGTAGGCTCTGAAGGAACATCCGTTCCAGGATCTTCTGTTCCCGGCTGATCAGGTTCTGTAGGCTCTGAAGGAACATCCGTTCCAGGATCTTCTGTTCCCGGCTGATCAGGATCAGTTATTTCAGGCGTATAGTCAGCTATCCTTTCCAGGATGAAGCTGTCATATTCCACGTCATTCTTTGCCTTATTCATATTCCTGTCATACCAGTTATCATTGTCATAGAGCACCTTTATCTCATGTCTGCCCTTTTCAAGCCTGAGAGTCAGATGGGTGCTCTCTTGGTAATTAAAGCCCATTACAGGGAATACCAGGCTGCCCACATCCTTGCCATCAACATATACCGACCTGATAGCGCAGGCATCACCGGTTGTGGTATCTCCCACATTGTTGTAAATAGATGACAGAAGGTATACACCGTCCTTATCAAGATCAGCTGTTACTGTCACAGGTGCTGATGATGCGCGGGGATCCTTAACATATCCTCTGCCTGTATAGCCTGACTTAGAGCTTGCAAAAGAGCCATCTGCATAGCTTCCATCCTCAGCTTCCAGGGTGATCATATTTGATGGATCATTTAATACCACAGGTCTGGACATCTCAGAAGAGATGCCATCAGCATTTACAGCAACAAGGCTGTATGCTCCGTATACACTTGTATCAGGTCTGTAGCTGCCGCCGGATACAGAGATATATTCTCTGCCGGTCCAGAGCTTGTAGCTAAGGCCCGCTTTCTCTGCCCATTTAAGCTCTCCGTTTTCATAAATCAGCTCAGGAAGGTCAGGGCAAGTCACATGATTCTTGTCATCATTTAAGTTGTAAGATGAAGCATCGCTCTTACCATCTACAAGGATCTCGATATTTACTGTGCCCGTTACGTCTCCGGGAAGGATGTAATCAGATGAAAACTCCTGCCCATTGACCTTGATGGATCTGATGGTATCTCCCTTGCCTTCCAGCTTCAGGTTCAAACTAGCATTTCTGTATTTCAGGCCTGTCAGCTCAAAAGGTCCCTCCATCCAGTCAGGAACAAATGGATGGAATTTCACGCCATCTGTAGTATATTCCATACCATAGAGAACCTTGAGATAGCCTGCCAGAGTTCCTGCAATAGACCAGAGCTGTCTCTTCGAATAACCGGGAGCACCTGTTGTAAAGTCTATGACTTCACGATTAGTGAGAAGCGCAGAAGCACCATATATGCAGGAATCCCAGATCTCAGAAGCCAATGCACGATTGCCTGCATGATCAGCACCCAGCATCAGTACAGCTTCCCAGCCTGGCCACACGCCTCTGTTGTGATATATAGTGCCGCCCTGTCTGCCATTCTTCTGAGGATATACAGTAGGAGCACCAAAGGTTACCAGAGGATAGTTCTCTGCGATCTTCTGCAGCTGCTCGGCACTGCCTATGTCAAAGAGCAGAGCATAACCGTTAGATATAACATCACTCTTGTATGCAAGAGGAGAGCCCATATACTCAGGATATTCCCAGCTGGAATATATGCCCAGATCCTCTGACCACAGTCTCTCTTCTACAGTTTTCTTAAGGTTATCCCTTAGTTCTGCCCATTTCTGAACTGTATCTGCATCTTTGCCAAGGATCCTTGCAGCTTCTGACATAATATCAAATACTTCGCAGTATATGATATTTACAACAGCAGGCTTGGACTCTGCTATGTTTGCAAGGCTCTCTTTGTATGTTTCGCTCATCCAGTCGGGGTAGGTCTTGTCCCTGTGATCCAGGCCGCCTGTCTCCCCTCTAAAGAGTCCCGCCTCACTATCAAAGCACACGTGAAGGTCCTGAGCGATAGTATTTTCTGCAATATCATAGAAATCGTCAAGGATAGCAGTATCACCGGTTGCCAGATAAATCTCCCATACAGAGAGCATAGTGATGATCTTGTCATCAGATACAGGATAAGATCCGCCTGTACCTGTATCCTGTTCAAAGGTCAGAGAGCCTTCCTCTCCAACTACCTTCTCAAGGGCGCAGTTCCTTGATATCTCAGGGAAAAGAGCTGCAAGAGAATATTCGCAGGACATAGCTGTATCCCTGGTCCATACCTTGGGCCAGTCAGTTCCTGTGCGGAAAACAGTGCCATTATTTCCCTGGAACATATTCAGATAAGCTTCTTCCATTGAGAGGTTGTATACTGCCTCAGCAAGAGGAGTGTTGGGAGCCTTGAATACAGGGGAAAAAGAGATATCCTCTGAGAGCTTCCATGTATTGTCCTTGCCCTCTCTGTTTGATGTGATCTTACTGCCGCTATTGGCGATCACTCTCCAGTCGGGACCATAAGCCCGGTTTTCTTCCAGTGTATAGCCGTATGAGGAATTCTCCACATTCCACATAGCGCTCTGATAGTGATCAGGCACATAATCTGTATATACCAGACCGTCCTGAGCCTCTACCTGCAGCACCCTGCTGCTATCAGCGGCATTCTCAAAGCGCTTGTCAGATCCCATATCCCTGACTTTCCACTGTTCATTCAAAGAATCTGCAGTATCGGATATGCATACAGCAGTTCCGTTTTCGTCAATGCCTGCGTATTTACCGGATGCAGCATTTTTTAAAGTGTAATATTCGCCTTTTTTCTCCAGATCCCAGACGCAGTTATCATCTGCATTTTCTCTGCCGGAGGCATTGTAGACTATCCTGCCTTCACTGTTAACAGACAGATATTCATTTCTCTTCCATACATTCTGAAAGAGCACTGCGGATGTATCCTTTTCTGGAGCTGCCAAATCGGTATTCTCATATATCCTCAGCTGATCACAGGACACTGAAAGCTCTGTATCAAGTAAGAGCTCAAAGCTGTCAGACCAAATACCCCCTGGCAGCATAAATGTCACTTCCCCTGTTTCATCATTAACTGATACTGCCGCAGGAGTTTCTGTTACCCCTCCAGAGTTTCTGACAATGACTTTGGCCGAAACGTCTGCAGATACATTTAATCCCGATAACACAAGCTTCCTGACAGATCTCTCCTGGTCAAAGGAAAAACTGATACTATTATCTTTGCTGGCTATAGAGCTTGTTTCAACAGCTTTCTTCCAGCCGTCAGAAGTTTTGATATAAGCGTCCCTTGTGATCTCAGCAAGGTCATCTTCTACCTCTTCATCTGTACCCTTCACCACTATAGCGCCCAGCTTCCAGTCGCCTTCAGAAGCTCTGATCCTGAGCATTTGCTCGCCTTCCCTTAGACTGATGTATACAGGATCTGACAGTGTGTATCCGTCTGACCCTGAATAAATGGATACAGGCTTTTCTTCTCCTGCTACAGACAGATAAGCCGCCCTATAGATATCACCGCCTGCTTTGGTCAAAAGCCTTATCTCGTAAGGCGCTTTAATATCAGATGAGAGCAGGTAAGTCACATAGTCACCTGCATCAATATCATCTATGCAGTAACCACTGTCTGAATCTCCATCCTCATTTATCACAATGCCCGCATAATCAGAAACAAATGAAGGTGAGATTATTGTATCCTCCTTAGGATCAACATATGTTACAAGGCTCTCATCCACAAAGGAAACGGTCAATGTATCAAAATTCCATGTCCCCTTTGTATCTTCCACAGTCAGGAAGTGATATCCACTATCAACTTCTGCTGTAAAGCTCATAGGCTTATAAGTCTGCCAGCCGCCTGTCCTGTTAAGGGATATATCATATGCATGACCATCCAGATATACATTGGCTGCAGCATCATCCCTTTCAGAGCCGGCCAAAAAAGTAAACCTGTATCTGCCGCTATTTTGGGCAAAGAAGCCATAGGAAGCACTGTCACCGGCATCAAAATCCCCAAGATGTGCTCCACTGCTTGCACTCCCATCATATAGGATCTTGAACTGACCGCTGCCGGAGATATAGTCCTCAGCTTCGATCATCAGATCTAAGTCAGATGAAACTCTGCTGCCTGCACCTATCAGGGTTATACGGTCGATATTCCAGGTATTACGGGTATTTCTAATAGTGATGGAACTGATATCTTCACTCAGTTCTATGGGAACACTGACTTCAATATAATTCTGCCAGCCTCCTGTGGAATCAAATGATCCTGAAGCTATCACTTCATCACCTGTCAGGACGTCAAAGGATCCCCCTGCCTGCTCAGTACCTACTCTTACCAGCAGCTCATATGATCCTGCCGCAATACCTGCCAGGTTAAACGTCAAACTATTTCCCACAAAAAAATCGCCTATATAACCGCTGCCGCTATAGGCATTACCATCTTCCAGCTTTTTGCCCCCCTGGCTGGAAGAGTGATCCTCTGCTTCAATAAGAAAAGCATTGGATTCATTCATGCTCACCCCGTCACCGCCTTTTGCAAAGACTGTAACAGCAGGTAAAGCTGCAGGCATTGCACCTGCCGCAAGACTCACCGCCATAGCAAATGAGCACATGCGCTTGTAGGTCTTTCTTCCCCTCTTTTGGACCTTTACTCCCATTTCCTTTCTCCTTTTTATTATTTATCTGGTTTTGATATAACCCTATAAATAACATATAAAATCGGAGAAACTATAATAATATAGGTTGTTTTCCTAAAATTGGAATCTTTTTACTTTAAATTGGAGACCCATGTAAATAATCCACTGCGCTTGCTCTTTTTTTACCTTTACCGGATAAGTTTTACCCTTTGGATCATAGATAATAATCACATAAGGGGTGCAAGAAGACGAAGTATGAGCTGTCCAAAGCGCATGTGTGCAGCCATCCCGGACCTGTAGTCCTCAGTGACCTCCCTGGATACTTTTAAAGTCTCGTCCATATCTTTCTTGATATCCATGACAGCTTCGGAAGCTATCATAAGGCAGCCATCCTCAAAATGATGATAGAGACTCCTGTAATCCATGTTGATGGTGCCGCAGCTGGCGATAATATCATCAGACACACTCATCTTGGCATGGCAAAAGCCTGGAGTATATTCAAATATCCTCACCCCGTCACGTACAAGCCTGCTGTAATAGGATCTGGTGATCATGTATACTATCTTTTTATCCGGAATCCCCGGAGTGATGATCCTCACATCCACTCCTCTCTTGGCAGCAAGTCCCAGGGTCCTGCTCATCTCATCCGTGATGATAAGATATGGAGTTATGTAATAGAGATATTTCTGAGCCCTGGAAGCCATGCACATATATACATCCTCTCCCACAGGCTTCTTATCCATGGGATTGTCTGCATAGAACTGTACAAAGCCGCAGTCAGAGGCTGCAGTATAGTCCAGGCGAGGAAGATATTTATTGATTAGTCCGTCATCGTCCTTGTCATCAGCCCTGACAGCATTCCACATCTCAAGAAAAGTGGCAGTCATAGACCTTACGGCATTACCCTTTAGTCTGACACCTGTATCCTTCCAATGACCATGAGGCACAGAGAGATGTACATACTCGTTGGCTATATTATATCCTCCGGTATAGCCTATCTCTCCGTCTACAACAGTGATCTTCCTATGATCCCTGTTATTGAGAAACATATTCAGAAAAGGCCCCATGGGATTAAAGACTCTGCAGCTGATCCCGCGCTTTCTTAGCTTCTGAGCAAAATAATTACTGATATAGCCTATACTGCCTATATCATCGTAGATTACTCTGACTTCTACTCCTTCTCTGACTTTCTGAGCCAGGATATCTTCAATCTCCTGCCAGCACTCCTTATCATCTATAAGGAAATATTCAAGAAAGATAAACTTCTTTGCCGCCAGGAAATCTCTCTTCTGACTCTCAACAGCTTCTGCTGCATCCTTAAAATATCTGACAAGCGTATCCCTGTATAAAGGATATCCGCTCTCCTTTTGGATATAAGTGCAAATGCCCGCGCAGGAGCTGTATGACTGAGACACCTTGCTGATAACAGCAGGATCCTGAGGAAGGTGACGGAACATAATATTATCGATGGCTTCATATCTCTTCCTCATGCGTCCTGTTGAACCGGACAGACCTATGAGCAGATACAGCGACACTCCCACTATAGGCACCGCCATCATGAGAATGATCCAGGGCATCTTAATTGAAGGCGAGCCGTACTGACTATAGATCGCTACCACCAGAGCAAGAGCCAGCAGCCTATTGATCACAGTTATCAGCCCAAGATAATTCTCCAGCCTGGTATAAAAGACAATCCAGAAAAAGAGTATCTCAAGTATGATAGCTATTCCAAAAAATACAAACCTTAAGATACCGTTTTTAGTTGCAGCTTTATCTTCATAAGACTTTGTCATATAGACACACTCTCTCCCTGGCAATATTTTTTCCACTTAAACCTGCACATTTCACAGTGTTTCAACGCCGTTGCTCTTCACTCATTTCTATTACTTGAAGCACTTGTGCAGAAGGTTATTTCTTAGATCGCGACACTCCAAATGGTGTTTTACTAAATTCTTCCGCAGCCTTCTATAATTGCGCCGCACTCGAAAGAAACTCACCTGACAAAAGGAACTATAGTTCCTTTTGTCAGGTTCAGACAACTTTCTCGCGGGCGCTTAGAAGACTGCGTATGAAGAATTAGTAAAACTATGTATTCTTGGATAAAGCTTCCAAGAATACATACCATTTGAAGTGAATGCTCACTGCAGAAATAACCTTCTGCTACAGTGCTTTTTGTATATTTGTCAGCGAGTGAAGAGCAACTAACTGAATCACAATCAAATCTTAGTGTTATAGTTTTATTATACCCGAATATAAATGCATGACGCCCATAAATAATCGATAGACTTCACTATATAAATACAAAGCAATACTTCTTACAATCTGCAGTTTCTAAAAAATAATAGTGAAAAGGGGCTGACCTTCAAGTCAGACCCTTTTCCATTTATCGAGCTCTCAAATAATGTACAAACGCTTAATGGCTAAAAACAAGCACTAGTGTCTTTTACAATGATTCCAGCATTTTCTTTTCAACACGAGCATTAACATCAAGATAGTACTCCAATTCCGCATCGTTAAGATCATCATCTTCCCATTCGGAAAAGCTTTCATTCATCTCCTCAAGCTCCGTGAGCATATCAAAGTATTCCCCAAGAAGCTTGGTATCAGTTGGATTTTCATTGTATTTTTTCATAAAATCAATGTATTCGTCATAAAAATCCTCGTAATCATCCATAGCCTGTTTAAACTCCGGACGAATATCTGATGAAGCCGCGGACTCAAGTGTATTTGATGTTTCATGCTCTTCTGCATCAGATGAATTAACATCTTCATCATTTACAGTATCATTTATTGTTTTTGATCCTCCGATTTTCCCCTCAAATGTAGTTATTTCCTTTTTGGCTTTATCAATGTCTCCACTATATAATTCTGATCTTACATCCCCCCAGAAACTATATAGATCCGAACGAGTGTCTGACCATTCTTCATAAATGCCACCACGAGCATCAGACCACCAATCATATGCATCACTTCGCGCATCTGACCAGTCACTATAGTCAACATCTTCCGGAATATCTCCTAAGATACCTCCATAGCAGTAGTCTTTAATATCTTCCAATAGATCTTTGTAGATATCATCCTTGATGTACTCACATGCATCTTCATAAATACAATACTTGAAGTTATCCAACTCCAGATATTTATCTTTATTTGATAAATCGGAATCCACAACCAGCTTTGCATATAACACGCCGTAATTAGATATCATATTCAGCATCTCTACACTTGCGTCTTCTACATGCTCATAATAGTCCTCTATGTCATCAGTATTTTCAACGTATTTATCATATGTATCTATTTTTGATGAAAGATCAGTCCACTCATTTTTCAATGCCTGAACACATTCTGAAACATGCGCATCTACGACATCTTCTATATCCTCATAGGATTCTGCGGGTCTTAAACTTGTATCAAACTTTGCATCCGGATAAATATCTGATTCTTTTCCCTTATTTTTTTCTTTTTCAATCCTTTTCAGAAAGTTACTGTATTTTTTCTCAGCACGTTCTGTATCTTCGCTATATATCGCACTGGACATATCACTATAGAAAGAATATATATCTGATGCAGCGTCAGAATACAGGCTATAAACTTCAGATGAAGAATCATACCACTGTGAATACTCTTCAGAGCATATATTGACCCACTCACTGTAATCAGCAGAGTCGTTACCGTCTTCCAATACTCCATCATAAAAATATTTCTTCATGTCATCCATAAGCTCGTCATAGATCTCATCCTTGATCTCATCACAGGCGTCGTCATAGATGCAGTCACTTATTCCTTCTATTGCATCATATTTATCTTCTTTTGACATATCAGAATCCAGTATCATTCTTGCATATACCGCGCTATACTCTCGAAGCATAATGCACATCTGCCTTGTATCATCCTCAATTGTCTTATAGAAATCTGAAATCTCCTCCGAATGTTTACAATACTTATCATAAGAATCAATCTCTGCGCTTAATTTCTCTACACGGGAGCTCAATGATTCTATACAATCCGACAAGTGTTCTTCAATGCGGTCTTCCAACTCGTCCAAACTGCTGATCCCTTCCAGATCTATCACGAATTGACTGCTATCAGTATCCGTATCGGTAATTTCCTTATTTTCCTCTGCACTTGCCTCACCTGTAGTTACTTCCTCTGCGCCTGGCTCCTCAAAAGAAGCCGACTCTTCTGTATGCTCAACTTGTATTTCTTCCTTTGAGGTCAGATCCTCAGTTGCTTTTCCGCATGCAACCATCAAAAGAGAAGTTAACACTACTACACATAATACAACGCTCCACTGACCATAATGTCTTTTCATAACTTATTCAAACCTCCATATGCAATAATATTTTCTGTCAAATAACTACTTACAACTATTTAAATATTTACATCGCCACCTTTCTCATGCTTGATTTCCACAATTATCTGGCGAACTCTTCTCTCAGATAGTCCAAGAATTTTAGCCATTTCCGATGGCTTCATCGTACACTGATGTTCCATGATAAATTCTTTTCGATATTCAATTGAATATAGTTTCTGGGGAAATGTGATACTGAGCCCTGAAAATTGCTTCCAGATCTTTATTGTTGCAGCATCGCCCAGCAATTCAGCTAATTCTTTATATACGCCGCAATAGCGTTCCGCATTGCTGTTCATTGCTTCTACCTCCTCTACGTTATTCAATTGTAATGAATCGTTCTTGAAGATATCACCAGCCTTGTTCCATGCATTATTCATATGAAATTTACGCAGTTTTTTTCCATATACATTTCCTGCATATCCTCCTTTCAATGGAGGCCAGGATTTTTACGCGAAAGAAAAAGAGCTATAAATGACAGTGCTTTGTCATCTATAGCTCCTACAAATAGATCTTATAAAAAAATAACGATATAGCTTTATTTGAGCATATCAAGTCCCAGCATTGCTGCGCCCAGGATGCCCTGATCATCTCCAAGTGCAGGGGATATGATGTAGTTATCCATATCCTTTAATTCTGCAGTTTCAAGATATCCGTTTAACAGCTCTGCTGTCTTCTTCCTGATTATGGGGAAGAGCTGTTTCTGGTGCATCACACCTCCGCCCAGGATGATCAGCTTAGGGCTCAGGATCAGTATATAGCTTACCAGTGCCTGGGCTATATAGCTGCTCTCCAGCTCCCATACTTCGTCTCTGTCAGCCAGTTCCACACCTTTTTTTCCCCATCTCTCTTCAATAGCGGGACCTGCGCACATACCTTCAAAGCAGGTCTTGTGATAAGGGCATTTGCCTGCATAATCATCGCCTTGTATCCTGGACATAAGGATATGACCCATCTCAGGATGGAGCATGCCGTGGAGGAGATTGCCTCCTGACATCACGCCGCCGCCAATGCCGGTCCCGATAGTCAGGTATATGGCATCAGATATTCCCTTAGCAGCACCAAAGGTCACTTCACCCAGAAGAGAACCGTTAACATCGGTATCAAAGCCAATGGGAATATTCAGCTCTTTCTTAAAGTATCCAACTATGTCTGTATTTCTCCACGCAAGCTTGGGCGTGGATGTGATATAACCATAGGTATCTGACTCTTTGTTTAGATCAATAGGTCCAAAGCAGCCTATACCAAGTGCTTCGATACCTTTATCTCTAAAAAAGTCTGCAAGTACAGGCAAGGTCTCATCAGGCGTAAGTGTAGGATAGCTCACTCTCTCTAATATCTCACCATTATCCTTAACAATGGCGCACACCATCTTGGTGCCGCCAGCCTCAAGCGCTCCAAGTAACATAGCTAATTCCCCCTATAAAATAAATGATATAACATATTATAATATATTATATCATTATCAACATGTCAAAGCATATATTATGAGGTAGGTGTCAGTTCCTAACGAGCGCTGCTGCAGAAGTTATTATATGAAGCGAACATTCACTTCAAATGGTTGTTTTTGCTTATTCTTCAATCACAGCCTTAATGCGCCCACGAGAAAGCTGTTTGAACCTATCAAAAAGGGAACTATAGTTCCCTTTTTGATAGGTGAGTTCTTTCGAGTGCGGCGTAATAAAAAAGGCTGTGATGAAGAACTTAGCAAAACACCATTTGAAGTGTGTGAGCGAATAAATAACTTCTGCAGCAGCGAAATCCAAGAACTAAATGCTCGTTAACCATGCATTAGGCAAGCTCCACAAGCTTATCATAGCTAAGCTTAGAGGTATCTGCCAGGATCAGGTCGGCTGCTCCCATCATGTCAGGAGAACCTACGCCTACAGCTCTCATACCAGCTCTGTGGATGGAATCAATGCCCACAGCAGCATCCTCGATACCAATGGCATCGCGTCCGTCCACGCCCAGACTTACCAGACAATCCATGAAGATATCCGGATAGGGCTTTGATCTCTTTACTCTGTTTACATCTGCGATATAGTCAAATTTGTCAAAAATCTGAAGCTGGCGCAGGATGGTCTCTGCATTATGGCTTACAGATGCCAGGCCCTTCATGATGCCATGCTCTTCAAGTTCTTTAAGGAGCTCTGCTATACCGGGAAGCATATCTCCAGGAGTGATCTTCAGTATCAACTTCTTGTAGTTCTCATTTTTCTCAGTGCAAAGCGCCTCTTTTTCTTCCTGTGTAAAATTCCTCTTCTGAGGATCATTCCTCAGGATAATCTCAAGAGAGTCCATTCTGGATACGCCCTTAAGCTGCTCATTGACCTTCTCATCAAAGGGTATCCCCATTTTGTCTGCCAGTTCTTTCCACGCCTCATAGTGATAGCTGGCTGAATCGGTGATAACACCGTCCAGATCAAAAATAACTGCCTTTAACATTTCCCCTAAATTCTCCTTTTGTCTGTATATTTATTTTTTCTGATGAAGCTTTAGAGGACTATCAGCCTTTAGCAAGTGATCTTCACCCCATACTTTGATCGATAGCTCCGGTCCATCCAGGAGAGTGACTGTTACTTCATCTGTGAGAACACAGACTTCTATCCTGCTATCTCCCTTTTTGAAACGGAATCTGTAACCCTTCCAGCTATCCGGTACGAAAGGATCCAGAGACAATTCGTCTCGCCTGATAGTAAGCCCTGCAAATCCGTATACGATAGCCATATAGCTGCCGCCCATATTTGCAGTATGGATTCCATCTCCCGTATTCCCCTGCAGATTCATCAAATCCATTTTAACAGAATCGCCAAAATAGGAAAGAGCTTTTTTCTTTTCTCCAAGCCTTGCTGCAGCTATGGCAAATACACACCTGGACAAGGAGGAATCATGAGTGGTGATCTTTTCGTAATATTCAAAGGACTTCTTCCTGGTCTCAGCATCCACCCTGTCTTCAAAAAGGAAATGGGCCAGTACGGTATCCGCCTGCTTGCAGACCTGGTATCTGTAGAGCTCCAGCGGATGATGATGCATGAGAAGAGGGAATTCCTCCTTGGGAGTTGCCTCAATGTCCCATACAGGCTTTTGAAGGAAGGAATCATCCTGAGGATTAATGCCCAGCTCTTCATCATAGGGCAGATAGATCTTCTTCGCAGCCTCTTTGAGACTTTCCAGCTCTTCTCTTGACGAAGAGAGCTTATCCATTAGCCTTCCTCCGTCTATAACTGTGATCTCTTCCATGATCTGTGCTGCTCTCTCCATATTGTAGGCTGCACAGAGATTGGTATAGTAATTATTATTCACCATACAGGTGTATTCATCAGGACCTGTCACGTCAAAGAGCATAAAACGGTCCTTGTAATAGCTTCCTGCGCATCTCCAGAGCCTTGCTGTTTCCAGGAGTATTTCTTCTCCCTTATCCATCATAAAGTCTATATCTCCGGATATGTCATAATAGGAGCATATAGCATAGGCTATGGCTCCGTTAATATGATAAGCAGCAGTACCGGATACATAATAACCTGAGCACTCTGTACCATTTATGGTCCTCCAGGGATAGAGTGCACCTTTTTTGTGCCCCAAAAGTCTTGCATTTTCCCTGGCTTCCTTCAGGGTATCATATCTGTAGCTGATAAGGCTCCTTGCCACTTCTCTGTCTGTCAGGTTAAAGAAGGGCATCAGGAACATCTCTGTATCCCAGAAATAGTGGCCCTCATAGCCTTCACCAGACAGGCCCTTGGCTGCTATGGAGCTGCGCTTCATAGTGCCTGCAGATTGCAGCAGCTGATAGATATTAAAGCATGCTGAGAGGGAGCTGTCCTCGTCCCCTAGTATCTCCATATCAGCATTGTCCCAGAATGCAGCCATATACTGCTCCTGAGCATCATAATAGTATGCGCTCTTATTACTGATAGCACTATCCAGCATAGTCATCACAGAGGCCCCAGGATCTTCTTCTCTAAGACTGTCTGCAAATACCACGTAACCTGTCAGGACTGCAGTATCATTTTCCTTTAATCTGCAGCCGGCTCTATATATAACCTTCTCCCCTTCTTTATTGTAAACACAATCTATCTTTTTTCCGGCAGCAGTACACTCATGTGCCGAAGCAATAGCTACAGTGATACCGCTCACCCTTGTCTTTGTAAGGCTAAGGCTCCTGTCTTTAAGGGCTTCGATCCGCTGGGGCTCCAGATAGCAGTTCCCCTCAGCTGCCATTCTGGGGTCGTCGGGATTAGCATAGTTATTAGCCTTTGCAATATGCAGAGCTTCAAATGCTATATCACCTTCAAAGTTCAGGCTCCTTACTTCCATATCCAAAATAAAGAGATTCTTTAGCACAAAAGAAGTCATCCTTTTTACTCTGAGCTCTATTTCTTTGCCGCTTTCAGAGCGCCATCTGACCTCTCTAATACTGATACCCTTGTCCATATCCAGGCTTCTGATCTCAGACAATACAGTCCCCTTACCGTATTCCATGCGCTCGCCGTCTATGGATATATATACAGTCTGCAGATCACCTGAGTTGATCATGGTCTGCTTCTCTTCTATCAGACCAAACAGGCTCTCCGCCTGCTTCATGGGAATGATCTCGTATACCCCGTTCAGATACATGCCCCTGCAGGTATTCTTACCATCCGGAAGTCCTTCTTCATTGCATCCCCGGACGCCAAGATATCCGTTGGCAGTGGAAAAAAGTGTTTCTGCAAGCATTCTCTCTTTATCATCTGCGTGGGTCATGTTCCTGGAAATAATACGTTTATTCATAGTCAGATCATCCCTTTACTGCGCCTGCTGCGACGCCCTTTACAATGTATTTTTGCCCTGCAAGATAAAAAATAAGCACAGGTATGATAGTAACCACAAGGGCTGCCATAGCTTCATTCCAGCTAATGGTATACTGACCAAAAAACTGGGCTGTTGCCAGAGGGACAGTCCTGTTAACCTTGGACTTAAGTGTTAATGAAGGAAGTAGATAATCGTTCCATATCCATATTACATCTAAAATCACAACTGTAACAGTAGTGGGTTTCATATTTGGAAATACTATTTTCCAATAAGTGGACCAGGCATTACAGCCATCGATCCTGGCAGCCTCCTCCAAAGATACGGGAATGGAGTTTACAAAACCAGAATAGAGAAAAACGCCCATTCCGGCACCAAAGCCTATATACATGTATATAAGACCCGGTATGGTATCCAGCATCCTGATACCTGTGTTTCGCTGTATGATGCTCATCTCCTGCATCAGAGGCATCATCAGTGTCTGAAAAGGTATGAGCATGGTGGCGATGAGAAGATTGTAGATAGCTGTGGATAGCTTATTCTTTTGCCTTGTGATCATCCATGCAGTCATGGAAGTCAGGATCACAATAGCCAGTATGGAAAAGACTGTGAGCATCAGAGAATTTCTAAAGGATACCGCAAAATTAACCTTTTCCAGAGCGCTGGCATAATACTGAAAAGACAGCACTTTTGGTAAAGCAACCATGTTATCGTACATCTCCGCCCTGCTCTTAAAAGAGTTGGTAACTATAAGATATATGGGAAAGAGATAAAGCAGGCAAAATACCATGAGCGCAAGATCAGCCGCAATGGATGCGATCTTTCTTTTTAAATCTTTTGTCATCACAGCTCTACCTCCCTCTTTCTGGTGATAGTCACCTGCACCAGAGTGATACATGCAACAATTGCAAAGAATATGATAGCCTTGGCCTGACCATAGCCAAAATTATTAAGGCTAAAGATCTCTGATACTATGTTCATGGAGAACATCTCCGACTGATTACCGGGGCCTGATCCCGTAAGGGACAGATTGACATCGTATACCTTAAAGCAGTTGGAAAGTGTCAGGAAAAGGCTGATGGTAAATGAAGGCATAAGAAGTGGAAAGCGGATCTTAAAGAGTGTCTGTAAAAAGCCTGCTCCGTCCACACCTGCAGCTTCGATCACATCATCAGGTATAGCCATGAGTCCTGTGATATATATGATCATTACATACCCTGCCATCTGCCAGCAGGTCACTATGATCATGGCAGCCATGGCCTTATGCGCATCTGTCAGCCAGTTACCCCAATTAATTGAGATAAAGAACTCTGAGAATATACTCTTCCAGATATAACCCAGGATAAGTCCGCCTATAAGGTAAGGCATGAGAAGCATGGTCCTTGCTATATTCCTGGTCCTAAGATTTGTAGTCACTATTATGGCAAAGGTCAGTCCCAGGAGATTTATAGCCACAACAGAAAAGATCGTAAAGATGACAGTCCTGATCTCCGCCTGAAGAAATCTGTCATCTGAAAATACATCAATATAATTCCTGATACCTACAAACTCTGCCGCATGCTTTGCCATTCCATCCCAGGACACGAAGGTATAACCTATACCAATGAGGAAAGGGATCACAACCACACTGAGGAATATGAGCATAAGGGGCAGTGTAAATACCGCATACCATAATTTAGATGCCTTCATCTATACCTCCATAGATCAGATAAAAAGTGTTTTTCTCAAAAATACTGTTCACACCATTTCTGATGTGAACAGCCTGTCTTTTGGTAATTATTTTTTCATAGCCTGTATAGCAAGCCAGGCCAGATCAGCTATTATTTTGCTGCATTTACAAATGCGTCATTGAGCTGATCAAGGAGCTCATCTCCTGTCATATCACTGGTGAAGAACTGGGCTGTGATAGGTGCCAGCTCATTGGTGATAAGACCAGCAGGCCAGTTGGACATTACCCAGGGCATTGTCTTGCCAGCTGCAACAGTGTCTGCAACAGACTGTGACAGAGGATCGAGCTGCTCAGACTTCATACCGTCTACTACAGGGATAAAGCCAAACTTATTCATCAGATAATCAACACCTGTTTCGCTTCCATAGAGCCAGTCAAGGAAATCCATAGCTGCCTTCTTCTGAGCAGGATCAGCGTCCACATTTACGTACCAGGATGTAGGAACGGATACAGACACCTTGTCATTGCCCTGGATCGGAAGGGGAGCGATAGCCATATCAAAGGCTACATCATAGTCTGCAAACATTGAGTAGCACCAGTTGCCCTGATGTACAGCAGCGCTCTTTCCTGTAGCAAAATCACCGCAGTTGCCGTCATAAGCGATATCCATAGGATTGGTGCAATTGTCACGGATAGCTTCCATTACCCTGGCAAAATCCTTAAATGCATCATTATCTGCAAAGCGAGCATTTCCTGCAAGAACATCTGCCAGATACTGATCAGGATCTGCTTGAACAGCAAAAGGTGTATTTAAGATGTGAGCGATAAGGAAATAATCTTCCTGGGAAAGTCCAAAGCCGTTTACCCCTGCAGCCTTCTGATCCTGAAGGAAGGATATGAAAGCATCGGTATCTGTAACCTTGGAAGGATCATAGAGGTCTGCATTATATACAACGCCAAAGCCCTCAACTGTATAAGGGATACCTACTACCTTGCCGTCTACTGTATCAAGAAGCTTGTCTGAGATCTTACCTGCAACTTCAAGGGATCCTATATCCTCCAGGTAATCAGCCATCTCCCTGGACTCAGAGCCGGGAGCCAGTGAGAAAAGTGCAGGTCCGGTTCCGTTAGAAAGGTTGGTCTTGAGATCTGTAAAATATGAATCACCTGTAGTCTCCCATACTTCTATCTCTACGCCTTTCTCCTCTTTGTAAGCCTCAGCCAGCTTATTAAGCTCTCCCATGATCTCTGTCTTTGACTGGAAGAGTACAAACTTGTCAGCAGCGGCTACTTCTGCTGCATCCTGTGTGTTTGCTGCGGCATTATCATCAGCAGCGGGGGCCTCTTTAGAGCAGCCTGCAAGCATAGCTGCTACAGTTACCACGCTGAGCATAGCAGTTCCTAACTTAGCTAATTTTTTCATAATCATCCTCCATAATTTTCAATACCAACTCATTTTTCTTGTATCCACAAGCAACCGATTCGCGACTCGGTGCATGTAAAACGTTATATGTGTATTTTAATAACTTTCATTATAGAGTCAATGGCCTGTCGTTATTTTCCCCGTTATAGATATTTTCGGCTTTTTATCTTTAGTGGTTTTTTATGGAATATCATATTATATGTAAAAAAATAAGTAAATCGTTTACTTATATTTAGTAAACGTTTTACTTATTTTGAATAGTTTTTACCTTTTTTACAGGCTGTTCATGCAAAGGAAATATGATTACAGATCATGCTTCCCTGCTTTTATCTTTTATGCTTTTATCTATTATGCTCTTTTGTTTTTCCCAAAATAGCTTTTTGTGTGGAGTTTCTCCACTGAACCCTGGCATTTACAGTGAAGGTATCGTAATTACATCCCCCATCTATCATCTCTATAAGATCCTGAGCAGCCAGATACCCTATCTCATAATAGGGGATCGATACCGTTGTAAGACCATATACTTCAGACATTTCTCTGTCATCAAAGCCGCATACAGCTATATCTTCAGGCACCCGGATATTATTCTCCTTAAAGGCCTCTATAGCCCCTATGGCCATAGTATCATTGGCACAGACCAGGACCTGGGGCATATTCTCAGACAACATGATCAGCCTGGCAGCCTGCCTTCCGCTGTTCTCTCTAAAGTCTCCCGTATAATGATCTTCACTTTTAAAGACAATATCATGCTCCCTTAGCACGTCCCTGAATCCGCGGAACCTTTGCCTTGTATCATCGCTTTCAGGGCCGCTCAGAAAAGCAAAATGCCTAAAGCCCTTATCCACCAGCCCTGAGACAAGCTCCCTTTCAGCCTGGTAATTACCTACTACCACGCTTTTGATCCCTCTCTGGCCCAGGACTCTGTCCAGCAATACAAGAGGAAAGCCGTTCTCTGCCTTTTTGATAAGAAGGCTGTCAGGGCAGGTGATATCCTGCACTATAGCCCCACAGGTATAGAGGCCTGACATGAATTTCTCAGCACTCTTACCGGAACATATGATCAGGTCATAGCCTCTGGAATAAACATAATCGCTGATACCATGGATCACTTCCAGGTAAAATTTCCTGTCAAAGTCGCTAAAGATAAAGAGAATGGTCCTGGCAGTGCCGTTTTTCAGCGCTTTCGCAGCTTCATTAGGCTGATAATCCAGCTCTCTGCAGATCTTTAATATTTTGTTCCTGGTAACCTCGCTGCAATTCGCTCTTCCATTGAGTGCATTGGAAACAGTAGAAGGAGACACTCCTGCAATTTGGGCTATATCCTTGATTCCGGGCATCTTATACCTCTTCTTGTAATTGCTGTTCTTTTGATTCAAAAAGCCCCGGAAATTAACATCCGGGGCAAATGACACAGTTAAACTCGCAAACGCTTCGCTTTTTGCTCGTTATAAAATCACTGCTGACGCAGTTCTACGGGTACGGGGCTTATAACCCCGCACCCGTAATCAAGATATTCCCACCACCTAAAGGTGGTGGGTTATCTTGATTATTTTATACATTATTTAAACAATATTCTGCCTGCAAATATAAGAGCACATGCTCCCACTACGCTGACGATCATATTACCTACAAAACTTCCTGTGGAAGTAAGTCCGATAAGGCCAAAGAGAATGCTGCCAACAGCTCCCCCTGCAATACCCAGGATGATGTTCCTGAGAAGGCCTCCGCTGGTATTCATGATGTTGCTGGCGATCCATCCTGCTACTGCTCCCAGGATCAGTGATACGATAAGTGACATAATTTTACTCCTCCCTTTTTAATTTATTCATCAGGCCATGAAAGTGTATTATTCTCGACCTTGCCGTCCCTCAGCATAAGGTCTGCAACAGCTTCCCTGGCGCTTTTGCCATTAAAAAGCACTTCGCATACCTGCTCGATAATAGGTGTTTCCACCTTATATTTCCTGGCAAGCTCCAGCGCCGCCTTAGCACTGAATACTCCTTCAACCACCATATGGACTTCATCCATGGCTTCATCAGGAGTCTTGCCCTGACCAATAAGTATGCCTGCTCTTCTGTTTCTGGAATGCATGGATGCACAGGTCACTATCAGGTCTCCTATACCGGTGAGGCCCGAGAAGCTCTCAGCCTGTCCTCCTGCAGCCATACCCAGTCTTGTTATCTCAGTTATCCCTCTTGTGATAAGTGCTGCCTTGGTATTGTCTCCGTAGCCCAGCCCATCAGCTATACCTGCCGCCAAAGCTATGACATTCTTGCAGGCACCTCCCAGCTCTATACCTGTCATATCAGGGCTGATATATACCCTGAACACCTTGCTCATAAAGATATTCTGCAATCTTCTGGCAAGGCTGGCTGTAGATGCGCCCACTACTATAGCCGTAGGCATCATCCTGCCCACCTCTTCTGCATGTGAAGGGCCTGACAGGACAGCTACATTTCCCCTCTGTATCCTGCCGTCAAGCTCGTCTTCTATGACCTCCGACACCAGGAGCATAGTTGATTCCTCTATGCCCTTGGAGCAGGTCACTATCACCTGATCTATGCTGACAAAGGGAGCTATCTTCTTGCAGGTCTCCCTGGTCTTGGCAGCAGGTACTACCATCAAAATAATATCCTTGTCTTTAACAGCAGTCTCTATATCAGAAGTATATCCTACTGTATCCGGAAGTATTACTCCCGGAAGCTTGTCTTTATTTTCATGACTTCTTGTCAGCTCTCTGACCATCTCGTCGCGTCTGGACCAGACAGTAACATTATATCCCTTGCTTCCAAGAACAAAAGCCAGAGCCATTCCCCAGCTTCCTGCACCCAAAATGCCTATACTTAAAGTCTCTTCCATTTAATCCTCTGCATTCTTTTTCTTGAAAATATATGTTTTGCGTTCAGTATGGTTCACCAGCTTGTTGATATTGGACCTGTGCTGCCAGAAGGCAAGGCATGTCATGACAATGGCTATGATATACATCTCAACCCTGTCAGCTGCAGCCATAGCTCCGAATCCAAAGAGCCCCTTCTCTCCCTCGAACATGAGCAGGATCACAAAACCCAGATAGAGAGCAAGAGACCCCAGTGACACATAGTGTGTCAGATTAAAAATGAGAAGGAATACTATCAGGAACATGGGAATAAAGGTCCAGTGAAAAGCTATCATAAAGCCGCAGGTTGCAGCTATTCCCTTACCCCCCTTGAATTTCATGTAAAAAGGAAAATCATGTCCAAGTATAGCTCCAAATGCTGTATACATCTTAAGCAGATACACATGCTCCGGATATGCGGAGGAAAAGAGGAAACCTACCAGGCATACAGCCAGTGCACATTTGAGCATATCTCCGAAAAGAACGATAAATCCGGCCTTGGCCCCAAGGACTCTTAAGGTGTTGGTGGTACCTGCATTGCCGCTGCCATACTGTCTGATGTCGATACCCTTTAGTCTTCCGTAGAAATACGCAGTCTGGATCATGCCAAAAACGTAGCCAATGGCAATACAAATAAATCGAAGGCTTGTCATAGTCATTTGTTGTTTCCCTTTATCGAATTATCGCCCTTTCTCTCTCTGATTATAAATCTAAGCGGTGTACCCGCAAAACCAAATGCTGCCCTTACCTGATTCTCAATATACCTGGTGTAGGAGAAATGCATCAGTTTTTTGTCATTTACAAAAATGACAAAGGTGGGAGGACATACTGATACCTGAGTCATGTAGTAGACCTTGAGTACCCTGCCCCTGTCTGACGGAGGCTGCTGCATTACCAGAGCCTGCATCAATATCTCATTAAGGACACCTGTTGCCACACGCATGGAATGATTCTGATATACAGCATCTATCATATCATAGAGCTTGACCAGTCTCTGACCGGTCTGAGCCGATATAAAGAGTATCTCAGCATAAGGCATAAATGCAAGAGTCTGACGGATCTTCTCCGTAAACTTGCCCACAGTATGATTATCCTTTTCGATAAGGTCCCACTTATTAACAGCAATTATAACAGCCTTGCCATTGTCATGAGCTATGCCTGCTATCTTGGCATCCTGCTCAGTGACTCCTTCCTCTGCATTGATGACAAGGACACATACACTGGCTCTCTCAACAGCGGTAACTGTCCTGACCAGCATATACTGTTCCAGGTTCTCTTTGATCTTATTGTGACGCCTGATACCTGCGGTATCGATAAATGTATATTCCTGACCGGCGTGTATGATCTTGGTATCTATGGCATCCCTGGTAGTACCTGCTACATCTGATACGATCAGCCTGTTCTCACCGATGAGACGGTTGATGATACTGGACTTGCCCACATTGGGCTTACCGATTACAGCCACCTTGATGCTGTCATCCTCTTCCTCTTCCCTTATCTCCTTCTCATCAGGAAAATGCTCGGCAACAGCTTCCAGCATATCGCCTATACCCTGCATATTGGCAGCAGAGATCGGTACAGGATCGCCTATTCCCAGATTGTAGAATTCATATACATCCAGGCTGTCTCTCTTATAGGAATCCACCTTATTAACAGTCAGTACCACAGGCTTGCCGCTTCGGCGCAGCATATCAGCCACCTGAGCATCAGCATCGGTCACGCCCTGCTTTAGATCACAGAGGAAAATGATCACATCAGCAGTATCAATGGCCATCTGGGCCTGTTCTCTCATTTGAGAGAGGATGACATCCTTGCTGTCAGGCTCTATACCGCCTGTATCTATCAGGGTAAACACCCTTCCCAGCCACTCTACATCCGCGTAGATCCTGTCCCTGGTAACACCGGGAGTATCTTCCACAATGGAGATCCTCTTGCCTGCCAGAACATTAAACAATGTGGATTTGCCCACATTAGGGCGCCCCACCACAGCTACTATCTGTTTTCTCATATAACTCCTTTACCTGTCATATTCCCAAGAGTCTCCTGACCAGTCCGTCCTCGGAAGAATCAATTATCTCAACGGGAATCTGTAATTCTCTTTCTATATCTTCAACAGTGATATCATCCAGAAGATAATTCTCTCCTGCCCTAAGCACATTGCCGGGGAGAAGGAGCACCTCTCCTGCATCCTCCTGCTTAACCCTGTCTATGATATCCCTTCCTGTGAGAAGACCTGTGACAGTGATCCTCTCACCGAAGAAATGATTTACCACTTCTATCACATTAAAGTCAAGTCCGGGACAAAATTCCATAAGCTTATCAGCCATCTCTTTTACCCAGGGATAAATAAGTCTGCCGGTCACGGAACTGCATTTAAACCTGCGCTCATCAATATGCCTGGCAAATTCCGGATCCTCTTTGTATCTGGCTTTGAGCCTGTCAAGACAGGAATAAAAATCATCCAGCATCAGCCTTACCATGCCCACGCCATTTTCCAGCTGTCCATAGCCGTCATATATCTCAGCACCGGGAATGGGCAGTCCTGCTATCATATACCATTCATCGGAAGCATGGACAAAATGGTCTCCGTATTCCCTGTAGCTCTTCTCCTGCCAGTAGGATATCTCTTCTATGACCTTCCCGGCGTCCTCTTTCTCAAAGGGCTCTAAGGGATACAGGCCTTCCCTGAACCTTGAGAGACCTACAGGCACCACAGAGAGGCTGACCATAGAGGGTCTCATAGCATAGAGGTCCGAAAGGGATCTTCTAAGCTCTGCCCCGTCATTGATACCCTTACAGAGCACTATCTGACCATTAAGCTCCAGACCATTAGCAGGATCACAGAGCCTGTGGAGCTTCTTCAGAGCATCCCCTGCAAAACGGTTGCCCATCATCATGTTCCTAAGCTCAGGATTAGTAGTCTGCACAGACACATTGATAGGAGATAGATGATAACGGATGATACGCTCCAGATCTTCATCTGACATATTGGTGAGAGTCACATAATTCCCCTGGAGAAAAGAAAGCCTGGAATCATCATCCTTAAAATACAGTGTCTCTCTCATACCCGGAGGCATCTGGTCTATAAAACAAAAAATGCATTTATTATGACATGACCTGTAATTGTCCATAAGGCCATTGTCAAAAACAATGCCAAGATCTTCATCCTCATCCTTTTCTATTTCCAAAAGCCAGGGTTCTCCGTCCCTCTTCTGGATAAGAACATTGACCTCTTCATTTTCAGTAAAATACTGATAGTCAAAAATATCCTTTATCTCATTATCATTTATGGCAAGAAGATAATCCCCGACTTCAATGCCAACTTCCTCAGCAATGCTTCCGGGGTTCACTTCTTTTATAAGGTGTCCCTTAATATCTTTTTGCATATATACTGCCTTTATCTTAATTATATCTGCGCATACAAAGTTATTTTAGCATGATTGACCTTGACGCGCCACACAACAGATGATAAAACATAAGAGACTTATTGTAAAAGATTTAAAAAGGAAGGTATCAAAATGCCGGATTTTCACAAATTGGAAGCCACACTGCCTGTAGCTCCACTTCAGCTTGTAGCAATGGATTCAGCTGCAGAACTGGCCAAAGCTGTAGACTCTCATCTTGTAGAATTTCGCCACACCATGCACGAAATGCCTCAGAACGATCCCGCTTTTAATGGATACAAAGAGGATTCCTATCTGGCATGGCCTGAGCTTGACCGCTTCGCCAGCGGAGAAGCCAAGGCAAGATTCAGATTCTCTACAAGAGGTAAGGACTGCTTTATCCTTACAGATATCATGAACTATAACTGTCCTTACAATATGAACGGCTTTACCAATTACAAGTCTCCCGATGATCATTATCAGGATCTTAAGAGAGTCATTGCCATTGCGTCCCGTTCGGCCAAGAGGATCAATGTCATCATGCCTTTCCTTTATGTAGGCCGTCAGCACAGGCGTACTCAGAGGGAATCCCTGGATGCAGCTCTTATGTTCAAGGAGCTCAGCGATATGGGCGTCAAGAACTTCATCACCTTTGATGCTCATGATCCCAGAATATCCAATTCTGCTCCTCTTACAGGTTTTGATAACTTCATGGCAACCTATCAGTTCATGAAGGTCCTGCTCAATAATATAAATGACCTGACTGTGGACAAGGATCACCTTATTGTTATAAGCCCCGATGAAGGTGCTCTGGACAGAGCAGTATACTTTGCAAACGTTCTCGGCGCAGATACAGGTATGTTCTATAAGCGCCGCGATTATGCACATGTTGTTAACGGTTCCAATCCCATCGTAGCCCATGAATTCCTGGGCTCCAATATCCAGGGCAAGGACGTTATCATTGTTGATGATATGATATCTTCAGGTGCATCCATGATCGATACCTCCAGACAGCTCAAGGCTATGGGAGCAGGCAGGGTATTCATCGCATGTACATTCGGTCTCTTTACAGACGGTCTTGATAAATTTGATGACGCTTATGAGAAGAGAGATTTTGATTACATTATCTCCACCAACCTGACCTACCAGCATCCTGATAACGTAAAGCGTCCTTATTATCTCGTGGCAGACATGAGCAGCTTTATTGCTACCATCATTGATTTCTTCAATCATGATTCATCCACCAGCAATATCCTGACTCCTACCTCCAAGATCCACGAGATTGTTCGTCGCTACAACGAAGGCGACCACTCCATCGCAGAACTGGGGCAGTGATCATCATACTGATGTAACTAAAAAAACAGTCCTTAGGCAATAAATCAATTTTTGCCAAAGGACTGTTTTATTTATCCTCTGCTCAGTTCATCTAGTGTCCTGCCGTAAGCAGGCAGGAATTCATTTACAAAATCAAGGACCTCAGGATATTTGGCACAAAGTTCGTTGACTGACTTCCAGGTAGATTCCTTGGCAGTCTTAAACTCCGTATTGCCGCTCCTTTCTTCTTCAATGCATTTGATCAGAGCTGACAGCTTATCTGCAGCCTTTATCAGGCTTCTCATATAAGCCTCTTCCTTGCAGCCACAGCCCTTGTATATCTTCTCATATATGGGGCGCAGGTCATCCGGAAGCCTATCCAGCAGTGTATTCTCCGCTACCTTCTCTACCTCCTTATATGCATCCCTGATACTGCTGTTAAAGTATTTTACGGGCGTAGGCATATCCCCTGTAATGATCTCTGTTGTATCGTGATACAGGCCTATGAGTGCCGCCATATTGGCGTCCAGCTCATGCCCATATCTCACATTAGCCATACTGCAGAGTACATGGGATATCATAGCTACTTCGCAGGAGTGCTCGGAGAGATTCTCAGGCCTTGAATTTCTCATTAGAGCCCATCTCTCTATATATTTCATTCTGGATATTGTGGCAAAGAAATTATAAGTTGAATCCATATTACTATCTCCCCCTCTTTTTCCTTAATGGTATATAATCAAAAGCATTTTTGATCCATTTGATATACAGATCTCCCCTTTGGTCATCTGTTTTCTCCAGTGTCAGCACGTCGAATCTCACCGGAGTATATTCATCAAGACCCTTTTGTATCAAATAATGATCACAGCCTCTTGATATATTGCGCTGCTTCTCATAACCTACAGCTTCAGCTGCGCTTCCATAATGGTCATTTTGTCTGTATTTGACTTCTACAAAGGCTATATAATCCCCGTCCCTTACTATCAGGTCTATCTCGCCTCTTTTGAATCTATAATTCTTCTCAAGGAGCTCTCCGCCTCTGTCCGTGATAAATCGCAACGCTATCTCCTCACCCCTTTGACCGTATAAATGCTTGTTCACTACAGCTTACCCCCGGACTTTGCTTTGATCTTGTCCATTGCATCAACAAATACCAGGATCTCAGCCACAACATTATAGAGCTCAGGAGGTATAGCTTCGCCTATATCAAGCCTTGACAGGGTATCGGCCAGCTTATCGTCCTTGTGAAGGGGGATGTTATTCTCTTTAGCTTCTTCTATGATCCTCTCGGCGATCTTTCCCTTACCTGAAGCAATGACTTTGGGGGCATTATCTTCATTAGGATCGTATCCAAGAGCTATGGCTGTTTTATTCTTATCCGCCATGATTCCTCCATCTATGCTCTCGCATCAAAGCTCGTACTACGTACCAGCTTGCTGTCAGTCTTAAGGCCCAGCATCTCGTCCAAGGCGCTGTTTGAGGGATCCTCATCCCCTGACTTTTTCACTGCAAAGCTGGCATTATAGCCTCTTGCCTTTAGCCTTGCATCCAGTTCATCTATATGGGCCTCTATAAGGTCCATCGCAGCCTCGTCAGCCAGTGTAAAGTTACTGGTGACAGTATCGCCCTTCATCTTCACATAGACGTCTGTAGGACCCAAATGAGCCATATCCAGATGGAGCAGAGCCGATACAGAACCATCCTCGCTGGCGGCATTTTTCCCGCCCGAATATACATAGAGGTCTCCATGAGCCTCATTGCCTGCCATTTTCAGAGGCAATTGCACATATGCCGCCATCTGATTCATCTGATTCATAAAGTCCAGATTCTGCTGCATATTTTGAGAGCCCTTAAAGGATGCCGTATTTTCCAGAGACGAATCCTTAAATAGCTCAGTCAGACGTCTCGCATTGTTTTCCAGACGCCTGTATAGATCATCCACATTTCCCTTTTCCCCCACTTCCTTAGGGGTCAGGGTCCACTGATCGGATATGGTCTCTTTTAGAGCTTTGACAAAAGAATCTGAGTTAAAAAGCCTGTTCCATGCCTTATCAACACCGTCATTTTGATGCAGAGACTGGTCAAAAAGGCGTGAAAGATCATTGATCACATCAGAGGAACTTGTCGGCATTTTTCCCTGCAGCATGCCCTTAAAAACATCTGCCAGAGAAGGATCCTTTAAAAGCTCTCCTGCAAGCTCTCGAAATTCCGGGCTCCCAACAAGGCTCTTTATAGCCTGATTACCTGCATTCTTGTCAGCGCTGTTAGTATCTGATATCCCCGATAACAGATCCCGTATCAATCTGTCAGCTTGAAGGGGGCCCTCTGATCCTTTACCCTCAGCTCCTGCAGATAGATTCTTTTGTCCGGCAAGGGCTTCTTCTCCTTTTATTTCCCCCGCGCCTTGTCCATTGTCTGCAGCTTCGCCCTTTAACAGGATTTTTTCTGACCCACTTTCGCTATTTATGCCCTCTCCTATATCTATGACACCTGCTTTGGCTTCTTGCAGGGCTTCTTCACCTTTAGCAGCTGCTGCAGCTGATGCGTCATCCCCTGCTATACCTGCTCTCCCTTCCTGTGCCCGGGGCTCGCCCTTTACAGCGCTCATAAGCTGTCCCTCATCAGCTCCCTCTTCTGCCCCTTCTCCAAACAGCCTTATGATATCTCCCATGAGCTCCAAAGCGCCATCCTGATCTCCTGCGGACGTAAGGCTCTGATAAACCTCAGGAATACCATCTGCTATCTCATGCATTCCTGATATTATCTGGTGTTCATAATTGCTGTAATTAGTGAACTGCTGTATATTGGTTTCATTTATGGGAATCTCATTACTGGTCATCCTCACCAGCACAGAAGGACTGGCTAAAGGGTATGAATCCAGGGTCCTGGCCATATCAAGGAGCGCATTCCTGTCTATGCCCATACCCTCCTTCATCATACTGCCCACCATTTCCCTAAGCTTGTCAGTAATAGCCAGCCCTGCAGCCATGAGAGCCTTGTCTGTTGTAGCTGTAAGAGCAGCTGTATTCTCATATAAGGGGGATAATGTGACTTGTCCTGAAGATGCGCTTCTCACTGTAAAGAGGATATTCTGTCCCTTGGAAATATCCATAGAATTGGACAACCTGGCATCCAGCATATTGCCGCCGCCCATATCTACCCTTGCATTTCTGCTGCCATCGGAATTACTTGTCAGATCCACGATTCTGCCGCTTACGCTGTCGCCTGCTTTTAGTGAAGAGGCAACATCCTTTGACGCACGTGCCCCGGCCTGCTGATCATTAACCCCAATGGGCTCTCTGATTTTGAAACCCTGATTTATACTCAGATCACTGACCATACGGACACTCCCGGAATATAAGCTATCACACAAAGTTACCTATAAAGGATCTCCTATGGATCCTTGAAGGCCCTATCTCTTTGAGCGCCTTAATGTGCTCAGCGCTTCCATAGCCCTTGTTTCTGGCAAAGCCGTATCCGGGATACTCTTTATCCATCTCCGCCATATAACGGTCTCTTGTTACCTTGGCCATGATGCTGGCTGCCGCAATGGATATACTCTTGGCATCTCCCTTGATGATAGATACCTGCTCATAGTCCTCAAGCTGAGGCACATGAACAGCATCCATAAGCAGGATCCCCGGCTTTACTTTAAGGCTACCCACAGCCTCTGCCATAGCCTCATAATCTGCCTGCAAGATATTGATCTCGTCTATCCTGTCATTATCAGCAAAGGCTACAGCCCAGGCCACAGCCTTCTCCCCTATCAGTTCATAGAGCTCTTCTCTCTTTTTTTCGGATAATTGCTTGGAATCATTCAGATAGAGGATGTCACAGTCAGCAGGCAGTATCACTGCGCCTGCACACACAGGGCCTGCCAGCGGGCCTCTGCCCACCTCATCTACGCCGCAGATATAGCCCCTATCAGCATAGAGCTTTTCAAAATGCTTCATCTCCTCAATCCTTAAAAGCTCCTTTTGATAAGCATCCCTTCTTTTGATAGCTCTTTTTACCAGGCTTTGTACACCGCTTCTCTCATCATTTGAATAGCTGTCTATAAAGAGATCCAGCCCTGTATCCGGGCTGGATGCAAATTTTGCTTTGATTGATGTGATACTTTCCATTTACTTACCGGTCCCCCTGCTCTTGTTTATTTCTTAAGTAGTCCAAAGGATGAGAAGGGGAATATCCTGACAACAGCCTTACCAACCAGCTCGTCTCTCTTGATATTACCCACCTCCGGATATCTGGAATCCAGAGAATCGTTCCTGTTGTCTCCCATTACAAAATATTCGTCTTCTCCCAGAGTGATCTCCGAAGAAGCCAGGCCTGCATTTACTATTACTTCTCTGCCATAGCTCTCATTCAATACGATACCGTTTATATATATATTACCTTCCGGATCAATATACACAGTCTCACCGGGCAGTCCTATGACTCTCTTGATAAAATACGAATCCTGCCCGGTCCTCATATCAACATGAGGAAATACTACAATATCAAACCTTTCGGGCTCACCTATAATGTAGGATATCTTGGATACTATCAGAGAATCGCCGTCCTGCAAGGTATTGAGCATCGAATTGCCCAGTACATCCGTCCTTTGGGCAACAAAGGTCATAAAGAGTATCATTATCACTATCACTGATACAAAGTACAAAACAGTGCTGATAAGCTCTTTTATAAAATGTCTGAGTTTTGATTCACTCTTATCTTCGCAGCTTTCTATTATTCTGTCTTCCATATCTCGCACAACCCCCTGAATAAGGAAATTATTATACTGAGTAGTCATCAATAAGCCATGAAACGAAAGGATCCATGTCCCTTCTATAAGCCATCGTCATGCATAGGTTCTTCCAGACTGATCCTGCCCAGTCTCCCGCTCCTGAAATCATCGATTATCAGATCGGAAGCTCTGGCATAATCATACTTTGAGCCCGGCAGCAGAAGATTTCTCCTGGCTGCTACAGCAGCAATGATACCCGCTTCCCTGGCCATAAGATGATCCTCTTCTATAGCTCTATCAATATCTTCGTCATTAATATTATACGTCTTATATATATTGGCTGCATAGTTCTTTTCCAGATCCTTTAACAGACCAATGCAGAGTTCGCCGATATCCAGTATGTTATCATTGATAGAGCCTGTCATAGCCAGGTGATTGCCTACTCTCTGATCCTCAAACTTGGGCCAGAGTATACCGGGAGTATCCAAAAGCTGTATCTCCTGTCCCAGCATGATCCACTGCTTACCTTTGGTAACACCGGGCTTATTACCTGTCTTGGCTGCATTCTTACCAGTCAGATGGTTGATAAAGGTGGACTTGCCCACATTTGGGATACCTGCCACCATGGCCCTGATAGGCCTACCTATAATGCCTCTGGCCCTATCTCTGTCTATTTTCTCTTTGCAGGCAAGTGTCATCAGGTTCTTTACATCCTTCATTCCCTTAAAATTCCTGGAATCCAGCTCAATGGCATATATGCCCTTAGACTTATAATATTCGATCCATTTATCTGTAATGGATTTATCAGCCAGGTCAGCCTTATTGAGGATCACCAGCCTGAATTTATCCTTACCCAGCTCATCTATATCAGGGTTTCTACTGGAAGAAGGGATTCTGGCGTCTGTGATCTCCACAATGATATCCACCAGGCTGATATTTTCCTTCATCATTCGAACTGCCTTGGTCATGTGACCGGGATACCAGTTAATGCTGCTCTTTTCAGTATTCTTATCGGAGGCATCTGTATTTTCAGTCTTGCCGGCTTTCTTGTTTATCTTTTTATTAACCTGGGCATTATTTTTGCCGGAATTCTTTATAGCTGCCTGCTTATTAAACTTATTCGAAGCCTTTGCTCCATTTACCGCAGATGCTTTTTTACCGGGCCCGGCCCCGCTTTTATTCTTCTTATTATCCATTCTCATATATCTGATCCCTTACCGTCATTCGTCCCCTTCGGGATAGGAACTGCCTATAAATCCATGCTCGCCGCCGCCATAATAATACCAGCAGCTTCCCAGTATATATTCACTCTTTACGATACCTATATCGGCACTTCTGCTGTCTTCAGAAGCGTTTCTGTTATCTCCAAGTACAAAAAATTCACCGTTTCCAAGTTTCACAGAACTGGATGCAATACCGGCATCCACCATCTCATCAAAGCTCTCTGAATCCCTGACAACCTCAGCACCGTTTATGTATAAAGCCCCGTCAATGATCTGAACACTATCTCCGGGGACACCCACTACTCTCTTGATATAGTAATGAAGATTAGTATTGCCGTTTGGCAAAAAGGCTATGATGCTGCCTCTTGATGGCCCTGACAGTCCTGTAGTAACGCGATTGACAAGCACCGTTTGTCCCGAGGATATGGTGGGCTCCATGGAATCTCCCACATTCTGCACGCTTTTGCCAAAGCCCATGGACAAAAGGTAGGCTATTGCGACCGCACATACAGTATAAAATACAAAAGACAAAATCTCTCTTATAAGCTCAGGTGTGATGATCTTCTTCTCATCGCCATAAACAAGGTGAAACTCTTTTCTTGATCTTCTTCTCCTGCCCATACCTTCTTATACCCTCACTCCACACTAGTTTGCACTTCAATGTCATGGATATACGGATATATCCTAACATGTTCTGAAGTGCATGGATGCACTTCAATGTAATGTAAAAAGAAAGGCAACTGTCGCAGAACTCATAAGTCTTTGACAATTGCCTATACTTCTCGTATCGATTAAAGAATTAAGATTATCTAGCTTCCTTAACCTTAGCCTTCTTGCCGGTGAGACCAACAAGATAGTTGAGCTTAGCACGTCTTACACGGCCTCTGCGAACAACCTCAACCTTCTCGATGAGAGGGGAGTGGATGGGCCATGTCTTCTCTACGCCTACGCCGTAAGCAATCTTACGAACTGTAAATGTAGCACGGTTGGAACCGCCCTGGATCTTCTTAACTGTGCCTTCGAACATCTGAGTTCTTGTGCGCTCGCCCTCAACGATCTTAGCGTATACTCTGATAGTATCACCTGTGTTGAACTGAGGAACGTTCTCGTTAAGCTGTGCCTTTTCGATTTCTTCAATAATTGTGCTCATGGTATTTCTCCTTCTTCTGAGACGTTCTATAATGCCATACACGCTTCCACTCTGGGATCAGCAGCAACAGAGGACCGTCCGGTTTTTGACAACTGTCATATGATAACATGAATATCAAATATCGTCAAGTTTACAGATTCTCAGGTCCAAAGCTTTCAGGCAAAAGCTCAGAAAGTGTATAGACCTTAATATTGCCTTCTTTGTCATGCAATACAATCTTGAAATCAGGTCCGCAGAATTCCCTTATCACCTGCCTGCATATTCCGCAGGGAGGGGCAGGTACTGTGATCAGATCACCTATTCCTTCCTCTCTTCCGGCAGCAATGGCAATGGCTTCAAATTCCCGCTCGCCCTCTGATATAGCCTTAAAGAGGGCTGTTCTCTCGGCACAATTTGTTGCGCCATAGGATGAATTTTCAATATTGCAGCCTGTATATACATATCCTTCATTTGTAAGAAGGGCTGCACCTACATGAAAATGAGAATAGGGCACATAGCTTTTGTATCTCATATCCATAGCAGTCTGCATCAGCTTAAAATAATCCTTCAAAATATCACGCTCCCTTATGCTCAGCCTTTATCAGTATCCTGATAGCTTCTACAGCTGTCTCTATAGCCTTGCCTGTATCATGTACCTGGGGATTAGGAAGCCCGAGCTTTGCTCTCTCCTGATTGGCCACTGTAAGGAGTACCGTGCTGCAGCGTACTTTTAGTGCTGCAGCCACTGTATATAGGGCCGCAGATTCCATTTCACTTCCCAGTACCCCCAGTCTCATCCAGGCTTTCCATTTATTCTCAAGCTCATAGCTTACAGGCTTCTTTTCAGGTTCATGCTGTCCGTAGAAGGAATCCTTGCATTCAACCACACCCACATGATAAGGATACTCCTTGGCCTCAGCTGCCTCTACCAGGGCCTTGGTCACTGCAAAATCAGCCACAGCAGGAAATTCTATAGGCGCATACTCCTTGCTGGTTCCTTCCATCCTGACAGCTCCGGAAGCGATGATAATATCTCCTCCCAGCACATTGGTCTGCATACCGCCGCAGGTGCCCACTCTTATAAAGGTCTTGGCACCACATCTGACCAGCTCTTCCATGGCAATGGATGCGGAAGGGCCGCCTATGCCTGTACTGGTCACACTGACCTTGTGTCCTAAAAGACTGCCTGTATAGGTTGTAAATTCTCTATTCTCCGCAACCTTCTCGGCAGCATCCAGATAGCTTGCTATCTTTTCGCATCTACCGGGATCACCGGGGAGAATCACATACTCTCCTACGTTGTCAGGACTTGTATGTATATGATACTGAATACCTGCTCCTTCTGTGTAATCTACCATGCTTTCCTCCAATCCTTAATCTGTTTTAGTCCATGAGGCCTTTCATCACATGTATTTTCATAGTATTGCTGTCAAGATCAACATCCAGTACACATTCCTTGATAGAAGGGATCATGACATTGGGACCGCCATCTATCCTCTTCATCTCATATACATCATTGGCACCCGTCTGGATCACCTCCACCAGGGTACCAAGCTTATTTCCATCTTCATCCACTATATCAAGGCCGTACATATCAGGCACATAATGCTCACCCGGCAGGAGTTCTATAGCATCCTTTCTGGGAACAGTAAGGCTGTTTCCTCTAAAGCGCTCCACTTCATTGATATCGTTATATTCTTTGAATTTAAGTATTACAAATTTCTTGGTAAATGCTACTCTCTCAATGTGAAGGACCACACTTCCTTCACGCTCACTCTCCATAGTGATCTCTTTTAGCTTTTTAAAGCGCTGAGGATCTTCCGTTGTTGGAAATACGTTGACCTCTCCTTTTAATCCATGAGTTGAAGCTATTACTCCCACCTGAAATTTTTCAGTATATGGCATATATATCTCCCATTATATTTACATACATGCTTGGCGTTAATTTTCTTTATCTTCAGGACATCTGTTTTCATCAGTCACAATATCAGAGCTTACAGTATTATCTCGGCTTTTTTTCCTTTTTCTTTTAGCCTTTGGAGGCTTTGGCGGATGCGCCTTCATATATGCTTCATAAAGGTCAGGTCTGCGAAGCCTGGTGCGCTCAATAGCCTGTTCCAGGCGCCATTCATCCACCTTTTGATGATTACCGGATAATAGTATAGCCGGCACCTTCTTACCCATCCATTCTTCGGGACGAGAATATTGAGGATACTCAAGAAGTCCATCATTAAAGGACTCTGTCTCAGCAGACACGTCATTACTAAGTACACCCGGGACCAGTCTGGATATGCAATCTATCATGACCATGGCGGGAAGCTCTCCTCCCGTCAGCACATAGTCACCTATAGACACATAATCTGTTACAGTCTCCTCCAGTGCTCTCTCATCTATCCCTTCATAATGCCCGCAGAGGAATATCAGGTCTTCTTCCCTGGACAATTCCTCAGCCATAGCCTGATCAAACACTCTTCCCTGGGGTGTGACATATATGACTCTAGGCGATGCTAAGCTGCACATACCTTTGGCTGCCATAACACAGTCATATACAGGCTGAGCCTGCATGAGCATGCCAGCTCCGCCGCCGTAGGTATAATCGTCTACCCTGCGATGCCTTTGATCAAGGGAATAATCACGGATATTAAGCCCGGTGAGGCTGATCAACCCCTTTTCCATAGCTCTTCCCAATATGGAATTATCAAGTCCCTGACTGATCATCTCGGGAAAAAGAGAACACACATAATAGTTCATATAAAGCCTCCTAGTTGCTGCGAATAAAATATCCCGCGGCAGTACCGCGGGACATAATAATCAGCTCAGCTTCCGGTCATTAGACAATCTCAACATCAACATGCTTATCTTCACGTGTAGATGCTGCCTTTACCAGAGAACGTATAGCCTTGGCTATCCTACCCTGCTTGCCTATTACCTTACCCATATCGGAAGAAGCCACATGCAACTCAATGATCACGTCTCTGCCATTATCCTTCTCATTAACTACAACCTGATCAGGATTATCCACAAGACGCTTTGCGATAACCTCAACTAATTCCTTCATACTGCCTACCACCTCCGGCTCTGGACAGATCAGTTCTTGTGTACTCCTGCCTGTCTGAAGATCTTTGCTACTGTGTCTGTAGGCTGAGCACCGTTAGCAAGCCACTTCTGAGCCTTCTCTGCATCAACCTTGCTTGTTGCAGGGTCTGTGTTGGGATCGTATGTTCCGATCTCATCGATGAATCTTCCTGCTACAGGGAACTTGGAATCACTTACTACGATTCTGTAGAAAGGAGTCTTCTTCTTACCAATTCTCTTTAATCTGATCTTTACTGCCATTTTCAATTTCCTCCATTGAATAAAAATAAATGTTAATATGAAAATCAGTCATTCACTGAAAAATCCTTTTCAGATAAGTATGGCTGCTTCAAACAATAGTAAATTCGTGAATCTGCGAATAAAAGCCTGCAGGATATTTAGAAGAATTTGCCACCCTTCATCATATTCTGCATGTTCATAAGGCTTCCCAGTCCGCCATGTCTGCCCTTCTTCATGCCGCCCAGCTGTTTCATCAGCTTCTGGGACTGCTCAAAGTTCTTGATAAAACGGTTAACAGCTGCTATATCATTGCCTGAGCCGTCTGCGATCCTCTTCTTTCTGGAAGGGCTCATCAGCTTGGGATTTCTTCTCTCCTGAGGAGTCATGGAAAGAACTATAGCTTCAAGCCTTGCCAGCTCCTTTTCATCAGGCAGCTGATCCTGGGATATCTTGCCAGCTCCGGGGAGCATTGACAGTATACTGCCCAGTCCGCCCATCTTACGCATCTGCTTCATGCTTTCCAGATACATCTCAAAGTCAAACTTGCCCTTCTTCATTCTCTCAGCCATATCCTGAGTTTCCTGAAGATCGGCTTCTTCAGCGGCTGCAGCAGCCTTGTCAATAAGACTGAGCACATCTCCCATTCCCAGTATTCTGGAAGCCATTCTGTCGGGATAGAACTGCTCCAGATCCTGGAGCTTCTCACCCATACCCACATAGAGGATAGGCTTACCTGTTACAAATCTGGTGGACAGTGCCGCACCGCCCCTGGTATCGCCATCCATCTTGGATAGGATGATACCGTCTATACCAACCTTGTCATTGAACTCAGAAGCAACATTTACAGCTTCCTGACCTGTCATAGCGTCAACCACAAGGATAGTCTGAAATACATCTACAGCCTGCTTGATATTCACAAGCTCTGCCATCATGGCATTGTCAATCTGCAAGCGTCCTGCTGTATCTATGATCACCACATTTTTATTGTGGTTCTTTGCATATTCTATACCATGTCTTGCTATATCTACAGGACTTACGTCAGTGCCCTCAGAGTAACAGTCAACCAGTACCTTCTCTGCATTGACCCTTAGCTGATCTATAGCCGCAGGTCTGTATACGTCGCAGGCTACCAGAAGCGGGAACTTACCCCTGCTCTTAAGCTTGCCAGCAAGCTTGGCTGCAGTGGTAGTCTTACCTGCACCCTGAAGACCAGCCATCATGATGACTGTCATGGCCTGACCGGGTCTAAAGGCAATCTCAGTAGTCTCTGAGCCCATGAGACTTACCATCTCTTCATTGACGATCTTGATGACCATCTGACCGGGATTGAGACCGTTCATTACGTCTTCGCCAATAGCTCGCTCTTCAACTGCTTTTGTAAATTTCTTTACAACCTTAAAAGATACATCAGCTTCAAGGAGGGCCATCTTAACCTGCTTAAGGGCTGTCCTTACATCATCTTCTGTAAGTCTGCCCTTACCCCTGAGCTGTTTAAAAACATTCTGTAATTTATCGGATAAGCTTTCAAATGCCATCAGCCAAGTTCCTCTATGATCAGTCCGGACAAGCGCCTGAGTTCGTCTTTATCAGATTCAGATAAATTCTCTGTATCCAGCACTCTGTCTATCTCTTCTGCAGCGGATTTAATAGCACGGAAGCGCTCTATCATCCTGAGCTTCTTCTCATAGCCTTCCATTGCAGCAGTACATCTTCTTATGAGATCATGTACACCCTGCTTGCTGATTCCGTATTCATCAGCAATCTCATTAAGCGACATGTCGTTATATACCAGGTTCTCATATACCTCTCTCTGATGATCTGTGAGCAGCTCACCATAAAAGTCATACAAAAGGCCCTGTTCCACCAATTTCTCAACCTGTCTCATGGTAACACCTTCCAGTGCCTCATAAGCACCTTACCTATATTACATGAGCAGCCCCAGGGTGTCAAGTATTTTTTCTTTACCCCCACGAATAATCAGATGGAAGCTTGCCCGTCAGCTTTTGAAAAGCGCTGCAAAAGGCGGAATAGTCGTGAAAACCGGCTTCCATGGCAGCAGTCATGGCTCCCTCTCCTCTGACAATGAGGTCTCTGGCCCTTAGCACCCTCTTCTGGGTAATATACTGATGGACACTGAAACCCGTCTCAGCTTTAAAGAGTCTCATCATGTGGTATTTACTGATGTAAAACCTGTCAGCTATTGAATCTATGGACAGATCCCCGGAGAGATTATCATTTATATGATCTATGATATCCACTATTTTTCTGTTATAATGGGCCTTTTCCATAAAGGCATCCTCCTGGGCCGCACACAGATCGGAGAGGTCCAGCATCAGCTTTATCAGGCCCATGTGGATCCTGATACTGCTTCCCGGGCCCTTATCCATTTCCATGAGCCTTTTCAGCTCTGTAAAGTCCTCCATGATAAGAGCAGTTCCTCCTGCATCGAAATGGACCAGATTAGACTTCTTTTCCGAAGGAAGCTCAAATATATCGCATATATCAGTTCCACCTTCCTGATCCCTGTCAGGCTCAAAGAGCTCCATGGACGAGAGACGACTGAGTATATCCGGGCGAAGATACAGGACATACCTCTCATAATTTCTCTCATCATCTGCAAATGTTCTGTGAATGGAATGATGGGGCACTATAATGAGATCATAAGGACGAAGCTCATAACTTCTGCCCTCCACGCTATAAGAAGCATTGCCCCTCAGAAAAAAGACAATTTTATCAAAGTCATGATAATGCCAGGGCGTATAAAGCGCCCTGTTCTCATCAAGACAGAATAATTTGAAATCACAATTCAGATATCCTCTCTGCTCATAATCTGCAGCAGGATTAAATGCATCATCCATAGATATCCTCTTACTTTACACAGATATTCAGATCCACATCCGTATCTATACCATCCACATGTCCCGTAGAGCTATACTGCCAATATGTAAAATCATAGGGGAAGTATTGAGGAAGATTGTAGTATGCGATCCACTTCTCAATATCTTCAAGCCTTGTCATGTCCAGCATAAGTGTGAAGGTCTCCACATTACCGTAGATCATGGATTTATACCCGGCTTCCTCTACCGTATGGCAAAACTTAAGAGCTGCATCTGTAAGCTCCTCTTTGGAAAGGCCACTGGTCCTGCTGGAATCAGTGTCGGGCCTCTCTATATCAATTACCAGGGGAAGCTCTATATCATAGCCCTTTACCGCTTCAAGGGTAAAGAGCGCCTCCTCATAGGCTTCCTCTTCATCTACAGCCTGTGAGAAATAATATACTCCCACCTTGATACCTGCAGCATGAGCACCTTCTATATTTGCTGCAAAATTAGGATCCTCTGACATGGCTCCCTGACTTGTGCCTCTGTTCCCAACTCTGATAAAAGCAAATTCAACGCCGTCAGCAGCTGCCTTTTCCCAGTCAATATCTCCCTGGAACTTAGCAACATCTATTCCTTTTGCCCCTGATACATCTTCTCTGCTGCCGGTATAGGTGAGTATACCCTTGTCGTTTTTCTCAAAATCCTTATCAGCAAAGCTATTGGCCCTAAGATTCTTATCAATAGGCACAAAATAGTATCTTCCATCTCTGGCTATGAGTATCTGATCACTAAATAGGCTCCTTAGGATACCGCTTACAGGAGTACCGCTTTCAAGCCCGCCCTTAATATCACTGAGTATCTCATTACGGCCCTCACCCTCAGCATTCTCCACCAGGGCATAGAGCTCTTCCTCAGAATAATAGCCCTCTTCCAGAGCGCTTATCCTGGAATTCTCCTTTCTGAGTCTGATATTCCTGTAGATCACAAGGAGTATGCATATCAGAAGGATCACAGCAAGGAGCCTGAGTGCTGTGATCCTGATCTGCGTCCTTCTGTGAACAGGGTTCTTATAGAGATTCTTGTCCGAATTTATATGATCATACCTTTTCTTCAAAATAGCTCTTATATCCCTCTCCAAATATTTCCATGGCGCTGGATACGATCAGAAATGCTTTTGGATCCTCTTCTCTTACTATCTGTTCCGCAAGAGGTGATACTCTCTTTTTCACAACGCAGAGAATGACCCTTTTATACGTCTTGGAATAGGCACCCTGTCCGTAAACATAGGTCACACCCACATCCAGTTCCTTTAACAGCCTTTCCGCTATGGCCTTGTACTCATCAGATATTATATACAACACCTTGGCTTCGTCCCTACCGTACAATACAGCATCCAAGACCAGGCCGCTGACAAATACGGATATGATGGAATACAAACCTGCAGGGACATCCTTCATTACAAGGGTAGCAAAGAATATGACTACCAGGTCAGTAGCAAAAAGAATACCGCCTGTCTTTACATGAGGATAACGGAGCCTTAATATCTTGATGATGATATCAGAGCCTCCGCTGGTGCCTCCCTGCATAAAGATCAGTCCCATACCTATAGCAGTAAGCGCACCGCCAAAGAAAGCTGCAAGCACTTTATCGTTAACAGCAAATACAACAGCGAACCTAGCCAGTATATCCGTAACAGCGGAAATAAGGCCGGTCGCATATAATGTTGATACTATAAAATGCAGCCCAAATTTCCAGGTACCTAGTATAAGGACCGGGATATTGAGAACCATAAACCAGGCACCGGTACCAAAAGGCACTATCCTGTTCAGAGCGATAGCGATACCTGTAAAGCCGCCGGGAGCCAGGTTATTGGGGTCTGAGAACAGCGCTGTTCCGATGCCGTAGAGAAAGGAACCCACTGTTATAAAAAAGTATTGAATCAGAAGCTTTCTGATCTTCTTGTTCATATCAGATCTGTGTGGTCACAAGCCTTGGACGATATAACTTTTCTTCCAAAGCTTCCATGATCTGAGTCTTATGCTCGGTTCCATAAGCCTCAAGTGTGATCCGCAGCTCTACAGCAGCATTGCGGTTGATGGATACAAACTGGTTGTGCTCCAGCTTGATAACATTGCCACCCAGTTCAGCAATAATACCGGATACTCTTGACAGTTCACCCGGCTTGTCGGGAAGAAGTACAGATACTGTAAAGATCCTGTCTCTTCTGATCAGTCCCTGCTGAACTACAGAAGACATTGTGATAACGTCCATATTACCACCGGAGAGAACGCATACTACCTTCTTATTCTTGCATCTGAGCTGCTTAAGAGCTGCTACAGACAAAAGACCTGAATTTTCCACGATCATCTTGTGATTCTCGACCATATCCAGGAAAGCGACTACCAGATCCTCATCATCTACCTTGATGATCTGATCGATATTCTTCTGGATATAAGGGAATATCTTCTCGCCGGGAGTCTTGACTGCAGTACCGTCAGCAATGGTATTGACACCGGGAAGCGTAGTGACCTTACCTTCCTTAAGTGATGCACTCATGCAGGCAGCTCCTGCAGGCTCTACACCTATTACCTTGATAGCGGGATTGAGGAACTTGGCAAGAGTGGATACACCACTGGCCAGTCCGCCTCCGCCGATGGGTACAAGTATATAATCAACTGTGGGAAGCTCCTTGAATATCTCCATAGCTATGCTGCCCTGACCTGTAGCCACATCCAGATCATCAAAGGGATGAACAAAGGTATATCCCTTTTCAGCAGCCAGCTTGATCGCATAGTCTGCTGCTTCATCATATACATCACCCTTTAATATTACTTCTGCTCCCAGGGCTTTGGTCCTGTTGACCTTGATAAGAGGAGTAGTGGTAGGCATTACAATGGTAGCATGCACACCATACTGACCTGCAGCATATGCCACGCCCTGAGCGTGATTGCCTGCAGATGCGGTGATCAGGCCCTTCTTTCTGTCTTCATCAGACATGGTGCTGATCTTGTAATAAGCACCTCTTACCTTGTAAGCACCGGTTCTCTGCATATTCTCAGGCTTGAGGTATACCTTATTGCCGCAGCTGCTGCTAAAGTAATCACTGTAGCAAAGCTTGGTCTCTACAGTGACCTCTTTGACCTTTTCGCAGGCCTCCTCGAATTTCTCCAATGTCATCTTCTTTTCGTCACTCATTATTGTCCTCCCATACTGCAGTATTTCATGCTGGCAGATCAAGTCCGCCGCTTCTATGAACGGGGCTGTCCACAAGGACTAATCATAATTCCTTGCATCTCCTGTCAGTATCTCTATGGCATCCTTCTCGGTGAGTTTCTCCACATCAAAAAGGGCGTCTACAAATTCATTGGGTTCGAATCTTTCAAGATCTTCAAGAGATTCACCCACACCAATATATTTTACAGGTATATTCAGCTCAGATACTATAGCAACAGCTATACCACCCTTTGCGGTTCCATCCATCTTGGTAAGTACTATACCTGTAAGCTGGGCAGCTTCAGAGAATTCCCTTGCCTGGGACAGAGCATTCTGACCTGTGGCAGCATCCAGTACTATGAGATTCTCGCGCATATATTCCGGAAGCTGTGCATCCAGTATCCTGTTCATCTTGCGCAGCTCTTCCATCAGATTCTTCTTGTTATGTAATCTTCCTGCAGTATCCACAATGAGGATATCTATATCCCTGGCCTTTGCAGCTCCTACAGCATCATATATCACAGATGCGGGATCCGCACCCTCTGCGCCTTTGATGATGGGTACTCCTGCCCTGTCGGTCCATTCATTAAGCTGCTCTGTTGCAGCAGCCCTGTAGGTATCGGCAGCTGCTACCAGTACCTTCTTGCCCCTGGCCTTATAGATCGCTGCAAGCTTGCCTACAGATGTGGTCTTACCCACTCCGTTCACACCAATTATGAAGAGTACAGACTTATTATTCTCAAAGTCATATGCATGCTCATCCTGGTGCATCTGCTCTCTGATATCCTCTACCAGCAGCTTTCTGCATTCCGAGCCGCTCTTTATCTTTAATTCCTTGACCTGGCTCCTGAGCCTGTCGATTATACGGCTTGTGGCATTGATACCTATATCACCCATGATAAGGGTTTCTTCCAGATCCTCATAGAAATCCTCATCAATCTCATTGGCTGTTCCCAGAACATTATCCAGGCCCTTGACCATTGATTCTCTTGTCTTGGACAAGCCGCCCTTTAGCCTTGCAAAAAATCCACTCACTAGTTTTCCAACTCCTTGTCTATAAGGTTAACACTTACCAGTGCCGACACACCCTTCTCCTGCATAGTGATACCGTAGAGTCTGTCTGCACTCTCCATTGTACCACGACGATGGGTAATTACAATGAACTGTGTGTTTTTGAGCTTATGGAGATACCTGGCAAATCTTACTACGTTATTCTCATCAAGGGCCGCCTCGATCTCATCAAGGAGACAGAAGGGTGAAGGCTTGAGATTCTGTATAGCAAAGAGAAGCGCTATGGCTGTAAGAGCTTTCTCTCCACCACTCATCATATTCATGTTGACCAGCTTCTTGCCCGGCGGCTGAGCGATGATCCTGATGCCTGCTTCCAGTATATCCTCATTCTCATCTATCTCAAGACTGCCGTGTCCGCCACCGAACATCTCTTTAAATACCTTATCAAATTGCTTGTTGATAAGATCAAACTGCTCTTTGAAGCGGCTCCTCATACCACTGTCCAGATCATCAATGATCACCAGGAGCTGATCCCTTGCCACTATCAGATCGTCATGCTGAGTCTTCATAAAATCATGACGCTCCAAAAGATTCTTGTAATCCTCTATGGCATTAACGTTAACATCTCCCAGTGCTCTTATGGAGTTCTTTAGAGAAGCAATCTCCTTTTTCATGGCAGAGGCATCATTCATCTCTTCATCACGAAGCTCTCTTGCCGATGACAGAGTGATCTCATATTCATCCCACATATATGCTGATAAGCCTTCAATCTGGCCGTCCAGCTTCTCTTTCTGGGATGAGAGCCTGTTAACTTCCTTATCAAGGCCGGATCTGAGCTCTGCAAGATGCTCTCTCTTTTCAAAAAAGCCCTTTTGCTTGCCGGAGAGCTCTTCTCTTACCTTCTGAGCTTCTTCCAATTCTTGTCTGGCCTTCCTGCTCTCCTGGCCGGAAGCTTCAATTGTCCCCTCTATAGTCCTTATATTTTCTTCTTTTTCAAGGGACTCTTTTCGGCTCATTTCCAGATGGCTGACTACCTCCTCCAGATCAGCCTTCTTCTGAGCCTTCTCGCCTTCTATTCTCCTTATATTCTCCAGGATATATTCCTTTTTCTGGTTAATTGCAGCGATCCTTGCATCCAGTCCTGTTACTTCCTTAAGAGCTTCCTCCTCTTTGTCGGAGAGCTCTCCGGATTCTCCTGTCAGGAGACTGGCATCCTCCTGGCTCTTTTCTTCCTGTCTGTCCAGTTCAGACAGCTCTGCGCGTATCCTGATCTCTTCTTCTTCCAGTTCCAGGCTCTTTACCCTGATATCTTCATTTTCTTCTTTCAGGTTTTCGTAGAGAGCAGTCTCTTCTTTTTGCTTCTCTTCCTCTCTCTCCACATTCATCCTGGCAGTATTCTGCTCAATGAAGGCTTCCTGGAGCTGGGCTCTTGCCTTTTCTATCCTGCCTCTGATATCTGCTCTCTCGCCCTTGATTGCATTTATATGATTGCCTATTTCCTCAGCCTGGGCATATAGCCTTGCACTTTCATTCTTAAGGTCATCCATCTCCCTTCGTCTTCCCAGGAGATTGGAGCTGTTCTTGAAGGCACCACCGCTAATGGCACCGCCGGGAGTAAGGAGTTCTCCCTCCAGGGTGACCATTCTCACGCTATAGTGATATTTTCTTGCAGCAGCAGTAGCATTATCCACATTATCGACAACTACTACCCTGCCAAGGAGATTAACTGCTACGCCCTTATATCTGTCGTCCACATTTACAAGAGTATCTGCTGTACCGATAACTCCCTTCTCACACAGTACATCCCTGTTAGTGAGACCTTTGCTACCTTCCATAGCTGTCAGAGGAAGGAAGGTAGCCCTTCCTGCTCTGTTCTGTTTCAGATATGAGATCATCTTCTTGGCTGTATCCTCATTATCTGTAACAATATTCTGTATGCTGCCGCCCAGAGCTGTCTCTATGGCTGTCTCATAAGCAGGATCGGTCTTGATGATATCGGCTACAACACCGATCACACCCTTCTCGTTGTCCTTTATGCTCATTACCGTCCTGACCGCAGAGCCATAGCCCTCATAACGTTCTGTCATATTGGCAAGGGCATTGTATCTGGACCTGAGTTCCATTGCCTTGTCTCTGGATACGCGCATCTTATCATCGCTTGCGGCAAGGTCATCCCTGATCTCGGATAGCCTTGTGTCATAGGCCTTCTGGCTCTCTTCCAGCTCTCTGATCTTTGTTCCCAGATCTTCAAAAATTTTCTTTAATTCATCAAGCCTTGCCTTCTTCTCTGCTTCGTCGCTTCGTACAGATACAAGGCGACCTGTCAGCTCAGCCTTTCTGATACTCAGCTGCTCCTTCATGGTAGCAATGGATGACTGACGAGCCTTGATAGAAGCCCTCTTGTTCATGCTCTCGATAACACTGCTCTTGGCTTCTTCGATCCTGTCAGTGATATCCTTTATCCTGCCTCTGATGTCTTCAAGACCTGCGACAGCAGTATTTCTCTCTTCTTCCAGAGATGTGATCTCCCTGTCTACTTCACTGCATTTGGCATTTTCAAGGGACAATTCCTCATCCTTGGCAGATATCTCGGCACTGATCTCATTTTTTCTCTCTTCAAAATGACCGGCCTGAGCCGCAGCAGATCTGATCTGCTCTCTAAGGATACCCAGCTGACCCTCCAGCTTTTCCTTTAGCACACTGGAATCAGTCATTGCTGATCTGGCATTGTCAACAGTCCTCTCTGCTTCTTCAAGTGCAGCCTGGACCTTATCATATTCTTCCCTGGCCTCTTCATATGCCCTTACAGTATCGTCCAGGTTCTTTTCAGCATCTTCAAGCTTCCCAGATGCATCATCGAGGAGCTGCTCAAGTCGCGCGGACTCTATGAGGAACATATTGATATCCAGGACCTTGAGCCTCTCCTTATGTCCCAAATATATCTTGGCAGTCTCAGACTGCTTCTGCAGAGGCTCCAGCTGCTTTTCCTGCTCCTGGAGTATATCAGATAGACGGGTGAGATTCACCTTCTCTTCTTCCAGCTTCCTTATGGCAGCCTCTTTACGTATCTTGAATTTAACAATACCCGCAGCTTCATCAAAAAGATTACGTCTGTCTTCGGGTTTGCTGGAGAGAATCTGGTCGATCTGACCCTGTCCGATAATAGAATAGCCCTCTTTACCTATACCGGTATCATAGAAGAGCTCATTAATATCCTTAAGTCTGCAAGGTGCGGAATTGATCATATATTCCGACTCACCACTCCTGTACAGACGCCTGGATACAGTCACTTCGTCAAAATCTATGGCCAAAGCCCTGTCACTGTTATCCAGAGTAATAGACACAAAAGCAAAGCCCAGTGGTCTTCTGAGCTCTGTTCCTGAAAAAATGACATCCTGCATGGATCCGCCACGGAGCTGCTTGGCACGCTGCTCGCCCAGAACCCATCTAACAGCATCCGCTACATTACTTTTACCGGAACCGTTAGGACCTACAATGCCTGTTATACCGTTATGAAAATCAAGCTTCATACGGTTTGCAAATGATTTGAAACCGTGTACCTCGATACTTTTTAAATACATTTTCAGCTGTAAGAGACATTATGAAAAAAGAGTCTTCAGGCTTTATTCCTCAGCTCCTTGATAGCCATATAAGCAGCTGCCTGCTCTGCGGCCTTCTTACTATGTCCCTCGCCCTCCCCAAGTATTTTGCCGTCGATCCAAACCTGTGTGTTAAAGACCTTATCATGCTCAGGGCCGTTTTCACCTGTGATCTTGTACTCCAGGCTGCAGCCGGGTTTTCCCTGTACCATTTCCTGGAGGATTGATTTGGCATCTACGAATATCTGTCTGTCTTCAAGATCGGTCAATATAAAGCGGTCTATATGTCTGCTGGCAGCTTCTATGCCGCCATCAAGATAGATCGCTCCAATAACAGCTTCCATTACATCAGAGATAATGGAATCCCTGTGTCTGCCACCTGTCATCTCCTCGCCCTTACCCAGCCTTATATGAGAAGCAAGGTCAAACTGCCTTGCACAAAAGGCAAGAGCCTGCTCACAGACCATAGAAGCCCTCATCCTGGTAAGTTCACCCTCTTTTTTGTCGGGATGGTTATGGTAGAGAAAGCTGCTGGATACCATTTCAAGAACGGAATCGCCAAGGAACTCCAGGCGCTCATAGTCTTCCTGCTTCAAGGTCTTCATCTCATTGGAAAAAGATGAATGTGTAAGAGCCGTTCTGATAAGCTTTCTATCCTTGAAATGATACCCTATCTTTTCTTCTAATAGATCAATAGATTCTTCAATATTCTGCATATGATTCCTCTGCAGAGCCTTTTATATAGAAGTGCATGGATGCAGGGCCTCTTCCTCTGTCCGGGGAAGGGGCCCTGTAATTAAATACGTTGTATATCAGGCTCTTGCTTCTTTGATAAGTGCTACTGCTTCTCCAACTGTCTTGATATTCTCAATCCTGTCTTCAGCCATCTTGATACCGAATTCATCTTCGATACCCATGATGATCTGATATATATCCAGTGAGTCAGCGCCCAGGTCGTCAATAAAAGTAGTGTCATTTGTGATCTCTTCGGGATCTACATTGAGCACATCAGCGATCAGTTCTTTAAGTTTATCCAGTTCCATAATTCCTCCTGTCAGGTCATAGGACCTTATCTTATATTCCTTAGATATTGTATTTTAATTGAGCCTCTTTAGCAAATGTTAAATTATTTGTCTCCGCCAAGATTTAATATTTCCACAATCTTGTCGTCCACATTATTCTCCTTAAAGGACACGCACTGGAGAATGGAATTCTTTACTTCCACAGCCTTTGCACTGCCGTGTGTCTTGACTACAAGGCTTCTAAGCCCCAGCATAGGCGCTCCGCCGTATTTCTCCAGATTAAAGTCTGCAAGGGCGCTCTTAAGCGAAGGCTTGATAAGAAGAGCTCCAAGCTTGGACATAGCAGATGACAAGAGTCCCTTCTTTAGGGCATGCATGAACATCTTGGCAGAACCTTCATACATCTTAAGGGCCACATTACCTGCAAAAGCCTCGCATACTATAACATCGCATACACCGGCAGGAATATCTCTTGCTTCAATATTACCTATAAAGTTAATATCACCGCATTCCTTCAAGAGTGGAAAAGTCTCCTTAACAAGGGCATTGCCCTTATCCTCTTCGGTACCTATGGAAAGGAGGCCTACTGTGGGATTCTTCTTACCAATGGTATTCTCATAATACACACTGCCCATCTTGGCAAACTGTACAAGATGTGAGGATCTGGCATCCACATTGGCTCCGCAGTCTATGAGCAGTGACACACCCTTCTCTGTAGGGATAAAAGGAGCAAGAGGAGATCTTTCCACGCCTTTTACTCTTCCTATTATAAGCTGACCACCTACAAGATTGGCTCCGGTACTTCCGGCAGACACATAAGCATCCGCTTCGCCATGTTTAACATGCATCATAGCTTTAACAATTGATGAATCCTTCTTGGTCCTTATAGCATTAACAGGAGCTTCAGCCATCTCGATCACTTCCCTGGCATCCAGGATCTCTACCCTGTCCTTATCATAGCTATACTTTGCAAGCTCTTCCTCTATCAATTCCTTTTTGCCTGCAAGTATGACTTTTACCAGGTCCGACTCATTAACAGCTTCTACAGCACCTTTAACGATCTCTCCGGGCGCATTGTCGCCGCCCATAGCATCAACACATACTCTGATCATCTTTAGACAATTTCCCCCTAGCACGCAACAATTTTTATACAAACTTATGTTTCATACTATACGACATCCGGATATAAATCAAGGCTTCCCGTTAGACGGAAAGCCTTGAAAATCATGCATTATCAGCATTATAAACTATCGACGATCAATCCTCGTTTACAGCTACAACGCTCTTATTTGCATAGTATCCGCATGCACGGCATACCTTATGGGGCTGTGTAAGAGCTCCGCAGTGGCTGCACTTAACAAGAGTCGGTGCGGTCATCTTCCAGTTCGCTCTTCTCTGATCACGATGGCCTTTGGAAGATTTATTCTTAGGGCAAATAGACATTTGTAACACCTCCTTACGCTGGTCGTATTCGATTACCAGCAAAAGGCGCCGGTAACAATTCTACTCATCAAAATTTGTGCGCAAACTTCTCGCACACCTAAGTGATTATACTCATATCACAGTCCTTTGTCAATAGACAAAGGAAAATATATCAAAATATGGCTTAAGCAAGCAGTGCATATGTATCCTTGGCGATAGCCAGTTCCTCATTGGTTGGAACTACATATACATTCACCTTGGAGCCGGGCATGGAGATCAGCTTCTCTTCGCCTCTGACCTTATTGGCTTCTTCGTTAAGTGTGATATCAAAAAGGCCAAGTCTGTTCACGATCAGCTTTCTGATAAAGCCGCTGTTCTCGCCTACGCCGGCGGTAAATGCGATGCAATCAACGCCGCCCATGGCTGCAGCATATGCTCCGATATACTTCACAACCTGATATACAAAGCAGTCAACTGCACGAATAGCATTTTCATTGCCTTCAATATAAGCGTCCTCCAGATCTCTGAAATCAGAGCTGATGTTGCCGGAGAGGCCGTATACACCGGACTCTTTATTGAGAACATTCATAACGCCGGCAGTATCCTTGCCGGTCTTCTTCTCTATCATCTCTACAACAGAAGGATCTATAGCACCTGACCTGGTGCCCATGATAAGACCTTCAAGGGGAGTCAGACCCATGGATGTATCCACGCATTTGCCATTCTTGACAGCGCTGACAGAAGCGCCGTTGCCAAGGTGACAAACAATAGTCTTTATAGACTCATAATCCTTGCCCTCGATCTCAGCTACCTTCTTGCTGACATAGGAGTGGCTGGTGCCATGGAAGCCATACCTTCTGATACCGTATTCAGTATAATAGCTGTAAGGAAGTCCGTAGAGATATGCTTCCTCAGGCATGGTCTGATGAAAAGCTGTATCAAATACAGCTACCATGGGAACACCGGGCATGAGCTCCATGCAGGCTCTGATACCGATAATATTGGCAGGATTGTGAAGAGGTGCCAGATCAGATACCTCCTCAATAGCCCCTATCACTTCCTCATCAATGACTACAGAACTGGTGAACTTCTCACCGCCATGTACTATTCTGTGACCTACAGCATCTATCTCAGACAGGGATGCCACTGCTCCGCTTTCGGTGAGAGCCGTAAGAACAAGGCTGACAGCAGTCTTGTGATCAGGCATTGCCACCTCTTTCTTCACCTTTTCGCTTCCTGTAGCAGTATATGAGATCTGACTGTGGTCAATCCCTATCCTTTCACAGAGTCCCTTGAAGAGGAGCTCCTGACTCTGAGCATCGATAAGCTGAAACTTAAGTGATGAGCTTCCGCAATTGATAACAAGTACTTTCATCATATCCTCCAAATGCAAATTAGTTTATTAGAGCTGTGCCTGTACTGCAGTAAGAGCGACTACGCCTACTATATCCATCCAGCTGCAGCCTCTGGACAGGTCATTGACAGGTCTTGCTATTCCCTGGAGCATAGGTCCATAGGCCTCAGCCTTTGCCAGTCTCTGCACCAGTTTATATCCGATATTACCGCCATCAAGATTAGGGAATACAAGCACATTGGCATGTCCCGCAACAGGACTTCCGGGAGCCTTGGAGGCTGCCACTTCAGGTACCAGCGCTGCATCCAGCTGCAGTTCACCATCACAGATCATATCAGGATAATCCCTGTGAGCGATCTCAACAGCATTTACAACCTTATCTACAAGGGCATGCTTTGCAGAACCTTTGGTAGAGTGTGACAAGAATGCCACCTTGGGTTCAGCACCAACAAGGAGCCTGAAGCTCTCTGCAGATGAAGCTGCGATCACTGCCAGCTCTTCAGATGTAGGATCCTGGTTCAGACCGGAATCAGCAAAAACGAAGGTTCCATTTTCACCATATTCACAGTGAGGTACATCTACTATAAAGAAGCCGGATACCATCTTGACACCCGGAGCTGTCTTGAGAATCTGAAGAGCAGGACGAAGGGTGTTGGCTGTGGAATGACATGCACCGGATACCAGTCCGTCTGCCAGTCCTGCCTTAAGCATCATTACACCAAAGTATGTCCTGTCAGACAAGAGGATCTCTCTTGCCTTCTCCAGAGTCATTCCCTTATTTTTACGAAGTTCGTAAAACATCTCTATAAGTTCATCAGTCTTTTCAAATCTCTCAGGATCGATGATGACCGAATCTGTAAGATCAGCACGTTCTTTCTTGGCATCTGTAAGGATAGTATCCACATTGCCCAGAAGTATAAGATTTGCAAGCCCCTCCTTAAGTACTTCCTCTGCTGCAAGCAGTGTTCTTGTGTCTTCGGTCTCAGGCAATATGATTGTTTTCTTGTTTGCCTTGGCCTTTTCCTTTATTCCGTCGATGTAAGACATATCTTCTCTCCTTTGTGATATATTAAAGATGTGGCTTTTGCCCAGGGCCCATCCCCCAATCATCACAGGGCCTATCAGCATAACACAGCACACATAAACAATCATAGCAGAGTGAAATTATACTTCAAGAAAAGATATTTTTTTAACAAAAATTGTTACTACAGGTATTGCTCAGAATGACTAAAAAATATAAAACAATCGGAATAATATGCGAATTTAATCCCCTTCATAACGGTCACAAATACATTATGGACCATGCAAGAAAAGCCCTTGGAGCAGACAGGATCATACTGGTCATGAGCGGCGATTATGTGCAAAGGGGAGAACCTGCAATAGTGTCAAAAGAAGCCAGAACCCGCATGGCACTTGAATCCGGAGCCGATGCTGTTTTTGAGCTCCCCCTTCTCTACTGCGCCTCCAGCGCAGAGTATTTTGCCAGAGGAGCAATATCTGTATTTAATGCACTTGGATGCATAGATATACTTTTATTTGCAAGTGAAGAAGGCAGCCTTGAATTGTTATCCAAAGCCGCGGATATCCTGATAGATGAACCTGTCAAATACAGGGAAATGCTGATAAATGCTCAGAGTGAGGGTCTTAGCTACGCCGCTGCAAGAATGAAAGCACTGGCAGTTTATTTTGACAAAAAAGAAACAAACTTTCTGACTTTGTCAAACAACATCCTTGCTATCGAGTATCTAAGAGCCCTAAGAGTCACCGGATCTACCATACAGCCCGTTACTATCAAAAGACTGGGAGCCTCCTACAATAACACAAAGATACACCGGGTAAACGATAGCTGCTCCCCGAAAAATACAGCATCCATAACAGCCAGTGCCACCGCTATCCGAAGAGCTATTGTCAATTCTTACAACGCAGTTTCTCCCGCATCTGTCGCAAAAGCTCTCCAAAACTCTCCGGATAACCGGCAAGACTCAATACATGATCTCATAAGATCATCCATGCCGCAGTTTGCCTACGATATCCTCATGTCTTCACCAAGAGTATACCCAAATAACTTCTCATCTCTTCTAAAATACAAGCTTACTCTTGAAAGAGACAAAGGCTTTGCTCAATATCTCGACATTGACGATGACCTGTCCAATAAGATCAGGGCCAAGCTCCCCCTCTTTACAGATACAGAGAGCTTTATCCAATTGCTCAAGAGTAAGGACCTTGCCTACACCCGAATCTCAAGAGCCCTTTTACATATAGTCCTGAATATCAGATCCGATCTGGCAGAGACTGCAAGAAAAGAGGGATATCCTGTATATTTGCGCCTTCTGGGCCTTCGCACTGCTTCATCTGATATATTAAGAAGCGTAAGTGATGATGCCCCAATCATCAGCAGACTCTCAGATGCAGACAAAATGCTCTCAGGCACTGCTCTTAGTCTGCTTCGCCAAAACATCACCGCCTCTGATATATATCATCAGATAAACGGTGATGCCGTGAGTGATTATAGCCGGACCCTTATCAGACTATGAAAACCCTCACATTATGGGACTCTTATCCACTACCTTCTGGGGAATCACAGCATTGATCATTGACGCTTTGCCCTTACCGCTTTCAAACTGAAGCCTGCCGCCCATAGCTTCCGCAAGGCGCTTTGCAATGATATGCCCTAGCTCCGTCCTCTCATCATCTGTTTCTTCATATCCCTTCTCCATCGATGAGAAAAAAGACTGGGGACTATCATTTTCCGGCCCTTTTACACTTATGATCAGATAAAAAAGGGCTCCAAGATTCTTTTGAGATACAGACATCTCAACCTTACCATCTCTGGTATTAGTCAATGCATTCATGAAGATTGCTTGAAACAGCTGCCTGATATTGTTTTCATCCCCTCTAAGGATACTGGGAAGATTCCTGTCCAGCATGCATTTATAGCTTATACCCTTGTTCTCAGCTCTTTTGCTGGCACTATATATACAATCATTAAAGAGTTCTCTGGTAAAATAATTATCCTCATTGATGAGTAGCTCACCGGATTCCAGCTTGCAATAATCCTGCATATTATCTATGAGATCAGTCAGATCCCTGACTCTGTCCCTGATAATATTTACATACTCGTTATTGCTGGCGCCTTCCATTTCTCTCTCGATGATATCAGCGCTTGCCATTATCTTATTAACAGGGCTCTTGACACCTCTGCTCATAAGGGAGAGATAATCGGTCTTTAGCCTCCTGACCTGCTCTGAGATCTGCCTGTCATGAGTCAGCTTTACCAGATCATAGACCATGCTGCCCACAACAGAGGTAATAAGAAACACGATACCAAAACCATACATGCCCCTGGTGAAGGACATAAAAGGAATAAAGTATCCCACAATCTCCATCATGGCGCAGAAGAAGAACAACAGCATTCCGTATCCCAGTATCTTATATCTTTCAAAATATCCAAGCCGAATATCACTTGCAGTGGAATAAAAGATCACTATCATGGTATAAGTAACAGGGATCACAGTTAACGGCAGCGTATATGAAAAGTATGCAATATTCAGATAATGTAAAAGTGACATGGAAAGTCCTACAACGATCGTTAATACGCATCCAATCCTGTGGATCTTGTTATATCTGTATTCTGTCAGCCTGTTACTGAATATCAAAAAAGGAAAAGATATAAATCCGGCAATGATATTGCTCAGATTCCTCGCGCCTGTAAGATCAGGAATGACAAGCTGCATAAAGGTGTTATCAGTATAACCTCTGCACATCCTCCAGATAGCGATAAGAAAGATACCTGTTGCAAGGAATATTGTGGGATTATCCCTTTTATTGACCGCAGCAGCAAGAGATGCTACAAAAATAATAAGCGACATGACAAAGGTAATAAGAGTAGTCATAAAGACCTTGAGATTCTCGTGAAGCAGATATACCCAGATACCGGTCTGACTGCCCAGCATCACCTCTCCAACTTCACCTGCCAATAACGAATCAGACACTCCCTCAATCCTTACCTTCCTCCCTGAATCATTGATATAGAGCTTGGCAAAAACATAACTGTCAGGGCTGGTACGGGCTCCAAGACCGTTCTCACCGGGATGTATCACATATTCCCTTCTTAATTTGTCATCCACATATATCTTCATATCATGACGATTATTGGGAATAGCCAGCCAGCTCCCGGCTGTGATATTGACAGGCAGCACGTTTTCGATCACATAGCCGTTATCTACAGTCTTGACGTTGCCCGGTATATTTACAGGCAGATGCTCATCATTATCAAAGACCTCCACCCATCCTTCCGTAATGGTCCTCAGGCTCATCTTCTCGCTTCTGGGGCCGGCATTTTTTTCCGAAAAAAACAGGATCATGAACACAATAAGGATCATCAGCGCAAAGGTATAGGGAGCTATATTATTTTTTAGCTTATTAAATAATACACTGCTTCTAATCTTGTCCATGGTCACTCTTTTCTTCACGCCCTGGATAAGAGCATGTAATCATCTTCATCACTTACAAATATATGATCTGATACGATCTTGGCTTCTTCAGGCAGATTATTCCATATAAAGTTCTCAAGCTCACCCGGAGCAAGAGGCTTGGTCAGAAAATCATCAAACCCCTCTCTTCTGAACCTGTCCCTAATCTGTTCATCATCCCGCGAAGTCATTGCAAGTATGATGCTGTTCTTGCCTCCCGGTCCGCATCTGCCCGATTTCTTGATTATATTCATAGCCTGGGCACCATCCATATCAGGCATGTGATAGTCCATAAGGATGATATCGTAAAAGTGACAGGCAGCCAGAGTCACTGCTTCTTTGCCGCTCCTGGCCAGAGACAGGTTGACATTCAGTCCCTTGATCAGGGCATAGATCACATTAAGATTATCCGGGGTATCATCAACTGCCAGTATCTCGGCAGTTGGAGCTGTAAACTTGGGGATACCCCTCTCGTTATAGATAGTGCTGTCAATGTGCTTATCATACTCCGGATCCTCCTTGAAAGGGATGGTAAAGAATACATCCGTACCATAACCGGGCTTGGTATCGATCTCCATTTTGCTCCCCATCATTTCCAGAAGCCTTTGGGCAACGGGTACACCCAGTCCCAGACCTCCTTCTTTGTGGTAGGCATTGTCATCATTTCTGTTAAAGGGCATAAAGATCTCGTCCATCTTCTCTTTGGAAATGCCTCTTCCCGTATCCTTGATATGGAATGACAGATAAAAGGTCTTTTCACCTTCATCATCAATTGTCTTTTCTCTGGACTTTAATAGAGATACAGTAAATGAAACACCGCCCTTATCAGTATATTCCAGTGCATTATCTATAAGCTTTTTTAATACCGCTTCCAGCTTCTTGCTATCTCCTCTTACCTTGGCAGGACAGTTTTTATCCAGGTAAAAGATGAACATCAGATGCTTGAGAGCAGCCTTTTTTCTGTAATATTCATTAAATGCCCATAGCATCTCAGATAGATTAAAGCTCCTGTCAAGAAGTGCCACTTTGTGGTTCTCAAGTCTGGAAAATTCCAGGATATCTGATAGAGTCTTCTTAAGTTCAAGCCCCGACTTGACTATCTCATAGCCGTGCTTATTGGAATCATCCTTGGCCAGAACTCTTCCCGCATCAATGATCTCTTCCACAGGGCTTCCAATGTCATCACTCATTCCTTCTATAAAGTCGGCTCTGACATTACCCATCCTGCCGGCCATCTCCTCTTCTTTACGCCTGTCCATGATTCGAAATACAGAATCAAGCATAGCTGCTGTAAGAAGGACCACCAGACCAAAATTAACAATGCCGCTAAAGAAAGTACCGGGATCGATAAAATAGATAAGTCCTGTGATAAGACCCGAAAGACCAAATATAACATAGCCTGTACCAATGAATCTGTATGAAGCTGTCAGACAGCGCAGATATTCAATATAGATGATCATACCCATAAATATGATACCGGCCATAACAGAACCCAGAATAAACTTTACGAAATGGACATAATTCAAGATCTCATATTTATCCATGACATGAAGGAAAAGGGCCAGAAACATATAGTAATATTCAAATATCTTGCAGAAAATATGATATCTTTTTTCCTGGATCTTATCCAGATAAGCTATGAAAGGCACCATGAGCATGGCAGAGATGATATAAGAAACGTTCGATACTGTTTCAATATCACTGTAAATCAACTGTCTGATACTGCTTCCTGTCAGTTCCCTCATGGTATAGAGAATGCCGCCTACAGATATATATGAGAGCATACTCCTATTACCACTTCTCAAGGTTATGACAATGGATATGATCAGACTTATAAAACTGATGACCAGAACAACAAAAGAAAAAACAAGACTCTCAGCGGCTCCACCTGAATAGTGCAACCAGATACCGCTTTCTGTCCCCATATAAATATTGCTGATAAGGCCTGTAAAATCCCTTGCAGGAGAATAGAGTTCGATCCTCATATCCTTGCCTGCATCCTCAGGCCAAAGCAGAGTAAAGAGATAGGCTTTGGGATTGGCATAGGAACTGTAAGTGGCTCTATCCTTGCCGTAATGATACCTATGCTTGCCGTCTATATAGATATCAACATCCTGATGATTACTTTCCAGCGAAAAGTATGTACCCTCGGAGATAACCGAAGGAAGAATATTCTCAATGACAACGGTATCATCCTCAGGAAAAAGATTCCCGGGGATATCAGCAGGTGCCCTTCTTCCATCCAGGAACACCTGCTCCCAACCCTCGTCAAATAAAGTGCACTTTAAGTCATCCCCATACATGCCTTCGCCTGTATTGAGGACAAGAGAAACGAACCTGACCAATATGGATAAAAAGATAATAATGCATACCGCCGCACCGACCGTAGGCCTCATCTTTTTTAACATAGGATATTTACTCCGCTGCCTTCACCTTTTTCCACAGATCGTTATATATTTTATCGGCATCATTTCCCAGATATTGATACACTTCGCAATTAGATAGTGACTCCTCTGAAGGAAATGCTACTTCAGAATTTTTAATAGATTCATCTTCTATAAGCTCCTGAGCTTTTTTATTAGGAGTCGTATAAGTCACAAATTCAAAATTCTTAAGGGCAATATCCTCTCTGCAGAGGAAATTGATCCATTTAAGGGCATTTTCCTTGTGCCTTGCATCTTTGGTGATGCACCATCCGTCCAGCCATACATTGGAACCCTCATCAGGGATCACATATTCAAGATCAGGATTCTCTCTCTGTGTATATACTGCCTCTCCCGAATAGATCACACCAAGAGCTGCCTCTCCGCCTATCATCTTGTCTCTTACCTGGTCAATGACATAGGCCTGTACCAGAGGCTTCTGGGCTATAAGATCAGCGGCAGCCTTCTCCAGTTCCATGCGGTCCGTGGAATTAATGGAGTAGCCGTTTCTGGCAAGAGCCACCATAAAAGCATCTCTTACAGAATCCTGCATCAATATACTGCCCTTGTATTTAGGATCCCAGAGGATGTCCCAACTATTTACAGGTCCGTCTACCATGGTCTTATTGTACAATATACCAACAGTGCCACAGAAGTTTGGTATAGTATATTTGTTGCCGGGATCAAACTGCGCAGCTGATTGCATATAAGCTTCGTCCAGATTCTCCTTGGCATAGGGCAGCTCATCCCAGTCAAGAGGAGAAAGCATGTCTTCGCCTATGAGCTTGGAGATCATATAATCAGAGGGACATACAACATCATATGCAGCACCATCTGATGCCAGCTTGGCATACATGATCTCATTGGATTCAAATTCGTCATAGACCACTTCTATACCGGTCTCTTCCTGGAAGATCTCTATGACCTCCGGATCTATATATTCGCCCCAGTTATATACATATACCTGATTGGACTTGCTCCTGAACACGCCTCCAAAGACAAGGCCCGCTGTGATCATGACTACTGCAAGTGCAATAACAGCGATGGTCTTACCAATGGGAAGCCTTTTTTTGGCAGCATAACTGTCTTCCTTGCTGCCTGCCCTCTTGGCCTTATTATATCTCATGATCCTGCTACCCAGCATGATCACGATCACCATAAGGAAGATTATGGCTGACAGAGCATATATTTCGGGCTGGATACCTCTCTTGACCTCGTTGTATATCTTGGTTGAGAGGGTATCAAAGCCGGATCCCTTGGTAAAGTAGGTAATGATAAAGTCGTCCAGACTCATGGTAAAGGCCATCATGGCTCCCGAGAGCACTGCCGGCATCAGATCAGGGAGAATGGTCTTTCTGAATGCAAAGAAAGGCTCTGCACCCAGATCCAGTGCAGCCTCATACACAGAAGGATTGATGGTCTTCATACGAGGCATGACGCTAAGCATCACATAAGGGATATTAAAAGTGATATGAGCTATGAGTACAGTAATAAAGCCTGTATTCATATGTAGGAACCTGAACAGGAGCATCAATGAGATACCTGTCACAATATCAGCATTGATCATAGGTATATTAGTGATACCCATTATGAACGCTCTGGACTTACGCCCAACTCCCATAAGAGCCACACAGGTAAGGGTTCCTATAACAGTTGCCACCAGGGTAGAGATCAGGGCTATTGTCATGGTATTGGCAAGAGCATTGATTATCTCAGAATCTCCAAAGAGATTAAGGTACCATTTAAAGGTAAAGCCTCCCCAGCGGGCCCTTGATTTGCTGGCATTAAAGGACAGCACTATCATGGTCACAATAGGCAGATACATAAATACCAGTATCAGACCCATATAGAATCTTTCCAAAAACTTTTTCATCAGTTGTCTCCTTTCTGCTCAGTAAGAGCGGAGACAACCATGCTGATCACAATAAATACCATCAGCACCAGAGACAGTCCAGATCCCATATTCCAGTCGTACACAAGTGTAAACTCCTGCTCTATCACATTACCTATAAGCAGTATCTTGGAGCCGCCCATCATGGTGGAGATGGCAAAAGTGGTCAGGGCAGGAATAAATACCATAGTGATGCCTGAAAGGATACCGGGTACGGTAAGCGGCAGGGTGATCCTAAAGAAGGTCTGCAGAGCGTTGGCCCCCAGGTCCCTTGCAGCACTGATAACATTGTCATCAATCCTGGCCAGAGAGTTATATATAGGCAGTATCATAAAGGGCAGGAAGTTATATACCATGCCGATCACAATAGCCGCAGGAGTATTGATCACACTTATCTGAGGAAGCCCAAAGAAAGACAGTATGCCATTGATCACGCCCTTGTTTTCCAGCAGAGTCATCCACGCCAATGTCCTAAGGAGGAAATTCATCCACATAGGCAGGATAAATAAAGTGGTGATGATACCCTGTGAGCTCACCTTATTGGAAGCAAGTATCATCCCCAGTGGATATGCGATCATGAAGCATATAAATGTACTGATAACAGAGAGAACCATGGCAAGAGCCAGGGCCTTGCTGTTCTCGGGAGTAAGTATAGCTGCCACATTGTCAAAGGTAAAAGCCCCTGAAGTGTCAGAAAGACCATAAAAAAGTATCATGATCAAAGGGACCACGATAAAGATCACTGACCAGGCTATGTAGGGGGACACCAGGGCAGCCGAAGCTTTAGATTTCTTAAACATCGATCGCGATTGCCTCCTCATCCTCAGACTGAGGTTTCTTCATAACCTGGATATTAAAGGGATCTACACAGATGTCTATTTCCCTTCCGGCTTCCGCCATCCTTGTAGAGTGAACCAGCCATTCGTAGCCGCCGGCTTCCACTTCCATCTCGTAGTGAACCCCTTTGAAAATGACATTTTTGACTACTCCGGGCAAAGTACCGCTTCCGGCCTTTACAAGTTCCACATCTTCAGGGCGGATCACCACATCCACAGGCTTATTTTCTCCAAAACCCTTATCCACACAGGCAAAATTGGTCCCAAGAATATTAACAAGCTCATCTCTTACCATAACAGCGGGTATGATATTGGAATCACCTATAAAGTCAGCAACAAAGGCATTCTCAGGCTCATTATAAATAGTCTCGGGAGAGCCTTCCTGCTGGATATAGCCCTGATTCATGACCACTATATGATCAGACATGGTAAGAGCCTCTTCCTGATCGTGAGTGACATATATAAAGGTGATGCCCAGCTCATTTTTGAGCCTTATAAGCTCGTATTGCATATCCTGCCTGAGCTTAAGATCAAGAGCTCCAAGAGGCTCATCAAGAAGCAGCACCTTAGGTTCGTTAACAATAGCCCTGGCGATGGCTACCCTCTGCTGCTGACCGCCTGAGAGAGAATCAGGCATACGTTTCTCAAAGCCCTCCAGATTCACCAGTTTCAGCGCATACTTTATCTTGTCCTTGATGTACTGATCAGTCTTGTTCTTGATCTTCAGGCCAAAAGCAATATTCTCTGCTATGGTCATATGGGTAAAAAGAGCATACTTCTGGAATACAGTATTAAGCTGACGCTTGTTGGGAGCCAGGGAGGTGATATCCTTGCCGTCAAAGATCACACGTCCGCTGTCAGGACTCTCAAACCCGCCTATTATTCTCAAGGTAGTGGTCTTACCACAACCTGATGGTCCCAGTATAGTAACAAATGAATTTTCATGAATACTCAGATTCAGGTCATCCAGGATCACCTGGTCTCCATATGCTTTGGAGATGTTCTCCAATAATATTAGATCCTTAGCCAACTTACACCCTCCGAATTTATAAATATACAGTCCAAAGACTTTTATATCACAGTTGAGATTTAAATGATACCTAAATAATTGACCAAAAATGACGGATAAAACCGTCATTGTTACTGCTTGCCTGTTATCAGTGCTATCATGGTCATTAATAAAATGTGAATAGCAACAAATGAGGTAGGTGTCAAAAGTTCCTTTTGACACCTTATGACTAACGGATTGTTCCGTTTCTTCGAAACTCTCACAATCCTAAAACATGAGCAAATCCGCACTACGTGCTACTTTGCTCATGTTTTGCGGGTCATAAATTCATATTCGATTTCGAGCAAGCTCGAATCGAAATGACTTTTGACCCTTACGTCAACAAATCATTGTGAAATTAGATTATTCTCTCCCCAGGCCTTTAACTCCAGAAGTATGGGTATCATACTCTCCGCCTTGGGAGTGAGGGTATATTCCACCCTAAGTGGCATCTCATTGTACTGCTTGCGCTCTACCAGCCCGTCTTCTTCCATTTCCCTAAGTGATGCAGACAGCATGGTATTGGTGATACCATATATCTCCCTCTTCATGTCATTAAAGCGGCCCACGCCCTTAAAATCTATGAGACATAGGATCATTATCTTCCATTTACCGCCTATAATATCAAGGACCCTCTTAAGACCGCAGCCTTCTCCGCCTATGGTCTCACAGAGCTTCTCCTTTTGACTTGTCTTCTCCTTTACATTAAGCGGAGTGCAGCTGTTAGCCTCCATCTGAGCACTATCCGCCTTCTTTTCACCTTTTACTGTTTTCTTTTTATTTATAAGCTTTTCCTTCTCTGCCATAGTTCACCTCACGCATCACTTTTTCTTTATGAAACTTACCTGATCTCAATCTCTAACTATTTTTTCCTGCCGGATATAACACAGCCATCATAGCCATCATAGCCATCATAGCCATCAGCAGGATTATCTATATTCCTACTCTTCTTTGTCCATACTCATTTTTTTATACCTACTCATTATATCATACCCAAGTTTTTTCATACCATCAATTCACTTGTCTTTTTTGCAGATTTATTCCGCACAACCAATTCCCCGCTAGATGATCACGAGCATCATCCTCCAAGCTTCCAAACGGCAGCATTCCGCAGCATCCTCCTCCAGCATCCAAACGGCAGCATTCCACGTTTGCGCACAATCGAACTGCATAATAATGGTGCAAGGCGTCTTCATAATAGCGCTGCCACAGAAAGTTATTTTCCGCAGTGAGCTTTCACTACAAATGGCATAAAATCTTGGATTCTTTATCCAAGATTATATGTTTTACTTATTCTTCATACGCAGGCTTCCAGGCGCCCACGAGAAAATTGTCTGAACGGGCTGAAAGCCCGGAGTTTTTTCGAGTGCGGCGCATTAAAGGGAAGGCTGCGGAAGAATATAGTAAAACGCCATTTGTAGTGCAGCAAACGAGGAAAATAACTTCTGCAGCAGCGCAGTTCATGCCAAATACGGGGTAAGCCCAAAACATTATTAAAATTACTATAGTACCCACGGAAAGATGCCGATATATTAACGTAGTGAGAAAGTATTCAGGAAGGATTCCTTATGCAGATCATTGAACTGACCAAGGGGCAATATCTCCATAAAAAAGGAAGCACCGTATCCACCATAGATATCATCTCCAAGGGTGAACTGCGTGTCAGCGGAGAAAACCTGGAATTCAGACTGGGAGGAAGCGAGATCGTCGCCCTCATGGAGGCAGCCGGGGGCGAGAGACGTTTTGACTATCAGTGCGAAACAGACAGCTGCGTTGTATGCTCATATCCCTATTCTGACTTATCCGACCTCACAGCGATCATAAAGGCCAATCCCAAAATAGCGCCGCTTCTGTGCTCAGGGATCATCAAGACTATCCACTCCGTAGATGATGCGCTGAATGCTGCTTATGAGGAAATCGCAGCTGCTTATGATTCTGTAAAATCAGACCAGGCCGATTATCCAACTCTATGCGCTTTCACAGGCAGCAACCAAATGACCTTTACCGAACTTATCACTTTAACTCCTTGTCCCAGGCCCAATCCTCTTCCCGGCTGGACCATACCTGCCATCAAGGGGCTCTTTGAGCACGATTCCTATTTTAGAAAGAATCTCTATAGCATAAGCGCTGACATTGATACAGGCATCATCTGCTCTCTCTCATATATACTCAAAGATTTGAAAGAAGCCGCTATTGAGCTTAGCTCCTACAAAAAAGATTTTGACGAAAAGACAAGGGAATTTCGTAATACTATCAATATCATCCGTGCAAAAGCTGAATCCATAACCAATAATACCGGCGATGATGATTCCGTACCGGAATTCAAGAATGTTGCAGAGACCCTTATGTCCTATGCCGGTCTTGACGCCGAAACTGCTGACATGTTTTTAGTAGCCCTGAATAACTACAAGCACATGACCACAAGGGACAGCTATTCCGACGAATACAGACATGTCAAGAATTCCCTGACTCCGCTTTTCTATAAGCTATATTCCAAGGTATTCTTCAAGACGCTAACAGATGACAATATACCCGAAGTAGTTATGATGTTCTTGCTATTTGGCTATTCCGATGAAGATCTGCTCTCAAGGCCTATGACAGAGAACCTCTACAGGACCATGAAATCCATTATCCCGGATAAATCCGGCAAGGTCATGACCCTCTATGACTGGCTCAAAAAAATATACTACATGGAAATAGAGCCTTCCAGAAACGAGTTCAACCTTGACTATGCAGGCTATCTCAAGGAGCAAAAAAGTCAGGGCGTCATAGACGAGGACGAAGTAAAGCGGCTCTTTGATGATCCTGCCAACAGAGTATTATTCGAGATCAATAATTTCTTTATGGTAGAAAACAGGGTGACCTATGGCCAGGCATCCAGCTTCATCCCCCTTATGAAGGATGAAGACATGATAAAGTCACCTGCCGAATGTATCATGAACGCTTCTGCCATATATGGCGAGCTGGATAAGATAAGGCATGATGATTTCAGCCTCTTCTACAGAGAGGTCATGTATTCCAATCCCAAAGCAGGGCTCAACACCTACTTTTACAATGAAGAGGTCCTGCCCTATTTTGTACTCCTCCCCAATTGCGGCTCCAAGCTCAGCCTCTGGCAGGAGATCGAGGGCAAAAAGAGAAACACCCCGGCCAGATTTGCCATATCCCTCTTCCATACTGCAGACCTCTATGATAATCTCCTTAGAGCTTGCGGTGAATACAGGTGGGAAATGTGCAAGACCATACAGGGTGTACACTGGAATGATGTGACAGATCCTTCACTTACTGCAGAATATTGTGATTATCTCCAGTTCTACAAGAAGAACAGGATGCTCAGCAGCGAGCAAAAGGAAAAGATATACCAGGAACTCAAGAAATACTCCAATAGATATAATACTGTATTTATAGCCAATTACATGTCCTATATGAAATTTGAAAGAGTAGGTTCCCTGCGTCTGAACAAGCCTGCGCGCTCTATTATCTTTAGCTACTGCCCTTTTAGTAAGGATCTGAGGCAGCGTCTTGCTTCCTCTCCCCAATACGGAGAGCTATTAAAGGCCTATGATATCAAGAAGAGCGCAGAACTGCATACTCTGGCAAACCTTATGGCCAAGGTCGAAAAGACAGGAGCCGAGATGCCTCAGGAACTCATAAAGCAGAAAAAGTTCCTGGAAATGTAAAAAAAGCTCAAAAAGCCAGTAGAAATCAAACTGTTACAGGTCTTAATTCAACTAGTGATCAAATCACTTTTTGAAATAAATAGACATATTAAAAACTCACCATCAAGAGCAGCAAGTACTCCTAATGGTGAGTTTGTTTTGCAAATGATCATTCTAAGATAAAAGTCACAAGACTTCAATCCTGCAATTCAATCTATCATGATTCTATCAAAGCGCTGATGTGCAGTGAGGGCACTTTGTAGCATCCTTATTGATCTCAGATTTGCAATAAGGGCATATCTTAACAGGCTTAGGTGCCTCTTCTTCCTTCTTGGAAAGCTTGTCCCTAAGACGGTTCATAGTGCGAACCAGGAAGAATACTACTATTGCCATGAGCAGGAAGTTAATGACTACTGTAATGAATGTACCATAGTTAAGTGTAGCTGCTCCCATCTCCTGAGCCTGTGCCAGTGTGGCATACTTGCCGCCGTCCAGTGCAACAAACCAGTTGGTAAAATCAATACCGCCTGTAATGACACTGATTATAGGCATGATGATGTCGTCTACAAGAGAGGTTATGATCTTCTGGAATGCTCCTCCGATAATAACACCCACTGCCATATCCATCACATTGCCCTTTGTGATAAACTCCTTGAACTCACCGATGAAACCCTTTTTTTCTCCTGCCATCTTCGGCTCCTTTCCCTGTACAGAATATACGAGTTAATTGCCTTTTATTCAATCAGCATTCCCATACAATATTCTAACAAGCTCAGAATCCTTGTCAAGAATGATGGTATCTTCACTGCCTGAAAGACTGTTCTTTAGAGCTTCTATGGATCTGGAATAATTATAAAACTCAGCCTTATCCTCAGTATTATAAGCCTCGGATAATATCTTCATATACTCTGCTTCGCCCTCACCTTCAAGGCTGGCAGCTGTTGCCCTGGCTGCAGATTCCTTAATGGATACCTGCTTGTCTGTCTCATTTTTTATCTTCTGAGCTTCAGACTCACCTTCTGCAGTATAGGATGCTGCGATATTCTGTCTTTCTGAGATCATACGCTCATATACTGCTTCCCTGTTATCCTCAGGAAGATCCAGAGCCTTTATCTCAGCCTGGAGTATTTCTATACCGTAGCCCTCAAGATCCTCCTGGGCATTGGTGGTGATAGCGCTGGTCAGCTGTTCACCTCTTGCAGCAATGACCTCTTCCTGGGTCATGGATGATATTTCAGTCTTGGTAGCATTATAAACAGCTGCCTCGATCCTCTCCTGAGCCCTGTCGGATATAGCATTTAGTGTCTGGATATACTTCTTGGGATCAGTTACTTTCCAGAGTACATATGTATTAGTGATCATGCTCTTCTTGTCCCTGGTGATAACATCTGATTCGGGAATATCATAGATCACAGTAGCTGCTGATATAAACTGGCTGGTCTCTATAAAGGGAACCTTAAAATAAAGCCCCGGATCACTCTCAATCCTTGTAACCTTACCAAACTGTCTTATAGCAGCATATTCCTTGGGATATACAGTATATGTGCATGAGTAAAAAATGAATAGAGCGATCGCTATCACTGCCAGAGGCAGGATCAGTATTTTCTTCTTCATCAGTTATTTCCTCCCTCAGCTGAAGCTGTATCATTTGCTAAGCTGTTCTTTGGCGCTGCAGATTCTTCTCCCGTGAAGCTCTCAAGAGGCAGCATCTCCTGGGTCTGGCCATCAGTGATTATAACCTTGGCACCGGGAAGTACATTCTCTATGGCTTCGTAGAACATACGCTGTTTGGTGATCAGAGGATATTTTTTGTACTCCTCATACATAGCATTGAATCTTGCTGTCTCACCTTCAGCTTCTGCTATCCTTGCTTCCTTGGCAGCCTCTGCAGCCTGGATTATAGCATCAGCGCTGGCATCTGCTGCAGGTATCTGCTCACTCTTGTACTTATTTGCATTGTTGATCTTGGTTTCCTTGCTCTGCTTAGCTGTTTCCACCGCTTTAAAAGCCTGTATGATCTCTGCGGTAGGGGGCTCGGCATCCTGTACTGATATGTTGGTAACCATAAGACCTATATCCTGATTCATAAGCTCTTTTGCCAGGATCTCTTTGACCTCAGCCTGGATCTGGCTCTTACCTGTGGTAATTACCTCATCTACAGAATAATTAATAACTGTTGATCTGATAGCTGCCAGAGCCACGTTCTTCATGATCTCTTCGGGATCCTCTGAGTTAAAGAGATATCCTACAGGATCAGACACCTTGTATTCCATATAAAAATCTATATCTACAAAGTTAAAGTCCGAAGTGATCATGATACCTTCATCATCAATAGTGATATTCTGGCCATTATCATCCACCGCATAACCAATACCGATACCATGGGTAGTCATATCCACCTTGTATACCGATTGTATAATAGGCAATTTAAAATATAGACCCGCTGTATTGGTGGTCACCACCTTACCAAACTGTACTACAACAGCCTGCTCCTCTTCCTCTACGGAATAAAAGCTGCCGGAGATGATCACAAAAGCGATGATTGCAACTATTATTGCTGTGATCAGGCCTCCGATCTTGCCCTTATTATTTTTGATGCTTTCACTAAAATCCACATCTACTACTTTGTCCTTCTTCATAAGCCTCCCTTTCTATATTGTTAATTGATAAAGAATTCCTTCATCTTATGAGATGTTTCTTTACAGTTTTCCATATATAACTTTACATCCTTGGGATTGCCAAAGCGTTCTATCCTGCCCTTCTCTGCTCCGCTATATACTCTCTTGGATACAGAGCCTGACCCCAGAGCCAGTATACTCTCTGTCTCCTCCATTGTGACTACATTGTAAAAGCACATCTTCCCTTCCCTGCCGTAGCCTGTATTTTCAAAATTACCTCCAATATTCTTTTGCCTGTAGAGGTAATAAGGATGAAGGTCCATGCGCGCTGCATAGCTTGATGCCAGGTTCATCATCTCACCAGAGGTATCAAGGCCTCCCAGGCCATTTTCCTCCACGTATTGATAAAGATATGATGACCTCTTGATAGCCAGAGAATGAACTGTAAGCTCATCTGGAGAAAGCTCCAATATCTTCCGGAGTGTGTTCTCCACATCCTTCTCTGTCTCCCTGGGAAGTCCCAGGATAAGGTCCATATTGATATGATCAAATCCTGCTTCTCTTGCAGCATAATAGCTTTCTATGGTCTGCCTGCTGTCATGTGCTCTTCCTATGAGCTTTAGGGTCTCATCCTTCATGGTCTGGGGATTGACGGATATTCTGGTCACTCCCCATTTCTTCATGACCCCTAGCTTGTCCATATCTATGGAATCTGGCCTTCCGGCTTCTGTTGTAAACTCCCTGATCTGTCCCAGGTCAAAAGAGCTGTAGATCGCATCATAGAGCCTCTCAAGCCTGCCCGGTGATAATGTTGTTGGTGTACCACCTCCTATGTAGACACTGTCACATCTCATGTCTTTAAAAACAGACGACATCTGTCTCATTTCATATTCAAGGCAGGACAGATAATCATCTATCTTCTTCTCCCATACAGCTGCAGGTGATGACATAAAGGAACAATATGCACATCTTGTGGGACAAAAAGGAATATTGACATATAGGGAATATCCTCTGCCATCCACAGTGCCCTGAAGTATCCGCCTCTCTCTGCCCGCTATCTCCATAGACAGATCAGCCTTTTCCCTGCTGCAGAGGAAGGTATCCGTCATATAGCTGTAAGCTTCATCCCGGCTTTCTCCTCTATCAAGCTTGTTTAGCACTATTTTCACAGGTCTGATGCCTGTAAGTGTACCCCAGGGAAGGCCAGAGCCTGTAATAGCGCTGAGAGCCCTGTACAGGAGCTGTTTGCATACATTCTTTGGCGAGTCCGCTACAATTGAAGAATCTACATTTTCATCCTTCAGGCATTTTTCTCTAAGAGATAGCTCTTTACCTTCTTCAGGACATGCCTTAAGAGATATATAGCCCTCTTCCCAGCTAAGCTCGATATAGATGACAAGCCTTACTGCTTCGCCATTCTCTTTTGGATTCTTATCCACGGACTCAGACTTTAATCCAGGAGCATTCATTAGCTCTTCACCTTGCTCAGGCTCTGCTTTCAGTTCAAGCTTTACCTCTTCGCCCGGATAAAAGCTTTTTACCAGAGAATGTATATCATAAAAATATTTATCTTTATTTATATATACTAATATCATAGTTTAAACCATATTAAAATAGTAATTATAGCGCTTTTCGTCACCTATTGTGCTGGATCCGCCGTGTCCGGGGAGTACCAGAGTAGAATCAGGGAGTATTGACAGTTTGTCCTTAAGACTGCGCACCAGCCACGACATGGATCCTGTAGGAAAGTCGGTCCTTCCCACAGAGCCCTCAAAGAGAGTATCTCCGCTTATGAGTATACCGTCTTCCTCTATATAGTAGCAGCAGCTCCCTTCAGTGTGCCCGGGAGTAGCTATTACCTTGATCTTAAAGCCTGCCTCTTCTATTATCTCTCCGTCCTTTAGCCATTTATCAGGCCTTACCACTATGGGAGCGCCATTTCCTGCAGAGAGGTTCATCTCCGGATCTGCGCACATGGCCTTCTCTCCTTCATAGGCTGCTACAAGAGCACCGCTCCTATCCTTAAGCTCATCCAGGCCTCCTATATGATCAAAGTGAGCATGGGTAAGCAGAATCATGCTCACCTTCAGACCTTTCTCAGATAGCTTGTCATATATCAGTGCACCTCTGTCTGCAGGGTCAAAGACTATGCAGCTCTTCTCACTGTTCTCATCGTCGTCATCCTTGTAGATAAAATAGCAATTGGTGGCCACAGGGCCAAGTAGCATCGAACCAAGCTTAGTTTCCATGTCACACCTCCTGGAGAGCATTAACAAAGGCCCCGGCTGATCACCTGTCAGCACAGGGCCTTATTTGTTACTGCGATCCGGCTACCGGCCGGGGACATGCAGTAACATTTTACGATCATTCTATAGCATTAACCGGTACTTCGCTCTATATCTATAACATTCTCAATAGCGCGAAGCTTATCTGTAACAGTTATCAGTTCTTCTCTGCTGGATACCTGGAATGAGGTTTCCATGGTGGCCAGGCCCTGCTTACTGGTCCTGGTATTAAGGGATATGATACTGATATTGTTCTCAGTCAGTACTCTTGATACATCTGCCAAAAGGCCCTTACGGTCATTGGCAAATATCTTGATATCCGCAGCATACTTCTCGCCGCTAAGGACAGAATCACTCTCCCACTTGGCTTCTATAAGCCTTGATCTGTCTTCTGCCACCATCTTGGTCACATTCACACAGTCGCTTCGGTGGATGGATACGCCTCTTCCTCTGGTGACAAAGCCTACGATGTCATCTCCCGGTACAGGATTGCAGCACCTGGAGAATCTCACAGCCACATCATGTACGCCTTTTACGATGATGGCACCGCCGGACCAGTTACCGCCTACGCCCACAGGGCCGTAGGATTCATTGGCTGCAGCCAGCACCTCTTCATCAGTGAGATTCTTATGATGATCTCTGTCATAGAGCTCTACCAGCTTATTGACTACGCCGCCCTCTTTGAGACCACCGTGTCCTATAGCTGCCAGTACCGCATCCCAATCATGGAAGCCGTACTTGCGCACTATGATATTCATATATTCGGGCTTTGCTATATCGGACAGCTCTATACTCTTGGTCTTGCAATAATCCGCGATCAGTTCCCTGCCCTTTGTAATATTCTCTTCCTTAAACTGAGTCCTGAACCACTGGTTGATCTTATTTTTGGTAGAAGTAGAGCGGGCTATGGAGAGCCAGTCTCTGGAAGGGCCTTTGGAATTCTGGCTGGTGATGATCTCTACCCGGTCGCCGTTCCTGATCTTGTAATCTATAGGCACCAGCTTGCCATTGACTTTGGCTCCTATCATCTTATTGCCTACTGCAGAATGTATGCTATAGGCAAAATCTATAGGAGTGGAACCGTTAGCCAGATTCTTGACATCACCCTGAGGGGTAAAGCAATATACATCATCACTAAAGAGATTCAAGTCACTCTTTAAGAGATTCATAAATTCCTGGTTATCACTCATGTCCCTTTGCCATTCAAGGATCTGTCTGAGCCATACCAGCTTTTCTTCTTCCTGAGTCTCTATCTTCTTGCCATCAGAGGCTTCCTTGTATTTCCAGTGAGCTGCGATACCGTACTCAGCAGCACGGTGCATATCATAGGTCCTGATCTGTATCTCGAAGGGTACACCGTCAGTACCAATGAGAGTAGTATGCAGGGACTGATACATATTAGCCTTTGGCATGGCTATATAATCTTTAAACCTGCCGGGTATAGGCTTGTACATCTCATGGATCACGCCCAGAGCTGCATAGCAGTCTTTGACACTCTCCACTATGATCCTCACTGCAAAGAGATCATATATCTGATCCAGAGTCTTGCCCTGATTGTGCATTTTCTTGTATATACTAAAGAAATGCTTTACTCTTCCATTAACTTCGCCCTTTATACCGGCATCTGCAATGGCCTTTTCTATCCCCTGAGCGATTGACTCAACATAGGATTCACGTTCTTCCTTCTTCTGGGCCACCTTGGCCTTAAGATCGGCATATATCTCAGGCTTTAAATATTTCAGTGACAGATCATCAAGTTCTACCTTGATCTTGCTGATACCAAGCCTGCCTGCTATAGGTGAATAGATGTCCAGTGTCTCCTGGGCTATCCTATGCTGCTTCTCGCTGGGCATATGAGCCAGCGTCCTCATATTATGAAGTCTGTCCGCAAGCTTGATGAGTATGACTCTGATATCCCTTGCCATAGCCAGGAACATCTTTCTGAGGTTCTCAGCCTGCATCTCAAGCTGCTCTGCAGGTTTATTCCTGTAATCCTCAGGCAACTGCAGATTTTGCAGCTTGGTAACACCATCTACAAGAAGAGCTACGTCTTCGCCAAACTCATCTTCTATCTCAGACTTGGTCAGGATAGTATCCTCAACCACATCATGCAAGAGTCCTGCAGCTATAGTCTCCTTATCCATCTCCAGATCAGCAAGTATGATACCCACGCAAAGAGGATGGATGATATAAGGCTCGCCGGACTTTCTTAGCTGATCCTTGTGAGCTTCGTGTGCTATATTGTATGCCTTCTCGATCATAGTGATATCATCGGAAGGGTGATATTTACGAACACGCTCAATAAGGCCCCTGTAGAGATCCTCCGGAGCCTGAAATTCTTTTATGGATTCAATTTTGCCGTCATCAAAGCGTTGTTCTATCATAACGTCAGTATTATTTGCCTTCGTATACTACTGCACTGTCAAGGCGGTATCCCTTGATTCTGTCTCTGCCATTAAGACCCGCCAGTTCCATCATTACCAGAACACCTGCAACCTCGCCGCCCAAGGACTCGACCAGTTTGATCATAGCCTCTGTAGTGCCGCCTGTTGCTATAAGATCATCCACGATCAGTACCTTCTGACCGGGAGTGATGCTGTCCTTATGCATCTCCAGAGTAGCCTTTCCATACTCCAGATCATAATCAACAGAAACAGTTTCTGCCGGAAGCTTACCCTTCTTTCTGATCAGTACAAAAGGCTTATGCAGATTATATGCAATAGGTGTACCAAAGATAAAGCCTCTGGATTCAGCACCTACTACCACATCAAAATCAAGATCCTTTACCTTGTCCTGCATAGTATCAATAGCAAGCTTAAGGCCATCGGGATCCTGCATTACGGTAGTAATATCACGAAACATGATTCCTTCTTCGGGAAAATCAGGAATAGTACGTACGTAATCTTTAAGTTCTTTCATTTCATCTTCCTCCTAACGCCGTTATGGCGCATGAATATAAGCATATTCTAGCAGGAAAAGACTCTGGATGCAAGAATGGCGGGGCTTATTGGATAGTTAAACTCGCAAACATTATTAGATTGTCGCAGCTATAGAAGTTATTTTCCACGTTCGCCATACTTCAAATGACGTTTTACTAAATTCTTCTGCAGCCTTCTTTTCAATACGCCGCACTCGAAAGAAACTCGTCTGGCGAAGGATGATTACATCCCCCTTCGCCATCCTCAAACATCTTTCTCGTGGGCGTTTTGAAGGCTGCATATGAAGAATAAGTAAAACTGTCATCTGAAGTAAATGCTCACTTTGTAAAATATACTTCTACAGCTGCGCAACAATTCTTGTGATTGCGAGTGAACAGCAAAATAGAATATTCTCCAAATGATACATATTGAGATTAAAACACGAATATTCGGAAACCGCTCCTTTGCTTCGCAAAGGGCTACTTCCTCATATCAGGGCGGTTCATGAAAAAGAGGGGTCCGGCAAGCGAGCTTGCCGACCCCTCTTTTTATGAACCTGTTTTAATACATCCCAGCAGGTGCTGCGGGAGCTGCCGGAGCGGGCTCCTTGATAGTAGCTACTGCTGCTTCTGTTGTCAGGAATGAAGAAGCAACTGATGTTGCGTTCTGAAGAGCGGATCTTGTAACCTTAGCAGGATCCAGGATACCGTCCTTAACCATATCTACATACTGCTCTGTGTAAGCATTGAAGCCTACGCCTGTTTCGGATTCCTTAACCTTGTTTACGATAACGGATCCGTCAAGACCTGCGTTAGTTGCGATGCGGAAGAGAGGAGCTTCAAGAGCCTTCAGTACGATCTTGGCACCTGTCTTCTCATCACCTTCAAGGTTCTCAAGAGCCTTTGCTGCTTCCTTGGAAGCGTGGATGTAAGCACTTCCGCCACCGAAGATGATACCCTCTTCTACAGCTGCTCTTGTAGCATTCAGAGCATCTTCCATTCTGTACTTAGCTTCCTTCATCTCTGTCTCTGTAGCTGCACCTACGCGGATAACTGCAACACCGCCAGCCAGCTTAGCCAGTCTTTCCTGAAGCTTTTCTCTGTCGAAATCAGATGTTGTATCTTCAATCTGCTTCTTGATCTGAGCGATCCTGGAATCGATAGCGTCCTTGTCACCTTCGCCATCTACGATTGTAGTCTTCTCCTTGGTAACCTTTACGCTCTTAGCTCTTCCAAGGTCATCAAGAGTAGCATCCTTGAGCTCAAGGCCAAGGTCTGAAGAGATAACCTTACCGCCTGTCAGGATAGCGATATCCTGAAGCATCTCTTTACGTCTGTCGCCGTATCCGGGAGCCTTAACAGCTACTACATTGAATGTGCCGCGCAGCTTATTTACGATCAGTGTTGTAAGAGCTTCGCCTTCAACATCCTCAGCGATGATCAGAAGCTTCTGACCTGTCTTAACGATCTGCTCCAGAAGAGGCAGGATATCGTTGATGTTGGAGATCTTCTTATCAGTGATCAGGATAGCAGGCTCCTCAAGGTTGGCCTCCATCTTGTCCATATCTGTTGCCATGTATGCAGAGATATAACCTCTGTCAAATTCCATACCTTCAACCAGATCAAGCTCTGTCTGCATGGTCTTGGATTCTTCGATTGTGATAACGCCGTCGTTGGATACCTTCTCCATAGCGTCAGCGATCATCTTACCTACTTCATCATCACCTGATGATACAGCAGCAACTCTCTCGATCTGCTCCTTGCCGCTTACCTTTGTAGCCATCTTCTTAACAGCTTCAACTGTAGCGTCTGTAGCCTTCTTCATACCCTTTCTCAGTACGATAGGGTTAGCACCTGCAGCCAGGTTCTTGAGACCCTCGTTGATCATAGCCTGAGCCAGTACTGTAGCTGTTGTTGTACCGTCACCTGCTACGTCATTGGTCTTTGTAGCTACTTCCTTAACAAGCTGAGCGCCCATGTTTTCATAGGGATCTTCAAGCTCGATCTCTTTGGCGATGGTCACACCGTCGTTTGTGATAGTGGGAGCACCGTAGCTCTTATCGATAACTACGTTTCTGCCCTTAGGTCCGATTGTAACGCCTACTGTATCTGCAAGCTTGTTGACGCCGGCAACCATTGCCATACGTGCATCATCACCTGATTTGATCGTCTTTGCCATGATAAAACCTCCTAAAGTTATATCTTTATAAGTATTGAATTCTTATTGCTAATGAGTATTATTTTCCGGCAAATGATACCGGAAAGGATATCCGGATCAATTGTTTATATCAAACGACTCCTGATCAGCTATTATTCTATAACAGCCAGGATATCATTCTGCTTTACAATGATGAAGGTCTCATCATCCAGCTTAACTTCTGTTCCTGAATACTTGGAATAGATAACATGCTGGCCAACCTTAACTTCCATCTTGATCTCTTTGCCGTCAACAACTCCGCCGGGGCCTACAGCGATCACTTCTGCCTGCTGGGGTTTTTCCTTTTCCTTACCGGGAAGTACGATTCCGGATGCAGTGGTTTCCTCTGCTTCAAGCTGCTTTAATACAACTCTGTCTGCAAGTGGTGTTAATTTCATGATAAAGCCTCCTTTATATGGATAAAAAAATAACGTATTCATTTTGTTAGCACTCACATCTATCGAGTGCTAACTCACAAAAGATATAATACTTTTACAATATACAAGTTGCAAACCCGGATATGCAAATATATCCAATGTATTTCTCGCATAATCTCTTATATACTCGTTTATTCTCTTATTTACTCTTTGCACCCATGAAAGGGACATGATAAAAGCCCGCAAAACGCCCATTTCATGGGCGTTTACAGGCTCAGTAAGAATTAGCTTCTTCTTTATTTATTGTTTTTTTATTTTTTAAGAGGAATATCCTTGCCATTAAGGTCTATCCTGTATTCCTTGAGGGCCAGGGCAAAATAGCGCTCAGGTATATCCGGCCATCTGGCCTCTCCCCTTTCCTGCTCACACAGCTGGGTAGCTCTTAGGAGAACAGCTTCATTGAGGTCCAGCCCCGTCCTTATGGTATGCATAGTGACTGCAGCCCAGGCTGGTGCCATCTCTGACAGGCCGGAAGAAGCAAACTCGGATAATATCTCTTTTCTGTCATAATCAAGAGCATAATACTCTTCTTCCCAGCTCCTTCCTTCGCTTCTGATCACTGCAAACTGGGTCTTGCCACCATGATTCCAGGGCACACCTATAGATCCGGGATTAACGGCCTTCTTATCCTTGTAGCTATAGCTTTCCTGCTCATGATGATGACCATGAAGCAGTAGTCCTGTCTTTAAATGTGACACTATCTTTCTGGTATTACGCCCTTTTTCCAGCATAAGTTCCCTGGAGGACGTGGGTGAACCGTGACAATACTCAAAAGAAGGCATCCCCTTCATTTTCCAGATATCATATATTGGCAAAGAGTCAAAGAAATTCAGATCTTTGACCGTCAGATTCTCATATGTATACAAAAGCGCTCCACTGGCAGAACCTTTTTTCCATCTCTTTTCCCCTTTTTTCCTGTAATCCAGTAGGTAGTCCTCTCTGTTCCCCCTGATCATATAGCAGGTAAAATACTTCTTCATCATATAGATGAGCTCCATGGTCTTGCCCGGATTAGGGCAATCGCTCACATAATCCCCAAGGAGGACAAAGTGAGTGATACCCAGGCTCACCGCCTTGTCAAAACAAGCCTGGAGCGCGCTGTGATTGGCATGTATATCGCTAAATACAGCTATATCCATTTATCAATATCTCCATCTACAAAAGTAGACCTGCCATCCAATAAGGATAGCAGGCCCTGAAATTCACATATCTTGAAACTATCAAAGTTCAAACGAGCCGGAATCTACGCCATTAGCCACATAATATACCCTGCCCTCTTCAGGTTTAACATACAGGTCAAGGGTCTTAAGCTCTGATGCCTTCTTGCCCAGTTCGCCGGTCCAGAATGACTTTGCCTTTGTCAGGATCTCATCATAAGTCACGCTCTTGCCGTCATACTGGATCTCAACATTTGTCTTTACTGCTGCCTTAGCTGCCATTTCGATTCTTCCTCCATATATGATTATTTATTAGCTGGTGCGACCAGTTTTCTATACCATACAAGGGCATCCAGATATGCCTTGTATACCTCATCCATGTCAAGCTCTCCTACGATGATCTGCCTGAAGACTTCCTGCCAGGATGCTGTTTCATAATTAGTTATAAAATCGAGAACGGGATAAAGCTTGCCGTTTCTGTTCAAAAGAGCATTTTCTATATCCTTGGTAACATTGACAAGTTTAAGTGCTTCTTCCATGGGCTTATCCAGGATCAGGTTAAGCACAGAGAACAGTCCCATAAGGAAGAGCTCGGAACTGGCTACGCCCATTCCAAAGGAAGGTGCCAGATTCTCTGCAAACCTGGCTCTGATCATAGACAGCCTTGCTATCTCACTGGGCCTGTCTGCGCAGAGTTCTCTGGTCACTGCTGTGGTGATCCATTTCTTAAGCTCCTTTTGTCCCAATAGTGCAGCAGCCTGCCTTACTGAGGAAATATTGGAGCTGACAGTGATCCTGTTGACCATCTCCAAAAGAGAGATAACAAGAGCTGTATCCTGACCTATGACATCAGCTGCCTGGGTCAGCTCAAAATCAGGATCATTTACCACGTTAAGGAGCTGTATGTATGTAGCCTTCAAAGGAGCCACTTCAGTGTCGCTGCTGGTAATGGGCATCCTGAAGAACTCACCTTCGTAGAAATCATATCCCGATTTCTCAGATACCAGCTTATCGTAATCTTCTTTGCTGTTGACATTAACAGCGATAAGCTTGATATCCGGGTACATGTGACTAAAGTAGAGATGTGCCTTGACTATATCGATCTTATTGTGATCCAAAAGGATATAGTCACACAGATCCAGCACTGTCTTGTAGTTTTCAAACTGTGCCGGAGAGAGCTTTTTCATAGCCAGCTTGTAGCCATCAGCCTTGAGCTCTTTTAGCCTGTTCACATAGATGTCTTCCGGAGTGACATAAGAATCTATGATCAGCACCTGCCTGCTATGATCACCCTCGCAAAGTGAAGGTATATCTGCAAATACAGATATATTATTGACCTCAATAAAGAGCTCGCTGTCACTGGCAAGTGCGTCCATGCCTATGCTGTTGACCACTTCAAATCCGTCCACTTCTCCTGCGCCGTCAAGAGATGCGGTTCCCTGATAGCGGGGATTGACCAGCGTATTTTCTCTTTTGGCCAGGATAGAATAGGCCTTCACTTCCATCTTGTCGTCAAATAAAGGTATCAAAGTTGCAAGCATTTGATATCCTCCTTCTTCGTCAGACTTCGTTATCTACTTTATATTGTACACTCATTGTCGTGATTTTGATAGTTTTTTATTCTTTTAATATATAAAATAATCAAGATAACCCACCACCTTTAGGTGGTGGGAATATCTTGATTACGGGTGCGGGGTTATAAGCCCCGTACCCGTAGAACTGCGTCAGCAGACAGGCCCTATCAGATCCTTGCAACACCTGTCCTTCTGGCAGCTTCTGCGGTAGCTTTTGCAACTGCATCCTTTACCCTGGGATCAAAAGCTTTAGGAAGGATATTATCGGCTGAAAGCTCATCATCTGATATAAGACCTGCTATGGCCCTGGCAGCAGCGATCTTCATCTCATCATTTATATCACTTGCTCTAACATCCAGAGCTCCTCTGAATATACCGGGGAAGCACAGTACGTTATTGACCTGATTAGGGAAATCAGACCTTCCCGTGGAGATGACAGCAGCACCTGCAGCCTTTGCTTCATCAGGGAATATTTCAGGTGTAGGATTTGCACAGGCAAAGATGATGGGATCTGCTGCCATGGTCTTTACCATATCTCCTGTCAGAGTACCGGGGGCAGATACACCGATAAATACATCGGCGCCCTTTATCACTTCAGCAAGACTTCCTTTTTCGTGAGCAAAGTTTGTGATCTTTGCCATCTCTTCTTTAACAGGGTTAAGACCATCTCTTCCCTCATAGATAGCTCCCTGCCTGTCTGTCATGATGACGTTCTTAAGGCCCATAGCCATCAGCAGTCTGATGATAGCAATACCTGCAGCTCCCGCACCGCTGGTCACGATCTTCACATCTTCCAGCTTCTTGCCCACGAATTTCAGCGCATTCATAAGGCCTGCAAGAGTGATAACTGCAGTACCGTGCTGATCATCATGGAAGATCGGGATATCTGTACATTCCTTAAGCTTCTTTTCTATCTCAAAACACCTGGGAGCGGATATATCTTCAAGATTGACTCCGCCAAAGGAGCCCTGGAGAAGTTCTACAGTCCTGACAATATCATCCACATCCTTGGACTTTACACACAGCGGTATAGCATCTACATCACCAAAAGCCTTGAAAAGAGCACATTTACCCTCCATAACAGGCATACCGGCTTCGGGTCCTATATCACCCAGCCCCAGTACAGCAGTACCATCAGTAACCACTGCAACAGTGTTCCATCTCCTGGTGAGCTCATAGCTCTTATTGATATCCTTCTGGATCTCCAGGCAGGGCTGTGCTACTCCCGGTGTATAAGCCAGGCTCAGGGCCTCTGCGCTGTCTACGGGAGCACGCAGACCTATCTCGATCTTACCTGCCCATTCATAGTGCTTTTTTAGTGATTCCTTTGCGTAGTCCATTTCTTTTCCCCTGTTTCTTTTATTTTTTACAAAAAAGTGATCCACTATTTTCGCATTCACTTATTTATAGCCCAAAAGAGTTATCAATTCAAGATGATAAAGCTATTAAAAAATAGTTTGTCACATGTTATTATAGAATTAATATAAATATCAGTTTGGGGGATTCCCCGGAATGGAGCGTGGTCATGTTACAGTACAACAAAGTCTACTCTAAGAAGTACCCGGACATAGCACTAAAGATTATTCCGGGACATTTCGTAACTCCCAATTCCCATATCAATTATTATGTTGATATGACTACCATGAAGACCAGAAGGTCCGAGGCAAGAGCCGTAGCCTCTGCCATGGCCCAGGCCTACATCTCTTCCACTATCATCGACACCATTATCTGTATGGACGGCACAGAGGTCATAGGTGCTTATCTTGCTGATGAGCTGACCAAAGCCGGTATCCTGTCTATGAACCAGCACAAGACCATCTATGTAGTTTCTCCCGAGTATGATCAGACTGGTCAGCTGATCTTCAGAGATAATATGCTGATGATGGTAGAGCAAAAGCATGTACTGCTGCTGCTGGCATCCATGACCACCGGCAAGACAGTTAACAGGGCCATCTCAGGCATTGAATATTATGGTGGCCATGTTAACGGAGTATCCGCTATATTCTCAGCAGGCACCAGCGTATCCGGACACCAGATCAATTACCTCTTTGGCAAGTCAGATGTGCCGGATTATATCTCCTATACTCCGGAATCATGCAAGCTCTGTCAGAGCGGCACCAGGATCACCGCCATCTGCAATGGATTTGGTTATTCGGAAGTAAACCACTGATAAGCTGTATTTCTCACAGAATCACGCAAGATAAAGCAGGAGGTATGCGACTTTTCACATACCTCCTGCTTTTAAGATTTAATGCTTAAAAGCATATCAAGTAAGCTTTGCTCTTAACCGGCTTTATATCTTAATGCACCTCTGGTCTAAAGTCCTGTCATCACTTATACTGAGCAGCATTGGAGCTGTCTACCTTTTCAAAGGGTACCCAGACATATTTATTATCTTCTGTCGCGCCTTCCATTCCTTTGACAGACTGTCCGCCTGCCAGCTTGATAGCAGCTTCCACGCTGGCCTCGCCCTGTCCCAGACCTGACTGATATACTGTTAGAGCCATATCTCCGTTTATAATGGCTTCGCAGGCATCAGAAGCAGCATTTACGCCCAGTATGGGAAGTCCGCCCAGATCTATGCCATTCTCCTGGCAATACTCTACGATACCCATAGCCATTGTATCATTGTTGCAAAGTACACAGTCCAGAGGATTGCCGGTCTGCATGAAGATATCAAACATATCTCTTGCTATACCCTTATCCCAGTCTGCATAATCTTCAAAAACATAATTGATAGTCTTGCCGCTGTCCTCAAGAGTTCTCTTTGCTCCCTGAGTCCTGCCGCTGGTTGCGGACTGACCTCTGGGTCCCTTGATGATCATAACATTGAGTTCCGACTTGGATGAGATTTTATTAAGGATATACTCAGCCTGGAACTGGCCTGCTACATTTTCATCAGAGCCAACGTATATATACTTGTCAGCCTTTAGTCTCTTATCTTCGGGGCAGTTACAAATAAATACTATAGGTATACCCGAGGCATTGGCTTCCAGTTCCACGGCAGTATCTGCGTCCACAGCTCCGCATATGATAACGTCATATTTCTGACTCACTGCATTTTTGATCTGCTCAACCTGGGTCTCAATGGAATTATCGGCATATACCACCTCCAGGCTGGCTCCTTCCGAGGCCGCCTTATTCTGCGCAGCTTCCACCAGTGACCCTCTAAAGCTTCCGGGCTTTGCCTCATTATACATAGTCAGGAGTATCCTGGTACCCTTTCCTGAAGCACCTCCTGAACTACCACAGGCGCTGCACAACATGATACCTGTCAAAAGAATGCATATAATAACTCTCAGCTTTCTCTTCATAATCATCCCTCCGCAGCGTCAGCTGTACTATCTATCTTGAAAGCAGCAACCTGATCAGCCAGTTCCTGGGCAGAACTTGTCAGCTCTCTGGCATCAGCCGCCACAGTCTCACTGTTACCTGTGATATTATTGGCCTGTTCCACCATGGTATCAGATGTTGCCAGAATCTCTTCAGAGCTGGCTGCCTGCTCCTGTGATATAGCAGCAACATTGGTTGCAACTTCATCAACCTTTTCTACCTTCTCTATCATTTGCTGGACAAGAGTGCCCACTTCGTCTATATTGCCAAAGATGGTATCAAAAGTGGTAAGCGCTCCGCCTACCAGCTCGCTACTGCTGTTGATATTCTTAACACTGTCATCAGCCTGACCAACAGCTGCCTTGACCAGATCATTGATCTCTGTTATGAGAGTCTCGATATTCTGTACAGATTCCGCACTGCTCTGTGCCAGCTTGCCGATCTCAGTAGCTACAACAGCAAAGCCCTTGCCTGCTTCTCCGGCTCTTGCAGCCTCTATAGAGGCGTTGAGGGACAAGAGATTGGTCTCTTCTGCTATGTTGCTGATAACACCTGTGATATTGGTGATCTCTTCCGAGGACTTACCAACCTTATCAATGGCTTCCTGCAGACCCAGCACAGATTCATTGATACTGCGCATAGCGCTGTCCACATTCTGCATGTCAGCTTTGCCTTCTTTGGAGACCTCGACGGTCTCTTTCATCTTGCTCTCAACCTGTCTGCCGTCTTCTCTGGTATCAGCAACTACCATTGCAAGAGTGGTAGCATTTTCAGCGATCTCATTAACAGACTGAGACAGCTGCTCAACGGTACTGTTAAGCTGCTGCATGGAGCTGCTCTGTGTACGGGAGGCATCATACATCTGCTCTGATACATTGGTACTGTTATCAGCCTGTCCCCGCAGCTTGGTGGATACACCGGAAATAGATGATATCATGCCTCTCATGGAGTCTATAAACTTCTCTACGCATTTACTCATGAGGCCGATTTCGTCATTACTCCGGGTCCTCACATCTACTGTAAAGTCACCATCAGTCATGGCTGTGATCACATCAGTCAGTTCCTTGACAGGGCGAATGGTAACATGTACCACTCTTGCGATCAGGATACCCAAAAGTATCAGCGATACCACACCTATGATGATCATGGTATTCCTGATCCTCTCCACGTCAGAATATACTATAGAGGTAGGTATGTAGGATACCAGTATCCAGTCAGTTCCTTCAACATCTGTAAAGGAAGTGATATTCTTGTCTATCTCTTCCATTGAATAATCATGGGCCAGCCTTTTCTCTTCTACTCCTGCCATAAAAGAGTCTGACAGAGCGGATATCTTCTTGGATATCAGCGTATTGTCACGATGAGCCAGGATCATACCATCTCTTGAATTGATCAGGAAGGTCTGAGCATCGTCCATCTGTACAAAGCTGTTAACTATGATACTGATCCTCTGAAGGGACAGATCAGCAGATATTACCTTCATCACACCGGAGCCATCATTGAGGATACCCGATGCACTGATGACCGCGTCTCCCTCCGAATTCACATAGGCACTGGTAAAGCCCATGTTCAGCCTGGTCAGTCCTTCCTTGTACCAGACGGATGAGGTGGGATCTGCTTCAGTCATTTCAGATTCCTCGGCAGCCATGAGATTTCCGTTTTCATCAGCAATATACAGGCCCTTGGGATAGTTATCATTAAAGCCATAATACTGGTTCAGGATACTCTGCAGCTCATCATCACCGGGCTGTATACCTTCAATAGTATGCTTTACGATCTGAAATGCAGACAGATTCTCCTCAAGCCAGGCTTCAATCTCATGGGCCTGACTTTCAACAGACGAGCTTAACAGTCCTCTAGAGTATTCCGTCAATATATTCTTGGAAATAAAATAAGATATACCCACCAAAAGGAGTACGATGACGATAACTACCGGGAGGATGGTGCCCAAAAGCTTGGTTTTGATAGATACCATTCTTTCCTTCTTAGCCATTCTCACTATCCTTTCTTAAATAATGACATCGATCGGTATTAATTGGCAGCACACAAACTGCCTACTTGTATATCGGAAAACTCAGCGAATTAATTTATTTTCTTTCAGATCAAAAACATATCTATTGAAAACATGGACGCATTTATGATCATGTAATCAACTGCAATTCACGACATAGAAGTGCATCCATACACTTCTAAGCATGTCCAAATACATCCTTGTATTCACGACATAGAAGTGCATCCATACACTTCTAAGCATGTCCAAATACATCCTTGTATTCATTACATATATCAGCAGGGCATAAAAAATCTGCCGGAAAGCTTAAGAAGCTTCCGGCAGAAACTATAAAGCCACTATGCAATTATAAAAACAGTTCTTCATCCGCTAAGCAGTAAGATGAAGAAGCGTGGATGCGATCTTGAAATATGTGAGCAGTGATATAGCATCCACAATAGTGGTGATCATAGGACTGGCCATTACAGCGGGATCAAGGCCTATCCTGTCTGATAGCAGAGGTAACAGGCAACCTACGCACTTAGCGATAATGACTACCATTACCAGTGTAAGACATACAGTAAGCGCAATAGCTATACCGATCTTATCAAGGAGAAGGAGCTTTATAAAATTGGCAGTAGCCAAAGTCAGGCCGCATATAGCTGCTACCCTTATCTCCTTCCATAAGGTCCTGAATATATCACTGAATCTGATCTCATCCAGGGATATACCACGGATAATGGATACACTGGCCTGGGAACCGGCATTACCTCCGGTATCCATCAGCATGGGTATATAAGCCGTCAGTATCACGTACTTTGAAAGCGCATTTTCAAAACTTGTAATGATAGCACCGGTAAAGGTGGCACTTATCATAAGTAGGAGTAGCCAGGGCATCCTCTTCTTGTAGGTCTCAAAGATACCGGTCTTCAGATAAGGCTTATCCGAAGGAACGATAGCTGCCATCTTTTCAATATCTTCCGTGGTCTCTTCTTCCAGAATGTCCACTACGTCGTCCACGGTGATGATACCCACCATTCGCCTCTCATTATCCACAACAGGCATGGCGGTAAAGCCGTACTTGGCTATGGTCCTTGCTGCATCCTCCCTATCATCCATGGTATTGATGGAGATAACATTATCATTCATGATATCCCCTATTATGGACTCTTCTGATAGTATGAGCAGATACCTGAGGGCAACCGTGCCCACAAGGACACGCCTGGAATCCAGCACATAACAGATGTTGACAGTCTCGGAATCAAGTCCGATCCTGCGGATTCTCTCTATAGCCTGCCCTATGGTCATATCCATCTTCAGATCCACGTACTCCACTGTCATTACAGAGCCTGCGGAATCTTCGGGATAACGGAGCAGGTGATTTATATCCTGTCTGGTCTCAGGGTTTGCGTTTGCGAGGAGTTTCTTTACAATGCCTGCCGGCATCTCCTCCAGAAAATCTGCCGCATCATCTGCGTACAGATTATTGATGATGTTGGATGCTTCTCGATCTGACAGATATTGGATGATATACTGCTGATCATCACTTTCCAGCTCGGCAAATACATCTGCCGCCATATCTTTTGGGAGTATCCTGAACAGTTTCAGGGACTCCTCATCCTTCATCTCACCCATTACAAGTGCCACGTCTACACTCTGCATATCGGTGAGAAGCTGTCTCAGATCATTAAAGCGCTTATCCGCAAGAAGGCTGCGGATCAGCTCCAGATAGTTCTTCTCTTCCATGCCATTTCTCCTTAGGATTTGGTTTTAATAGAGTGCATAATCGGGGCACAGGGTTGTCAGTACTAATACGTTTTTCCTTCATTAAAACCACCTCCTTTTCTCAAATGACACGGTCAACAGGTTAGTTCTTAGAGATCATAATTATCACAGACATATGCCTGTTATAATGATAGCTAATCTGTAAGAATTTGTATTTACCGAATTACAATACCACAATTTGAGCGCTTTGTATCATGTTTTTATAATATCACTTGATTTTTTATCCCCACTCATCAGCTATTTTTTTTATATTGACATCTTCCAGGCCGCCTTCCAAGGCTCTTATCCTGCAGCAGTCCATAAGTGCCCTTTCGCCGGCTTTGAAGCTTGTCCAGTCCTTTGCTTTGAGCATACTCTTCAGATACTTGTCAGAGCCTTCAAAGCAGCCTGACATATAGGACCACAGCTCCTTCATCTTGAAGAATACATTCTTGTCAGTCCTAAGTTCCTGCCTGTATATAGCTTCCAGCTCAGTTAAAAAAAAGCGAAATTCATCCTTATTTATGATCTCTCCGCCTTTTATCTGCCTTGCAAGCGAAGGGTCTGCGACTATCCCCCTTCCCAGCATCACTGAAGAGAGCTTGCTATCCTCCCCCTGACCAAAGGCCTCTACCACCTTGGCATAGTCATCAGTATTAAAGATATTACCGTTATAGGCCACTTTGGAGGGTGATATCTCATATGCCTTCCTAAAGGCTGTCATATCAGGCAATCCCTTGTAGAACTGCTTCTGAACCCTGGGATGGATGATCAGCTCCCTAATGGGATATAGTTTATATACTTCTGATATAGCCTCCATCTCATCAGGGCTGTTTATTCCTATCCTGGTCTTTACAGACAAGAGCTCTCCTTCATCTCCCAGGCAGTCAAAGACTTCATCAAAAAAGTTCTTTAGAGCCGCCGTATCTCTAAGAAAGCCTGATCCTTTTTTCTTGGCAGTTACAGTACCGGAAGGGCAGCCAAGGTTAAGGTTAATCTCTTCATAGCCCATGTCCCTAAGATAATGAAATGCCCATACCAGGTCAGGAGCCGAATTGGTAAGCAGCTGAGGTATCAGATCCTGCCCCTTGTTATTCTCAGGGTCTACCTCTCTTTGATCCCTCTTTTTGATATTATGATCTGAAAACACACTGATAAAGGGAGTGTAGTAATGATCGATACCGCCAAATAGTTCCCTGTGAAGTCTCCTGTAATATACGTTTGTGATCCCCTCCATAGGGGCATAAGTTATCTTCATATCTTTGTCCAAAACAAAAGAAGAGAAAGCTCCTTCTCTTCTTTTGAAAAAACTCCTTGCATAAACTGTATCAGTGCTTCATCATGCCCACATACTTCTCTTCAAATTCATCAACCGGAAGAGGCTTACTGAAATAATATCCCTGGAAGATGGAGCAGCCCATATCTCTGAGGAATTCCACCTGGCTCTTCTTCTCCACGCCTTCGGTGATAACCTTCATATCAAGCTGATGCGCCAGGCTGATGACTGAATCCAGGATCATCCTACTGCGCTCCCTGTTCTCTGTCTCATGAAGGAACTCCATGTCAATCTTGAGAACATCCGCAGGCATATCTTTGAGCATGCTCAGTGATGAGTAGCCTGTTCCAAAATCATCTATCTCAAACTCAAAGCCTACATTATGAAGCCTGTTAATTATCTTAAACTGCCTATCAGGCTCATTCATAAGAGCTGACTCTGTGATCTCAAGTTTAAGTTTTGCAGGGTCTATTTTATAACGGTCTACCAGTCCTGTAAATATTTTATAGATATCAAGATAATAAAAATCCTTGGGCGAGATATTTACGGATATATGGAGATTCTCAAATACCGTGCCCTTCCAGTCGCATAGCTGCCGCGCAGCCAGTTCCCACACATGAAGATCCAGCTTATATAGGCAGCCGGTCTTTTCTAGGATACTTATAAATGCACCGGGAGCCAGGATTCCCTTGCCGGGATCATTCCATCTTACCAGCGCTTCCGCGCCAAGAGGACGGCCCTCAGGGTCAACCTGAGGCTGGAGATAGATCAGGAACTCATTCCTTGCAACAGCCCTGTCAAGGTGGTTGGCCACCTGTCTGTCATGGAGTATGGTGGACATCATCTCGTCATCATAAACAGCGATCTTATTTTCAGAGAAATCACTGATGGTGCTGATAGCCATATTGGCCCTGTCACACATAAGTGATACATCCATCTCATGATTGGATACTTCATAAACGCCGCAATGTATCGTCATAGTATAATAACTGGACGTGATAATATTAGTAATACCTCTAAGCTGGTCCAGAAAATAAAATTCATCGTATATACTCTTTCTGGACAATATGGCAAACTGATCCGCCACAGTCCTTCCCAGAAGTTCTTCCTTGTGCAGAGCCATAGAGAGCATGGCACCCATCTTTTGTATGATCTCATTGCCCTTATCAAAGCCAAAGAGATCATTGACCATCTTGAAATCCCTGACATTGGTGCAGATCACTATATAGTCATCCTCGGGATACTTTCTCATCCTCTCGGATGCAGCCTCATAGAAGCCCTCTTTATTGAGGAGTCCCGTAAGTTCATCATGGGTAGCCTTGAAATGCTCAGCCTGCAGGGTTATCTGTTCCTGGGTCCTGTCGGATACGTTGATATAATGACCTATAAGCTCATCGTGTCTGTCCTTGATCCGTCCGGAATCCACCTTGACATATCTGACAGAATTATCCAGATTTGGAATCTCTATCATCCAGCTGTCCCTGTCCTTATTACGGGCATCCCTGACTGCCAAAATTTCATCAAGCTTAATCTTAAGAGCTTCCACATCTCCTCTGTTTAGATGTAGAAAGTCAAAAACAAGCTCATTGGATTCTATGATATGTCCCTCAGCATCAAATACGCACAGGCCGCTGTTAAGGTTTCTCAATGTCTCGTGTATAGTGATCTTGGTCAGCTGCTCGGGGCTTAAATGGCACATTACAAAATAGCAGGCAAATACAATAAGTACATTGCTGCTCTGCAGGATAAGCTTATTAAGGTTAAGATAGCCATTGGACAGGCCCACCATGGTAGCGATCAGGAATACAAAAAGTATGGTGCCGTATCTGTTGCGATATACACCTCTTGATACTATATACTTGTAAACAAGGGGCGTCAGTGTGAAAAGGCTGAATATGATCAGGATACCAAAATGAATATATGCTCCCGGATACTGATGATGCAGGACATAATTGTTACCGTTTTCCAGTGTGGGCTCCATCTCCACTGTAAACACGGTATTTTTCTTGATATTAGTCAGCATCAGGATGATATCACAATCTCCTATGATACCTACCAGTGAAAAGATCTTCTTATTCCTTGATTTGATGGAATAATCCCAGACCAAAGTCCAGACGAACATGAGCTGTACTGTAGAGCCCAGATAATACAGGGATTCCAGCAGCAAAATAGTATCAACATTACCTGCAACGCTGCAGATCATATTGATAAAGACTTCCAGAAATCCCAGGCCAAACATGCCTGCAAATTCCTTATATGAAGGCCGCCTTTCAAAGAGGACCCACATCAGTCCCACAACATCAGCAACAAGTATCAGTCCCAGAAAAAACAAGGTAGAAGCCACGTCCATGATTGTCTCCCTTATCTGCCCAAAAGCATAAAACAACACATAAAACTATCTTTAGATATATCGGCTTCGACTGACAATAACTAAACTATATTCCGTATGCCTTCACATATCCTGCGCGCAATCCTGGGATCATTCATGGTATATAAATGGATCCCATCTGTATCACTGACCAGTAGGTCTATGATCTCCTTGTATGTGCTGATAGCAGCTTCCTACCTGAGAGGCGAATCTCTGTATCATCCTCAAGCTCAGGCACGATATAGTGGTAGTTGGTATTAAACCACTTCTTCATGGCAAGAGCTTTGACATCGCCCTTCTCACCCTGATAGCCCCTTGCCATAGCAAAATATGTATCCATTTCAGATAATCCCAGCGACAGAGCCAGCTTGTTCAACATGCTGATCGGTCTAAACGGCTACACAATATGCAGCGGCGTTATCAGCGAAGAATTAAACGGTCCCAATATTATCGCAAGGCCCCTGAAGGTAGACGATCATATGGAAATCGGATATATACTTCCCGCATTTTTGACGCCTTCGCAACTAACAGTTAGTTACATTGATATACTAAAACAATTAATCTGAATTTCTCTTGAATATTGTTTTTCGCTGTGATATTATAAACAAGCGTTTGGATGCCGATGTGTCGGAACTGGCAGACGAGACAGACTCAAAATCTGTTGTCAGCAATGGCGTATGGGTTCGAGTCCCATTATCGGCACGCATTATCCCCCGGAAGATTTCTTCCGGGGGATTTTTATGTGAGCCCCTGAAACTCCGTAAACAGTCGGTTACCCTCACCAAAAGCCGTAGGTGCAAGCTGTGACGGCAAAGATTTCCAAATCATAGAAACCTTTGGGAACTCGCTAAGCTTGGGGTGTTTTGCAAAGTAGCGTTCATACGCGCCTATAATATTGGATAGTGCCTCCTTCATAGCAGCAACATCTTTAAAATTTTATTATTATTGCGAATCAGAAAGCCACCTTGCAATATCAAGTATCCTTATACCCTCATGCTGAGTCTCTTCATGCTTTGTCCTTGCAATAATCATTTTCGGATAAGCATCCTTTATACTCAAAAGAGGTGACAGTTCTCTATTATATGTTTCTTCTCGCGAAATATCATCAGATACCTGTATATATAGCTTTTCGCCTTCTTTTATAGCAACAAAATCAACTTCTTTTGCGTATAGTTTTCCAACATATACTTCATATCCTCTACGTAGCAGTTCCAGTGCCACTATATTTTCATAAAGATGTCCATAATCCGCATCCTTGGTTCCTAATTCAGCAAAACGAAATGATAAATCTGCAAGATAATATTTCTTATCTGACTCAAGATATTTTTTCCCTTTGATATCATATCGCTGAATTTGATAAAACAAAAAAGAGCGACATAAATAATCAATATAAGCACCAACAGTTTTATCATTAGTTTTATAGGTTCCTGATGTAAGTTTTGCTGCTACATTTCTTATAGAAGTCTGATTGCCCACATTATCCATCAAGAAATTACCTATCATAACCAGCAGATCTTCATTTTCAATTTTAAATTTTGTTACTATATCTTTTGTGATGGTAGTCCTGTATATTCCATTAACATATTTTCTGGCATCTTCTTCTGTCTTATATAAATAAGAACCAGCCATCCCACCTTTTTTAACATAATCATCAAATGCAACATCTACATCATCAGATGGATAGTATTTCAAATACTCATTAAATGAAAACGGATATAGTTTTATTTCAAATACTCTTCCACCAAACAATGTCGCAAGATCGCTTGAAAGAAGGAATGCATTAGATCCGGTAAGGTATATATCATACAATTCTTCCTCATATATACTATTGATAACTCTTTCAAAGCCCTCACACATCTGAACTTCATCAATAAACAGGTAATTATTCTTTTCTGCATCATATTGCTGTTCGATGTACGCATAAAGTTTATCTCCATCAAGAAAAGATTCATTCTTTTTTAGATTCAACTTAATGCGTACAATATTAGCGGTTTTTTCTTGCGAAATATTATCAATGAGTGCATCCATAAGTTTTGATTTTCCGCTTCTGCGAACGCCTGTTATAACTTTAATATCTGGAATATCTTTTACCGCCAAGAGGGCGTTTAAATAGTGATTCCTTTGAATTAGTCTCATATTTTTCACCTCATAAACAGTATACTTCATTTCGCAAATTTAAACAATTTTTAAATTTGCGAAATAAAAAGATCAGATACCTCTACTAGAGATAGCGACTTCAAAATAATATATCGATACTGAGTCTATTAGGTGCTGCCAACGCTTGTTCTGAAGGTGGATCTCATTGCCTTCGTTATCTACAAGGATTGTACCTACTGCCAGCATTTCTGCTGTTACAAAGCCGGTATCCTTCACATAGAAGGGATGAGTAGGAGTTGTTACTATCTCCTCCGTCTCAGCCTTCTTGCCATCTTCGCCATCCTTACTGATAGTCAGGTGGATCAGCTCATCAGTCTCATTGACATAGGTCTCTAATACCATCTGGCAAGTGACATCACCGGTATCAGGATCTTCTGACAGAACATAGTCACCTGCCTGTATTTCCTCTATGGGGACAGATCCTTCACTGGTCGCGACTAGAGTACCAAAGGCAAAGCAGTATGGCGAGTTCATACCTCCTACTATTGCGCCACTAATAGCTCCGGACATAAAGCCATCACATGCACCGTCTATGGCTACTTGCCCAGTCTTTTTAAGGTTCCCTCCACTGGCAAAAAGGCGATAGCTGCAATTATAACTGTGCCCGATAAAGAAGGTAATGGTGGATTATTTGTCCGCCATTACCATTTAAGAATTGTATTACTGCAATACTATTTCTGTTCCAACTTTTCCTTGGATAATACCTTTAAGGTTCTTGCCAAAGGATTCTACTAGCCCCAATTCACTTTCCACAAAAAACTTGCACCTATGATCAATTATTTTACTATCATATATAGCCATATCTAACTCAATTTTCACATGTCCATGAATATCTGCTGGAAATAGTCTTATAGAAAACAATCGTTCCTTTTCTCTATTATTCCAATCATAACAGCAATTATAATTCTCAATATATGAAGCAAAACTATCTGATAATTGCAGTAGAGATTTTTCGTCCAAATATATATCCTGATATGCATTTATATATTCATTATAGGCAATTACCCTTACTTCAAACATCATATAATCTTGCCATATTTTAGATATTTTTATGTTATCCACATCTACCTCATTTCTATTAAATTTAAAATCATCAAATGCTTTTGTAACTACATTATATACAAAGTGTATCACCGTTCGAGTTCTATCACTATGTTCGATAACAGCCTGCATCTTAATCCACCCCTCTTCCGCTAGCCAGCGAGTATCAGACATTATTATCATCTTAAGATGCTCAGCGTATTTTAAAGGATCAGACATAACTTGATGCATTGCCATTTGCTCATTTAGGTTATTTGCTACTATTCGTCCTGTACTTCCTCTTCCTAGAACTTCGACGGGATTGCCAACACATTGAACAATGTAATTATACTGATTTAGAAATGTTACACCACCGCCTGTAACAAACAATCCAGTTATGCCAGACATAGAAACTAATGCAGGAGCTATCATATCTCCGCCTATAGTTCCAAGTATTCCTCCTGACAAAGCACCTGATATAACATACTTTGCTTTCTGCCATACATCTAATCCTTGATTGGTAGCAACAACATTTCCAACAATGCCGCCAATGGCCATGCCAACCGCAGCTCCTACACCAATACAAATGGCAGCTGTTGTTATTACAAACTGGCCTGTGGAATCACACAGATTTACAGGATCATTACCGCAATATGCATATACATTGTATGCCGTCAGACCTGTGCCTGTGTCAAATACACCTGCTGTAAAATTAGGCTCAGGGCTTATGAACCTATGCGCTACCGGATCATAATATCTTGCATTCAGGTAGCAGAAGCCAGTCTCCGCATCGTAGTAATAGCCTCTGTAACGGAGAGGGTTCCTGTCAAGGATTCCACTTGGATCAGATGTGGATGAAGCCTTGGTCACAGAGATGATGTTGCCCCAGAGGTCGTACTCATAGTTGCTTATGAGTTTTATTCAAAGGTAAACCTAATATTATTGCCGGCAAGAAAAAGGCATCTTACCGGCAATAATCTTGTATACAGCCCTGTTTATTTTTTGGTAATCACGATTTTGAATGCACCTTTTCCTTTACCTGTTTCAACAACAACTTCACTTCCGCTGGCATATCCAATCTGAAGCATATTCAAAAACTGATTACCTATCGCCATGAGACCATTTCTATCAGCAGTTATTCTTATTTCTTTATCCTTAATACTGACTGATACATCACTTTCTCCATAAATATCCTCCAAATATTGAAAAGAAACATCTTTTTTTACAACATGTTCGATATTTCTTTTACTGTTAGATCCATCTCTTTCTTTGTATTCTAATATATAAGAAAACAGTTCACTTTCATCAACAATTATATCACTGAATATCTGCAGTCCGTTGTTCTCAAAAAATGAAGCGCTTGGAAAATCCTTATTACGTTGTAGATACAGCCAATTAAGGTGTTCGTGAGAACAAGACGCAAACCATGCATAACCATTTTTATAAAATGCGATATCCATAGGATAGTCGAATCCATCCCAGTCCCATAAGGTGGGAACTTCTGCTAATTGCTCATATACTTCCCGATCTGATTTGAACAAGTACAATTTGTATGACTTCTCATCTTCATCAAGAATTGTTGTTCCGGGCCAACAGGTAACTGTCCTGCTTTCAATTTTATACTTTGATAAACTCTTTATCATTTTTTTAGCAGTACTATTAGCTTTACCATCTGGCTTGTAATAAATCAGTGAAAACTCATCACTGTAATCGATCAGGCATGAAAGAATTTTTTTCCATTTACTTTCATTCTCACAACCTTCTACATAATAAGAATAATACTTCATCGTATTTTCCTTTCCCCTCAAAAAAACAAAACATCTGTACACTCGCCTCTTCATCAAAAAAGCAGCAGTACAAAGGTCAAAGGCCGGTGTACTGCTTGATACTTTTCTTTAGCTTTGTTAATGATATGTAATTAATTGATTCTTCCAATATACGCATCTGCTTCTATCTGAAGAGCTGTTGTTATTGGCCCCATATATTTTTTAGCTTTTTCAAGAATCAACCTATCATTTCCTAATATTTCCAGAGCTGTAGACAAAAAAACATCATGGAGTTTTTTATCAGCATAAATAGACACATCTTCAAAGTAACCAAATACTGCTTTTATCAACTCATCATCAGTATCTTTTTTCAAAATACCAATTACTTCAGGCATTATAAAATCTTCAATAACAATCGTATCCAATCTTTCCCCATATTCATTTATATGTTCCTCAATATCTGTTTTCGTTCCAGGAAAAAATAATACCATCGTCTTTATAAAATCATCTGTAGTCATAGCCTAGTTCCTCATTTTACGAATAGAGCAATTGATTTTTCTAAGTCATACACCAAAGCTTCCACAATATCTAAATCATTAAGCCCAAATTCTCCTGAAGCAATGAGCTTATATAAGCCTATAAGCCTTTCTTGAGCTTTTTGCAAATATTCGTATAGAGCTTCTTTTTATCCTCAGTGGTCTTGGAGGTGGCTCCAGCTTGGCTGCGTAAAAACAGCGTACCGGTCAGACCCACTCACAGATCATTCTTAAGGATTGAGAAGCCGATCTGCTCAGCATTGACCAGGCCGTAGTTGACAGATACAACCACCGCGCGCTTCGTCTCTCTGTTTATTCCTATAAAGGAGTTAAATGCGCCTGCAGATCCTGTATGCCAGCTTACAGGCATATCCTTTTCCAATCTCCAGCTCAGGCCACTGTCAGCATTCTTTTCACACGGGCCGTGTACCTCATGACAAGCAGACAGATAAGGCTTTGAGCCATCAAGGTTGATCTGTGCATAGGTGAGCAGATCATCCACAGTAGCACACAGGCCTCCTGCAGGAGCGATCACATCTTCCTTTTCCCACTGCCAGCAGCGACAGGGCTGATCCTTTTTGTCGTAACCGGGCATAGATACATTGCCCAGGAAGGTATTCTTAAGGCCCAGATCTTCTTTGATATAGCGGTTCATACTATCCCAGTAGCCTTCGCCGTTTATCTGGCCTACTATGTATCCCAGGATACCTATGCCTATATTTGAATACACAAAGTCATAGGTCTTATCCTCCAGCACTGTATCGCGGATGATCTTCATCATATCATCCACTTTAGGATAGCCCCTGAAAGGATTGGTATGGAATAGTCCGCCTTCTCTATTCATATTCAGCAGCACAGGAAGCGTGGTCCAGAAGGTATAGGGCTGCGTCTTAAAGCCTGACGAATGAGAGGCCAGCCTCTCCAGGGTTGGATAATAACGCTCAGGCAGTCCCGGGATATATTTATCTATACCCGCTGACAATTCCAGCTTACCCTCAGACAGATATTTTGCCAGAAGTGACGCAGTAAAAGTCTTGCAGATAGAGCCAACTGCATATATCTTGTCTATGTCTCCATCTTCTTTTCTGTCAGGACCAAAGTGACTGATTTCTTTGTTTCCATCCTTCAAAAGCCCAATAGTCAGCTCCACATGCTGTCTTTTCTTATAGAGCTTGTCTATTTCCTGTGAAGTAGCAGCTGAAAAAACCATTTGATCCCCTCCTCAAAAATACCTTCATCACCATTCGGCCACTATAAGCAGGCTCCCCTTTTGCACTTCAACGCTCCCTGCTCTGTCAGCAAGGAAGCTATTGCTGACGCCTATGGGAAAATCAGCAGTTATAATGCCGTCCTCCATTTCATATTCCATATCCTTTATGGTCACGTGCTCAGCCTTATCTCCCAGGGCAAATACAGAGAGATAGCCTGTCATACCCGCTTTAAAATCTATCTTTTCGTCTTCAGCGACCATGATCATGGATTTCTCATCCATGATATAGCCCTTGCCACCTCTGTGCTTGATATAGAGAAGTGTCTGTATATTAGCCAGGCTGTGGGACACTCTGTTTCCGCCCAGAGCCCCATAGATATAGAACTTTCTGTAGCCCCTCTTAAAGCCCTCCTTGACTGCAGCCATGGTGTCGGTGTCATCCTTGTGCTCGCTTAGCCTGATGATCCTGTCAGGATCAGAAGCAGCTATCTCCGCCATGCTGCGCAGATCATCCGGCGAATCCTTGAGAGAGTCAAAATCACCTATGATCAGATCAGGAAGTATCCCCATGAGATTCAGATAACGAAAGCCTCTGTCACAGGCTATGAGGTAATCGCCATCAGCCCTGTCCAGCTCAACAGGTACAAAAGAGCCGGCAGCAACGATCACGCATTTAGCTTCAGCCATCATCTACCTCCAATACCGGACTTGTTTATTCCCAGATCATCTTCGTCCACAGGTGCCATATAGCCCCAGTTCTCTGTTACTCTGGTCACCTTGCTGCTAATAGACAGAGCTCTGGTGCTGGTAAATGTAAATATATATTTATAAGCTTCTGACTTTTTGGCCTCTTCTAATTCTTCTGATCCTTCAATTTCTTCTGATCCTTCAATTTCTTCTGAAGCTTCTATATCATCTGACTCTTCTGTCTCAGCCGGATCTTCAAGAATATCAGATTCATCTATACCTTCCACATCTTCATCCGGATCTTCAAGAATATCGGATTCATCTATACCTTCCACATCTTCATCCGGATTCATCTTAGCTTCTGCATTTATGATATCCTCATTGGGCACTGCCTCTATCTCATAGGTCATGTGAGGATAGTAGCCCCCCTTAGAAGAGGGTTCATACATCATCTGCACTACGCTGTATTTAGGCGAAGACTTATATCCGCCCTTTTGATATGCCAGGTATACATCCGGTTCCATATAGAGGGTAAATATACCTTCTTCGCCGGCATATTCATCAAAATCAGGATAATGATAAGTCCATTCATTATTGGTCAGAGACAGGATAACACCGTCAAAGGAGAATCTGACCACGGTATCCAGCTCCAGTCTCTTATCACCACCTCTTTCCAGGCGGCTGCGAAGCTTTATGAGTTTATTGCTGACCATAAAGTCTCTTAGAGATCCCAGGTCATCATCCACTGTGCTCCTGATTCCATCAAATACAGCCTTATTCTCTGCCGAGTTGATAAGGCATTCTCTCAGAGTCTCAATACGCTTTTCCTCACCCAGTACATTCTCAGCTTTATCCAGAAGTTCTGCATACTCTTCCACATATGCATCATCTATCCAGATCACCCTTCCCTCTGGAATGGTATACATACCTATGATCGTAGCCAGGTCATCATTTGGCGCTGCCTCATAGATCTCTATCATGCTGTCCAGGGTATCCGCATACTCAGTAAAGGATGAATCAGATCCATCTCCGCTCCAAAAGAGTGTACTTTCCCCGCTGCTGTTCTTCTCAGTCATGCAATAGGTATAAAGAGTGGATAAGAGGTCAAGAGCATCCTGATTGTCTTTGTCAAGATTGAGAACTTCCAGCGCATCAGTCGCTGCTTCAAAAGAATGAAGGACTCTGTCCTCTTCATCTGCCGCATTCATCTGATCTACCACATCATTGAGCTTAAGGGAAATATAATTGGACAAAAGATCTTCATCACCGGTATTCTGCCATCCCTTAAACAACACCACTTCCATGGACTCTGTATCATTAACATCCATGTAGCAGCTTACCAGCTTCTGATAAGCAAGTAGAGATGATGAATCAGCCTTGATAGCCTTTTCATAATGCTCTATGGCTTTATTATAGTCTTTTTTCTTCTCGGCATTTTCCGCAAGAGCCATTTCTCTGGCAAGCCTTACAGAAGACATATTTGCATATAGCAGATAGGAACCATAGGCCAGGCCTATGCCCAGTACTATGATCAATAATATCTGAATTATATCAAAAGCTTTCGGACCATGCTTTTCTTTATCTACAGTTTCCTTATCTGCCGCTTCTATATCCGCAGATTTTTTTTCCTTATCTGCAGTATCCTTCTTATCTTCAATTTCTTTATCAAGCTTATCTGACATCAATTACTCCAAACTACTGACCAATCTACTTAAATATACTAAGGGCTAGCCAAAAGCCCCTAGGCAGCCCCTTTAGCTCATACCCTGTCCACATCTCTTGCGGATATCAGGTCTGCACCGCTGCCGCATATATCCTTTATTATCACATCACCTATATGTACAGGTGCTTCCACGCTGCAGGCATGGACTTTTTCCATGATCTCCATGATCATACCCTTTTTGATATCCCTGGATGTTTTAACGGGAAGCCTGGCTACCACGCCACCGTTTATTTTAACACTAGCTGTCAATATTCGGGTAGGATCAGTCACCTCTTTTTTGCCATAGTCTGCGCCTCTCTGACAGGTATTGCCCGTCACATTTACTTCCGAGCCATCTATAGTCACCGTAAGATTGCAGCCCAAAGGGCAGCCTATACATATCAGCTCTCTTGTCTCCATAATATCCTCCATGCCAACTAAGTCCATAGCACCTTTTGCCTAGGGGCTATAATCATAAGACCCTTGTATAATGCAATAGTCAGTCCATGATACAGTTATCAGTCGTTACTATTCACAGTAGAATCACGCACTAGCTGCGTGATTCGTGAGAATATGATACAAGAGTGAGGGGCGATCTTTTGCGAAGCAAAACTATAATATCGCCCCGAATGTTACTATGAGCAGTCGTAAGACTGTGAATAGTAACTATCAGTCTTCAATACCCAGCCTGATCTCTTTGATATCATCTCTTCCGTTAAAGGAATCCTTTTTGATCACTATCTGCTCCATTTCTCCGGGAGCCATGACCCTCTTATTCACTGAAGATACCTTATCATCATCATAGTAGAGGCAGAGCTTCTTGTCCTTTATGACTGATCCTACTCTGAACCTGACAGTCAGCTTATCGTCCATTTCCAGGGTATCTATAGACTGGGGAACAGTGTATCTCACGCCGCCAAAAGTCACAACAGGCACTGTCCTGTGCTGAGAAGCAGATGACCTTTTGATATAAAGAGCAGCGCTTCTTCCTGCATGAGCAGCCTCTTCGGACACATAATCCACCAGGTCATGTACATGCAGCACATTGCCGCAGGCAAAGACTCCGGGAATAGTAGTTTCCAGGCTGTCTGTAACAGCAGGTCCCTTGGTTGCAGGACATATCTGCGCCCCCATAGCTCTTGTAAGCTCATTTTCCGGCAAAAGACCGCAGGACAACAGCAGGGTATCTGCTTCATAGAATTTCTCAGTACCCGGGATAGGCTTTGAAGCAGCATCCACCTCTGATATCTCTATACCCTCCACTCTCTCCTTGCCTTTGATATCTGTAACAGTATGGCTAAGAAGAAGGGGAATATCATAATCCTCAAGGCACTGAACTATATTACGCCTAAGGCCTCCGGAATAAGGCATAAGCTCTGCCACAGCCAGCACCCTGGCTCCTTCAAGTGTCATGCGCCTGGCCATAATAAGGCCTATATCTCCGGATCCCAGGATCACTACTTTCCTGCCTACCAGGTAGCCTTCTATATTCATCAGTCTCTGCGCTGTACCTGCTGTGTAGATGCCTGCAGGCCTGTAGCCGGGTATGTTAAGAGCGCCCCTGGGCCTTTCCCTGCAGCCCATAGCCAGTATCACAGCCCCGGCCTTAATAGTCTCTATCCCTCTGTCACGTGACATGCAGGTCACCACCCTGTCAGCTGACAGATCCAGGACCATGGTATTTAGTCTGCATTCTATATTTTGCTCCCTGACCTGACTGATGTATCTTGCTGCATACTCAGGGCCTGTGAGCTCCTCTTTAAAGGTATGAAGGCCAAATCCGTTGTGGATGCACTGATTCAGTATGCCTCCAAGGAATCTGTCCCTTTCCAGTATCAGTATATCCTCTGCGCCGTTTTGCCTTGCTGCAGCTGCAGCTGCAAGTCCTGCAGGTCCGCCGCCTATAATGACTATCTCTCTATTCTCCATATATACCTCCGAAGGCTTATTCTGCTTTGATAAGTTCAGAGCCTTTCCTGTTCTTGCATACACTTGTCATATCTATACCCAGTTCTTCTGCCAGGATCTCCATGGTCCTGGGAGTGCAAAAGCCTGCCTGGCACCTGCCCATTCCGGCTCTGACCCTGCGCTTGACGCCGTCCATTGATACGGCTCCCGGCTTTCTCCTGATAGCTTCCCTGATCTCGCCCTCGGATATGCCCTCACATCTGCAGACAATAGCACCATAGGAAGGATTGGACCTGATATACTCAGCTCTCTCATCGGGGCTCATCTCAGAAGGAGAAGGGATAGCCCGCCTCTTTCTGATCAGATTATCCTTTTGGCCTGCTCCAAGATATTCAGCGATCTTAGCTGCCAGATATTCACCTATTGCAGGAGCTGCAGTTAGTCCCGGAGACTCTATACCTGCTGCGTCAAAAAAGCCTGCGGCATCATCGCACTCTCCCACTACAAAATCTCCCCCTTCTTCATGGGCACGAAGTCCGGAAAAAGATGTGATAGTATTGTAAAAAGGAATATCCTTAACAAGGTCTGACGCCTTTGCAGTCAGCTCTTCAAGGCTGCCGGCATGTGTAGCAGTCTCCTCTTTGTCATCTACATCATCTGCAGTAGGACCTGCCAGTAGATTGCCATGGACGGTAGGCGATACCAGAACACCTTTACCCATCTTGCCCGGTAACAGGAAGATGGTATGGCTCACATGATCACCAGCCTCCTTGTCCATAAGCTTGTATTCACCCTTTCTGGCTGTGATATGAAGCTTATTATCGGATACCATATTGTGGATAGCATCTGCATATACACCTGCAGCATTGACTACGACTCTGGTCAGGATATCTCCCTTGCCGGTCTTTACGAGATATCCGTCCTCCTGTTTTATGATATCCTCTACCTTGCAATCCATGATAAATTCCGCACCATTGGCAGCTGCATTCTCAGCCATGGCTATAGTTAGTCCAAATGGGCATACTATAGCACCGCTCTCAGCAAGGAGGGCCATATAGAGTTCATCTGTAAGACCCGGCTCAATAGCCCTTGCTTCATCAGCTGTGAGAAGCTTTAGTCCCTCTACGCCGCCCTTAATACCGTTCTCGTACACTTTCCTCAGCTGAGGCTCATCCTCTTTGTATTTGCACAGCACCATAGACCCGTTGCGCTTATAGGGAAAGTCCAGCTCCTTAGACAGCTCTTCCATCATCTTGCTGCCCGCAATGTTAAACTTCTGCTTTAAAGAACCGAAACTAGCATCAAAGCCCGCATGCACTATGGCACTGTTGGCCTTGGAGGTCCCGGAGCAGACATCCTCTTCTTTATCAACAAGCATCACTTTAATATCATAAAAAGACAAAAACCTTGCAACAGAGCAGCCCACTACTCCGCCGCCAATAATAAGAACGTCAGTCTTCACATTGGCCTCCTTGACATAACCCTATCATCACTGTTTATTCGTTTTCAGATCGTGAACAATTACAATTTGTTTGTAAGTCCATAAACTCTGACATAAAAGTTATTTTCTGACATATATACCTATTGTAGCACAATAATAAGGGCTATTGACGCTATATGTTACAATGAATCACGTACATCAATTAAGCGATAAACTATATAGAATGTAATACGGCTCAAGGAGTGAACAAGTAATGGAATTTATAAGAAAACTATTTAAACCTGTAGATATGACTAAGGGCAATCCCGCCCATAACATAGTAATGTTCATGATACCCATGCTCATAGGCAATGTCGCCCAGCAGCTCTATAGCACAGTAGACAGTATCATTGTAGGTAAATATGTGGGCGATAATGCCCTGGCAGCAGTGGGCAGTGCTACTCCTCTGCTCAATCTCTTCCTCATGCTCTTCGTAGGCGTATCTGTGGGTGCCGGCATCATGGTATCCCAGGCCTTTGGAGCCAAAGACAGAGAAGAACTCTCAATAGCAGTAGGCACCAGCATAGTGCTGACCTTTATCTCATCACTGCTTATCATGGTCCTGGTCCCCCCTGTGATCATGCCCCTGCTCAGGCTCATGGGTACACCTGAGACTATCATATACTGGGCTAACCAGTACCTGATCATACTCTTTGTAGGTGTAATAGGAAGTGCTTATTATAATATCCTTGGAGGTATCCTCAGAGGTCTGGGAGACTCAATATCCGCCCTCTTGTACCTCATCATAGCCACTATCCTGAATATCATCCTGGACTATGCATTTGTACGCTATCTTGGACTGGGAGTAGCAGGCGTGGCACTGGCAACAATCATAGCTCAGCTGGTATCCGGCGTTCTCTCTTTCATGAAGCTCATGAAGATGAAGGAGCTTTTTGACCTTAACAGAGAATATTTAAAGCCCAAAAAAGAGCCCATGCTGCGCCTTATAAAGCTGGGCCTTCCCTCCGGACTGACCCAGGCCATATTCTCCTTTTCCCTTCTGGCAGTGCAGTCTCTTACCAATACCTTTGGCGAGACCTATATCGCAGCCAATGTCATGGTCATGAGAGTAGACGGTTTTGTTATGATGCCTGCCTTTTCCTTTGGCCAGGCACTGACCACCTTTACAGGTCAGAATGTAGGCGCCAAGCGCATGGACCGTGTAAAATCCGGCACCAGGCAGGGCACTATCATCGCCATCGCAACATCTCTTGTCATTGCTGTCCTGATCTACTTTGGAGGTCACCCTCTCATGTCCATCTTTACCAGCACTGAGGATCTGGTAAATCTGGCCTTTAGCATGATGATGATCCTCATGCCCGGCTACATAGCCATGGAAGTGACCCAGTGTCTCTCCGGCACCATGAGAGGTGCAGGCGACACCATGACGCCCATGTGGATATCCCTTATCAACTCAGTCCTGGTACGTGTTCCCATGGCATACTTCCTGGTAAACATGTCCAAGACCGCTGCCCTGCCTCAGGGCAACAGACTCATGCTCCAGTACAGTCTGGTCACCACCTGGATCATCGGCGCCACCCTCACCTTCCTCCTCTACCTCTCAGGCATCTGGAAGCGCAAGCTCCCCATGGACCTGCGATAAAAAAGCCCGCGGCCAAAAAACAGTTTTTAAAAGCCCCGGTCTTGGTACAAATCTTTTTCAGCAAACACTTCGGCAGGGGCATTTTTAATATCGTGATTGAGTCCGCGGGCTTTTAGACACGCGCCTTAGCTGGATCCTCGTGGCCCTTAGCTCCCCGCGTATTTGATATGGCATGAAAATCTTCCCGCAGGGCTGCAATGCCGCTGCTTTTTTCGCAGTGAATATTCAGCGAAGATGCCAGATTTTCTTGCCCTCGCATAGCAGCCTGAAGATCGCCTGTGAGTGCTTTTCCGTATCAGGGCTAAATAAATAACTATTTTAAATGGTCATTGGATGCTTTTTATCCAATGACCATTTTTACTATAATTGTATTTTTGCCCTGATCGTGTAAAGACGAACAGGCGAATTAAACAAAGGCTGCGCGAGGGCTTAGAAAATCGGCATCTGAGCTGTCATGAACGAGAAAAACAGCGGCAGCAACAAGCCCACGGGGATCATGCTGCATCGGGGTGTGCGGGGAGGCGGATAATGCCCTGGGCAAGGAGGATGGCCAGGAACATGAGGATGCAGCCTATGGCCTCGTGGAGAGCCATGCGCTCACCAAGGAGGAGCATGCCGCCTATAAGTGCAAAGACCGATTCAAAGCTCATGATAAGGGAAGCCAGGGCAGGCTCTACGTGCTCCTGACCTATTATCTGGAGAGTATAAGCCACAGCGCAGCTAAGGACACCTGCGTAGAGGATAGGGATCAGAGCTCCCATGTCCATGAGATTGTTTATCCAGTCGCTGATATTTCCTCTGACTATGCCCATTTCAAATACAGACATTGGGATAATGCCCAATATGCCTGCTACGAGAAACTGGATACAGGAAAGCTTTATACCATCCAGATTTGGAGCAAACTTGTCCACGAATATAATGTGAAATGAGAAGCCCACTGCGCATAAGATCAGGAGCAGATCCCCCGCCCCTGCAGCTTCATTTTTGCCATAGATACACAGAAGGTACATACCAGCGAGGGCAACAGCTACTCCTGCCCATACATTGATACCGCATTTCCTATGCATAAACAGGCCAAGGATAGGCACTATGAGGATATAGGCTGCAGTGAGAAAGCCTCCCCTTCCGGCTCCCGCTCCCATATTTATACCCAGCTGCTGAAGCGTTGATGAGATAAAGAGGATACTGCCGCAGATAATGCCGCCTTTTAGGTAGCCGCCAGACAGTCCTGCCGGGCTTATTTTGCGTCCTGCATTTTCTGATGAAGACTTAACAGTTGTTTTGCCCTGTATCATATCCCTGACCCTGATGACTATGTAGAGGACAAGGCAGCCTATAAGGCTCCTGACACAGTTAAATGTATATGGACCTACCGCGTCTCCTCCCGCTGACTGAGCTACAAAGGCAAAGCCCCAGATAAAAGCTGCCAAAAGGAGCAGCAGTGAATGTATGATGCTGCTTGAAGATCTGTTATTGCTCATATTTACCGTTATTTCTTATAGCCTTTGACCAGGCAGTTCTGAACCTGGTTGCTGCTATATGACATGTTGCAGGGAACTATTGATACATCAGTAAAGTAAGCGCTCATCATCTCCCTTGCCATGGCTGAGCGCATAGAGTCCGGACCGGACAGAGCTGTTATGAGATTGGATATATAAGGACAGCCCTTTTTAAGATGCCCCTTAAAGAGCTCCAGAGCCTTAGGAGAGAACATATTCATGTCAGGTGAGTCCGCATGATAGGCATCATTGATTATCATGTCATACTCCTGACTACTCTCTTCAAGGAAGCTCAGCGCCTCCGATTCAAAGATCCTCAGTCTCCCGCTGGAAAATGCAGCATACTCATCTTCCAGATCCCTGAGGAAAAAATACTCCATTGCTATCTCTATGGATCTGGGATTCATCTCGACCACATCCATCCTGTAATCCTCATAATGACTGATAAAATATTTTGGAAAAGTAAAGCCTGCTCCTCCGATAAGAAGGACCTTGCTGTCCCTTCGCGTCAAGTTGTCAGTATGCCTGGCAAAGACCTTCATATAGTCAAATACAGGCTCATACTTCATGTCGCCAAAATAGCACGCCGACTCGTTTACGCCATCAACAGTATAAAGTCTGGCAGGCAGATCTCTGTACTTGCCGTCATATACTATAAAGCTGCCATAGCCGCCCTTTTCTTTGACATAGATATGCCCTGGGTTATAGGCATTTATATCTATTTTTTTCTTAAATGAGATCTCCATTTCAACCTGCTCCGTAAAATGGTAAAATTACAAAGGTTGCACACTATCATCAACAGATCAGAGGAACATTTTGGATAATAAGAACAAACGCTATATCAATTATACTGACAAGAACGGCAGTCATACAATAACTATCGAGATCATCAGGTCTGCCAGAAAGACAGGCCAGCTAAGCATTGATAACAGCTGCAACGCAACACTCCGGATCCCAAACTCCGCAGACGACAAATGGCTTGATGAGTTATTAATGGACAGGACTGACTGGCTCATAGCAAAGCATATAGAGATGAGAAAAAGATCAGCTGCAGCGCAAAATGCTGCAAAAGAAAGGCCCCATCTCACAGACAGACAACGTGCCCTCCTTGAAAAGCGCTACAGAAAATCAGCGTCCGAGTATTTAACGCTCAGAGTAAACCATTATGAACGACTCATAGGAGTAAAGCACAAGAAGATAGTGATCAGAGATCAAAAGACCCGCTGGGGAAGCTGCTCTTCATCCGGCACCCTCTCCTTTAACTGGCGTCTCATGCTGGCACCTCCTCAGATTCTGGATTATGTGGTAGTACATGAGCTCTGTCACTTCGTCCATATGGACCATTCTCCTGCCTTCTGGGCTCTTGTAGCAAAATACATGCCCGACTACAAAGAGCGCCGGGCATGGTTAAAATCTAATGGTGATCTGCTATATTTTTAGTAGTTAGTCCTCGTGGAACTTGCCGTCAGCACCTCTTGTCTTGATATTGATGCTGCCGTAGAGCCTTCTGGGAGCTTCTCTATGGGAATCTTTCTTTCTGTTTCCCTGATCCCTGTGATCTCTATAGGAATCTCTGCCTCTTCCTGTTCTGGAGGAGTTAAAGGAATCCCTTCCGCCGGCAGTAGAGCCGTCTCTTCTGTAGCCACCTCTGCCGTCTCTGCGGCTCTCTCCCCTGGCAGACTTAAAGCCATCTCTGTCTCTGCCGTTTTTCTTGCCGTCAAAGGACCTTCCGGATCTTCCTCTTTGGTCGTCTCTTCTGCCACCCCGTGCATATCTTCTGTCATCTCCGCGACCACGACCATGGCCATCTCTGCCATTTCTTCTGCCATCAAATGATCCGCGGCCGTTTCTGCCTCTTCTGCGCTCAGGGATATCAAGGTCCTTCACCTCGTCACCCATTTTCAGACGCATAAAGCCTGCAGCCAGCTGTTCAGCGCTGTATTCGCCTTCTTCTATCTTCTTGCCTACGAATTCCAGAGCTGCTTCTATATTGCCATTTTCAATGACATCTACCACTTCAGCGAAGATCTTCTGGGACTTGGCCCTGGTGATCTCCTTGGCAGTAGGTACCTTTTTCTCTTCAATGCTGGTATGACAGATTCTCTCGATATCCCTTATCTTCCATACCTCACGGCCTGACACCAGAGTACAGCTCTTGCCGCTCTTGCCGGCTCTTCCTGTACGGCCGATACGGTGAACATAGTATTCGATATCCTCAGGTATATCAAAGTTAAATACGCAGTCTACGCCGCTGACATCAATGCCTCTGGCAGCTACGTCAGTAGCGATCAGGATACTGATCCTGCCATTTCTGAAAGCACTCATTACCAGATCTCTCTGATTCTGGGACAGATCTCCATGGAGACCGTCTGCAGGATATCCCTTATCAGACAGGAGCTTGGCAAGCTCATCTACCATTCTCTTGGTATTGGCAAAAATCAGAGATCTCCTGGGCTGATAATAATCAATAAGCCTGGTCAGCACTTCAAACTTTAATTCTCTGGGGATCACATAGTAGCTCTGCTCTATAGCCTTAACCGTGATATCTCCTGTAGAGAGCTTGATATGTGTAGCATCAGGCTTCTGATACTGCCTGGTGATATTCAGGATAGGCTCAGGCATGGTAGCTGAGAAAAGAGCTGTCTGTCTCTCTACGGGCATCTCCTTAAGGATAGTCTCTATATCCTCTCTAAATCCCATATCCAACATCTCATCCGCTTCATCCAGTACCAGAGTCTTCACCGTCTCCATCTTCATGGTGCGGCGTCTCATATGGTCCATTACTCTGCCGGGAGTGCCTACTACTATCTGCACTCCTGAGGATAAAGCCCTGATCTGCCTTGTGATATCCTGTCCGCCGTATACAGGCAGCACCTTGATACCATGCATGTACTTAGCAAAGTCCCTGATATCATCAGCGGCCTGCATAGCCAGTTCTCTTGTAGGGCACAGGATCACGGCCTGCAGATGCTTATCAGCAGGATCTACACTGCAAAGAGTAGGTATACCAAATGCAGCTGTCTTGCCGGTTCCGGTCTGGGCCTGACCTATGATATCTCCGCCCTTCATCATTACAGGAATAGCTGCTTTCTGGATGGGTGACATATATTCAAAGCCCATCTCCTTAACAGCTCTGAGGATTCTCTCATCAAGTCCTGAATCCTCGTATCTTATGCGATCATCTTCTTTATCGTCTCCGGCATTTTCTTCATCATAGTCATTATCATCTCCATCCGGAGTATCACCGATATCTGAAGCTATATCTTCTACCATGGAGATTGTTTCTTCCATGATCTCTTCTTCAGGCTTTTCTTCTACGCTGTTTTCATTCTTATCATCTGACCTTTTGCCGAAATGATCAGCTATGTCATCAGCATCCCTTTTATCTGAATCAAAACGGAACTTCTTACCTGCTCTGAAACTGTCTTTTACACCAAAAGCCTTTTTCTTCCTCTGTCCCCTCTTCCTCTCCATCTCCTGATAGGTATTCTCTTCCTTGTGACGAAAGCTCCCATCAGTAGTGCTGAATAATTCCAAATCTTCTAAAATATCGCTCATTAACTAAACCTTTCTTAAATTACATCTGTCCATCCATGACATTCCAGTTCTTTACAAGATAGTCTATAAGAGAGACCACGGTAAGAACCAGAGCTATCCACATAATGATCCATGTGAGAATGGAATAGATCTGTCCAAATGACGGATTCTGTGTAAATGCGTAGTCTACATCGGCGATCATCAGGATCACCATTATCATCTGGAATGTTGTCTTAAACTTGCCCCACCAGCTAGCTGCAATGACAAGGCCCTTTTCTGCAGCTATGAGTCTGAATCCGCTGATTATAAACTCTCTGGCGACGATCACTATTACTACCCAGGACCATATCCTGCTCATCCCTACCAGGCAGATCAGCGCAGAGATGACCAGCATCTTATCTGCCAGGGGATCCATAAATTTACCAAAGTCTGTTACCAGATTATATTTCCTTGCGATCTTGCCATCTGCCATATCTGTCAGGCTGGCAACGATAAAGAGGAGGAGCGCTGTCCATTTAAGGGCTGCAGAGCCTCCGGATAGCAGCATTGCTGCTACAAAAAAAGGTATGATGATAACTCTAAGCAGTGTCAGTTTATTAGGTAAATTCATTGTTATCCTCCATGCCAAATGAACTATTTGGCATTTTCCCATTCTTTATGATCTGATACAGTGCTTATCAGACCTTATGACTATCAGTCCTCTTCCAGGCAGCCCACAAGGTCATATTCGTCACTGCCTGTGATCTTAACATTAACAAAGCGGCCGCTCATCAGGTCATAGGGCACATTCTCTACAAAGAGGAAGCCATCGATATCAGGAGCATCTCTGTAGGTCCTGGCAATATAGGTATACAGAGGTCTGCCCTGATCATCAAGCTTGGGATCATCATCTCCTACCCTGCCCTCGATCATAGCTCTGACAGTCCTGCCTACCATATTCCCGGCACTTTCAAAAGCATACTGCTGCTGAGCTGCCATGATCTTATTCCTTCGAAGAACTGCAGCTCTCTCAGATACCTGATCCGGCATATCAGCCGCTACTGTACCCTCTTCCGCTGAATAGGTAAATACCCCCAGCCTGTCAAACTTAAGGTCTCTAACAAGCTCCATGGTCTGTCTGGAATCCTCCGGAGTCTCTCCCGGGAAGCCGGATATCAGAGTAGTCCTGAGGCAGATATCAGGCATTGCCTTTCTGAGCTTATCAACAAGCTCCCTTATCTGGGCATTATTTGTCCTTCTGCCCATCTTCTTAAGGATACGATCACTACCTGACTGTACAGGCAAATCCAGATAGTGACAGATCTTGGGCTCAGCCTTCATCACAGCTATAAGCTCATCATCTATCTCTTCGGGATAGCAATACATAATGCGGATCCATTCTATCCCGTCTATGGCACAGAGATTGCGCAAAAGCTCGGGAAGCATCTTCCTGCCATAGAGATCCGTTCCATAAAGTGTAGTCTCCTGAGCTACCAGGATCAGCTCCTTTACTCCGGTTTCTGCCAGTTTGGCTGCTTCCTTCAGGAGTATGTCCATGTCTACGGATCTGTAATGTCCCCTGACCTTGGGAATGATGCAGTAAGTGCAGTTCTTGTTACAGCCTTCTGCTATCTTGAGATAAGCAAAACCTGTTCCCGTAGTCAGTAGTCTCTTCTTATAAGTAACCGCCGGTCTGTCAATGCTTTCGAAATAATCTCGGCTGCTGCTGCTCAGGGCCTCTTTAAGAGCTTCAAAGATCTTATCAAAAGCTGTTGTACCGATGATGGCGTCTACCTCAGGGATCTCTTCTCTGATCTCTTTCTGGTATCTCTGAGCCAGGCAGCCGCATACTACAAGCGCTTTAAGCTGCCCGATCTTCTTTCTCTCGGCCAGCTCCAATATAGTGTCTATGCTCTCCTGTTTGGCATCATTAATAAAGCAGCAGGTATTAACCACTGCTGCTTCTGCCTCTGTCTCATCATCAGTGAATTCAAAATCGTGCTCAGACAAGAGCCCCAGCATATACTCGGACTCTACACGGTTCTTATCGCATCCAAGCGAAATGAACAAAATCTTCATAAATCTCAGCCTTCGGTGCTCTCTTCTGCGTCAGCCTCTGCGCTCTCTTCCGGGACTTCCTCCTCAGCAGAAGTCTTAGCTTCCTTCCTGGCAGCATCTGCACTCTTTGCAGCTTCTGCATCAGCCTTGTTCATTTCTTCAATACGAAGAGCCATATCTTCCTTCTCTTCGTCTGTAAGGATATGAAGCTCATCAGCATAGAGCTCCTTAACTGCTGTGCTCAATGCCTTATCCTTGGGATCTGCGTAAATCATCGGATCATCGCCGGCGATAAGCTGTCTGGCACGCTTAGCTGTAGCCATAACGATGGAATAACGGCTGCTGATAACAGGCTCTTCGCCTTCCTCAACGCCCTTATTAACAACATTCATCAGATCTACGTATGACGGATGTATCATATTGTTCTTCCTTTCTTAAAGGTATTTGACTTAGTATCTCTTCAACAGGCCATCCCGGAAGATAATACGTTCAACTTATACTATAAACCCTAAGGACCAATTTTAACAGACATAGTCTTAAAATTCAAATTAATCTTTAGCGTCTTTTCCCGATTTCCGTTTTTTTCTTTTGCTGCCTTCCAACCATTCCGATGAGAATTGGTCCGGGCACAAAGCGCTGCCAGAATACTGCTGCTCTCATCATAAGTGTAGGTACTATCACGGTCCTTTTCTTCTTCATAAGAGACAGGCATTCTCTCACACAGCGCTCTGCTGATATTCCCTTTAGTGCAAAGGTCACATCAGCATTATCGTTAAACCGGGTATCCACAGGCCCCGGGCACAGGCAGCAAACATAGACCTTAGAGCCCTTTTCTTTAAGTTCTCTGGCTACAGCCCTTGTCAGCGATACCACGTAGGCTTTGGAAGCATAATAGCCTGCCATATAAGGCCCTGCAGGAAAAAGCCCTGCAGATGAAGCCACGTTGACTATTGTTCCCTTTCCTTTTTTTACCATCTTTTTAAGGACAGCTTTAAAGAGAAAATGCATGGCTATATCATTGACCTTTATCATGCTGAGCTCTTTGCCTGTGTCTGTTTCAAGAAAGCTCCCTGCAGTTCCAAAGCCGGCATTATTGATAAATACGTCAATCTTTTCACCTTCCAGCTCTTTTGCCAGCTTCAAAAGCTCATCCTCAAGGGACAGATCCGCTGTTATGATCCTGCAATCACATGCATTCCTGTCCATAAACTCCTGCAGGATATCACTGCGCCTTCCTGTGAGTATCAGCCTGTAGCCTTTCTTTGCATAGGCCCTGGCAAACTCCATTCCAATACCGGAGGTTGCTCCTGTAATAAATGCTGTTTTCATAGCATCCTTTCATCATTTAAACTGCTCTACGTCCCTGCGGATCTTCTCGATAAAATCCTTTTGCCTGCAGGGAGCAAGATGCGCGCTCTCAATAGCACTTCTCATGTCCTGTAGACAGGTGTCCAGATCATCATTGATCAGGATGTAATCATATTCTTCAATGCCTTCAGCTTCTTCTGTGGCACGCCTTAGCCTGCCCTTTATGACCTCGTCAGTCTCTGTGCCGCGGCCCCTTAGCCTCTGCTCCAGCACTTCTGCGCTAGGGGGCATTACGAATAAGAGCACCGCATCAGGATACTGCTTCTTGATCTGACGAGCTCCCTGGATCTCTATCTCCAGGATCACATCCTTGCCCTCATTCATGCAATCCTCCACATATTTCCTGGGAGTGCCATAATAATGTCCGCAATAGCCGGCATGCTCCAAAAGTCCATCTTCCTCTATCAGCTTCTCAAACTCCTCGTCGCTGATAAAGAAATACTCTCTTCCATTCTCTTCGCCGGGACGAGGCTGCCTGGTAGTAGCTGATACTGACAGAGCATAGTTATCATACTCCTCTACCAGCTTCTTCATAAGTGTTCCCTTACCTGTACCGGAAAAGCCGGACACTACTACTATGACACCTTTTCTATTATTCTCATTAGTCATCTATATTCCTCCAAAACGCCCTATGATCATCCCTGATCCGTGTCAGTTACCATCCTGGAACTTATGGTCTCGGGAAGCAGCGCTGAGAGTACCAGCATATTGTTCTCCATGACAATCACCGCCTTGGTCTTTCTGCCTGCACTGGCATCCACTACTCTCATCTCTTCCCTGGCACGCTGGACCATTCGCTTAACAGGAGCCGCGTCAGGGGATACGATGGAGATAACCTTATCTGTATTTACTATATTTCCAAATCCTATATGTATGAACATGTTTTTCTCCGTAAGGGCTACTCCCTCATAGTTGGGCGGGTTATAAATCCATGATGGCCTCCAATCAAGCTTGAAGCCATCATGGATTTTAACCCTGTTATTCTATGTTTTGTATCTGCTCCCTGATCTTTTCTATTGTGGTCTTGAGGTTGATGGCATGGTCAGATACTTCGATATCTGTTGTCTTTGACAGGGTTGTATTAGCTTCCCTGTTCAGTTCTTGAGCGATGAAATCCAACTTTCTTCCAATACCGTTTTCCTCGTCACCCTTTTCCAGGATCTCTCTTACGGTACCGATATGGCTCCTGAGTCTTACCAGCTCCTCATCCACACATACCTTATCGGCAAAGAGAGTCACTTCCATTGCCAGCCTGCTCTCATCGATCTGGTTATCATCCAGAAGCTCAGCGATCTTCTGCTTCAGTCCACTCTTATATTCTTCTACTATCATGGGAGACCTTTCTGTGATAAAATCCACATCCTTCTCCATGATATCCAGCTTATCCATCAGATCCTTCTTCAGGAATTCGCCCTCCTTAAGGCGAGCAGAGGCAAATTTGCCTGCAGCCTCTTCCAGCGCTGCCTTCAGGCTCTCCCAGAGCTCTTCTTCATTGATATCCTTGCTCTGAAGAGTAAATACCTCGGGCATATGGGCTATAGATGAGAGCCTGATATCTTCGCCCAGGCCAAAATCCTCTGACATCTGCTTCATGCCGCTAAGATAAGCCCCTGCGATGTCATGATTATACTTCACCTCAGTAGCTGCTTCCGCTGCAGCCTCATAGCTGATATAGACATCTACCTTGCCCCTTTTCATGTACTGCTTCAGGAGCCTTCTGATCTCTGCTTCCAGAGAATTGAACATTCTGGGCATCTTCAGGCCCAGGTCCAGATACCTGTTGTTGACTGATTTGATTTCAACACTGATACGGCCGGCCTCAGAGATATTTTCGCTCTTGCCAAAGCCTGTCATACTGTAAACCATATTTACCTCCGGATTTTTATTAAGCTTTTCTAGTGAACTCATCAACATCGAAAGCTTTGTTATCCCGATTATATCTCTTTTCCTGCCTTCTGTCAGTCATATTAATCCTTTGATTCTTTTTTATGAAGTGAAAAGTTAAATTCCACTTCAAAGGGGTGAAAGTTGAATTTAGTCTTACACCAAATTCCACTTCATCTTACGTGGAATTTACTCTTACACTTAAGGCGGCGCTTCCTTCGATAACGAGTGAACATCCCTGTGAGCCAGAGCACCAAGATTCAGTTCTTTGGAGGAGGCCGAGGTCTGGGGCAGAGCCCCAGGTTATGTTCATGTATCAGTACAGAATGTAGTGTCTTTCCTGCGTACAATGGAGATTCGATAACGGTATGACTGTAACTCATGTTCAGTTCCCCGTTATCGGCGTAGACTTCGCACGCAGGAA
>NZ_AUKE01000009.1 GCF_000424585.1 Butyrivibrio sp. MC2013
AACAGTTAATCTTCTGATGGTCAGCTTATCCGAAATCTCGTCTTTATACTGATCAAGTTTACTGCCTTTATTTCTTGTTTTGGGCTTGCCCTTGTATCCGTTATGATATTTTTTGACAGTCCTCCAATCCATGCCATATTTCCTACCAAGGGCAGCATAGTTTGGCTTGATATCAAGACTATCCATTACTGCCAGTTCTCCTTTAAGATTTTTTTCCACTGGTACACCTCCTCCCTCATGAAAGTGTATCAATGGTTGCTAAAATACTAAATAAGGATGTAGGTTTTACAGCATTTTTATTTGCTATAATTCCTACATCCTTATTTTATATTTTGCATATTGTGCATTTTCTTCTTTATAGCTTCTTCGGAAGAATCACTTTCTGGAAATAAATATTTGTAAAACTCTATTTGACTCATATCCAGATTCTTGCGTATATTTCTTACTTTTTCACCGAAATCGATAAGGTGACTAATTGGCTCCATTTTACCTCCTGTTCAAAAGATATAAATGTAGGTGTTTGGTGACTTGAATAGGCACATATAATGATACTACCATGTTATTAAAGAAATGCAAATGAAATCCGTGCAAAAAATTTATAATGCTATTCCTGGCATTACAAATTTGAGCAAACGGTGGAAAGGAGTAAAATAATGCTAGAAGAAAATAATATCAATAATGAAAGCATCAATAACCAGATTGAACTATGTAAAAAGGAGCAAGAAGTTCAACGATTTTTTAAATGGGATATTATTGAAAATGCAGAGATTGTCGGAGAACACCATCATCCTAAGCTTAAGGCAATCACTGAGATACCAAATGTAAAAAGATTAGTTACTTTAAATAATGCTCCATATGAGAAGCATCCAGAGGAATGTGGGTTATGCTTTTATACAAAAGATTCTGTAATAGAAAGAATATGGAATAATCGCCACAAATATGTCAACTTGGTACAACGATTCCCCCTGGTCTGTGGCCTGGATTATAGTATTCTTCTTAATATGTATTATCCTCAGCAAGATTATAATTGCTGGAGAAACTATGTTATGACTTATTGGATGCAACAGATTCATCCTACAGTTGTACCTAACGCTGGCTTTGCAGATATATACTCACAGCCATGGACACTTGATGGTATGCCTGACGATAGTTGGATTGCTGTAACATCTCAGGGCTGTCAGGATGAATATATTTTAAAATACTATTTTTTGAATGGATTGCATGAACTGGTACGCCAAAAGCACCCAAGAGGATTAATTGTATATGGTCACTTTCCTCAAGAGTGGTTTGATAAATTTCCTATCCCAATAATAGTTTTTCCTTCTTATTCTGAAGAAACATGGGGAGGTGCCTAACTATGGGAAGAGGAAGAGGGGGATATACCAAAATCCAGACGAACTATAAAGATTCCGGTGGAAGAAAAGTTACTGATTCAGGTACCATTTTCGTTGCTGAAAGATATATAGATATGGGTTACGAAGCTGTTTTCAGGCAACGTCACGACGAAATCAATGCTAAGACATACGATCTTTCAATAAAAACTAGCAATGATGAGTATTTTGTTAAAAATATTGAAGTGAAGCAGACTACGAGCAATAATCCGAGCCAATTAGCTAAGAACATAAAAGAAGGATTTCAGCAGGTTGGCCAAGGTGGTACAGTCGCCATATATCTTCCAGGTAAACAAAGTAATTCCAAGTCCACTATAGACTTCATTACAGCTGGTTATAATGAGGCTTTACGAAAGGGAAATGTCACTGGATCTGTAGAGGTATGGTTCGATGATAAAACAAGAAGAACAATAAATGGAGGCTGATATGGCAAGATTAGGATGTAAATGTGGTGCCGAAATGACAAATACTATATCCCCATCAAAGAACAGGTTGAATATTTATTATATGAAAGAAGCTCTGGATGCTATTAATTCAAATCCACAAATAAGGTTATGGGATTTTTATACCGGGTGGGATGAAAAAAATAGCTGTAATAACAACTTTCTAGACAGAGAAGAGCCTGTTGAATATTGGTTTTGCACTAACTGCAGACGAGTATATGAAGTTCAGGCTAAGTCATGCGGTAAAATTACAAGGGTATATTGTGTCAGTGAAGAAAACCATTCTATAGATACAGATTATTCTTCTTTAACAGAATTACTGGTTTTAACAGATGTGGAGATGGATCAGATACTTTCCAAAAACGAAAAAATGACTTTGCAAGAATATATGACTCAAAGAAAAGATCCAAAAGTATTTATAACAGCTGATGAAAGAACAGTTTATGTAAAAATTGAAAATAATAAGACTATGATCTATCACTGTGAGAATTAAGAGGAAATTTATATATTGGGGCTTAGAGTTATACAGTAAAACAGATTTATTAGAATGGTTGGGATAGAGAAGAATCATTAATTCGCGTCCCAAAGACATAAAAAAGAAGCCTTAACTCAAGGCTTCTTCGAACGTTCCCGATGTGATTCGAACACACGACCTTCCGCTTAGGAGGCGGACGCTCTATCCAGCTGAGCTACGGAAACTTATTCAGCACCTATATAATTTATCACAGTTATAAGCGAATTTCAAGCATAAATCGCCGTTAAACTCGCAAACGCTTCGCTTTTTGCTCGTTATAAAATCACTGCTGACGCAGTTCTACGGGTACGGGGCTTATAACCCCGCACCCGTAATCAAGATATTCCCACCACCTAAAGGTGGTGGGTTATCTTGATTATTTTATATATTGCGCAAGCTAACCGTATATAGATTCTTGGATAAAATATCCAAGAATCTATGCAAATAGGCCAATTTGTTATTGCTCTGCTTTTGATACATATCCCTGCAGCCAGATATCTCCCTTGAATCTTCTTCCTATATCAGGTTCACCATAGAGATTTTTCTTTGCGATCGCCAATTCAAATTCAATGGAATTGCAGATCAGGGACAAGAGATATACAGGCTCTTTGGTATAGCTATTGACCAGCAGGCTGTAATCCGTGATCTCGCCCATTATGGAATACTGATCACATTCTACCCCGGTGGGCATGAAATAATTATCAACCAGAGTATAGAGGTCCACCTCCCTGACTCTTGAAGATACAGTGTTGTAGGTTTCCATATCTTCCATGCTCAGGGTTTCAATAGCCCTCTCATCTCCGTTTTTGGCAGATGATATGAGTCTGGTCCTTCTCTCGTGCTTCTTTTTTAGCTGCCTTGTCTGAACAGGTGTCTTTGCCAGGGGCAGGATTATGGTCCCTTTATTGGCAAGGGCAGAGAGGATCACGGATTTTACTGCTTTCTTTCCTTCTGCAGACAGCTTTCGATACTCTATGGGATTTAAGAGGTAGAATATCATACTTATAGCCAGCCTGGAATCATCGCAGATTCCTGCATATGAGTCTGTTGCGCTATGACGTTCTGCCTTGATCTCTTCTGTAGATGAAACACCTAAACCTTTTATATATGGATAATAGTATTCGTATACAAAGCTATTACCCTCTTTCATCCTGCCGCAGACGCTTACGCCCATACCGGGAGCCAGTTCCTTGCTAAACTGGGCTCTCATTTCGCCGTCTTCTGCTTTTATATATTCTTTTTTATCTGCAAATTTGACACAGTAGCCGAGGAGCTTTTCCAAAGCTCCCCGGCCCTCTAGTCCAGATAAACCTATAGCCTTTAAATACTTATGCATCTTGTCCTTGTTATTCTATCAGTGCTTGGGAGTCAGAACTGTCATTCCGCCCATGTACGGCTGCAGGGGAGCAGGGATCTTAACTGATCCGTCTGCCTGCAGATTGTTCTCCAAAAATGCAATGAGCATTCTCGGAGGTGCTACTACTGTATTATTAAGAGTGGTTGCAAAATAGTTGCCCTCTTCGCCCTTGATACGGATCTTCAATCTCCTTGCCTGAGCATCACCAAGGTTAGAACAGCTTCCTACTTCAAAATATTTCTTCTGTCTGGGTGACCATGCTTCTACATCGCAGCTCTTAACCTTAAGATCTGCCAGGTCTCCACTGCAGCACTCAAGAGTTCTTACAGGAACATCAAGGCTGCGGAAGAGATCTACTGTATTCTTCCAGAGCTTATTATACCAATCCCATGCTTCTTCAGGCTTGCAGACTACGATCATCTCCTGCTTTTCAAACTGATGGATCCTATATACGCCTCTTTCTTCAATACCGTGAGCACCCTTCTCTTTTCTAAAGCAGGGTGAGTAGGATGTAAGTGTGTAAGGCATATCTTCTTCAGGAAGAAGCTGATCAATGAACTTACCGATCATGGAATGCTCTGAAGTACCGATGAGGTATAGGTCTTCTCCTTCAATCTTGTACATCATGGCATCCATTTCAGGGAAGCTCATAACACCTGATACTACATTGCCATGGATCATGAAAGGAGGTACCACATATGTAAATCCGCGATCGATCATAAAGTCTCTTGCATAAGCAAGAACTGCTGAATGAAGTCTTGCAATATCGCCCATGAGGTAATAGAAACCATTACCTGCTACGCGCCTTGCCGCATCCAGATCTATACCATTAAATCTCTCCATGATATCTGTATGGTAAGGAATCTCAAAATCCGGAACCACAGGCTCGCCAAACTTCTCTATCTCTACATTGCAGGAATCATCCTTACCGATAGGTACAGAAGGATCAATGATGTTGGGAATCTGATACATGATATTTTGTATCTTCTCATCAACTATTTTCTGCTCTTCTTCAAGAGAGGCCAATCTTTCAGCATTCTTTGTCACTTCTTCCTTGACCTTCTCTGCCTCTTCCTTCTTGCCTTCCTTCATAAGAGCACCGATCTGCTTGGATATTTTATTTCTGTTGGCTCTCAGATCATCAGATTCCTGTTTAATAGCTCTGCTCTTCTTATCCAGCTCTATTACTTCATCTACCATTTCCAGCTTGTGATCCTGGAACTTCTTTTTAATATTTTCTTTAACCAGTTCCGGGTTCTCTCTAAGGAATTTAATATCGATCATGACTTCGACCTTTCCGGGCATCCGCCCTATATAGTTAAAATATTTTATACAAGTTGTGCTTCTTCAAGAGCTTTTCTCTCTTCATTACCCAGCTCTACATCTGACATTCCGTTCTTGATGATCTTGGTATAAGAATAGCAGCCCTCATTACCGTGAACTGAATTTATTATATAACCATTATCATCCTCGTCAAGAAGTGCTATTGCGCAGGAGAGCTTTCCACCCATCTGATTCAGCGCATCGTACTTTACAACGCCGGCCTTCTGAAAACACTTCTTCATCCTTTTGTTTATATCTACAATATCTTTTTTATTCTTTTCAGATAGTGTCTTCATATATTGATTATCCTCAAAGAGCTCCACAATCTGATCTTCCAGGCTCTCAGCCTCATGACCTCTCATAAAGGATTTAAGTCTGGTCTTCATGGTCCTTATATCTGAAGACTGCTTTGCTATTATCATAAGCAGTATGATCACCAGTAAAAGGAGTACGACCTCTCCTATTATATATATCCCCGGGTCAATTCCCTGCATACCTAAATATGACAATATGTTACTATTCATCTATATAATATCCTCCCGCCATCACAGATCATCTTTAATTCTCACAAAACCATCGACTAATTCGTTTTTTGAAAAAATCATCTTGTAATACTTGCTTTATTAAAAGTAAGTTTATATCAATGGATCTTACCAGGAAATAAACCTGCAGCTTGATTCATGCTTTACACATTATCCGTTTATTAATAGCTGGGTTATCTTTTCCAGGTCAGCATTGCTATAGAATTCTATTTCTATCTTGCCGGCGCCCTTATTTCCTTTACTGATAATGGATACCTTTGTACCTGTCTTATCTTTGACTCTCTGCTCCAGATTCTTGTAAATTGTTTCCAGATTCTTATCGATCTCTTTTACTTTTGCAGGAGCCTTTTCCTTGGATGCTGTCTTGACCAATTTCTCAGCCTGACGCACACTTAGCTTTTCATCAAAAATCTGTTCTGCCAGTCTGATCTGAAGCTGTGAATCCTCTACCGGAATAAGAGCCCTTGCATGTCCGCTGGAAAGACAACCATCGATGACCATCTGCTGTACTTTTTCAGTCAGCTTTAATAGTCTCATGGAATTGGTGATGGATACTCTTGATTTGGACACTTTCTCCGCCACTTCATCCTGCTTAAGATTAAATTCAATGATCAGTCTCTGATAAGCCTGGGCTTCTTCAATAGGATTTAAGTCTTCTCTCTGGATATTTTCTATGAGCTGGATCTCTACTATTTCCTGTTCAGAGAGATCATTACGGATTACAACAGGTACTTCTTTGATACCTGCTTTTCTTGCAGCTCTCCATCTTCTCTCACCGGCGATTATCTCATAGAGTCCGTTCTTTTCTCTTACCAGGAGAGGCTCCAGCACTCCAAACTGTTTAACTGACTCTGCCAGTTCTTCCAGGGCATCTTCATTAAATGCTTTTCTGGGCTGATCTCTATTAGGCTCAACCTTTGACAGCTTGACCATTACTTTGCCATCTGCATTTGACTGCTTGTTTTCTACTACAATCTGATCCTTACTCTCCCCATTATTATTTCCTGCAGGTATCAGACTATCAAGTCCCCTTCCCAATCCTCTTTTTGCTGCCATCTCATTCCTCCTTATGTGGCATAAACAGATTAGCTATTTGCTATTACTTCCTCTGCTAATGATTTATATGCATATGCTCCTGATGACTTTGGCTCATAAAGGTTAATAGGAAGTCCATAACTGGGAGCTTCTGCCAATCTGATATTTCTTGGTATGATCGTCATAAAGACTTTTTCCTCCAGGTGATCCTTGACATTCTCTACTACCTGAAGAGAAAGGTTAGTCCTGGCATCATACATGGTAAATACTACACCCTCCATCTTAAGTGTAGGATTAAGTCTGTCTTTGACAAGATTGACTGTATGTACCAGCTGGCTCAATCCTTCCAAAGCATAATACTCACATTGGATAGGGACCAGTACGCTGTCAGCTGTTGTCATAGCATTTACCGTGAGCATACTAAGTGACGGAGGACAATCGATCACTATATAATCATATCTGTCCTTTACCTTGTCTATCTCATGCTTTAATATATATTCCTTGCCTTCAGTATCTATCAGCTCTATCTCTGCAGCTGACAGATTGATATTTGCAGGAATAATATCTATACCGGGTAAATCTTCAAGAAATGATTTATTGATAGCTTCGTCTGCACTGCACTCACCTATCATCAGAGTGTAGATAGTATTCTTAAGATCATTCTTATCAAGTCCAAATCCGCTGGTGGTATTACCCTGAGGATCTGTATCTACTACCAGTACTTTCTTACCTTCTGCGGCAAGAGCTGCCGACAGATTAATAGAAGTGGTTGTCTTACCTACTCCACCTTTTTGATTTGCTACTGCTATGATTCTTCCCATCTCTCCTCCAATGAAGCCTCTGTTTTCCTATGTTTCACAGCCCTCTACTAAATATTGTATGAAATGTTTCACGTGAAACAATCCTTAGTAGAGTTTTTATAATATGTAAAAATGTTTCACGTGAAACATTTTTGGAAATTCAGAACAGCTCTTACGGCCTGGCATTTTCTCCTGTTCGTATCTGTAAATAACAAAACAGAACGAAACAATATGCCTGTTTTAGATTCAAATTCGATTCAACACATAAATCTATTATAGTGGTTGTTTAGAAGGCAGTCCAGCTTTTCGAGGATAGATTTTAGGACAACTCTTCTCTTTTTTGATAAAAATAATACTTCTGCCTATATCACTGGAAGGCAGAATGGTATCTTTTTGCATTACAAGCTTGCCGCCCAGTTTCTTTATAGCATTACCAGCATCCTTCATTTCCTCAGCAGCCTTATTACTCTTATATGCAATAAAGTCACCGCCAACTCTTACATAAGGAAGTATATATTCAGATAAAGTAGACATATTGGCAACAGCTCTGGCAACACCGATGTCAAACTGTTCTCTTAAGGACCCAGACTTGGAATTCGCATAATCTTCCGCCCTGCCATGAACAGTAATGATTCTGGAACCTTCATTATTAAGACCAAGTTCGTCAATTACAGTATCCAGGAATTTGACCCTCTTATTAAGAGAATCAAGTAGGGTAACCTGAAGATCAGGAAATACAATCCTGAGAGGGATACCGGGAAATCCTGCACCGGTACCCACATCGATAAGAGAAGCTTCCTTATTAAAATCATAATAATGTGCAGCCATAAGGCTATCAACGAAATGAAGCTTACAGACTTCATCAAACTCTGTGATTCCTGTAAGATTCATTACCTTATTCCATTCCACTAATAGATTAAAGTATTTATCAAACTGCTCAATCTGATGTGAAGATAAATTGACACCAATAGATGACATATCTTCTATCATACGGGAATAGTCATTCATAATTTATTCTCCATAACAAAATGATTAAATAATAATTTCGGAAATCTATTCTCATATTTTATAAGAAGAGAAAGTAAAATTCTTTAGTGATAAAAAAATTATTTCACCCCTTACTTCCAAGATATACAAGAAGTACTGATATATCTGCAGGATTAACTCCGCCTATTCTTGAAGCCTGGCCAATGCTTTCAGGTCTGAACTGTTTGAGCTTCTGCCTTGCTTCTATTCTTAGGCTTCCAATCTGATCATAATCTATATCAGATGGAATCTTTTTGATTTCCATTTTCTTAAAGGCTTCTACCTGAGCTTCCTGCCTGCTGATATATCCTTCATAACGGATTTCAATCTCTACCTGCTTGCCAACATCAGTGGGTATATCAGGTCTGTCAGGATCGATTTCACGTAGAACATCATATGAAAGCTCCGGTCTGCAGACAAGCTCTGCAAGAGAGCAGGCAGTCTTTAAACTGCTGGATCCATTTTTTTCCATAAATTCCTGGATATGAGCTGACGCTCCAACCTTTACTTTCTTTAGCCTGGCAATCTCATTTTTGATCATTTCTCTCTTTGCTCTGAGAGCAGTAATCTCCTCTTCTGAGATCAGGCCAGCTTCATAACCTTTTTCTCTAAGCCTCAGATCTGCATTATCCTGACGAAGAAGAAGCCTGTATTCAGCTCTTGAGGTCATCATCCTATAAGGCTCCTGGTTATCCTTGGTAACAAGATCATCAATGAGCACTCCTATATAGCCTTCACTTCTGTCTATAGTGATATAGTCTTTGCCCTGAAGCTGTCTCACAGCATTGATCGCAGCATACAGACCCTGAGCCGCAGCTTCTTCATAACCGCTGCTGCCATTAAACTGACCTGCACAAAAACAGCCTCTTATAGAATGTACTTCCAAAATAGGACTAAGCTGTCCTGAGCAAAGACAATCATATTCAATAGCATAAGCATTTTTTACAATTCTGCAGTTCTCAAGACCTTTGACAGATCTGTACATTTCCAGCTGCACATCTTCAGGCATGGATGAACTCATTCCATCTACATACATCTCATTGGTATAAGTTCCTTCAGGTTCTATGAATACCTGATGCCTGTTATGATCAGGAAACTTGATGACCTTATCTTCAATAGAAGGACAATATCTGGGACCAACACCTTCTATGACACCGGAATAGATAGGAGACCTATCTATACTCTTTCTGATGATCTCATGGGTCTTTTCATTAGTATAAGTAAGATAGCAGGGAAGCTGCTCTCTCTGAACAGTTGCAGGGTCTGTAGAAAAAGAAAAGGGAACCACAGGGCTGTCACCATTTTGAATACTCATCTTAGAGTAATCTATGCTATTACCGTCCAACCTGGCAGGAGTTCCTGTTTTAAATCTTCTAAGTCTGATACCGTTACTTTCAAGAGATGCAGAAAAATTATTTGATGCCTGCATACCATTAGGACCTGTATATGTGATAGACTCTCCGCACAGGCATCTGGCCTTTAGATAAGTTCCTGTACAGATAATAACCGCGCGGCAATTATATATACCACCTGTAGCGATCCTCACAGCTTTTACTTTCTTTAGATAGCCCAGCTTATGAAGATCATTTGAGAATTCATCCACCCCATCATCATTTATATCATCACATATTAGCTCTACTACTTCTGTCTGCTTGATAGTGATATTCTTTTCAGCCTCCAATATTTTCTTCATAGAAAGAGAGTACTGAAGCTTATCAGCCTGAGCACGAAGGGAATGTACAGCAGGTCCCTTAGAAGTATTGAGCATCTTGGACTGGAGAAATGTCTTGTCTATATTCTTGCCCATCTCTCCGCCAAGGGCATCAATCTCTCTAACAAGATGCCCCTTAGAAGATCCTCCTATATGAGGATTACAGGGCATAAAGGCAATATTATCTGCACTGACTGTGAATACAACAGTCTTCATACCCAGTCTGGCAGAGGCAAGCGCTGCCTCGCAGCCTGCATGGCCTGCACCTATCACACATATATCAACTGAATCAATAATATAATTTTCCATATATATACCTGTTATAAAAATATTTAAATTAGTTTTTCTATATACTACTAATATAGTGATTTTCTATTTATCTGATCATTAGTAAAATAATCAAGCTGTCTTAGATAGTTGATTATCTTTAGTTAAACTCGCAAACGCTTCGCTTTTTGCTCGTTATAAAATCACTGCTGACGCAGTTCTACGGGTACGGGGCTAATAATCCCGCACCCGTAATCAAGATATTCCCACCACCTAAAGGTGGTGGGTTATCTTGATTATTTTATATATAATTTCTATTATAATAGATGATTTATAAAATATATTGGTTTTCATAAATATAGAATATGATCACTTACCCATGCAGAATCTTGAGAATATCTCATTTACCAGATCTTCACTTACATCCAGTCCCAGGATCATACCCAGTGATTCATATGCATCCTTTAGATCAACTGCATAGAAATCTTCGCTCATACCCATATCAACACTATTCATAGTATTTCTAAGAGCATTTAGAGTTTTGATCAGTAGCTTTTTTTGCCTGATATTGGTCACATAAACTTCAGAATCAGGTGTAAGTCTTCCTTCAAAGAAGAGCTTGCTAATAGAATCTTTGATCTCTTCTATTCCTGTCTGCATAGTCATAGATGTACGAATAACAGCAATATCATTTAAATCAGCTTCATTTTTACTAATAAAAGATTCTAAATCTGATTTAGATACCTTGTCACTATCAGCGGCATCAGCCTTATTTAGAAGGATTATTATTTTCTTATCCTTTATAATATCAAATATTTCATTATCTTCTAATGTAAGTGGAGTGGTTGAGTCTATTACATATAGTACAAGATCTGCTTCGGCAGCATATTTCTTGGCTCTTTCCACACCAATAGCTTCTATTTTATCACTGGCCTGTCTGATACCTGCTGTATCATATACTCTAAGGAGTAAATCTCCCAGCTTAACATCCGTTTCGATTACATCTCGCGTAGTACCTGCAATATCTGTAACTATGGCAGTATCTTCACCGGTCAGTATATTTAGAAGGGACGACTTGCCGCTATTGGGTTTACCAACTATTACAGTAGATATACCTTTACTCCTAAGTCTTCCCTCTTCAGATGAATCAATGAGCTTTGCACAGCCTTTGATCAGCTTCTCCAGGATCTTACTTAATCTCTCGGGATAGCCTGTAAGATCATAATTTTCAGGATCATCAAGTGCGGATTCTATATATGCCATTTCATATAAGATCTCTTTTCTCATGACATCAATCTTGTCTTTGATGGCACCTCTTAGCTGCTTCTCAGAATTATTAAGAGCAAATTCCGACCTGGCTTCAATGATATCCATCACAGCCTCTGCGCCTGTGAGATCGATCCTGCCGTTTAAGAAAGCACGCTTAGTAAATTCACCGGGCTCAGCAAGGCGACATATATCTTCATCCTCAGTAATAAGCTCCAAAATCTCTTTCATGACCATACTGCCGCCATGGCAATTGATCTCTACTACATCTTCTCTTGTATAGGAATTTGGTTTCTTCATAAGTGAAACCATGACTTCATCAATGATCTCGCCTTTATCATCCAGAAAATATCCAAATCTTATAGTAGAGCTCTTATGTCCTTTAAGAGAATGAGTCTTATCCTTATTTACATAATATTTATCTGCAACTTCTATAGCGCGGCTGCCGCTGATCCTGATGATACCTATTCCGGCATCAGTCATTGCAGTAGATATGGCAGCTATAGTGTCTTCATTTGTATTGATCTTCATAAATACCTCAAATGAGAATAAAGGGGACCCTAATGCATGAGCATTTAGGATCCCCGCCTTATAGTAAGCCTACAGCTTATTTCTTTAAAGTAACAACAACCCTGCGGTAAGGTTCCTCGCCCTCACTATGAGTTGTAACATATCTGTCAGCCTGAAGTGCAGAATGAATGATCCTGCGTTCATAAGGATTCATAGGTTCAAGTGAAACACTTGTGCGAGACTTGCGAACCTTATAAGCTATATTTTTGGCAAGATTCTCAAGAGTAGCTTTGCGGCGCTGACGATAATTCTCAGTATCTACCTTAACATGAACATAAGTATCGGTTTCCTTGTTTACTACAAGTGAAAGAAGATACTGCAGAGAATCAAGGGTCTGTCCTCTTTTACCTATAAGGACACCCATATCAGCTCCTGACAGATCTGCATTAAGTACAAGATTCTCACTGTCAAAGGAAAGATCAAGTGTAACAGGCATATCCATTGCCTTAAATATATCTGCAAGGAAGGACTCTGCTTCAGAGATAAGTGCATCTGAGTCAATAGATGATCTATCCTTATCTGCTGCTTCATTAGTTTTTGCAGCTTCTTCAACTGCTGCTACTGCTTCAGCCTTAACTTCCTTTACAGGAGCTGCTACGAAAGAAGCTTCCTCTTTTACGATCTCTTCTTCAACTTTTTCTTCCTTGATCCTGGCTCTGATAACAGCAGGCTTAACTCCCATCCCCAAAAATCCAAGACTACCTTCTGTGACAACTTCATAATCAAGCCTGTCTGATGTAACAACCAGTGACTCGCATGCCTCTGTGATAGCATCATCTACAGTCCTGGCTGTATATTCCTTATACTCATTCATTGTATCTGCCCCCTGTTATTATTTTGCATCATGTTCCTTATCATATTCTTTGACAAGATTAGCTGCATAGAGAAGTGAATTCTTTCTGCAATTACCTGAGTTATAATAGCTTTCTGCCTCTGCAAGCTTTTCAGCTCTCTTCTTCTCTATCTCATATTCATCTTCAGTATTGCTGCTGATACCTGAGAGATTTCTGCTTCGGAAATTCTGATAATCACTAAGACCGGAAGTTCGCTCTCTCATCTTCTCCATCTTCTTTTGAGCCTTATCTTTATTTGCTTCGATCATGGCATCAATATCGATCTTATCAATCCTGTGATTGATGATGATAGCTGTGATAGTACGTACAACAGCAGATGCTATCCAGTAGATACCCATACCTGCAGGAAGTGTAAAGCAGATATAAGCAGAGAAAAGAGGCATGGTAACATTCATGACCTTCATTGACTGCTGCATCTGGCTGGCAGTATCATTGGGATCAGGTCTGTCATTATTATTCTGAGTCATGCTGGTAGTCAGCTTGACTGAGAGATACTGAGTAGCAAATGCAAGGAAAGGAACGATGATAGCTGCGATGATTGAGATAATAGCTGCAGCTGTGATACCGTTCTTGATAGCCTGAGTAAACATATACTGAGGTGAATCAGCAATATTAAGACCCAGGAAGTTATTCATCTGAAGTACACTTGTATGTGTCTTATTTATAAGTGATTCCAGCTGAGAATTGCCATTTGCCCAGTTTGAGAGCTCATTCCAGTCAGCTGTGGAGCACTTATTAAGAATAGAAGCAATAGTATCGCTGGTAAGACCCTTATCAATATCGGAAGTGAACATCTTGGCCCCAGACAGACCTCTGAGTACTTCCTCTGCTCCCTTAGTCTGAAGTATTGAATCTGCCAGTGAAGTAAATACACTCTTCACAGCAGGAACAAACTTGGGCATGTTATAGATAACACGATACAAAGGAAAAAGTATCAGCATCTGAAGGATCATCTGAACGCAGCTGCCGGACATTGATACGCCATACTTGGCATACACACCCTGCACTTCTTCATTCATCAAAAGCTGTGACTGCTGATCTTTTTTATCTTTATACTTTTCCTGGATGGCTTTGATCTCAGGCTGCATCTTGGACTGCAGCTTACTGAATTTCTGCTGTCTGTATGTCAGCGGGATCATTGCCAGATAGATGATCAGAGTAAAAAGAATAATGGCAATACCAATATTACCTACTGTAACTCTGCCTCCGGTTAAAACATTGGAAGCCCATGCCAAAAAAACATATATGGCATTCATGATCCATCCAAGGACCGTTGCGATAGCGTTCATCATAAGAAAAAATCCTCCAAAAACCCCTCTTTACTTATCAAGGAACCGGATCGTATCCTCCATTGGAAAACGGATTACAACGAATGATCCTCCATGCGGCAAGAAGGCCCCCCTTAAAAGCTCCATACTTCTCAACAGCTTCAAGAGCATACTCTGAGCAAGTAGGGATATAAGGACACTTTGTAGACTTCATGGGTGATATGTATTTCCTGTATACTTTAATAAGTAAAATAAATATCTTCTTCATAATAAAACTTGATGCCTGCTATTTTTCTTTAAGCAGACTTTTTCAGCCAGTCTCAAAAAGGATCTCTCGAGAGAATGATAATCAGCATCTCCACCTCCTGATCTGGCAATAACTACCACGTCCAAACCACTATTGAACGCTTCTTCATTTAATCTTGCAATCTCTCTGATGAGCCTTGCAAAATGGTGTCTCACGACACTGTTTCCAACTTTTTTGGAACATGATATACCAAGACGATTGACACTGCTGCCATTTTCCCACACATACAGAACTATATTTCTGTCAGCAGCAGATCTGCCGTTTTGATACACATTTCTGAAATCTTCATTTCTCTTAAGTGATATCATCTCTGGTCTATACCTGCAAATATATCATCACATGCACATAAAAGAAAAAGGCCACATTTATCAAAAATGCGGCCTCGCTGTCCGATTAAGCAGATAATCTCTTTCTTCCTTTAAGTCTTCTGGCAGCCAGTACTTTTCTTCCTCCCGGAGTACTCATTCTTGCTCTGAAACCATGTACTCTCTTGCGCTGAAGCTTGTGCGGCTGGAATGTCATCTTTGCCATGTCTGAAACACCTCCTTTTCGACAAATATTCAGTCCATAGGACCGGAGCTTAATTAGCTCAGTAAAAAATCTGATTCCCTGACAGGAAAACAGATTTTATGCTGTCTGTAATAATCCTGTGTGGAAAAAATCGTTATCATTATATATAAAAAATGGATTTTCGTCAAGCATTCAAAAGCGAAATTGAGTTTTTAAGCCATTTTCCAAATTTTCCAAAAAAGTTATCCACATTTTTATTGTCAATATTTAGTATATATTAAGATTATCCACATCAATATATGGAAAATGTGGATAAGTTGTGGTTTCTGTTGAAATATCTTTTATAATCCACAATTTGTGGAAAAGATGTGGATAACCTGGGTATTATTTAAGCCAAAATTTAGATTTAGGCGAGTTTTTCCACACTCAGACTGTGTGTTTAGGGGATTATCCGTCTGTGTATAACGAAATTTATTTTATTTTGGACCATTTTTTCAAAAAAGTTATCCACATATGACATAAATTGAAGTTTTTTCTTATATAAGTTAATATTTTACTATATATTTTTTTCAGGGGGATTCCATGAGCTCAGACGAAATTACTAATGCACTAACAATGGGTTGGGATCACATCAAGGGAAAGGTACGCGAAGATTCCGGTATCACGGACATCAGCTACAATACCTGGATCGATCCTTTGGTTTTTCATGCCTTTAAAGGCAATTGCGTAGAGATCCTGATACCTCAGGACAACACCATAGCCCAGAATTACATCTCCAGTCACTACCTTAACTTTTTTAAGGTAGCAATTTCAGAACTGATAGGTTCTGTTGTCGATGTATCTTTTCTGCTTCAAAAAGATGTCACCATTAATTATGAAGAAACTCCTTCACATGACACTGACAAAATCAGAGAAACAGCTGAAAACAGCTATGAAAACTCAAATCTTAATCCCAAATACAGATTTGATACCTTCGTCGTAGGTAATAATAATAAGTTTGCCCATTCCGCAGCACTTGCTGTTGCAGATTTTCCGGGTGAGAACTATAATCCTCTTTTCCTCTACGGAGGACCGGGACTTGGTAAGACCCACCTTATGCATTCCATAGGCCATTATATTATGGAACATAATTCCGCAGCCAAGGTACTCTATGTCACATCAGAGCAGTTTACTAATGAAGTTATCGAGTCCATCAGATCTGGTAAACAGGAATCAATGTCAAGACTGCGTGAAAAATACCGTAAGGTAGATGTTCTCATGGTCGATGACGTACAGTTTATTATAGGTAAGGAATCCACTCAGGAAGAATTCTTCCATACATTTAATGAACTCCATCAGGCAGGTAAGCAGATCATCCTGTCCTCTGACCGTCCTCCAAAGGAAATGGAGACTCTTGAAGAACGCTTCCGTTCACGTTTTGAAATGGGCCTAATTGCTGATATCCAGGCCCCTGATTATGAGACCAGAATGGCCATCCTTCGTAAGAACGCAGAGAACTTTGGCGGACACTTTGGAGATGACATACTCGAGTACATCGCCAATAACATCAAGAGCAATATCCGAGAGCTGGAGGGTGCGTTTAACAAGATCATAGCCTACTCCAGACTTAATAATGTAGACATAACCCTTGATAATGCCAAAAATGCCCTTAGGGACATCATATCTCCTGACACATCCAAGATCATCACACCCTCTCTTATCATCAACACAGTATGTGAGCAGTACGATGTGCGCATAGATGATGTCATATCCAAGAAGAGAAACTCAGAGATCGTGACTCCCAGACAGATCATCATGTATCTGTGCAGGGAAATGACAGACAGCTCCCTCGAAGAGATAGGACGTACCCTTGGCAAAAAGGATCATACAACTGTTATGTCGGGGATAAGTCGTATAAAAGAGAAGCTTTCTCAGGATGAGGAACTTGTGAAAAATGTGGATATCATCAAAAAGAAGTTGGGTTCCGGTAACTGAAATGTGTAAAATTATCCCCTTATTCACATATTGAAAGGGTCTTATACACAGGCTATCAATTGTAAAAAATGCAGGAAAAATGTATAATAGAATAGGTTTTGCACATATACACAAGCTATACTAAATAAGGATACGAATTATATATTTCTTTATCGGCACGCGCCGGGATGATATTTAATCCACAAAAAGCAAATCCCTATCCTCAAAGATCATTTTTGATAATTATTACAATTAACAGCAGAATGTCATAAAGCTTATTGAAGGGAGTTACTTTGCTATGAAATTCGTCTGTTCCAAATCAAACCTTGTCAGCGGTCTTCAGATTGCTCAGAAGGCAGTACCGGCCAAGACATCTTTATCTATTCTTCAGTGTATCCTCGTAGATACCACAGAAGGTGTCATCAAATTTATAGCCAATGACATGGAACTTGGTATAGAGACAAGGGTTGAAGGTACGATCATAGAAAGAGGATATACAGCACTGGATGCCCGTATATTTTTTGACATCATCAGGAAGCTTCCTGACAGTGATGTAACTATTGAATCAACCAATATTGAAGGCAGCATCAAGATCACCATCAGCTGTGAGAAATCCAAGTTTACCATTCTTGGAAGAAGCGGTGATGACTTTACCTATCTTCCTGTTATAGAGAAGATAGATGGCATCAGTATCTCCCAGTACACATTAAAGAATATTATTGCTCAGACTATTTTTTCAGTATCTGAAAAGGATACCAATAAGCTCATGGGTGGTGAGCTCTTTGAGATAGACGGTAATATACTCAAGATGGTATCCCTTGACGGACACAGAATATCCATTCGTAAGGTTGAACTGTCAAACGGATATCCTTACAAGAAGGTCATAATACCTGCCAAGGCTCTGGGCGAAGTAATGAAGATACTTAGCGATTCAACAGAATCTATGGTAAGCGTATACTTTACCGATAAGCATGTTTTATTTGAATTTGATAATACTGTTGTAGTATCCAGACTTCTTGAAGGTCAGTATTTTAATATCGATCAGATGATGATGTCTGATTATGAGACCAAGATCAGTATTAACAGAAGGGAATTCCTTGATTGTATAGACAGAGCTACTCTTTTTGTCAAAGAGGGTGATAAGAGACCTGTCATCATCAGCATCGAAGATGATTATCTTGAGATGAAGATCAATTCTGCAGTAGGTGCAATGGATGAGAAGGTAGAGATCACCAAGCAGGGCAAGGATGTAAAGATAGGCTTTAATCCCAAATTCCTTATTGATGCACTTAGAGTAATAGAGGATGAAGAGGTAGATATCTATCTTGTTAATCCTAAGGCTCCCTGTTTTATCAGAGATGCCGATTCAAGCTATAACTATCTGATACTGCCTATCAATTTTACAACAGTAAACTAAGGCGGCATTTATGATAAGAGTGCAGGGCTCTATGCCCTGCATGAAAGGTAATTATGGAAACAGTTAAACTCAGAGAAACAGATGAATTTATCAAGCTGGGACAGGCTCTTAAAAAAGCCGGTCTTGAGGAATCCGGAGCCGATGCCAAGGAAGACATACAGTCAGGCCTTGTCAAGGTAAACGGAGAAGTAGATACACGCCGAGGAAGGAAGCTTGTTCCCGGGGATGTTGTAGAATACAGAAAGCAGAAATTCGTTATAGAACGATAGTTTCAGGAACAAAAGATAATGATAATTAAAAAACTGGAGCTCAAAGATTTCAGAAATTACGAAAACCTGGAGCTGGAGTTCTCAAGGGGCACCAATATCATATACGGTGACAACGCTCAGGGTAAGACAAATATCCTTGAAGCGATATTTATGTCAGCTACTACCAAGTCCCACAAAGGTTCAAGGGATAAGGAAGTTATAAGATTTGGCCAGACAGCTGCCCATATCAGGAGCATTATTGAAAGAGATGGAGCAGAATACAAGCTGGACATGCAGCTGGATGCGGGAAGGAATAAAGCTCTTGCTCTGGACGGACAAAGGATCAGAAAGGCTGCGGATTATCTTGGAAGATTAAATGCGGTATTCTTTAGCCCTGAAGATCTGGGAATAGTAAAGAACGGTCCTTCTGAGAGAAGAAGGTTTATTGATCTGGAGCTTTGCCAGCTGGATGGGACTTATCTCTATAATCTGGCAAGATATAACAGAATGCTCCAGCAAAGGAACAAGATGCTCAGGGATATATATGAGCATCCTGATTACAAGCCTCTTTTGGAAGTACAGGATGATCAGATGACAGATTATGCCTGTAAGGTAATAGAACTAAGGGAATCTTTTATCAGAGATCTCAATGAGATAATAGGACCTGTACATAATAAGCTCACCGGAGGCAGAGAAGAACTCAGGATCTATTATGAGCCCAACTGCAGAGCTGATGAATACGGATCCAGGCTTAATGCGGTAAGAGACAGGGATATGCTGCTAAAGCAGACTTCCATCGGGCCCCAGAAGGATGATTTTTCTTTTATAGTCAAAAATGTATCTGACTCTAAAGAGTCAGATCTTAGAAAGTATGGCTCCCAGGGCCAGCAAAGGACCGCATCATTGGCGCTTAAGCTCTCAGAGATAGAGCTGGTGAAGAAAGCTAAGGGCGAAAACCCTGTTCTTCTTTTGGATGATGTCTTATCAGAGCTGGATTCGGGAAGACAGAATTATCTTCTGGATACCATTGGAGATATCCAGACTATCATTACCTGTACCGGTTATGATGAATTTGTAAATCACCGTTTTGAGATAAACAGATTATTCAGAGTGGTAAGCGGGCACGCTATGCAGGAAAATCAGAAGTGAGGTTTATAGATGTCTAACAACGAAGCAGTACAGTACGGAGCAGACCAAATACAGATTTTGGAAGGACTTGAGGCTGTCAGGAAAAGACCCGGTATGTATATCGGTACTACAGCAGCCAGGGGACTTCATCATCTGGTTTACGAGATTGTAGACAATTCAGTTGATGAAGCACTTGCCGGTGCCTGCGATCATATTGAAGTTACCATAACAGCTGAGAATACTATTATTGTAAAAGATAATGGAAGAGGTATACCTACAGGTATCAACCACAAATCCGGTCTTACAGGAGTTGAGGTTGTATTTACTATTCTCCATGCAGGCGGCAAATTTGGTGGTGGAGGCTATAAGGTATCAGGCGGACTTCATGGTGTTGGTGCATCTGTTGTTAATGCTCTTTCTGAATGGCTGGAAGTAAGGGTCAGACAGGGAGGCAAGATATTTGAGCAGCGCTTTGAAAGAGGTAAGACCTGTTATCCCTTAAGAGAGATCGGAACTTGTGATATATCAGATACAGGAACCGAAGTTCATTTCAAGCCCGATGCTGAGATATTCAGAGAGACCACCATATTTGACTATAGTGTGCTCAGACAAAGGCTCAGGGAAATGGCCTTCCTTACCAAGGGTCTGAAGATCAGTCTTACTGACATGAGAATAGATGAGGACGCTGAAGACAAAGAGCCCAGGACAGAGCATTTCCATTACGAGGGCGGTATCAGTGAATTTGTTAAATATCTTAACAAGTCCAAGACTCCTCTCTACAGTCAGATAATGTATTTTGAGGGCGACAGGAATAATGTCCATGTTGAAGTAGCCCTTCAGCACAATGATGCATTTAATGAGAGCATCTATACATTTGTCAATAATATCAATACTCCTGAAGGCGGTACTCATCTTGAAGGCTTTAAGATGGCTACTACCAAGCTTTTCAATGATTATGCCAGAAGCTCCAAGCTTCTCAAGGATAATGATGAGAATCTGACAGGTGAAGATATCAGAGAAGGTATGACTGCTATCATCTCAGTAAAAATATCCGATCCTCAGTTTGAAGGACAGACCAAGCAAAAGCTTGGAAATACAGAAGCCAGAGGTGCTGTAAACTCTGTAGTATCTGAGCAGCTGACATATTTCCTTGAGCAAAATCCTCAGATTGCCAAGGAAATACTGGAAAAAGCCATTCTTGCTCAAAGAGCAAGGAATGCAGCAAGAAAGGCCAGAGATCTTACAAGAAGAAAAACAGCTCTGGACGGACTAGGACTCCCCGGCAAACTTGCTGACTGCTCCGATAAGAATCCCAAGAATTGTGAGATATTTATCGTAGAGGGTAATTCTGCAGGCGGATCTGCAAAGAATGCCAGAAGCAGAGCTACTCAGGCTATCCTGCCACTTAGAGGCAAGATACTAAATGTTGAAAAAGCCAGTGTTGATCACATCTATGGCAATGCAGAGATCAAGACCATGATCACTGCATTTGGAACAGGCATCCATGAAGATTTTGATATATCCAAGCTTCGATATGACAAGATCATAATCATGACCGATGCCGACGTAGACGGTGCCCATATAGCAACACTGATGCTGACCTTCCTTTACAGGTTTATGCCTGAACTTATCAAGCAGGGACATGTATATCTGGCTCAGCCTCCGCTTTATAAGCTGGAGAAAAATAAGCAGACCTGGTATGCATATTCCGATGAAGAGCTTAATGAGATCATCACAAGAGTGGGAAGGGATCAGAATAACAAGATCCAGAGATATAAGGGACTGGGAGAAATGGATGCCCATCAGCTGTGGGAGACAACCATGGATCCTGAGACCAGATCTCTCCTGCGTGTAAATATGGATGATGATGCAGAGTCCGAACTTGATATCACCTTTACTACGCTTATGGGTGACAAGGTTGAGCCTCGAAGAGAGTTCATCGAAAATAATGCAAAATTCGTTAAGAATCTTGATATTTGATAATCAGGTAATTAGAAAAGGATACAATAATGGCTGATAACGAAAACAAAAACGGACAGACCCCGGGAAATGATCTGCCTGATGATGTCTTTGACAGTACAGAGGCAACCAATACTGATCCCATAACCAATGTTGATCTGAAAAAGACAATGGAAACGTCTTATATAGACTATGCCATGTCTGTAATAGCATCCAGAGCTCTTCCTGATGTAAGGGACGGACTTAAGCCTGTTCAGAGGCGTGTTCTCTACTCAATGGTAGAGCTGAACAACGGGCCGGACAAAGCACATCGTAAGTGTGCCCGTATCGTTGGTGATACAATGGGTAAGTACCATCCTCATGGAGACTCTTCTATCTATGGAGCTCTTGTATATATGGCACAGCCCTGGAACATGAGATACTGTCTGGTAGATGGTCATGGTAACTTTGGATCTGTAGACGGTGACGGCCCTGCTGCTATGAGGTACACAGAGGCCCGTCTTACCAAGATCTCCATGGAAATGGTCGCTGATATCGGCAAGGATACAGTAGACTTTGTTCCAAACTTTGATGAAACAGAAAAAGAGCCTGCGGTAATGCCCTCGAGGATACCGAACCTATTGGTCAATGGTACAACAGGTATTGCGGTAGGTATGGCTACCAATATCCCTCCTCACAACCTCAGGGAAGTGGTCAAAGCCATCTCTCTTATGATCGATAACAGGATCAATGAAGACAGAGAAACCTCTATCGAAGAGATCCTGCCTATAGTAAAGGCTCCCGATTATCCTACAGGAGGTATCATCCTGGGAACAAGAGGTGCCGAGGAAGCCTACAGGACAGGAAGAGGTAAGGTAAGATGCCGCGCTGTTACTGATATTGAGCCTATGAACGGCGGAAAGAACAGGATTGTAGTAACAGAGCTTCCTTATCTGGTAAATAAGGCCAAGCTCATAGAGAGAATAGCTGACCTTGTAAAGAACAAAAAGATAGACGGCATCACAGCTCTCAGAGACGAATCCGATAAGGAAGGTATGAGGATCGTAATAGAGCTCAGGCATGATGTAAATGCCCAGGTGATGCTCAATAAGCTCTACAAGCATACAGACCTTCAGTCATCCTTTGGTGTCATCATGCTGGCTCTGGTAAATAATGAGCCCAAGATACTGTCTCTGGACAAGATGCTGGTATATTACATAAAGCATCAGGAAGAGGTAGTAACAAGGCGTACACGTTATGACCTTGGTAAAGCTGAGGAAAGAGATCACATACTGCAGGGTCTGCTCATAGCTCTTGATAACATTGATGAAGTCATTAAGATCATCAGAGGCAGTCAGACTGTACAGATTGCCAAGGAGCAGTTAATATCCAGATTTGCTCTTTCTGAAGTACAGGCTCAGGCTATTGTAGATATGAGACTTCGTACTCTTACAGGACTGGAAAGAGACAAGCTCATGGCTGAGCACGAAGAGCTCTTAAAGAAGATCGCAGAGCTGAAGGCAATACTGGCAGATAGAAAGCTCCTCCTGGGTGTTATAAGGACCGAGATCAATATCATCGCAGACAAGTACGGAGATGACAGAAAGACTCAGATAGGTCATGACGAGGATGAGTTTGAAGATGAGGATCTGATCCCCAATGTTAATACAGTTATAGCAATGACATCTCTTGGATATATCAAGAGAATGGCTATAGATAATTTCAAGGCTCAGAACAGAGGCGGTCATGGTATCAAGGGTATTTCCACCATTGATGGAGATTACGTAACAGATCTTCTTATGACCACTACTCACAATAACGTGATGTTCTTTACCAATAAGGGAAGGGTCTATAGACTAAAGACTTATCAGATTCCTGAAGCATCAAGAACATCAAGAGGAGTAGCTATTGTTAATCTCCTACAGCTGGGTCCTGATGAGAAGATATCAGCCATCATTCCTGTATCCAGTTTTGATGTTGAAAAGAATCTCTTTATGGTAACCAAGAAGGGTACTGTAAAGAAGACATCTATAAGGGATTTTGCAAATGTCAGAAAGAATGGACTTAATGCTATTAATCTTGAAGACGATGATGCCCTAATAGAAGTGAAGACAACAACCGAAAACTCTCATATATTCCTTGTTACCAAAAACGGAATATGTATCAGGTTTAAAGAAACAGATGTCCGCTCTATGGGAAGAGGAGCAATGGGTGTCAGAGGTATCATGCTGGACGATGATGACGAGATCGTCGGAATGCAGATAGACAGCCAGGGCGATTCACTGCTGGTAGTATCCGAGAAAGGTTACGGCAAGAGGACCAATCTTAGTGAATTCAAGACCCAGTACAGGGGAGGTAAGGGTCTTAAGTGCTACAAGATTGTAGAAAAGACAGGACATCTAATAGGTGTCAAGGCTGTTAACGAGGATCATGAGATCATGATGATCACAGATGCCGGTACTATTATCCAGATCAGGATGAGTGAGGTATCTGTATATAGCAGAATCACTTCAGGAGTCAAGCTTATCAAGCTGGATGAAGGCTCCAAGGTTGTGAGCATAGCTAAGGTTCGTGAGAAAGTATCTGATGGGAGCAGAGAACTGGATAACGTAGACGACATTGAGGAAGAATCCGGAGAAGACGGAGAAAGGACGCTTTAATGGCGAGGATCGGTCTGCTGATATCTGAACTGTCTGATGAAAAGACATGCTCTTTTGTTAAAGGTATGCTCTGCGCCGCTGAGGAAATAGGTGCGGTAGTCATAGTCATGCCGGGAGGTACACTCTACTCTCCTATTACTGCTACCGAGCAGGAAAAGTACGTATATCAACAGAATGCGATCTACAATTATATAACGACTGATGCTCTCGACGGTCTCATTATTGATATCAATGAGATCGGCGGGGAGCTTGAATTGGGACAAAGGGAAGAGTTTCTAAATGAGTTTAGAAGAATGGATCTTCCCTTTCTTCTTACCGCTCCCATGGAAAAATACGACGCCATACACCAGCCCGCTGAGGATGAAGATCCTGCAGAAACAGGCTTTAGAGCTCTTCATGATATCCTGAGCTGGATAGCCAGGAGAGAACTATCGGGTGTTATAGAAATCCCGGAGTTTCCCGATACTGAGCTGACCATAGAAGAGACTATGAGACAGCTGTCATTGATGTCCAGGCATATGCTGAATATGACCTGTGACAGAAGGCAGCTTGCTGAAGAAATCATAAAGACAGCATCCAGAGGAAGGATAGAGACTGCTCTGATATTTATGTATGGTGAGGGCCAGAGGCATACTGTCAATCATCCCTGGGACAGACCGGAGAATATCCTGGTCAAGGGAGCCGTGGAAAACGGAGTGGTAATACATCTTCCGGAAGGTATGATGACTCCTACCGAAAAGCTTCTCACAGAGTTTGGAGATACCAAGCTAAAGAAAGGCGGATGGATTGCCAGGACTCTATCTATGGATGATGAGCAGCTGGGATTTATCATATTCAAATTTAGTCCCCAGATGCTCACACCGGGTATAGAATATCTGCTTAATGGAATGCTCCATGCAGCTATACAGATAGTAATGAGGCGCAGTGTCATCAGAGAGCTGTCAGAAGAACTGCTGACAGTGCAGGAAGAGCTTGAAAGAGACGACTCAGTCCTTGATCATATCGGTGAGAAGGATCTTTTGACAGGAGAATATAACCGGCGAGGATTCTTCACTCATGCTTATGACCGTATGGCAGAAAGATTCAAAAAAGGAAATACGGCTATTGTCTGCTATATAGACCTTGATACCATAAAGAATATCAATGACAGATTCGGCAGAGATGAAGGCAATTACGCCGTAAAGAGAGTTGCAAAGCTGATCAGGGATGTCTTTGGCAAGAAGGCTCTTATCGGCAGGATCAAGGGTTATGAGTTTGCTGTAATGATGATCACAGACAGAGACAATGATGAAGATTATTTCAGGACCAGCATGATGCAGCAAAACGGCAGACTCATGGCTGAAAATGACAGGCCCTATATAATACATATAGTATTTGCTATATGTTCATACAAATATGATGACCATCTTTCCCTGAGGTTCATGCTCAGGGACACAGACGAAAAACTTAGGAAAATGCTGGATATGCAAGCAGACATGACATAAGGAGTATACTAATGAGCAAAAAATCCAGATTCTTTTTATTTAGCTTATTCTCAGCTTTTACCGCAGGTTCCATCTTTGCAGGGGGAAAACTATACGATGTAGCAATGAAACCCAGATCGCATCCGGATGGAGAAGCAAAGGAACTTCCTGAAGTGACTCAGGGCAGAATGTGGGTAAGAAATCATCCTACAAGAAGAGATATCTATATTGATTCCATCGATTCATTAAGGCTTCATGCCACATACATACCTTCCTCAACTACAGATGAGCACAGGTATGCGATCATAGTCCATGGCATATGGGATAACTGTGAGGGCATGGGAGTATATGCAAGAGAGCTGCACAAGAAGGGAATGAACGTGCTGCTCCCGGATCTTAGAGGTTTTGGCGCCAGTGAAGGCAATTATGTAGGCTACGGCGGAGATGACCGCTATGACATAATCGAGTGGATCTATTGGATCATCAAAAGGGATAAGGATGCCAGGATCATGCTCCTTGGTACATCCATGGGAGCTGCTACAGTGCTCATGACCACAGGCGAACGTATGCCAGATAATGTGATCTGCGCTATAGCAGATTCGTCCTATACCACGGTCAAAGACCAATTCGTGGATGTGTATGACAGGATGGTAAAGCCTATAATCCCTCCCTTTATCGCACTTCCTCTCCTTCGCCTGGAGACAAAGATACGTGCAGGCTATGATTTCTATGACATAAAGCCCATAGAAGCAGTCGCAAGATCTGCTACTCCTACTCTCTTCATTCACGGAGATAAGGATACATTTATTAATCCTGCAATGTGCAGGGCTCTCTTTGATGCAGCTGGGTGTAGAAGGGAATATTGCATGATACTGGGCGCTGAGCATGTAAAGAGTGTATATCACAGTCCTGTAAAATACTGGGCAAAGATTGATGAATTCTTGGAACATGTGAAGTTCTAAGACTAGTATGGACGAAGCCAGCGGCATTAGCCGCTCTCAAATGGCCTATTTGCATACATTAGTGGATTTTCAATCCACTAATGTATATGTTATTAGACAAACCTTCAGAAACACGCATTTACTGCGTGTTTCGTGAAAACATGAAGCTAGCAAATAGGCCCAGCGGCATTAGCCGCTCTCAAATGGCCTATTTGCATACATTAGTGGATTTTCAATCCACTAATGTATAAAAAAGCGAAGACCTTATTCAGGCCTTCGCTTTTTAAGCTTTAATTTGCTTTTTTGCTGTTTTAATTTGATTTCTTCAGCCAGCTCTCTGCTTATGAATTTGCTTGTCTTGACTACAAAGAAGCCGCCATCTTCAGCTTTCTTGATACGGATTTTGGATTTCATATAGCCATGCTTTTCACACCAGGCCACAGAATAATAATGCTTGCCGTTGGGAGTAAACCAGCGTATCTTCTTTTTGAGATTCCTGTGACAGAGATAGCATCTGGTGGAAATGACTTCGGGATCACGCATGAGCTTTTCTCTTGTATCAAACTCTCTTGAGATAAACTTGGCATATTCATCAAATACAATATGTATCTCCTGTCTCTTGTTCTTGGGAGTCACATAATTGTCAAAGGATACATAGCTAAGGTAGCTCTCAGGGATCTTTTGGAATATCTCTGCTGTATACTGGGCATCTGACAGGGCTCTGTGAAAGGGATGAGTCTTCTTGAGCTTCATGTAGTCGATGCCAAATTCCAGATTTCTTCGAAGCTTGCCATCTTCAAAGGCAAGTGAGAAGAGCTTTTGAACATCAATATATTCAATAGGTCCCACAGAAAGAGGATCCATATGATAATAGTCCATATTCCTCTGAAGCTCTGTGAGATCAAGATTACCCCAGGTACAAAATACCGGCTTTTCTCCTGCCCATTTAAAAAAGTCCGAGATCACATCCAGGAAAGGGGCTCCCTTTTCCAGATCGTTCATGGTCAGATGAATAAGCTTACCTGTTATGGAATGCATCTTCTTATAGACCTGAGGCTTTATAAGACGAGAAAAGCTGCCTGTTATCTCTCTGTTTTCATTCATGCGCACAGCGCCGATCTCGACAATCTCAAAAGGAAGCTCCTTGAGCTCCTGCTCTCTTATGCTTCCGCCTTGATTCCATTCAAGATCAAATACTATATAATTAGACATCTCAATCCCTTACAAATTCTATGTCGCTTCTATAGACGATAAACGGTATCACTCCATCCTAATTATATCATAACTGGGCCTGCTTGCAGGATATCTCTCATATGATGTATTATTAGATGGTGTTTCGTTAGAAGATGAATCTGACAAGTCTTTTACAGAAAGGACGACAAATTGAGTAAAAAGATAGTTCTTACAGGCGGTGGTACCGCCGGACATGTTACGCCTAATCTGGCCCTGATCCCTTATCTCAAGGAAGAGGGCTATGAAATAATATATATTGGATCCTATGAAGGTATAGAGAAGCGCCTTGTGGCAGATTATGATGTGAAATATTACGGAGTAGCCACAGGTAAGTTCAGAAGATATATGGATCCCAAGAATTTCAGCGATCCCTTCAGAGTGATCAAGGGCTTTGCACAGGCCAGGAAGATATTAAAAGAAGAAAAGCCTGATATAGTTTTTTCCAAGGGAGGCTTTGTAAGTGTACCTGTAGTAAATGCTGCATCTGCCCTGCATATTCCCTGTATCCTTCATGAGTCAGACTTAACACCCGGTCTTGCCAACAAGCTCTGTGCAAGATCTGCGGACAAGATCTGCTGCAATTTTCCTGAGACCATGAATTATCTTCCTGATAAAAAGGCTGTCCTTACAGGTACGCCTATCAGAGATGAGCTCATGACCGGTAATGCCATGACAGGCAAGAATCTCTGCGGATTTACAGATAATAAACCGGTACTTATGGTAATAGGTGGAAGCCTAGGTGCTCAGTCCGTCAATGAAGTTGTAAGGGAAGCACTCCCTTCTATCCTGCCCTACTTTAATGTGATCCATATTTGTGGCAGGGAAAAGGTTGATAATATGCGCCTGGACGTGCCGGGATACAAGCAGTTTGAATATGTTAAGTCAGATCTAAAGGACCTCTTTGCCCTGGCGGATATAGTAATATCCCGTGCAGGTGCCAACTCCATCTGCGAGCTCCTTGCTCTTAGAAAACCCAATATCCTGGTACCTCTTTCAAAGAAATCCAGCAGGGGAGATCAGATATTAAATGCCAGATCCTTTGAACAGCAGGGCTTTTCTTTGGTGATCATGCCTGAGGACTTTGATGAGAATGAGCTGGTCAAGAAGATCCACGAGCTCTATGAGAACAGGGAGGAATACCTGGTAAGGATGACAGGCTCAGGTCAAAGAGGCGCCATCACTACTATAATGAAGCTTATAAACGAGCTGTCAGAGAAATAATTCTGAAGGTACGTCTAATAACATATACATTCTTGGATAAATAATCCAAGAATGTATGCAAATAGGCCATTTATAAGCAGCTAAAGCTGCTGGGCCTATTTGCCAGATTCATGTTCTCACGAAACACGCAGTAAATGCGTGTTTCTGAAGGTACGTCTATTAACATATGCTTTTTTGACAGATAGAATGATAATGATCAATGATAATGATGGGAGCCTTTGGTCTTTAACCTTCTCCTCATACGTTTTCTGTCACCCTTGTCGCCGTAGCCATACTTGTAGCTGTAAATGGCTGACAATATAAGGGAAAAAACAATAATGACTGACAAGGTCAGGGATATCCTGATGATCAGGCTCTTTAGATCAAGATAATAGGTTCCTTTTTTGCCTTCTATCACATCAACTAATGATAAGGGCTTATTACCAAGATACAAAGCTTCATCTGAGGCTACTATCCTGATACTTGCCTCTCCCACAGCTACGCCTCCAAAGCTGTAGCTGATCACGGCAGCAGTATTCTCATCTTTGGTATCATAATCTGCGGTGGACTCACAATCAGAAAGAGAAGCGGTAACAGGTAGTATTACCGAAGCGTTTTTGTCAAATTCAAGAAATTCTTTGTTTAATGAAAAAGATGAGCTGGAAGAATTCTTGGACGTGCTGGGAAGATAGTATTCATCCTCTTCTGCCGGATATACTTTTTTGAAATTGTTAAAGCCGTAGTCAAAAAGCTCAGCGGTCTCTGTGAACTGATAAGGAGTTTCCTCCTTCATGATCACACATATCAGCTTCATCTGACCTCTTTCGGCGCAGCTGATAAGGGTATTTCTGGCTTCATCTGTATATCCTGTCTTGCCGCCTCTTATCCCTTCGCAGGCTATTTCTCCGTTTATCAGCTTGTGCTTGTTATTAACATAGAAATCGTCCGGCTGACCGGGACCTGCCGTGAAATGGTAGCGGGCAGTATTGCCAATCTTGGACAATAGCTCATTGTCAAAAAAGGCAGAGGCTATAAGGGCCAGATCATGGGCACTGGTATAATGCTCCTTATCGAAAAGACCGTTGGAATTAACAAAATGAGAATGGCTGCAGCCAAGCTCTAAAGCTCTCTCATTCATCATATCTGCAAAGGCATCAAGAGAGCCGGCAATATGCTCTGCTACAGCATTGGCACATTCATTGGCACTTCCTACCATGATACCGTAGAGACACTGTTCCAGAGTCATGTACTCTCCTGCATCTATGCCAATATTTGAACCATCCGAAGGGACTGAAGATACAGCCGTATGGGAGAAGTTAACAATGTCATTCATATTGCCCTTCTCTGCAGCGATAAGACAGGTCAGCATCTTGGTTGTGGAAGCCGGATATAATTCTTCGTCTATATTTTTGGAATAAAGGATGACCTTGCTGTCTGCATCCATAAGGATAGCAGATTCTGCTCCAACAGCAGGTCCCTGAGGCCAGCCGGGTACCAGATTGGAGCTGGTCTCCAGTTCCATCCTGGCCTGCCTTGCTTCTTCTAAGCTTTCTGCATTAGCGCTAAGGCTGTAGGTCTTAGAAACAGGTAACAAAAACAAGGCTCCCGCTGAAATGGCCAAGGCCAGTAGATATGAGTATTTACTCTTATGAGGTTTAATAGTATTTTTGAGCATTAGAATAATACCTGTAAATAAAAACAGTTGCTATTCATGAGCTGGCAGCGGGTGAACAGCAACTAATGAGAGGTGCATAGTAAAAAGGTCATGAGTATTTACTGAATATATGATTTGGAACAGTAATAGTATTGACCATCATACCAAACCTTTGCCCAGCCATTTTCCTCTCCTACAAGGATCAGCTCAGTCCCGGATTTGACAGTCTGACCAATATTATCAGCTTTTTCAGGGCTGGTCCTAAGATTCAGACCTGATGTGGTATGTACTATACTGCCCTGAGGAACTGACTCGTCTACCTCCTCATCCTCGTCGCCTAAAGTATCCTCGCCTGTGATATTATCAGCAGTTTCCTGGTCAGCAGGTATCATGGAAGGGATGAGTTTTTTGGCAAACATGAAAATGATAAAGGCAGCAAAAAGTCCTGCTACTACAGCCAGTATTCTTGGAAGGTAATAAAGGACTGGGGAATAATCGTCCTCCTCTTCTTCAAGCTCCTCAAGATCTGCAATGTCCTGATAGCTGTAATCATCGCCATTATTATAATAATCGCCGCCCTGATAGGAGCTGGCATTATTATATGGATGAGGCTCCTCATATCCTCCGTTTACCTGACCATAATAAGGAGCACCAAAACCATTTCCCAGGTTACTGTCCTGGGGCATGGCACCGGCATTTATAGGGCCTGCACCCTGGTAATAGGGAGCATTATTATTTTGATCGGTACTAGCAGCTGAGCTTTCTTTTTCTATATCCTCTGAGCTATGAGAATTTAGAAGAGTATCGCTGTGAGCAAGTATATACTGCTCTTTTTCCTTGGCACTAAGGAAGTTAAGAGGATCCTCTATCTGGATATCATCTGCGCTGATATCTTCAGGTCTTGTATATCCCAGATCCAGTGCTATCTTTTCTGATACCTTTTCTGATGAAGCTTCTGCAGTGGTATCGCTGCTGTTTTCATAGGGGTCCTGGGCATTTGGACCTTGTCCGGGATTCTTCTTATAGTCATTTATGTTATAGATCTTATCAGCCATTTGTAAACTTCCTTTGTATGTCTAATGAAAATAATCAAAAGTAATGCTATTATCTGCTGATGATATATTTGTATATAGGATTGCCCAGCTTGGAGAATTTCTCCTCATATTCAGTCATGATATTGCCTTCGTTCAATGCAGGATCATTGTGAAGATCCCTTGTCACCGCATCTATTTTCCAGCCTGCAGGAGCTACTTCCTCCAGTGCAAAGTCAAAAAGATCGGTATTGTCTGTCTTAAATTCCACTACGCCGTCTTTCTTTAATATCTCATCATATCTGGACAGAAACTCCCTTGAAGGAAGACGTCTCTTGGCATGCCTGTCCTTGGGCCAGGGATCTGAGAAATTCAGGTATATCCTGTCAACCTCGCCCTTGTCAAATACCTCAGTGATGATTTCTGCTTCCATTCTGATAAAACGGATGTTGGGAAGCAGGAGCTGTTCCTGCTTGTGTATGCCTCTAAGCATAACGCTGGAATATTTTTCTATTCCGATATAATTTATGTCAGGATTTAAGGCGGCCAGATCCATGATAAAACGGCCCTTTCCCATTCCTATTTCTATCCTGACAGGATTATTATTGCCAAAGACCTCTTTCCACTTACCTTTGCAGCCTTCGGGATTCTTAATGGCCCAGATGCTCTCTTCTATCACATCTCTGGCACCGGGTATATTACGCAGTCTCATTATTCTTATTCCTTTCTTACATCAAACATTATGGATAATTTGCGGCTTTTCGTCAACTTATCTTGAATAATGAGCTCTTAAAAATCTCATAAATACCATTAGATTTTTATTTGTTTTTGCAATCATATTGACAGCAATTATCGGGATGCGATATGCTTTGTCCATTGTGTTACGGGAACAAATCAGCACCAGGGTTTTGTGAATTTTTATTTGCATTTTAGACATTTTCAAATTACCGGTATTTTTCTGCCGGAAGTATCGCTTTCGCCGATACTTTTTTCCTGTAAGTAGTTATTGGATAAGAGCCAGTAATCTTATGATCGTGCTTTTGCACTAAAGGAAAACTGCTGCCCTTTTCTTTTTGATACCCAAAAAAGAATGGGCCTGCATAAAAGCGGCTGTCATTACGGAAAAGGCAGGGCAATGAAAACGGAGGAAATATGAAAAAGAGTCAAATGAAAAAAGGAAACAAGAAAAAAACCGTCATGACAAGACTATCTGCTGCAATTCTGGCAGTTGTGATCAGCCTTGGAGGAATGCCTTTTGGAGAACTGGCTGGAAAAAGCCTGGAAGCTAAAGCTGCCAAGGGGTCTATTTTTATAGGAGAAATGAAAGATTCTTCATTTAAAGGCGGATATGACAGCATAGTAGATTTTGGCCCCGGCGGTAAAATAATAAGACCAAATACAGGTTTAAAAGAGATCCTGTATCCCGGTGCAGAGAACAATGGCACGGAAACTGACGCTGATAGCACAGATGCTGCTTTCGGGGATGACAATAAAGCCCCCGGTCCTGAAGATAAGGATCTGGGCGAGGGAGCAGGGGATAATAACTTTGGGACTAATGATCCCAAAGATGGTGACACAGATAGCAAGGATTCTATAAATGCTGATCCTGAAGCTGATGAGGCTGACAAGAAGGACAAGGAAGCTGCTGATCCGCAGGATGCAGAAAACGGCGCCAAGAAAGAAAAAGCTCCAAAGGACAAGGAGCTTGAAAGCATGAGCGTAAGCAGCAATTTACTCTCTCTGACAGGCGAAGAAAATAAATCTCCTGAAGATGATAAGGAGAGCATTGAAGATGAGTATGAAGAGTTGAGTTTCTCAACTAAATATCTCTATGCCACATCTACATCCAAAACTTCTGAAGTCAAAGAACCTGTGCTTTCAAAATACACTATCATCAAAGATGAAAACGGCAAAAACGTCTATGTCTTTGCTGCAAATAAAGAAGCAGCCATATGGCTTAACAAAGACAAGATCATAAGCTCAGTCAAAAAGAAGATCAAAAAAAATGCCAAAATAAAAGAAGCCTTTGTCACCGTTGAAAATATAAATAATAACAGTCAAAGCGAACTGAGATTTACTATAAATACTACTAATACAACGCCCAAGAGGACTCTTAAAGCTGAGGGTAAATACCTGATAAGAGATCTGTTTGTGACCTTTAGTGATGGTCATAAGTATGTATTTAGGAATGTCAATTATCTATTTACAAATGTGAATGGTTCCGAAATTGATATTCCAAATGACGGGGAAGCAGAAGATATATCTGATGATGGCAGGCAAAAGGAAGACATATACTGGAAGGTAACTACAATAGACGGACATTGCCTCTATGATATCAGGGATTATCAGGATAAAGATATATGGTATTCCAAAAGCCTAAGTGGCAAGGACCTTTTATTGACAGTTGATTGTAATTGGTGTCATCCCTTTACCCAAATATCATCTGTGAATTCAGAAATAGATATTATAGAACTAAGATATACAGACATTCTTCATGGCATATTTGAAGGGAATATTCCTCTCGATAATCTGGCAGAAGGAGTGAATATGATCACTTTTGCCGCTAAAGAGCACAGTAAGACCAGTGAGTTTGTAGTTCCCTTCAAGATAGATAATACCGCCCCCAGGACTGATCTCATATCAGTAACTTTAAACGGCAATTTCTATGAGGACGGTATATTTACAGAAGAAATAACCGCAGATCCTTCCAGTCTGGCAGCAAGGATGCTGTACAGTAACAAGCCCATAAGCCTTGCACTTAGCTATGACAATGAGACTCAGAAAGCTGAATCAAATGCAGCAGAGTCTGATGTTGTAACAATCGGCATAGTAATGGAGGATGGCAGTGTAAACTATCTGGAAACAGATGGCTCTGCCTCCTATGACATCCTTATGGAAAACGGCCGGGGAGATGTGATAAAGCAGATCATCCTTGAAGATGAGGCAGGCAACAAGAGCAGCTTTGACTGGAATCTTGGCCTTGTATATGACAATACAAGTCCTGTTATAGAATTTGATAAGGTAACGGATCTTACAGAGAAGACTACCATATCCGGTAAGGATGCATATTTTACAAAAGATGAATCCTGGAGCGGAAGCTTCAGAGTGATCGATAGTAATTATCATGGCAGAGAAGACAGCATGATATGTCTTGATAATGAAGAAGGGATATATTCTGCCAGCCCTGTTCTCAAAGAGGCTTTAGATAGTGAATACAGCTACACCTTTAGCAGGGAAGGCGTAAACGGCCTTAGTGTCAAAGCTGTGGATATGGCCGGTAACGAAAGTGATATAGCATCTTCTGACCTGATCATAATAGACAATACAGCTCCCCTTATCCGCTATTCCTATAGCGCAGGCGGTAAAGCAGTAAGTCCTGAGGGGAGTGACAAGAGCTATTATAACAAGGATGTGGAAGTGACTATCAGTGTGGAGGAACTCTATCCCGACTTTGAAGAAAATACAGTGGGAATAGCGGTAACACGTCCTGACAAAGGCACAGAATACAGATATATAAAGCCTGAAGACTGGGTAGAATCAGCAGAAGGTGATAAGAGGATGTACAGCGCCGTGATCACTACAAATGCAGATGGCGAGTATTATGCATTTGGAACTGTAAGGGACAGAGCAGGCAATATCTCTTCAAATGGCGAAGCTATCCTGGGAGAATCCTTTACTGTTGATAAGACAGACCCTTTGATCACTGTCAGCTATGATAATAATGACGCCTTAGAGGGCAGATATTACAAGGATACAAGGACAGCTACCATTGTAGTTGAGGATTACACCTTTGATCCTGAGCGTACTCTTTTTACAGATTCCGGCTCCGGAAAAGCAAAGCTTACAAGCTTTGTTAAGAATGAAGATGGCAGATACAGCATGACAGCGGTATTTGACACAGACGGCGACTATTCCTTTAGCTTTACTGCAACAGATAAGGCAGGAAATAAGGCTGAGCCTTATATTGAAAAAGAAGAATTTACCATTGATAAGACAAAGCCTGTTATCAGCATTAGCTTTGATAAAAATGGCAAAGATTATTATAACGAGACAAGGACTGCAACTGTCACAATTAAAGAGCATAACTTTGATCCGTCAAAGGTAAGGATCAAGGGAGCGGATAATACTTCTGCCTTTAGTCAGGGACAAAGCTATATTAATAAGGAAGACGAACATAGCATAAGTATAGTATTTGATACTGACGGTATATATGCTTTTACAGTAGATTATACCGACAGGGCAGGCAATGAAGCCGAGGAAGAAAATAGCGGAAGCTTCACAATTGATAAGACAGCTCCTGTGATCAGCTTTATGGGAGTATCTGACCGTGAGGCAATAAGGGGAACTGCTTCTCCCGTAGTGATCTGCGAAGACAGCAATATGGGTACTGATGTAAGCATGGTGCTCACAGGATCCATGACAGGATTAAGGGACATGCCCTTTAGCAGACAGAATGAAAAGGAAAAGGTATCTGTAAGCTACAGCGACTTTGGACATGTCAGAGATAATGATGATGTCTATACCATAAATGTTACTGCAAGGGACCTTGCAGGCAACGTTACAGAGGACATGATAGTCTTTTCCGTAAACAGATTTGGAAGCACCTTCTATCTCCATCCTGAATCAGCAGTGATGACAGAGAGATATTTTACCAATGCGCCTACTGATCTCGTAGTGGAAGAAGTAAACGTAGATGCTGTAAATAAAAAGACCCTGACGATCGGCAGAGATGATGAGATCATGCAGGTAAAGGAAGGCAAAGGCTGGAGCAGTACAGAGTCAGTAAATGAATATGGCTGGCACAGCGTGACCTATACTGTTTCCAAAGAACTGTTTGACAAGGAAGGCGACTATACAGTCCTGATATCAACAACGGATGCTGCAGGCAACAATTCATCCAACAGGGCTGAAAATCTGGAATTTGCCTTTGCAGTGGACAAGACTGCACCGGGCCTTGCATTTGGTGACCTGGAAGAGGGAGCAGGCTATGAGTCTGAGACAGGACATGACTTTAGCCTGAGCGTAGATGATAACAGAAAGCTGGTCTCTGCGGCCGTTTATATAAACGGAGACCTGGCAGGTGAATATAAGGCAGGAGATGACCTTGGCATAAACAAGAGCCTTCACCTGGAAAGCCTTGATAAAGCCCAGAATGTAAGGGTAGTTGCAGCAGATGCAGCAGGTAACAGCTGCGAAAAGGTCATAAAGAAGGTATATGTATCAGCTGCTCCAAAAGAGCTTATAAGAAAAAGCATGGCTGAAATAGATGATGAGGTATCTCCTCTTGCTATGGCTGCAGACCTTTATCCCGGTGAGATAATATCTGCCCAGGGAGCTTTACAAGGCAAGGCTGTCAAGAAGGAAGTGATCATACTGATATTCGCTGCAGCTATGCTGCTTGGAGCAGGCATCGCCGCTCTTATTGCTAAAAGGAAGAATGTAAAAAAGGATTGATCAGGGAAGATGTTAGAGGCAGGAACCCTACTGGATGGCAAATATAAAATACTGAGCGAGATCGGACGAGGCGGCATGAGCAGGGTCTACCTGGCTATCAATGAGAGGGCAGGCTGTCCCTGGGCTGTCAAGGAGATCAGAAGAGAGAGCTCTGCAGATATTGAAAAGCTCCGCACAAGCCTTCGCACAGAGATAGAGCTGTTAAAGAGCCTGTCCCATCCGGGACTTCCCAGGATCGTGGATGTGATAGACAAGGACGACAGCTTCCTGATAGTAATGGATTATATCAGGGGCAGGACCCTCAGGGATGTGCTCAGAGAAGAAAAAAGCATCTCTCAGGACAAGGTCCGCCTCTGGGCTATCTATCTGTGCGATGTGCTTATATATCTCCACAGCAGAGAGCCTGCTATTATTTACAGGGATATGAAGCCTGAGAATATCATGCTGGATCCTGACGGCAAGATATATCTCATAGACTTTGGTATCGCCAGAGAGTATAAGAGCTACTCCCATGAGGATACCACCTGCCTTGGTACCAGGGGCTACGCAGCACCTGAGCAGTTCCTTAGCGGTATGCAATCGGATGAGAGAACAGATATATATAATCTGGGAGCCACCATCTATCACCTTCTCACAGGACACATGGTAGATGAGAGGGCATATGAACCCTGGCCTGTGAGTCACTTTGTGCCCGGTATATCCGGGGGTATCGAAGAGATTGTCATGAAGGCTATCAGCAGGAACCCCGATGACAGATATCAATCTGCAGCCGAGATGAAATATGCTCTTGAGCATTACAGGGAGCTGGAGAAGAACTATCGAAGAAGGGCAGGCCTATCTATAGCAGTATTTGGACTGACTGCAGCTATGGCCATGACATTTATACTAGGCTCATTCAGGATAGATTCCAGGGCCAAAGATATGGTCGCTTCTTCCAGGGTAGATTTTATAGATGATGCCAGAAGTGCGCTGACAGGGAAGGATAGGATCATGAGTATCATGGGAGCCATGTCTCTTGATCCTGATTCCAATGAAGCGCTCATGACCCTTCTTGACCTTGATACAACGGACGGGATATTCAGCAAAGAGGAAGACGAGGACCTTAGGAGCGTATTGTACTCATCCTATGATGACCATAGGACCTATGAAGATATGCTGCTATTGAATAGTCACGACTATGCAGTATTTGCCTACAATCTGGGCATAGCTTATTTTTACCAGTATGAGGACTTTGGCAGCAGGCAGATGGCTGCCAAATGGTTCAGAGAAGCCGCAGAGTCGGGAGAACTGTCTCCTTCTCAGACCTATAGGGCCAGGCACCTGGTCACTATCAGCTCCTATTATGACAGGCTTGGAATACCTGATGAAACAGGAGATTCTCAGATCCGCTACGCCGATTACTGGAGAGACCTTAGAGAATCAGCCTCGGGAGATATAGCAGCTTCTGATAATACAACAACGGCTCTTATCATATACAAGGAGACTTCGGCCCAGATTTACAACAATGCCTGGAACTTTGCCAGAGAGAGCGTGGAAAAAGAGGAGATAGAGGATCTTTTGGGTGAGATAGAGGCACATCTGGACAGTGATTTTGATAATCCCGATCCGGCTAATAAAGAAAGGCTTGAGGAAATGGAAAAGGTTGTAAGAGCAAATATCAGCCTGGCCAGATGGCAGCTGGAGGAGGCATACAAGAGATGATGAAATTAAAATTTACCATGACAGTCTATAGCCTCATGGGGACTCTTGCTACTCCTATTGAAGCCAGAAAGATCACAGGTCAGGCGCTTAAATACAGTTATCTGTCCAAAGGCCTTATGGTATTTGGCACGCTGTTTGCTGTGTTATCTCTTATCAGCTTCTTTGCCCTCAGGGTCCCTAATGCTGTATCCGTACTTACAGGATATGGCAGGAGAAAAGAGCTAAGGCGCATGGAGAAGGGCCTGAGAAAAGAAAAGGATGAAGTCATAAGCAAATACCAAAAAGAAAAAAACACTGACATGATCGTTGATAATGAAAGGGTAACAGTACCTTGTAAAGTGGTATATCATGACAAAGATAAAGCCCTTGTCAAAAGAGATGAAGAAAAACAAGCTATTTTCTATGAAGAGGATAATAGCGAACGTAAAACCGTAGCTTTTTGCGCTGATCATAATGCCAATCACAAAAAGGGAGACTCTCAAACCCTTGTCCTTACTGGATCTCAAGAAGAACTGTATAATTTTCGGTAATTTTGCTTATTGAAAGAACTGCTGTCAAAGCATAACATATATCTGGACAGAAAACGAAGCCGTTTGCTGGCTTCGTTTTTTTTACCGTACGCCTAGCGGCGCACGTTTGATGGGTTAGTTCGAGGTGAAAGATGAATATCGGAATCTTCGACTCAGGCTTTGGGGGCTTATCGGTATTACATGAAGCCATGCATCACATTAAAGATGCAAACTGGCTCTTTTATGCTGATCTTGATAATGTCCCATATGGAAAGAAGAGCACTGATGAAATAATTGAATACTCCGTAAAAAACACTGCTTTTCTCATAGAAAGGGGAGCGGAGGCTGTGCTTGTGGCCTGTAATACAGCTACTGCAGCTGCCATAAATGTTCTTAGGAGCAAGTTCGATATACCTATGATCGGGATGGAGCCTGCAGTTAAGCCGGCCGTTGAAGAAAAGGCAGAGGGCAGCAGGATCATGGTCATTGCAACCCCTGTTACCATCAGAGAAAACAAGCTGGCGACTCTTTTAAAGAGAGTGGACACAGATCACAGAGTGGATCTCCTTCCTATGCCGGGACTTGTGGATCTGGCAGAGAGACAGATCTATGAAGGAAGTGAGGTTGAGGATTATCTTAAGGAGCAGTTTGCACCCTTTGACCTTGACCGCTATAGCGCTTTGGTATTGGGCTGTACCCATTTTAATTATTTCAAACCATCATATTTACACTATTTTGACAGTGATGTTCATATCATAGACGGGAATACCGGCACGATCATGCACCTGGCGGATGTATGCGGACTGGCAACCTGCGAGGATGATAGGGAGATCAGTTTTGAGTCCGTCAGACAGATGCAGGATGAATTCAAGGTGGATTATTATATCTCATCCAGGCCGGTTACTGACGGGGCCATGCTTGAAAGGATCAGAAAAGCCCATAATCGTCTGGAGGATATCAGGAAGCTTTAAGGCCCATCTTCCGGGCATATATGTCTTTTTATAAAAGGTCACGGTCCTTGCAAGCAACAAGATTTTGTAGTATCATAATTATAAGAATACAAGATATTGTGGGTTTATTGGAGGACATATGAAGATCATTAAGAGAAGTGGCGAAGAAGAAGTGTTCGACGGCGGCAAGATCATCACCGCTATCAAGAAAGCAAATCTTACAGTTACCCCTGACAGACGTTTGTCTGATGAAGAGATAGTATCTATAGAAGCACAGGTCGAGGCTGATTGCCTGGACCTTAACAGAGCTGCCAGCGTGGAAGAGATCCAGGATATGGTAGAGGACAGACTTATGAGCACAGGCAATCATGAGGTTGCCCGCAAGTATATCACCTACCGTTATCAGCGTGCTCTGGTGCGTAAATCCAATACTACAGATGAGAAGATCATGTCCCTTATAGAGTGCTCCAATGAAGAGGTCAAGCAGGAGAACTCCAACAAGAACCCTACTGTCAACAGTGTGCAGAGAGACTATATGGCAGGCGAGGTATCAAGGGATATCACCAGAAGATTCCTTCTTCCCGAAGATGTGGTCAAGGCTCACGAGGAAGGCATCATACATTTCCATGATTCAGATTATTTTGCTCAGCATATGCATAACTGCTGTCTGGTAAACCTGGAGGACATGCTCCAGAACGGAACAGTTATCAGCCAGACACTGATCGAGAGACCCAGATCCTTTTCAACAGCCTGCAATATCGCAACCCAGGCTATTGCGCAGATCGCCAGCTCACAGTATGGCGGACAGTCCATCACACTTTCTCACCTGGTACCTTTTGTTGATGTATCCAGAAGGAAGTTTAGAGAGCAGGTAAGAGCTGAGCTGGAGGAAGCAGGCGTACAGGCATCTGACGAGAAGATCAATGAGATTGCAGAGATGCGTGTCAGGAAAGAAATCAAGGACGGCGTTCAGGAGATCCAGTACCAGGTCATCACTCTTATGACTACAAATGGACAGGCTCCCTTTATCACAGTATTCATGTATCTGGACGAAGTACCGGAAGGAAGGCTCAGAGACGATCTGGCTGCAGTGATCGAAGAGATGCTCCGTCAGAGGATCCTGGGTGTCAAGAACGAAAAGGGCGTGTATATCACACCTGCCTTCCCTAAGCTGATCTATGTACTTGATGAAGACAATATCTCAGAAGGCTCCAAATACTGGTATCTGACAAGGCTTGCAGCAAAGTGCACAGCTAAGCGCATGGTACCTGATTATATATCTGCCAAGAAGATGAAGGAATACAAAAACGGGGATGTATATCCTTGCATGGGCTGCAGGAGCTTCCTTACTCCTGATACAACAGGCCTTGGCGAAAACGGCGCTCACAAGTATTACGGAAGATTCAATCAGGGCGTTGTGACCATCAACCTGGTAGATGTTGCCTGCTCTTCAGGTAAAGATGAGAAGAGGTTCTGGGAACTGATGGAAGAAAGGACAGAGCTCTGCCATAAGGCGCTGATGTGCCGTCATGACAGGCTGCTGGGTACACCTTCAGACGTAGCTCCCATACTCTGGCAGTTCGGCGCTCTTGCAAGATTATCCAAGGGTGAGACCATAGACAAGTTACTGTATGATAATTACTCTACTATCAGTCTTGGCTATGCAGGACTCTATGAATGTACCAGATATATGAAGGGTGTATCCCATACAGATGAAGAGGGCAAGGATTTTGCTCTCAGAGTCATGAGATTCCTTAACGATAAGTGCAATAAGTGGAAGGAAGAGAGCAACATCTCCTTCTCTCTATATGGCACACCTCTTGAATCCACTACCTACAAGTTTGCCAAGTGCCTACAGAAGAGATTTGGCAAGATCGAGGGTGTTACAGATAAGAGCTATATCACAAACAGCTATCACGTGCATGTGACAGAGAATATAGATGCTTTCTCAAAGCTGAAGTTTGAGTCTGAGTTCCAGGCTCTGTCACCGGGAGGTGCCATCAGCTACGTGGAAGTACCCAATATGATGAACAATTTGGATGCGGTACTGTCTGTTATGAGATATATCTATGACAACATCATGTATGCCGAGCTCAATACCAAGTCTGATTACTGCCAGTGCTGTGGCTTTACAGGCGAAATAAAGATCGTAAACGATGAAGACGGCAAGCTCATCTGGGAATGTCCTAACTGCGGCAATCGCGATCAGGACAAGATGAATGTGGCTAGACGTACTTGCGGATACATAGGTACTCAGTATTGGAATCAGGGAAGGACCCAGGAGATCCGTGAGAGGGTGCTCCATCTTTCCAATGAGCAATTTGATCTGTCAGATATGATCAAAGAGGCTGATAAAGTTCCGGTTTGCTGATATAATGACGTAAGGGTCAGGACATGGTCCCGGCCCTTTTTATCTGTCACAAAATCCATAGATCGATTTATGGGAGACCGGATATGAACTATGTAGAACAAAATGATAAATTCGGACTGCGCCCTATGACATATGAAGACTGCGCAGATGTTGTAAAATGGCGTAATAGTGTAAGCCGTTTTTATGTCTATCGTGACCCCCTTACTCTAAAAGGAGAGCAGGAATACTACAGGACCAAGATAGAAACAGGTCTTATTACCATACTCATCATTTGCATCAAGAAAGATAGCCCTGATGCTGACAAATCTGTAGGCTGTGTGGTGATAGAAAGTCCTGATGATACAGGCACTGCAGAATACGGCCTCTTTATAGGAGAGGACGGTGCAAGAGGCATGGGCCTTGGCCGCTGGGCTATCAGAGCCATGCAGGATTATGCAAGAGATGTGATGGGACTAAAGAAGATCACCTGCCGCATATTCACTGACAATTATGCTTCCTGGAAGAGCAATGAGCATGCGGGTTTTGTACGTACCGGAGAGATCATAGATGTGACCTGCTCCGACGGTGAGGCCAAGCAGATGTATATATATGAGGTGGACCTGACCACTTGACATATATCTGCAGTCATTTTACAATCAATTTTAACGTTGAAGAGGGTTAGTAGCGGAAGCCCCGATGCCCCAGAGAGAAGCCGTTTGCTGGAAGGCTTTGCATCAGAACCGTGAACCTGCCTTGGAGTTACTGTGTGAAAACGCAGCGTATCCCGCGTTAAGGGAAGACGAGAGAGATCCGGTCTATTTAAGCTGCCGGATTTAACAAGGGTGGTACCGCCGAAAGAATATATATCTTCGGTCCCTGTGTAACTGCAGAGACCGGAGATTTTTTTATTTTCACAGAAGTAGTAAATGGCTGTGACAAGATGCTCCGCGAGGCTGCGCAGGCATTATTGATGCACATTAGGAGGTTTTTATGGCAGATCAGAAGAAAATGGTATCTGAGATCACGTCCATGGACGAGGATTTCACACAATGGTACACAGACGTTGTTATCAAAGCAGGACTTATCAGCTATTCCAATATCAAGGGATGTATGGTGATCAAGCCTGAGGGCTATGCAATTTGGGAGCTTATCCAGAAGCATCTCGATGCAAGATTCAAGGCTACAGGTGTCCGGAATGCATACCTTCCCATGTTTATCCCTGAGTCACTTCTTCAGAAGGAAAAGGATCATGTAGAAGGCTTTGCTCCTGAAGTAGCATGGGTCACACAGGGCGGTATTGAGACTCTTTCAGAGAGATTCTGTGTTCGTCCCACATCTGAGACACTTTTTTGCGATTATTACAAGGGAGAGATCCACTCATACAAGGATCTGCCCCAGGTACTGAACCAGTGGTGCAGCGTTGTACGTTGGGAGAAGGAGACACGTCCTTTCCTCAGGTCCAGAGAATTCCTCTGGCAGGAAGGCCACACAGCACATGCTACCATGGAAGAGGCAGAAGAGCGCACAGTACAAATGCTTAATGTATATGCAGATTTCCTGGAGCAGGATATGGCTATCCCTGTTATCAAGGGTCAGAAGACTGAGAAGGAGAAGTTTGCAGGAGCTGAGCACACATATACAGTAGAAGCTCTCATGCACGACTGCAGAGCACTTCAGTCAGCTACATCTCACAACTTTGGTGATGGCTTTGCCAAGGCTTTTGGTATACAGTATGCGGGCAAGGACAATAAGCTCCATCATGTATTCCAGACATCATGGGGTCTGACCACACGTACCATCGGTGCCATGATCATGGTACACGGCGATAACGAAGGCCTTGTAATGCCTCCTAAGATCGCACCTACTCAGGTTGTAGTCATTCCTATCCAGCAGAAGAAGGAAGGCGTACTTGACTGTGCACAGAAGCTCTATGAGAGCTTAAATGACTTTAGGGTAAAGCTGGACGATACAGACAGAAGTCCCGGATTCAAGTTTGCAGAACATGAGATGCATGGTATTCCTGTAAGAGTAGAGATTGGTCCTAAGGATATGGAACAGGGCAAGTGCGTTCTGGTACGCCGTGATACAAGGGAAAAGATAGAGTGCAGCCTTGATAATGTTCATGACACAGTGGCACAGCTTCTTGATACTATCCAAAGCGACATGCTTCAGAGAGCCAAGGATCATCTTAAGAACCATACCTTTGCAGCCAAGACTATCGATGAGTTTGCAGAGGACTTTAAGGAGACCAAGGGCTTTGTAAAGGCTATGTGGTGCGGATGCCGCGAATGTGAAGACAAGATCAAGGAAGACTACAATGTGACCAGCCGTTGTATTCCTTTTGAGCAGGAAGAGATCTCAGACAAGTGCGTAGTATGCGGTAAGCCTGCAACAAAGATGGTATACTGGGGCAGAGCATATTAATAACCTACAGCGTGGGTCATTCTTTTATTGATATACATTCTTTCGTCAGCTTTCATGTACACATCATGAGAGCTGGCGTTTTTTAATTCATGTCTGAAGCAGCAGCCATAAGCTGCACTATAGTCAAAGCCGGTATCCTTGCTCTTTTCATCAAGGAGCTTTTTGAGGCGGTCGATCCTGGAAGCCAGATAGCTTTCTCCAGGAAATTCACTCATGACTACTACAAATTCATCTCCGCCTATCCTGGATCTGAAGGCAGGATCAGGGAAGCAGATATTAAGGGCATCTGCAAAATCCTTTATCAACCTGTCGCCTACGGCATGGCCCAGACTGTCATTTAATACCTTTAGTCCGTTGAGGTCCAGGGACATGATCATATAGTCCAGATCAGAATCATCCAGTTCCATGAACACCCTATCACAGGTAGTCCTATTGGGAAGGCCGGTCAGTGAATCCATATATGCGAGCTTGGACAGGGTCTGCTCCTGCTGATGAGCAGAAACAGAGTCAGTAAGTGAGAAGACATAAGCCAGCATTCTGGACACTACAAAGAAGGAAGCTCCTACTACAAGGGCTACGTCCAAAGAGGTGCTGATAGTCTTGGCAGACATGAGCCTGCCGGAATAATAGATGGAAGTAATGATAAGTGAGATATTCAGTGAGGCCAGGCCAAAGAGCTGTACATATATGGACTCGGTCCTTCTCTTTGACAGTACAAATCTGGCTTCTATAACCAGCATAAATATGGAAGATATGATGTATAGAGCGGCTACTCCCGTAGTCACAGTCTGGGGAGTCATACCTTCATACCTGCCAATTACCAGTATCAGGTCATAAAATATAACGAATAAGATCGCAAAGACAAAACGCCTTCGCTTAAGGGTGCCGGTGATCAGTCCCAGCAGCACCAGGCACAAGGGTATCAGCGTAAATACAAGTGTATATGCCAAGTTATCAAAAAACGGCTGCTGATAAAAAAGGCAGATCAGAAGCTGATATTCAAGGAGCCAGAGTCCGAAGGAGAGGCATATGGCAGCACTGACAATATGAGCTGCAAAGCCGTAATTTCTGGCAGCAAATATGAGAGCGATGAGGAGAAAGACCACTCCGAATATACAGAGGAAGGAAGCTCCAAATAAAATCGATATCTTGGACTGTATAAAGGATTTGAGGATATCAATATAATCTCCATAGAGAACATAATCTATAGGAAATTCAACATCATCCTCAGTCAGGAGCATGGTTATGGTCAGGCGATGACCTTCCAGATCCCTGGAAGGGAGAGGCACAAAGACAGCCCTGTAGGGGATAAATTCGGCCTTGAGTGCTTTCTGCATCTTATTCTCAAATATCTCTTCTCTGTCCAGAGATACTGTAAAACCGCAGTATCTGGCATTTATGAGAAGATAGGGCGATTTGTAGTAACCTGCAGGCATATCCGCAGATATATATAGATAGTCACCTACGGAAAAGATGGATGCAGTATCGGTCTTGGATCTGTCAGTATGGTAATAGCCTCCGTCCCTGTCGTTGACACTAAGCTTAAAATCTACAATATTCTCCATATGGTTTACAGGCTTATAGGAGAAGAGAATAGAGCTGATGATCAAGGTCAGTAGTAGTATGCCCAGGAAGGCAAATATAGGAAGACTCTTTATTCTTTTCATTTAAAGCCCTCCTTTTGGGGTGCAGGAGTGTCAAAAAAGTTATTTTCTCCCGATGCTTTGGCTCTTTCTATGTGACGCCTCTTCTTCATGGCATACATTCTCTCGTCTGCCAGGCGATATACGTCCTCTGCAGTTCTTCCGGGAAATTCGGATTCAGAGCATATTCCAAAGGAGAAGCCGCATGTGACACCGGGAATGACAGAAGGATTTTTCTGGAGAGTCTTTTGCAGACCTCTCATCCTGGAAGAAGCAAGGTCAACATTGTCATCATACATGATGACCAGGAATTCGTCTCCGCCTATCCTGGCTACAAGGTCACTTGCCCTGAAACTGGACTGGAGCATGGAGGCAAAGTACTGTATGAGCTTATCACCTTCATTGTGTCCGTAGGTGTCATTTACATATTTAAGATTATCCATATCTATGGATATGATGACATAGGACTGCCTGCTATTGCCAAGACGCAGTATCTCTTCCTGGGTCTTGGCCCTGTTGGACAGATGAGTAAGAGGATCATAGTAAGCAAGGCCTCTTAGGAGCTTTTGTCTGTCCTCTGACTGGATGACGTAGAGTGTGTAGACATAATAGCTCAGGAATATGCATATTACGAATAAAAAGCTGCCAAATACCATGATGTTGAAGTTGACTCTGGAATCACCGGCTTCTGAGAAATATTTAAGGAAGTTATAGCTGATGATCTCGGCCCAGGCAGAGAAGGTAAAAATAGCAAAGCCTGAAAGCGCAAAGATAGTGGATCTGTAGTCGGGATCGTCATGGCTCCTCAGTTTGCCGGAATTGTGGATGATCCAAAGGCAGCAGATCATGACAGGGAAGGCTTCCAGGAAGCAGAGCAGATGTACGATAAAGGCAAAGGTGGTATAAAGCCTGATCCCAAGAAAATGCAAAGGAATAGTGGATAAGAGAATGATAAGGTTGATCAGTGTCATCAAATTGGCCAGAAACGCAGTCTTCTTGTAGCCCTTACTGATAGCACCAAGATAGCCTGTGAGGCAGGTGGGAATCAGATAGAGAGATGTATATTCCATAAGGGTATTAAGAAGGTCATTGCTGGACAGAAGGTTAAATATATTATTGGCAGCAAGGACGAATACGCCAAGGTCAAGGGATACGATGGCTCCCATGGGAAGTCGCATATCTGTGCTTCTAAGATGGCGCAGATAATAATACATCCCCATGTATATGATAGCCAGGATCGTAAGAAATACGCCAAGGAAGAAGGGTATGGTCACAGAATTCATATAAAAGAGCTGAAGATCAGAGATGGTACCCAAAAGGATATCGGAAAAGCCCGAGAAGGCATCAATCTGACCAGCTGTAAAAGAAATGGTGATCAGCCTGCCTTCATAGCCCTCAGGGAGAGCTACATATAAGTTGCACATGGGCAGGATAGAGCCTTTTTCATAGGCTTCAACGCCATAGCTGTATATTTCTTCGTCATCGAGGAATACTTTGACAGCAGAATGAACGCACCTGATCCGTAAGGCCGCATTAATATATTCCTTATCCGGCAGTATGCGGCTAAGGATATAGGTATCTCCTGTATCAGCAGGTGGGATTGCGGCGCTTTGAAGATTGGTATCTTCATGAAGGATGCCATCTTCATTTTTTATGGTCCATCCATCTGACAGCACTTCCGCATTTAGTCCCAGCTTTGAGGGATTTGCTGTAGGAGAATATGAAATTATCAAAAGGCCGGATATCAATAGTGCCAGAGTTATGCAGGCAAAATATCGTATCCGCCCGGGTGTCTTTCCTGTCATTTCTGAGAGTCCTCAAAAAGTATAGTATAAAAACAAATTTACATCCTGATCTGTTACTATATGTATCGACAAAAACTTTAGACCCACACACTTATTTATTGTAAAATATTATTATATGAATAATCTATATAAGAATGTAAAAAACATCAATATTCCTGATAATGCTTTAGATATTCTAAATAAGCTCTCAGAAGCAGGCTTTGAAGCCTATATAGTAGGAGGCTGTGTAAGGGACAGTTTGCTGGGAAGAGAGCCTATGGACTGGGATATCACTACCAATGCCCATCCCCTGGAAGTCAAGAAGCTCTTTAAAAGGACCATAGATACCGGTATCAAGCATGGTACCGTTACAGTCATGAAAGGGCAGGAAGGCTATGAAGTCACTACCTACAGAGTGGATGGTGATTACAAGGATCACAGACATCCGGAGAGCGTGACCTTCACGCCTATGCTCAGAGAAGACCTTAGAAGAAGAGATTTTACCATCAATGCCATGGCCTGGAATCCGGACAAGGGGCTTGTAGATGAATTTGGCGGCATAGATGATCTAAACGCAGGTATTATCCGCTGCGTAGGTGATCCTATGGAGCGCTTTGACGAGGATGCACTCAGGATCCTCAGAGCTCTGAGATTTAGTGCCCAGCTGGGCTATGATATAGAGGAAGATACAGCAAGAGCTGCAAAGACTCTGTCTGATACCTTGCAGAGAGTAAGCGCAGAGAGGATACAGACAGAGCTGATCAAGATCATGACATCTGATAGGCCCACCAGGCTCCTGGAAGGAAGAGAGCTGGGAATTAACAAAGTAATCCTGCCGGAACTGGACGAAGCAATAGCCTGCGATCAGAACACTCCCCATCACCAGTGGAATGTGGGCGAGCACTCCCTCAGGGCAGCAGAGACTATCCGAAATGACAAGATACTAAGACTCTCAATGCTCCTCCATGATATAGGAAAGCCTTCCTGCAAGACCACAGACGAAGCTGGTATCGATCACTTCAAGGGCCATGCGGAAGTGGGAGCAGAGATGGCAAATAATATACTGCGCCGTCTTAAAATGGACAATGCATCCATAAAGAAGATATGTCTCCTGGTCAGATACCATGACATCATGATGAAGACTGAGCCTACGGATAAGCTGGTAAGGAAGATGCTCAGCGTGATAGGCCCCGAGAATCTGGATGATCTGATCAGCGTAAAAAAGGCTGATGTATCAGCTCAGAGCAGCTATATGCAGGAAGAGAAGCTCCTTGGCATAGAGAGGCTAAAGGATAAAGCCCTGGAGATCATAGAAAGAGGAGATGCTCTCTGCCTGGCAGACCTGGCAGTAAAGGGCGCCGATCTCATAGAAGCAGGAATAAAGCCCGGCAAGGAAATGGGTGATTGCCTGAAGGCCATGCTGGCAGACGTACTGAATACTCCCTCACACAACACCCGGGAATACCTGCTAAGACACATCAAAAACTATTTGTAGAGCGGGGGGATTGGCGAGTTGACGTTATTGTTCCCTCGCCAGGGATAAATTTGCCAGTGCTGCTGCAGAAGCTTTTTTCCACGCTCGCGGCACTTTAAATGGAGTTTTACTATATTCTTCCACAGCCTTTTATAGATGCGCCGCGCTCGAAAAAACTCCCAGGAACGAAGGGGTGGTTGATTGCCGTCGATGGTCATTAAGTCCGCTTCGCGGCCTTAATTGAACAGTATGCAACACCGCTCTTTCAGGCAAGCCTGAGAGCGGCATTGCACACTATTCATTTGGCGTCGTGACGCCAAATGACCATCTATTAACAATATTGTCCTTCGTTCCTGCTCAAACAGTTTTCTCGCGGGCGCATAAAAGGCTGTGTGAAGAATTAAGTAAAACTGACCATTTGAAGTGAAGGCTCGCTTTGGAAAAGAAGTTTCTGCAGTAGCGCAAAATAACTGTACATAGCGAGTGAACAATAACTGTATACTGGCAAAAGATTACCTTTTTATTCTCGTGAAACACGCATAAAATACATGTTACTATTGTAAGGTTATAAAAGCTACTTTTTACACCATCATCGTACTATAGAATCGGAATATGGTTTATATCAAATATCCGGGGTGAAATTATGAATGGTAAAAGACGCGGAAGAAACAGTGATAGGGGAAAAGGTGTCAGAGTTTTTGCTCTGATGACTACAATACTTATTGCGGGAAGTCTTATAACCCTTGGCATGCCGGTGCGTAGTCTTGCAGGGTCTGAGAATAATGCCAAGGCCCAAGTCATCAATCTGACAGGCAAATACAACTCCAAGGATACCTGTGTGATCAAGGCTGTTGATACCGGAGACAAGACCATATCTTTTCGCAATCTTGCTACGGGCAGGGACTATACTCTTTCTTATGACAATACTTCTTTTATCTACGACGGCTACGGTAGGTCTTTGTCGGCGGCGCTATTGGAAACCGGTAAGGTCGTAGATATCAGCTTTTTATCAGCCAGTAAACATCTCAATACTCTGGTGATCAATAATGATGCCTTTGATATGACAAGGTTCAATGATTATAAGCTAAATGCCGAGGACAACAGGGCTGTGATAAGCGGCAGCAATTACAAGCTTAGTGATAATGCACTGATCCTCATAGACGGTCATACAGCCACAAGCTTCGATGTCCTGCCCTCAGACCAGATCAGGGTCTCCGGCATAGGTAGTGATATCTACTGCGTAGAAGTATTAAGAGGTCACGGCTATGTATCTCTGTCTTCAGCAGACGTAGATGACAATGATCTGACAGGTGCTGTGCTGCAGATAGGCGACAGGATCATGCACAGGGTCAGTGACAATATGCTGGTCAGCGCTCCGGAAGGAACCTATGATGTGAGCATCAAGGGCCGCGGCGCAGACTATACGACTACTCTTACAGTCAAAAGAGACAAAGAGACTGTAGTTGATACCGGAGAAGTGGAGATCAGTTATCAGACCGGCATGGTGACCTTTGAGACTCTGCCGGAGGAAACCGATCTGAAGATAGACGGTGAAGAGGTTATGACAGGAGTACCTCTGGAACTCAAATACGGAGATCACTATGTGGAAGCCAGCGCCGATGGCTACAAGAAGGTGAAGGAATATCTTCATGTGGGCTCCGGGAATTCTGAGGTAGAGATAGAGCTTCAAAAAGATTCAGATAAGAAAAATGACAAAGATGATGATGAAGATGCTGATTCTGACAGCGATAATGGGGACGATTCTTCAAATGCCGGCAGCAAGGCTTCTTCAGACAATGCATCTACGGTAGATAAGAAGGATACAGATTCTTTATTAGATGATGATGAAGAGGAAGACCGGGATCCTGAGGAGATCATAGAAGGTGAAGATGAACTGATGACAGGCTACAACGTATATGTGGACGGTCCTGACGGTGCAGAGCTGTTTTTGGACGGTGCATATATAGGCGTGATCCCTACGTCCTTTACCAAGGTCACAGGTAACCATACTGTGACTATCAGAAAGAGAGGCTACAGGACCAGGAGCTTCTCCATCAGTCTCTCCCCTGAGCTCACCGACAAGACTTACAGATTCCCTGATCTGGAGCCCGAAGAAGATAATAGCGAAAACAATAGCGGAAGCGGAAACAGTGCAGATGCGTCTAATGGGAATAGTGGCAAGGGCTCATCCTCCGGGGGAGGGAAAAACGATGGGGATGATAATAGCTCAGGAGAGGGCGGCAGCGTATCCGACAATGATCCTGACTAAAGAGAATATTAGATACGAGGGTCGTATTTGCCAGCAACATGTTCTCACGAAACACGCAGTAAATGCGTGTTTCTGAAGGTTCGTCTAATAACATATACTCTGACAACATAAGCAAGAAGTGGGGATTTTGAATAATACTCATATCGATAAATGCTCATAGTGATCAATACTCTTAAAATCTTATTTATATAAATAGTATCTATGCTTCCGGATGCTGATAAAAAAGGGTATCAGGGAGCTTTCTTATCTGACAAAAATGTCATGTATAATATTACCTATTTACCCATTACAAAAATAATAAAGTTGATGAAATTTACCATTGAATAATCTTGCATAATGATGTCTAATATTTGTATATTTATGTAAGATTGATTTTATTTATTATATTGATGTGCATCCTTGTATCATCAGAATAATGCGGAGGGATTAATTATGAAAAAGAAGATCATCGCTTTACTTATGACAACTGTAACCTGCCTTTCACTGGCAGCATGTTCCGGCAGTTCCTCAGGTGCAGATAGTGAGAGTGCTCCTGCAGAAGAGACTACTGATGAGGCAGCAGAGAGCGGATCAGCCAAGCTGATCATGGCTACCAATGCTGAGTTTCCCCCTTATGAGTACCATGACAATGACCAGATTGTAGGTATCGATGCTGAGATCGCAGAAGCTCTGGCCAAAGAGATCGGAGCAGAGGTTGAGATAGAAGATATCGCCTTTGATTCCATCATTCCTGAAGTGACCAGCGGCAAGGCTGACTTTGGTATGGCCGGCATGACAGTTACAGAAGACCGTAAGAAGAGCGTTAACTTTACAGATACATATGCATCAGCAAAGCAGGTCATCATCGTAACAGAGGATTCAGATATTGCATCTCCTGATGACCTTGAAGGCAAGGTCGTAGGTGTACAGACAGGTACTACAGGTGATATCTATATCTCAGATGAGCTGGGCGACGACGCAGTAGAGCGTTATGCCAAGGGTATGGAAGCTGTACAGGCTCTGAGCCAGAATAAGATTGATGCAGTAGTAATCGACAACGAGCCTGCCAAGGTTTATGTATCCGAGAATGAAGGCCTTAAGATCCTGGACACCGCTTATGCAGAAGAAGAGTATGCTATCGCAGTAGCTCTTGATAACACAGAGCTTTTGGACAAGCTCAATGCAGCTCTGAAGACTCTTAAGGACAACGGCACCATTGATGAGATCGTGGGCAAATATATCAAGACGGAGTAATAAGTAGATGTGGGAGAATTTTAAGAGCCAGTTCATTCTGAATTTTGTGGATGACAACAGATGGCACTATTTAACAGACGGTTTGTTCATCACTCTGGAGATCACAGTATTTGCAGCCCTTTTGGGACTGGTACTGGGTTTTATAATAGCTGTCATCAGGCATAATCATGAAAAGACAGGTAAATTAAAGATTGCCAATGCTCTGTGCAGCCTCTATCTGACTATAATCAGAGGAACACCTGTTGTAGTCCAGCTGATGATCATATATTTTGTAGTATTCGGAAGCGTTCGTATTGATAAGGTACTGGTCGCAGTCATCGCCTTTGGAATCAATTCAGGTGCTTATCAGGCAGAGATATTCAGATCCGGCATCCAGTCCATACCCAAGGGCCAGTACGAGGCCGGCCGTACGCTGGGCTTTAGCTATCGCCAGACTATGCTCACTGTTATCATGCCTCAGGCTCTCAGAAGCGTAGTACCCACACTTCTCAACGAGCTCATAGCTCTTCTCAAGGAGACCTCTGTTGCGGGATATATCGCACTTGGAGATCTGACCAAGGGCGGAGATATCATCAGGAGCCGTACATATTCAGCATTTATGCCCCTTATAGCAGTGGCACTCATTTACCTTACACTGGTCCTGATCATGGAGAGTATCGTGAAGAGAATAGAAAGGAGGCTGAAGAAGAATGAAAGATAATAATGCAGCCTCTAATGCACTGATCAGTGTACAGAGCCTGAAGAAGAGCTTTGGCGACAAGGATGTTCTGACAGACATTAGTGTAGATGTAAATAAGGGAGATGTGGTATGCGTCATAGGTCCCTCAGGATCCGGTAAGTCCACCTTCCTGCGCTGCCTTAACAGACTGGAAGAGCCTACAGGAGGACATATCTTCTTTGAAGGAGTGGATATCTGCGATCCCAAGGTGGATATAGATATGCACAGACGTAAGATGGGTATGGTATTCCAGCAGTTCAATCTCTTCCCTCACATGACTATCATGAAGAATCTCACGGTAGCACCCATTAAGCTCCTGAGCCTTAGCCAGGAGGAGGCAGAGAGCTATGCAAGAGAGCTCCTATCCAAGGTTGGGCTCCTTGACAGGGCAGGGGATTATCCCATGCAGCTCTCAGGCGGACAGCAGCAGAGAATAGCTATAGTAAGGGCTCTGTGCATGAAGCCTGACGTAATGCTCTTTGACGAGCCTACATCTGCGCTGGATCCCGAGATGGTAGGAGAGGTCCTATCTGTTATGAAGGATCTGGCTCATGAGAAGATGACCATGGTGGTGGTCACCCATGAGATGGGATTTGCCAGGGAAGTGGCCAATAGGATCATGTTTATGGATGAGGGCAGGTTCATCGAGGAGGCAGCTCCCGAAGAGTTCTTTGTAAGTCCAAAGAATGAGAGAACAAGGCTATTCCTTAGCAAAGTGCTGTAAAAGCAAAAAGCGAAGCGTTTGCGAGTTTAACAAAGACGCATTGTCATTAGTAAAGGGCAATGCGTTTTTTATATTTTTTATTTATATAGACAAAAAATCATAAAATCTGGATTGAAAATTATAATTACACCCAAACTGAGCGCTGTTACAATTATTCATGGATGCTCATTTTGGGTATTTATATTGCCATTTTTAAGGGTTACAGTCACTTTCCAGTAATTGGTGACAGAAGGTTCTAATCTTATTTTCTTATAAGATGAAAGGGGGATACACAATGAGAAAAAGCAGTAGGTTCCATGCGCTGGCTCTGACAGCAGCCATGGCTCTGCAGACAATCGGAGCACCTGTTTCCTATGCGGCACAGGCAGATCTCTATGCTGCGTCTGCAGATGGATCGGATCAGGATCTGCAAGAGGGTGAAGAGCCTCTGGCGGAAGATGTATCCGAAGAAGGGGCACCAGACGCAGAGGATACGGCAAAGGGAGTGGATGCTCCTAAAGATGATGCCGCAGCTCCTAATGAGGATGATGCTCCAAAATTAGAAGCTGATGAGAAAGATGAGCTTATTGATGAAGAGCTTGAAGATGCTGATGAGGCGGAAGAAGCCAATGACATGGCCTTTGAAGTCTATGATGCAGATGAGGGCGAAGCATCAGATCCCAGAGGAGTAGCCGTAGAGGGAAGAGGCGATCTTCTGTGGGCAGTGGACATGAATGATCTGGACGCTTTTGATCTCTATACAGGCCCTAATCAGGGTGTATGGTCATCTAATGACGGCGTAGTCAGGATCGATGGTGGCAACGGTAACAAGGCGATTTCCAAGAGACAGGACTTTAGCGACTTTGTACTGGAAGCAGATGTGACAGTAGAAAAGCAGGCAGATCTGTCTGACAAGTCCTCAGCTCAGGGCGGTATCCTTTTTAGGGCAAGCAGAGGAGCTGATCGCCAGAACGACGGATATTATGGCTATTACCTGGGACTTAATGCCAAGGGTCAGGAGATGATCCTGGGACGCTGCTCAGGCAATAACTGGTTTGAGATAGCTACCAAGAAGATGAAGGTGGAATTTGGCAAGACCTATCATTTGACTGTAACGGCAGCAGGCTCACACATTACCTGTTATGCAGATTACAATGGTGAGAATTATGCCAAGCTCTATATCAATGACACCACTCATCAGAGCGGCGGAATCGGTATGAGAAACTGGCTCTCCCACTCAAGCTTCAGGAACCTGGCTGTAAGTGAGTATACAGAGGAGCTTCCTTCTGAAAACTCTTCTTATACCAACCCCCTTTTGAATAAGTGCGCAGACCCTGACATCCTCTACTACAAGGGCACTTATTACCTCTATCCCACCAGTGCCGGTGATGATGCACATGGTATCAAGGTCTATACATCCACAGACCTGGTGCACTGGACAGATCAGGGCTATGCCTTTAGTAAGGGTGATGGCTGGGGATCAAGCGGCTTCTGGGCTCCCGATATCATCGAGAGAGATGGCGTATTCTACATGTACTATGTAGCCAATGAGCAGATCTGCGTGGCTAAGAGCACATCTCCCATGGGACCCTTTAAGCAGGATGTGATAGAGCCCATGGACGGAAGCGAAAAGAATATCGATGCTCATATCTTCTATGATGAAGCATCAGATAAATACTATATCTATTATGTTCGCTTCACAGGCGGCAATGTGATCTGGGGTGCTGAGCTCTCTGATGACATGATGAGCATTAAGAAGGATACATTAAAGCAGATAGTAAATGCCAACCAGGGCTGGGACCAGGATATGGGCAATATCAATGAAGGCCCCTTCATGCTGGTACATGATGGCAAGTACTATATGACCTATTCAGGAGCACATTTCCAGAGTATCAACTACGGCTCAGCTTTTGCAGTAGCTGATTCACCTCTTGGTGATTTCAAGAAATATGAATACAATCCGGTGATGAAGTCCAATGCCACAGTTCATGGCACAGGTCACCATTGCATTACAGAGTCACCTGACGGCACAGAGATGTTCATTGTATATCACAGCCATCATGACCTGAATTCCACAGAGCCCAGGCAGCTGTGCATAGACAGGATCCATTTCACCACAGATGCAGAGGGTAATACTATCCTGGAAGTAAAGGGACCTACCATTACTCCCCAGGCCCTGCCTTCCGGTGCAGTAGATGTGGCAAACTTCATAGAAGCTATAGCTCCTGCAGATATCAAGGTGGCAGATGGTGCCAGTGCGGAAGATGTAAATGCAGCTCTCTATGATGAAGTGACTGTGATCACCAGTAAGGGTGACTATACAGCAGAGGTAGACTGGGATGAAGTGACAGAGGATGACCTTGAGGGCGCCCAGATCACTGTAAAGGGAACAGTGGTACTTCCCGAGGGCGTAGAGAATCTTGGAGATGCAGATCTGTCAGTATCTGTAAATGTGATACTTGGCGTAGCCAAGATAAAGGAAAACCTTCAGAAGACTCTGGACTCAATTGAGATCCCTTCTGCAGATGCTATCAGAGGAAATATCACTCTTCCTTCCGAGAAGGACGGAGCAGAGCTTACTTGGGAATCTGACAAAGAGGAAGTGATCAGCTCAAAGGATCAGGCTCAGGAAGGTTATTATGATATTCCTGCAGGCGTGGTCAAGAGAGGAGATAAGGACGAGAAGGTCACACTTACAGTTACAGGAAGCGTAGATGGCGTGACACTCTCCAGAGATATCGAGGTAACAGTCCTTGCAGCTACAGAGGCTGATACAGATTATACAGGTTATCTCTATGCACACTTTAAGGAGATACCCGGTGAAAAGGGCGAGCAGGATATCTTCTATGGTATCAGTACAGACGGCCTTAACTGGACAGCTCTTAACAGAAACGAAGCAGTATTAAAGTCTGATGTCAGTGACAAGGCAACAAGAGATCCTTATATCATAAGGAGCGCAGAGGGAGACAGATTCTTCCTTCTGGCAACAGACCAGGATATTTATAAATACGGCAGCAATATTCCTTGGGACACACTTTCCAGTAAGGGAAGTACAGCACTTACAATCTGGGAATCCACTGACCTGATCCATTGGGAAAAGGAAAGAAACGTAGACGTAGCAGGCTCTATCGGCGGCGGATGCGCATGGGCTCCCGAAGCAATATATGATGATGCTACAGGTGAGTACCTGGTATATTGGGCAAGCAAGATAGCTGCAGATAACTATGCAAGGCAGTATACCTTTGTATCCAGGACCAGAGATTTCTATACATTTACAGAGCCTGAGCTCTTTAATGATTTTGGCAGCAATATCGATACCTCTGTTATGAAAGAGGGCGATGACTATTATCGTCTGACCAAGATTGAGGACGGCATGTATGTGAGACTGGACAAGGCTTCAGGCCACATCCGTTCCTATGGAGATCAGGTCAGTGAAAAGAAGATCGGCAACCTGACCTTCAATGTAGTAGGCAATAACTTTAGCTATATCAGAAATACAGACGCCGGATGCCTTGAGTCCTACAAAGGCAGCTATGAAGGCGGCACAATGTTCAAGTTTAACGACCGCGATGAGTGGTGCGTGATGCTGGATGAGTACGGCGGAGCTGCAAGAGGATATATTCCTTTTACAACTACAGACCTGGATGCTCCCAATAGCATCAAAGCTCTGCCTGAAGGTGAGTATACTCCTCAGGAAGGTTGCAAGCACGGCGTGATCCTGCCTGTGACAGAAGCTGAATATGAAGCTCTTATTAAGGCTTATGGCGTAGAAGCAGGTCTCCTGGCTAGCCTTGAGAAGAAGGATACTCCCGTAGCAGAGTATGATTTTGAAAGAGTAGATGGCGATAAGGTAGTAGCAGGGGGCGAAGACCTGGGACTGACAGTTAAGGGCTCAGCTGCAGTAGTTGATGATAAGGATGCAGAAGGAAATGATACTAAGGTCCTCTATCTTGACGGTTCTGACGAGAGCTTTGCAGCATTTACAGGGGGCGTCTTTGACGGAATGGATGAGCTGACCCTCAGCCTTGATGTAAAGGCTGAAAGGGCAGACGACTCCTCCATGCTCATGGCTCTGGGCGCAGATGATAAGGGCTATCTCTATATCAGAGTACAGGATGATGAGACATCTGCAGGCAATACTGCAAGGGGCAATAACGGTATCAAGAAGGTAGCATGTGGCAACTATGGCACCTATGGCAGATGGCTGCACCTGGATCTTGTAGTAGAGAATAATACTATCTCCTTCTATACAGATGGACTCTTTGTGGGATCTGTTAAGAACAGGAATATCTCCGAGCTGGGAAAAGACCTTGATATGTTCATAGGAAAGTCCCTGACCGGCGGCAGGAATTTCAGGGGAAGTGTTGATAATCTTAAGATATATAACAAGGCTCTGACCAAGGAAGAGCTGGGTGCAGAGGATGCAGTAGAGATCACAGTCAAGATCGAAGCTGAGACCGGTACTATCACAGGCAAGGCAAAGGCCGTAGCAAGAGGGGATGCATCAGGAGGCTACAAGGTAGGCTACATTGATGATACAGCTTCTGTAGTGACCATGAAGATCAATGCTCCTCATGACGGTACTTACAGAGTAGATATCGCAGCTGATGGTGATAAGGGCGCATTCCCCAACACCTCACACAGATACTGGGTAAACGGCGATGAAGCCGGTGCCAAGGTTATAGAATATACCAAGGCTACAAACTGGGATGTATGGTCACTCTATAGCGTATATGTAGATCTTCACAAGGGTGAGAACACCTTCTCAGTATCTCACTCAGGCAGAGACAGCTCTTTTGCAGAGCTTGACTACATCATCTTCCATGCACTTGAAGAGCCCGAGTATGATATCTACGTAGGCGATGAGAAGCTGGAAGGCTTCGATCCCGAAAAGAAGGTATTTGCAGCTGATGCAGAAGACCTTGAGAACCTTCCTGAAGTGAAGGTAGTATTTGGTGAGGGCACTGCTGAGAGCTTTAAGGCTACAGTAACTCAGGCAACTGCAGACAGGCCTGAGAGCTATGTGACAATATATTCAAGCGAAGATCCTTCTTATATGAAGAAGTACACAGTAAGATTTAACACAAAGGACAGCTTCCAGAGCATGGTTGTGAACTTTGGTGCAGATCCTTTTGTAACCTATCATGACGGATATTATTACTACATCCGCATGGGCCGCAGCGATCAGGGTATCTGGATCACCAAGACTGCAGACCTCTCCAGGATAGGTCAGGTAGAGCCTGTATGCGTATATAGGCCTTCCGGAGATCAGCCAAATAGAGAACTCTGGGCTCCTGAGCTCCACTTTATAGACGGTAAGTGGTATATCTACTACACCGCAGGTGCAGGTTCACAGCACAGGATGATGGTGCTTGAGAGCGTAACAGATGACGCTCAGGGCGAATATGTATTTAAGGGTAAGATGAGTCCTGAGACAGACAGATGGGCAATCGATCAGACTGTTCTGGAACTGGATGGCCAGCTCTACGCTATATGGTCAGGCTGGGAAGGCTTTGTAGATGGAGAGCAGAGACTCTACATCGCGAAGATGGAGAACCCCTGGACCATAAGCGGGGATAGAGTAGAGCTCTCAAAACCTGAGTTTGCATGGGAAGTAAATGAGCATCCCACTATCAACGAAGGTGCTGAGATAGCTATAGCTCCCGATGGCACTGTTAACATCGTATATTCAGCAAGCGGATCCTGGTCCGATACATATTGCCTGGGTTGCCTGACCCTGAAGAAGGGCGCAGATCCTATGAGCAAGGATTCCTGGATCAAGGCTACAAAGCCTGTATTTGAAAAGAATGATTCAACCACCTTCTCCACAGGACATGCAAGCTTTGTAGCTTCACCCGATGGCAAGGAAGACTACCTGGTATATCATGCAACAAGATTTGCAGGCGGCGGATGGAATGGAAGAGGCGTCAGAGTACAGCGCGTATACTGGAACGAAGACGGCACACCTTTCCTGGGAACAGCAGCAGAGTACAATGACAAGGTCAAGATCCCTTCAGGTACAGTAAAGGTAGACTATAAGAGGATGGAAGCTGAAGATGCAGAGCTGTCAGGACTCTCAAAGTCTACAACATACAATTCCTCTAACGAGGGATGTGTATATGGATTCACAGATGAGACAAAGACGGCTACATTTACCTTTGATGTAGATAAGGCTGGCAGCTACATGCTCTACCTTGGTGCATCAGCAGATGTGGACGGCGCAGGACTCAAGGTAAACGTAAACGGCACAGAGTATGCAAAGGATATCTACAACTTCAATGCAAACTCAGGCGGACCTCTCTGCGTAGACAACTGGTTTGGTTATGCTATAGAAGTTGCATTTGCAGAAGGCAGCAACACTGTAGTAGTAAGCGGTGATTCTTCCAAGAATACAGCAGCTCTTGACTATATTGAGTATGCTGACCTTGATGAGGCAACATCACCTAATCCTGAGCCTGTAGTAGAGCCTGAAGAGCCTGTATGCGAGCATGAGTATGTTACAGAGATAGTTAAGGCAACTCTTACTGAAGACGGATATGTTAAGGAAGTATGCTCACTGTGCGGAGAAGTAGCATCTGAGACTGTAATAGCTCATATCGCAGACGTGAAGCTCTCACTTGACTCTGCAGTATACACCGGCAAGGCTATAGTACCTGAAGTAACAGTGATCGACGCAGAAGGCGCTGTGATCCCTGCAGAATACTACGATGTAACTGCAAAGGATAACAAGAAGGTAGGAACAGCAAATGTAACAGTTACATTCAAGGGTCTCTACGAGGCAGCAGTGACAAAGCAGTTCACTATTACTCCTAAGGCTGTCAGCCTAAGGAGCGTAGCAAGAGGCTTCTACATGCTGGATGTGACCTGGGATGCTATTCCTGATATGGGTGCTGGCTATGAAGTTCAGCTCTCCACAGACAAGAACTTTAAGAAGAATACCACAAGCTTCTCCATCAGTAATCCTAAGACCAGCCACAAGCTGATAATGGGTCTGTCAAGTAAGAAGACCTATTACATGAGAGTAAGGGCAGTCAGCAAGGTAGGTAATTCTGCATGGTCAAAGGTAGCATCTGCAAAACCTCTGTCAATCATCTCTCTTGTAGAGTGGATTGTAGATCTCTTTAAGTAATAGGAATTAATAACTGCCAGGCTGCTAAGATATGGCGCAGCCTGGCAAATAACAAGCAATAAAAAATCATAGCTCCCGCTCCGTATCATGAACTTCTTTGATGCGGAGCGGGAGTTTATTTTTATCTTTATCTAGAAAAAATAATGAGATAAAGATAAAATGTCGTTTGTATTTTATCTTTATCTACTATAAAATATAAGATAAAGATAGAATCATATCAGGAGGTGCTTATGAAGGATCTGATAGGACGAGAAAATGAGATAAAACGCTTAGACCATGCAATGGAAGAAAATGAAGCGCAGCTGATCGTAGTATATGGAAGACGGAGAGTAGGCAAAACCTATCTGATAAATGAATATTATGACAATAGATTTACATTTAAGTTTACAGGATCAGAGAATCAGAATAATAAAGAACAGCTTAAGAATTTCATACTGGAATTAACTGCTGCAGCACATCGGGAATATGACCAGCCCAAAGATTGGACTGAGGCCTTTTTTGCTCTCAGATCTTATCTTGAATCTGCAGATAATAGCGGAAAACAGGTCGTCTTTTTTGATGAGCTTCCCTGGATGGATAAGCCGGGATCTGGTTTTCTGAGTGCCTTTGAGTGGTTTTGGAATTCATGGGGAGCAGCCAGAAAGAACCTGGTATTTATAGTATGTGGTTCAGCTACGTCATGGATGGTGGACAAGCTTGATGAGAATAAGGGCGGGCTCTTTAACAGACAGACCTGCAGACTATTCATAGAACCTTTTGATCTTGGACACACAGAAGCGTACCTTCAGTCCCGAGGGATCAATTGGTCCAGATACGACATTGTGCAGACCTATATGATCATGGGCGGGATTCCCTTCTATTTGAGACTACTAGATAGCAGTCTGACTCTTAACGATAATATAGACAAGCTTTTCTTTGGGAAGAGAGCAGAGATGTGGAATGAATTTGAACATCTGTATCACACTCTCTTTAGTAACAGTGATCAGTATATTAAGATTGCTGAGGCTCTGAGTCAAAAAAAGAGCGGTCTTAGCAGAGAAGAAATAGTAGCAAAGACTGGACTAAAGTCAAACGGAGTATTGACAAAGATGTTGTCTGACCTGGAAAAATCAGGTTTTATCAGAGTGAACAATGAATATGGTCACAAGAAACGCGGCGCAAGGTATCAGCTATCGGATTATTATTCTCTCTTTTATTTCAGATTTATAAGAGATAATTACGGTAAAGACAGCCATTTCTGGGCCAATATGAATGATAATCCTGCAAGGCGTGCATGGGCAGGATTGACATTTGAGCAGGTATGTAGGGACCATATAGATCAGATAAAGCATGCGCTTGGCATATCAGGAGTATTGACAGAGCTGTCCACTTGGAGCAAAAGGGGAGATGATGATGAAAAAGGGGCACAGATAGACCTGATCATCGAAAGACGTGACAGGGTGATCAATCTGTGTGAGATCAAGTTCTCAACGGGAGAATACGAGATAGATAAGGACTATGACCTGGCCCTGAAAAATAAGGTGGAGGCATTCAGGACAGATAGCAAATGCAAAATGACTATCATAATGACCATGATCACAAGCTATGGCGTGAAGAAGAACAAATATAGCAATTATATTGGCAGAGAAGTGACCATGGAGGATTTGTTTGACTAGCATCCCTTAAAAAATGTATCGCGGCGCCGAAATATGGTCTTAAAAAATGTAATGTAACGATGAAAACATCCCCTAAAAAATGTGATACAGATCGTTTTTGATATGTGGCGTACATTTATAACCAGCTCCCATAGAAGTGATGGATGCCGTAGGTGTTAGCTGTGATCAGAGTCTCCCTGGTCATGTAGTCATAGGGCTGGAAGAAGTCTGATGAAAGCATAGTAAGGCCATTTACAGTCTGGAGAGTATTGTCAGGCACAAAGCCCCTGCTGATCAGAGGCAGAGTCTCGTAGGTACCGCTGGACTCGGTATTTATACTGCCATCAGGCCACAGGAAATGCCGGTCTCTTCGATAGCCCAGGATCTCGCCTATCATGGGATGTCCCTTTATAGCTCCACAGCCGCCTCCCACATTGGCGATCCCCCATTTCTCGGTACTGCAAAAGCCATCCAGACATAGGAGCTCATCTATGGGCTTTATGAGTTCTACGTCTGTATCAAAGTAGACCCCACCATAGTTATAGAGAACATCAAGCCTGATCATATCAGGAACATAGCCTAGTTTCCCTGCGTTGTAGGCCTCTCTGACATAAGGCCATTTTTTTAAATCATAGTTGTCTTCGCTCCATCTGATGATCTCGTATCCTGGGCAAAAGCGCTTCCAGCTGTCCATATACTCCATAAGCTTGTCAGGTATAGCATTATCTCCAAACCAGCAGTAGTGTATTGTCCTCGGGATCTTCTCCATCTTATCAGGAAATATGATCTTCTCTGCTTGGGTTAGTCCTTCGGCCTTCTTTGCCAGCATTCCGGGCAGGAGATATACATCTACATCATCAAGATAGGGCAGAGCATTTAGATACTCCAGTATCCTGTCATATCTGCTGCCTGTTATGAGGATGGAATAGGGGCATGACACTTCTGATATCTTATCAGGGGACGATACTACTACAGTATTATCACCTATCCTTATACTATCTCCCTGCTTATGAGAGTCAGTATCTGCGATAAATAATACTTTATCAGACAGGCCACATTCTTCAATAAAAAAGGGCAAAACAGTCTTACCCAGGACGCCATAGCCGTATACGATAAGCTTATGACCTGATCGAAGCTGTTCCTCTATAAAAGACTCTTTGGATGAATCAGTGTGGAATAGCATTAGCCTTGGCCTCTCAAAATTATAGCTGCCTAATAACCTTCTGTTAAATAAGTATGTAAACAGATAAGCAAGTAGCAATATAGATGAAATAATCAGTTGCTTTATAATTCAAAAGATGATTTTTCCGGAAAAATGCTTTCAAAAGCACTATTGATAGTCTCTTTGATCTCATCAAATCTATTCATGTCAAAAGCTTCACTTAAGCATATAACCGGGTATTGTCGATTTCTGATGATATCTGCGATCTCTTTGTAATTGTCATCCGTTATTAGAAGATTCTTACCAAGTGCTCTTCTTGGTACAAAATCTCCGGTGCAGAACTGCCAGTACCTGACAAGGAACCAAGAGATGTCGTTATGGGATCGAAACCGATTTTTAGATGCAGCATCTAAAGCTTCATATTCAGCTTCCCATACAGCTTTCATAGTGCTTTTTTTAATCGCATTCGGCAAATGAGGATCATGAAAGCCGCAGAAATTATTCCAATAGGATAAGCGTTCATTTCTTTCTAACAAATCTCCATATACTGGACTAAACCATAGATCATGATATCGCTGCTGAACCTGTCTCTTATTGAAGTGTTTATTCAAAAGGATAATATTGTTAGCCTTGGTATGACACGCATATTCTGAAACACTACCCACATCGACTGGCATGATGGGTGTTTCTATTGATTCGTCACATACCATATTGTTTTTGAAATAATAATTTATTTCTAATGGCTCTAAAACAAAAGAATCGTCGTTAAATAGAATAAAACTATCTGATAGTTCTTTTATCCTCCAGGTATTCATTTCAATTGTATTGGAATTAAAAGTCGGAAGATATGCATCTGGGATATAATCATCATGCTTTATAATTCGTAGCTTAGGATTGTCAGTCTTTAAGAACTTGGGAATATGTCCCCATGTGATAAAAAATATATGATCAATCCACGGCAAACATTTTTCAATAGATCTGAACCAGATTTTTAAATTATCCCAGTCAGCATAACGAATCTGAGAATTACAATCATCGCTTATAGATAATGCGGATTTGTAACTCCATGTCTTTTTTTCTTCTATCCAATTTGAATCATTTCCATCAACCCAGGGAATGACAATATCGATTGGTTTATTCATGGATGATATCAACTCCATATTTATTCAAAATAACTTGTTTTTGAAGGCAATTATAATATTGGACAGTAGTGTTCTAAATTTATTACATTAGTAAACCCGTTATCGGAAAGATATTTGTAAATAATACTATTTGTAGCAATTATTAATTCCGAATCATTTAGTGCGGATTTATTGTCAATAGTTTTGATAGATATGATTGAAGAGTTAAGATAATCCATAGCTTTTGAAATACTTCGATCTGTAACTGCATAAATGGAAATATTATTTCGTAAACAGAAATGCAAAAAAGCAAGTCCTCTTTTACCGATTCCCCAAACTACTGGCTTTTTAACGCCGTGAATGAGTGATTTAAGTTCGTCTGCAGAAGATTCAAGTTGGGCGGCTAACAGCTTATCTTCTTTCCACCATGTTTCTTCCAACGTATTAGTAAGAAATAGTTGTTTTATGATGCTTTGAACAGAACTGCAGTTATCAAATAATTCCTCGTTTTCAAGAATATATGCTCTGAGATTATCATAATAGGCAGCTCTTACTTTGTCGTCAGATGCCCTTCTAAGCTCTTCAAGGCTCCCTCTAAGAAGAAGTTCAATGATTTTACGGATTATATCACAAGGCTTAAGTATTTGAAGTGAACTGTTATTATCTTTTTCGAATTGTTGATTGAAATGTTCATCTACAAGTTGTTTAGCACAAGATAGTAAGTTATTTGGATTTCTGTTTTCGCTAATTTGGCCAACTCTGTTATTCCTATGAACCATATCAGATTTTCCGGGAAGGTGATAGATTCTCTCTGAAGACAACAGCGCCTTACAACTGAAGTAAACATCATTGGAAGATGTAAGATTTTGAAAACGAATATTGTTATCTGTAACTATCTTCCTTTTGATCAGCTTATTCCATACCATGTTCCTGCAGTCAAAAAAGCCAGAATCACCAAGCTCTGAGAAAGAAAAAGGCCCTTCTGGGATATTTGAAGATTTATCTAAATAGCAAATGACACCATCTGCTTCATTTGCTATATTGCAAATACAAATATCAGCATCAAAAGAAGTGGCAGCATTATATAAATTTGATAAAAAGTCAGTCTTATATTCATCGTCTGAATCCAAAAAAATGATGTATTCACCGCATGCAAGGTCTATTCCTGCATTCCTAGCCGGACCAGCTCCAAGATGTTCTTGATGAATAACCCGTATTCTTTTGTCGTCGGCCGCATATTTACTGAGAATTTGAAAGGAATTATCACAGGAACCATCATCTATGCATATCAATTCCCAATCTGTAAGCGATTGGTTAATTACGTTCTTTATAGAATTATTTAAATAGTCTGCAGTATTATATACAGGCATTATTATTGAAATCATATCCCAGACTCCCTATGAACTGTACAGGTTATACGCCAGCAGAGATGTGATCAGAAAAAAGTATGCATTAGTACAGGATACTTTTGAAATTTATCGATAATGAACTCCCGCGGTAATTGGTGAGGTAATCCCTGTTATTTCCGGAAAAAGTGGAATCTGATTGCATAAAGTTATTCTCAAGAGTTCGACAAAAGAACTATATCTGATAAAATCTTTTCCTTCTTCCAAATTCGCTTCAAGCAGAAGATCTACTATTTCTTTTTCAAAAGAACTCGTAGCTATAACTATCTTTTGCATAGAATAATGATTTGTTTCTAAATACTCTTTTAGGTTATTGAAGAAATCAATATTATAATCACATCGTCTTTGTTCTCTATCAATTATTCCTATGACACTAATGCCTAGATTTATGAATAGACGTAAAAGTTTCTTGCCGTAATTTCCATATCCCCAAATGACATATGAGATGCTACGATCAAGATGTAGATCACACCTGATGTTTTCTTTATACTCATCATTGACATTATAAAGATAATGAATGAAATATGATTCATAACGATCAAGCTGTTCTTCTTTAAGAATATCCCTTGAAATGACATCACTGACATCTGGAAGTTTGTAGCCCAATGACTCAATTACGGGTTTCCAAAATGAATAGTTCCAATCGGGAAAATGGTGAGTACCAAATGGTAAACCTCTTTTAGCAATATCTCTAAGACCATGAAAACAATCATCCTGAGCAGAAAATGTTGAAGCAATCATAGGATCTGGAACCCTATAACCTAGATAATGTAGATGTCCACAGTAAGCAAAAAAATCATCTTCGTGTTGTAAAAAAATTTCCTTACGAATCTCCCATTCAGGAACATATTCCTTGTTTCTAACAAGCTCAAGAGTTGTATTTACTTTTCTTAATGAAAATCCGCCGTTTCCAACGTGGTATTCTTTCCAGCGACCTTTGGCAATAGGTGCTCCAATGTAGTCATATCCCATATCAACAAATTCCATAAGCCTGTTAGAAAAAACAAAAGCATCAAGCTGGTAAATCAATGTATAATGATATTTTTCAAAACGAATATAAAAATCTTCAGAAAGAAGTAATTCACTGTATGATGCCGTACTATTAAAATAATGATTATCGAATCGTTCAACTATAGCTTTCTCTTTATACTCCTCTTCTGATATATGAAGCGTTAATGGTGCAACGTAGAAAATATGATAGCTACATAAAACTCTATGTACCTGTTCTAAAGATATTTTCTCAAAAAGGTTTAGCTTTTCTTTGTAAATTGGAATTATTACGCAACATTTATGCATAATGTACGCCTCATATTATCAAGAATTAGGTAGTGGTATCGTTGCATAGTACATCAATTGTTTACATATTATATTTTTGTTTTGGGGATTTTGGATTATAATATGGAGCAAAGTTAAGTATGCATATTTTTGCTGATACACCTTCGCGTAACAATTCATCTTTATACACTATCAAAAACTTGTTTTTATTTTCTATCTTTGTTTGTGATTCATTCCTTGAAACCACCTGTTTCTCAATACAAATTGGTCACAAATATCCGGAGAATATTGATATTTCCAGCATATATAAGGGAGACTAAGTTGATCTCTGAAAGTAAAACGTTCCAATTCACTCCACCAGTGATACATTATTTCTTTTGTTTGTACATCATTCATATTTCTAACTAGACATCCGTTCTCAAAAAGTCCGTTATTAATTGGATATCCATCATTAAAATAGAATGCAGCCTGTTTGATAAAGTCTGCCTTAAACTCTGGAAAACGTTCTATCAATGCAGCCGTCTCATCTGCAATACAGCTCCTTTCGCGATGGGGAAAACATAATAGCTTTCCGTTGAAATATATATTCACATACTCTCTCACACTTCCGACAATCTTTATCCTTGCATCTACCCAAATACATACTCCATCACATTTAAAGTATTCATGGGGCAATATTTTAATCCTTTTGGAAAGTTTTACATCAGATAAACTATCATCGTTTATATAAATTATTTCCCATGTTTTAGAAGTGATATTTTTAGAGTTCGTAAAACAGATATAATCTGTATTTTCATCTTTTGTTAGCGGCTCATTTAAATTGTCGTAGTTTCCAGTTATTGCCGTATAAACAGTAATATGCTTTTCTTTATCCTCATATCTGTCCTTCTTTATATATTTTCCATATCTTTTAAAATACTTGTTTCTGCAGTTCAAAAAATAAATAAATGATCTCCATGTATGGATAGTATCAGGTCTGTAATGACCTAATTTAGTAATCTGGCTGATTATCTCTTCGTAATATATGCTCGCAATTACGATATAATCGTATTGGCAGTCTATTATAGCGTTAGGGTTCAAACATTTTTTAGTTCCAAAGATTTTACCTTGTCTAGATATGTCATTATCGCAAAAAAATAGAATCTCAACCTCGTTTTGAAGAAGATAATCCTTATTTAGTCGTATGAATTCTTCTGCTGTTTTGCCCGTCCCCCACACAATGACTTTCACTGTTCAACAACTCCTTTATTAAGCTTTTGTTAGTCATACGTTTGAGATTGCTTGATTACATTTTCTACATATTATGTCACTTTCATCTTGGTTTAATTTATAGCGAAGCTCTTTGATACTTTCTCCGTTCAATATTTCCTCGTACGTTTGCTCAAGTAAATTGCCTAATACAGCTGTCAGTCCATAATCCATACAACAAAGTATCACGGTTCCATCAGGCAAAAGTACGTTGTTATTCAGCATACATCCACATCTTTTACACTTTATCTTCCCGCCTAAATAATTATGTGTAGCACAATCCTCAATGTTCCCGGCTCTATCAATAAGATTGCTGTCTATTGGTATAGATGTCTCTATTACTCTGTTTTTTATATCTGGATGGACATTTCCATGGCATGAGAAAACATCAATCTTGATTTTTTCATTTTCATAATCCTTCATGACAAGGTCAAATATTTTTATCCATTCTTTATTTAATGAAAAATGACAATTCATTTGTTCATCTGGAATGTGTAGACAAAACCATTCATACTTGATATCTCTGAGCTCTTCCCAATCAGACTCATCCATACCCTCTAAGGTAGTTGAAACAACAATCCCATGCCCTTTTCTAACCGCGTATTTGAGCATTTGTGTGCACGAGCTATTTAGCCAAGGTTCACACATTCCGGTAAAGTGGATATTTGTCTGAACAGGTATTTTGTCAACACATCTTTTGAAAACATCAAACGACATTTCTCTTGCTCTGCAAGGTTGTTTGAAATAAGTATCTGCCAGTTTATCCTGTGGACAATATTTGCAGTTTAATTTGCATCCAATTCGAGTTGTTATTTCCATAGACTGTTTTTTCATACTGCCCCTGCTTAAAAACTTTAAAAGGGGATATACGGTATTTCCCTATATCCCCTAAACTATTATTCTGTTGTAGGTGTAATTGTGACTTTCACTGTTGTCTTAGCGGTGTTGTTAAATGTAATAGTATGTTCGCGCGCTCCAGGCATTGCAGTTACATATTCTTCATTAAATGTTAACGTTCCATTGCTGAAAGAATATTTTGTTGTTTCGAGCGTCATTGTTTTTCCGCTCTTTACATAGGTGATTGATGAAATATTAGTTGCAGCAGATGGACCAGCACCCAAATCAACTACTACATCAACATCACTTCCTGCCACCTGTGTATAAGTTGTTGTGGCTATAGACGGTGTTGCATCTTCTGAGTAGTTTGTATCTATTGTTATTCCAGAATCGGTCGCATCACCTTGCGCTTTAGCAGCCCAAGAATATGAAAATGTTAATTTAGGAGCTGTTGTATCACTACCATTTGTGGGCTCGAAATTAGCTACAGCACCTTCAAACTGTACAGGTACCGCATTCCACTTAGCAGAACTCAACGCTTTATAAGAATAGCCGTTGTCATCGTAGTCAAAACTGAAGTTGTTAGCATCTGCTGCTAATACTACCGTTTTGGATACTTCAGTAGTACTAAGCTCTATTCCTGTGGTTGCAGCCTTACCAAGAAGCATCCCTAAGTAAAGCTTCTCAGCTGTAGGACTCGATGCTGTTGCATCAGCTTTTGAGCCTACTGTAATGTCCTTGCCTCCGGCGCTTGCTTCAAGCTTTGCTTTGATAGTGAATGTAACATCACCTGATCCCTTGTTGGCAATAATGAAAGTATTACTCTTGTTAGAGAATTCCTTTTCACCAGTTGCAAAGTATACACCAGTATCCGCATCTTTGTTAGGGAAGGTATACCCAGAATAAGCAGCTTGATCTGTTTCCTGAATAAGTCTCTGAGGGTCAATATTGTATGCGAGACTAGATGCGATAGATTCACTTGTAGGAACCAAGACCTTGGTGATGACAGTAGAAACATATCCTTCCTTAGCACCTGAACCTGAGCCTGAACCTGAACCTGAAATATCAGTATCGGCTGCAAGCACTGTCATTGCTCCGCCAAAGAGCATTGTTACTGAAAGTACTACTGCTACTAAGTTTTTGTTAAACATAATCAAATCCTCCTTGATTTAAAAAATACTTCCGCTCCATCATGTTGCGGATGTTACCTTGATTAATTTGCGATCTCTATAGTGAGACCGACTCTTACGGTACTTAATGTATTCTGTTCTTCATCTATCAGGTGATAGATCATGACGCAGTCATAAGTACCTGCCTTCAGTTCCGTATTTAGTTTGATGTTTTTTAATTCACCACCTAGCGGAATAACCGGCGATTGGTAAATCGGATTCTCTTCATCTTCCGATAGGAAGAGATCGAAGAATATATCGTTTGAGTTTGCCTTATCATTTGCCACGTAAGCGTCATCCGATTCGGCATCCCCGGTCTTAAAGTGCCATACGTTAGTCATAGTTGCACTAAAGTATCCCGGAGGAACATATTCCTGACTAAAGAGATCTTCAGCGACTTCCTCAACGTTTTCTTCAGTTACAACAGTGTCACGTCTGGCCTCTTCCTTTGTTTCCTCCTTTCCTTCCTTGCCTCCTCTAAGTAACAAGAAGACAATTACACCGATCAGGATGATGATAACAAACGCCAGTATTACAAAAATCAGCGCTTTGCCCTCATTAGAGGAGTCTTTACCTTGTCTTGAAGTTTTAGTCATCTTTGCCTAAACCTCCGACTGCTTTTTGTGATATCTCTTTCGCAGATATCATTCATATAAGGTGATGAGCTAAAACGTCAGTAATATAAATACTTTGAAGTTTAGGGACGATGCTTTAGACTACTTAAAATAATTGAATTAATATGTCTAAATGTTAAATGACTGCATCAGTTTATCCATATTTGAGGCTTTGCTGGCCAGGGTCGGATGCACATATCTGTCCATGGTGATGGCAACGCTTGAATGACCCAGGATTTCCGATAGAGATTTGATATCAAATCCAATTTCCACGCATCTGGTGGCAAAAGTGTGGCGAAGAGCGTGATAATTGCCGCTTTCTATGCCTGATCTTTTTAGGATACTCTTGAACCTGTACTGCAAGGTCCTGGGCTCCACAAAAGTATCAGCTTCTCCTGTGAGAATATATGCTCCTTCGATATAAAAAGGCCTGATAAGTTCTATGAGATCATCCGGAAGGGGAATTTCTCTTATAGAGCTTTCAGATTTCGGCGAAGTAATGAGAATAGAGGTCTTACTTTTCTTTGAAAAAGGACTTGTGGAACGAAGACGCTTCATAGTCCTGTAAACCTTTAGTGTCTTCTCTGTCAGATTAACGGCGTCCCATTTAAGAGCACAGAGTTCTCCTTCTCTGATACCTGTAGAAAGAGACAGTAGGATGCCTATGGCGGTCAGGCATTTCTTACTACAGGTTTCCGGCCTATTCTTGATGTCGGACATTAGTACACGGAGCATTTCCTGTACTTCATGTGATGTAAATACTCTGATATTGTGTTTTTGTTTCCTTATATTAATATCATCTGTGGTATAGCCCACAGGATAGTTATTACGGATAGCATATCGCCTGATAGATCTGGCTATTGAGAGAATCTGCCTGATAGTCTGTGGGGATAAGCCCTGTTTCCGCTTTCCACCCTTTAGCATCAACTCTCTCGACAGCTTTTCCAGATCCTTGCTGCTAATCTTTGCCATCTCCTTATTGCCTATAGCCGGAAGCAGATAGCTTTGCAGCAGATCTTCGTATTTTATGATTGACGACTCTTTTCTCTGCTCTTTGATGGAAGCCAACCATAGAGCTGATATAGCCCTAAAGGTGATCTTTTGCTTGTCTCGTTCATATGATGGATTGGTCAGTCTGTAGATCTTGATCTTTTCCATTAACTTGACTCTGGTTTCACTGTAGCTGTTTCCATATACAGACTTATATATTGTCCTCCCGTTTATTCTGCCCACTTTGATCCGCCCCTCCCAGCGTCCGTCTTTTCTTTTGTAGATGTTTCTTCCTATTCTTGACATAACACTCCTCCAGTCTGACCATCTTTGTGACCAATTAAAAAAGTGTAAAGATAATCATATTTCAAAAAAAATTTAATTCAGCTATAAATTATATGACAAAAACAGACGATAAAGATTATGAAACGCTAGTGGGATATGTTAATGATGCATGCGTATCCGCGTATGTAACAGTATTACGAACTAAACTTATCAAAATATGGATAATTTTACTGAAATCTGTTACAATTAAAGGAGACATAAGAGATATTTTTATCTTTTATGAATGATATCTACGAAAGATATCAAAAAAGCAGTCGGAGGTTTAGGCAAAGATGACTAAAACTTCAAGACAAGGTAAAGACTCCTCTAATGAGGGCAAAGCGCTGATTTTTGTAATACTGGCGTTTGTTATCATCATCCTGATCGGTGTAATCGTCTTCTTGTTACTTAGAGGAGGCAAGGAAGGAAAGGAGGAAACAAAGGAAGAGGCCAAACGAAACACAGTTGTAACTGAAGAAAACGCAGAGGAAGCCGCTGAAGATCTCTTTAGCCAGGAATATGTTCCTCCGGGATACTTTAGTGCAACTATGAATAACGTATGGCACTTTAAGACCGGGGATGCCGAATCGGACGACGCTTACGTGGCAAATGATAAGGCAAACTCAAACGATGTATTCTTCGATCTCTTCCTATCGGAAGATGAAGAGAATCCGATTTACCAATCGCCGGTTATTCCGCTAGGTGGTGAATTAAAAAACATCAAACTAAATACGGAACTGGAGGCAGGTACTTATGACTGCGTCATGATCTATCACCTGATAGATGAAGAACAGAACACATTAAGTACCGTAAGAGTCGGTCTCACCTTAGAGATCGCAAACTAATCAAGGTAACATCCGCGACATGATGGAGCGGAAGTATATTTTTTAATAATCAAGGAGGATTATTACTATGAACATCAAAAGATTTTTAGCAATTGCACTTTCAACAACAATGGTACTCGGAAGCTCATTGACAGCACTGGCTGCTAATGGACCCACAGATACATCCGGAACAATTAGCGGAACAGGTGCAGGATCCAAGGAAGCAGATAAGGTTAATACCACTATCGTCAAGGTTGTAATCCCTACCCAGGAAACTGTTGAAAACACACTGAAATTTACAGTCGACCCTCAGAGACTCGTACAGGGAACCAACGCAGCTAAGTATGGCGAAGGCTATACCTTCCCTTCAAAGTCCGCTGATACTGGAGTGTATTTCCAGACAGGAACCAAGGAGTATGATAGCAAGAGTAATGCATTGTGGTTAGCTAATCTTGGTACTTCTGATGTGACGTTTACCATTAATCCTAAGGTGGTTGCTAAAGTTGCAGGAACAGATATAGCACTTGGAACAAAGGCAGAAGCAACAGCTGCTAATCCTGCTGCCCCTAAGCTTTATCTCGGTGCTACATTGGGCGGAAATGCCATTCAGCTTGCTACAGATACAGCTGCTGTAAAAGCAGTGTTGGCTACAAAACCCGACAATTTCCATTTCACATATGATGAAGACGAAGAGGAATATGGATTTGAGTCAATGGGCATAAAGTGGAATGGTGTTCCTGTTGTTTTTGAGGGTGCTATCACAAACCTTGCTATTGAAGATACCGTAACAATCCCTTCTCTCAGCCTCACTTTTTCTTGGGCTGCCAAGCAAGAAGCCGATGCTACAGACAGTACAGTTAAGGTATCAACATACAAGGAAAGCCCCGCTATTGCTAACGCTACTATAGTTTCAGGCCAGGCATACAATTATACAGCTACATTTACCAAAGGTACTGATCTGACACTTACAAATGCCGGTATAACAGAAGTAACAACATCTAAAACTATTAATGGAAGTTATGCTGCATCAAGCTCCATAACAGCAAGTAATGGAACTATTACTGTTAAGGGTAGCTTTGCAAGTAATGCAGAAAACGGAGAAGAAAGATTCTTAAAGGTTAAGATATCTGGAGAAACCTTTATAATCAAGCTTACTATTGCTAATTCATAATCAAATTACTTCATTCAGTATGATAGCGTTAGTAATATAACTGAATAATCTTTTTCCAGGGCAGTGGAAACACTGCCTTGGATTTTATAGGAACACGAGCATATGCAATGGAATTCATTCGATGAGTTATTTGAACATCTTAATAATACTTGCAATTACCTGGTCCTGAGGAATTATGAAAATTATAAGGAGGATGATTGGTTAAAAGATCATGGAGACGTAGATCTTTTATGTGATGATATAGAACATCTATATGAAGAAGCTCGTGCCTTTTCAAATCCTCATGATCATGTACATGCCAGCGTTGATATAGCGGGATCATCTAAAAGAATAGATATTCGCTATATTGGAGACAATTATTATGATTCTAAATGGGAACAAAGTATGCTTCTGAATAGAAAGATGGGTCCTTATGGATTTTATGTTCTGGATATGGAAGACTATTACTATTCTCTATGCTATCACGAGGTATACCACAAAAAAGAACTTCGAGACGATTATATTGTAAAGCTAAGCTCGATTGCAGATGATTTAGGGATTTCATTTTCCCCGGAGACTGTTAAAGCACAGCTAGACAGCTATATGACCGACAAAGGGTACATAGAAACGGGATATAGAAGCAAATAAGGGTAAGGTTCATATATGGGTGAGCTTATAAGTAAACTGGGGGAATTAAAAGTGGGGGACGAGGTATTTGACGTTGAGCTAAATGCTTCGGCAACTACAAATGGTGAGGAGTCTATCCATATACAAAATTCCAAATACAGATTTGAATGTAGCAGATCAGATTTTCTAAAGATAGCCGCAACTATTATATTTGCAGAGAAAAACTTTGAATCGTATAAGGAACTGTGATGGCGGATACATCCATTCTTAAAACAATTGATCAATATGATCTGATTATTATTTCTAATGAGCAGGATTTAATTCTGCTTGTCAAAGATGATGATATTATTTCTATGCGAGACCTTCTTGTTGAAAAAGGCTTCGTTAAAACATCTTATAAGTACAATACCAAAGATGGCTATTTATACAGATATGGAGCAGTAGAGCCAATTGAGCTTCATGGTCAAAATGGAAGTATCATCCTGCAAAACAGATTATTATGTCATAGTCTGACTCCGAAAAATATAATTCCTCTTGATCGGGCAATCCAGACCTATGCTTGGGAACACAAGATCTCTAAAGAAGGTCTTTCTTATCTTGATCCAATTTCAAATTATATAAATCGGCTTGTATACTGCGTTTTTGAATGTAATCATTTTGATTCAGACCAAATACAATACTTTGAAAACAATAAGATATATATCGATAATGCAGATTTATATCCTCTAATTAGACTGATTTTATATTCATATACAGATAGGATTATTGAAAAAATTAGGAAATCTGAATATGCAACTATTTATTCTGATTATTTGAAATGGACGGAATATTAAAATATGAGCAATCCTGGAGTGATCAAACTTGCTAGCAACGATATACAAGGGCATAAGTTATGGATTGATGACAATATAGGAGAATCAATCCATATTCACTATGACACTTTTCGAATTGAGCTATCCAGCAAACTATTTATCGAAAACACAGCCAGATTAAAAGAGATAATGGCTAAACTTATGAATATCGATATATATGCTCTTGATGAAAGATTTCTATTTACAGCAATAGATATTCTTTCTGATGATATTGATATCAAGACTAAAACAGTACGTTTGTCTGAATTGTATGTCAGAGAAGAAAATGGACCATGTAATTTACCTTATTGCAAACGGGTGTTGGCTCTAAAAGGAGAATTAGATATAAATCAAACGCCCCAAAGGAGAAGTAATTTTTATAAGCAGACTAATGAAAAAAGGTTAGAGGATAATCTAGAGTATGCCAGAAGGACAGATATCAATGAATTATCTAAAGGAATCTACGTTTATACAGATCAAAACTTAATAATAGATGGTTGGCACAGAGCTGCTTGCCTTTATCATCTCTATGGAGATATAAACGTAGACATTAATTGTATTACTACTAAACAACAAAATAAATTAAGAGAAATACTACCAAAAAATCTGGTTCCACCAAAAAAGAGAATCATCCTCTATGGTGCTGGTAAAAATGGCATCAATTGCTTTAAACAATTACTTAATCAAGGACACAATATTGTCGCTTGGTGGGATGGAGCATTTACGGAAATAGAAAGCAGATGTGGATATCCCATAACTGCTCCAATGTCACTTGAAACAGATCGATTTGACTTTATTCTGATAACTATACTGAATCCAGATTATCAAAAAGATATTATCAAACTTCTAAAGGAACATGGTATTACAAAAGAAAAAATACTATGTGTTTGAATACGCACATATATATCCTTATCTCATGAAAGTATATCTATTGATCTAACACAACTAAAGCGAGTCGTATGATTGTTTGAGGAGCATAAAATTGTTTCCGCTAAGATATATTGAAAAAGCAAAAAGATAATACTACTTGGCGGCGGATCCACAGGAAATGGTAAATACATATCCATTGAAAAAGGATTATGACTTCAACATGAAAAATGAATGTTCCTCATTCTTAAACAATAATATTAGGCAATATGTTCTTGATTTGTAAATCAAAGTTCATTTTTCATAACAACATCTATTTTACTTTTCTATAATGAGAGGAAAATATGATTTCTGTAGTTATGCCTGTATTTAACACAGCTCCATATCTTAATGACACGATTCAAGGAATTATCGATCAATCATTTATCGATTGGGAGTTGATTTGTGTAGATGACGGTTCCACTGATGAATCCCTTATGATACTGAGACGGTTTATGAGTATAGATAAGCGTATCAAGGTTTTATCGCAATGTAACCAAGGCGCTGCAGCTGCTCGTAATTACGGACTTATGCATTCTTTCGGGGAATATATTATCTTTCTTGATTCAGATGATTCATTCTCCAAATACTTTTTAGAAATAATGTACAACGGAATAAAAACAGCCGATGATGATATTTGTATTTGCGGATATACGTCATCGGGTACAGACATTGACTATTACAAAAAGCCTATATGCATCCCTGATGGCTCATTTCGTCTTCAAGACCTAGGGGATGACGGTTTTTCTTTGTGCAGGCTAAACCCCTGGAATAAGCTTATCAAAAAAAGCCTTATCGATGACAATCAGATTGTGTTCCAGTCGTTACAATCATCTAACGATGTCTGTTTTTCTTTAAGAGTACTATCAGAAGCAAAATCCATTTGTTTTATAAATGACTTTGATTTGATAATCCATCGAACAGATCGAGCTGGTCAAATTAGCGAAAACAGATGTCCAAGTGATTTATTGAAGGCAATAAATGAATATATACAAAAAACTACTATCTCTGATGATTCCATGTCCAGGAAGACGATTGACATCACTTTGCGGGCCTCTATATATGAATTAAGAAGGTGTCCTTCATTTGTAAAGAAAGAGTCGTATTATCGTGAGTTGAGAGAGTTTATTCGCTCCAATGGATTCATATTTGACAAAGCCTCTGAGACTCAAAAGAAACAAATTCAATTGTTTATGGAAAACGATGTCAATTCTTATTGGTGGGAATTAAACAATATTTGTCAAATGCAATTGTCTCAATATCCAGAAATAATAGAATTGTTGTCATCTTACAAATATGTCGTATTGTGGGGGTGCGGTAAAAGAGGAGATTCTTTTCTGTCATATATAAAGAGTGCCGGAATAAAGGTTACTGGAATCACAGATATTGATATAAACAAAGCAAAACAATTATCATTAAAATACTATGAAAATGATATCTCAATCACGCAAGAGCAAGCTTTATCACAATCAGATTGCATAATTGCTGCAAACAACACAGTTTATCATTATCTATATTCAATCAAATACAAAGGTCATCTTATAGATTTAGAAAAATATTGTAATCTTATTTGAGAATGATATTTTTGTTATCTATATGATAACAATACCTTGGGGGATTAAATGAGTAGTATTTCCATAATATTACCATTGTATAACAAAGAACATTATATATCCCAGTGTTTAGACAGCTTGCTATCTCAAAGCTTTAGAGATTTTGAACTAATAATTGTTGATGATGGTTCCACTGATGCGTCCTATGATATTTGCAAGAAATACAGCATAGCTGATCCCCGTATCATTCTGCTCCGTCAGGATAACCACGGACCTGTACATGCCAGGAAAACAGGTATCCGTAATGCAAGTGGCGACTATATAGCCTTTGTTGACGCTGACGACTGGGTTGATCAGGACTATATCCGCTATCTCTATTATTGTGCAGCTGATAACGATTCAGATATAGTCATATGCGGCAGGTGCGATGAATATGACCATAGGACTATTAACCATAGGCCAAGCCTGCAGGCAGGAAGGTATTCTAAACACGATCTGATCTCAAAGGTGTATCCTTCGCTTATTTCCGGGGGAGGTTTCTTTACTTGGGGGACTTCGCCCAGCCTCTGCGAGCACTTATTCAAGAGAGATTTAATTAAGGATTACATACTATCCGTAGATGACAATATCCGCATGGGCGATGATGCTGCAGCTGTATTTCCTGCGATATTACATGCCGATAGTCTCTATTGCCTTGATAAGTGTCTATATCATTACAGGATGCACGAAAGCTCCCTGGTGCATTACAGTTCCTCAAGCGTAGATATATTGGCAGAACGAGGGCGCTTTAGCAGTCTCTATCACTATGTTGATAGACAGCTTAGCAGAGATATAGCTATCTACGATCTTAGAAAGCAGTGGCTTGAGTATGTACTATTTATGGCTATTCCCAGGGCTGATGTCTTGTATGAAGGCTTCTGGGACCTGGACTATCTATTCCCATATCCACAGGTGAAGAAGGGATCAAAGGTTGTCATATATGGAATGGGACTCTATGGTATGAGACTATACAGAGCTGTCACAGCACGTGGATTTTTGAATGTTGTGGGCTGTACAGACAGAGACTATGAGCATATGGACTCTTTTGTCTCTGCTCCTGAATCTATCAGAGATATGGATTTTGATCATGTCATTATCACTATGTCCTTTTATGAAACAAGACATAAGGTGTATGACTATCTAAGAGAATTCGTACCGGCAGAGAAGATATCCATGATGGATGAAGAGCTGATTTTTTCAGAGGAGTCGCTTAAGAGATTTGGATTCATATAAAGCTCATCACGAGGACACTGACATGATATTTCACCGGGATGCTGATAAAGAAGCTTTTATAAAGGATATGAACTCCTCAGGTCACAAGCTCATCGTCTATGGCTATGGCGTATTGGGCAAGACTGTGCTGCCCTTTTTCCTTGATGAATGCGGGCTGTCTGACAGGGTCCTATTTATAGCAGATGCAGACTCCCATAAGCAGGGAGATAGCATCAGGATAGGCGATAATACTGTAGTAGTATCGTCCCCTGATAAGATATCAGAACTGTCATGTCCCTATTCCATCCTGATAACAGGCAGCAGATATGACAAGATACTGGAATATCTATCTAGTCTTCCATATCTTGATAACACAGATGTATATCTCCTGCCCGGGATGCTGGCAAAGAAAGCAGCAGGACTACAGAATGCAGAGAAGATAGTATTCCCAGATAAAAGAGAGAAGATCCCAAGGATAATACACTATTGCTGGTTTGGGAAGAATCCCATACCGGATAAACTCCGTGAATACATGGATAGCTGGAAGCGCTTTTGCCCGGATTATGAGATCATCAGATGGAATGAAGACAACTATGATATCAATAAATGGCCATATGTCAGAGAGGCGTATAATGCGGGAAAACTAGGTTTTGTGCCTGATATGATCAGGCTTGATGTCCTCTACAACCACGGCGGAATCTACTTTGATACTGACGTAGAGCTCATAAAGCCCATAGATGAGCTCCTATGTCTGGAGGGCTTTTGCAGTACTGAGAAATGGGGCATTGCAAACATGGGCGGAGGCTGCGGGGCTACAAAGGGCCATCCCATGATAGGTGAGATCCTGGACTACCGAAGAGACCGGCATTTCCTATGGCCTGACGGAAGTATAAATACCGAGTCCAGCGGTACCTACGAGACTTTGCCTCTGATCAGCAGGGGCTTTGTGCCTGACAATACTCTTCAGACTGTAAATGGTCTTACTATGCTTTCATCAGACTTCTTCCAGCCCTATGACTACATGACCAGGGAGACTCTGATCACAGCTAACACCTACGGCATCCATCACTTCTATGGGAGCTGGTTATAAATCATTGAATCTCATTAAGAATATTTTTATATGGCGATCTCGAAGAACAATAGTCGGATAATACTTTACGTGATTGAAGACAATATGTATTTATTATGTAATACGACTAATCTGGAATCAGAAACCAAATTAGTCGTATTTTGATGCGGGAGCTTTTTGTGAAGTATCATACATCCATGGAATCTTTATCTCTAAATATATTTAGCCGATATACAAGTGTAGAAGAGGTCTGTTTATGTGCAGCTTAGGCACTTTTGGGTTTACGAACCTTGCCAAAAGCCGCGCTGCTTATATGAGGTCAAAGGATTGCTATGAAAGAAAAAAGGATTTTGATAAAATGCATGGCGGCAGTGATCGCTTTTATATTGACTGTATCTATCCCTGCTCGGGCTGAGACCATCAGCAAGGTGCTGGTCCCACTTGATAAGGAAATCTATTCGGTGATCCTTCCTGTATTAAGCGAGGAAGGGCCCTCTCCCTTTGACTTTATCATGGATCCCCAGAATCTGATCTATTTGACAAATGCCGCTGCTTACGGCGGCGGAAAGGTAGAGGAAGGGGTAAATCTCCTTTTCCACAATCATGAGGGTGACTATGATTTTTCGTCCTTCAGCGACAGGCTAAAGGTCTATAACAGGAGCACGGTACCTGTGGCAGTGACTATATCCGCCAGGATAAGTAATCTTGGGGACATAGAGCTGGTAGACAGCCCTGATTTTACAGAGGGCAGTGGCTGCAGGCTCTATATGGCTCTTACAGATGATGAGGGCCATGAGATCCCTCTTGTAGAGGGCGAAGAGGTGTCACGGACTATCGAGATGAGAGAGGCTCCTGACAATGCTTACTGCTATAGGATAGATGAAAATACGGGGACCTATGAGTATACCTTGTCCACCGATCCGGAGAACATAGACTTTGACAGCTACTCATTTGGCCTGGTGGGAGGCTGCAGCGCAGACGGCGACTGGTGGAGCATATCTGCTCGTCCCAAAGTGGAAGTGACCTGGAAGGTGGAGCCTCTGGAAGATGAATCTGCAGATGGTGAAGAAGAGCTGCAGGAGGATATAGGGGATGAGGATGCTAAAAAAATCGATGAAGATATGGACGATGCATACAGCGTAAGTGACAATAGCCTGCAGGAGGAAGCAGGAGATTCGGAAGAACTAGAAGAACTGCAAGAGTCGGATAAACACCCGGATGATGAAACGGACTCTATCTTTGAGGATGAAGATGACGATGATCTGAGCCCTATCGAAGATGAAGATGATGCAGGCAGTGATGAAAACGGCAGCATTTGGAATTAGCTATGGCGTGAGAAACAGACGTGCCATGCATACTGGTATTACGCTATAGCATGAATAAAATATGTGATGTAGTGGACTCTGATATGATCCTCCTTAGGTGGCAATGGAAATAAACATAGTCACTTAAGGAGTTTTTTGTGTCCACATTTCTTGACTAGCACAAGTCCAAATAAAAAATGACGATTTTGTTCTAAAGTGCTATAATAAAAATGACGATTTTGTACCAAAACATTATAACAAAAATGACGATTTTGCGGATAATGGCTAAAATTAAAATGACGATTTTGTTAAAAGAGGATTGATGCTATGAATTTTAAAAGAAAAATATATGACAAGCTAGTCGATTGGAAGGAAACTTCAAATGGTAGAACTGCGTTAATGATAGAAGGTGCCAGGCGAGTGGGAAAGTCTACCGTGGCGGAGGAGTTTGCCAAAAATGAGTATTCTAGCTATATAATTGTGGATTTCTATAAAGCGTCCCCCGAGATAAAGGGGCTGTTTGAAGACTTATCGGATCTTAATTATATTTTTTTGCAGCTCCAGCTTCAGTATCAAGTCAGCCTGGAAGAGAGAAAATCCCTTATAATCTTTGATGAGGTTCAATTATGTCCAAAGGCTCGAAGCGCCATAAAGGCACTTGTTGAGGATGGACGATATGATTATCTGGAAACTGGTTCCCTTATTTCAATAAAGAAGAATGTAGATGGGATTTTGATTCCCAGTGAAGAGCGTAAGATACAGATGTTTCCCATGGATTACGAGGAGTTTAGATGGGCATTGGGAGACACTGTTTCAGTTCCTATGATAAAGAGTTTTTTTGATAGCAAGAGACCACTTGGCCAGGCTGCGCACAGGAAGATAATGCGGGATTTTAGGTTGTATATGCTTGTGGGAGGTATGCCTCAGGCCGTAAAAAGATATATAGAGACCAATGACCTTAGTAAGGTAGATAGTGTTAAACGAGATATTCTGACGCTTTATGAAGATGACTTCAGAAAGATAGATCCTACGGGGAAAATATCATTGTTATTTGATGCAATACCTGCTCAGCTCATGAAGAATGCTTCCAGATATAATGTATCCAGTGTTGTCTCTGGTGGCAGAGCGACAGATCTGTTGGAACAAATTGCTGGTATGGCTGATTCTAAGACCGTATTGGTGTCCTATCATGCAAATGATCCCAGTGCAGGGCTTGCGCAGAATAAAGACCTTCATAAATTTAAGATGTTTATGGCTGATACAGGATTGTTTATAACATTGGCATTTATGGATAGAGATTTTACCGATAACGATATCTATCGTAAGTTGTTAAATGATAAGCTTCAGACTAATCTTGGATATATTTATGAAAATGTCGTTGCACAGACCTTGACAGCTTGTGGTCACGGCCTTTTTTACTATACATTTCTTAATGAGGCATCACGTCATAACTATGAGATAGACTTTTGTATAGCAGATAAGAGCAAGATCAATCCTATAGAAGTGAAAAGCTCAGGCTATACCAAGCACTCCTCGATAGATGCCTTTAATAAGAAGTATTCATCAAGGATAAATAAAAAGTATTTACTATATACCAAAGACTATAAAAAAGATGGAGATTTGGAATGTCTTCCGATCTATATGGCACAGTTTCTGTAAATACAAACATATTAATATAAAATGTGTCGGAACGATCCCTGGGCAAAAATGTAATATAAATTGTTTTTTCGACTGAAAAAATGTAAGATATATTTCCAGAAGACAATAATACAGAGAATTACGTATATATTATTCCTATCCGCAGGAGGACTAATGAGACTGGACAAATATTTAAAGGTATCAAGACTGATCAAGAGGCGCACTGTGGCCAATGAAGCCTGTGACGCAGGCAGAGTGACAGTAAATGGCAAAGTGGCCAAGGCAGGTACCGAAGTAAAGGTGGGAGATAAGATCAGCATATCCTTTGGCAATAAGGAAACAAATGTGGAAGTGCTGGCTATCCAGGAGACCATACACAAGGAAGACGCTTCAGAGATGTTCAGATATATCTAGGCTTTTGCCCCAAAAAACGGCATTGTCGTTATAACCTCTCTTTTTGATGTTGTTAACCGATAATAATATTTTTGTTATTATTAGTATATATTCCTTTAAAACCGTGTGGTTGCGCCTTTTTTCATAGAGTGATATTATAGTATATATATTGTTGATATATGCCTTTTAAATGTGCTTTTGTAGCAGCTTTTGAGAGACGATATTTCTGCATATTGCAGGATGAACAGATTATATACTTCCTTACATAAGAGGGACACTATATGAGACAGCGGTTTAGGACTAAGCGCAGGGAAAACCTCGTAGGTATGAGGCTTGCCATCCTCGTGCTGCTCTTGCTGACTGTAGTGGTAGGGGTTAGAGGTGCAGAGCTTAAGAGGCAGCAGGCTGCCAATGAGGCTCGTATAGAGGAGCTGACCCTTTCCATAAGCAGTGAGGAGAAGAGAAGCGACGAAATAGCGCAGTTTACAAAGAAGACTCAGACCAGAGGATATATTGAGCAGGTAGCCAGAGAGAAGCTGGGCCTGGTTTATCCCGGTGAGATCATTTTTGAAAAAGATAATTAGGGAGTGCAGACTTGTGAGATGAGTTTGCACTCTTTATTTCTTTATAATATATTCCTGGATTGATGATCCATGATATATGGGAATGAATTATTACAGACTGCAAGATATTAAAAATATCGGGCAAGATAATAAATGGACATTGTTGTCCGTCTCAGGATAATAGATAGTATAAGCTATGGGAAAAGAATTAATTAATAAAGTATATGAATATATCAGGAAGGAAAATATGATCTCCCGGGGAGACCATATCCTGGCAGGAGTATCAGGAGGCGCGGATTCTGTATGCCTTTTGCTGATCCTCTATGAGCTTAGAGCACGCCTTGGTATCACACTTTCTGCTGTTCATGTAAATCATGGCATCAGAGAGGAAGCTGGGGAGGATGCTGCTTTTACAGCTGATCTGTGCGGGCAGCTGGGCATCCCTTTTTACTTAAGGGAGATAGACGTGCCCTCTGCAAAGGCTCAGACAGGTATGAGCGAAGAGGAAGCTGCCAGGCTCCTTCGCTACGAAGCCTTTGAGCAGCTGCAAAAAGATATATCTGCAGATAAAATAGCCGTTGCCCACAATGCCTGCGACCAGGCAGAGACCATGATCATGAATATGGCAAGGGGGAGCGGCCTTAGGGGCATGACAGGTATCAGATCTGTAAGGGGCACTATCATCAGGCCCCTGCTTAGCACTGACAGGCAGGAGATTGAGGACTACCTGCAGGCAGCAGGCAGGGACTATGTGACAGACAGGACCAACCTGGAGGATGAGCATACCAGGAACAGGATCAGGCATCATCTATTGCCTCTTTTGACAGAGAGTGTAAATGCAGGCGCTGTCAGGCATATGGGCGAACTCTCATCTGACCTTGCGCAGATATCAGACTTTCTGGACCGCATGGCAGATGACTATCTGTCTGCAAATGCCTGCTATAAGTCGGATAATGCAGGGGGTAGGAGCTATATTGTTGAGCTGGGACCCTTTAGAGAGCTGGACCCGGTTGTCCAAAAGGCTGTTATCAAAAGGAGCCTGCTGGCAGTGACAGAGTCTGCCAAGGATATAGGCAGAGTCCATATAGATGCCATTATGGAGCTGTGCAGGGACAGGGCAGGAGAAAAGAGCCTAAACCTCCCCTACGGGCTATTGTGCAGGCGAAGCTACGACAGGCTGTATCTGATCTCTGGACCTATAGAGGCCGGAGAGATGGTTGGACGCGGAGAGGCTGATAATGCACAGCTTTGTAATAGGACAAAGGAGTATTCGTCCAAAGACATATTTGATGAAAATGCACTTGTGACAAATAATGCTGAGGCTGGCAGGGCTCTTACGATAAAAGAAAAGCATGATGATGCCGAGATATTAGAAGCTCGTGAAGGCGATGCATTCTGCAGCCTAAAGCACATACATATCAGCCCTAGTGAGGCAGAAAGCTACATATCAAGGGCCCCGCGGTCAGCATATACTAAATGGGTTGATTATGATACAATAAAATCGGGTTTGTCTCTTCGCAGACGAATGTCCGGAGATAGATTCTTTTTTGACAGACAGGGCCATTCCAAGGCTCTCTCTAAGTTTATGACCGATGAGAAGGTTCCTGCATCCATGAGGGATCAGGTAGACCTTTTGGCAGACGGTGAGAATATCATTTGGGCGGTAGGCCTTCGCCTGTCCCCAAGGTATGAGGTCACTCCTGATACCAGAGATATTCTTGAGATAAATTATTATAAGAAAACGAGGTAAGTATCAATATGGCAGAAAGAGTTCGAGTGATGTTCACAGAGGAAGAAGTGGATAAGAGAATTCGCGAGATAGGTGAGCAGATCAGTAGGGATTATGCAGGTAAGACCGTGCATCTGATCTGTGTGCTCAAGGGCGGAAGCTTCTATATGACTGAGCTGGCCAAGCGTATCACTGTTCCTGTGACACTGGATTTTATGAGTGCGTCCAGCTATGGCTCCTCCACCAAGTCCAGCGGAGTTGTCAAGATCGTCAAGGACCTTGACGAGCCTCTCAAGGATAAGGACGTTATTATAGTAGAAGATATCGTAGATAGCGGCAGGACTCTGAGCTATCTTATCAAGATGCTGGGAGACAGAGGACCCAAATCTATCAAACTGACTACACTTCTTGATAAGCCTGACAGAAGAGTGACAGATGTTAAGGTTGATTATACCGGCTTTGAGATACCCGATGAATTTGTAGTGGGCTATGGCCTTGATTATGATCAGAGATATCGTAACCTGCCTTATATTGGCGTAGTCGAGTTCGACTAAAAGGAGGCTTTTCTTGGAAAATCGCAGAAGAAGTTTCGGAACGATATTCGGCATTATCATAGTCATACTCCTCGCCCTGGTATTCCTTCAATGGGTAGAGGATTCCAGATCTGCCAATAATATGGCATATACCATAGGAAAGCTTCAAAGAGATCTTGATCAGGGAAGAGTGACCAGCGCAGTGATCCTGCCCAATGCAGGCAATGACACCGGAGCTGTGAATATTACATTCAGCGATGCAGACAGGGGTACTGAGACACTCTATGTTACAGATGTAGCCAGGGTTCAGCAGATACTATCTGAGGGCGGCATAGATGCAGAAGTCAGGGATATCCCCGGTGACAACTGGCTCTTTAACTGGGGACTGCCTATTCTCTGCGTAGCTATTGTCCTTGTCATGGTCATGTCAGTGATGAGCGGACCACAGGGGGCCGGCAATGCTTCCAACAACCGTATGCTCAACTTTGGCAGAAGCCGTGCCAAGATGACAGTGGGCGATGATAACAAGGTCAAGCTGGATGACGTAGCAGGACTGAGTGAAGAAAAGGAACAGCTGGCTGAGATCATAGAATTTCTTAAGAATCCCGAGCAGTTTACCAAGGTTGGAGCCAGGATTCCCAAGGGCGTACTCCTTGAGGGTGCTCCCGGAACAGGTAAGACTCTTTTGGCCAGAGCCATCGCAGGAGAAGCAGGAGTTCCCTTCTTTTCCATATCAGGTTCGGATTTTGTGGAGATGTTCGTAGGTGTGGGTGCTTCAAGAGTACGTGACCTATTTGAAGATGCCAAGAAGAACAGCCCCTGCATAGTCTTCATAGATGAGATCGATGCGGTTGCAAGACGCCGTGGTACAGGTATGGGCGGCGGACACGATGAACGTGAGCAGACACTGAATCAGCTCCTGGTAGAGATGGACGGATTCGGAGTAAATGAAGGGATCATAGTAATGGCCGCCACCAACAGGGTGGATATCCTGGATCCTGCGATCCTTCGTCCCGGCCGTTTTGACAGAAAAATAGCTGTAGCCAGACCTGATATCAAGGGCAGAGAGGCGATACTGAATGTACATGCCAGAAACAAGCCTCTTGCTGATGATGTTAACCTTGGTCAGGTGGCTAAGACTACAGCAGGCTTTACCGGTGCTGATCTGGAGAATCTCCTTAATGAAGCAGCTATCGGTGCAGCCATGAAGAAGAGCAGCTTCATAGTAATGGAAGATATCAAGGCTGCATTTGTAAGAGTAGCTATTGGTACCGAGAAGAAGAGTCATCTGATCACAGATGAAGAAAAGAGGATCACAGCCTTCCATGAGGCCGGTCATGCTATCCTCTTCCATGTGCTCCCTCATGTAGGACCTGTGTATACAGTATCTGTTATTCCTACAGGCGCAGGGGCAGCAGGCTATACCATGCCGCTTCCTGAAAAGGATGAGATGTTCCTGACAAAGACCAAGATCCTGGAAGAGATCATGGTGGATCTGGGTGGCAGGATTGCTGAGGAGATCATCTTTGGAGATATCACCACAGGCGCTTCCAGCGATATACAAAAGGCCACATCTATGGCCAGGAGCATGGTCACCAGATATGGTATGTCTGACAAGATAGGTACAGTTAATTATGTAGAGAATGAAGATGATGTCTTCATTGGATATGACCTTGGTCACAGGCACAATCATTCAGAACTTATGAGCGGCGAGATTGACAAAGAGGTCAGGGCCATCATTGATGACTGCTACAAGAAGGCCAAGGATATCATCCTTGAGCATAGGGATGTTCTTGACAAGGCAGCAGCTCTTCTTATCGAAAAAGAGAAGATCACAGGCCAGGAATTTGCAGCACTCTTTGAAGATGGATCCGAAGAGATCTACTCTGATATGAACACTGATCCTATATTTGCATAAAGCACTTACGGGCCCGGCAGTATCTGCCGGGTCCTTTTGCCCGCCGGAGCGGCAGTTCTCGTGGGGGGAACTACAGCTGCTATCAATAAGTTTTGTTAAAATACTAACAATTTGACGAAAATGACGGAGCTGTATAATTATGCATCTGCAAAAATGACCAAAAACCAGTGATCTGTTTTGTATATTTTGTTGAAAGTGAGAATTGTCCCAATGGGGCGAGCTTGCTATTATAATATGCGTAACCCCCCAATATTTATATAGTTTTTGCTATACCCCATAAGAAATACCTTCTCTGAAAAAGACAGCTCCCCCTAAAGCTGTCTTTTTTGCTATCTCTAAATATGTTATTATTATTACAGGGCAAAGAATACAATCAGTATACAGATAAAGGGGAAGGGACATAATGTTTGAAGAAGGACTTCTTTTTCACGACGTTGTTTCAGGCTACCTTAGCTCGGTTGAGCCTGAACCATGGCAGAGTGTCACTATCAGATTTCGGACCGGGACTTGTCAGGTTAGGTCTGTAACTCTTTGCTGTGAGGGCGAAGAGATCTTTATGCAGAAGGTATCTCTTTCTGATTATCCGCAATATTGCGATTTCTATGAAGCAGAGATTGAGCTCTCCGACGATCCCTGTTCTTATTATTTCGCCGTTAAGCCGGAAGGCGGCAAGACTCTCTATTATGATGTGAGAGGAGTTGTGAAGGATAAGCCTAAGGCAGATTCACACACGCTTTTCAGGATCATACCGGGCTTTCGTGTGCCCGGCTGGGCAAGAGGCGCCGTGATCTATCAGATCTTTACGGACCGCTTTTGCAATGGGGACAAGTCCAATGATGTAGTAAGCGGTGAGTATCTGTACGAGGGCAAGCTGGTCAAGAAGGTCAGCGATTGGCACAAGCTCCCCGACCCAAGGTCTGATTTTCGCCATATCTACGGCGGAGACCTAAAGGGCGTAATGTCTAAGCTGGATTATCTCTCAGACCTGGGTATAGAAGTAATATACTTTAATCCTCTCTTTGTATCTCCCTCCAGTCACAAGTACGATACTCAGGATTATGACCATATAGATCCTCATTTTGGTGTGATCATAAATGATGGCGGAGAATTGGTCAAAAAGGCTGACAAGGACAACAGGAGCGCAGAGCGCTATATCAGGCGTACCACGGACCTTGCCAATCTCGAAGCCAGCGACCGCCTCTTTGCGCAGCTGGTAGAGGAAGCTCATAAGAGAGGGATCAGGGTGATCCTGGACGGAGTATTTAACCACTGCGGCAGCTTTAATAAGTGGCTGGATACAGAGCAGATATATGGTAATGGAGCATATCACGACAAGACATCTCCATACCAGGCCTTCTTTAAATTTGAGGAGGACCACTGGCCTGATAATGATAGCTATGAAGGCTGGTGGGATTACAAGACCCTGCCCAAGCTCAATTATGAAGGAGCCAGGGCTCTGCAGGAATACATCCTCAGGATAGGCAGAAAATGGGTATCTCCTCCTTATAATGCTGACGGCTGGAGACTGGACGTTGCTGCTGACCTGGGTCACAGCGCGGATTTTAACCATTATTTCTGGAGGCGCTTTAGATCTGCAGTCAAAGAGGCCAATCCCTCGGCGGTGATAATAGCTGAAAATTATGGATCCTCCAGGGAATGGCTTATGGGTAATGAGTGGGATTCTGTGATGAACTATGACGGGTTCATGGATCCTGTGAGCTGGTTTCTTACAGGTGAAGACAGGCACTCAGACCATTTTAAGAAAGACAGGCTCTGCAATACAGAGCTATTCTGGTCTTCCATGAAAGAGGCCATGGGTGAGAATTTTAGCTGTCAGTCCATGCAGACTGCCATGAACCAGCTCTCTAATCACGACCATTCAAGATTTATGACCAGGACCAATATGAGGCCGGGAAGGGCAACGGATGCGGAAGGCTCTGAAGGAGCGGATAAGGACACAGAACCTGCCGTATTCATGGAAGGAGCACTTCTCCTTATGACATGGCCCGGTGCACCTGCTATCTATTACGGAGATGAAGCGGGACTTACAGGTTATACGGATCCTGACAACAGAAGGACCTATCCCTGGGGCAGTGAAGATCAGAATATGATAGCCTTTCACAAGGAGATCATACAGATGAGAAAGCATGCTCCGGAGCTGAGAACAGGGGCCTTGGTAAGGCTGGGCAGTATGGAAAAGGGTATCCTGACCTATGGAAGATTTTTGCCTGGAGCTGCATCTGTAGTACTGATCAACAATACAGGACGCACCAGACTCCTGGATCTGGACCTTAGAGCCTGCGAGATAGGAAGCGGCCATACACTCATAAAGGTCATAGAGACAGGCAAGGAAGGTTACAATACCAGCCCTGACAGGATACTGGCGGGAGAAGGCACTACATCCTTCAGACTGCCGCCGTACTCAGGCTTTGTCTACAGATATGAGAAAGCTATCGGACACGGGAGATAAGTCATAGAGTTCAGGTGCAGCGCCTATGAACAGTAAGAGATAAGCTCTAGCCTCTTGCCCACTGAATTAATTCGGGTTATAATTTTTTTGTTGGCTTTATTAAGTTGTGCGACGGATGTGCCCTGAGCGGGTGCCATTCCAGTCGACATGCAAAAGAAAGGTGGTATGACAATGGCACTTGTTACATCTACAGAACTGTTTAAGAAAGCATATTCAGGCGGATACGCTATCGGTGCTTTCAACATCAACAACATGGAAATCGTACAGGCTATTACAGATGCTGCAGCTGAGCTGAAGAGCCCTGTAATCCTCCAGGCTTCTCAGGGAGCCAGAAAGTACGCTAATTCAGTATATCTTGTAAAGCTGGTAGAAGCTGCTAATGAGCTTCATCCTGAAGTTCCGATCGTTCTGCATCTGGATCATGGCGCAGATTTCGCTACATGTAAGGATTGTATCGACAACGGCTTTACTTCCGTTATGATTGACTATTCTTCACACTCTTTCGAAGAGAACATTGAAGAGTCCCGCAAGGTTGCAGAGTATGCTCACGAGCACGGCGTTGTAGTAGAGGCTGAGCTTGGTACTCTGGCAGGTATCGAAGATGCAGTATCAGTTGATGCTGATGCAGCTATGTTCACAGATCCTGATCAGGTTGAAGAATTCGTTAACAAGACAGGCGTTGATTCCCTGGCTATCGCTATCGGAACCAGCCACGGCGCTTACAAGTTCAAGCCCGGCACAGATCCCAAGCTTCGTCTGGACATCCTTGAAGAGGTTTCCAGAAGACTTCCCGGCTTCCCTATCGTTCTTCACGGATCTTCATCTGTTCCTCAGGAATATGTTAAGATCATCAACGAGCACGGTGGAGCTCTTAAGGATGCTATCGGTATTCCTGAAGACCAGCTGCGTGAAGCTGCAAGAGGCGCTGTCTGCAAGATCAACATCGACTCCGATCTTCGTCTTGGAATGACAGCAGGTATCCGCGAGCACTTCGCAGCAAGCCCTGATCATTTCGATCCTCGTCAGTATCTTGGCGATGGCCGTAAGTATGTTAAGGCTATCGTTGAGCACAAGATCAAAGAGGTTCTTGGTTCTGACGGTACAATCTGATCTGCAGATCATCAGTGCCCCGCAGGTTGATACCTGCGGGGCTTTTATCATAAAGGAATATTCATATGCATAACGAACTTACACGTAAGGATATAGAAGACATGCAGGCAGAGATCGATCACAGGCGTATTGTGGTCAGAAAAGAGCTGTTGGAGGATGTTAAGGAAGCCAGGGCTCAGGGAGATCTCTCTGAAAATTTTGAATACTATGCTGCCAAGAAGGCAAAAAACCAGAATGAATCCAGGATCCGTTTCCTGGAAAGAATGATCAAGACTGCTAAAGTTGTGGATGATGATTCTGCTGACGATCAGGTGGGCATGAACAAGTCCGTTACTGTTTATATAGAAGAGGATGACTGTGAGGAAACCTATAAGATAGTGACCACAATAAGGGCCGATTCCCTAAAGGGTACTATCAGTGTGGAGTCTCCCCTGGGTAAGGCTCTTATGGGCCATAAGGTAGGAGATAAAGTTACCATAGAGATTTCCAAGGATTACAGTTATGATGTTATTATAAAGAAAATTGAGAATTCCGGTTTATCGGATGATGATACTCTAAGAGATTTCTAAAGCTATCAGACCCTTTAGGCAATGTAAATATGCTGCAAAGATGGCCGGCAAAGCCCGGAAGAGAGGACCTATATGGCTAAAAAGCTTTACCTTGAATGCAACAGCGGTATCAGCGGAGATATGCTCGTGGCAGCTCTTATAGATCTGGGTGTGGAGCCTAAAGGGCTGATCACCGCGCTTAAATCCATACCGGCTGAGGGCTATGACATTAAGATCAGCAGGGTAGAGAAAGCGGGCCTTGATTGCTGCGACTTTGATGTGATACTGGACAAAGAGCATGATGGCCATGACCATGATATGGATTATCTTCACGGAGATCATGAGCATAGTCATGAGCATCACCACCACCATGAGCACAGAGGGCTCAGGGAGATCATGGATCTCTTATCTTCATCTGATCTGTCTCCTGCAGCTCTTGAATATTCCCGCAGGATATTTGACGTACTGGCAGTTGCAGAGAGCAAGGCACACGGTATTCCAAAAGATGAGGTCCACTTCCATGAAGTGGGCGCTATTGATTCCATAATAGATGTGGCTGCTATAGGCTACTGCATGGACGCGCTGGATATCAGAGAGCTCATAGTGACATCTCTATCAGAGGGCAAGGGGACTGTGAGATGCGCTCATGGTATACTTCCCATACCTGTGCCGGCAGTCAGCAATATATGCGCTGCTGCATCTATTGCCCTGGAGATTACAGACTCTTTTGGCGAATTTGTCACGCCTACGGGAGCAGCTGCTGTTGCGGCGCTTCGAACATCTGACAGACTCCCTGACAGATTCATCATAGAAAAGGTGGGCATGGGCGCAGGTAAGAGAACATATGAGAGACCCAGTATCCTGAGAGCCATGATCATTGGGGAGCTGCCAAAGCCCGGCAGAAAGAGCGTCAATGCTCCTCTTAGGGACAATGATGCTGCTTTGTCTCTTTTTTCCGAAGAAACATTTATATATAATGACCATATCAAATCTGACAGCTCGGATATAATATTTAAGCTGGAGACTGGGATCGATGATTCCACCGGAGAAGAGCTGGGCCTTGTGATGGACAGGCTTCTTGAAGCAGGGGCAAAGGATGTGTACTATATTCCGATATATATGAAGAAGAACCGCCCTGCTTATCAGCTGTGTGTTCTCTGCAGTCAGGACAAGCTTGAGGAGATGGAGAATATCATCTTCCATGACACGACTACCATTGGTATACGCCGGATCCTCTGCAGTCGCAGCGTCCTGCCCAGAGAGGATACCACAATTGAATTTGAACAGGGTATCTTCCATGTTAAGAAAGTGACTCTCCCTGATGGAGAGATCAGATATTATCCCGAATATGAAAGCGCTGCCAGACTGGCAGCCATAACAGGCGAGTCCTATAGGGAGGCATACAGGAATCTGGAAAACGGTACCTCCTACAGAGGTGCTTATCAGGTGCTGTCTCCGGGGCTGCCACGGGATAAGAAGTAATTTAAGGAGTTAATAGTAGTTTTTATGTTTAGTAGTACCAAAACGCGCAGGACAATCAGGACTGTGATCATCATCCTGGAGATATTAGCACTCCTTGTAGAGGGCGGTATACTCTTTGTATTGTCCAAGCTTGACAGGATCCAAAAGGTAAATATCGCAGCAGAGAGGCTTGAAGAGAATATCTCTAGTCAGGCCAAAGAGAGTACTGAGGCAGGCGAGATGCATGGTTATACCAACATCGCTCTCTTTGGAGTGGATACCAGGACAGGCCAGCTAAAGTCTGATACCAGGTCGGATACCATACTTATAGCTTCCATTAACAACGATACGTCGGAGGTGAGACTGGTATCTATATACAGGGATACTTATCTGAACCTGGGAAATGATAGCTATAATAAGGCAAATTCCGCATATTCCCAGGGCGGACCGGCGCAGGCTATAGACATGCTCAACAAGAACCTGGACCTTAACATCACGGATTTTGTCACCATAGGCTTTGCAGGACTGGTGGATACCATTGATGCTCTGGGAGGCATAGACCTGGAGCTGACAGATGAGGAAGTAAGGCATCTGAATGATTATCAGAAGATAATGGCAAAGCAGCAGGATCGTGAATATATTGAAGTGACACAGTCCGGCTATCAGCATCTTAATGGACTGCAGGCAACAGCCTATTGCAGGATCAGATATACAGCAGGTGATGACTTTAAGCGTGCGGAGAGGCAGAGGCTGGTACTGGAAAAGGTATTTGAACTGTCCAAACATGCTTCTCTGGCTGAGCTCAATGCCATAGTCAACGCTGTTACTGATGAAATATACACATCTCTGACCAATTCCGAGATCCTCTCTTACGTAGCAAGGCTTACAGGCTTTGAACTGGTGGATTCGGGAGGATTTCCCACAGAGACGATGAGAAAAACAGGTACTGTAGGCAGGAAGGGCTCCTGCGTAATGCCTGTGACTTTGGAAGCCAATGTGGCATGGCTTCATGAATATCTCTTTGAAGAATATGACTATACTCCCTCGGATGAAGTAATGGAGCTGAGTGAGAGGATAGGACATGATACAGGATTTATGCTGGATGATGAAGGCAATATAGTGGCCTGGAGAGCCAGCGGCAATTACGACATCACGCCATCGAATTCGGGAAGCCAGGTGCAGAGCCAGTCTCCTTCCCGTCAGGAGCAAAATGATGCTACTGCAGGCCTCAGGTCCATGATAGATCCCTTGAATGGACAGACCGTGTGGTACGATCCATATACAGGAGTGGTAATAGATCCTGCAACAGGACTGGCAACAGGAGCCCTGGCAGATCCCGCCACCGGCAACGTGGTGCATCCTGAGCTGCCGGGTCAGCAGCCCGCTGTAGAAGAGCAGCAGCCCATAGAACAGCCGCAGCCTCCGGTAGAACCTGTAACTGAGGCGCCCGCAGCAGATCCTGTAGGGCAAGGGGCAGATCCTGCTATGCAGCAGCCTGCAGATCCTACCTCGCAGCCTGTAGACCCTGCGGCTCAGACACCTGCAGAGCCTGTGGTTCCTTAATAATCTCATATAAGCTAGCACAAGAGGAAAGGAGCTATCCATGAAGAATTACCGCAATGTCACAGAGGATATCTTTTGGATCGGAGCAAGTGACACACGCCTGTCACGCTTCGAGAACATTTTTCCCATTCCCAGGGGAGTATCCTACAACAGCTATGCCGTAATCGATGAGAAGATATGCCTTTTTGATACTGCTGATGTAAGTGTTGCTGATCAGTATATCGAGAATCTGCAGGCTCTTTTGGGAGACAGAACGCCTGATTATCAGGTGATCCTCCATATGGAGCCCGATCACTGCTCGCAGATAGCAAGAGTAGCAGGAATGTATCCTGATATGACTCTGGTAGGTTCTGCCCAGGCCTTTAAGTTTCTCCATCAGTTCTTCCCTGAGCTGGATGATATGAAAAAGCAGATTGTCAAAGAAGGCGACAGCTTATCTACAGGTCATCATGAGTTTTCATTTGTGGCTGCTCCCATGGTCCACTGGCCCGAAGTTCTCTTTGCCTATGACAAGGAAAGCGGAGCGCTCTTTTCCGCTGATGCCTTTGGCACCTTTGGAGCTATAGAGACAGGCCTCTTTGCAGACGAATATGATTTTGAAAAAGAATTTCTGGATGATGCCAGACGCTATTATGCCAATATCGTAGGCAAGTTCGGCGGTCAGGTACAGCTGGTCCTCAAAAAGGCAGCAGGCCTTGATATCAAATATATCTGTCCTCTCCATGGTCCTGTATGGAGAAAGGACATCTCCTGGTTTATAGACAAGTATCAGAAGTGGTCCTCTTATGAAGCAGAGACAGATGACATACTCCTGGTATACGGATCTCTCTACGGTCATACGGCATCAGCTGCCAGAAAGGTGGCAGAGGAGATCGCAGCCACAGGTGCAAGAGTGTCTGTATATGATGTGAGCGGTACCCATCTCTCAGTACTCATAGGAGAAGCCTGGAGATGCAGACGTATAGTGATAATATCACCTACATACAATGGCGGTATATATATTCCCGTTAGGGATCTCATAGAGGATATGGCGGCCCTTGGACTAAAGAACAGGAAATTCTTCCTGGGACAGAACGGCACCTGGGCTCCCATGTCAGGTAAGCTCATGGCTGAGAAGCTTACCGCGCTTGCCGGCTGCACTGTCAGCGACAATATCCTGACTATCACATCTGCCCTTCATGATGAAGATGAAGCTGCAGTTAAAGCCTTCGCCGCAGAGGTTGCAGGGGCGTAAGTAAACATCTATGATCTGATCTTTACAAAAAGTCCTATGACTATTGCAAGTACATTTGCAAAAGTCATAGGACTTTTGCAAGAAACTGTTATAATATAAAAAGAGATTAACGAAATAACGTAAATAAAGCGGACGAAACGTCCGATATCAATACTATATTAATATATACAGGGACTATTTATGGCGATTGACTTTACATTTGCTGACATGCACAGCCACATAATAGCGGGGGTGGACGATGGTTCAAGGAGCCTGGAGATGTCACTTGAGATGCTAAGGATCGCAAGTGATGAAGGGATCAGGCGTATCATCCTGACTCCCCACAACAAGATCTATCTTAAATCAGCTTCTCCCGAAGGAATAATCAGAAGAACTGACGCTCTGCAGGAAGAGTGTATCAAAAATAACATAGATATAGAGCTCTATCCGGGGAGCGAGCTATATTATGACCAGAGCCTTTCCGACAGACTTGAAAAGGGACAGGCCCTGTCCATGGCAGGGACTGATCATATACTCATAGAGTTTGCACCGGACAATGAGTATTCGTATATAGCAGAAGCGGTAAGGCGTCTGTCCTATGATGGCTGGAAGATCATACTGGCTCACTGCGAGAGATATATCTGCCTTTATCAAAAGGAGCTGATAAGAGTAGATGACCTTCTTTCCAAAGGAGTCATGCTCCAGGTCAATGCAGGAGATGTTCTTCTTGGACCCTTTTCCAAAATGGGAAGGTTTACCAGAAGACTCCTGTCAGAAAGGAAGATATCCTTTGTGGGAACCGATGCTCACAGGGATGAAGGTGAGAGAGCGCCCTATATCAGGGACTGCGTAAATTATATAGCAAAAAAATACGGGGAAGATTATGCCCGTTTGATAGTTCATGACAATACCTATGCGTTAACCGGCGGAGAATAAGCTAGAAGGGGAAAAGCTATGAGCAGCTTTGACGAGAACCTGGCACTGCAGAGAGTACAAAGGGATGAAGGGACTATTGAGATAGACCTGGGAGAGATACTGGGAGTCATCTTTCACAGGCTATGGATCATACTGATCGTAGCAGCGATATTTGGCGGTATGTCCTATGCCTTTAGTAAGTATGTCCTTCCGGAGAAATTCCAGTCCACCACCAAGATCTATGTGCTGGACAAGGAAGCCAAGGACAGCGCTTCTGCCACCTATACCGATCTCCAGGTAGGATCCCAGCTCACCAAGGACTATGCAGAGCTTATAACGGGCAGATATGTGCTGGAGACCGTTATGAAGGATATGAAGCTGGACAAGCTCTATTCCTATGAAGAGTTTCTGGACAAGGTGGACGTGGTCACGCCCACAGATACCAGAATAGTAGCTATCACGGTTACAGATACCGATCCTGCAACCGCCCAGCTGATCGCAGATGCTATCAGAGAAGTGGCCTCCGAACATATCACCAAGGTTATGGCCATAGATGCTGTCAATGTTGCGGAAAAAGCCAATTTTCCCCTGGAGAAATCATCTCCCCACTGCATAGTCTGGGCACTGCTTGGCGCCATGGCAGGCTTTTTCCTGATGTCATGTATATTTGTCTTTAGTTATCTGTCTGATGACACCATCAAGACCGAGGAGGACATTGAGAAATATCTGGGTACCTCCGCTCTCGGTCTTATTCCCTTTGATGAAAATGTTGTAGAAGATATTGGAAACAGCAAAAAGAAGGCCAGGGAGCCTCGTCGCAGCCCTGAGCCTGAAGAAGAGCCTGTAATACCTCAGGTGATGCCTGCGCCCGTCCAGGCCACAGGAATCCAGGCAGCAGAAGCAAAGGGCAGGGCAAGCAAAGTCGCAGAAGCCAGATATGCCCAGGCCAGGAGCCAGGCAACCAGAAAGCCTGCGGGCAAGTGAGGGTAGCGTATGCAGCAGATAGCCATCAAAAATGACAAGCTGGAATTTCGTACCAAGGAAGCCTACAAGACTCTGAGATCCAATATAGAGTTTAGCGGCAAGGATATGAAGACCATTGCCATTACTTCGTCTACACCCAATGAAGGCAAGTCTGAAGTGGCATTTGAACTGGCCAGGAGCTTTGCCCAGGCCGGCAAAAAGGTACTGCTCATAGATGCGGACCTTAGAAAATCCGTTATGAGAGAGCATTTCAGATCAGGTAAGATCAGGTTTGGTCTGACCAATTTCCTGGTAGGCAGATGCTCTATTGATGACTGTCTGTGTATCACCGATGAACCGGGTTTTTATATCATCTTTTCCGGTCCTACGACGCCTATGCCCACTGAGCTATTATCAAGTATGATATTTAGGCGCCTCCTTGAGGAAGCAAGGGATGTGTACGATATGATCATAATAGATACTCCTCCTCTAGGGTCTGTCATAGATGCGGCTGTGGCAGGCAAGCTCTGCGACGGCGTGGTGATGGTAGTGGCAGCAGGCAGGATATCCTACAGATTCGTGCAGAATGTCATGAGCCAGCTTCGCAAGGCTGAATGTCACGTACTGGGCTGCGTCATGAACATGGTAGAGATAGGCAGCAGCAAATATTATGGCAAATACTACGGCAAGTATTACGGCAAATACTATGGCAACTATTACGGCAATTACGGAGAAGAAGATGATGAAGAATAGATCATGGAGCCGCCTGCTGCTCATAGTAATGATAGCGGCTCTCTTATCAGCCTGCTCCGGTAATAAGAAGAGCAAGGATCTGACAGAGGGACCGGGCACTAAAAGCGGTGATGAGATTTACAAGGAGCATGCAGCTGATAGCATAGGCCAGGGAGATATGGGAACCGGCGAAGCAGCTGAAGAAGAAATGACAGCCAAGGATCCTTTGGAGAATGGATCAGACCTTGAAGATGAAGATCTCTATAACGAAAATGGCGAGCAGGGAGAGTCAGCCTACGAGCAGGATATGACCATACTGGGAGATCTGGAGCTGGAGGAAGGAGAAGCTCTGATCCCCATAAGCGGCAAGGACATACCCTTTCAGGGCAGCGGCCCGGGAGATGAAAAGCCTGACTGGGACAGCCTTGAAAAGGACAATCCGGATATAGTGGCATGGATAGTGATCCCGGGTACTGACATATCTCAGCCGGTCTTCCAAAGATCAGGAGACCAGACCTATTATGACAAGCACGGAGCTGACGGGGGATCCTCCAAGTGCGGCGCGCTCCACCTGGACATAGGCAATCTGTCTGGCTTTGATGACCCCAATACCATCATATACGGATGCGATATAAATAATAGTGGCAAAGAAAAAGGCCCTTTTGCTTCACTTAAAGCCTATAAGGACTTAAGTTTTCTGGAAAAAAACCGATATATCTACGTGTATACACCACTAGGTGAATACGAGTTCTGTATTTTCGCTGCTTACAGCGGCTCGGAAACCGATATCCTCACTAAAGTCAACGGATTCGATTTCTATGTATTTACAGACTATATAAATAGTATATACGATGATAACTCCCTGGATGCTATAACCGATCCCGCACTTCAGGAGGCGGCCATCAACGGTTGGAGACTACTTACCTTATCAGGCGGCCCTTTTACTGACAGTACGGACAGGTTCTTCGTTCAGGCGACATTTTCCGGATCCAGGACCTATCAGTAAATGAGGTAGTCCTGAGATGAGCTCAGAATCGCAAGGAGGTACGAGCAATGAAAAAGGGATTAGTCAGAATGATCGCAGCGGCTATGGCTCTTAGCTTATTTATAGGCAGCAGCGCTTTGGCTGCAAAAAGCCCTACGTCAAAGAACAATAAGCCTAAACCAAGCAGCAATACACAGATCATCTATGTGAATCCGCCTTCGGCTCCGGCACCTCATCCCCAGGGACCCACACCTACTTCAGCTGTTGTATCCGGCGGTGTGGCAATGTTTGCAGCAGGCAGTACATCTGCGGCAAGAGCGGCTGTTCCCACCAGTAACGGCAGTTCCATCAGCGTAGCTATCGATCAGGGCGGAGCAGCGCTTCCCCAGACAGGTACCAGCGGATATGCTGTAGCAGGCAATTCAGGCGGCGTAGATGCAACGTTTTCAGCAGTTACCACAGATGGCAGGACGGCTATTACAGGCGCCTTCCTGATCAGAGGATATTCCAGAGGCGTATCACTGGAGTTCATGCCCTCCAAGGTAACTTATACCTTTGGCGTAGGCAATGCATACGAAGGACAGACTCTCTATGTATATGTCAGGACCAGGACCGGCAAGATTGCCAAGCTCAGCGGCAGGGTATCCGGAGGAAGACTTGTAGTATCTACAGAGTACCTTGGCAACTTTGTTATCTGCAAATAACTAATTAAATAACTTGAACTATTGGTAAGGGATGTCGTCTTTGTGGCGGCATCCCTCTTATAACATAAGACAGGACGAGGGGCTGTGGGACGAGCAAGGAGAAGAAGACCGCCTGCCTTCAGGGTTGACAGGTATGGGAGAGTGCATAAAGTTCATAGGTTTAGTCTGAATCCTTTTGAGGGACTTATGTCTTCCCATGAGGACAGGCCTTCGCGCTCAGATAGGAGTTCATCTCATCGTTCATCTCATCGCAGTTCTCATTACAGTGATAGTCAGAGGATACACGACGATCATTCGCGATTCAAAAAAGAATCTCACAGTAAAATTATTTATAGTATAATCAAAAGAGTTTTGGCTTTTACAGGCATATTCCTCATCATATCTGCCCTAGGGATCATGGTATCCTGGAGGATATTGTCAGGAAGAGGAAGAGACAGCCTCTATGCGGCCAACTACTCAGAAGACTTAGATACCGCGTCTCTTAGTGATCAGTCAGATGATCAGGAAGAAGAGATAAGGCTCCGCCCCGGACAGATCCTGAGAAACGGACGGGTATATGAGTATAACAAAGACCTGCTCACTTTTTTGGTAATGGGTATAGATGACCCCATGCCTGTATCTCAGGCTGAGGATTATACCAGCGGAGGCCAGGCAGATGCCCTATTTCTCATGGTCCTGGACCCTGACCTGGAGAAGATATCCCTGATCGCTATTAACAGAAATATCATGACCGATATTGATGTATATAATGAAGCCGGGGAATATGAGTATACAGGCAATGGCCAGCTCTGTATCCAGCACGGATACGGCGACGGCATGGTCCTGTCCTGCGAGAGACAGGCAGCAGCAGTTAGAAGGCTCTTTCACAATCTGCCTCTGGCAGGCTACATATCTGTCAATATGGGCGGCATGGTACCTCTTAGCAGGGCTGTGGGAGGAGTACCTGTCACAGTGCTTGAAGATATCCCGCCTATGGGCTCATTTGAAGGGCTGACCAGGGGACAGGATGTAGTCCTTACAGGAGCCAGCGCCTTTTGGTATACCAAGTACAGGGATACAGAGGTCTTTAATTCGGCAGCAGGCCGTATGGAGAGGCAAAAGCAGTTCCTTCAGACGCTTATCCCAATACTTAGAGAATCCATAAAAAAGGATATCTCTACAGTGCCCAGGATATACAGGGATCTGGCAGAGTATACCGTAACAGATCTGACTCTTGATGAGATGGTCTATCTGGCTGATAATAGCAAGGATTACAGCTTTGATACGGAGGGCATAATGACTATCAAGGGCGTAGCCACCATGGGCGATTCGGGCTTTGAGGAATTCTACCATGATGAGGATGCTCTCGCAGATCTTATAGTATCGGTGTTCTATACAGAGCTGCCTGCCGAAGAATACGGTAATTGATAGTTGGTATATCATGAGGTAGGTGTCAAAAGTTCCTTTTGACACCTTATGACTAACGGATTGTTCCGTTTCTTCGAAACTCTCACAATCCTAAAACATTCGCAAATCCGCACTACGTGCTACTTTGCTCATGTTTTGTGGGTCATAAATTCATATTCGATTTCGAGCAAGCTCGAATCGAAATGACTTTTGACCCTTACGTCATATCATAAGCTGGTAAGTATATTTTTGATACATATGAATATATGCAAATATTTATGAAAGCAGGTTAGAGAAATGGAATATAAGGATTATATGGTAAGGGCAACAGCAGCAGGAGATCAGATCAGGGCCTTTGCCATCACCAGCAGGGATCTCACAGAAGAAGCAAGAAAGGCTCACGGCAGCAGCCCTATAGTAACAGCGGCACTGGGAAGACTCATGAGTGCTTCTCTTATGATGGCTGCCATGACTGACAATGAAGATGACCTTCTCACTGTGAGGATAGAGGGCGACGGCCCCATGGGCGGACTCCTTGCAACTGCTGATTGCAAGGGTAATGTCAAAGGCTATGCCACAAATGAGCTGGTGATCATGCCGCCCAATGAGCAGGGCCATCTGAATGTAGGCGGCGCTATTGGCAAGGGCTCATTAACAGTTATCAAGGATATGGGTCTAAAGGATCCTTATGTGGGCCAGGTACCCCTCCAGACAGGAGAGATCGCCGAGGATATCACCTATTACTATGCTCAGTCTGAGCAGACTCCCTCCTCAGTGGGACTGGGCGTTCTTATGAATCCTGAGAATAATACTGTAAGGGAAGCCGGCGGCTTTATCATCCAGCTCCTTCCCTTTGCAGCAGATGATGTCATAGATAAGCTTGAGGCTAACCTGAAAAAGTTCAGCTCGGTTACGGACGTATTAAGGGAAGGTAAGAGCCCTGAGGATCTATTGAGGATCGTTTTGGAAGGCTTTGACATCAACTTTACTGACAAGAAGGATGTAAACTGGTACTGCAACTGCTCCAAGGAAAGAATGGAAAGAGGTCTCATCCTCCTGGGCCGCAAGGAACTTGACGATATCATAACCCAGGGCGAAGGGATCGAGACCAAGTGCCGCTTCTGCAACGAGAGCTACCGCTTCAGCCTTGACGAGATCAAGGCCATGCGCGAGAAATCCAAATAAGGAGACGCTCTGTCAAGCACCCTCGCCCTATCAGGCCGGCAGCAAAGTCCGCCCCGCTGTTTTCAGCGAAATTATAGCCCCGGGGGATGCTGATATATGCTGCACGAAGACTGTTTGAACAGGTCTGCTCTAGTATCAGAACCCATTCATCGGCAGATCGACACACGCTCTTGTTTTTCTAAAGTCGAGATCGCTTTCTAAAAAACGCATGGGCCAAATAAACTCACATGACGCTCCTTGTAATTTGAATAGGTCATGGTCATAGCCCGAGAATCGGGCGATAGCACCAAAAAAAGCATTGAAAATCAAACTGGAACAGCTTGGTTTTCAATGCTTTTTTGGTGCAGGTGCTTCGCACCGTATGACCATGACAGTTAGAATACTGTGAGCGTCATGCTCAGACAGGTATTCGGCCCATGCGAGAAAGCGATCTTTCTCCTTAAGAAAAACTAGCGAGCTAAGTGTAAAGATCTGCCGATGAATGGGTATCTGATTCTTGGCAGACCAGTGAGTTTCTGAAGTGCAGCATATGTTTATCAGTATCCCCCGGGGCTATAATGCTTTGAGGTGATACAGCGGGGCGGACTTTGCTGCCGGCATGCAGTGGGCGAGGGGGATGGCACTGCCTTAATCAAGGATCTTGATTGGGGCGAAGTCTACGTAGTCGCCGGAAGAAAGTCTGTAGAGACTGCCGTGATGCTCTCCAAGGATGGAGTCGTCAAAGTGCTCTTTGCCGTGGGAGTGACCGTAGATAACCTGCTCTGCCTTGTACTTGGAGATCAGGTCGGTTATGGGGCTTGAGAGGTATTCGGTGCAGTCCTTTATGGCGAGGAGTTCTTTTTGGCTGAGGTTTTTGAGATTGATCACAAGATTCCTGCCTATGTCCACATATCCGTGAGCCCTTAGTATGTCCCTGTTTTTTTCTTTTATGAGTTCTTCCTGAGCGGGGCTATAGCCTAGAGCTTCGCAGAGCTCATGGGTGGGGGGCCATATGCAGGAGGTTGGAGGATAGTGGAGAAATACGATGTATTTGTCAAAGCCTGCAGCAGCTGCCTCTTCAAAGGATTTCTTCAGTCTCTTTACTTCTCTTTTTTGGATCCTCCTGAAATGATCGAAGGGATCCAGATTCTCAAAGCAGTAGCCCTTACTGCCTACCAGGGCATAGCCTTTGTAGCTGTAAAAGTTATCCTGCAGAAACAAGAGCCTGCCTTCAAATTCCTTATTCAGTCTCTCTGTATAATTGGATCTCCAGAATCTGTCATGATTGCCGCGGAGCATGATCTTGCGTCCCGGGAGTCCCAGTACAAATTCAAAATCCTGCCTGCAATCTTCAAGGCTCTTACCCCAGGACAGATCCCCGCCAAGGACGATGGTGTCATCCTCTGTGACAGTAGAGAGCCAGTTTCTCTTTATCTTCTCTTCATGCTCTTTCCAAATGGGACTATATATAGTCATATCCCTGGCATCCTCTGCATATGACAGATGCAGGTCACTTAAAGCGTATAAAGCCATGTTTTTTATTCTCCATATGATCAAAAATTAGTCTATTATAGTGTGATTATAGCAATATATAATAATGCGTCGATCACTGTTACTGTCCGTTTGCCACTACTTATAAACAGTGAGTAGGCCATATAATACTATAATATATATCGATCCATCTTTGCTGAAATAATAATTGATCAAGAAAGGATGCTAATCAGACTCGCAGATACGAACAATGTTGTGAAGTGCTAAGAGGCATGAGGATGCGTTTGACACCCTATTGAATAGGGAGTATATTTAAGGTAGAAGGAGAAAGTATGACAAGAACATTTATTCAGACAGCGGAGTTCTCGCGTAATTGGGATAGATTAGGTTTTGATGATAAAGATCTACGATTATTGGAACTTGATATAATGAAGCATCCAGATAAGTACCCAGTAATGCAAGGCACGGGAGGGCTACGTAAGGCAAGAGTGGCATTAGAAAATAAAGGGAAGAGCGGCGGAGCTAGAGTTTGATATGTTGATTTTGTTTTTGCTGAGACAGTGTATTTGATTACAGTTTATGGTAAGAATGAAAAAGCTAATCTTTCCAAAGAAGAGCGTAACAACATCAAAAAAGCGATTGAAGCACTTAAGAATAGTCTTGGAGGTGAATGATATGGGCAACAGTGTATATGAAAGCCTGATGGTAGGATTAAACGAAGCGTTGGCTGATGCTCAGAGCGAGAAGCCAATACTTAAGAGACATAAGGTTACAGTTGAGCCAGTAAAGGTCTTTGAGGCTGATGAGGTCAAGAAAATCAGAAATTCAACTGGCATGTCACAGAAGATTTTTGCAAGCTATATGGGCGTATCTGATAAGACTGTTGAGGCGTGGGAAGCCGGAACTAATCATCCATCAGGAGCTGCAAGCAGACTTCTCAGTATGATTGAGATGGATAAGGAACTTATTATTAAGTTTCCTTTTGTGACAAACGTAATGGCAAAGTAAAATTAAAAATATAGGACTAGTATTCCATTGCATTGGGTGTAAGGGAATAATAGCAGATTGGTTACTAAAAGGAGGAGCATATGTCAGCTATTGCTATCATTACTGCCAGAGGGGGATCCAAGCGTATACCACATAAGAATATCAGATCATTTCTTGGTAAGCCTATTATCAATTACAGTATCGAGGCGGCCCTGGAGTCAGGTGTATTTGACGAAGTAATGGTGTCTACCGACAGCAAGGAGATAGCAGATATTGCCAAGATGGCAGGTGCTTCTGTGCCTTTTTTGAGATCTGAAAAGACCAGCAGCGATTATGCTACTACTGCTGAAGTGTTAAATGAAGTGCTCCTCAATTACAAGAGCCTGGGCAAAAAGTTTGACTTTATGTGCTGCATCTATCCCACAGCTCCTTTTGTGACTGCGGATAAATTAAAGAAGGCCATGCTGGAGATGATTGCCAATAAGGCGGACAGCGTAATGCCTGTGGTCCAGTTCTCATATCCGCCTCAGAGGGGATATGTCCTTAGAGATGGCAGGATATATTATCAGCATCCGGAGTATGCTACCACCAGATCCCAGGATCTGGAGCCTATCTATCATGACGCAGGACAGTTCTATTTCTATAGACTATATGACTGCATCAAATGGAACGGCAGCAGCTATGTGCCCATAATCGTGCCGGAGACTGAGGTACAGGACATTGACAATATGTCCGATTGGGAGATAGCAGAGCTTAAGTATCAGAGATTTATCAAGTATCAGAAGTTTGGATCGGTGAAATAATATATGAGTAAAAAGAAAGTATTAGTAGGAATGAGCGGAGGAGTAGATTCCTCCGTAGCGGCTTTTCTCCTTAAGGAGGAGGGCTATGATGTTACAGGCTGCACCATGCGCCTCTATGACTATACAGGTATAGGCATGGAAGAGCAGAATACCTGCTGCGGTATCAATGACGTGGAGGATGCAGCGCAGGCTGCTGCCAGGGCGGACGTGGACTTTAGAGTCATCAATTTCATGACCGAGTTCAGGCAGGAAGTCATGGACAGATTTACTGCGGAATATCTAAGGGGTAATACACCTAATCCCTGTATAGACTGTAACCGCAGGATCAAATTCGGGATCTTTAAACAGTGGGCAATAGATAACGGCTATGACTACCTAGCTACAGGTCACTATGCCCGCAAGGTATATAAAGACGGCAGATGGTATCTGCAAAAGGCTGTTGACGACAGTCGGGATCAGAGCTATGTCCTCTATCCCGTTACCCAGGATACATTGTCCATGCTCCTTCTTCCTTTAGGAGGCCTTATCAAGAGCACTGAAGTGAGAAAGATCGCCATGGAGCAGGGCTTTGTCAATGCTACAAAGCATGATAGTGAGGATATATGCTTTGTTCCTGATGGAGATTATGCCGCTTTTATCAACAGGACTACCAATAGGGAGAGCAGGCCCGGCGAGATAGTGGATAAGGAAGGCAAGGTCCTTGGCATGCACAAGGGCGCAGAGCACTATACCATAGGTCAGAGAAGGGGCCTTGGCCTTGCTGTGCCTGAGTCTGTATATGTACTTTCCAAGGATATGGAGACCAACAGAGTAACAGTGGGACCTTCAAAGGACCTCTTTAGCAGAGAGTTTAAAATAAGGGATATGTTCTGGATGAGGCCGGAGCCAAAGGCAGGCGAGAGCTTCCGTGCTTCCTGCAAGGCCAGATACCGCCAAAAGGAAGAACCGGCAGAATTTACCGTAATGGAAGACGGAAGCGTAACAGTGACTATGGATGAACCTCTCCGCGCCGTGACCACAGGCCAGGCAGCTGTAATATATGACGGCGACCTGGTAATAGGCGGCGGTACTATAACTTTCATTTGATAATATTAATTAAATATAATATGAGGCTAAAGGTATACTTAATTTTTCGGGAAAAGGAGAGATTTTAGTGGAAGATTTAAAGACTATAATAGATTTTTTGCAGTCAGAGTGTACCTGCTATATCGTGGATTTTCTACCCCGAAAAATGTCTGGGAGCCAATTTTTTGAGTTGGAGGATTATCTTCTTAAAACGTATATAGAAGATTTTGCAGCAAAAATATCAAGTATTGTTATTAGATTGATTCATTATTATCCATCAAAAATCTTTATAGTTGAACCATCTAAAAAAGATGATACATTTTATAAAGATTATTTGGACAAGGATTTAAGAGATGAACCTTTATCAGAAATAGATGAAATAATTAGACATACTATAATTTATGATGTTTCTTCATTGCAAATCCTTATAAAAGACAGTGATAAATTAAGCTTAATGAGCATAAATGGTGGATTTTCAGTTGATTTTTATAGCGGGAGTAGTGAAGTGCTTGAACTGGCAATGCTTCTCGTTGATAATGAAAACTTGTACGTCCGAAAAGCAGATGTATCTTAATTTGTGTGGTTGAGACAGTCAAGTCCTGATTTTGGTGTAAATTCCAAAAATCAGGACTTGACTCTTTTACACAAGCAAAAAGCTACTTCAATTGATATGAACACAGATAAGTGGAGATAGTAATGGATAATCTTTTTCATCCTTTTGGAATGACACAGGTGATATCTGATAGATGCTTTATTTTGCGCGGAAATCACTTTTTTATTACTGAAAGAGAAGGTGATTTCGTCGTACGTAAACAGTCGGGAGAGACATTAGAAGATGTTTCGCATTTTTCAAAAGAGTTTGATTTTATTTTTGATCAGAGTAAAGAAAGACTGTATGCCGTTGAAATTCTTGGCAAACAACTAATTATAGTGTCAATTCCAGATTTGAATCGATTTGAATTTGGATTATTATCTGAAGAAGAATACATGATTGGAAGCTCAGTGGGAAGCGATTATTTGTGTGTGAAAACATGTCGAAATATAACGGATGATGATCAAAAAAAGAGTTTTTACTTTGTTGATTTAAAAACGAGTAAAATTATAGTGTGTGAGGATGATATATTACTTTATTCTTACAATATGCCTTATATAACAGAATATAGAGATGAGCTGTATATTGTAGCCGAAAATTCACATATAGATCCTTTTGAAATTCAAGAGGCATCACGGTATACAGATACAGCATACAAAAATGATGTACTCGTTGTTGGAGTATCAGATTTGATAGCAAATGCTATGAATGGTGAAGCAGTAGATTGGGAAGTTTTTGCCTCTGCGAATGAGGATGAATATATTCAAATTGCAGCAGTAGACAATTCGAAGCTTGTGTATTTGGAGACAGATGCAGAAGAAACCAGGACAACTATCAAACAATACGATCTTCAAAGCAGAACTGCAAGGGCAGAATTACTGCTTAAGAGCAGAATTGATAAGGTTATTTATTTAAATGGGCACTTGTCTTGTATGTACAAGTGGAACAGCTTTGCTAAAACAATAGATTTATACAATGAACATGGCTGCATGATTGCTGAAATAAACTATTCAAAGTTGACCAAAGAATATGAAAATGTTGAATTGGAGGATATTGCTTGCGTTTTACAGGATAGATACGTTGTTTTTACCGCAACAGATTACAGTGGTGAGAAATCGTATCAACGCAGAGTGGTGTATGATGTGAGTAAAGACAAATATATTGTCTATCAGGATGCTCATCTTGTATTTGATAATATAATACTGTGATATGCAAATAATTGATTAGGAACTGTTCAATCATAATTCAGCATAGATTTGCAAGATACAAATTAATGCTCTATAATCCACTTGTTGATTCATCAGGTGCCGGGGAAGTAATAGTACCCGGATAATAGGGAAGCAGGTGCAAATCCTGCACGAACTCGTCACCGTGACGGCCAATGTCATAGTCAGACATAGGGACCGATTGCCACTGTAGCCGTAGCTATGGGAAGGCCGGTCCTGATGGCCCCAGCCGGGAGACCTGCCTGAATTGAAGATGCGTGCCGCGAGTAATCGGCAATGCGTGTCACTGGTGCATTCTTTCAACGTGAATGCGCCTGATGCCTTTTGCCCAAATTTAGCGAGCAAGAGGTTTTTTTATACCCAAAAAGGAGAGGACAAATGAAAAAGAGACTGATGACACTGGTATTGACAGCAGTAGTTTGTGCCGCTTGTGTAGCAGGCTGCAAGGCAGGAGAAAAGACAGATTCTGAGGCTCCTGTTGCAGAAGCTGAGGCAGAAAACAATGAGGCTGCAGAGATCACTTCAGAAGAAAGTGAGCAGACAGATGCTGGGGGAGAGCTCTCTGATGATGAAAAGGCTGCCCAGGCTGTAGCTGACATGATAGATGCCATATATGTACAGTCAAGAACAGAAGATACTGACGAGCAGTGTGCAGCAGCAAAAGAAGCTTGGGATGCGCTGACTCCCGAGCAGCAGGAGCTGGTAGAGGGTGAGTATGCGGACCCTGATTACTTTGGCAATGACACAGGAGATGCAGCTATGGATGATCCTAGAAACGCAGATGAAATCGGAGAAAATGAGATCCTGGTAGTAAGCTTTGGTACATCTTTTAACGAGAGCAGATCTCTGGATATCAAGGGAATCGAGGATGCCCTGGCAGAGGCTTATCCTGACTGGTCTGTAAGAAGAGCTTTTACAGCACAGATCATCATCAACCACGTTCAGGCAAGAGATGGTGAGAAAATCGATAATGTGGAGCAGGCACTGGAGCGTGCTGTTAATAACGGAGTAAAGAACCTCCTGATCCAGCCCACACACCTTATGCACGGCGCTGAATATGATGAGCTTACTGAGGCAGTAGCCGGCTATGAAGACAAGTTTGAGACTGTGAAGATCGCTGAGCCCCTTCTTGGTGAAGTAGGTGCGGATGCATCCCAGATCAATGAGGATAAGACAAGAGTTGCTGAGTATGTAGTTAATGCAGCAGTAGCAGCTTCATCTTATGACAGCATTGATGCAGCAGCTGAAGATAAGACAGCATTTATCTTCCTGGGACACGGAACAAGCCATACTGCTAATGTAACTTATGATCAGATGCAGACAGCTTTTGAAAGCCTGGGCCACAGCAATGTATTCGTAGGTACTGTAGAAGGTGAGCCTGAAGATACAGAGATTGAAAATGTAATAGACAGGATCAAAGAGGCAGGCTTTGAGAAGATCATCATCCGTCCTCTTATGGTAGTAGCAGGTGACCATGCCCATAATGACATGGCAGGAGATGATGAGGATTCCTGGAAGAGCATGCTGACAGAAGCCGGATTTAGCGTAGACTGTCAGATCGAGGGTCTTGGAAGGATCCCGGATGTCCAGGCGTTGTATATTGAGCACCTGGGAGAGGTAATAGACTAATAATGAAAAAGATATTCAAAAGTACAGTTGCGGCAATTATAATGCTGACCTTCCTTATGACCGGCTGCGGTCATAAGGAAGAAGTGCCTGCTGTGGCAGACGGAAGCTATGTCTGCACTTTTAACACAGACAGCACTATGTTTAAGATAAATGAGGCCTTAGATGGCAAGGCGCTCCTTACCGTAAGCGGCGGAGAGATGACAGTGCATATCTCTCTTCCTTCCAAGAAGACCCTGAATCTCTATCCCGGTCTTAAGGAAGATGCCCAGGCTGATGGTGCAAAGCTTCTTATGCCCACCGTGGATACTGTGGAATATTCCGATGGGACAAGAGAAGAGGTGCACGGCTTTGATGTACCCGTTCCTGCTATTGATGAGGAATTTGACCTGGCGCTGATAGGTACCAAGGGCAAGTGGTATGATCACAAGGTGTCTGTATCAGATCTGACAGAAGGTGATAGCGTACCGGGGCTGGTTGGTATCTCTTCAGAGGAGGCATCTGCTTCTGAAACAGCTGATGAAGCAAGTGAGGCTGATGGATCAGAGTCAGTAGAAGCGTCTGATGATGAGACAGCTCCTGCAGAAACAGGCTCTGAAGAGAATGCTGCAGATGATGCCGGGGCAGCTACTTCCGAACTTGCAGACGGCACTTACACCGTAGAAGCAGTACTGGAAGGCGGCAGCGGCAAGGCTTCCATCACAAGCCCTACCGAGCTGACAATAGAAGGCGGCAAGGTAAGTTTAAAGCTTGAGTTCTCCAGTGCCAACTATGATTACATGCTCGCAGGGGATAAGAGGTATGAAGCTGATACCACCGGCGGACTCTCAGTCTTTAATCTGGAGGCAGAAGAGCTGCAGGATGAGTACGATATTATTGCAGATACTACAGCCATGAGCAAGCCTCATGAGATAGAATATAAAGTGAAGCTTGATCTGGCGAGCCTCTCTCCTGCAGACTGATGAACTAAACACTTCTGTTTTGCTATCAAGATATTTGATAACGCTGCAGTAGAAGATTATTATCCACAGTGAGCGAGGAAAATAACTTCTACTGCAGCGTGGGCTAATAACTGATAGCAATGCTATCTGTGAAGGGTGGATATGACTAAACAATATATGCATAAGATATATAGGGATTCAATAAGGGTGGGGGCTGTCTTTACGGCAGCGCTTGCCCTTTTTGGCCTTTATGGCTGCCAAAATGATGCAGCAGCTGATGAAAAAGGGACCCCGGAAACTGCTATAGAAAGTACTAAAGATAGTAATATAGAAAGTGACATAGAAGAACTGGTCACAGAGTCTGTTTACGAGCCCTCTATAGCAGAAGGCTTTAAGATCATAAATTATAAAGGTGGATTTAAAGAAATCCGGGTAAGGGATGGGAGAAAGTATCTTCTCATACCTAATGAAGCCGCTAATGAAAATAGCAACGACGTCGCAGGTATAGAAACGGATAGTAAATACGACGAACTGATGGCATCTAAAACTATCAGGGACAGGATAATAATACATGTCCCTGCTGAGAAAATATATCTTGCAGCTTCGGCTGCAATGTGCAGGTTTGAATCCCTGGGAGCTATGGATAATGTAGCCTACAGCGGCACCAGGCAGGAAGACTGGGAGATAGCTGCGGCGGCAGCTGCCATGGAAAGGGGAGATATCCTCTATGCGGGCAAGTACTCCCAGCCTGATTATGAGATGCTTCTTGAAGGGGGCTGCAATCTGGCAATAGAAAATGCCATGATCCTACACAAGCCGGAAAACATAGACAAGCTTACTGAACTGAGCATACCGGTACTCATAGATCTCTCATCCATGGAAACAGAGCCTCTTGGAAGGACTGAATGGATAGTAGTATATGGCGCTCTTACAGGCCATGAAGAGGAAGCTGTGAGGATATTTGATGAGCAGAGGGCTCTGGCTGAGGATATAGTAATGCCGGATACTGCGGGGCAGAAGGTTGCCTGGTTCTATGTGAACAGCCAGGGACAGATCGTATGCCAGAAGGCAGATTCGGCTGTGGCCAAAATGATAGGCTATGCAGGAGGCGAGTATGCAGCTGCAGCTCTCCCTGATGGGGACAGCTCCCTTATGTCCACTATCAAGCTGGACATGGAGAGCTTTATGAGTATTGCAGGGGACGCAGATTACTTGGTTTATGACGCAGCTATCAATCCCATAGCATCCACAGATGAGCTCATAGCGCTCAATCCTTTGTTTGCAGAATTTAAAGCGGTCCAAAACGCTTCATTATATATAGCCGGCACCTCCATGTATCAGAACTCCGATAAGGCGGGTAGGCTGATAGCTGATTTTAATGCTATGCTCAGAAATAGCAGTGACATGGAATATATAAGGAGAGCAGATTGAAAAACAGGGCATGGGTCACAACTATCTATATAGGACTGATAGCAGTTACGCTGGCAGTTTTTATCTGGTCTGTTTCTGCAGGCTCTGTAAGCATTCCCTTTACCAAGGTGATGGGACTCTTATTCTCTGGTGGAGAAGAGACTGAGCATGCCATGATAGTCAGACAGATCAGGCTCCCCAGGGCCCTTATGGCTCTTGTCTCAGGAGGAGCGCTGTCGCTGTCAGGCTATCTTCTTCAGACCTTCTTTAGAAATCCCATAGCAGGACCCTATATCCTGGGCATATCTTCGGGGGCCAGGATGATGGTAGCCATTGCCATGATAATAGTGCTAGGAGGGGGAGGAGCCTTTTCTACGCCCCTTATGGTCCTGGTTTCCTTTATAGGCTCCATGATATCCACGGTCTTTATCCTCTTTTTTGCCAGGAGGCTCAGGACCATGTCAGTGCTGCTGGTAGCGGGTATCATGATCAGTTATATTTGCACGGCTATCACTGATTTTATCATCAATCTGGCAGGTGACAGCTCTGTGGTAAATATGCACGGCTGGTCTCAAGGCTCCTTTTCTGGGGCATCCATGGGAGAAGTCAGGATAGCTTCTTTTCTCATAATAATAGCTTCGCTGTTGGTTTTTGGCCTTTCCAAATCAATATGGGTATACATGAGCGGAGAAGAGTATGCAGCCAGCGTAGGAGTACCTGTGAGGAGCCTGCAGATAGCGGTGGTAGTGCTGTCAGGACTCTTATCTGCTACAGTGACTGCCTTTGCAGGTCCTGTTTCCTTTGTGGGAATTGCAGTTCCTTTTCTGGTGAGGCGCCTTATTCCGGGGGCCAGACCCATAGTAATGATACCGGCCCTCTTTTTGACAGGGGCAGCCTTTACCATGGCTTCTGACCTGGCGGCAAGGCTCCTGCTTGCACCTTCAGAGCTGTCCCTTTCTACAGTGACAGCCTTTGTGGGAGTACCTATTGTGCTGGTGATGTTATCAGGAGGCAGACATGAATAAGGATCGTGATATGGCAGGGGGCTCTTGCCCTGCTCTGGAGACCAGGGGATTGTCTGCCGGATATGATGGCAGGGCCATAATAGAAGACATAAATATATCTGCAGCAAAGGGCAGCATAGTATCTCTGATAGGACCAAATGGTGCAGGCAAGTCTACCCTTATGAAGGCTCTCTCCGGGCAGCTCCCTGCCCTTTTGGGAGAAGTCCTTGTGGGAGGCAGGAGACTGTCTGAAATAAGCGCAGGAGAAAGAGCCCGCAAGATAGCTGTCATGTATACAGGAAGAGTAAAGAGGGGACCTGTAAGCTGCTTTGATCTGGTAAGCGAGGGAAGATATCCTTATACCGGCTTTTGGGGGAATCTTGGACCCAGTGATAGTAAGCTTGTGGAAGCTGTCATGCAAAAGACAGATACCCTTGTCTACAGAAATAAAGACTTTAATAAGCTCTCTGACGGGCAAAAGCAGAGAGTCCTGCTGGCAAGAGCTCTGGCCCAGGAACCGGAAATACTGCTCCTGGATGAGCCTGTGAGCTACCTGGACCTGAAGTATCAGCTTGAGCTCATGGAGCTCATAAGCTCTCTGGCTTGTCAAAAGGAAAATCCCATTACCATCATCATGTCTCTTCATGACATGTCTCTGGTGAAGAGATACTCTGATCAGGTGATCATGCTAAGAGACGGCCATATCATGAATAAGAGGCCTGATGAACAGGCTCCTGATAATATAGGTCCCCAGCTGATATCCGGATTATTTGACGTAGATGAGAGACTTCTGGAAGCCCTGACCGGCCTTGGGGGAGGAGCACAGGATGCAAAAGCTCCTGAGCTTATAGATGAAAGAAATAGTGACAGATCCGGGCAGGAGTCTGCTCTTAGAAAGGGCTTTACCACAGGGACCTGCGCAGCTCTTGCCTGCCAGGGAGCGGGGATACTGCTTCTGGAAGGTATAAGGCCTCATGTCCTGTCTCTGATGACCCCTGCAGGTATCAGGGTAAATGTCAGTCCTGTCTCTGCCGGTTACAATGAAGGCTTTATTGAAGATTCTATTGAAGATTCTATAAAAGGCTCTATAAAAGGCTCTGTTGAAGGTTCTGTTCAGGATCCTAATGAAGGAAGGAAGAGATCAGCCTATTGCACAATACGCAAATATGCAGGAGATGACCCCGATGTCACTGATGGGATACATATAAGAGCAGACCTGACGCTCACAGCTGCTGAAGGTATCGTCATTAAAGGCGGAGAGGGCGTAGGCAGAGTCACAAAGCCGGGTCTTGATCAGCCTGTTGGCGAAGCTGCCATCAATCATGTACCCAGGCAGATGATAAGGGATGTGCTCATGGAACTGGCAGATAGATATTCCTATAAAGGGGGCTTTGAAATAGTGATCTCTGCCATAGGAGGAAGTGATATAGCACTAAGGACCATGAACGGAGCCCTGGGCATAGTAGGCGGCATATCTATCATAGGGACAAGCGGCATAGTAGAGCCCATGTCTGAAAAGGCCCTTATAGATACCATAAAGATCAGTGTGGATCAGGCTCTTAGCATGGGAAATGGAGATATGATCCTGACCCCCGGCAATTACGGAGCGGATTATATCAAAAACAGTCCTCTAAATGACCTGGACGTACCTGTGGTACAGATGTCCAATTATGTGGGCGAAGCCCTGGATCATACTGCAGGGAAAGGTTCTGCAGGGAGAGTACTCCTTGTGGGACATACAGGTAAGCTTGTGAAGCTGGCTGCCTCTGTCATGAACACCCATTCTTCTTATGGAGATTCAAGAAGAGAAGTCTTTGTCTGCTACGCTGCCATGGCAGGAGCCGGGCCTGACTGTCTTAGGGAGCTCTATGAGAGCGTATCCTCGGACAGGTGCATAGATATACTTATACGATATAATATATTAGAGAAGACAAGCGGCCTTATAATGAAGGCTATAGAGGAAGCTCTAAGTAGAAGAGTCAAAGGCGCATTTGAAACAGGAGCAGTTCTTTTCTCGTCCCATGGCCTTTTTGGTATAACGGATAATGGACGAAAGATACTGGAAGCTTTTGGGATAAGGGAGATGGATTAATGGTCTATTTTGTTGGTGCAGGACCTGGAGATACAGAGCTGATCACCTTAAAGGGTGTAAAGCTGTTAAAAGAGGCTGATACTGTGATATATGCAGGGAGCCTTATCAATCATGAGCTCCTACATTATTGCAGGGAGGGTGCAAGACTCATCGACAGCGCCCATCTCTCCATGGAAGAGATAATAGATATATGCAAAGAGACGGAGCCCGGGATCACAGTAAGGCTTCAGACCGGTGATACAGCCCTCTATTCAGCTATCTCTGAGCAGACGGCCCTTCTTGATAAAGAGAATATAAGCTACGAGACAGTGCCCGGAGTATCAAGCTTCCTTGCAGCAGCGGCAGCTCTGGACATTGAATATACACTGCCCGGTAAGAGCCAGTCCCTGATCATATCAAGGATAGAGGGCAGGACTCCTGTACCTGAGAGGGAGGATATCAGGGTGCTGGCCTCACACGGCTCGTCTATGGTGCTCTTTCTCTCTGCGGGCCACACCAGGGAGGTGAGAGACAGGCTCATAGAAGGCGGCTATAGTGAGGATACGCCAGCCTGCATCGTATATCATGCCAGCTGGCCTGATGAGAAGGTTATCCATTGCAGAGTGGGGAGCCTTCACAGCTCTGCCAAAGAAAACGGCATTACAAAGACTGCCCTTCTTCTCATAGGAGATTTCCTGGAGGGCGAGGGAGATAAGAGTCTTCTCTACGATGCCTCTTTTACCACAGGATACAGACAGGGCAGCGTGAAAAGAGAAACTGTAGCCTGCTGTGCATTTACAGACAGGGGGTATGAACTGGGAAACAGTCTCTATCCTGGTGCCTGCAGCAGGATCAGCAGAAGGGACAATGGGATAAGCCTTGATGAGTGGACAAGGGAGCATTTCTATGAAGCGGGAGCCCTTGTATTCATAGGTGCTGTCCAGATAGCTGTGAGGGCCATAGCTCCATATATTCAGACCAAGATCACAGATCCTGCTGTCGTAGTGATAGATGAAAGCGGACAATATGTGATCCCCATCCTGTCAGGACATGTGGGCGGCGGAGGGCGCCTGGCCCTGGAACTTGAAGAGAGGCTTAAGGATCTTGGCTACAATGCATCCTCTGTGATCACAACGGCCAGTGATAACAGGCAGCTCTTTGCAGCAGACAGTTGGGCAGCCTCCATGGGTATGAAGATATTAAACCCTGAGGATATAGTAAGACTGCAGTCTGACATATTAAAAGGCAAAGAGATCCGCGTAGGCAGTGACTTTGAGCTTACTTTTCCAAGCGGAAAGACCGAAATTATCTGTGAGAGGGGCTATGCAAAGGGCCAGGACATGCAGGTTAGGGTGACCGGAAGCGGTGATAGGGACGGACTGATAGTGATACCAAGGGCTGCGACCCTGGGTATAGGCCTTAAGCGGGGCACAAGCTGCCGGCAGATTAGAGAAGCCTTTGAAGCTTTTATAAATGAAAATGGCATATATAGCTATGCTATTAATAGTATTGCGTCGATAGATATTAAGAAGGACGAAGAAGGGCTCATAGAATTCGCCGGGGAGCTGGGGCTTAAAATAGAATTTTATTCTGCCGGGGAGCTGGATGCACTAAGCGGTGATTTTACTGATTCCGATTTTGTAAGAAAGGTAACAGGAACAGGTAATGTCTGCGAAAGGGCGGCTCTTATGAGCGTCATCAGGCATGCAGGTGATCAGGATGCAGATACTGATGGTCATGATGAGAGCGCGGGGGGCAGGATCATTTGCAGGAAGTATGCAAGGGATGGCGTTACGCTGGCTCTTGCAATACCTCAAAAGCTATAAAGCAGATTGATGCATGATACAGATAGGATATTAGCAGTATTAAACAATAGGCCGGAGTAACCCTGATGGCAAACTTATATGTTATAGGAATGGGACCGGGCAGCAGAGAGGACATGACTCTCAGAGCCCTGGATGCCCTGAAAAAGTCTGATTTGATCATAGGCTATACAGCCTATATAGAGTTGTTAAAAAAGAGCCTGGCAGATGATGATATCATCATGTCCAAAGAATACTATTCCACAGGCATGACCAGGGAAACAGACAGGTGCAGATATGCTCTTGAAAAGGCAGACAGCGGCGTTGTGACAAGTCTTATCTGTTCGGGAGACAGCGGAATCTATGGCATGGCATCGCCTGTACTGGAACTGGCTGGGGACTATCCCTCTGCCAGGGTAGAGATAATACCCGGAGTGACAGCGGCATCCTCGGGAAGTGCGCTTACAGGTGCTCCCCTTAGTCACGACTTTGCAGTCATATCCTTGTCTGACAGACTTACGCCCTGGGAGCTCATCGAGAAGAGGATAAGGCTCCTTGCAGCAGCAGATATGCCTATAGCTGTATATAATCCCAGGTCCAAGGGACGTCCTGATTATCTGGCCAAAATGGCAGATATACTGATGGAAGAGGGTCTTCCCATGGACAGGCCCTGTGCTCTTGCCATTCATGTGGGCAGAGAAGGACAAAGGAGCGTCATAACAAGCCTTGGGGAATTAAAGGCGGCAGACGTAGATATGCAGACAGTGGTATTTATTGGATCATCAGCTACTTATGTAAGCACTGATAAGCTTATAACACCAAGAGGATACATAAAGTGAAGATATTTGTATTTGGCGGTACCACGGAGGGAAGAGAACTGGCAGAAAAGCTATTGGCTCTGGGGCATGATGTTGCAGTATCGGTGGCTACTGATTATGGCAGGTTCAAGGAAGCGGGCAGCAGGGTAAGGCTCCTGGAGGGGCGCCTTGACAGCAGCGAGATGGAGGAGATATTAAGAGGCTACGATATATGCGTAGATGCAACCCATCCCTATGCTGCAGAAGCAGGTGAGAATATCAAGGCAGCTTCAAGCGGAGCAGGGCTGGCCTATATACGCCTTGGAAGGACGATGAGTGCTGTCCCGGATAGTGCCCTGATATTTCAATCGGCAGGGGAAGCTGCTGATTATCTGAAAGACAAAAGGGGCCGGATCCTATTGACAACCGGAGCCAAAGAGATAGCAGCTTTTGCTCCTATCAGCCCTGAGCGGCTATTTATCAGGATCCTGCCCTCGGTGGAATCACTGGAGGCTGCTCTAAAGGCCGGGATCAGACCGTCCAATATCATAGCTATGGAAGGACCCTTTAGCAGTGAATTTAATGAGCTTATCCTCAGGGAGAAGGCTATTGACTATATGGTGACCAAAGACGGCGGAAGAGCAGGAGGCTTTCCGGAGAAGGTAAGTGCCTGTGAGAACTGCAAGGTACAGATGCTCCTCATAGCAAGACCTGCTTGCAGAGAAGGAATGAGCATGGATGAAGTAGTGCAGAGGATCAGTTCCATGGACAGGGGGTAAATATGAAGATCAGGATCTACCTCATAGGATGCGGAAGCGGACTTAATACCTATGTTACAGAGGGTGCGATGCAGATCATCAGGACAGCTGATCTGGTAATCGGATCCTCCAGACTCATTGAAGAGATGGGCTCAGAGGTACATGGCAGGATGCTGACCATGATAAGGACCGATGAGATCGCAGAGGAGATAGAGAGCTTTAATAACAGGGAATCCAGGGATAAGACGGCTGCCGTACTCTTTTCCGGCGATACAGGATTCTTTTCCGGTGCCACTGCCCTGTCTATACGCCTTGGCAAAAAGAATATCCCCTTTGAGATAATCCCCGGCATATCCAGTATGCAGATGCTGGCCACCAGGCTAAAAGAGGACTATCACGACTGGAACATAGTCTCCCTTCACGGTAGGACAGAGTCTGAAGAGGAGCTGAGAAATGCAGTGATCAGAGCTGTTATGACCGGCAAGAAGACCTTCTTTCTCACAGGGGGAAGGGCTGATCCCGGCTCTGTGTGCAGAGTGCTGGACTACCTGGGGCTGGGAAGGCTGAAGGTCATAGTAGGTGAGAAGCTCTTTAGCGTAAGCGAGAGAGTCACCGAAGGAAGTGCCGGGCAGCTATCAGGCAGGAGATTTGAAAGTCCTGCCGTCATCATTACAGACAGCGTAGACATAATGCCCTACAGAAGCCAGGGCTTTTTAGATGATGATTTTATAAGGGGTGATGTGCCCATGACCAAGCAGCTGGTCAGAGCTATGGTCATGTCGGAGCTGGCTGTGTCAGATGGGGATATTGTATGGGATGTTGGAGCAGGTACCGGCTCTGTATCCATAGAATGTGCGCTGATATCAAGGAATGGCCTGGTATATGCCATTGAAAAGAATAGGGCAGCTGTGGATCTGATAAGGAGAAACAGGGAAAAATTTGCCTGCTATAATCTTTTGACCGTAGCGGGAGAAGCTCCTGAGGCCTTATCAGGCTTGCCCCGTCCTGACAAGGTATTCATAGGAGGAAGTGGCGGAAATCTGGAAGCTGTGATTGGTAGTGTCTATAGCGCCAATCCTGATGCAGGGCTGGTGATCACCGCTATTACCATAGAAACCTATGACCTGGCCAGGAAGATATTAGAGGCCCAGGGAAGGGACTATTCCGTGAGTCAGATATCTGTGACCCAGTCTGACAGGCTGGGCTCCTATCACATCATGAAGGCTGCTAATCCCATTATGATAATAAGCAGCAGAAATAGAGAAATAAGATAAAGACACTAATAATGAGATCAGCAAAAAACAGATCAGAAATAATAATGATCTGAATAAAAGGAATGATATAGCTTGAATAAAGAAAAGAGCAGGGTCCCGGGCTTTATGATATCCGCTCCGGGTTCGGGATCCGGTAAAACGCTTATAAGTCTTGTGCTGCTGGGACTGCTAAGGAGAAAGGGGCTAAAGGTCGCTCCCTTTAAGGCTGGCCCTGATTATATAGATCCCATGTATCATAAGGCAGTTACAGGAAGAAGCTCCTACAATCTGGACACTTATCTGGGAGGGAGCTCTCATACAAAAGCTGTATACAGTAAATATAGCAAAGGCCATGACATAGCCCTTATAGAGGCTGCCATGGGCTATTATGACGGGATAGGTGGTAATACTACAAGGGCCAGCGCATATGAACTGGCCTCTCTTCTTGGTGTCCCTGTGATACTGGTTGTCAGCTGCAGGGGCACAGCTCTTACAGACAGCGCGGTGATCAGGGGGCTCATGGCATTTAGGAAGGATAGCAATATAGCAGGCTTTATCCTTAATAAGTGTAGCTGGGCACTCTATGAGCGCATCGCTCCTGTGATGGAGGAGGAATGTGGAATCCCCTGCCTTGGATATATGCCAAGTGACAAGAGAGCAGAGATAGGCACAAGGCACCTGGGCCTTGTGCAGGCAGGAGAAGTAGATGACATTATTCAGAGGATAGATGCCCTGTGCGATATCGCTATGGATACCATAGATCTGGACAGGATAATAGATATAGTTGCTAAAATGCCTGACCTCCGGAAGGATATAAATGAAGAATACACCGGGGAGGCGGTTTGTGAGTGCGAGGATATTTCGGCATCCGGAAAGGCTTGCGGATCATATATGCCTCCTGATAGAGACAGAATAAGTGGTCAGCCTCTTATAGCTATAGCAAGGGACAGAGCCTTTACTTTTATATACGACGAGCTCATAGACTGCCTTGAAGAAAGAGACGCAAAGTGCGTATTCTTTAGTCCTATTAAAGACAGTGCTCTCCCTGAGGGGACATGCGGCATATATATTCCCGGAGGTTATCCTGAACTCTATTTAAAAGAACTCTCATCCAATCATTCCATGCTCTCTTCAATAAGAGATGCATTTGGCAGGAAGATAGCCCTGATAGCCGAGTGCGGTGGATATATGTATCTGTCACGGGGTATCACGGACGAAGAGGGTCATCTATATAAGATGGCAGGATTATTTCCTGAGATCCATTATAGGACGGGAGGCCTGGTGCGCTTTGGCTATGCCTCTATGAAGGGAGAATGTGACAGTCTTTTATTGAAAAAAGGACAGGAGCTCCATATACACTCTTTTCATCATTATGATATTAAAGCTATAGACGCTGTGGAAGATAAGGGCGCGTGTATGGAGCTTACCAAGGCAGGCAGGGATATAAGCTGGAGAGAAGGTCATGTGGGAGACTTCTATTACGCAGGATACCCCCATCTCTACCTTCCGGGAGCAGAGGGAGCCCTGGACAGATTCCTGGCAGCAGCAGAAAGGAATAGCATTTGATCATCAAAAATCCAATGGAAATAGAAAATAAAAGTATGGAGATCATTAAGGGCGAGCTGGATGAAATGGGCATAAAGCTCCAGCCGGAAGAGGAAAGTTTGGTGCTCAGAGCCATACACGCAAGTGCAGATATGGATTATGCCCGTAATCTCATCTTTATAAATGAGCCCGTGAAGGCAGGAGTAGAAGCCATCCTGGCAGGCCGCGCCATTATCACTGATACCAATATGGCCCTGTCGGGGATCCACAAAAAGAGCCTGGAGGGGACTGCCAATCCCCTGGTCTGTTATATGGCTGATGAAGAGGTGGCTATAAAGGCCAGAGAAAAAGGCACCACAAGGGCAGAAGTATCCATGGAGAGGGCATCAGCAGAGTATCCAGGTGGTATATATGCCATAGGAAACGCCCCCACTGCTCTCTTAAAACTCTGCGAGCTTATAGAAGAAGAGGGCTTTAGGCCTTCGCTTATCATCGGGATACCTGTGGGCTTTGTAAATGTGGTTGAGAGTAAAGAGAGGCTAAAAAAAGTCTGTGAGATACATGGCCTTCCCTGCATAATAGGCATGGGCAGGAAGGGTGGCAGCACTATAGCGGCAGCTCTTATAAACGCACTGATATATAAGATTGGAAGATAAAGTATATGGCATACAAGCTTATGGTACAGGGGACCATGTCGGGAGCGGGCAAGAGTCTGATAACGGCAGGTCTTCTCAGGATATTTCACAAAGACGGATACAAGGCGGCTCCCTTTAAGTCCCAGAATATGGCACTGAATTCCTACATAACGGACGAAGGGCTGGAGATAGGAAGAGCCCAGGCCATGCAGGCTATGGCTGCAGGGACCAGGCCTTTGTCATATATGAACCCTATTCTCTTAAAACCCAATTCCGACATGGGCTCACAGGTAATAGTGGGAGGAAAGCCTATAGGTAATATGCATGCCAGGGACTATTTTGCTTATAAAAAGAAGCTGATCCCTGACATCATGTCAGCCCTGCACAGGCTGGAAGAAGAATATGATGTGATAATAATAGAGGGTGCAGGCTCTCCTGCTGAGATCAATCTAAAGAGCGATGACATAGTAAATATGGGCATGGCAAAGCTGGCTGATGCTCCTGTGATCCTGGTGGGAGATATAGACAGAGGCGGAGTCTTTGCCCAGCTCTATGGCACCACGGAGCTCCTTGAGCCTGAGGAGAAGGCCAGAATAAAGGGCCTTGTGATCAACAAATTCAGAGGAGATGTATCCCTCCTGGATAGCGGTATCAGCCAGATCGAAAAGCTCACCGGGATAGATGTGCTTGGGACAGTGCCCTATGTCAGGCTGGATATAGAAGAAGAGGACAGTCAGTCGGATAAATTAAATATGAGACAGGATAAGGATGGGACTCCTCTTGTCAGGATCATAAGGCTCCCTCATATATCCAATTACACGGACTTTGATCCCCTTATGAGAGAAGAGACCCTGTCAGTAGCCTATGTGGACAGAATAGATGAGCTCTCTGCCCCGGACCTTGTCATAATCCCCGGGACCAAGAATACCATGTCCGATCTGGAATGGCTCAGGAAGAGAGGACTGGACAGATGCATAAGAGACCTTGCCGGGAGGGGAGTCCCTGTCATAGGTATCTGCGGAGGCTATCAGATCCTGGGACAAAGGATAGAAGACCCATGCGGCGTAGAACACGGCGGAGTCATGGATGGCCTGGGACTTATAAATATGGTCACTTATTTAATGGACACAAAGGTCACCTGTAAGGTAAGAGGAAGGGCTGCGCAGCCGGAAGGCTTTTACTCTTTTGCCAGTGGCCTTGAGTTATCAGGCTACGAGATCCATATGGGAAGGACAAGCGGAGATGAAGCTCCCTTTGCCCTTATCAGGGATGAAGGCTCAGATGAAATGGGCGCTTATAGAGAAGACGGCGCCGTAAGAGGAAGCGTCCTTGGAAGCTATATGCACGGGTTATTTGACTCTGATGAATTTAGAAGAAAACTGATAGAGGCTCTGTATGACAGGGGAGGCTATGAGATGAAAGATGATTTTGGCCTTTCTCAAAAGGCATACAGAGAGAGGGAATATGACAAGCTGGAAGAGGCCCTAAGAGCACATCTGGATATGGACAGGATAAGGGCCATAATGGGTATGCCAAATGGATAATTCATATAAGTATTTTGAAAATCATGATTGCAAATATTATCCATGCCATAAGGGACAGGAGCATATCAACTGTCTCTTTTGCTATTGCCCCTTGTACAGCATGGATAATTGTCCGGGCAATTATACGTACAGAGAAAAAAACGGAAGGCTGATAAAGAGCTGTATAGACTGCTCTTTTCCCCATCTGCCGGAAAATTATGAGAAAGTGATAAAGATACTGGCAGCGCAAAATTCAAAGCCTGCAAAAGACAAGTGATCGCTTTGGCAGCGGACAAGCCGGATCATTGATACGAAATGGGATTATATCCATGAATGAACAGATAATAAGATCTCTTTACAAACAAATAAATAAACCGGATCAGGATATCCTAAAGAAAAGCAGGGAGCACTGGGACAATGTGGCCAAGCCTCTGGACGGACTTGGGGATATGGAGAAGATGATCTCAAAGATAGCCGCCATAAAGGGAACTGCTGACATAAGCCTTGGCAGGAAGAAGGTCCTGGTCCTCTGCGCTGACAATGGCATAGTGGAAGAGGGTATCAGCCAGTCGGGCTCTGAAGTGACAGCTATCGTAGCAGAGAGCATCACAAGGTCAGGGTCCAGCGTCTGCCGCATGGCGGCTACCTGCGGAGCTCTTGTGGAAGCGGCGGATATGGGGATCCGACAAGATCTAGAGCTTCCCGGCCTCCTTAGATATGCCAGGGATATTAGCGGAGAAGATTATCTGTTAAAGCCCTCCCGGGGCACGGAGAACTTTCTAAAAAAGCCTGCGATGACAAGTGCTCAGGCCCTGCATGCCATATACGCGGGAGTCCTCCTTGCAAAGAGAGAATACGAGCTGGGAACGGATATAATAGCCAGCGGAGAAATGGGAATAGGCAATACCACTACAAGTGCAGCCATGGCCTGTTTGCTTTTGGATCTGCCGGTTTCCGAAACAGTGGGAAGGGGAGCCGGACTCACAGATGACAAACTCCTTAGAAAAAGAGCTGTGGTAGAAGAAGCAGTTACCAAATACTCTGGTCATATAAATGAAGGAGAAGAGGTTACTGATAAAGAAAGACCTGCTATCACAGATAATAAAGCCTTTCGCATACTGACTGATCTGGGCGGCTATGATATTGCAGGAATGGTGGGATTATTCCTGGGAGGTGCTATATACAGGATACCGGTGATAATAGACGGAGTGATATCTGCTGTGGCAGCAGTCACTGCAGAGAGGTTATTTCCCGGGGTAAAGGACTATATGCTGGCAAGTCACGGAGGGAGAGAGCCTGCACACAGACTGCTCCTTGGCGAGTTGGGGCTTAAGCCTGTGATCGACGGGGATCTGGCTCTTGGAGAGGGGAGCGGCGCTGTGATGCTCTTTCCACTTCTGGATATGGCCCTTAGTGTATATAAGAGTGCTGCGGATTTTGGCGATATAGGCGTGGAGAATTATAAGAGATCATGATCCATTTAGTGATAGGAGGCAGTGCCTCAGGTAAATCCGAATATGCAGAAGAGCTGGTGCTAAAGCTAAGTCCGGGAGGATCAAAGGCCGGTCATAAAAGGTATTATCTGGCTACCATGAAAGCGTCAGATACAGAATCCTTGGAGCGTATTGATAAGCACAAAAGGCGCAGACAGGATATGGAATATGAGACACTGGAATATTCCAGGGATATAGACAGGGCTGCGGAGCATATATCTAAAAAAACTCATGGCAGCATAGTCCTGTTATTGGAAGATCTCCCCTGTCTCTGCGCAGGTGAGATGTTTGGGGAAGGTGGGAGCTACAAGCCTGATGTCTCGGAACTGATAATGGAAGAGATACTGCAGCTCTCAAAGGTCTGCGATCATATGGTGATAGTCACAGGTGACCTATACAGAGACGGAGTAAGATATGATGATATGACTGAGAATTATCTTTTCCAGCTGGCCGAAGTGACCGGAAAACTCGCAGCTATATCAGAGGATGTTACTGAGCTTGTATATTCTATTCCCGTCAGGATCGGAGGGAGGTCTGTTTGAAGAGTCTGATAATTGCTTTTTCCATGTATTCCAGGATACCCATGCCTGTGTTTGAATGGAAGGATAAGGATTACAAAAGATCCATCTGCTTCTTGCCCATGGTGGGATTTGTCATAGCTTGCGCGCAATGGGGCTGGCTCTATCTGTGCAGAGCTTATATCAGTATGGCAGGACCTGTGGCAGCAGCTATTGGCCTGTGGGCTATTCCTCTTATGATCACGGGAGGCATACATGCTGACGGCTATATTGACACCCAGGATGCCATCAATTCTTTTAAGGGTAGGGATGAGCGTCTGGAGATATTAAAGGATCCCCATGTGGGTGCCTTTGGGATCATCAGATATATCCTGGCTACGCTCCTCTACATAGGAGCTGCAGTGATAGTCATTTCCATGGGATCATATAAGCTTGAGATACTCCTTTGCGCTTCTCAGGTCACATCCAGGATACTCAGCGGCCTGGCAGCTGTAAGCATAGTAAATGCCAGAGGGAGCGGCATGCTCTATGATCTTACGGGCGAGGGCAAAAATGCCGCTGCTATAGCCTATTTTGCCATAATATACCTGATATGGTCTGGAGCGGCTATATATCTGGATCTGCCCGGAGGCGTTATATATACAGCTCTTGGAGCGATGTCATACATATATTACAGGCACTGGGCCATGAAGCTCTTTGGTGGTATTACGGGAGATCTGGAGGGCTATTATCTCACAGAGACAGAGCTTTTCTTTGGGCTGGCAGCAGCCCTCATAGCCATCATAACATAGAAGAGTTGGATGAGGTCGTAAATGGAGCTTATAATAGGCGGAGCCCATCAGGGCAAAGAAGAATATGCATCAGCCCTTTATCCGGAGGGAAAGGGATATAAGTGGATAAGGGCGGGGGCCGGCTTGGAGGATACGGAGTGCGCACTAGCTGACCTTGCGGCAGAGAAGCTGGCAGAAGCTGATCTGATATATGGATATCAGGAGATAGTGCGCAGGCAGCAGGCTCTGGGATCAGATCCGGTGTCTGAAATGGAAAGGCTGATCGCCATAAGGCCTGATATTGTGATCGTATGTGATGAACTAGGCTGCGGAGTAGTACCAATGGATCCTGCAGACAGGGCATACAGAGAAGCTGTGGGCAGGACGATGTGCCTGGCTGCGCAAAAGGCAGACAGAGTCACCAGGCTCTTTTGCGGCATTGCCACGGTCATAAAGGATAGTGGCATAAATGAGAGATTATCCTAAATGCGTTTTGAGGGCGGCGGCGTATGAAACTGATATTGATCAGGCATGGAATGACAACTGCGGGCAGGGGCAGGTATATAGGAAGGACTGACGTATCCTTGTCCATAGAGGGTAGAAGGGATATCATTGGCAGGAAGGCTGCCGGGCAGTACCCTGAGTGCTCACTTCTTATAAGCTCTCCCATGAAGAGATGCATAGAGACGTCAAGGATCATATATCCTGACATGGAGCCTTTGATAATAGATGAATTTAAAGAATGCGATTTTGGGCTATGGGAAGGAAGGAGCTACAGGGAGATAATAGAAGATCCATCCCTGTCTGATGACTATCAAAAATGGATAGACAGTGGTGCGACAGCTCCTATACCTATGGGCGAAGACAGAGAGGTTTTTACTAAAAGAGTGATAGCAGGCTATGAAAAGCTCTTGGATATTATTAAAATGTCAGGGGACTGTTCCGCTGCTTCCCTTGTAGTCCACGGCGGAACTATCATGGCGATCATGTCACATATATCAGGAGAAGAAAAAAACTTTTATGACTATATGACAGATCACGGAGAAATGAGATCTGTAGAAATCGGAATCTAATAAAATGATAAAACTTAACACTATTGCTATATTGATCGCTGCGATGATAGATCTATTGCTGGGAGACCCCGTTAATCCGCTTCACCCTGTGAGAATCATGGGACGGGCGATAGCAAGGCTTGACAGGGTGCTTAACAAAGAATCCTTAGCAGACAAAGAGAAGTACAGAAGGGGCATGATAGCTGCTATGATCATCCCTGCAGCATCTTTTGCCATAGGATGCCTGATATCATATACCGCATACAGATTAGGGCCTGTGATATATCTATTGGTGGAAGCAGTGCTCATGTCCCAGCTCATAGCGGCAAGAGACCTGGCTAAAGAAGCTCTGAGAGTGGGTAAGGCTCTTGCCGGAAAGAGAATAGCTCTGCCTACGGGAAAGATAAATGCTCCTCTGATAATAGAAGGGGGAAGGACAGATGAAGAAAGACTCGCATCCGGCCGAAAGGCTCTCTCCTGGATAGTGGGAAGAGATACCGGGTATCTGGACAGGGACGGGGTGATAAGGGCGGCGGTAGAAACTGTTGCAGAGAATACCTCAGACGGTGTGATCGCGCCCATGATATATATGCTGCTGGGAGGACTGCCCCTGGCTCTTGCCTACAAGGCAGTAAATACTCTGGATTCTATGCTGGGCTACAAGAATGATAAATATCTATTCTTTGGCAGGGCATCGGCAAGATCCGATGATATCTGGAATTATCTGCCATCCAGGCTCTCGGCAATTATGATATGCATAGCTGCTATATTACCGGGCTACAGCATGACCGGGGCCTTTAGGATATGGCGAAGGGATAGAAGAAAGCATGACAGTCCCAACTCGGCGCAGACTGAAAGCGCCTGTGCAGGAGCTATGGGGCTGCGCCTGGCAGGAGATGCATATTACGGAGGCAAGCTCAAGAAGAAGGAATATATAGGTGATGCTATAAGGAGCATTGAGCTGTCTGATATTTCTTCCTCCTGCGTGCTGATGCTGGCATCGTCAGGTATTATGCTGGCTCTGGGGCTTGCTGCAAGGATACTGGTGATATTTCTGATAGGAGAATGATCTTGGGGATCACCATGCAGACAGCCTGGCTTTTGGTAAGCGTTTATTCCTGGGGCATTAAATAGAAAACAGAGGAAATAGAAATGTGGGAATACATACATGGCGGAAGTTCATACAGAGCTGAAAAAATAGAACTGGATATGTCAGTTAATCTTAATGCCTTTGGTTTGCCTTCTTCTGTTAAAGAAGCTGTTATCTCTAATATGGACAAGGCCGTGGAGTATCCTGATCCTGACTGCCTGGAGCTGACAAATGAGATAGTAGATTGGGAGAAGAGGCATAGCGGATATGAGCTTATTGATCAGCAGATCATCTGCGGGAACGGTGCTTCAGAACTTATAAATGCCGCTGTTACAGCATCAGGAGCGAGTTCTGCTCTTGTACAGACTCCCATTTTCTATGGATATGAGAGAGCTGTCAGAAATAGTGGGATAAAGCTCATAAGGGGAGACTCACTGGCAGCAATGCCCGGTGTCAGACTCCGTACCGACAAAGATGGCAGATATTTCATGCCTACTATGGAGATGGCAGAGCAGGTCAGAACTACAAGAGCCGGTCTTGTGATACTATGTAATCCTTCTAATCCCACGGGATCCTGCATTAGAGAAGATGTGCTGGAGGAAATAGTCAAAGCCGCAAAAGAAGCAGGGAGCAGGATCATCATAGATGAATGCTTTTTGCCCATTTGCGAAGATTATAAAGAAAGGACTGCATTGAAATTCCTAAAAGATTATCCGGATATCATGATAATAAGATCTCTTACCAAGTTATATTCTATGCCGGGTATCAGGAGCGGCTATGCTATCAGCGGCTCCAGATACTGGGAGGAGGATATCAGAAGAGCGCTGCCTGAATGGAATATGGGAAGTCTTGTGCAGCTTGCTTCTATAGCTGCGCTTAGAGATGACAGATATCTGGAAGAGTCTCTAGCCTATATCAGACAGGAGAAGGACAGGTTAATGCAGGCGCTTCTCTTTATGGGACTTGACCTGATCCCGGGAAGGGCCAATTATCTCATGATCAGGTCCCGGGATACAGATCTTAAGGCAGCTCTTTTGGAAAAAGGGATACTCATAAGGGCTTTGGATAATTACGCGGGGCTTTTTCCAAAAGGCTTCTACCGAATATGTGTTAGAAAGAAAGAAGACAATGACAGGCTGATAGCTGCTGTCAGAGAATGTATTCCATGATCCTGGATTTGGTCTTCATGCCCATCTTTTCATAGAACAGTTCTGCAGCGTCATTACCTGCCCACACGGACAAGGTGACTTCATAGCAGCCAAGCCTTTTGCCTTCTGCTAATACATGTTCAAAGAGAGATCTTCCTATATGGCGATCTCTGTATTTCTCGTCTACGCACAGATCATCTATATAGAGCTGACTCTTTGGATGCATAGTGCTGGTAAATGCGGGACTCTTGATAACGCAAAAGGCATATCCCATAAGAGTGTCGTCATCATCTGCTGCTACATACACCGGCGTATTATCATTTGCTATTATCCCTGTCAGTTCATCCTTAGTATATTTCGTGGTTCCGGATCTGAATATATCAGGGCGAATTGCAGCGTGGATCTCAAGGACCTGGGACAAAAGGTCTAAAAGCTTTGGTATATCAGCGTTTACAGCTCTTCGAATTTTCACTTTCTAATCCTCTTTTCTAAAATTATTTGTATCAATATCGAGAATAGCATGTAGAATCTGACTTTGCAATCCGATAAGATTCTTAGAATTATTTTTAAAAAACTATTGACGTTATTTATTAGAAATTGTAACATAGCGTGAAGAAGGGGATTGAAAAGTGGGGGAAGCCATATTGTGAAGGTTCATGATATGTAAACCACATTTACGAATACAGAAAGGGTAGAAGAAAAAGTATGAACGAGAACGAAAAGAAGATCGAAGAGATGGCAGCAGTTAATAACGAAGATGCTCAGGCAGAAGCTGCAAAGGCAGACAGCAAGAAGAGCGCAGCAGCAAAGAAGGCGCCTGCTAAGAAAGCTGCTTCTAAGAAAACAAAGAGCACAAAGACTGCATCGAAGACTTCTAAGAATTCAGGATCAGCTAAGAAAACTTCTGCAACAAGTAAGACCAAAAATACTAAGGCTGCATCTACAGCAAAGAAGGAGACTGCTTCCAAGACTTCTACAGTAAAGGCTGCAGATAAGAAGACAAAGACAGCAGCAAATAAATCAACAAAGGCTGCAGCTTCTAAGTCTACAGCAAAGACCGCAGCAAAGAAGACTACGGCAAAGGCTGCAGAGACTACTAAGGCAGCAGCTACCAAAACAGCAGGCAAGAAGACTGCAGCAAAGAAGACAACAAAAGCAGCAGCTAAGAAAACTACAGCAAAGGCAGCAGCTTCAAAGACTGCTTCAACAAAGGCAGCAACTGCAAAAACAGCAGCTAAGAAGACTACTGCAGCTAAGAAGACAACAAAAGCAGCAGCTGCAAAGACAAAATCTGTTAAAACAAGCGCTGCAAAGACAACCGCTTCAAAGGCTGCAGCAGCAAAGACTACAGCAGCAAAGACTGCCGCAAAGAAGACAGCGAAGGCTTCTACAAGAAAGCCTGAGTCAGCAGTGATCAAGAAGATGCTGGCTGTTATGAAGAAGAAGCATATCACACAGCTTCAGCTGGAGCAGGCTTGCGGATTTTCTAACGGAACCTTCGTTAACTGGAAGAACAGAGGCGGTAAGAGCTACCTCAAGCACATCGATAAGATCACAGCAGTGCTGGGTGTTACTCCCAGAGATCTGGGCGCAGATAAGGAGATCGCAGAGATAGCCGAGAAGAAGGCTATGGCAAGGAAAGCAACCAAGGATGCCAGGAAAAAGACCCGCACAGGTAAGGTTGGCAGACCTCCGATCACAGTAGAATCTCTTGGCAAAGAGGATGCAGCTATTGTTAAGGGCCTTAGAAAGCTCTCCGACAGAGATAAGGAAGTGGTAAGGAGTCTGGTGCTCTCCCTTGCAAGGACATCCAAGAAGAAAGAGAACTAACTTTATGACATAGAAGTACATCCATGTACTTCTAAGCATGTCAACTTACATCCTGCAAGGATGACATAGAATTATTAAAGAAATCTCCGGAGAGTATATCTTCATGTGTGAACTCCGGGGATTTCTTTTGTTTAAACCATCAAAGAAATAGAAAACGCAAGATATATCAGCACAATATATATTTTTAAAAGGGATATATATGCAGGACAATAATAGAAACAAAGAAATAGAACATAGTATAATCAAGAAATTTCGAAAGAGTATCTGGAGTCAGTTTACCAAGGCTATCAATATCTACAATATGATAGAAGATGGTGACAGGATTGCAGTATGCATTTCAGGCGGTAAGGATTCTATGCTGCTGGCCAAGCTTTTTCAGGAGCTTAGAAAACATGGCATACAGAATTTTGAAGTGGAATATCTTGTCATGAATCCCGGCTATAATGATATTAATTTTCAAAATATATTAGAAAACGCCAGGATGATGGAGATACCCATCACAACATTTGAATCCAGCATATATGATATTGTATCCAAGCCTGAGATGGACACGGGAGGTTCTCCCTGTTACCTCTGCGCCAGGATGCGAAGGGGCGCGCTGTACAGCAAGGCCAGAGAACTGGGCTGCAATAAGATTGCACTGGGACATCACTATGATGATGTGATAGAAACTATTCTTATGGGCATGCTTTATTCCGGACAGATACAGACTATGATGCCAAAGCTTCATTCTACGAATTTCGAAGGCATGGAACTTATAAGGCCGCTCTATCTGGTAAGAGAAGAAGATATCATCAAATGGAGAGATTATAATGATCTGCATTTTATAAGATGTGCCTGCAGACTTACAGAGAATAGCGTAAAGACAGGTGGAAGTGAAAACGGCACCAAGAGAGGCGAGACCAAGAGGCTGATAGCTGAGCTTAGAAAATTAAGCCCCTATATAGAAAGCAATATTTTCAAAAGCGTAGAGAATGTCCACTTAAATGCTATAATCGGCTACAAAACGCTCGATGGCAGCAGGCACAATTTCCTGGATGACTATGACCAATAAGTGACTGTTCGCTTGTTATAATGCGCAGCTGCTGTTATTGTCATTGTAAGAAAATGAACAGGTATACTAATAATATTTGTTTTTTGACAGAGCAGTATTTGAATGTCATAATCAACTATAGATGTAGATTGTAGCTGATCATGCATGCGATCTGCACCAGATGATAATAGTAGATGGGGGGATGGGATATTGGAAACAGTAATTGAGTTTGTAAATACCTATATGTATTACATTGTTGAGTTATTTACTACCCTTATGGAACTGTTTGGTGTATCCATTCTGGTATTTACTGCTGTTAAGGGCTTTATAGGCTGGATCCGCAAGGATGAAAGCGTGCGCCTGAATCTGGCTCAGGGAATAGCACTTGCCCTGGAATTTAAGCTGGGCGGCGAGGTCCTGCGAACTGTTGTAGTCAGAGAGTGGTCCGAACTTGGCATTCTTGGCGCTATTATCCTTCTTAGAGGCGTTCTCACATTCCTGATCCATTGGGAGATCAAGAATGAAAAGAAAGAGATAGAAGGCTTGTCCAACTAATACAGAGCTTTGCGGGCCATCAAGGTTTATTGTGGCAAATGAATTCTTTTTCATAAAAAGCAAAATAACATAGAGCTTTTTGCTGAAATGATCCTGTAATCCAAAATGTATCGGCCATATAATGAATTCATCAAAGGCAACAGATGACAATGGTTTATGTTTTGGAAAGGACGGTGAGGATCATGTTGTCGCTGCTTTTTATCATATTTTTCTTTTGGATCTTTGGAAAAATGATCGGTTTTGCATTCAGAGCAAGCTGGAGCATAATCAAAGTTATGTTTACACTGGTTTTTCTTCCCCTTATTCTTGTGGGACTGGTATTTAAAGGGCTTGTAATCATTGCATTTCCGGTATTGCTGCTGGTTGGAATTTATAGCCTGCTGGAAAGAGCATAAATAAGACGAGAGAAAAATAGTACTCGGCAAAGTGGTCTGTGGATCAATTGATCTACGGACCGCTTTTTTGTGTGATCAGTGAGTTTTGATATTTATTATTTGGGGATATGAAATGGACTTGCAATTTGTGGCATCAGCTGGTGAGTGCATAAAGCAAATGATGATTTTTTCACAAAGAATTTAAGAGAATTTAAAGACGGGATGCATTTGTTTGAATGTTTATTCAAATGGCGCAAATACAGGCTTTTGCGCTATTAAAAGATAACAAAAGACATATGATATAATTGTGAGAATTTACTGAAATGATACAAAATTGTTAAGACAATATTGATTGTGATCACTCCCTTGGCTAGAATGATATTGGTTCGCAATAGTTTGATTAAGGAGGGAGAATCAAAATGAACTTTAAAAAGAAGATAGCAGCCACAGTAGGTCTGGCTATGGGCCTTGCAATGTGCGTAGTGCCCGGCGTGCCTGCAGTGGAAGCAGAGGCTGCAAGCTCATCATCTACACTGGTATGGAGTGATGAATTCAATTCCGGATCACTGGATACCAGCAAGTGGACCTGTGAGATCGGCAACGGCTCGGGAGGCTGGGGCAACAACGAGCTGGAATATTACACAGATCGCAGTGAGAATGTAGCAGTAAGAGACGGCTCACTTGTGATTACTGCAAGGAAGGAGAATTATAACGGCTATAATTACACATCGGCCAGATTAAAGACCCAGGATAAGTTCCGTTTTACATACGGACATGTTGAAGCAAGGATCGCTCTTCCTTCAGGAAATGGTATCTGGCCTGCATTCTGGATGCTGGGACAGAATATCGGAAGCGTGGGCTGGCCCAGATGCGGAGAGATAGATATCATAGAAGCTATCAATGCTGAGAACAAGGTGTACGGTACATGTCACTGGGATTCCAATGGACATGCAGAATACGGCAACAGCTCAGGAACATTTGATATCACTCAGTTCCATAATTATACTTTGGACTGGGATGATCAGTATATCCGCATGTATGTGGACGGAAACAGATATCATGAGATCTACATCGGAGGAAATGCAGGTAATACAGAAGAACTTCATCAGGAGCAGTTCCTGCTTCTCAATGTAGCTGTAGGCGGCAACTGGCCCGGCTTTAACATCGACAACAGCAGGTTCCCTCAGCAGATGAAGGTGGATTATATCCGTGTATATCAGGACAGACCTAACTTCACATCAACTTCACCAAATCCTGTTGACGGCAATACAGGCTCAGGTAATGGCGGCGGATCCGGCTCAGGAAACGGCGGCAGTAACAATACAGCCTCCGGTAAGGTGTATATCTATCAGGATATCAACTATGGCGGAAGAAGTGCTTCTCTTGGAGTAGGTGATTATAATCTCTCATCTCTGCAGGCCAAAGGCTTTAGAAATGATGACCTTACTTCTCTTAAGGTTCCTTTTGGATATAAGGTTACACTCTATGAGCATGATAATTTTGGCGGCGCCAGCAGGGTTATCAGGGGAGATAGCAGCTGGATCGGAAATGACTTTAACGACAAGACTTCATCTATCAGAGTGGAGAAGGTTAGATACAGGATCATCAATAGAAACAGCGGCCTGGCTCTGGATGTTTCCGGCGGAAGCAGAGATAACGGCGCTAATGTGCAGCAGTGGACACCCAATGGCACAGATGCACAGACCTGGTATGTAGAATTTAATCCCGATGATTCCACTTTTGTAGTAACCAGTGCTCTGAATGGCAAGGCTCTGGATATGGGCGGCTGGTCCACAGAGAACGGCGGCAACCTGATCATGTGGGATAATAATAATACAGCAAATCAGAGATGGTATATCACATCCATTGATAACGGCTATTCTTTCCTTATCAACAAGCATAGCAACAAGGCTATGGATGTAGCAGATGTATCTACAGCAGCAGGCGCCAATGTACACCAGTGGGATTATGTTGCAGGAGCTAATCAGCAGTGGAAGTTTGAAGCTCTGAACTAAAGCTGATAAAAGTTTTTTGGGGGCCCAAAGTACTCGGCAACTAAAAACAAGCGGGGAGACCCCTGTTACACCATTTACGTGTAACAGGGGTCATTTTTTTCCTCATATTATTTAGGGCCATGAGAGCAAAACTCTTATCATGTAAACATGAACGATTTTTGCTCTATGGCGCCTATATCATGATATAATAAGAACTGTATACAGTGTATTTATGAACGGCATACAGATAACGAGGTACGGGTATGAAAAGAATTGGAATCATGATAGCCAATATTTCATCTGTCTACGCAATGGACCTGCTGGCGAGTATCTTTGATCATGCCGGTAAGAAGGGTGTGCAGGTATTTGTCTTTGCAGGAACACACACCAATGGCTTTCTAAGGTCTCTGAACGATTCTGCCATTAAATATACCAATTACAATTATCAATGCAATGTTGTCTATGATTACTATAAATTCTGCAATCTTGATGCCATTATAGTCAGCGCAGGTACTTTCTCGGGTTTTCTCTATGGCAAGACCCTGACACAGTTTCTGGAGAGCTTTGGCGATATTCCCATTGTAGTAACAGAACAGGAAAATGATGTAAGTAAGTATTCTATTGTCAGGACAGATAATTATGCCAGCCAGTATCAGCTCTGTGAGCATCTGATCCGGGAGAGAGGCTGCAAGAAGATCCTCATTCTGGCAGGCCCTGAAAATAACGATGATGCTATCGAAAGATTGACTGCTATTAAGGATTGCATCAGGGACAATGGTCTGGAATTTACAGATGAGATGCTGGAGTATGGTGACTTTTCTCCCGGCGTACAGGAGCAGGCTACAAGGCTCCTTGCTCATAATATGGATGCGGATGCTGTCATGTGCGGTAATGACCTGATGGCAGAAGCTGTTTATAAGGTTTGCAGTAATATTGGCTTAAAGGTTGGCAAGGACATAATAGTAACAGGCTTTGACGATGCTGCTGTATGTACGCAGCTAAGTCCCACTCTTACTACTGTTGGCCAGGATATAGATAAGATCGCAGAGACTGCCCTTGATCTGGCAATAGAACTGATAGGAGGCGGAGAACATAGGGCGCTGAAGATTCCATCCAAGGTCATACTAAGAGGGTCGTCCAGCCGTCTGGAGTGCTTTGATCCGGAATTCTTTACCAATTCACTTCAGGCTGCAAATGATAAATATGATCTGCTGCTCAAGCAGGTATTCCTTATCTCTAATATCAGCCATGATATGCTGCTCAATGTAGATGACGAGAGAGCTTTCTATGCTTCAGCTGCAGAGAAGCTGGTAAGTCTGGGTTGTAATTATGCCTGGATGATGCTCATGGAAGAGCCAAAGGCCAGGGAAGCAACAGAGGTCTGGGAATGTCCTGATGAGCTATATATGGTCATCAAGATTGAGGACAGCATACCTGAGGTATTCTGTAAACATGATGACATCAGGATCAACCAGGAGATAGGTATAGGGCATTTCAGAAATGCCGCCGAGGATACCCTCTTTGATACTTCCGGAGGTAAGACTCTATTTCCTATTTTCTCCGGTGCTATGCAGTATGGCCTCCTGATGGTAGATTCCAATGCGGATATGATGTATCCCATCCAGCTGGCTATCAGCCAGATCGCAACTGCCATGACCTACTATACTCAGCACAATGAGATAGTGGAGCACAGCGTGCAGCTGGAAGGTGATTCCATGACAGATGACCTGACACAGATGCTCAATACCAGAGGTATCTCACAGGCCATGGAGAGATATGCATCCTTTATGGCAGATTCCGAGCCTTCCATGAGACTGCTGGTGGTAGAGCTCAATAATCTCAAGGAGATCAGGGATAAGAAGGGCCATGATGAAGGTGATGTTGCCATCCTGACTATGGCAGAGGCGCTAAGCTCAGTATTTATGGGCGATCACTATATGGTAGCCCACGTGGGTGATGATGAGTTTGCTATCATAGTAATGGATTCATACTATGAATCTCCTGAGGAAGAAAGAGAGAGGCTGGAGGATTATTGTGATACTCTTAACCAGGATATCTTCAGAGAATATTATATAGAGCCGGTTATAGGATATCTGGATTTCGTCCTTAGGGAAGATACCAAGGTAGAAGACCTGATCAAAGAGGCCGAGATGACTCTGGCTGAGGATAGGAAGAACAGAAGAAACAGTGCAATGAAGGAGTTCTGATGCACTTAAAGTAAATGGAAAACTTAAAGTTAATGGAAAAATTTTGGTTTCTTGCAAACACTGCAAAATAGCTGCTTTATAAAGAGATAAAAACTCTCCGGGACTGATTTTTATCAGTTCCGGGGAGCTTTGTTTGGAAAATGCAAATATGATATATGTATTTGCTTTATAAAATAAAGATAGAAAAGCTTATATGGGATCAGCCTTTGTCAGGTGGATTCAGTACTCCGGGGCGGGTGACCTCCAATATGTTCTGTAGGCACAAAAGTGTTATCAGGTGATTTTGTCTGTAGGAAAAAGATCTGTCATTGTCAGATACCGGTTCTTTGCACCATCTTTCTACTTCTTCCATATCAAGGTATTTACTCCAAAAGTCCTTATCCAGGTGAGAATATACATACTCTTTGCTTTCCTGGAACTTAGCAGCATAATCAGGATCAGGTTTGGCACTGTTCCTGCTTGGAGCTGTTTTATCTTTTACCCTAAAGAGGGAAACAGGCATCATATCTCTGAAGGCGTCTCTGAAAACGTAGCGGTTAAGGCGTCCCTTGAGGAAGAGATACCTGGGAATGCCCAGGGCATAATCTATGGCTCTGTGATCTGTATAGGGAAAAATATATCTTACATTGCAATAGGCTCCCCATAGAGCTGTATTGTCAAGTCTGTCCCTGCTTCCTCCGCCTTCGATGTACTTGGCTGAATCATAAAGGAATGTAAATATAGGATAATCCTCTCCTGTGTATTTGCTTCTTAATGAGGAACTCAGGACCTCCGGATCGGCATCTATCCCTTCGCAAGGTGCTTTCATAAGTCTTGCTGTAACAAAGAGATTTTCATATATTTTCTTTAATGTAGATAGGACCCTATGCTTTTGACCATGGGTCGTAGAGAACATATATCTCAAATAGTGGTAGTACTCATGGTTATAGAACATCTCATAGGGATCGGATCTGTGACTTACTCCCTCGTCACCTGCGTGACCGGAAAAAACAACTCTTGCTCCATTATGGGAAATGAACTCCGAGGTATACATCAGCTGATGGGTGTTCATATAAGGAGGAAGACAGTAAGTGATAACATTCATATCACGGGGATTTCTTGGTGCTCCGATTTTTTCCAGATTTTCCAGCATATTACTCTTAAGGCCCTGAGTCTGATTGATATAATTGCAAGTGATCTTTTCCTGCTTGCATATATCTTCGATGATAAGCCTCTCGTCTCTTTTAGCCATGGGGAGAATGCTTGTGTCCGGAGTCCAGGAGAAATACAGGCATTCTCTCTTCTGGCGGCTTATGAGAAGGTCTATCACGCCGGAATCTATTCCGCCGGATAACTCTGCACCTATTAGACCGGGAACTGCATTTAATCTTATATTTACTGCATCGCTTATAATATCTCTAAGGCCCTTTGTATATTCCTGCCTGTTTTTGCGGCGTACCTTTACTTGTCCCGGCTTCCAGTAAATGCTTTCTATAGGAGCATTAGCTTCATTTGATGAGAAAGTAATATAAGAAGCGGGTCTTACACAGTAAATATGCTCAAACTCGGTTGCGGTAGCAGAGAGGATATTCTTGGCTGCCATAAGTCCGTATATCCATTTGTCGGAGATAGTTCTGTCTACACCCGGCACTGACAGCAGTCCTCTGATGTCTGTTGAAAAAGCAGTAAAATCCTTATCTGAATAGTAGAATAGGGGTCTTACACCCATGTGATCCCTGAATAAGGTCAGAGTCTTCTTCTTTGTGTCATATATAGCGCCGCTAAAATCGCCATTTGCCTTAGATAAAGCTGAATAGCCAAATTTTAATATGTATTTGACCAGCAGTTCTTCGTCTGAAATGGCAGATGGATCGATCCCGCATTTATCGGCAATCTCAGATCTGTTATATAATACAACGTCTACTACTGCTTTTATGTTGCCGCTCTCTATCACAGCATCCCCCGGAATGGGAGCGCTTGTAAAATGCTCAAGACAGCAAAATAAAGCACATTCATCATCTGACCACTTGGAATATCCTTCTTTGCCATAGGCAAGATTCCAGCTTTTGGCATATAAAGCATTTGAATATGTATCTTTAGCGTTCTTATTTATGATTCCGAATATACCACTCATATATGATCTTCCTTGTATAAATAATTAAATAAAATAAAAAAGACCAATGCAGCGCATCGGCCTTTTAGTACCTGCTATAAGCAATTATGAATGCTGATTTTCAGGATCGTCAGGTGTGCCAGACTCTTCGTGCTCACCGCAATCAGGAGTAAGTGCATCAATGATCTCACCGATGATAATGCCTGCTATAGGATTTGTCAGGCATCCTTCCTTGAGTGCAGGAATAACTCCATAAGCTGTTTCAGCAATCTCAAGAGTTGCGATTTCAGGGCTCTCCCATTTCTTCATTGTAATATCCTCCGAATAATATAGTTTTATGTCATGTGACATTATATAGTCTAGCTGATAACAAAAGTCCGTTCAATAATTGTTGCAAAACTGTAATAATTTCATAATTTTTAGTTTCCCTAAAAGACTTTAACTATTAAATATGAGTTTTTCAATGTCCGGAAGGCTGTTGCCTTCAGAGGGTCTTATTATAGCAGATATGGGAAAGCCTGATGCGGCTTTCAGGCACTCATTCATAAGCGCGGGTTCTTTTTGCCAGTCGCCTCTTAGCCTTGATAGGAACAGGTTTGAGGAAAAAGCAAATAGCTTTGAAAGGCCTGTCAATTCTGCACATTTAACTTCGGTTACATCAGCCTTTGATAATATGATCATCCTTGAAACCTTGGCAGGCTCCTTTCGGAAATTGCTCACAGGGACCAGGAACTTGTCCTTTTCTTCATCTATATAGATGGCATTCTCATCTATCAGACCTCGCCTATCGGCCTGATCTCTGCAATATTTCTGGTAGGGAAAGGCAGGATAGAGAGTGACGGTATTATCCTCGTTTACTGATATAGCAGCGATATCGTCTGCCATGAGCTCATATCCCCTGTCCAAAAAGAGAGAAGTGACTGTGGACTTGCCGGCTCCCGAAGCTCCTGAGATGATCACGGCGCCTTCATCTCCATATACGGCGCTGCAGTGAACGGGAAGCATCCCCCTTTGCATGAGGACCATGCTGATGCCGTAGCCTGTCATATAGCTGAGCATATCATAGCCTGTATCTGCATCTAATCTGTCATCGTAATAAACTGTGTCGCCGTTTATGGCATATATCCAGCCTGTGGAGTTCATGAGCCAGGACTCATTTGGCCCAAAATCGTAATGGGGCTTGTCCTTCTTATCTCTTAGCCATCCTGGAATACCGCCCTTTATAAAACGGATATCCGCCGGGGCATCGGAGTCGTCGGGGAGAAGTTGAAAAATAGCTTCGTCGCACTCTAAATGGAGCCCGTAAAAGAGATATTTGTACATTTGCCTATTACCTTTCTATATTGCATGGTAAAATTGCACAATTTGATGTAGGTAATTTTGTTATATTTGTATATTTTCTGTATTGTTATTCCCTTTATTCGGAATATAATAAAGTCCTGAAGGAACAGTGAACTACCCAAATAAAGGAGATATATAACTATGAAGACAATTTTTGGTTTTGTTAAGAACATTTTTGCTGCTGATGAAGGAATCTGCTGCATCGATAAGAATGAGCAGCTGCTTACACCTTTCTTTGGCAAGCAGTAAAAGTATATCATAGCATTGTAAAAAACTAAATATCATCCGGATATATAGTTTTAAAGGCTTCCAAAGGCACCCCCCCGCCGAAGGAAGCTTTTTTCATGCTTTTTTTAAGGATTTCGAGATCGAATTCTTAAATGAAGAGATCATGACAAGACATGACCATTCATGTTTTTAGGTATATGTTTTATAGATATCGGGCTTCTCATCAGGCAAATCGTGTTTGTGAAGACGCATAAACACTGAACTTTACTTGCTTTTTGTATTGAATTTCTTCTCATATCTGGTATAATAAATTTAGGGATATTACCGATATGAGGAGGAGCATATGTCAGAGTGTAGGATACCTGAAAACGTAAAGTGTTATCGTCCAGAACCGTGTACCGAAATCAAACTTATCAGCGGGCACTATTATGTATACAGATACAGCGCAGTTCAGCTTGCCAGTGGAAGGTGGGGCAAGAAATCCGGACCTTGCATAGGCTCAATCATCCCGGGCATCGGGTTCAAGCCAAACAAGAACTATCTGGAATCAGACGCCTCTGACAGCATCACAGTTTTGGAATATGGTCAGTATGCTTTTATTGAGGATGTTGCCAAATCGGTAAAGCATGATCTGGAGCAATGTTTTCCTCTCGATAAAGCAGCACAGATTTTTTCATATGCGGTAATCCTCTACGCTAATGGTTTTGTTCACGTTGATCAGGTTCAACGTATATATGAGCAGACCTGGCTGCCAGTTGAGTATAAAGACTACACCTTTAAAATGGGCCGCAGTGCCCTCGACACCTTACTTGATGATCTGGGAAGAAAGACTACCCGTGTTAAAGCATATGAGCAGCAGTGTGTCGATTCATCAATGAAGAAGATAGCTATCGACGGACATGCAATACGTTCATGCTCTGATGATAATGATCTTGGCGAGGGTGGATATAAATTCAAAAAGCTTGGTGAAGATCAGGTAAATCTCCTGATGGGGTATGACATCAATACTGACAAACCGTTGTTTGCAAGAATGTATCGTGGTTCGTGTAATGACAAAGCAACTATCCCGGATCTGGCTGAATACCTTGATTACTCAGGCATACAGTTCATTGTCGATCGAGGATTTTACAGCAAGAAAAACCTTGAACTGCTTTCATCCAATGGAAACTCGTATATTATTCCTGTTCCTACAAACACAAATGTATTCAAGAATGTAATGACAGGAAGAAAGTACACAAGCTCTTTTTATTACTCATCCGGAAAGAAACATTCCCGTATCGAATTCTGGATGAAAAAGATATCAGATACAGAGAAAATCTATGTTTACCGAGATATAGATGAGAATGAAAAGTGTCGGTATAACTATCAGCATTGCATGGAGCTTGGCAAAAGCGGTTACACTCCTGAAGGTTATGAAAAAGCCAAGGATCATTTTGGAGTGTACGTTCTTCAGACCAGCAGCAAAAAGAAAGCAGAAACCATCTTCAATGATTACAAAAAGCGTTGGGGCATCGAAACAGTCTATCAGTATCTTAAGAATGAGGCTGATTTCAATGACCTTATGATTCAGGACTATTACAAAGAGCAAGGCTTTTCATTTATTATGCTGATAACTGGGCAAATACATCAACAGGTGATGAATGCTGTAAAGATGCTTGATGATAATACAATGTCAGTAAGTGATGTCCTCCTTATGGCTAAGTTTATGAAAATGGAATTACATGGCACTACATGGAACCTGAAGAACACAAGAAAAAGAGATCTTCAGATTCTCGAAAAAATGAACTTCAAACCGAAACAACTGATACCGGCATAAGTGGCTTATGCCTCATATCGGTAAAAACCTGAATGATTATGCTTAAATACCAAAGGGGTCAGAGAATACCTTGAACTGATCTTCACTGAGATGATGAAGCACCAAGGCGAAGAGAATACCAGCTATATATAACCTTCTCCCCTGGTCAAAGCGTGTCCAGAAGGCCTGCAAACTGCCTCCAGCTAAATCATAAAAATTTTCAAAGTGCAAAATCTATATGTAATCCCTCGGAAGCCGCTAACCACAGCGGCTTTCCTTGTTGGGAGTACCTACGTTTGAGCGTTTACGTCCTGATTACAGATCAAAGCGCAAAGAGCCTAAACGACGTGGCCGTACACGCAAGCCGCTGACCGAGCGGGAAGTATGATATGGACTTTTTAGTATAAATTGTTGTAAAATTCATGGTGATAAATATTCAATGAGTACATTTGGGAGATTGTTATTTTATTCTTATATTAACGCATAATTATTTAGTGGAACAAAATGTCTCTATAAATGTCACTATTATTGCAGAGTAGTTTGACTTTATCTCTTTCCGTTAATTATCCTCATACACGCACTCAATGCAGTTTCGGTTCGCTTTTGTGCATAATCCGGTCTTGTTCCCGTAAATGCATTCAAGGAATAATCGTCATTCAGACCAAAAGTTGCAGAAAATCTGAATAACAATCCTGTATTATCCAGAGATGCAATAACAGGTGTCGTGCCCATACCGTCTCCTCTTGTCATTTTTCCGACCAGGGTCGCCCAACCTGATTTCTTACAAAAAACAGCGAATTCATCAGCACTGGAATACGTCTCATTGCCAATTAATACCCATCTTCTGATTCCGCTATATTGATTTATCGCGCCATCAAAATCTATTTTATTTTCAGTCTTGTATATCATTTCAAGGCTTGTCTGGTTCTTAAGCTCTGTTTTTTCATCAGTAGGCAAAGGAACAAAATCAAAATAGGTATTATCCAGAAAATATGATTTCATCATCGGAGAATCAGAAATATAGTAATTCCAGGAACAGGAATACGATCCTCCCAGCGGTTCAACAATATTGCGTGCCCAATACAATGTGTTTCCACCACTATTGGCAGTGATATCAATAACGATATTTTCTACATCGGATCCGGATGATATCAGGTCATCAAGATAGTTTGTAATAACATTTTGATCTCTGTCATCTGTCAGGAACGAATAGTATTTGAAATAAGCAATGCTTCCGGCTGTATAATAATCACAATCAACCTGAGGAATGCTGTCATAAGCAGATTCCTCAGAATGACCGTTCAACAGTTCAGTATAGGTCAATGTGGACTGAGGTCGACTTACTGCCTGCAGCCATGGTGTTATTTGTTCATTATTGTTATCAGACATCATTTGAAGATAATAATTATACAGATCATTATCTATCACAGACAGATGAGCAGAATTGTGCAGTTCCCGGCAGCATGTGCTCAAAACCTCATATAAATCATTCACATCGCTGTCTGAATTAATCTTCGCCAATCCCTCTGCCATTATCTCATCAAGATCATAGTACTGGCTGATATAGTCGTAATAGGGATAATTCTCTCTTAAAACATTCCAAAACTGGTTATAGTCTTCCGTTAATTCCTCGATTGAAAATGAACTTTTTGTAGCGATATCATCATCAGAAAGAAGCTGAGAATTAGAGGATCTAATGAAAAAACACAAGAACAAAAGGACAACTCCAAAACGAATTGCCCTTCTATTCTTCATGCATTCAAACATGCTTAACACTTGTTCTCTTTGATGGACATGGCATCTCATAAAGTATCATATATGTTGGGATTACCACTCGGAACATCCCCTGCCTCTGTACGACAGCCACAGCCATATGCTTTTGTAGCACACTGAGTAATGCACAGCCATTCACAAGATCCGTAATTAGGCAGACATGGATCACCCCATCCAGTTGTCGACACACCTGGAGCAATGAGTCTTTGCGGTTCAACAATAAACTTCATTTTGTTCCCTCCTTTTTGAGTCTTGTTGTTTTTGCAACATTATCTTGGCAATTTTAGTTATATACTTTCTATGGATATCACTCATAGTAAAGCATCTGTCTGACACACCATTATATATTTCATAAGGGCAACCTCCCATGCATATGGGTAGCAACTTGCAAATACTACATCTTTCATCTGCAGTAGGATCATTTTTTAAGTAAACAATTTCCTTTGACAGATTTCGCAAATTACTATTTATATTTCCTATAGACATTTCAGGACATCCTATATCCGACCAACATTTATACATCTCACCATCAGATGCAATTACAAATCCATTACACGAATCAGCAACGCACACATTTCCACGCAAAACTGGGTATTTAGAACAATATTGCCGATTATCCGCATTCTTATCATAAAATTGCTCCTCAAAAAGCAGGAATTCCTGACAACTAAAACAACTACTTGACCGGAAGCATCCTTTCTTGTTTTTTATTGGTGCAGGATAGACTGTCACATTAGTAAAGGCACTATTCCTAAACCGACTCAAAACATCAACTGCTGCATTTAGATCTCGCTTATCAGAATTAACTCTTACGGAAATATGTTTCAAAAAAGGCGCAGCACCAAATATATTATTTATAATAACAGTATACGTTCCCTCGCCGGACAATAGTGGACGATTAATATTATGCTGCTGTTCACTACCATCAATAGTCACTTGACAATCAGTAATTTGACACTTTGCTAAGCGTTTGGCATTTTCCTCAGTAAGTAGATATCCGTTGGTAATAATTCCTGCAGAATATGAGATATTGTGTTCATGCGATATTTGTATAAACTGATTTGACAGTCGTTCAATCACATCAAGTGCCAGTAACGGCTCGCCGCCGTACCAGCTAACGTGAAATGTTTTTATATCATTTGCTTTCAAAAGAACAAAATTGATAATGGACTCTATCGTTTTCCTGTCCATCATACATGATGAGTATTTGTCTTTTTCATAACAGTAGATACACCTAAAGTTACAGTCAGCTGTTGGTGCTATGGTTAGTCCCAAATGCGAAGAAGAATATCTTGATTGCAACATAGAATGACGAATAATACTTAATTCGTCCACGTCATCCTCGATTATAAATCCTCCATGTCGTAGTTGATCTAATAGTCCCTCATCTATATACATTGTATTGTCGTGTTCAAATAAGAGATAATCATCATATTCTTCATGTGACATCAATGCCAGAGAATTACTCATCGAATTATACGCTATATAATTTGCGCCATCTAAGTCATAAAAGAAATTGTAAAATGATGTTTTCATAACCATCCCCCAAAAGCCAAAGATATTCTCCGTGTATTTATTGTATATAATTGGCAAGTTATAGTAAAGAATTTATTTTAAAAGTATAACTCCGACATACTTCAACGTTACTGTTCAGACCCCAACTTGAGATAAAAATACCGGTGATCTAGACTTTTATCAGTCGGACCACCGGTATTTTCTATCAAATATCTCTGACA
>NZ_AUKE01000010.1 GCF_000424585.1 Butyrivibrio sp. MC2013
CTCCTAAAATAAACTCCACCAAGCTGATAGTACTCCTATAGGATTCTATCAATTTGGTGGGGCTTTTTCTATACGCCTTTTGTTTACCGCTTACCTTTCATATACTTCATCTACATCTTTTCTTCATTTCCCACCGCCAGCAATCAGCCCTCTGACAAAAAATCTTCGTAAGCGTCAAATTTACCGCTTACAAAAAAGACCCCTGCATCATTTTCGATGCAGAGATCTTTTAAAGTCCCTCTTAACTTATCGTCACACTGGACTGCTTGTCGTTCCTCTGATTTATGATTCTAATGGTTGCAGCTCGGACAAGTGTTTGAGCTCCCAACATTCGGCGGTAGGGCGAAGCTCTGCGATCTTCGCTTCTATCTTCTGCAGCCAGCCATTGCGAAACAGCCTGCAGGTAAATTCGTCGGGCGCCAGAATGTCACCGGGATGACACAAAAGACCGATTGCGCGGCAGCCGCCAAGACAAAACTTACGATATTCACAGTTTCTACACTTCTCATTATGCTCAAGTACTGTGCCGGAACGGGTATTGATAAGCTCCATGTACTTTGATTCTGTCAGGCAATTCTTAAGGCCCAGCTCCTGGATCAGCGGATAATCCGCCTGAAACTCATCATCATTGGAAATCGGCATGCAGGTCAAAGCCCTGCCTTCTGCGGAAATGTACATGGAAGTGCGTGCGTGTGCACACATACATGTATTTTCAGGATTTTTCGATACATGAACGACGGGGATACTATATACATCCGGTTCCCGTCCATCCGCAGCAAAAAAGCCGCCCAGCAGCAGATGCATATTCGGCAGATCGTTGTAATAATCCTCAAGATAGTTTAAATAGATTTCAAATGTCTCGTCATCACTCAGACCATGCTTCCCCGCATAACCACCTTCGTGCCAGGCTCCCGTATCACTTACCGGATTAGTCTTAAGTCTGCGGCAGCCCACAGAAGCCAGGTAGTTTATACTGTCACGCAGAGTATGAGCATTCTCCTTCCATAAGCACATCTCAGCACCGGTTGGGAAACCATTGTCTCTGCATAGCTCAAATGCATGGCGTACTGCCTTTTCAGCACCGTTAATACCCCGGAGCCAGTCGTGATAGCCCACGCCGTCGAAACTCATATTAAATTCGGGATACAGACCTCGCTGCTTGAATCTCTCCAGAAGACCTTCGTTCACAAGCAAACCATTGGAATAGATCTGGCTGATGTATACGCCCCGCTCGCTCAGAGCATCTACGATTTCCCAGAAATCGGATCGCACCAAGGGCTCTCCGCCGGTGATCGAACACGATAACACCCCCGCATTGCCAAGCTCTTCTGTGATCTTCATCACATCGTCGTGGCTTAATTCTCCATATCTGCCATCTGCGGCGGACAGATAGCAATGCTTACATTTACAGTTGCATCTGCCGGTAACAGACCAATGGGCAGACTCCATAAAACGGTTTTCGTATCGATGATAGCGCTGGCGTTCTGACAGACCCTTACCTGCGGTACAGGTCTCTATGTAGCCCTTTTCTTCCAGGTCTTTGATGCTGTCATGCACTTCTTGCGAGATCAGCGGAAGATCAAGATCCACAGAGCCGTCACAGAGAGTGAGAGCATCAAACTTCGTCTTATCAAGCCAGTGAACCCGATGCGTCTTGCTGTCAACAACCGCATACGGCAGCAGCTCCCAGCCTCTCAGACAGTAGTCATCCTTTAATCGGTAGTACATATTTTTTCCTTCAACAATACAGATTGCAGCCGTCTATAAAAGGACTTATCACCCATTCCCCCCTGACCGCAGGGGAAGTGAGGAGGATCTAGCCTCCTATTCCAGAGAACATACATCCACAGGGATTAGAACCCCCCAAAAAGCCACATGCTCCACCTGCAACCTGATCAAGTTCATCATCAGATAACACCGCTCCATGTGTCTCCTTAAAATCCTCAGTAGTAAGGGTAAAGCCATACTCTTTTGCGATCTCAATTGCCTTCTCCGTGGCAGTATCTTTGTCGGTCAGGGCCTCAAGCTTTGTTTTCAGTTCCTCATTTTTGCTTGCTTCCTCAAGGAATTTCTTCAGATTCTCGTTCATGTGTTTTCCTCCTTTTTACCATAATACAGATTGCAGCCGTCTATAAAAGGACTTATCACCCATTCCACCCTGACCGCAGGGGAAGTGAGGAGGATCTATCTATCCTCTTCCATAGAAAAGACATCCCATAGGATCAGTACCCATAATGGCACATCCTCCACCTGCAACCTGATCAAGTTCATCATCGGATAACACCGCTCCTTGTGTTTCCTTAAAATCCTCAGCGGTAAGGGTAAAACCATACTCTTTTGCGATCTCAATTGCCTTCTCCGTGGCAGTATCTTTGTCGGTCAGGGCCTCAAGCTTTGTTTTCAGTTCCTCATTTTTGCTTGCTTCCTCAAGGAATTTCTTCAGATTCTCGTTCATGTGTTTTCCTCCTTTTTTACCATTTACAAGATGCTGAGAGTTTTTGTTTCAAGCAATTGATGCCTACATAATTTTATACGCATCAATCTACATAAATGCGACTTGTATTTTCATTTTTTCCCCCGGCTGCCATATCAAGTTCTTCATCGCGGAGCCTTTCTGCGGAATCTTCGCCTTTATCGTTCTTTATATCAGAAAACAGCACCTTTCGAAGTCTTTCCTTATGGTCTGATCCCGCGGTAAAATCGGCCTTTTCAAAAATGTTCTCCATATCAGCCCCTCGTTATTTTTTATCCCAGAGTTCTTCTTTTGTATCCTCAAGCTTTATTGCAAGTTCATATGGTAACCATGATGTATCTTTACCTGCGATCTCTGAAAAACGATCAAGTACACAGCAGATCCTTTCGGTAAGAGGCGCATCAACGACTGTATAGTTCTCAAGACGTCCGCCGGTATATATATTTCCGTCTATCCCAAGGAACAGCTTTTCCATATCGGCGTTATACTTTCCAAACGCTGCCACGATCCCTACCGCATCAGCCACGAGCTCATCCCATATGGCATCCTTTTTATCGGGATACAGGTTTCTGCATATAAAATGCGTACACTCGTGGTATTTCCTGATCTTATGCGAAAGAATGATCCATTCCTCATCGGAAACGCCCATCATTTTCGCCGGTATTGCACTATACGGGCCTACAGAAAGCACTATCAGTACATCCTTAAAGTTGCGCCTTTCCGATGTAAATTTCCTGAACTCTTCATCATATTCGGATCCCGAAAATCCCTCCATATGCTGCTCGATCTTCCGCCGGTTGATGACCCCGTTAATAATGGATGCGCCCTGCGTATCGGGGATATCCGTTTCCTCGCAGCGGTTAGCCATGATACGAAGGAAAGTCACAAAATCCTCGCGTTTTGAAAGCGTTATGACCGTTACGACTCCTGCCGGTGTCTCTTCCGTAGTCATACTGTCTTCATTACTTGTGATAAAGTGGGAAAGATCTCTTGCTTCCGGCTCATTTCCTCTTTCAACGATATCAAGGTACTTTTCCTTCCCGCCGGGTCCGGGGGATACAAATAACTGCCTGTATGTATCGGCAAGATTTTCTATAACCGCTCTGCCGTGAAATTCCTGTTCTTTTCCCATATATTTCCTGCTATACCTCTATATACGTATCATCCGGCAATATTGCGACATTTTTTTAAGAGTCGCTCCATCTTCTTTCCAACGGCCTTCTCGTTTGAAGATAAAACTTCCGCCATTTCCTTATACGACATCTCAAGTCCGAATCTCATAGACAGCAGGTTTCTCTCACTATCATTAAGCCTGCTTAAGATCACATAAGCGCTCCGCGCATACCCGTCCGTGAGCTTTTCAAGCTCAGGATCGGCGGATCCGGGCTCAAAACCGGCTTCCATATAGTCTTCCAAAGATACGATCTTATCGGAATCAATCTTTCGGAAACGGTCATACAGTGTATTTGTCGCAATCGTGCACAGCCATGTATAAACGGATGAAACCTTCGGATCATACCGGTCGTATGCTTTCATAGCCTTAACAAATGTATCCTGTACTATATCCTCGGTATTCTCCATGTGGAGGAGCCTCACATATACGCTCTTGAACACCTTCTCATAGTACTCGTCATATACTTCCTCAAATGGTCTTTTCTCCGGCTTATCCATTCTTGCGCTCCACCTGCTGGCGCGACACGAGTTCGGCAAAGAAACCGTTAGCTGCGATCAGCTCGTCATAGGTTCCGTCTTCCACGATCTTTCCTTTATCAAGAACTATGATCCTGTCACAGTTCTTTATTGTGGACAGTCTGTGTGCTATCACGATCCTTGTACACTTGAGGCCATCGAGTGAATCAGATACCTGCTTCTGCGTTATATTGTCAAGTGCACTTGTTGCCTCATCAAACATTAAGATCTTCGGCTTCGGGGCGATGGCACGTGCTATCATAATGCGCTGTTTCTGTCCACCCGATATGCCGCCACTGCCTTCTCCTATGATAGTGAACATATTCATCGGCATCTGCCTGATATCTTCGGCTACACCTGCCATTTCAGCCGCTTCCCAGGCATCATCAAGTGTCAGCTGCGGGGCGGAGATGACAATGTTCGAATATATATCTCCCATAAAAAGCGACATGTTCTGCATGACGGTTCCGATCTTGGACCTTAAGGACTTCAGATCGATCCTGTTAAGGTCCCGCCCGTCATAATAGACCGCACCCTTCTGTGGCTTCTCAAACCCGAGCATAACGCGCATAAGCGTACTCTTGCCGCATCCGCTCTTACCCGTTATCGCCACATACTGTCCCGGCGTTATCCTAAGGCTAAGATCATCGAGCACCGGAGGCATGTCCTCACTGTAGCGGAATGTAACATTATTAAGTTCAATACCGCCGGAGAGCTTTTCTATCACCGGTTTGTCCTCGGCTATCTCGGGGGCCGTCTCGATCACCGGTCGAAGCAGTTCAAATGTCGGTACTATCCTTGCCGCAGGCTCTATCATCGGAACGAGCGTCTTAATTGCCCCGCATACGATTGCAAAAGCAGCGTTGAACGCATAGTACTGGGCAACATCCACATGAATTTTTATCGCTTGATAATATATGATGATCGTCCCTGTAAGGGATATCGCCGTTATGATCGCCGGGAATACCTTCACGAACATCGGCGGATCATACATATACTTTGACTGCGTGGCATATGCATTAGCCCACTTGGAAAATGCGCGACGCTCGGCACCGGAGAGCTTGATTTTCTCGATACCGGCGATAAGCGAATGGGACAGCCCACTCTCTTTTGCGCCAAGCTCCATCTGCGTCATGTTTAACCTTGATCTTATGACAAGGGCAGCGACCAGCGTTATCATCTGAAGCGCTGCCACGAGAAAAGCAGGGGCCGCAAGTGCAGGTGCGAACGATCTTATCTGGAAGATATAGAGGAACGAGAACAGCGCAGTCGTAAAACATGTCATGACCATGTTAAGTATCTCGTATATGAGGATACTCATGTTGCTGACGCGTTGTGCAAGATCACCCGAAGTGTATTTCGTAAAGAATGAACTCGGAAGCGTCAGGATCCTCATCATCGTTGCTGACTCGATGCTTAGGTTTAACTTCTGCGTCAGCCTGTGAAGGAACAGTCCCTGTATCGTTCCGAACAGAAGGCTTGAAAGCGATGCACATATGAGAAATACCGCTATCGCAATAAATGCGGATACACTCCTCATCGCCACGATATCCGTGAACAGCAGCCTGTTTATCCATGGGATCAGCATTCCGACACAGGTCGCGATAAGCGCAAAACCGAAGTAGCCACATACACCGCCCCTGTCAAGGTTAGAGAAGATGTATCCGTACAGATCCTTCATAGTCATCGCTCTTGTAGGGAATGCTTTATAAAAAGCAAATGCCTCGCCGCTGAAGAGCTTTTCCGAAGCTGCTGTGACCTTTGTCATCATACCCGTTTCCGGATCTGCATATTTATAGACGTTTGCCCCTGCAGGGATAAGTGCTACAGGCTTGCCGTCATCAGCAAAGGTTGTCAGCATAGCACCCGTAGCGTCTTTTCTCCAACCCTCGCGAAGTACTACCTGCCTTGTCATGACGCCATAAGGACGAAGAAGATACTCAAGAACTTCCTCGATCGACTGCAGTCTTTCGGGAACTTCCCTGACCTTTATGTGATAGTATTTAAGGATCGATCCTATTGCATCCGTTGCCTGTTCTCGTTCATTCTGCAGTGCGGCAGACAATTTCAGCCCCATGACTGAACCCGCGATCTTAAGGCACGAATCCTCAAATGCTTCTATATCGTTTTGTTTACGAAGCTCTATCTGCTCCTCGAACCAGCTTGCCATCTTATCTCCCAAATGTCTCTATTCGCTTGTCACAAGCTTCGCGTAAAGGCCATCCATAGCTATGAGTTCGTCATGTGTCCCGCGCTCACTGATCTTACCTTTATCAAGCACTATTATCTCGTCACAGTCTCTTATCGTTGAGAGCCTGTGTGCCACGACTATCGTTGTGATACCTCTTTCTTTTATTGATGAGACGACATCATACTCCGTCTGAGCATCAAGTGCGCTTGTGGCCTCATCCATTATCATGATCGTCGGATCCTGCGCAAGGACACGTGCTATCTCGATCCTCTGACGTTGTCCTCCCGAAAAATCAAGTCCGCCATCACGAATCTTATACGAGTAGCCTCCGTCCCTCTTCATGATATCCTCATGAACATGTGCGTCCCTTGCCGCAAGTATCATCTCGAAATCCTCGATGGAGTTGTCCCACATTTTGATATTGTTCGCTATAGTATCCTCGAACAGTATGATGTCCTGATTTACAACCGCCACAGAGCTTGTAAACAGGTCCCTGTCTATCTCGCCCACCGGTTTGCCGTCAAACAGGATCTCTCCCTCCCACGGACGGTACAGACCTGATATAAGGCGCGAAAGTGTACTCTTCCCGCATCCGCTCCCGCCTACGAAAGCAACACTCTTTCCTATCTCGAGTGTAAGGTTAAAGTTCTCGATAAGCGGCGGTGAAAGCTTCGAATAACCGAATGTCACATTCTTAAGCTCGAGCTTACCTGACAATTTGTTCGAAAAAGTTTTTTCCTCACCGTCCGAAGAATCGGCATGCTCAAGTATCGCATCTTTCGGATATTCCATGACATCATCGATACGTTCCATCTGCGTACGCATTTCCTGAAGACCCTGACCCGCTTCTATGAGTGACTGCGCCGGCAGCAGGAACTGAACAAGAAATCCCTGAAACGCGAGTACCATACCGGATGTGAACTCGCCCTTTATCATAAGGTAAACTCCCATAAGGAGCACGATATCGTTAACAAGTCCCATGACGATCACTGGTACATTTCCGAGTCTTGCATCTATCCCGGCAAACTTAACGCGCTGGCTGTTAACGCTCGCCTCATATCCGGACCATTTGGTAAAGAATCCGTTCTCGGCACCGCTTGATTTGATAGTCTCTATCATCTCTATGCCTGATACCGTCTGTGAATACAGCTTACTTTCGTCGCGCATCATGACACGGGTGATATTGTTCCTTTTTGCGCTGACAAAATATGCCACAAAAACATTCACCACTATGGCAACGATGCCTATCGCCGTCATCGCAACCGAATACGACAGCATCACACCGAGGTAAAAGATCAACATCGCTGTATTTATAACAAGAGGAGCAAATGTATTGACAAGAATATTTGCTATGTTTGCGTTGGCCTGACGTCTTTGTTCTATATCACCTGCCATACGCTGTGAAAAAAAACTCATGGGAAGTTGCAGGACATGCCAGAAATATTCAGCATTTCCGACAGCGGCAAACTTACCTCTTATCCGGAATGAATAAAGCGCAGTGATCCATGCCGCAACGATCTGTACAATGGTAAGTATTATAAGCGCGGCCATAAAGCAGCCGACAAGTGAAGGATTTCTTCCGGGAAGCAGTTCATCCATGAAGAACCTGGAAAAACCTGCCAAAGCAATGGCACATATTGATGTGACTGACGTTGTTATCGCAACAAATACGGTTGCCGATCCGGCTCCGATCATGCGCTTTTTAGCAAATGCGATCATGCTCTTGGGTTTTCCGGAGGGCTCATATCCTTCGCCCGGAGTGATGACTACGGTAACGCCGGTAAAGGCTTCGTCAAACTCCTTCTCGGTTATGATGACATCACCCCTTGCGGGGTCGTTGATGTACACCTTCCCTTTTTTGAAGCCGCATAAAACGACAAAATGATTAAATTCCCAGTGTATGATGCACGGAAATTTGGCCTGTTTTTTAAGTTGCTCCGGTTCGAACCTATATCCTGTGGCATTAAAACCATATGTCCTTGCAGCCCTTGCGATGTTTCCGGCCTTGGATCCGTCGCGTGAAACACCACAGTCCTCCCGGACCTGCTCAAGGGGGACCCATTTTCCATAATAAGCCATGACCATGGTAAGGCTCGCCGCACCGCACTCAAGCGCCTCCATCTGCATAACGACGGGAACCTTTGCTACGCCATTTGTCACCGGCTGTTTAATCCTGTTCTTCTTATTTGATAACATAACTTATCGGTGCCACTTCCTTTACTCCGTTTTCAGTATTGACCTGTATCTTTCCGAACACGGCCCAGAAAAAAGTCCCAGCGATAAGAACCAGCGTTGCAAACAGTATCATCCACACAGAAGGTGTGGTCACTTTGATATAGTCGTCAAGCTGCTCGGGGGATGTAACTCTTTCAAGGCTTTTTTTACGAAATATCGATTTTTCTGCCATATATTAAGGATCCTTCCGTATGATGAAAAACAAAAAAGCACATCCATCGGATCAGTCTCCCCGTGGATATGCTTTATGATTGCTGATACGTAATGCATTTACGCTGTCTGTCTGATTATAGTGTACGCAAATCAAGACATCAACCCCCATTAAGTAGATACAATTCATATATTTTATAATACAGTAATCCCCCACTAATGTCAATGTTTTTCAGCATTTCAATGACATCGCCAACGTTTATGACAGATCTTTTCTCATCATTCAAACGCATCTCGACTGTTTTCCAACCTTCATTAATTGCCCGAAAAGAATCATCCCATAAATTCATATAATGTGTCATTCTGAATCTCTACGATCTATCCTATAATACTTAAAGTCAGCATCTTCATTCACATATTTAAAGCCAACCTTTTCCAAAACATGTTGGCTTCTTGTATTAGGCTGTATTGAATCAGCATACAGCACTGGTATATCCAACTCTTTAAAAACATATCGAACCGCAAGTCGTTCTGCCTGTGTCCCTATGCCTTGGTCTTTATACTTAGCATTCTTCAAGCATATACCCAAGGTGGCACATTTGTGATCTTCAATATTCTTTATAATTACTTCACCAACAATCTCTCCACCGCACATTATAGCAAGTGTTCTTCGATTAAGATTCTTTTGGCGCTGAATATACTTATTTACCTTTTCTTCAGAGTATTCATAAGGCATATATTTCATTTTATCTAGCCAAAGATCCGGATCATTCTCATATTCTTTAAAATAGCTATGATACATTTCCGGGGTCATAGCTATAAGCTGTATAAAATTTGTATTCTTCAAAAGCTTCTTTATAGCATCTTTAAAGGTTGCTTCCTTCGTCAGCAATTTCTGTATTTCTTTATTGTTTTCTGACCATGATTTGTCCATAATCTATCTTCTCTCATCGGTTAATCCAATATTATTCCATGGTGCTTTCTTACATTTTAATAAAGTCATATTAAAATAGGCAAGCCTTACCCTTAATCTTTAAGCCCAAAAGTAGTCCACTAACCCCGTCCCAAAGGTACCATTACTAGGTATTTATCAGTTATATAGTTCTTATTACGTAGTATTTATCAGTTATATAGTTCCTATTACTTAGTATTAATTACTTGGACAAAGATAACAGTTATGATAATTTATATGTATTGTAAAAACGCAGGGGGGAGATATCCATGTATAATTCCATGTTACTGATCATACGTCTGCTTGTGCTGGGCTTTGTAGCCTCGCTCATAGCTTTTATATCTGATTCTGTATCAGCCAAGAAAAATGGCCGAAAGAGGAAAGTCGCCATTATCGTTATATTCATAATAATGTCTGTGATAGTGGGTCTCATCGCTCTTGCGTACATTTTGCTCCTTCTTCTCACACTGGCGATCGTAGCTAGTATGTAAGGCAGTGGGAGATATTATCAATATGAGTGACAAGAAATTTATAAGAGCCCTTATCATCATAGCAGCTGTGGGGATGCTAATAACTGCAGCACATGCCATCTATGTCTATAAGGCGTATCAGAAATCTTCAATAATATACTTTATATCACAGGAGCTATGGCCATGAAGAGGAAACTAATACCAGCCCTGCTGATAGCTATCTTTATCATCACCAACCTGGCAATCTATATGACTCTGACCAGGAGGCTGGGCAACAACTACAGCGGAACTGATCAGTTAAAGATGGTGGATGTGGGCAAATTCCTGCCCTTTGAAGAAGAATCCGCCCTGGCAAGAACGCCGTCATCACTTCATTTCAGCTCAGAAGATGACCTGCCTGTTTTGGACGGAGCAGCTGCTCTGGTCCCTGTCTACGCATCAGTAATAGATGCCTGCTATCCTGAGGGCTGTGTCACCTATGAGGGCGGCGTATTTTCAGATGACAACTACTACGGCGAAAACTTTGCAGCTGACAGCGTCATGCAGTATCAGAATACCATTCGCGGTTTTGATGCCCTTGTGGACGGCTCTGTTGATCTGTTCTTTACAGCACATCCTTCCAAAGAGCAGCTGGATTCGGCAGTTGCTGCAAATGTAGAGCTTGAGATCCTGCCTGTGGGGCTTGAAGCCTTTGTCTTTTTTGTAAACTATCAAAACCCTGTAGATGATGTGACCATAGATGAGCTCCGTGGCATCTATAGAGGCCAGATACGAAACTGGAAGGAGCTGGGAGGCCCGGACAAGCTCATTAATCCGCTGACCAGGATAAAGGGCTCGGGCAGTCAGACCATGATGGACAAGTTCATGGAAGATGACATAGATACCAGGCGCAGTCCCCTGGCAATACTGGGCGGCTCCATCGGCTATTCCTTCAGATACTATCTCTCCGGAATGGTAAGAAATGACAAGGTCAAGATGCTGTCTATAGGCGGCGTATATCCTGATGCTGATAATATCAGAAACGGAGCTTATCCTTTGACAGCCTCCTTTTACGTAGTCTATAGAAAAGATAACCCAAACGAGAATGTAAAAAAGCTGGCTGACTGGCTATTAACAAGCGAGGGCCAAAAGCTCATAGAAGCCTGCGGATATGTACCCCTTAGTTCAAGTGAAAACAACTAAGATCACAGGGGCTGATCAATAAAAAAATACCGCTTTAGATGCCTGTTATTTCGCCTCCTACCGGTTATTCGGTAAGGAAGCTAAGATCACAGGATCTAAAGCGGTATCTTTTTAATTATTATCCAGCTTATCAGCTAACTGTTATTACCATACAGCTCTAAAGCTGCTGCCATCATAGATCATAGAGCTGCCCTTGGTATAGGACAGGCCTGCCTGTCCGCTGCCGGGGTACTGATTGCTGCCATCATTAAAGAGGACATTGGCGCTGGTCCAGCCTGAAGGAAGATTATAACCATAATAATCGCCTCCAAGATCAGTCATCCTGTCTCCCGGCCATGATGTGCCGCTGGCAGATGAACTATAGATATAGCAGTTCAGGTTGCTGCCCCAGCCCGCAGGCTTTTTGATATATATGTCATAATTGCCCAGCAGGTAGCGGTTAATATAGTTTACCAGATTGCCATTCACATAGAGCTTGGAACCGCCCTTGGAATATGCCAGGCCGGGCTGTCCGCTGGCAGGAGTCTGATTGGAGCCATCTGTGAAGATCACATTTGCTGATGACCAACCTGCAGGCAGATCATATCCAAAGAGGCCATTTCCCTGATCTGTCATCTTTACTCCGGGCCAGCCTGCGTTCTGACTTCCGTCTGAAGTATACGCATAGCAATAGATATTGCCGCCCCAATCTCCGGGTTTATTAAAGTACAGGTCATAGGTTGTCTTGGCCTGAACAAGCGCACCATTTTGATATACCATAGGAGTACCCTTGGTATATGACAACCCTGGCTGTCCACTGGCAGGATCCTGATTGTTGCCATCATTGAATATCAGGTTTGCCGAGTTCCAACCGCTGGGAAGATTGTATCCATAGAGGCCATTTCCCAAATCTGTCATCTTCACGCCGGGCCAGCCTGCATTCTGAGAGCCGTCTGAAGTATAGGCATAGCAATAGATGGTACTGCCCCAAGCTGAGGGCTTGCTGCAATAAATATCATAATCTCCGCTTACAGTAACTGAGCCGCCGGCAGCTGATCCGCCACTTCCTGATCCTGAATTGCCACCTGACGCAGGCTGTTCCTGAGCGTTGTAGAGGACTGCAACCTTTCTGCCATCAAGGCTTCCTGAGAGCTTACCTCCTGAAACTGTAAAGGTCCTGCCTGATACATGATCTACATAAGAGCCATCCTTCAGGGATGTGGTCACGTTATTGAGAGTAACTGCGCTATCCAGGTTGATGATGCAGCTTCCCTTATTTCCTCTGTCAATCTGCAGTATCTTGCTGTTGCCGGCAGGATTTCTCAGGGTCTCATTCTGGCCCACCATAGCATTACGGAAGAAGTTGACCTCTTTTACTTCTGTGGCTTTAAACTGGTTATTGCCCTTGGCACCCAGCACATTATCGCCCCAGTAATTGCCTGCTGAGCCGTTGGAGCCAGCGGGTCTGCTGTAAAAGAGGGGTGTGCCGCCTGCTCTTGCTGCAATAACTGCCCATGCCAGACGGATCTGCTCATTGGTCAGTCCTGCTGATTCATGCTCATTGCAATAAGTGTCATGAGACTCAACCCATGTAACGAGATAACCGGGTGTCTCGTGATTCCAGCTGCTGATCTTATTTACTGAGAAATCATTGTTCTTGACCTGCTTTCTCAGATTATTGCCATAGCTGCTGGCTGTCATCTTCATATACTGGCTGTATTCTGCATAAGGTATTCCGTCATCCTGCAGAACCTCACCATATATAAAGAGGTTTCCTGCATTTGACAATGATACTCCGCTTACTGATTTCTTTCCTGTTACTACCTGCCAGAAATCATTAACCCCTCTTGTATTCTTGGAATCCTTGGGATCGGAAGGCACACCGATATGCTTTGCAGTGTCATAACGGAAGCCATCACATCCGCAAGCTACCAGGTCATTAAGGTATTGAAGGAAATATTTCTGGAAGCCCTGGTTCTCGGTATTAACATCCGGAAGTCCGCCCATCTGGCCTGTTGTGCACTGATAGCGGTCCTTGTAATTACTGATGGCTGTAAAGCCATTTGCATGATAGAGATCTCCGCCTGCAGCATTTATAAGGGCTGAAGAAACCTTGGAGGTAGTAGGTGTTGTATGATTGGGCACTACATCTACAATGATCTTGATACCATACTTGTCAGCTTCCTGGCACATAGCAGCGAACTGGTCCCTGCTTCCCAGCTGGTAATTACCAATCTTCCAGTCTGTGGGCTGATATTGATAATACCAGTGGCCATTGCCATCCAACTGCATAGTCTTATTGGTATCCAGGATACTATTGGCAGGCGATGTCTGTACTGCAGTAAAGCCTGCTTCTGCAATATCCTTCATATTACTTCTGATGGTATCAAAAGACCAGCACCATGCGTGAAGTATCGCTCCGTCATCAACCCTGTCTGTAAGACCATTGGATACTGCTACAGACGCAGCAGTTGCAGTAATAGGACTCTGCATTATCTGCTGTGACAGACTGCCTGGTAAGCTACTAATTGACAAGATAGCAGCAAGAACTACCGGCATTAGACGTTTCATTAATTTAGATCTCATACCTTCTCCTCTTCTTTGAATAAACGATCAATAGCTACGAGTATTCTTGATGCAGATTCCAAATTCGTTTTTGATCCTTTATCCTCTTTAAGATTTTGCTGGCTAAAACAACATCGATCTTCTTATCATCTTAAAGATATAGCTTTCAAAAACAGATCAGGATCTGCAATCTTTTCATATAAGAAATAAAGTACCGACTACCCTTAAGCTGTTTTATCCACCTCCTTTGATTTTTTGGTAATTATTACTTATATGATCCCCTATTTGCATTAATCGCTACACCCCTTTTGGTTAACACATTATTACATGTTTTTATCATTATATTACTTAACCGCTTAACTTTCCATCCAATAATTTTTCAATGATTTTGTTCATTTTTAACAATGCCCTGCGCACAAAAAAGATGCTGCCGGCAAGGACCATCAATCCAGCGCGGCAGCACCTATTATTATCTTCTTAAGTATTTCTCATCCGATTCATATTCGTCGCTAACAAATCGTTCCACGTTCATGTGAAGATCATACTTATCGCGAAGTCGAGCAAGTTGCTTCATCATTGGAGAAGCATGATGTGCATCTATAGCCTCCTGATCTGACCACGAATCAATGAGCAACACGGTTTCGGGATCATTGAGAGGTTGAAAATATTCATACCGCAGATTCCCTTCTTCTGCTCGAATAGCCTCCGCGATACCTGATGATTCCATTTCGTCCGCAAACGCACGTGCATTTCCGTTTATTCCTTTATAGTACAGATTTATTGTTATCATGAAATCTCCTTAGTAAGTTATGCTGGAATAACCTCGTTTAAAGAAATAGAATTTGCTTCTATCTTTAGTGATGAGTGAAATTTGTTCTAAAATATTATTTTAGCAAACTCTCTCATCAGTTACTATTTTTAACAATATTTATTTGTAATACGCAGAGACTTCAAGAAAACTCTTGTTGCCATCTATGTAATCTTTATATGCTGTTTCTGCATCCTTTCCGTGAAACACCTTGCAAAGTCCGCACATGTCACAATCAGAGATGCATGGATATCTTTCTTTTATATATGCTCTGCGCTCTTCTAAAGTGGAATTTCCTAACTCAGGTGCACCTGCCATAACAACAATCTCCTCAGTGTATCTGCCTGTCCTGGCGGTACTTTTCCATGTACTCCATGTTTATCTCACGAATTTCCTTTTTACCATCAATGTAATCCTGATATATATCCCAGGGACTTCCACCGCCAAGCCAGCATGAAGAACAGTTCTCACAACCGCCACCGCAATCAAGAGAATTCTTTATTATCTGCTCCCGTTCTTCTTTAGTTGTATCTTTGATCAGGATAGACTTCATGCCTATTCCTCCCATCCTTTACAAACTAAGGCTCTGTGCAGCGCCTTTCCATTATTAAGTGTAGCATTCATACTTCCAAGTCGATAGCCCTTTATATCAAAAATAACAAACTTGAACTTAGTTATAATCTCTCAAAACATCAAGTCCAAGCAACAATGCTTTCTCATGGGACCCTGTACCAAATGACCTGGCATCATACTCATGCACATTAGCCAATGAATCAGCAGTGAACAGGAACTGTCCAAACTTCGCTCCACGTTTCCTGCAGCATGCTGCAAGGGCTGCACATTCCATTTCCACCACAGAACAGCCTTCCTCAAGGCGGTATCTCACCATATCCTTGGTCTCTCTGAAAAAGCCATCTGTTGTCCAGGTTGTACAGGTTACAAACGGAAGATCATGTTTATTAAATGAGCTTTCGATAGCTGCTATCGGTTCCTGATCAAGTTCAATATATCTGGATGCTGGAAGATAGTGATACGAAGTACCTTCAGCTCTCAACGCCTTTACCGGAACAATAAAAGCATCCTCCGGAAGATCCGCAAGAACTCCGCAAGAACCAACTGCAATTATCTTCGTACATCCGCAGTTAACAAGTGTATCAAGAACCTGCGTTGCTGATGCCGAGCCTATAGGTGACTGCACCAGACATATATCTTCTTTTTCCTCATGTAGCACATATATCTTTATATTGTGAGAGACTGTAATAAGCTCTTCTACCATAGCTGCATTATTCTCTTTGGCGTATTTATGGACTACATCTCCAAGGAATGCAAATAAACACTTCTCCGGCAATCTCTCAGCTGTCCAGTCATGATCAGGAGCTATAACTTCCGATGAACTGTCATCATATTCCAATAATGGTATTTCATTTTGTATTATCATATAAACCTCCGATCTTCGTGTTTAAATCACAGAAACAAAATCATATTAACTGTAAAAAATAGACCTTATCAAAACTATTTTAGCTTGATAAGGTCTTAATACACTTGTTTAATGAATCAAAAAGTTTACAGATTCATCATATAGCACGGCCTCATCTCGCATGGTAATCTAAGCCCCTGAATATTTTCCATGGACATATAATTGACCACCATTCTATTGACGAGACGTGTATTTGTCATATAACTGGCATTCCTCCAAGATTATTAGTTGTAAGTATAGACATAGTCCTGTTAGCTGTCAATAACTTTTTGCCCCTCTATAAATCTCTTTATCACTTCAGCTTTGCGCCATCCTTAAAAGCATTGCCCACCTTTTCTCCAACTCCGTAATATCCATTACCAAATGGATCAAAGCTTATAGGCTTAACCTTTGTGATATCAACTGCCCCATCTGTCACTACGCTCTCATCTGCAGAGACATTTACGATTTCTCCAATCAGAATGCCATCTTCCACATAAGTATTATTTGTATTGCTTCACAAATTCCACCGCAGCTCTTATATCATCATCATTTGGTCTTCCTTTATGTATGCCCTTGAATTCTCCTTTGCAATGAAATTCCTTTGAATCCATAGCAACGCCGACTTTATCAGCCTCAGCCTTTACTTTATTGTAAGTCGAATTGAGCATTGCTGCAGATCCGAAGTTTACTATCTTCCCTACCTTTGTCTTATCCAGGGAACCGACAAACTTCTTTACCTCAGGATCTATATTAAAAGCATAAAATGAATTGCCCAGGAATAATATATCTACTGCTTCTGTTACAGGTTCACTGATAGGAAGTGCTTCCACGCCAAGTTCCCTTGCCATTGCTTCAGCAAGTCTCTTTGTATTTCCGGTCTTCGTATAGTATCTTACTGCGTATGTCATGCTAATTCTCCTTTATATTTTATTCTCCCTCATCCTGCAATCAAAAACTGTGCGCTCATAGTATACCGATTTAAACTATCCCCTTCGCTGCTGGATCCTGAATCCAAAACTGTCTTGGTTATCTTATATGTTCCAGGTTCAAGCTTTCCGTAAAGCCATTCCCAGTTAGTTTCAATCTCAGCTTCCCCATTCTTTGGAATACTGTAGCCGATATCAGTAAAAACTCCGTTATCAATTATCATTGGAACCGCTTCCCACTTCTCACCTTCAAGCATCTCAAGCGTGTAGTCTTCTCCATATATCAGCTCGCCGGTATTGTTGTCTTCGTACTGCTTGAAATGAACAGTTAGCCCTGAGGCCGTCACATTACTAACACTCATCATGAGCCCAAGAGCCTCAACTTCAGAATCTGAAATATACTGTCCTATTCCGCCTTCAGTCCTGCTGGTATTAAACTTAAGCGTATCCAAAATGATATCTGCCTCTTCCCACATATGGCTTATCCAGGAATCGCAGTCTATACTCTGGGCAACTATCTGCGGACGTTCATCGCCAAAAGTAATGAAATCCCAATGCTCATGATCATCATATGTACCAACATGCGCGGTATATCCCGCTAATGTAATCTCTTCCTGGGAAAGTCCTGTTCCGCAAACACCAAAACTGTCTGAGCAAAAAAGCTCTATCTGCCCTGCATCTGCAGATTTTGGTTTTAGTATCAATCCATATAGACCATAAGTAAGCTTCCCGTCATCCACTGCAGAAATCTCCGCTGTCCATCCTTCCGGAACAACTACAGACATCTCTCCATAGGGTCCGCCCACTGAAACTGTCTGCTTTTCATAAGCACTTCCTTTTGCAAAAGAGCTCCATTCGCCATAAACTCTCTCGGCTCCGTTGCCTTTAAATGCCCTTACTTTTATTCTGAAATCGAAATAATCCTGCGCACCGGTAACGTAAGAATTATCGGTAATCTCAATTGTTTCAGGTTCTCTGTACTCTTTTTCTGAATAATACTTATTCTCCTCAGAGACTTCGTATCCTTTAGCACCCTCAACCGGATCCCACTCGAAAACAACCTCGGCACAGTCTTCTCCCGGTCTCAAAATACCGTCTTTAACCGCAGGCACGCCAAGAGTATCAGCTTCAACCGCTTCCGGTTCACTCAATGTGCCGGAATCAGCTCCGCCATCTGATACTTTGTTGTTTCCACAACCTACAGCGGCAATCGTCATAAGCATTACCATAGCAACACATAATCTTTTCATACTGCTCCTCTTGGTGGAATGTGGGGAATACAAGGATGTATAACGACATGCTCAGAAGTGCACGGATGCACTTCTATGTCGTGAATACATGGATGTATCTCGACATGTATAAAAGGCTGTATAGACAGGATCAGCCAAGGAGCTTTGAAAATTCCAAAGCCTTGCCCAAATCTCCATCCACCTTAAGCTTCCCTATGGTAAATGCAGCCACGGGATCAAGCTTACCGGTGATAAGCTTATTAAAATCATCAGACTTCATGCTGATAGCACAGTTTCTGTCATGATAGTCATAGGGTTCCACAGAGATCTTGTGGTCCTTAACTTCAACATAGAACACTCCGGGATCACAGTCTGTGAGATTGATCTGCACGGCCAGGAAATCCACTGCGGATACATCTGCATTCTCAGACAGCTTTCTTACTTTAGATAGTACGGTCTCAAACTTCATATGATATCCTCCTAGGTCCATGGTATGATTGTGGTTATAGCATACTCGCGTTATGTGCAGAAATGCAGTTAATAGTTCTTACCTTAATTTACTTGCAGCAAACCTTGATACTATTGTATATAATAATGTGGGTACGGAAAACATAAAAATTTTAATGAAAAGTGAGCAAAGTAATACAATGGTCAAAAAAATCTTAGACGGCTTCATTATTGCAGGACTGGTGATTCTGATGATCGGGATCTACTACTGGATGATAAAAGCCGGCATACCATATCAGGATCCCACAACTGAATTACAGATCCGATATGCCATCAACATAGGCATAGGTGAAGAGCTGATGAAGGACGGCGCAGTGATACTGGCAGTAGCTATTGTAGGTAAGCTTATGGGTATGATAGTTCAAAAAGTAACTCGCTCCCAAAAACACAATTTTTAATGAAAGGTCCAGCAAGATATCAGCTTGTTATACAAAGGACCATCAATCCTGACTCTTTATCATAGAACAGACATATAACAGCTATCGAGATGCAATATTAAGACCGGGACAGTGAAAGTGTTAAAGTTAACCGAAAAGCAGTATGACGGCATATATCTTCTTTCAGAAGAAGTAGACTATCAGGAATAAACAGTCGGCAGAAACTGCCATATAATGTTATAATTGCGACATGAGAATCATACGTTCAACTGAATGGGAATATTAATGTTCAAAGTTGAGACAAATAAGCTTACCAGAATTGTAAATTACATAGAAGTAACTGCATGTATAGCTATTATGGCTATCATGGTGTTTTTCTTTAGAGACCTGAATGCATACTTCGATACGCTTGCAATGAAAATTGTTGCAAATGCTGTATACATTGGATGCATGATACTTATGTTGTATTTGGCATATGAACTCATTGATCATGCACACATGTATATGATAGTTGAACGTAGTGGATTCAGGATTAAGCATCTGTTCAGAAAAGAAGATGTGTTTACTCGGGACCAGCTTATCAAATGGGAATGTTATACTCAGTATATACGTACAGGTCTTACCAGTGAAAATATAGTTATTTATTTTGATAATAAAACCAGGGTAGAGTTTGCAATAAATGAAAATACAAACTTTGAGAGGCTTTTGAGTCATTTGCGATCAGATTTCAATAAAAAAGAGGCTTAATGTAATACTATTTTTGAAATAACAGAGATGTTTTAGATGGATAGAAAGATTTTTAAAGTACGGCAGAGAGGTTTTTTTATAATAACATGTGTGCTTTGTGCTTTGATGGCCGCATTAGGTGTTTATATAATAACACTGTGTTATCCGGACAATATTGCAGCAGCAGGGCTAATCATAGCGCTTTTTGGAATCAGTTTTATCATTATATTTTCTTCTTTACGAATGACGATAGAGATAACCTATTCCGAGATGACCCAGAAGGTGCTGGTTTTCAGTAGCAGGATCAAGTTTGCTGATGTTAAAGAGTGCTACGTTGTAAATGGCAGAATCATAAGTTTCTATATGTATGATGGTAGAGAACTTAAGTATGCGCTTTATTCGTATGAGGATCCTGAAGGTATATGCAAGGAGCTTAGAAAGCATATTAAAGTTGTTTCATTATAGAACTCAAACTTCCCACTTGGGAATTGACATTTGAACCTTGATAACTGAATAAAAATGCCATAAAAAATTCATCATAAAACACCGTCTTGGCTTCTTCAAAAGAAACTCCATGTTTTTCCTGATTAATTATGTTTTTGTTTTCATCCCACTCAAATCGTATTGTATCCATACATATTTTATACATATCACAGCCATACTTATCAACCATTTCCACGGACGGCGTAAATTTACTGTAGGATATATAATTATCCGGGCAGGTAGTGACACCTGCCCGATTGTGTTATTCTGAAAATCTCTCAAAGGATCATAATACCAGATCCTGTCACTTTGTTTGTTTTCTTACCCCTGAGGCATATTCGCCCATATTAATATCAATAACTTCGCGGGATGGTTGAATCAGCGCACTCTCATACTGTACCTCCCACTGCACCTCGGTACTCATCTCTCCATCCTTAACGCCATCAATAAGATCACCGGGTTTTATAGGATTATCACTATCGTACATATACGATACCATGTTATAAGCATGGTTAACGACTTCATTAGGATCCATATCATGAAAATGGTACTGTAAATCCGGCATACAGATAGTGCTCATTCCCAGTGTATCTACAAGCATATCAGAAGTACCCTCAACATTAAAAAATCTTACATTCACTGCATAGTAAATAAACCTTATTTCTTCAGGCATATCACAGTTTATTATCTCATCACGAGTTATCATCTTATTGGAATTACCAAAAACAAAAGCTTTACATGATGGATAAAGCTCTGCAAGTGCTTCAACAAAAGCCACAAGCATTTTTGATCTATCTTTATAATCAAGTAATGCTGAAAGCATATCTGTTGCTACAACATGATATTTACACTTATCCAGGATTTCATCTGCATCGGGGCAATTCCATAATTGTGAAAGTGATATATCATCCATTAATGGTCTATCAATTTCTGATGATTTCAGCACAACAAGTTGTGCTGGCAAATCAACATCGTTTTTGTCTATGTGACTCTTATATTTCTTTGGAGAAAAACCTGCCATTTCATTACTATAAGAAAAACACTCTGTATCCCCTAAGTGTTCTGCCATCACTCTAGACATAGTATCTTTGTCCGGCATCTCACATGCCTCCTCCATCAGGAGTTGTATAATAAAGACGTGACCGCCATTGTCATTAATGCCAAGATCCTGCTGTAATACTTTTTCTTTTTTCTTTTTGAATAAAATCATTTTTCCCACCTTAAATTTGGATATTATGAGCTTGTTACTGCTATTGTCAGCAGTTACCAATTCACGAACAATTTCTATAATACCACTTTACATGCATATTATTTCATGTTATTTTATCTCGGTAGTCTTTCGCATGTATCATGCAAGTGGAAGTTCATCCACAGTTCTCATGATTTACTGATAGATTAACATTGTGAGTTATTCGTAGTTACACTATTGCGCCCTTTTTATAACCAAGGGCTCATACTGCATGTTCATGCGAAGTAAATATAATACATTATTCCAAGGAGGAAAATCAGCATGGAAGCGAGATTTTCAAATGTACCCCCAACCAAAAACAGTAGCCCAAAGAGCCCACTATATTCTGAAACGGCCTATGATGATGCCTTCAGGACCATGGAAGGCAGATGTGATGACATCCTTATCCCTTTTGTCAGTCACATGTTCGGCGAGCATTATAGCAAGGGTGCAACAGTAAGAAGGCTCAGGAACGAGCATTTCGTAGAACACGAAAATGGCGCAAACGAGAAAAGAGTCACTGATTCTAGCTTTGAGATCATAGACAGGGACGTAACCAGGCTCTATCACCTGGAATGCGAAAGCAAGAGATATGACGGGTCTATTCTGATACGTATCTTTGAATATGGCAGTCAGATAGCCAAAGATTTCAGTGAAACAGAGCCTTCCAGGCTTAAGTTATCTTTCCCCAACACAGGTATCCTGCTTCTACGAGCTTCAAAAACTGTCCCTGATAAAGTTGTGATAGAGCTCTTACTGCCCAACAATACAGAGGCTTCATACGATGTACCTTTACTAAAGGTATCTGACTATACCATTGATGATATCTTTAACAGGCAGCTCTATATGCTCATCCCCTACTATATCTTCAACTACGAAAACAGTCTATCGGAGATAAACGAGATGCCAGAAAAGCTGGAAATCTTATCCAAAGAGTATCACAGCATCTTTGACAGATTGGACGGAGAATTGGAGAAAGGCAACTTGTCTGCCGCTTCTTACAGTGCTATCATTAAATTGACAGCAAGTGTAGCATACAAGCTTACTTCAAAGCAAAAAAACGTTCAGGAGAAGGTTGGTGATATCATGGGTGGAAAGATATTGGATCTTCCGGAATTTCGCATATATGATCAAGGCAAGGAAGAAGGGTTTAAAGAAGGGGTTGAAGAAGGTATTGAGAAAGGACTCATTAAAGGTCGCAAGGAAGGAAAGATCATCGCCAGATACGAGGATGGTATGTCTATTGAAGCAATTGCAAAAAAGTATGACATATCCGTAGACAAGATCAAAGAGATACTTCAATCAGAGAATCTTATATAATTATTCGGGCAGGTAGCGATACCTGCCCGATTGCATTAGGGAAGCTTTTTATTTACCTTCCCCAAGTCCTATATTGTTTTGATTGTTTTTATACTATTTTTTCTGCCCTCACCGCTAACAATAAGGTATTCATTTACCACGGGATTATTTGAGATCTCAATAGCCCCCTTCAACAACACTTCAATTATTACTTCAATACAACTTCAATAGAATCGAAAGAAACGGCATCATTGAAAAACAACAGTGAAAGCCTCTATTTTTTGGCAATCACGGTAATCCAAGGCTTAGTCTTATGGTGATCTGTCTTGACCTTTGAGAATCCTGCTGCTTTCAAGGCCTGTTCGATTTCTTCAACTGTATGACATGTCATACCCTCTATGATCTTTTCGTACATAAGCTGATCACAGAACAAATCCCCGCAGCAATAGCTGATGCTGCGGGAAAGATTATTAACAGTTTAAGAAGCAGAAGAAAAGAATTTCACATTCTTAATAAATGCCATCGCTGAAATCATCCAGGTCGAAGCGGTCTGAGTAATCATCCGGGTCCAGGCCTGCATCTTCAAGAGCCTCTCTGCGTTCATCTGCAGCCATGCTATCCAGAATATAGCTCTTCAAGCCTGCTGCCGAAAGCTCATCATTATCATCATCGTCATCATATTTTCCATAGGAAATACAGGGATGTATTTCGACATGCTCAGAAGTGCAGGGATGCACTTCTATGTCGTAAATACCATGACGATCCTCAAAGTATGTATCTCCAAGATAATCATCATCAAATGGTCCATGCATAAGCGGCACCTCCACTTTTCCCTGAATCAAAATATAGGGTGCAAAAAAGCCCCGCCGAAGCGGAGCAATTTTGCATATCTCTTTTTTATTTATCCGTGGTCGATTATGAATGAATCAGTCACTATTAGATCAATCAACAGTTCCGGTTGCCATGTAAGCAGCAAACTTCTTTCCACCATCTGTCTCATCACCATATGTTACGTTAATTCCGCCACTTCCATTGTCAGTAAATGTAATTTTATATTCTGTCCAGTTGGAACGGCTCTGACATTTGATACTTGTAGTTGTATATCCAGCTTTCTCAAGAGCATCTTTCACGCCAGCATCACCAGGATCATAACCATCAGCACCAACAGTAATGGACTCACCTGAAATAGTACTAATGCTTCCCTGATCAGCAGCATAAGCCTGGACAACGTTTACAATAGCTGTTGCATTCTGTGAATCGGTTGAATTTCTGGATCTCTCTACGTACTGAAGGAACTGGGGAGCAAGTACAGCTACCAGTACTGCCATAATAGCGATAACGATGATCAGCTCAACAAGAGAGAAGCCTCTGTTATCCTTACCCTCTTCCTTTCTCTTCTGCTGCATCTTCCAGATTTCCTGCATCATTTTTCTCATAACGTTCCATCTCCTTATTTGTCGTTATTAAAAAGTTTTTGGTTACAGCTAATACCTTTATCGGTATCAGACCGTCTTTTGATAAGTATCTTTATTTTTGCCTCGGTGTTTTTATCATATTTCCGACTGCATTTTGCAGTATAGCAGATTATTATGATAGTTTCAACACCTTTTTGCAAATATTTTTATTTGTTATTTCGTATATGTTGAATTCACTATATATAAGGCTTAGTAGAACTATCCTTCACTGAAATTTCAATTCTATCTTCTTTAATATGGCAAAAAGACAGATAATGTCCAGCTATAGATCAAAGGTTATCCAGTGCCTGGTACATGGACAGCATGGGACTCATAACTGCGGCGATGAGGAAGCCTACAACCCCTGCCAGTACGATGATGATCATAGGCTCCATGGCAGCCATCATCTGAGCTGTAGCAGCTTCTACCTCTTCGTCATAATAGTCAGCCAGCTTCTCCAGCATCTCATCTGTAGAACCGGACTCCTCACCAATCCTGATCATGTGATACATCATAGGAGGAAATCTGCCGGTATTCTCCAGGGCAGAGCTCATAGGCTGGCCTGCCACTACTGCGTCCCTGGTCTCCAGCATGGCATTTTTGTAGAGGATATTGTCCATGGTCCTGGAAGTGATCTCCAGAGCTTCCACTATGGTCACACCGGAGGCAAAAAGGGTGGACATGGTACGAGCCATGTTGGAACAGGCTTTCTTCTGGATCAGTTCGCCAAATACAGGCAGTTTGAGTGCCAACCTGCCCAGGGTCAGCTGTCCCACAGGAGTCCCCGAGAACCAGCGAAATAGCAGGAAGCCGCCTACTAGCACTGCCAGGATGATATAGTATTTCTTCATAATGAAGTCGCTCATGGCTATTACCAGCTTGGTAATACCGGGCAGCTCCGTGCCCAGCTGAGCAAACATATCGGTATAGGAAGGTATGACGAATACCAGCATGACTACCACTACCACAATGGCCACTATGAGTACCACTATAGGGTAGATCAGGGCTTTCTTTACCATATCCTTGACCTTGGCTGATTTTTCAAACTGCACAGCCATACGCTCAAAGGCCAGGTCCAGGTTACCGGAGGCTTCACCTGAACCTACTGTGGTGATAAGAAGGCTGGGGAAGACCTTGGGGAATTTCTGCATGGCACTGGTCAGGGATTCACCCTTTTCAATATCCAAAGAGACCCTCTTGATAGCATCAGCCAGGATCTTGTTCTCAGTCTGCTCCGCCAGGAGCTTCATATTCTGGATAATGGGCACACCTGCCTTGGATATGGATACGAACTGACGGCAGAAGATAGCCAGCTCCTTATCCTTGATACCTCCAAAGCTGATATTGATATCCTTGGTCAGGAGGTTCTGCTCTTCAACCTTTACTATGGTCAGTCCTTTGCCCTTTAGCTCGGAGATGGCCAGATCCTTGGTCTCTGAATCTATACTGCCTTTTACATGTTTACCACTGGAATCAAAAGCCTGATAACCGTATGATGGCATAAGTTATTCCTTCCTAAATCGATTATTGAGATGCATTACATGGATGTAACCCGACATGCTCAGAAGTGCATGGATGCACTTCTATGTCGTTTATACGTCAAATGACACTTTCTTCATCTCTTCTACTGTAGATACACCCTCAAGCACATATCTGGTGGCGCTCATGCGCAGGGTGTTCATGCCGTCCTTAAGGGCCTGTGACTTGATCTCATCGGCAGTACCGCCCTTTTCTATGATGAGCTTGAGTTCATGGGATATTTCCATGATCTCGTATACACCTGTTCGTCCTGCAAAGCCTGTATTGCCGCACTTAGGGCAGCCTCTTCTTCTAAATAGCTTTAAAGGTCTGTCAAGGGGCTGGCCCAGGACCTCCTTTTCCTCATCGGAGGCATCATACTGCTGCTTGCACTCAGGACATAAGCGCCTGATCAGTCTCTGGGCTATGATACCGATCAGGGAATCGGCTATGAGATAGGGCTGCAGGCCCATATCTTCCAGTCTGGTAACGGTACTGGCCGCAGAATTTGTATGAAGGGTAGATACCACCAAATGGCCTGTGATGGAAGCCTGTACTGCGATACCGGCAGTCTCCTCATCACGGATCTCACCGATCATGATGATATCAGGGTCCTGTCTCAATATGGACCTGAGAGCTGATGCAAAGGTCAGATCCGCCTTATTATTGACCTGTACCTGATTGATACCATTTATATTGGCTTCCACAGGATCCTCTACGGTGATAATATTAACCTCTTCTCTGTTCAGCTCTGACAGAGCTGTATAGAGGGTCGTAGACTTACCGGAACCTGTAGGACCTGTTACCAGGAGGATCCCATGGGGATTGGATATGATACGGTCAAAGACCTGCATCTCATCAGGTCTAAGGCCCAGCTGGTCCTTACTCCTGTTCAAAGCTGACTTGGATGCCAGTCTCATAACTATCTTCTCACCGTATACAGTAGGAAGGGCAGATACACGGATATCATATTCCAGACGGTCTACTATCTGAGTCATACGGCCATCCTGGGGCTTTCTCTTCTCAGATATATCCATGCCGCTGACGATCTTGATACGGGTAACTATGGCAGCCAGGAGTGATGCATTATATACTGCTCTCTCATAGAGTGCGCCGTCTATCCTGAACCTGATGCGCAGGCTCCTGGCCAGAGGCTCGATATGGATATCGGATGCCCTCTGACGCACCGCGGATTCTATCATAGTAGTAACCAGCTGTACAATGGGGGAACTGGCTACATCTGCTGCCTCGGCTTCATTTTGCTCTGTCTGAGCAGTCTTTTCCCTGGCATATTCCTCTGCAGCATGCTTGATATCAGAGTTGCCATAGTATTTGTCCAGGGCCAGCATAATGGACTGGCTGGTAGCCAGCACAGGCTCTATGGACAGATTGGTCACTATGCTGATATCATCCATGGCTGTGGTATCCATGGGATCAAACATAGCTACATGGAGAGTATTTGGTGCTCCCGCCTTGTATTCAAAGGGCAGGACCTTGTGTTTTCGCAGTATCTGAGGGGGTACCAGATTCAGGATATCCTCAGGGATATCTATATTCTGCAGATTGATCATAGCCAGGCCCAGCTGACGGGACAGAGCCGAAGCCAGCTGTTCACCTGTTACATATCCGTTCTCTACCAGGAGCTCTCCCAGTCTCTTGCCCGAGCCCTTCTGCTGAGCCAGAGCCTCTTCCAGCTTCTCCTGTGTGAGATAATGTTCATTTATCAGGCATTCGCCCAGTCTTATACGCTTTCGCTGGAAAGCCATAACAGTCCTCCGTGCGTCACTTTTGGCCGATCACAATATATATCGATAGCATATAAACAAGAACTCTTATTATATATCGGAAGAATTATCTGATGAGTGAACATAGAGATTTTCCATTTATCTACGCAAACAAGTCCTCCAACATCAGTCTCACACCTTTGATATCCAAAGGATTATTCTCAGTTTCATATGTAAATATCAAATTTTTGCCGGGATATATTCCATTTTTCCTGTAAGTATCCATTTTATTCATAGTATTAGCTCTATATTCTTCATCATCCATGCATCCAAAATGTTCAAAAAATATCACTTCCTTCGTTTTAATATTAAGTAAAGTAAAATCCGGATACTTTATTTGTCCATTCTTCATCTTTAACGGACACTCGTACTTATACGGTATTCCTAACTCAAAAAGAATGTCAGCAATAATAGATTCTGATTTTGATCTTACCTTCTCTCCTCTTTTGGTATCAAATATTCTGTTTTCTGATTTGTATGGATTTGATTTGAAGCTTTTAGACATCCATTTTGCAGCAACCAGCTCGTCTGTCAAAATATAGGGTTCAACAAGCTTTTTTCTCTCCATTCTTAAATCATCATATATTCTGTCTGCTTGTACCTTTTGATATAGTGTCAGAAATGACTGCAATTTATATAGTTCTAACCTTGCACATTTCAGAAACCGCTTATTATAGTCTTTTTGAGAAAGAAGTCTGATAAGCTCCTTTTGCTTTGTATTTAGATACTCACCAGTCTCATCACCTGTATCCATCATTCTATAATAACGAGTCTGGTTAGTTGTTTTGCTAACGCGCAATCTTCCTTCCGGAAACGAGTCTTCTTCCCTTTCAGCTATACTTATTGCTCGCTTCAATACAGCGATACGTTTTTTCATTATTACTGTTAACTCATTCATACAATTACTCTCTTTACTTATATTATTTTTTGTTCACGATGACTTTTTTCATTCCTTTATACCTAAGAATCCTCTTTTGGAGCGCCTTAGGCATACTCTGCTCTTGTTGAGTTCTGTGCATCAAGAGATTCTATACCTAAGAAGCTTCATTCTGATCATCTTAGGTATACTCTGCTCTTGTTGAGTTCTATGCATTAAGAGTTTTTATACCTAAGAAGCTTCATTTGGATCATCTTAGGTATACTCTGCACTTGTAGAGCTCTGTGCAGCAGGATATTTTATACCTAAGAAGCTTCAAATTCTTCAATTTAGGTGTTAAACTCGCAAACGCTTCGCTTTTTGCTCGTTATAAAATCACTGCTGACGCAGTTCTACGGGTACGGGGCTTATAGCCCCGCACCCGTAATCAAGATATTCCCACCACCTAAAGGTGGTGGGTTATCTTGATTATTTTATATATCGCAAAAAAGCGTTCCTACACCAATCAATAACCATACATTCTTGGATAAAACATCCAAGAATGTATGCAAATAGGCCATTTGAGAGCGGCTAGGGCCGCTGGGCCTATTTGCCAGATTCATGTTCTCACGAAACACGCAGTAAATGCGTGTTTCTGAAGCTTCATCTAATAACATATACCTAAAAAACTATTATCTATATAATTTAGGCATAAATTGGAAAATCCACATATCAGAATGACATGTGAGCCTGTAATCTGAATCAAATACAGGTTCGAAATCCACAATCACCAAAAAAAATCCAAAAAACCAGTCAAATCCTGTCATACACAATAATCTATGAAGAATTATCAATGCATGGGCTCATCATTTGAACCGTATTTAATCTATCAAAATGGCTAACAAAAATCAATCCTTTAATCACTATTAATCCAGCAAAAACTATCTTCATCCAAATATTAATCCAGCAAAAACTATCTTCATCCAAATATTAATCAATAATCACAGGCTTAATGATTCTATGATTCTGAAATGCAAAAAGTCAGAAGGCGGTCATGCCTTCTGACTTTTTGCATTTTAGGATGTAGTGTCAAAAGTAGTTTTTGACACCATATTACGACCGGAATGTTACGTTTCCGCGAAGCTCTATTAGTCTCATCAATCCAGATAATCCTTGAGCTTGCGGCTGCGGCTGGGATGACGGAGCTTTCTCAGAGCCTTGGCCTCGATCTGTCTGATACGCTCACGGGTAACATTAAACTCTTTGCCCACTTCCTCAAGAGTCCTTGCTCTGCCATCATCCAGACCAAATCTCAATCTGAGTACCTTCTGCTCACGATCTGTGAGAGTCTCCAGCACCTCTACCAGCTGCTCCTTGAGAAGGGTAAATGCTGCAGCATCTGCAGGTACAGGAACGTTGTCATCCTGGATGAAATCGCCCAGATGTGAATCTTCCTCTTCACCAATGGGAGTCTCAAGAGATACAGGCTCCTGGGAGATCTTGAGGATCTCTCTGACTCTCTCAACGGGCATACCCATCTCAGCTGCGATCTCTTCCGGAACAGGCTCTCTGCCCAGCTCCTGAAGGAGCTGACGGCTGACACGGATGAGCTTGTTGATAGTCTCAACCATATGTACAGGGATACGAATGGTACGAGCCTGGTCTGCGATAGCTCTGGTAATAGCCTGACGGATCCACCATGTAGCATATGTAGAGAACTTAAAGCCCTTACGGAAATCAAACTTCTCTACAGCCTTGATCAGACCCAGGTTACCTTCCTGTATCAGATCAAGGAAGAGCATGCCTCTTCCAACATATCTCTTGGCAATACTTACTACCAGTCTCAGGTTAGCTTCAGCCAGCTTGTTCTTGGCCATATTGCCATAGAATACCAGATTCTCCAGTTCTTCATCGGACTTGCCTTCTACAGCCTCAGCCTCTTCAGGTCTGAGCTTGACTGTGGACCTGTCCTCAGCGGCCAGGAGCTTCTCAGCTACCATGCCAACTTCCATGCGCTGAGCCAGATTGATCTCTTCATCAGCTGTCAGAAGAGGTACCTTACCGATCTCCTTGAGGTACATACGTACCGGATCTTCAATAGATACACCATCGGGTACGGAGAGATCGATGTTCTCCATATCCACTTCTTCTTCATCATCCAGATCGATATCATCGTCATCAGCAGGGATATCATCTGTATCATCAGACATCCTCAGGACGTCTATACCGGACTGCTCCAGTACTTCTAGGACCTTGTCCAGCTTTTCATCATTAAGTCCCAGGTCTGCCAGAATATCACTGATCTCGTCATATTCCAGGACGTTCTTTTTCTTCTTGGCAAGGTCCAGGAGCTCCCTGAGCTTCTCATTGAACTTTTCTCTGATCTCATCATCAAGGATCATGTCTGAGGAATCATCATCAGTATTATCTACTCCTGCTTCCACAGCCTTTGCTGCTTTTACTGACTTCTTGCCAGCTGCCTTGTCAGCTTTAGCAGGCTTTGCTGCCTCTGACTTTGTAGTCTTTGATGTCTTTGCTGCCTTTGCGGCTGTCTTTGTTTCAGTTTCTTTATTATCCTTGTCCTTTGCAGCTTTTTCCTTGCTATCTACTTCCTTTGCAGCCTTTGCTGCCGGTTTTGTTGCCTTAGTGCTTTTTTCTGCCTTATCCGTAGCTGCTGTTTTCTTCTTTTCCACTTTTTTACCTTCTGCCTCTGTTTTAGTTTTAGTGTCCTTAGTCAGTTCTTTTTCACTTTCAGCTTCAGCTTTTGTCTTCTTCGTACTCATCTCTCCTCCTGTGCTTTGGATCCTTACTGCTAATCTGCTGACATTTGTCAGCTCTGACTTTTGTCATCTCTGCTTTTGTCAGCACTGCTCAGTCGTCAAGTGAAATGCGAGTGTGCGCCAGTTCCTGAAGCTTCTTTTTGCCTTCTACTATTATTTTAAGCGCGTTAGCATCACTCAAAGACAGTTCTTTAGTCTTTTTATCATAAGCCGCCCTGCAGACATCATATATGATGTCATGGAAGGCCTTCTCCTTTTCACCCTTGGTCTCGATATGGACCAGATTGGTGTTGAAGATAGCGGCAACCTTCTCCTGATCTTCAAGCTCCGGGAAGAGGCTCATCACCTGGGCAGGAGAGAATCTCCCTGCTTCTATTCCCCGAAACATCCTGTCTGCCACCTGTCTGTAGAGATCATCTGTAAAGTCATCGGCAGATATATATCGTCTGATAGTCTGGTATAGCTGAGGTTCATCAGCCAGCCATGTGAGTAAGAGCCTCTGGGACTTTAATACCAGCTCCGCAGGATCCAGGTTCTTTTGAGGCTTCTCCCTGACGGGATCAGTCTTCTTCCTCTCGGGAAGACCGGCTGCTGCAACTGATATGACCATGCTCCGCAGGTCTGCTACAGGTATACCCAGTCTGGAAGCAATGGCTGCTGTGTAATTATCCCTTTCAAGGGGCTCTGTAAATCTGCAGAGCTTCCTGGCTACTTCCCTGTAAAATTCAGTCTTGCGCTCAGGGTTATTCATATCATAGACGCCGTCTCTCATCATGATCCTGACTTCATAAAAGAAGGGGATCTCGGCTTCTCTGATGCGCCTTCCAAAAGCTTCGCTGCCTTCGGCCTTGATGAATTCATCCGGATCCTTGTAAGGCTCCAGATTCAGGATCCTGGCCCTGATCCCGGCTTCCTCCAGGATCTCCATATTCCTGAGAGCCGCCTTGGTGCCTGCCTGGTCACTGTCATAAGAGAGTATCACCTCAGAGGTAAATCTCTTAAGGAGCGCTGCCTGCTCTGAAGTAAAAGCCGTACCAAGGGATGCAACAGCCTGAGTAAAGCCGGCCTGATGCATAGCTATCACATCCATATAGCCCTCGCAGAGGATAATGTTACCCGCCTTGGAATTCTTGGCAAATGCAAGACCATAGAGGTTGCGTCTCTTGTTAAAGACGGGATTCTCGGGAGAATTAAGATACTTGGGTTTGGCATCACCCAGGACTCTTCCTCCGAATCCTATAACCTTCTGGTTGATATCTAATATGGGAAACATGACTCTGTTCCAAAAACTGTCATGTATACCTCTCTTCTCATCATAGGCAGCAAGTCCAGACTCAATGATCATATCATCCTTAAAGCCCTTGCTCCTAAGGTGCTGCACCAGCTCTGTACCACCAATGCCAGCATATCCCAGTCCGAAATGGATGATGGTCTCCTTGGACAGCTTCCTGCCTGCAAAATAGGAAAGGCCCTGCTTACCATGCTCGCCCTTGAGATTGTGGAAATAAAATCTGGCTGCCTCCTTGTTGATCTCAAGGAGGGTCTGACGCTTGGAACGTCTCTCCCTGGCTTCCGGAGAATCATCCTCATCGGGAAGCTTGACGCCGCCCCTATCCGCAAGTTCTTTTAAGGCTTCTCCAAAGGTCTGGGAATTGTACCTCTGAAGGAAGGCAAAGACATTGCCTCCGGCCCCGCAGCCAAAGCAGTAGAATATCTGCTTGGTGGGTGATACCGAAAAAGAGCCGGTCTTCTCAGTATGAAAGGGACAAAGGCCAAAATAGTTATTGCCCTTCTTCTCCAGATGAACATACTGGCCGACCACATCAACTATATCATTTCTACTTCGGACTTCATCAATAATATCCGGTGAATAGTACATTACAATCCTTCCCAAATATAGGTCAATAAACACTCCATGACTTGGGGATAAATAATTCTTCATACCTGGCAATGGCAAAGCGGTCTGTCATGGAGCTGACATAATCGCAGGTGACAATCTCTTTGGCGTCACCCATTTCCAGGCGTTTTTGCATATATTCAGGAAAAAGCTCTGTATGCTTAAGATAATAATCATACAAAGTCTTCACCAGATCTTCAGCCCTGCCCTCTTCCCCTTTGGCTACAGGGTTGGTATAAACATGCTCAAACATAAATCTGCGAAGGGCCATCATAGCTTCGTAGATAGGAGCTGACATTGTGATGTCATCCTTGCCGCTGCTGTTCTCCACAATGTCGTGGATAAAGGTATCCAGCCACTCTCCATTGGTCCTGCCTACTACCACTGCGATCTCATCAGGGATCTCATCTGCAGTCAGGATACCACCTCTGATAGCATCGTCCATATCGTGATGGATATAGGCGATCTTATCAGACAGTCTGACTATACGCCCTTCAAGTGTAGAAGGCATCAGATGCATCTCATGATTGATGATGCCGTCCCTGACTTCAAAAGTCAGATTAAGGCCCTGACAGTCCTTCTCCAGCTTGTCTACCAGTCTCAGGCTCTGCTCATTATGGCGAAAGCCGTAGGGGCAGACGGTGTTCAGAGCTCTCTCTCCGGCATGACCGAAGGGAGTATGCCCCAGATCATGACCAAGAGCTATAGCCTCAGCCAGATCCTCATTAAGCCTCAGTGCCCTGGCAATAGTCCTGGCATTCTGGGCCACTTCAAGTGTATGGGTCATCCTGGTCCTGTAATGATCTCCGTCAGGAGTCAGGAAGACCTGAGTCTTATCCTTCAGTCGCCTGAAGGATTTGGAATACAGTATTCGATCCCTGTCCCTTTGGAAGCAGGGTCTGATATCACACAGCTCTTCCTCCTTCTGCCTGCCCTTTGAGTTCATGCTAAGGGTGGCATAAGGGCTGAAGATCTCTGTTTCCCTTTGTTCAAGAGCCTCTCTAATCTTCAATGCACGGGCCTCTCTCTAGTTTAATCACGTATCCAGGATACTCCGGCGCTCACACCAGTAATCCTTCCTCGTTACATATTGCTCATTAAACCAGTCGATAGCTTCTTCAAAGCCTTCCTCGGTAAAGGGAAAGCTCCTGGTCTCTATAGCCTCAGCAGGAGTCTCAGCATAGCTTCTGGGCTCCGGCCATATGGAAGCATCAAAAGTAGCCTCTCCCCTGTCAGCCACGGGAATGAATATCACGTTCTTAAGGGGATTCCTGGCCAATCTGTATCTCATGCCTTTATAGCTTCCAAAGAAAGCTTCGCCGTAGTTGTAATGATTGAAATTAAAAAATACCTCTTTCTTGATAAGTCTTGGCTTAACTTCCTCATCCACTTCCATAAATTAAAGCATGTCTCCTATAATTCTATCCTGCCTGTGTCCTTGTGGTTGACCACATAGTACACCCTCTTGTCTTCAGGCTTGATATACAGCTGCATCTGATGTATGTCAGAGGGCTTATGGCCTTCTGCTATATAATGCTCTCTGCACTTGTCCAACATGTCAGCTGTGCGGACTTCCAGATCACCATACTGGATAAAAACTTCGTCCTTCTCACCGTTTTTTGCAGCCATGGCTGCAAGGTCATCGCCTACTATCTTTGCCTTCTCCGCAGCCTTTTTGGAACTCTTCTTTACTGCGCTAACAGCAGGAGCTGCAACTGTCTTTGCCTTTTGCAAATAGGGATCAGCCTTCTTCATAGTCTCATCTATGACGGGCCTTGTCTTATCAAGGATGTCTCTGGCTATAGGCTCAGCCTTCATCCTCATATCCCTGGCAGCGGGTCCTGCCTTGCTGAGTACGTCGCCGATGGCGGGCTCAGCCTTGGTCTTCATATCCTTGGCCGCCTCTACCAGCGGAACAGCCTTATCCTGTACCGCTTCAATGGCCGTATCTACTATCTTCTTCACATTATCTGCTGCTCTTTTGCTGTCTCTGTCTGCCATGTAGGTGTCTCCCCTTATAAATGAAAAAGAACATAATGCGACTTATTAAGTATACCACATAATGTCAATAATTCGTGAAAAAACACAGAGAAAAGCAGTAATAAATCGTATTCGTCCATAAACAGAAAGCATGCAGGCATTAAAAACGGGCACGCCCGAAGTGGATCGTACCCGCCTTGAAATCTGTATGGTCAATTATTCACCAAAAGTCTTAAGTCCGTCAGACATCTCATAATCGTAAGTATTTCTCTGTGCTGTCACAAGGTCTGAGAACATCTTCTCACCTTCTATATAGCCCTTGGTATAGTACCAGGTACCTGTGAAGTAAGCTGTTCCCTGGATGTCGCCCATACCACATGATATATATTCATTTCCAAGCTTGGTAACACCATCGATAGTAACAGGGAAATATACTGTGGTCTTCTCGAAATCATCATCCTCATGTGTAACTACTGCAGAATATACCATGATCAGCTTGTTGTTATTCTTAAGGTCAGTTCCCTGATTCTTGGCTATCAGGAGATACTCGCCTGCCAGAGAAAGACTCTCAGCCTTGCACTCATCAGAATAATCCTTGGCGATATAGCTCTCCACCTTGCCCTTGACTGTCTCAGAGAAAGCATCCATCTGCTCGGCAGTGATATCTTTAAGTGATGTTACGGATTCATAATCTGCAAACTTCTCAAAACCGCCGCCCACTTCAGAAGTATATGTATCTCTGTTGGCTTCAACAAAATCCACATAGGCAGATACAGGATTGGTATAGCCTTTTGTAGAGTACCACCAGGATCCCAGATCGGAATAGCCCTGGATGCCTGACTCGTCACCTACCTTCTGCTCATCACCTTCTCTTGTGATATTGGAGTACTTCACAGGGAAGTATACGTCTGTAGTATCAAAGTCACCCTCTGCATGGGACAAGGTTCCCTTGTATATGATGTAGAGAATGTTGCGATCCGTGCTGTAGCCATCATCTTTACGCTTTAAGAAGATGTAGCCTGCATACTCAATTTCGCTAAGTGATGAATCATCTGAGTAATCACTGGCAACATATGCATATACAGCATCTTCGGAATCTTCCTTGAGCTTATCCACAGTAGCATCTGACAGATCTGCATAGCTGCCCAGATACTCAGACAGTCCGCTTACTGTAAACTCTTTCTTTTGCTCAGCGGGTACTCCGTCATAATTGTTGATATAATACTCAGGATCATCGCTGTAGAGAGATACTGTGACTGTATCGCCGTTGCTAAGTCCTGTGGTCTTATCCAGAGAGAACTCATAGCTTGCTACAGCGGAGCCTGTGTATTCAATTGACGCTGTTCCATCAGGAGCAAAACCGCTGAAGGTCACATCCAGTCCCTCAAAGGCATCGATCTTGTCCACCTTCTTAAGACCTGTTACAGCATAGGTCCCTTCATCTGCCTTGATCTTTACCTTGATCATATCCTCAAGGTTCTCACCGATCTCCCAGCTATAGCTTACCTCATCACCATTGGAGAGTCCGTCATAGCTTGAAAGACTTGTAAAGGTATTGTCACAGATCACATCCACGGGATCCAGCTCCCCAAGGAGCTCCTTTGAAAAATAATCCTTGGCCTTTGAAGTAAACTTAAGCTTGCCTTCATAATCCTTCTCGATCTTGTCCCAGTCCACGCTATAGGATATCTTGCCGTATCCATCATAGCCGCTTGTGCTAAAATCGATATATTTGTTCAGGTTGATAGTGGGCCTGTGAGTCAGAACAAGAGCTGCTGTAACAGCTGCGACTGCAGCAAGTCCGCAAAGGATAGCTATAAGCTTTACCGGAGGCTTTTTAGCAGGGGAAGCTTCAAGGGGCGAGCCGCAGTTCTTGCAGAACTTTGCGCCTTCATTATTTTCGGTTCCACATTTTGTACAAATCATTTTCTTTAACCTTTCTACATAAGATGCTGTCTAAACGCGCGCAGTTAGGCGCACAGCAAAGAAATAGCTCAGAAAGCCATTAAGCTTTCTGAGCCTTCCTATAAGAGATGCGGAAGAAGGGACTTGAACCCTCACGATGTAACCATCACAAGATCCTTAGTCTTGCTCGTCTGCCAATTCCGACACTTCCGCATTTTTCAATTGTGATGCACTCATCTATAAAGCAATGCAGGAAAAGGGACTTGAACCCTCATGATATTGCTATCACACGGACCTGAACCGTGCGCGTCTGCCATTCCGCCATTCCTGCATCTATTGTGCATCTCATCGCTGTGTTGCGCTCGCGACATGTATTATAATAACTCGGAGGGGGCCCTATGTCAACAAAAATTTATAAACTATTTTTCGTATATTTTCAGCAGGCGTTTAACAACTCACGATTGATCAAAGCACTGATTTTACGAGCTTTTTCAAAATCAGGATCAGAGAGAGAAGCTTCACCGCAGAGATCAATTGCCAAAATTCTTCGATTTTTCTTTATGAATTCCAATGTTATTTTTAGCTCAGAAAGAGTCATTTGCCCCTGATCCCAGTTACAGGTCATCTCATCAGCATTAAGGACATCCTTATCAACAGAGATATACACAGGAAGATCCCTTATGCCCTCATCTTCCATGAGAAGGCTCAGCTCTTCAAGATACGGATATCCGCAGGTCATATCCTCCCGGGTACTTGTATATACCCTCTCATCAATGCAGCTGATACGCTCTCTGTCTTCATCATCCAGCTCAGACATAAGTCCGGGATCTATACCGATACCTATGACCTTTTTAAGATGCCGGGACTCCATATGGAGATTTCTCACCCAGCTTCCACAGGACAGCACATCCCCAAATACCGAGGGTTTGAGGTCAGGATGATGATCCAGGTATATCAGGACAAAGGGCTCCTCTATCATAGCTGCCAAAATGGCAGACATATAATGATAATTGCCATTGTCTATGATATGTACTCCATAGGGGCTTACATCTCGCTCTCTTATCAGCTTCTCTATATCTGCCCTGGCATGATCATCACATATGCAGTCAGTCCCTGTGATATGACTGCAGTCAATATAAGAACAGGGACCATATTCATGATCCCTGCCTGTGTATATACCACTAAAATTAAAGACAGCTGTCCTGTCATTCTCCATCATACTCATGACATATCCGCCAGATGCATGACAGCATCTCTTGCTATGACGCAATCACCGGTCTCGGTCAGATGCAGTTCCTCAGGAGAGTTGACCGTGAGGGATGCCGCATACTCTATTCCTGTCCTTCTGAGCTCATAAACAACAGCATCACTGGCAGTACGCAGTCCCATCATGAGATAATACTGATCGCCCTCTTTGTACAGAGATGAATCCACTATAGGCATAGATGATACCACTCTGCTGAATCTGATAGCATCATCCAGACTGGGAAAGGTACCCATATATCTCTGGTAGTCTGTGACAGGTTTGGTTGTGACAACAGGCTGCTCATAATATCCGGAGGAGGTGCCTCTGCTCTTGTCAGGAGAAGCAGATGCAGTACTGCCGTCAGCGCCGCTACTTAGATCACTCTCAGCAGTGTCATCAGATGCCTCAAGGAGTCCGGGATTCTGAATACCATCCTGCAGATAGATCTTGCCCATCATATTGTTCATGCCCTCTATCAGTTCATTTAAGGCTTCACCCTTCTCCTTGCCCTTGGCCTCCAGAACTCTTCCCACCCTCTCCTCAGAGAGATATTCCAGGATACCCCTGGCAGCAGATCTGAGCCTGTCTGCAGAGCTCTGTATATCATTATTATCCATCTTGACTGCAATGACTCTCATGCCGCCATCCGGAAGCATATTTCTGGACATCACCATCACTTCATTCTCGGGATCATAATCCAGTTGCTGGCCCATCTCCTGATTAAGACGAGCCATAAATGCTGCCACCTTGTCATCTCCCTCCAGGAGATCACGAGGAGTGAGCCCCAGCTCCTGAAGCTCCTGAGCTGCTATGCTGCAGCTGAGCGTCTTGTCACTTAATCTTATTATTACCATATATCCAATCCCCTCTATGATACCTCTGCAAAATGCAGGGGACACTCTTAATTCTGATTATAGTATAAATTATAGTCAAATAATTAGCACTGTCGAGAGGAGAGTGCTAAAAGATTTATTAAATTTCAGATCAGGAAATAAATTTACACAGTTTTTTCGCAATGTCCACAAAAGCACCTGTTATTTGGCTATTTTCATGAATCTTTTTTTGTGTTTTTTTCCACCCGGTCATACAATAATCCAATCCCTTATATTCACTGGAATCTCCCCCCTTTACAAAGGGCAAAATATTTACGTTTTATTGTAGTCTCAGAAACGAATATACGATTTTTGAAAAAAAGGCTTGCATAGCCCCCTGTATTATGATAGTATTGTTCTTGCGCCGGGGTGTAGCGCAGTTGGCTAGCGCGCTATCTTAGGGAGGTAGAGGCCGCAAGTTCGAATCTTGTCACTCCGACTCATACAAAAAGGTTGACTTCACAGTCAACCTTTTTTGTTATCCAAATGTCATCAGTCGTTATGGAGGGATGATATGAAATTCCAGGGAACCATCAATACCTACAGCCTGATCGAAGGGGCCCAAAAAGCAACAGGCCTGACAGTGATCATAGACGTATTCAGAGCCTTCTCCCTTGAAGCCTATCTCTATAGCATGGGAGCCCGGCAGATACGTCCCACAGGGAGCCTTGAAGAGACCTACGCCTGGAGAGACAGGGATCCTGACTGCCTCCTCATAGGCGAGAGACAGGGCAAGATGTGCGAGGGTTTTGACTATGGCAATTCCCCATCCACTGTGGACCCGGAGCGCATCAGAGGCAGTCTTATCATACATACCAGCAGCGCTGGGGTACAGGGCGTAAACAGTGCAGTCCGCGCAGAGCGCATCATCACAGGGAGCCTTGTTAATGCCGCTGCGGTCGCCGCATATATCAAGAGAGAGGCACCGGATGAAGTATCCCTGGTATGCATGGGAAATGGCGGCGTAGCGCCTGCCAGAGAGGATGAGCTATGTGCATCCTATATAAGGTCAATGCTGTTAGATGAGGATATGCCGGATCTTGATGATAAGATCAGGGACCTTAGATACAATGGCGGGGAGCATTTCTTTGATCCCGCCCTTCAGGAGATCTTCCCAAAGGAAGATTTCTATATGTGTACGAAAAGGGACCTTTTTAACTTCATCATTAGAATAGAAAAGGACGATAAAGGTCTGATATCAGTAATGGAGCAGTGATTCTGACTCTCTTATATCAAAGCTTAGGTATAAAGGTAGGAAGAGATATACTCTGCCTCTTAAATTCCGAGCCTGCAGTCAAAGCTGCAATACGGTCCAGGTCAGCCTGGGGCACATCCTCTGCGCAGCCTCTGATCACAGCATCTATATAGGCATATCTGGTACCTAGATTGTCCTCGTCAGTGCGTCCTGTGAGGCCGTCTGAAGGGGCCTTGACAACCAGTCTCTCAGGGATATCGTCGCATAAGCGTCCTATAGCTATGACTTCAGTCACAGTCAGGCCTCCAAGAGGTGAGAAATCACCTACCTGGTCTCCCCATCTGGTCTCCCAGCCCACATAAGTCTCAGAGAGATTGCAGGTATTGGCCACCCTGCCACCTATAGACTGGGATACTGCATAAAGTGATGACATGCGAAGCCTGGGAGGAAGGTTGGTCTGGGCCTGCTTTGTCATGGTTATTCCAGCTTTCCCCAGCTGCTTTTCTATTCCCAGATAGGAATCACTTATATTGATCTCTGCATAAGGGATGCCCAGAGACTCTACCAGTTCATAGGAATCCTCTATATCAGGCTGAACACCATTGGGCATCAGCACACCAAATACTCTGTCAGCTCCAAGAGCTGCCTTGCAAAGGGATGCTGCGATGGTAGAATCCTTGCCTCCGCTGAGTCCCAGAACTGCTTTGGCATCCTTACCATTTATCTCAAACCACTCTCTGATCCATTTGATCAGATCTTCTCTAACCGCTGCTGCATCAAAAATATAACTCATATCTACCTCCCGGTCATCAATAATAGCTGTATCGATCAATTAACACTAATGATAATAGCATCCACGCCAGTAATCAAGATTCCAGGTCCCCTTCCTTGATCACATAGTTGTGGAGCCTGGTCTCATTCTTTATAAGATGCTCATCACGAATAGTCTGCTCCGTATCTGATACCAGCTTCCAAAAGTCAGCTGCCGGAAGGCGGACTGCGCCCTTGCCCATGATGATGACCTGCTCTATGGAATCAGAGCTGGCCACGGTCACATTATATTCATGCTGCAACCTCCCGCTGGCCTTCTCTATATATTGATCCGCAGTCTCAGCCTCTTTGGTATAGATGACGCACAGATTGTGATAGTGATAGACGTGCTCCTGCCCGCCCTTTACCTTGTAGGCATCAAATACCAGTATCAGAGTCTCTCTGCAATAGCCCTGATAATTGGACAGTATATCCATGAGCTTGTCCCTGGCTCCGTTTATATCACGCTCAGCCAGAGCCTTAAGCTCAGGAGATGCAAAGAGCACATTGTAGCCATCGATCAGCAGGTAGGAATCAGCCTTTCGCCCTTGCCTTCGGCGCCTGGCTTCCTCGGCTTTGGCAGCGTACTTGGGGTCAGAGATCCCAGGCTCTTTTCTTTCAGCTACATTGACTACCCTGTCCTCCTGCCTGCTCCTTTCCTTAATAGGGCCATAGGTCCTCTCAAATATAGCCTTAAGCTCATCATTGGCAGCATCTATGCGCTTTCTTCTCTCGGAGAAGGTCAGCTCTTCCTCTATCCTCTCTCCTGCAGAGCCGGTAAAGCTCCTGATATCAGAGCCTGTATATTCTGATAGTATGGCATTGTCTCCGCCGTGGGCGTCATCGCCAGTTCCTTCTCCATCTCTTATTTCCCCTGCAGGTCTCCAGCCGGTATCCACATGCATCATGGACCTGACCATATTCCAGGGTATGGGCGTGCCTGCCCCATGAGAGCAAAATACCGAATAACATGGATTAGCTTCGTCCAGCTCAGGATCATAGCCCTTGTCCCTGATGATCTCTTCTGCATTGTGACAGGGCTCATAGCCGGAGAGCTGACACTCCATACGGCCTTCGCCTGAGGTATAGCCCCTTAAGGTCTCCGCATAGTCTCCAAGGCACGCAGCTGGAAGGCTGCCTGTGATAGACGCCCTGTCGCCCTCTATGACAGGAGAGCTGATAGTGGCATACATCTGCTGCAGGTCACTCATGGCCCTGCCAAGATTATTCCTGGGCAGATCTATCTCGTATCTGTAATAGGGCTCCAGGAGGATAGAGCCTGCCATCATCAGCCCCTGCCTCACAGCTCTGTAGGTTGCCTGCCTGAAGTCTCCACCTTCTGTATGCTTGAGATGAGCCTTGCCCCCTATTACAGTGATGCGCATATCTGTGATCTCAGCGCCTGTGAGCACTCCTCTGTGCTTCTTTTCCGCAAGGTGGGTCATGATCAGTCTCTGCCAGTTCAGTGCCAGGAGGTCTCTTGGACAGTCCATGGCAAAAGACAGGCCGCTCCCGGGCCCTGTAGGTTCCAGCATAAGATGCACCTCTGCGTAGTGCCGCAGGGGCTCAAAATGCCCAACTCCCTCTACAGGCGCATCTATGGTCTCCTTGTAGACTATCTGGCCTTCTCCAAAGTCTATGGCCACGCCGTAGCGCTCATTCATAAGATTCTTTATGATCTCTTTTTGTACAGTGCCCATGACACGTACGTATATATCTCCGCTATCTTCCATCCTGCTGACAGACAGTCCCGGCTCCTCTTCCTGGAGAAGAGTCAGATACTGCCATACCTTGTATGGATCGGCATCATCTGTCAGTATGATACGGCAGTTTAGTATAGGCTCTATGAGCTCTGTTACCTTGCCAAGGTCACCTCCCAGGCCTTCTCCTGCCCTGACATAAGGAAGGCCCAGCACGGCACATACAGTTCCTGCAGGAGCCGTAGTCACCAGCTTGTATTTGCCGCCAGAATAGAGCCTGATCTCAGCAATCTTGCTCTCAAAGGGATTACCTTCATTATCCGCAGTAGTTATGCTGTCCCTGACATTAAGGCTTCCTCCTGTCACCTTGAGAAGGGCCAGTCTCTCGCCTTCCTCGCCGCGCATGATCTTGTATACCCTGGCACCAAATTCATCAGGATAACGCCCGGCAGGAATATATCTGCAGACCATGGATAGGAGCTCTTCTACCCCCTCCATCTTAAGGGCACTGCCAAAGAGCATTGGAAAAAGGCGTCTTGCAGCTACAAGGCGCGATATATCTTCATCTGTCAGCTCTTCCGTTTCCAGATATCGCTCCATGAGCTCATCATCGCATACTGCTATATTCTCAGCCACTTCAGGATCATCAGTTCCCTTTTGGACATTGACAAGGTTGCTGCCAAATTCGTCTCTGAGCTCAGCTTCCAGCCGCTCCATATCAGCGCCGGGCTGGTCCATCTTGTTCACAAATATAAAGGCAGGCACACCATAGTGCTCCAGGAGCTTCCAGAGCGTCCTGACCTGGGCTCCGACGCCGTCTGCTGCGCTGATCACCAGGATAGCTGCGTCCAGCACACCCAGTGTCCTCTCCATCTCAGGAGAAAAATCCACGTGTCCCGGAGTATCCAGCAAAGTGATCTCCCTGCCAAATGCCTCCATCCTGGCCTGCTTGGAAAAGATGGTGATACCCCTCTTCTTCTCAATATCAAAGGTATCAAGGAAAGCATCTCCATGGTCTACACGGCCCGCTTTCCTGATGGTACCTGTGGTATACAGGAGTGATTCAGAGAGGGTTGTCTTGCCGGCATCCACATGAGCCAGGATTCCCAAATTTAAAATATTTGAATCAATCATATATATCCCCGGTCAATCTATCAGCTTGATCTGCTTTGCTTAGCTGATATTTTTATCATCTAATAAAACACAGTTCAAAAGAGGTCCATGGCATCTCTGATGCTGGATACACCTATGATCTCCACGCCCTTAACCTTGCCTATCCTCTTCCTGGCACTCTCAGGCAGAATGATGGTCTTAAAGCCCAGCTTGGCAGCCTCAGCCACCCTGGTCTCAGCCATACCAACGCTCCTGACTTCTCCCGAGAGACCCACTTCGCCAAAGGCCACAAGGTCAGGGGATATTGGCCTGTTCTTAAAGCTGGATATCACAGCAAGGCATATACCCAGATCCAGCGCAGGCTCCTGCATCTTGAGTCCACCTGCCAGATTGATATAGGCATCACAATCTGACATCATAAGGCCTACCCTCTTCTCAAGGACTGCCATCAGGAGATTCACGCGGTTAAAATCTGTTCCGTTGGCCTGTCTCCTGGGAAAGCCAAAGTTGGTCCTGCAGACCAGTGCCTGCACTTCAAGGAGTATAGGCCTTGTGCCTGTCACAGCGCAGGTCACTATGCAGCCACTGGCATCCCCTGGGCGTCCGTCCAACATGAATTCTGAAGGATTCTCCACTTCTGCCAGACCGTCCTCCCTCATCTCGAATACGCCTATCTCATTGGTGGAGCCAAAGCGATTCTTGACTCCTCTGAGTATCCTGTAAGAGGCATTCCTGTCTCCTTCAAAATAGAGCACAGTATCCACCATATGCTCCAGGACCCTGGGCCCTGCAACAGTGCCTTCCTTGGTCACATGTCCCACTATCAGTATGGATATGCCGCGACTCTTGGCAATCCTAAGGAGTACTGCAGTGGCCTCCCTGACCTGGGATACACTGCCCGGAGCGGATGTCACATCCTCGCTGTACATGGTCTGTATGGAATCGATGATCACTATCTCAGGAGATGTCCTCTCTATGACCGTCTCTATATCAGACAGGGATGTCTCGCACAAAAAGGTCAGATCATCGGTAAACTCGCCTATCCTGGAAGCTCTAAGCTTGATCTGCCTTAGGGATTCCTCGCCTGATATATAGAGGATCTTACGGCCATCTGCTGCCATATTCCTGCATACCTGAAGCAGAAGGGTCGACTTGCCTATACCGGGATCTCCGCCTACCAGAGTAAGAGAGCCCCTGACCAGGCCGCCGCCCAGCACTCTGTTGAGTTCTCCAATATGGGTATCGCTCCTGTCCTCCCGGCCCAGTTCTATCTGGCTAAGGCTCTTGGGACTTAAGCTGCTCCCTGCCCCTTCCGGAGCAAAGCCTGTCCTTTTCTTCTTATCAGCTTTGACAGTCTCCTCCACCATAGTGTTCCATTCCCGGCATCCGGGACACTGGCCCATCCATTTGGATGACTCAAAGCCGCAGCTCTGGCAGTAAAATACTGTCTTTATCTTGGTAGCCACATTCTCCTCCCCGCATTCATATCTTCTATGCTATGTAAGTACTGTAACAAACACGGCCATACACCAGATGTATGACCGTGCCAATATAATCATATTTATTTAGTTGGATCAGGCAGTGTGAACACTTACTGCTACAGGCTGGCCTGACAGCTCCACGCTGATGGAAAGCTTGCCTCCAAGCCCCGTCTTCATCTTGCCTTCACTGACGCCTCCCACCGTTACCATATACTCGGTGTTATCAGCAAGTCCCAGTGTGATCTGAGCATCTTCGGGACCTTCTACTTCAAAATCGAATCCCTTCTCACTCTCCTTAAAATGGCTTACTGTCGTTCCGGGAACTGACTCGTATACGAACATGTCGTTCGCCTCAAGCCTTGTGATGTCCTTAAATGTTTTGACCTTGAGCAGGTCTCCTTCGTGCTTAAAATCCTCAAGCTTTTGCTTGCTGGCAAGCTCATAATTGCCAAAGCTGATACTGCCATCAGACTCTGCTCGCAGCAACTGTTCTACAACAGCCATATGGAACCTCCTATAAAGTACAATATGAAAATTAGGATAAGGTAATTATACCATAAACTATTTCGTCAAATTGGGTTTTTGTATTAATCCTTCTTAATTGTTTTTATGAAGATGCTTTTTTAGAAGCAGTTTTCCTTGCCGCTGTTTTCTTTGCAGGTGCCTTGCGGCCTGTCTTCGCAGCAGTCTTACGGGCTGCAGTCTTGCGGCTTGCAGTCTTTTTGCTGCGGGTGGCAGTGCTCTCAGGACCGGTAGAGCTGAAGGTCACCTTATCCTTCTTGTAATCTATAAGGACAGAGCTGTCTCTCTTAATATTGCCCCTAAGGAGCTCCTCAGCCATGGCATCCTCAATAACAGTCTGCATCGCTCTCTTAAGAGGTCTGGCGCCCATCTTCACATCGGCATATTTATCCACCAGATGCTTCTTGACAGCGTTAGACAGCCTAAGCTTAATATCTAGCTGGCTCTTACATCTCTTGACAAGAGAGTCTGTGAGCAGAGTCACGATCTGCATCATCTCTTCATTTGTGAGCTGATGGAATACCATGATCTCATCTATCCTGTTGATAAATTCAGGCTTGAAGAGGCGCTTTACTTCTTCCATAACAGCACTCTTCATGGCCTCATAATCCTTCTTGGCATCATCATGGGTATCAAAGCCCAGCTTCTTGGGGCTGACGATACGCTGAGCGCCTACATTGGAGGTCATGATGATGATGGTATTCTTAAAGGATACCTTGCGGCCCTTGGCATCTGTGATATGTCCGTCGTCCAGCACCTGGAGCAGGATGTTGAATACGTCAGGATGAGCCTTCTCAATCTCGTCAAAGAGGATAACGGAATATGGATTCCTCCTGACTTTCTCAGAGAGCTGGCCGCCATCGTCATAGCCTACATATCCCGGAGGTGATCCGATCATCTTGGACACACTATGGGATTCCATATATTCTGACATATCAACCCTGATCAGGGATGACTCACTGCCAAACATAGCTTCTGCCAGAGCCTTGGACAGCTCTGTCTTACCTACACCGGTAGGTCCAAGGAAAAGGAATGAACCAATGGGACGGTTAGGATCCTGCAGACCTACTCTGCCTCTTCTGATAGCCTTGGACACAGCTTCTACAGCCTCTGACTGTCCGATGACCCTCTTATGGAGAGTATCCTCCAGCTTCAACAGTCTCTCAGATTCCTTTTCGGCAATCTTCTTTACAGGGATCTTGGTCCAAAGAGCTACTACCTCGGCAATATCATTTTCACTGACTGTGATAGAGCCTTCAGCTTCCCTCTTCTCGCCCTGGGCTTTCATCCTGTTATATTTCTTGATCAGGAGAGACTGCTTTCTGTTAAGCTCTCCTGCCTTACGATAATCCTCACTTCTAAGAGCCTCTTCTACCTGATCATCCATCTCTTTGATCAGGCTATCCAGCTCTCTCATCTTGGAATTATCTCCCATGGAGCGCAGGCGCACTGCGGAAGCTGCTTCGTCGATAAGATCGATCGCCTTATCAGGGAGATTCCTGTCATTGATATATCTGTTAGAGAGCTCTGCAGCAGCCTTCACAGCTTCAGGCAGGACTCTCACATGATGGTGCTCTTCGTATTTGTAGAGGATACCGTTTAAGATATCCAGAGTCTCTTCAAGTGTGGGCTCATCCACTGTAACAGGCTGGAAGCGCCTCTCCAGCGCTGCGTCCTTTTCAACATACTTGCGATACTCGGTGATGGTGGTAGCGCCGATTATCTGTATCTCACCTCTTGCCAGTGAAGGCTTTAAGATATTGGAAGCATCAATGGCTCCCTCTGCTCCGCCTGCACCTATAAGAGTATGCATCTCATCTACGAAGAGGATGATATTGCCATCCTCCGCAACTTCATGGATGACCTTCTTGATCCTCTCCTCAAATTCACCTCTGTACTTGGAGCCTGCTATCATACCGGAGAGATCCAGAGTGAGCAGTCTCTTGTTCTGTACAGTAAAAGGCACATTGCCTGATACGATCCTCTGAGCAAGGCCTTCTACAACAGCAGTCTTACCTACGCCGGGTTCGCCGATGAGGCAGGGATTATTCTTGGTCCTTCTGGAGAGTATCTGGATCAGTCTCTTGATCTCAGCTTCTCTTCCGATCACAGGATCAAGCTTGCCTGATGCAGCCAGAGCTGTGAGGTCTCTGCTGTATTGAGACAGCGTTGTAGGCTTCTTTTTGCCGTTCTGACGTCTGCCAAGGTCTTCCTTTACAAGGTTGGGATCCTCACCCATAGCAGCAAGGGTCTCGGCATAGAGCTTCTGTACCGGGACATTGAGCGTACCTATGAGTCTGACAGCCACATTGTCACCATCCTTGATCAGGGCCAGAAGTATATGCTCTGTTCCTGTCTTGGATGCATGGAATCTGTCTGCCTGACGATGAGCCTCCTGCAATACCTGCTGAGCCCTGGGGCTAAAGCCGTCTCTGTCCATGGTGGTAATGGAACCATCCTGGACGATCAGGTCCTTGACCATATCCATAAGCTTCTTTTCATCAATACCGTTGTCAGCCAGGATCCTGGAAGCAACAGATCCCTCTTCCCTGATAAGTCCCAGCAGTATATGCTCGGTACCGATGTAATTCAGTTTCAGACTCCTGGAAGCCTTACCCGCCGCTTTGAGCGCACTCTCAGCCTTATCTGTAAACTGTGAATTCATCTATTATTCTTCCTCCTGATGTTTTGTCTGAAAATATATGTCGTAGATTTCGTCAACCATATCGTGGATCTCATTTCTGGATACATCCTTGCAGATAGCCCTGGCAAGTACCTGTACCAGTTCACTCCTGGCTTCCTCCATAGCCTTGAGCCTGTTGATGTCCACAGCGATCACAGCGCCCCTTCGCCTGTCGATCTTCACAAAACCCTCCCTTTGCAGGATGGCATATGCTTTGTTGACAGTGTGCATATTGATACCTATGTTATCGGCCAGATTCCTTACACTCGGTAGCTGTTCACCCTCTCTAATTTGAGAAGTTGCGATACCCAGTATGATCTGGTTGCACAGCTGCAGGTATATAGCATCTTCACTGTTAAAATCAATCTCGATAATCATATGACCACACTTTCATGATAAGGGAATGTCCCCATTCCCAAAGCCGTCCCGGGAGCAGCAAACGCTCCTCCCTGTGATATAAATACTATAACAGACATAGCAGACTGTCAATGACACATACATTCTTGGATAGAACATCCAAGAATGTATGCAAATAGGCCATTTGAGAGCGGCTAGGGCCGCTGGGCCTATTTGCTAGCTTCATGTTCTCACGAAACACGCAGTATATGCGTGTTTCTGAAGGTTCGTCTAATATCATATGCCATATTTCAAAAAAGTCCTCCTAAAGCAAAACTTATAGGGTCTGCTTCAGGAGGAATTTTCTTTTTTAATGATATTGTCATCCTTTATGCAGAGTCAAATAGAGCATCCTCTGCACCGGATAGGTCAGATCTTATCTTCTACGATCTTCATCCTTGTCCAGATCCAGGAATTCAAATTCCATATCGTCGTCATCTGCGAAGTTTCTGGCTCTGCGACTCCTGGGAGCGCTGCCTGCATCAGGATGTACCTGCTTGTCACGCTGAGGCTTCTCTTCAGCAATGGGCTGAGGCTCGTGATCGTAATCTTCCTCAGGATAGTCTGCGCCATCCTCAGGATATGCGCCCTCATCATAGCCTTCTACATCATAGTAGAGCATCTCGCGCAATCTCAAAAAGAGGATCACTGCGATGATGGTCAGTACTACTACCAGGATGAGAAGTACAATGGACAGACCGTTAAAGAGTGAACCTGAACCTGTACCATGCTCCTGCACATACTGGTTAGCCAGAAGCACGCCGTTTACCTCATACTGTACAGCCTGCTCGCCGCTGTTATCAACCAGCTGATATACGCCGTTTCCATCTACATATACAAAATAGGAATCAGATGAATTTGTAGCTACGATACCGTTTGAAGACTGTGAACTCTCCTGGTTCTCAGCTGAGCCTTCGCCTTCAGCATTTTCACCCTCACCTTCAGTGTTCTCACCTTCGCCTGCATCAGCATTTTCTACAGGTCCGTTTACAGTTACCAGATCGGATCTGATAAAGCCTGTAGTGCCGTCAGCCATGGATACATAGTACCATTCCTTGCCATCCGCATCCTTGGATGTACCTGTGATAGTAAGAGCATCGCCCTGAACTACTGTACCTGCTACGCTGTAGCCTGTACCTGCGCCGCTTCTTACATTGGCATTCTTGGTAGATACTGTAGCTGACTGAGGATCCATAGCTGTAACCTCGGTCTCGCCTGTAGTCTGAGCCGAAGCATCAGCTGTATTATCTGTTGCAGACGCTGCTGCATCTGCATTATTTGTATCTGTAGTATTGTTATCTGTAGTATTGTTATCTGTAGTAGAAGGAGCCTTCTTGGTAGGGACCTTGCCATCCACACTGATCAGATCTCCCCTGATCCAACCTGTGCCGCCCTGTACATTAACCTCGTACCAGGTATAGCCGTCTGCTCCTGTAGTCTGTGACAGGACCTGAATCTGCTGACCGGAAGAGAAGCTTCCCACTGCTTCACTCTGTGTGCTTGCCTCTGCACGTGCTCTGACACTGTTACTGGTGGTACCGTAAGTGTCTGCCAGAGCTACTGTTGATAAGAGTCCCAGACTCAGTATCATTGCAGCAGCCAGAAGGGCTATAACCCTTTTTATTCTCCCAAAACTCTTCTTTTTCATACTGCACCTCTTTTCAAACTCTTTCTTCAATTGCTTTGCCGATATCATGACGCATGTATTTACCGTCAAAGTCTACCCACTCAGTAGCCTCGTAAGCTCTCTTTCTCGCTGCACTCAGATCGTCACCCTTGGCTGTGATGCCAAGTACACGTCCCCCGCTTGTAACGACCCTTCCCTGAGCGTCGAAAGCTGTTCCTGCGTGGAAGCAGTAACAGTCATCAGCCTCAGCGAACTTATCAAGGCCACTTATGATCTTACCTTTTTCGTAATGTTCAGGATAGCCCCCCGATGCTAAAACCACGCATACTGCAGCCTTATCTTCGAATTCCAGATCGATCTCATCCAGTCTTTCATCGATGACCGCATTCATGACATCTATTATATCAGTTTTCATGCGAACAAGCACAACCTGTGTTTCAGGATCTCCAAAACGGGTATTGTACTCTACCACCTTGGGTCCCTCAGCAGTCATCATAAGGCCAAAATACAGTACGCCCTTAAAAGGTCTGCCTTCTGCTGCCATAGCATCAACAGTCTTTCTGTATATGGTCTCATTGGCCACCCGGTCAATCTCTTCTGTATAGAAGGGACTGGGAGAGAAGGTACCCATACCGCCTGTGTTAAGGCCTGTATCTCCGTCCCCTGCTCTCTTATGATCCTGAGAGGAAGCCATGAGCTTGTAATTGTGGCCATCCACAAAAGCCAGGACAGATACCTCCCTGCCTGTCATAAACTCTTCGATGACCATCTCATTGCCTGCTGTTCCGAATTTCTTGTCCAGCATGATCTCATCTACACCTGCCAGAGCTTCCTCAAGGCTGTTGCAGATCAGTACGCCCTTACCAAGAGCCAGGCCGTCAGCCTTAAGGACTACAGGGAATTTATTATAAGACTTCAGATACTCCTTGGCCTTGTCAGCTTCTGTGAATACTTCATAGGCCGCTGTGGGAATACCATACTTTTTCATCAGATTCTTGGAGAAGGACTTGCTGCCTTCGATGATAGCAGCGTTCTGCCTGGTACCAAATACTCTAAGGCCTTCCTCTTCCAGCCTGTCCACTATACCTGCGCACAGCGGATCATCCTGTGAGCAGATCACAAGATCTACTTCCTTTTCCTTGGCAAAAGCTGCGATCCTGTCAAATTCCATAACACCTATAGGTGCACATTCTGCAAGCTCTGCAATGCCCGCATTACCGGGGACACAATATATCTTATCGGCATGTTTGCTTCGTGAAACGGCTTCAACTATTGCATGTTCACGACCGCCTCCGCCTACTACCAGAATCTTCAATTCTTAGCTCCTCCCATATTCTTTAGCGATAAATTACAGATCAATATCTTCATATCTGTCTATAACGACATGACCGTCATTTATAGAAACACGGCCTGCTGCTATGAGATCCACAGCCATAGGCAGAATCTTCCACTCAGCTTCCTCCATAACTCTCCTCTGAAGAGACTCAGGAGTATCATCCTGTCTGATCATAACGGCTTTCTGCAGGATGATAGGACCTGTGTCAGTACCCTCATCTACAAAGTGTACTGTTGCTCCTGTCACTCTGACGCCTCTCTCCAGCACCTTCTCATGAACATGAAGTCCATAAAAGCCCTTGCCGCAAAATGAAGGGATCAGTGAAGGATGGATATTGATGATCCTGCCAGGAAAGGCTTCTACAACAGCAGGGGGTATATTAAGAAGACACCCTGCCAGTACGATCAGATCCGGCTCTGCACTCTTTAGTACTGAGAGGAACTCCCTGTTAAAGTCATCTCTTGTGGGATAATCCTTGGGAGATCTGCATACAGCCTCTATCCCGGCATTCCTGGCCCTTTCAAGGGCATAAGCCCCGGGGTTATTGGAAAAGACCATCACTATCTCAGCGTTCTTTATGGTCTTATTATTGATACCGTCGATCAGCGCCTGAAGGTTGGTGCCTCCTCCGCTGACGCACACTGCAAGCCTTAGCATAATTCAACACCCTTCTCGCCATTTTCGATATGGCCTACTACAAAGCCCTTCTCGCCTGAAGCTTCAATGGCTGCAAGAGTCTTGTCCACATCCTCTTTTCTCACGCAGAGTACCATGCCAAGGCCCATGTTGTAGGTGTTGTACATCATATGATCATCAACGCCGCCCTTTGCCTGCATGAGCTTAAAGATAGCAGGTACTTCGTAGCTGTCCTTACGAATCACAGCCTTCTTGTCATCAGGAAGCATCCTGGGTACATTCTCATAGAAACCACCGCCTGTGATATGACTGCAGCCTCTCACTCTCACGCCTGCTTCCTTGATAGCCTTCATCATATGTACATAGATCCTTGTGGGCTCAAGAAGTGCTTCACCAAGGGTCCTGCCCAGTTCATCATAATAAGTATCCAGACTCTCCCTCGTCATATCAAATATCTTTCTAACAAGAGAGAAGCCATTGGAATGAACACCGCTTGATGCTGCACCGATAAGTACGTCGCCGTCCTCAATCTCGCTTCCATCGATCAGGTCCTTCTTCTCACATACGCCTACGCTAAAGCCGGCCAGATCATAATCATCCTCAGGCATAAGTCCGGGATGCTCGGCTGTCTCGCCGCCTACCAGAGCGCAATCACTCATCTTGCAGCCTTCAGCTACTCCCTTGACGATAGCAGCTATCTTCTCAGGATAGTTCTTGCCGCATGCTATATAATCCAGGAAAAAGAGAGGCTCACCGCCTGCACATGCCACATCGTTGACACACATAGCTACGCAGTCGATACCGATGGTATCGTGCTTGTCCAAAAGAAATGCGATCTTAAGCTTGGTACCTACTCCGTCTGTTCCGGATAAAAGTACCGGGTGCTCCATATCCTTTATAGCTCCCAGATCAAATGCTCCTGAGAATCCTCCGATACCGCCCATAACCTCGGGCCTCATTGTAGTCTTTACATACTGCTTCATGAGTTCAACAGACTTGTAACCTGCCTCGATATCTACGCCTGCCTTCTTGTAATCCAGTGACACCTTATTTCCCTCCGATCATAATAAAACAATTGATACTGCCTATATATCGATAAATCTCTGTTTCAGAGACCATCTGTCTTTTCATTAAAGAATCAATAATTCTTCCAGCCTGTCTCCTGAAGTCTCTCGTCCTTGGCTACAACGCTCTCTTTCATGGATGCGCTGTAATCCTTGAGCTTCAAAAGAAGGTCCTTATCAGCTACAGCCAGGATCTTGGCTGCCAGGATACCTGCATTGGCTCCGCCATTAATAGCTACTGTTGCTACAGGTATACCGCTGGGCATCTGTACTATGGAATAAAGTGAATCACGTCCGCCCAGTGATGTGGTATGCATGGGAACGCCTATTACGGGAAGAGGGAATATTGCTGCGCACATTCCGGGAAGATGAGCTGCCATTCCTGCACCGGCGATGATCACCTTCAGTCCTCTCTCCTCTGCTCCTTTGGCATACGTAAAGAATTCGTCTACTTCTCTGTGAGCTGAGATGATATGCATCTCATAAGATACTCCAAGCTGATCCAGTATATCAGCTGCTTTGGACATGACACTCATATCTGAGTCAGATCCCATGATAATTCCTACCTGCGGCATTTTGATCCTCCCTTTATAAATCAGAAACAGATGCATGGCAGCAAAAGCGCCATTATCTCTGCCTCTTTGTAAGCTGTTACATCCTGTGGTCACATATAGAAGCCTGCAACCACCATTCCTATCATGATAAGTATATCAACAGTACATATAACTATACCTGATGTAGGGAATAATCTGAAGATATTTCTTTGTCTCTCCCCCATAATACCAAGTACAAGGCCTGCGACACTGTATAAAAAAGCCCACACCAAAGCCATGCCAAGCTTCTCGGAAGCAATCCCACCTGCAAAATACGCCATCCTCACACATACAAACAGCGTAGCTGCAGCTACTACTCCCAGGATGAATGACATGACTCCCTTAACAGGATGTACGTTATCTGTAAAAATATATCTTCTTTTAAAGCGCAGATAACTGAGCCTTAGATGCTTTTTCTTTTTTCTCTTAGGGGGCAGGCTCTCATAATCCCCTTCAAATTCTTCAGCCATCAAAACAGTATCTTCTTGCGGCTGGTTAAGAGTCTGGCGCCGCTTACTATCAGCATGACACCGGCAGTAACGCCTGATACTATAGCCAGAACACCAAAGACGATGTTCATAGCGCCGCAGCTGCCCATGAGTTTAAATGTCTTCTCTTCCATTTTCCGCTCCCTTCATAAGGTCTAAATCAGTTCTTCTTTGCGCCGTATTCTTTGTAATACTCGTCAATACTCTTCTTGATCTCACTGGTCAGGATCACCTCACCGTCAACGGGACGGTTGTAGAGATATTCCACTACATCGGACATGCTCACAATAGCATGTGCACCGATACCATACTTCTCGTGGATCTCATCAAGAGCGCTCAGGTCTGAGTCCAGGCCCTTCTCCTCACGATTGAGAGATACCATCAGTCCTACCACATCAACATCATCAGCCTGAGCCTGAAGGATAGGCCAGGTCTCTTCGATGGACTTACCGGAAGTAGTAACATCCTCGATGATCAGTACTCTGTCTCCGTTCTTGATCTTGCTGCCCAGCAGAATGCCTTTATCACCGTGGTCCTTGACCTCTTTTCTGTTGGCACAATACTTGATATCCCTGCCATAGAGCTCGCTGATAGCAACACAGGTGGCTACTGCAAGAGGGATACCCTTATATGCAGGTCCGAAGAGGATATCAAACTCAAGTCCGAAAGTATCGTGGATGGCTCTTGCATAGAACTCACCCAGCTTCTTGAGCTGTGATCCTGTGACATAAGCTCCCGCATTCATGAAAAAAGGAGACTTTCTTCCGCTCTTAAGAGTGAAGTCACCGAATTTCAGAACGTTACTGTCTACCATGAAACTAATAAACTCTTCCTTATACTTCTCCATCTTATGCTTACCTTCTTTTGTTATTTTTGAACAGCCAAAGCTGTTTAGTTAATAGGTCTGGATATGACTTATTTAATGCAGCACTGAAGATCGCTGATCATATCAAGAACTGCTGCTCTTGCGGCATCGCCTACGTTGCCGTCAGCAAACTGAGAATACTCAGGCTTCTGCCATGCAGCAATGATACCTCTTGAAGAATTGACAATAGCGCCCAGACCGTCTTCGTTAAAGAAATCCTTGAGGTCTTCGCCCTTGCCGCCCTGCGCACCATAACCGGGTACCAGGATATATGCATGAGGCATGATCTTTCTGAGGGCTCTGCCCATCTCAGGGTAAGTAGCTCCCACAACAGCGCCTACATTGGAGTAGTCTCCGTCCATAGAATCAAGTCCCCACTCTTCCACCATGCGGCCTACATGCTCATAAAGAGGTGCACCGTCAACAATCCTGTCCTGAAGCTCACCGCTAGAGGGATTGGAGGTCTTGACCAGAACGAATATGCCCTTGTCATTCTTGTTGCAAACATCAATAAAGGGCTTTACTCCGTCGCTTCCAAGATAAGGATTGACTGTTGCAAAGTCCTCATTAAAACCGGCAAATGTCTCGCCGTCAAAATCAGTAGTGCCAAGGTGACCTACTGCATATGATTCTGATGTGGATCCGATATCGCCTCTCTTGATATCTCCTATAACGATCAGACCCTTTTCGTGACAGTAGTCCACTGTCTTCTTAAAGGCTATAAGGCCCGGAATGCCAAACTGCTCATACATGGCAATCTGAGGCTTAACAGCAGGGATCAGGTCAGCTACGCCGTCCACGACTTCCTTATTGAATGCAAAAAGAGCTTCGGCAACGCCGTCGGCTGATCTTCCAAAATCCTTAAAAGCCCGGGCGGTGATACGCTCGGGAATCATGGACAGCTTGGGATCAAGTCCTACAACGATGGGAGCTCCTGTTTTCTGAATAGCCAAAATCAGTTTCTGGATCATGGAATTCTTCCTCTCAAAATTTTTCTTTTCCTATATTACCATAGAATTCCAAAATGCAACACTAAATATAAGAAAAAATAAACCTTGCCCCATTGGGCAAGGTTTTTAATGGGAATCATATAATTTACTGTGGAAATAGGACTCTATCTGCTCCCTGAGAGCCTCAGGAGGCATGGTCTTTAAGAGATATTTTTCAGGCTTAAGGGCTACCAGCTTCATGACAGTGTCCTTGTCCTGCTTGGAAGTAAGGAACATTACAGGTATCTTGGCCATTGTAGGCTCACTCCTTAGCATCTCAAATACCTGAGCTCCGCTGGTAACAGGCATCTCATAATCCATAAGGATCAGGTCCACTTCATTACGGGCCAGGAAGGCTATGGCATTTACGCCGGAATTGGCCACATATACCTTGTACTGCTTTGCCAGGCAGCTCTTGATGGCATTTAAGGATACCTGGTCATCGTCTACAAGGAGGATCCTCTTCTTGCTCTCGCCCTCTTCCTTAATCATAAGAGCTATAGCCAGCTTATTGGCTACATTATCCACAGAGAAGGGTCTCTCAAAAACATCCTCGATCTTGGCTCTGGGGATAATGGGAAAGAGCCTTGAAAAATCTTCGGGAAGTCCAATGGCAAAGAGCTTGATGTCCCTGTCATCTATTATATCTCTTATACAAGCCATGGATGCAGCATCAACAGAGTTGTCGCAGTAGAGAAGGCACACTTCTCCTCCTTTGACAGCCTTTTTGATATCATCGGGAAGAGAGCCCACGGGATTAACAGCAAAACCGTTGCTCTCAAGACCGGATATGACAGCTTTGACCATAAAGCTTTTTTTATCGCCTATAAGCAGTATGCTCTTATCCATTAATATAGTCCTTTATCAGTCTTCTGGCTGATACCTGATCTCCTGATCTTATCATACCGGCAAGATCGGATGTGAAACGCTTCCTGTCTCCATCAAGTCTGTAATTCCTAAGACTATCTAAAACACTGCCAGCGCTGTCATAGTCATACATACTTATAAATTCATCAATTGCAGTTATCGCTTCTGCAAACTCTTCGTCTGTGATCTCTTCCTTGAATGAATCGTCCAGCTCATCCTCTGCCATAGGTGCCAGATACTCTTCATAGGCCCTGTAGTCTTTAAGAAGGCCCGGAGTCAGCTCCTCAATGGACTTCTCGTCAGCCTTGTCGCCGCATTCCTCAAGAAATCTTGCCTTCTCGGACAACTCAGACGCACCAATAAGTCTGCTGCTGCCCTTAAGGCCATGGACCAGTATTGTATAATTCCTGAAATCCTTCTCTGCAGCAAACTTCTCTATCTTCTCACTCTTACCTTGGATATCTTCTCTAAACATCTTGAGAGATTCTGCCAGGACTTCTTCTGACCCGCAGTTGGTCAGTCCCTTGTCCAGATCAATACCCCCAATCTTATGCAATAATTCCGTCAGGCTCATGCTAAATAACCTCCAAAAGGGATCTTTTTCCCCCGCGTTACACATTCCCGCATAGAGATTATCGGCATAAATCATCAACAAATAAACTTATACTCAAATTATAACATGACGTAAGGGTCAAAAGTCATTTCGATTCGAGCTTGCTCGAAATCGAATATGAATTTATGACCCGCAAAACATGAGCAAAGTAGCACGTAGTGCGGATTGGCGAATGTTTTAGGATTGTGAGAGTTTCGAAGAAACGGAACAATCCGTTAGTCATAAGGTGTCAAGCAGTGTATATATTTAAATTTATTGAATAATACGTCTTATCTCATCAAGAAGCTTTCTGTAGCTCTCCATAAAGATATGATGATTAGCTTCGATAAAGCTATGATCACCTCTTTTGCAGGCATCACTAAGGTCCCTTGCCATGGAACCAATATGATCAATACCCAGAGTCAGGGATGTACCCTTTACTGAATGCACATATACGCCATAGTTCTTCCAGTCCTGAGCAGTAAAGCTCTCTTCAAGAGCCCTACTCTTTTCTCCCTCAAGATAATCGCCAAGGAGCTCTATATACAGATCCTCATCTCCGGCGCAAAGGGCTATTCCGTCCTCAACACTAACGCCGACTATATTTCTTACCTCATCTAATTTAGTCACGATGGTCTCCTTTGACCGCAGCGCGGCCTTCAAAATATGTAAACAGCATGGGATATAAGCCCAGGCAGTAGAGTCCTACCAATATATAAGTAATAAAGTGGCCCGGCAGATAGCCAAAGATCATATCAAATCCCTTACCTATGCCCATGGCCAGGATCACCAGTCCCAAAAATCCGGGAACAAAGCGCGTGAGAGCCTTCTTCAAAGTCATACCCTCTGTAGTAAAATGCACATATCTGCGTTCGATAAGGTAGCCCCAGTTGGCTCCGATAAAGATACCTGTCATCTTGAAAGCATCCTTTTTAAGGACAGCAGGATCCGCAAGAAGCTCTCCGTCAGCACCAATATCCATGGGATAGGCCTTAAAGGAAATATAGAGTATGGCAGCCAGAGCAAGCGCAGTAATTGCGATGAGATAGCGGATAAGGGCTGCATCATCTGATCTGTCCCCTATCTCAAGGAGCCTTCGCGATGCAAATAAGAATATGAGACTCAGCCCGCAGCCTGTCAGCACGTCCTGAGGCGTATGCACCTCGCAGTAGAGTCTGGACAAAGGTATGAGCACCGCAGGAAGGACAAGGAGCATTGACAGCTTCTTTCTCCCATTATCCCTTGCTGCTGCAGAACCGGCGCCATATACTGCCACAGCATTAATGGTATGACCGCTGGGAAAAGAGTAGCCCGTAGCCCCCTTGAGAGCGCTTGCAACAGGCTCTACAGCAGGATTCCTGATCCAGGGCCTGTATACGCAAAAAAGACACTTGGTAAAATTACCAATAAAATTGGCATAGGCAGCTGCTGCCACAATACAGATGCCGCTCCTCTTGTGGATACACCAGTAAACAAGGGTCATGAGCATCATCATGGGATACACATCCCCTGCAAAGGTCACGGCATTCATGATAAAGTCCAGGGCATAACCTGTAGCCTCTCTGAAAGCCTGGATTTTAAGCAGGATATCTATATCTATCCCCTGTGCATATAACATAGACAGCGTCATCTCATCCTCCATTCTTAATCACGCAATATAAAGATTTTAAATGCTATTCCATAGTCAAGTCAACTTTCAGAACTATACAACCGATATATAATACGCAGGAGCAAAGGGCGGAGCTGTTAATACCCCAGTAGAAAACAGATCACAGCAGGACTGTTATTACCCCATTAGAAAACAAATTGCAGCAGGACTGTTATTACCCCATTAGCAGTCAGATCCGGGAGGCGCTGATATGCCGGCAAACAGACGTCGCAGATCATCAGGATACGAAGATGGACACGGCCTTATTGTAGAATATGAGCATGAGGACGTGTCTTTGGAGCACCCTGTAAACCGTGACCTACGCCGCAGCGTCTACAAGGATGAAATAGCAGGCAGACTAAACTACTATGAGCAAACTGCCCATCCAAAGAAAATGCCCAAGGACGGTGTGATGAAGGAGTACGGCGACATCTATGATGATCTCAGTCGTCAGTTGGACATGGTCAGACATACAAGCTCCTCATCTGCGATCAATCAGCTCAAAAGAAAGCCTGTAAGCTCTTTATCATCAACTACTCAAAATAGAAGCTATGGACAAAGCTATGATAAAGGCTCCGCTCCCGGCCGCACACATTATAAAGACAGGGATTATGAGATCAGCTACAAGATCCACAAAGATCTGGAGAGAACAGGCTCCTCTCACAGAAGATCAGCTGCTTCCATAAGAGAAGACCTGGACAGGAGCTACTCGGAGTGGGGACATGACTTCTCCGAACTCAATGAGGAATACACAAGAAAGCGCAAAAGAAAAAGAGGCAAAAAGCTCTCCTCTTTCCTCTTTGTTATGGCCGGTATGATCATGGCCCTTGGTATCATATTTGTGATCTACATGATAGGAAGTAACAGGATGCCTGATTATTTTAAAGGCAGCTTTGAAGAGACCCGCTCCATGCTTCCCTCCGCAGAGGATCCCTATGCAAGACTCACCTCTGATATATACAAATAATATACCCGAAAAAGATAATCAATATTTAAGGGTTCTGCCACGGCTGCGGCAGAGCCCTGCTGTTATCCTTTTGGTGTAAGTCCCTTGTAAAAGCGCTGCATCAGCGCTATCTTGGCATCCAGCTCCACATGTGCCTTGCGAAGCTTGTCCTTTAGGCCTGCAGAGAGTGCTTCTCTATCATAGACTCCCTTGGCAAAATGAGAAGGTTCTGTTACTGCCTTGGATACAGGTCTGGCCAGCTCTCCTGTGACTTCATCAGTTCTAAGAAGCTGTGAGAGCTTGGTCATGGTAGCATCCTCTCCAACTGCAGCTGCTCCTCGCTGCTCCGATTCCTCCCAGGCAGCCTCATATCCTGCAAGTGCTGCAGCGCGTGAACGCTGGCCGCAGCCTGATTTCACAAGCCCCGCCAGAAGATCTGCAGCCCAGGCCTCAGCCGAAGCTCCAAGAGTCTTAAAGGTCACAAGTCCCGTTATATCTGCCTCATTGGATACATTATCAGCTGCCAGGCAGGGAAGGCCACAGGCCTGAGCTTCTATAAGAGACTGAGGTACTCCGCCGCACATAGTAGGACAGATATAATAATCCATCACCTGATAATAATCCCATATATTGCCCAATATTCCGGGCACCATTACCTGCATGATGATCCCCAGGTCACGGGCTTTTTCCAGGACCTTTTTTCTAAGGGGGCCGTCGCCGGGCATAAATAGATAAAGGGGAAGCCCTCTGAACGCAGCAAAGCCTGCTCCCTTGTCAGCACCTATTATCCCCAGTACACGATCAAATATCTCCAGCGCAAACTCATGATTCTGATCTTCATTAAAGGCTGCCACATAGCCAACGATGATGCCATCCCTGATGCCCATCCTTTTTCTTACTTCCAGCCTTTTTCGAGCAGAATAAACATATTTGGATGCACTGACGCCATCTCTGGTTACCAGTATCTTCTTTTCTTTGACAGCATTCTTGCCAAATACAGATACCGCACCGGCCTTGGAACCTGCTACGCAAAAATCCGCAGCAGACAGCGCCTGGGTGACACTTGTATAGAAGCCGGCATTTCTGTTTTCTTCGGGAGGGATGGCTGATGAAGCATGGAGTATGGTGCCCAATCCTTCCTTGGATGCAATAGAGAGATAGAGGGCAGCCGTGTCCAGGTCATGGGCCTCCACTATGGACCATCGTCCCCTATGAGATGCAAGGAGCCTTGTAAAGCAGTCCTTATATGCAAATATCCTGCCTTCAGCAGGCCTTGGCAGAGCATAGATATGCCCGCCCAGGCGTGTGATCTCTGCGTCAAAAAAGCCGGGCTGCCTGCGCCTCATAAGCTCATCCGAGCCTGGCATATCACTGTTTATATCTTCTGCACTGACATGGACTACAAAGTCAAACTGAATCTGAGATCTGTCCAGTGCTCTGTAGAGATCCATGAGCCTGACCATCTCGCCTGATAATTCCAAAGATGAGAAAACATGTAAAACCCTGAGAAGGGATAGACCTGATGATCCGCCCTGATCAGCATGAGCAGGAGTCCTGGCGGCTGTGACCCTGGGGGGATTGGCTGCTCCCTGCCCCATAAGAGCGGCACTTCTGAGAGCTGCACTCGTCTCGGATATCTCTTCCGATGCCTTGATGATATCATCATAGCGGTCAAGCCTGGCTGCAGCACTGGTGATATCCACAGCGCCCTGTCTCTTCTCCCACGCTTCCTTATAAAGATCGCTCCTCTTGGCACCGGGTCTTAATGGATCCCTGCCTCCGGAGCGCAAAAAATCTATAGCTGTCATCCTTTCGGATCCAGCTTCCGGTTCTGTCTCATGTATCTTGTCATCCTGAATGGAATCCCGGACAGTACCTGAGAAAATCGGGGAATCGTCATCTGCTGCTCTTGTATCGGCCGCCCCCTTTATTTCCTCCTGCAAGCCATGAAACAGCGGTTCTTCTTCATTTTTATTCCTGCCAAAAAAACGAGGTATCCGCGGCACCTTGCCTTCCCCCTTCTCTGTCAAAAACAAAAAAGAATCATACTATCTATAGTTAATATATTATCACAATATAGATTACTGATACAGCCCTGATGTAAGCAAACATGCCCTAAGTGCAAAATCCTTCATATCTGTCATAAGTTCCTCAAGACCATCCTCTGTGACCTTGTGCTCTCCTGTAAGGAAGCACTGCTCCATGTAGTGATTGATATCAGATGTAAAATGCAGAGTATCCATGTAATTATCAAGGTCAGCTGCAATATCCTCAACGTTTTGGAAAAAGTATACTTCTGCATTGTCATATTTCAGAAGCTCTCTCATCGCCAGCTCTTCGCAGGACAGATAGGCATCCAGGTCCCCATTCATGACTACGCTGTCCCAGTAAAGTATAGAATACACAGGAAAGAAGAATACAAAACGGGTCTCAGGGTGAGCTTCCACTCTCTCACAGATAAGAGCCGTATTGGCCCTTGCATTATCCAGATAATGATCTGCAGCCTTTATCTCAGAGACTTCAGAAGGCCTGTCATAATGGCTCATAGCAGCATCTGCAGCAAATACCTTGGATTCCTCCCAGTTATAGGAGAGGTCAGGATCAGCATCCCCTGTCATGGACTTTACCAGCATATATGGGATCCTCTGAAGGAGTACGTCCTTATTAAAAAGGTATTTATAGTCATTGAAGGGATTCCTGTCATATAAGTATACAGGAGCTCCGGTAGTCTCAAAGGTAGGAAGGGGCTCTGCAGGTAGCGACGTGGTATCAATATTGTAAAAGACATATGATAGGTCGTGCTCTTCATAGGCAATATCAAGGAGACTCACCAGGTCCGCAGTAGCGCCGTAGGACCTGATAGCCTTGATGGAGGTCACGCCAAAGTCTTCATCAAACCAGTCATTGTGATTATTTTCTGCCACAGATGAGCCTACGATAACAGCATCATAATCAAAGTTCCTGAGAGTGCCGGGAACCTGATACTCCTTTTCCGTAAGTACAGGAGTAAGAAAAGACAGATTTTTGTGATAATGATAAAAAGGGTCAAAGATCACGGTCACAAGGGCAGACAGAGCTAGCAGAACAGCTGTTATAAGTAATATTCTCTTTATAAAATCCAAAGATGTATTCTTCATCATATAATCATTTCCTCTGGATAAGATCAGGATGCCAAAGAAATCATTGACACCATATGGCAAGGGGCCCTCTACTTTTATGCAAAAGTCCCGCAATCCTCAAAAGTTGAAATACACATAGCTCTGAACTCCCGACAGCGACAGCAGGGAAAAGGCAAAAAGAAGGGACAAAGCAAGCGCTCTTTGCGTGGTAAACACCTTGTCAGAAGCAATCTCACGGGCATTTCTGCCTCGGATCACAAATGCAGATATCACAAATGCAAGAAGCATCAATATGACCTTGATCGCTGTTTCAAAGGAAGGTGCGATAAAACGCACAGCCTCGCTGATAAGATAGGTCTCAGGGATTATAAGGCTCTCAGCCGTCCTGAATACAAAACCGGGCCAGGTAAAGAAGAAGAGCCTCCTGACCATGGCAAGGGCATATGCCATATTCTCCGCTCTAAAGAAGAGAACAGTAAATGCAAAATAGAGGAAAGTCAAAAGAGTCCTGATAGAAAGCACAAGCCCTCTGCTGACCCGGGGCAGATATCTGTCGACCACTACCATAAGTCCGTTTAAAAGCCCCCATACTATAAAGGTATATCCTGCACCATGCCAAAGGCCGGACAGGAAAAATACGATCATGATATTGATAGAGGTCCTCACAGTGCCCTTCCTGCTGCCTCCAAGAGGTATATACACATACCTTGTAAGGAACCGTGAGAGGCTCACATGCCAGCGCTGCCAGAGCTCTCGTACACTCCCTGCCTTAAAGGGAGAATCAAAGTTAACAGGAAGCTCTATACCCAGCATGACTGAGATACCCTCAGCCATATCACAATAGCCGGAAAAGTCAAAATAGATATTAAAGGCACAGGCTACTCCCGCTATAATGACACAGATAGTATCAAGGTAATAAGCCTCCCTGAAGGTATAATCCACAATAAGGGCCATGGTATCTGCAAGAAGGACCTTTTTGCCAAGGCCTATGATAAATAGGGTAAGTCCTCTTGCAAATCTGTCCCTGTCCCAGCGGCAGTTATCCAGCCTTTCAAACTGAGGCAGCATCTCGGTGGGAAGCGCTATGGGTCCCTGCAGGATCTTGGGGAAATAAAGGATATACGCCAGATAGGTCAGAATGTCCTTGTGCTCTATATCTCCGCGGTATCTATCAACTGTATATGCGATCATCGAGAAGGTATAGAAGCTGATACCCACCGGCAGTATGACCTTCTCCATTAGGAGATCAGTCCTAAATACCATATTGATATTATCCAGCACAAAGCCGCTGTATTTAAAATATCCAAGAAGCGCCAGATCGATCAAAACTCCCGCTATCATATATAGTCTGCTGCCGGGAGATATTGCCAAAAGATAGGATATCAGATAGGTAATAAGCGCTGCTGCAATGAGTATCAGCATTGAAGTCATGCCAAAGCCTGTATAGAAGATAACGCTCATTGCAATCAGAAAAAGCAGGGCTGCCCTCTTAAGAGAGCGGCCCTGCAGATAATACCATCCAATAAGCAACAGAGGTAAAAATATAAAGATAAATGAAAACGAATTAAAAATCATAGTCAGGTCAGAACCATGTCACCATTTTGTTTCAAAAGCTTCTGCAAGCTGATGACCCGGTCCCAGCTGCCCCCTTCTTCAGTCATCGGTATCCAGCATTTGCCCTGGAGACATATGAAATGGTAGTAGTAATACATATCCCTTTCCAGTCTCTCGGTAGACAGGCCAAAGAGTTTGGAGAAACGCTCTATGGCCATCAGCTCATCTTCTGTGTAGGATACTGCCATAGCTCCGCTCTCAAGCATGGGAAGTATATGGCTCTTGGCATACTCAAAGCCTTCATCCCAAGATCTGCCCTCATCTGACCGAGAATTCTCATCATAGCCTCTTCCCGCTTCATCAAGAAGTGACTTGATAAATTCCAGGCTGGATATGTTGGTATTAGAGGAAAGATTGGCTATGAAATTCTTAAAGAGGATCAGCATATCTGCATCATCTGCGATCCCCGCAAACCACATCTTACCTGTCTCATCATCAAGTACCAGTGCCCTGTCATAGGCAAGGATCTCACTGCCGCTGCAGCGCATAGCTGTCTGAGCATAGCATATATTCTGAGACACAGCCTTAGAATCCCCCATATTGTGTATGCAGGCATTGAGGATAGCGACCATATATTTGGTATCCACAATCAGCATAAAGGGGAGCTTTGCGCGGCTTACACCTACAGCATCTACGGTAAATCTCCCGTCAGCCTGATCTGAATCAAGGGCAACAAGTATCCCTTTTCTTATTACCTCCTGACTGTTATCTGCTCTGGCGATCTTTAAAAAAGTGTTCTCAGAAATATAATCCATTAGGCCTGCCCTCCCTGAGGATAAACGACTTATGACACCTATATATATTTATAATATCATATAATCATAAGCTTTTGACAGATGCATTTACGTTATTCCGAGAATAAAAGATCGGAATATACAGGGAAAGGCCAGTAATCGGAATCAGTGAGCTCTTCAAGCTTGTCCGCAACTTCTCTAGCCTTCATCATATCCTTCATCAGGACATTTCTGCTGTAATCAAGAGCCTTGGTGGAATCGGAAGGCACCTTGGCAAGATCGGACTCAAGCTTGTTATTCAGGCTCTGGAGCTTATCTGTAAGCTGTGCAACCTTGCTGCCTACAGTCTTCTCGTAGCCGTTTGCAAATCCCACAGCCTCCTTGGCTGCTGCCCTTGCTGCCAGATCAGAAGCAAAGTCTGACACTGCAGGCAGGATACTGCGCCTTAGCATATCACTCATAGTCCTGGCTTCAATGGAGATCTGAGCATTGTAGATCTCTTCATGGATAGCACGTCTTGCATGCATCTCCTCTTCTGTATAGATGCCATTTCTCACATAGAGATCGATATTCTCCTGATCATCATAGTGAGGAAGAGCATCAGCTGTTGAAGGCAGATTGGACAGTCCCCTTCTCTCAGCTTCTTCCAGCCATGAATCCTCATAACCATTGCCATCAAAGATAATACGCTGATGTTCTGTAAGAGTCTTTTTGATCAGCTTCTGCATATCTGACTGGAAGTTCTTGCTGCTCTCCAGCTTGTCTGCAAATGCCCTGAGCTCTTCAGCCATGATGGTATTAAGTGCAATGTTGGGTCCTGATACGGACTGAGCACTTCCCAGCATACGGAACTCAAACTTGTTGCCTGTAAAGGCCATAGGTGAAGTACGGTTTCTGTCTGTAGTATCCTGACGGATCTGAGGCAGTGAATCGATACCGATCTTCAGGGTCTTCTTGCTGCCATCCTTATAAGCAGTGCCATCAATGATGGACCTTACAACCCTCTCAAGCTCATCTCCCAGGAAAATAGAGATAACAGCCGGAGGAGCCTCCTGGGCACCAAGTCTGTGATCATTGCCCGCACTGGCAACAGTACACCTCAGAGTGTTCTGATATTCATCGATACCCTTGATGAATGCAGCAAGGAAGAGGAGGAACTGCGCATTCTGGCTGGGTGTGGAACCGGGCTTGAAGAGATTCTTGCCGGTATCTGTACCCAGTGACCAGTTATTGTGCTTACCGGATCCGTTCACGCCAAGGAAAGGCTTCTCATGGATCAGGCATACCAGGTCATGGCGCAGAGCTACCTTCTTCATCAGCTCCATAGCAAGCTGATTCTGATCGCAGGCTGCATTACAATCTGTATAGATAGGTGCCATCTCGTGCTGTGCGGGAGCCACCTCATTGTGCTTGGTCTTGGACAGTACGCCCACCTTCCAGAGCTCATTGTCCAGATCGATCATATAGTTGGCAACGCGGGGCTTAAGCTGACCAAAGTAGTGATCAGAAAGCTCCTGTCCTCTGGGAGGCATATTGCCAAATAGAGTCCTGCCGGTAAGCCTTAAATCTTCTCTCTGATCGTACATATTCTTATCTATAAGGAAATATTCCTGTTCTGCTCCAACCTGGGGAATGACCCTCTTAGTAGTCTTATCACCAAAAAGACGAAGGATCCTAAGAGCTTCATGGTTGACCTTCTCTATAGAACGCAGAAGAGGTGTCTTCTTATCCAGGGCCTGTCCGCCATATGACAAAAAGACTGTGGGTATATAAAGGGAATTATCTTTGATGAAAGCAAAAGAATTGGGATCCCACGCAGTATAACCTCTTGCCTCAAAGGTGGATCTGATACCACCGTTAGGGAAGCTTGATGCATCAGGCTCGCCCTTTACCAGCTCTTTGTCTGAGAACTCCATGATGATCTTGCCGCCACCTGCCGGCTCTACGAAAGAGTCGTGCTTCTCGGCAGTCACACCTGTCATAGGCTGGAACCAGTGTGTGAAGTGAGTAGCTCCCTTGGACACAGCCCACTGCTTCATAGCCTCAGCTATCTCATTTGCTGTTGACAGCTCCAGTGCGGTACCGTCCGTAACAGATTTCTTCCATGCTTCATAGGATGCTGTGGAGAGCCTGTCCTTCATGGTATCTTCATTAAATACCATTGATCCGAAGAGTTCAGGTAACTTATTTGGTGCTTCCATTAATTTCCCCTTTCAAAAAACGAACTAATTAAGCGGTGAACACTTTAGGAATAAACATAGCACAAGAAGAAACAATCTTCCACTATAAAATCAATTTTTTTGACCAAACAGTAAAAATCAATAGCGGGGCGTGTTGATAAAGGCGGCGCTGACGTGATCCCTAAGCAGGCGCAAGTCGTCGCCGTCTGCGAGGATGATGCGGGGCATGAGTCTGGAGAGGAATAGGTGGATGCCCTCTGTGACTGTATAAGCGCCGGTATTCTCAAATACTAATAGGTCGCCAAGCCCCAGGTCTGTAAGAGGCAGCTGCCTGACAAGCACGTCTGCCGTGGTACAAAGGCTGCCGCAGATGCAGTAGTCTCGTGACTCTAATGCACCAGCTGCGCTGCCATCTAATATGCAATCGCCGTCAGCAACCGGTTTCAAATGTCTGATACGCGGCACCTTCATGCCCATCATCTGACCCAGGTAGCTTAGGTGGTTCATACCGCCGTCCACTATGACATAGGCTGAGCCGTTATTCTCCTTGATATCCATGACACGTGTCAGATAATAGCCGCATTCCGTCACATAAAACCTGCCCATCTCCACTGTGACATCAGCCCAGCCGGCTGCCTCTTTCAGGGCAGCTGCTATATCCCTGGCAGGCTGCAGACTGTCTTCAAAGTCCTCGCCCTCAAATAGCGGGACTGCAAGGCCGGGTCCATACTCAAGCCTGGGAAGTCTTATTAAGAAGCGCTCCGAGATCTCGTCATAAAAGTCCCTGAGCACGCTCAGTTCCTTTATCTGCTTATCAGTCTTTTTCCTCTGAGTGCCTGCAAAATAGTGAATACCCACAAATTCCAGGTGAGGATAATCCTGCCTCTTCTCGATAGCAGTAAAGATATCCTCTCTGGACATACCAAACTGATTGCCGCTGGTCAGCCTAAGAAGTACAGGAAGAGAAAGCTGCGGCGTATCTACTGCGCCGCGTGCTCCGGTGCTGTCTTTATAAATCTCCCGGGCTGCCTCTTCCAGATACTGCAGGTGCAGAAGGGATTCTGCGGTATAGACACCAGCGCCGTAGCGAACTGCTTCCTTTATATCCTCCAGAGTCTTATTTACTCCAGAGTAGACTATGGAGGATGCAGATAGCCCTAGTTCCTCACATATCTCCAGTTCACCGGGGGAGCATACTTCCAGGGCATCCACCTTTTCCAGCATTTCTTTGGCCAGAAAGGGATTAGCCTTAATGGAATAGGCCAGCCTTATATTCTCTCCAAATATATCCCTGATGGCATCCACTCTCTGCCTCAGCCTCTCAGCGTCAAATACAAAGGAGGGGCTCCCATACTGCTCATATATCTTTTGAAATCTATTAATATCCACGATATGCTCCTTTATATAAGCTCCTGCAGAGCCTTTCTGTCTATCTTGCAGTTCTTGTTCATAGGCATCTCGTCCAGCTTCCTTGTGCTGCCCGGGATCATAAATACAGGAAGGATAGCCTTTAGCCCTGCTGTAAGCTGCTTTTTATCTGTATCGCCTGTATAGAATAGTATGATCTTCTTTTTGACACTATCATATATACAGCAGGCCCTGGACACTCCCTCCAGTGCCATGGCAGCATTCTCGATCTCTCCCAGTTCTATCCTGTGGCCCAGATGCTTGATCTGAAAATCCTTACGGGATACATAATATAGAAGGCCGTCCTCATCATATCTGCCAAGGTCACCTGTCCTGTAGATTATATCAAGGTATGCCTTGTTTAGAGGATTCTGGACAAAGGCTGCCCCGGTCCTCTCGGGATCATTATAATAGCCTGCACCTACCGATGTGCCGCTGACGCAGATCTCTCCATTGACCCCAGGTCTGTCAGGACCCACAAGCTTATCTTCCTCATCCAGGAGGAAGACTCTCTCATTTGCAAAGGGGATTCCCATGGGAATCAGGTCTGTATCCTCCCATTTTCGCTCTTTATCAAGAACATAATAAGTACAGTTACAGGTGATCTCTGTAGGTCCGTAGAGATTAACATAGGTGGCATCAGGAAGATATCTCTGCCATACCTTGAGCTGCTTTAGGGGCATCACTTCACCGCTGAACATGATAAGGCGAAGAGTATCCGGATTTCTGTAATCCAGGCCATTCATGATAGATACAAAGCACATGGCGCTCACTGCCCAGATCAGCACTGTAGCCTTATTGTCAGCGATATAATCCATGAGCTTCATGGGCTGGGAAAAATAATCCCTGGGGATGATCTGCACCAGAGCCCTCTTGTAAAGGCCGGAATAAATATCCTTCACCGATACGTCAAAGTCAAAGGGCGCCTGATTGGCTATTATATCCTCATCACAGATAAAAAAGCGGTCTGCAAAGATGGGTATAAACTCCAGTACATTCCTGTGGCAGATGGTCACTCCCTTGGGAACCCCGGTGCTGCCACTGGTAAAATTCACATAAAGAGGATCTGTCTCGCAGGCAGACTCCCTCACCTTCAAAAGAGCCTCCTCGTTTACAATGGCGCTGTCATCCTGAAGGATATCACTGAGGATAAGGACTTTGACAGCTGCTTTTTCTGCAATAGGGCTTATAGAATCATATAGCTCACTTGTGGTCAAAATGACCGCAGGCTCAAGTACATTTAATATCCCGCCTATCCTTCCTTCAGGCTGCCTCACATCTATGAAGCTATAGAAGGCACCCGCATATACGGCTGCCATCATGCCACAGACGGCTTCTACGCTCTTCTCCATATAAAAGGCAACAGGGCGCCTCATGATATCACCCAGTTCACCGATCAAAAACGCAGCAAGGCTCCTGCTCTTATCTCTAAGCTCGCCATAGCTGATCCCCGCATTTACATCAGCAAAGGCAGTCTTATCAGGGCACTTGTCTGCAGCTCTCTCAAGCCAGCTCAATATATTAGTATCTCTCATACCTCTCTCCTGCATATATGTGGATGCACTTCTATGTCGTGAATACAAGGATGTATTTCGACATGCTTAGAAGTGCAGGGATGCACTTCTATGTCGTAGTATCAGTTAATGCTCAGAAAATAGTCATTAACAGGCTTTCCTCCATCTCTCCATTTAAGGAACTCCGCAAAGAACCTGCTAAACAGCTGCGCTCCATAAGTGTTCATATGCCCCTGGTCCTTAAAATAACTTCGATCAGGTCTGTAGACCTCGCCTATGACCAGATTAAAATCATAATAATCAAATCCGTATCCGTTAAAGAGTTCTATTAACCGGCTGTGCATAGCTGCATAGTCTTCAAGAGAGTAGATGGTGACAAAGGTGGGATAAGGCACAGTGATGGCGATCAATTCTATATCATTGTCTCTGCAAAGTCCTGCTATATTACGCAGATCATCTTCTACTTCAACCGACATGGTCAGTTCCTGAAACTCCACTCCGGATTCGCCCCAGTCTTTTGCCTCATCCAGGCTGATATATTTCAGATCGCCCAACTCTTCATCAGAGGGAAGAAAGCCCCTGTCCGTCCTGTGACCTTCCTCATCCAGTATCCTGCCGGCAAGCTTCTCCCTGACATTAAGGCTTATGTCAGGATTCCTGTCATAGATCCAGGAAAAGAAATAATTAATAGAAGAAGGCTTCCCAAGATATACCTTGTCCACAGCAAATAAAGCCTCATCTGCCGCCCTGCGAAATAAATTACCGGGTATGTAGCGGCTCCTTGCGTGATAAAAGCTGGCCTCAGCCCTGAAGTTATCATATCTGTCAGTATCCAGCATCTCATAGTCCACCACAAGGACCACTCTCCTTAGAGTATCCTTGTGCTGCGCAATAGCAGTAGCAAGAGCTATATAGGAATTGTGAAAGGACTGCATGTTGGTACCCATGTTAAAGGAAAGAGTACCCAGGCTCTTATCTATGACCTCGGGATCGATATCGCTGATACACTGAGATGAGCCTGCATATACCATATCAATGTCGCCCATATTGTCATAAGCGCTCCACATCTCCTCACCGGAGCCTTTATAGGGGCTAAGAACAAATACAAGCGCAGAATTGATGAGCACAAATACCAGCAGGAAGGCTGCTATTTTCAATATGATCTTAGAAATTCGCATACATAAATCCTCCCGCTGATGTTGCCAACATAAATGAAGCCAGGATCAAAAAGATAAGTCCCTGATAGAGGGCAAATCTCACAGGAAAAGCCCTGGATCGGATAAATAAGTAGACATCAACATTACGCTCCCTGAGGATGCTGACTGCAAATATCACAAGGCAGCCTATAACGGCAAGAGCAAAGCCTCCCAGCACATAAGCAGGGGACACAAGGTCAGGATTCAGCATGGTATTGCCAATCTCAAAGGTAAGGCTGCGCAGGTTAAAAGAAGTAAAGGTCCTGCCCAGTGCCATAAAGGCATCACCGATATCATATATCCTGTCAAAATACCAGCCTATATTCACTATCAGGAATGTCCTGATGATCCTGAAAATATACATTCCACGAGACAAAGGGCTGATATGAAGTCTATCATTTACATTCTTGAAGAAGGGCTCCGCCAGGTCGCTGAGGGCTATGATGATACCGTTATAGAGTCCCCAGGCAATGTAGTGAAGCTCTGCCCCGTGCCAGATACCCACCAGGAAGAATACCAGGATATTGGCTATACCTGCAGGGATCACTCTCCCGGCATGGCTTCCCAGGCGCTTGCCGCACCATTTACCAAATCTCTGCATGAATTTAAGAAGGGCAAAGGGGTAAAAAACATAATCTCTCATCCAGGTACCAAGGGAGATATGCCATCTGCGCCAGAAATCTCCAAGGCTCACTGAGAAGTAGGGCTGTCTGAAGTTGACCATCAGCCTGATCCCCAGCATTCCGGAAACAGCCGTCACTATGTCTATGCCTCCGGAGAAATCCGCATACTGCTGAGCTGAATACATGAGCACAGCCGTAAAAATGGTAGAACCCGATAAGGACGCTATATTGCCGTCCAGAACTATGGAAATGCTGTCTGATAAGAGATTTGCAACAGCATATTTTTTCATAAAGCCAAAGCCCGCAAGAAGAAGGCAGCGCTTAAAGCTCTCGTAGTCGATGCTGCGCCTGCTCCCAAACTGGACACCCAGCTGGTCGTATCTGCCTATAGGTCCCTGGATCAGCTGAGGGAAGAAGGACACAAAGAGCAGGAATCTGAGATAATCCTTTTCAGCAGGATATTTGTTATTGTACTGATCTATGAGATAGCCTGTAGCCTGAAAGGTATAAAAGGAAATACCAAGGGGAAAGAGCAGTCCCGAGGTATGAAAAAGCACATTCCAGTATTTGAGATAAGCCAGTATCCCAAAATTCAATATAAGTACGGCAAATAAAACTGCTCTCCTTCGGCGCGTCATCTCGGCCTTGATCTCTCTTTTGACCGATTTGTCGGTCTCTGCCTTTCTCCTGGCTCCATAGCTTGCAGAGAGCCGGTCCATAAGGAGCGCTCCCATCCATACGCTAAGAGATGTGACCAGGATAAAAATGAGATTGAAAACGCCGTGATAGGCATAAAAAGCCAGGCTGCCTATAAGGAGAAGCGCGTTCTGATAGCGGTGATCAGAGGGCACAAGATAATATAAAGCCATAAGCACAGCTATAAATACAAAAAATAAAAGTGAATAGAGTTCCATAAGAATCCTTTATGCGTAAATGTTTTTGGTCCTGTGATATTTTAACATAGTTTGAGCAGGTGGGCACGAAAAAGGGAAGCTATGGCCATACGTCATAAGTAATTATGACATACGGTCATAGCTTCCCGTAATATCTGCTAATAAATATATGCACTTCTATGTCGTTGGATATATGGATATATCCTGACATGCTCAGAAGTGCAAGGATGCACTTCTATGTCGTTAGATATACGGATATATCCTGACATGCTCAGAAGTGCAAGGATGCACTTCTATGTCGTAAGTTCAATTCCCAACAGAAAGAGCAGACAGTGTGTCTGTGATCCTTCCGCGTACAACATCCCACTCAAGATCCATAGCATAAGCAAGCTCAGAATATAAGAGCTTCTCGGCAATACCAAGATACTTCTCGTCCATTGAAGAGAATTTCTTGCCTTCAGCGGCGCGCTGGGACTTGATCATATAAAGAGTCTTGATAAGGCTCATGACTTCACCGGCTTCATTCTTCTTGCATACATCAGAAATAACTGTCTCAGCCTTCTTGCCAACGGGAAGCTCGATCACTTCCATATCTTCAAGAGAGCCGATAAGCTCATCAGCCGCCTCTGCACTGATAACTTCACGCATCTTATCTTCAGCGCCATCAACAGGAACGTAGAGAACGCCCCCACGATCGATCGCAGAAATCATCTGATAATACATCTTCTCACTACCTTTGGGAAGAAATGACGGCACCATCATGTCAGATACTTTGCACAATCCATGATTTCCGTATACAGCAACATCTCCTTTGTTAAGCATTTCCACCTCACTTTACAAGACACCCTGCTGGATAGATACCCAGGGCAAACTACCCACCGAACGAACATGCTTATTATAGCACAAATATTACTAAAAGTTAATAGTTTTACAAACGAAATATCGGAAACTCAAAATGCGATTATTGTTTTTTGTGCATTTTCTACAATTCATTCAATTCACAAAATAATTTAAACATACAATTTGTAAAACCCATATAAAGCAAAATAGTGAAAACGTTTTAAGCGCATAAAATACGCAATTCGCACCCGGCTATATAAACAGCTCGCATAGAGATATAGACCTAAAGGGGATTTGACGCATTTGAACAAATGGTCAAATTTTCGTAATTCTGCCAAAGAAAATAGCGAATCTTTGTCCATTATTATTGTTACATTTTTTGTAACATATTATCGAAATAACATTTAGTATGTTAACTCGAAGTCAGCCACAAGTTATTGTGCCCGGTCCAGATAAAAGACCTTGTGAGACTTTACTTCTCCCAGCATGGGATTATAAATGTCATGAACAGTCCGCAGATAATGAAAGCCAAGCTTACCGATCATGGAGAGTGAAGGAGTATTATCCTCAAAAGAACTACAAATAAGCCTCCTGATATTCAGGTCCTCAAAGGCATACCTTATCACCTCTCTGACTGCCTCTTCTGTCAGTCCCATCCTGCGATAGGCAGTCCCTATCCAGTATCCTAGCTCGGCTTCACCCTCAGCGATATCGCGAGTCAGCATGGGTCCCAAGGTCAGACTGATATTGCCAATTGGGGCATTCTTACAAGCACCTGCTATCACGCCTTTCTTGGGAACCATGGCAAATACAGGACGCGACAAATAGACCGTCCTGAGAACGGTCCTGGAAAAAGCAAGGCTTTCATGCGGCCTCCAGCCTGCGCCGGGGCCAACAAGAGGATCAGAAGCCAGCAAATATAAATCTTCGGCATCGGATTCAGTCCAATGCCGAAGAATAAGTCTGGGAGTATCCAGAATAGTATCCTGATCAGTTAACATTGCTTCCTTTATGACGGGTCAGGCTATCACAGCCTGTACCCATAATAGCTTCCTTGATAAATCCAAATACAAGGTCTGAATAGCCGTTTTCACCGTTACGCTCATAATTACGGTCAAAAGCAGCAAATTCGCCATCCTCATATTCAACACACATAGCACCCGAAGGCTTCTTGACAATATACCTGGTCACATTGCCGGATATAGCTGTCACAAATTCATAATCCTGCTCTTCCAGGAAGCACTTGATGTCATCTCCTGCGCCATCAGCTACAGGTACAGGTTCAGGTATGGGTTCAGGTGCAGGCTCTGCTATCGGCACTGCTGCCGGCTCTTCCATCACAGGCATCTCCGGCATAGCTTCAGGCATTGCCTCGGGTACAGGTTCAGGTATGGGTTCAGGCGTAGGTGCAGGCTCTGCTACCGGCATTGCTGCCGTTTCTTCCATCACCGGCATTTCAGGCATGGCTTCAGGCATTGCCTCAGCTACTGGCTCTGCTGCAGGTTCAGGTGCTGGTTCAGGTGCTGGTTCTGCTGCTTCAGCCAGGATATCAGGCATAGGCACTTCTTCAACAGGCATCTCTGGCATGGCTTCAGGCATTGCCTCAGCTACTGGCTCTGCTGCAGGTTCAGCTACTGGTTCAGGTGCTGGTTCTGCTGCTTCAGCCAGGATATCAGGCATAGGCACTTCTTCAACAGGCATCTCAGCCATAGCTGCCAGGAGATCATCAACAGAGGCAGCTGTCTCTTCGGCTGCAGCTTCAGGGAGAGGTGCTTCCGGAATGGGTACTTCAGCCAGAGGCATTTCAGGGCCAGATGTTTCCAGAGCAGGTGCCTCTGCCACAGGCTCTTCGCCTATAGCCATAGCAGCCTCCACCGCAGCCTCAGCTTCTGCAATGGCTGCATCCTGAGCAGACATAGTGGGGGCAGCCTCTTCCTGGGGAGCTGCAGCGGCCTCCTGAGCCTTCATAGCAGCCAAGAGATCATCCACACTGACATCAGCCAGATCCTTATTGATCATATCCTGCATTGTAGCACCTTCCATGTCTTTTCTCCTTTCGCATATATCTGCTTATACACAAGCTATGACATGGGCCAATAATAGCTTGCCCACATTAAGATACACAGTTAAAAAGCAGCAATACCGCCATCTTTTAAATATATCGTGCTAATAGTATGAAAATATAATAGTGTCAGTATAATCGCGTCAGAAAATCTGAACAATTCGTCTTACGCAATCATATTTGATATTTATTTTTGTTTATCCCTTGCGTTTTTGCGATTTTTGTGTTAGCATGTAATCAGAATACTATTGTTCAGCAAATGCGAATTTCTGAATAGACATAGGAAGTCATATCTTTTCGGGAAAGGATTACCCAGAAAGGAGCGCTTTATGAATATATCACCGGTAGCAGCTAATAATGCCGATCTATCAACAGCTTTGCAGGAATTTATGAAGAGTGCCAGAGAGCAGTCAGCTCAGCAGACTCAGAGTCAGCAGGCTGCCCTTGAGACCAAGCCCACAGCAGAGAAAATAGCCAGCCAGGCATCAGTGCAGATCAGTGCACAGGGCCAGGAAGCTTATGCGAAGAGCAGACAGGTAAGTGGCGCTGAGGAGTCGGGCACTGAATCCAATAAACAGAGTAAGGAAAGAGACATGGCCACCAGGGCCTTTGATGAAGGCGTAGTAAAGCAGCTGGCTCCCACTGTAATGAAGCCAGGCAGCGATGAGGAGAAGGTAGCCAATTCAAATGCTGAATCAAACGCAAGCTCCGGTAATGCAGCTGCACTTCAGAATTTTGCCATTCCCGGCATTGACGGAGTTGCTTGATCAGCACAAAGCCAAATTTCAACTACAGCTAAATGCTTATTTCAACTACAGCAAAGAAAGGGCGTAGAGATCAGTTCTCTGCGCCCTTTCTGCATCTTTGTTAAACTCGCAAACGCTTCGCTTTTTGCTCGTTATAAAATCACTGCTGACGCAGTTCTACGGGTACGGGGCTTATAACCCCGCACCCGTAATCAAGATATTCCCACCACCTAAAGGTGGTGGGTTATCTTGATTATTTTATATATTATCACTTTTCATAATAACAGACTGTCCTTACCGATATATTTGTTTATCACGCTTCCGGATCATTCCACAGCAAAAAGCTTTTGCGTATTATAGAGGCTAGCGTATTCTCCGCCGGCTTCTATCAGCTCCTTGTGTGTACCTTCTTCGCTGATCCTGCCCTCTTCTACCACTACGATCCTGTCTGCATTTCTGACAGTAGCCAGTCTGTGAGCTATCACAAAGGATGTCCTGCCTTTCATCAGCTCTTCAAAGCTCTTTTGTATCTTTTCCTCAGTGATGGTATCCAGGGCAGAAGTAGCCTCGTCCAGTATGAGTATGGAAGGGTTCTTGAGGAATATTCTGGCTATGGATATCCTCTGCTTCTGACCACCTGAGAGCCTGGTACCCCTTTCTCCCACATAGGTATTAAAGCCATCAGGCATCTCCAGAATATCCTTATAGAGTTCTGCTCTCTTGGCAGCCTCTATTACCTCTTCGTCACTGGCTCCGGGCCTTCCGTATCTGATATTCTCCATGATGGTATCTGCAAATACAAATACATCCTGCTGTACGATGCCTATAGCAGTCCGCAGGGACTTCTTGGTCACTTCCTTGATATCCATGCCGTCTATGGTTATATGACCTTCGGAAAGATCGTAGAATCTGGGGATCAGCTGGCAAAGCGTAGTCTTACCACCTCCGGATGCACCTACTACAGCGATCATCTCTCCGGGCTTAGCAGTCAGAGTCACATCGTGAAGGACCTCTTTTTTGTCATTATAGGCAAAAGAGACATGGTCGATATCCACCCTTCCTTCTGTCACTAGAAGCTCGGCTGCATTATCAGCTTCCCTGATAGCCGGCTCGAGGTCCATGATCTCCTCGAAACGCTTGATACCGGCCATACCGCTGGCAAAAACCTCTGCAAAATTGGAGAGCTTCCTGACAGGAGAAATAAATGAATTGGTAAAAAGTGTAAAGGTGATAAGGTCAATGTAATTGAGCTCGCCCTTCATCATCAAAAAGCCACCAAAGGCAATGACCACAGCAGGCATAATGCCCAGGAAGAATTCCATGGATGCATTAAAGGTGCCCATAGCCTTGTAAAACTCCTTTTTGGCTGTGCGGAAGCGGTCATTGGATTCATAGAATCTCTCCAGATCCACATCCTCATTGGCAAAAGCCTTGGAAGTCCTGATACCGGATATGGAAGACTCTATATCAGTGTTGATGATGGCTATCTTCTTTTTGACATTTTCGGAACTGCGTCCCATATTTCTGCGCTGCATGATGACCACTGCAATGAATATAGGGATCAGTACTGCCACAACAAGAGCCAGTCGCCACTCGATGCGAAACATCATAAATAAAGCGCCGATAATGGTCAAAAGGGATATAAGCAGGTCTTCGGGGCCATGATGGGAAAGCTCAGTGATCTCGAAGAGGTCGCTGGTAAGTCTGGACATCAGATTACCGGTCCTGACCCTGTCATAGAATTCCAGATCCAGAGTCTGCATATGCCTGAAGAGATCTGCCCTGATATCAGCCTCTACCCTTACACCAAAGGTATGTCCCCAGTAACTCATGATAAAATAACATATGCTCCTGATCACATACATAAGACCTACCAGGATCATGATCAAAAAGAAAGTCCTAAAGGCATTATCAGGCAAGAGATCATACATACAATGACGGGATATGAGGGGGAACGCAAGGTCCACCAAGGCGGCTGTGACAGCACATATCATATCCAGTACAAAAAGTTTCATATGTGGTCTGAAATACCTGACCATCCTAAGAATTGATTTCATTTCACCCTCCACGCAATAACAATATCCCCGATATATGCCAGTTTTTTCCAGCAATCAGATAGTACTGCGATCCTTCATCTATATTATTATGCCGACACATTAATAGGCAAGGCACATAAACATTGTGCCTTGCCCTAATTAAAAAAGCAATGTATTATTCACGAAGTATTTATCTATAACATATGTTCTGTTACTATTCTCAGCTTATACAGATGCATCCAAGCCGCTCCCCGTATTGTTCTCAGCGGTTTTGGAGCCGTCAGATGAATAGATAGCCTTGGTGGAATCAGCCTCTTTTTCCTCTTCTTTATAAGTTGACAAGAGCTTTTCCAGCTTGCCGCTCTTCTCATAAGAGGTCTTCTCTACTGTCTTGGGATCATTTGCCTTCCTAGAAGAGGATGTGCCTTCGCTCTCAGCCTTTTCCTTGGCATAAACAGCCTTTAACAGCTTGCCGTAGCTGCCATTCTTAAGGGAGCTATAGTCCGAGAGGGTATAGTTGCCCAGCATATTATTCTGAGTGGCGGGTAAGCTGCCAAACATAGCATTGGCTGCGGAAGCTCTCATATTGATGGCATTTTGCTGCCCAAAAGATAAATAAGATGAATTGATGGTACTCATATCGTCACCTCCTTGTCACAAAGCAGGGAACCTATTCCGTTAGATTCCATACCTCTTCATCTCTTTTTATCGGACAGGCAAGCTCAATTCTTTAGCTCCTTTGCCAAAAAATCTTTTACCGCTTCCACAACCTTGTCAAGATGCCTGGTATAGCAGTGATCATCGCCATGGATAGTGGCAAGTCTTGCATCAGAATACTCTGCAGCAAGCTCTGCTCCGCAGGAATATGGCACCGCCTCATCATCATCTCCATGCACCACAAGGACAGGACGCTTATATGCCTTGACCGCATCATGGACAGGAAGCAGAGACGCCACCCTGATAGAGTCACTGCTCAGCTCCCATTCATCGCTGCCTATGGAATCAGGGATATGCTCGCTGTCAAATTCATTGCCCAGAAAAAAGCCCGATGCTGCGTCATTATATATATTGATAGCAGGAGAAAGAGGAATCAGCGCTTTGACTACATCTCTCATAATACCTGCTGCCAGTACTACTGACAGGCCGCCCTGGGAATGACCCGTAAGATATATATCCGAGACATAGGGGAGTCTTCTTACATAGCGGATCACTCTCACGATCTCCATGACCCAGATCATAACATTGTGATCATAGAAATCACCGCCGCTTAGCCCATGGCCGTACATCTCAGCCCTTATGCTGACCATGCCAAGATCTGTGGCCAGTCCTGCTACAGCGCGGATATGGTCTTCTTCCATATGGCCTGTAAAGCCGTGGATCACTATGAGTGCAGGCATCTTATCCTGCACAGCATCCGGCAGATCCTCCTTGATATGAAGGGGAATGCCATCAGATTCCAGATATTTTTCTATGGATCTTTTGCCTCCTTCAAAGATCAGCTGCTGTTCTTCATCTATATGCGCATTAAATGCATCCACCTCTTCTTTGCTATGGGAACTGATATTGATTGTCTTCATGCCTTTTCCTTTCATTGTCTATTTGTAGTGAGCTGCATATGATCCGGTGCCATATAGTTTATCAGCTTATGCTCATAAATAACCACGCGCCTCAACAATTACCGGTATATACATAGTGCAGATTCTCCCCGGCTATATCCGCCAGGCGGTATATCTTATCCACATCGGTAGCCGCCCTGTCAGTCATATGAAACCTTGGAAAAAATCTGCTGATATGAAGGACTATCTCCTCACCATCAGCACCCTTTATGGTACTAAGCCAGAGGGACATATCCCGCATCTCATCTTCTGAATCATTTTCCCCTGGAATGATAAGGCTTGTAACCTCCAGATGGGAATACTTACAGGCTCTGACTATGAAATCCATCACCTGCTGCCTGCTGCCTTTTAAGACCTCTGAGTAATAGCGGTCTGTAAAACCCTTGAGATCTATATTCATAGCATCTATACAGGGCCCTATCTCATCCAGCACAGGAAGCTCGCATGTCCCGTTACTCACAAGGACAGTCTTTAGCCCCCTCTTATGTGCCAGCATAGCCGTATCCCGCACGTATTCATAGCCTATGAGCGGCTCATTGTAGGTAAAGGCTATACCTATACTTCCCCTGTCCTGAAGCTCTATTGCCAGCTCCACAAGTTCCTCCGGAGCCATGAATCTGGCAGTATCTGCCATGGCAAAGGCTTCGTCGGACCAGGATATCTCATAGTTCTGGCAAAAAGGACAACGGAGATTGCAGCCAAATGAGCCCGCTGAGAGAATATAGCTCCCGGGATAAAAGCGGGCAAGAGGCTTCTTTTCAATAGGATCAAGAGCCAGCCCTGTGATCCTGCCATAGTTATAAGCTCTGACTGCCTTGTCCTCACATATCCTGCCACCGCAAAAGCCCAACTGTCCTTCTTTTACATCACAATGCCTAAAGCATACATCGCATTTCGCCACTATTCATTCTCCAAACAGCTTCTCACTAATCTCTGATAAATTTTTTCTTATATCCCCGCAATAAGACCTTACCATTCTCTGAATACAAGGATGTATTTGGACATGTTCTGAAGTGCATGGATGCACTTCAATGTCCTGAATACAAGGATGTATTTGGACATGTTCTGAATAATTCAGTTTAGTAATGCCTTACTACTTCAAATCTTTGAAGCTTATAATCCTCATATTCGTGGATACCGCCCTTTTGTCTGGCTATGCTGATCTGATCCTCCACTGTATCAACGCCGTCAAGATTGGGAAGGAGCAGCCCCCTCTTCATTCCGCTGCTGACGATCACGCCGTAGCGCCTTACATCAAGCTCGTCAGGGGAATCTATATCCTCTATCTCTCCCAGAACATCTACAGATATCTCCAGAAAAGGCAGCTCCGACTCTTCTATTGGCGTAAACCTGGGATCCCTGGAAGAAGCGCTGATGGCATTGTCTATGATCTCTTCAGCTATAGATTCCCTGGTAGCCATGATCGTGCCGATACAGCCTCTGAGTCTCCCTTTTTCATGGATGGATACAAAGGTGCCTGCTGCCTTGCCAGTCATCTCCTCGGGCAGACCATCCGGCATGGCAAGACGCTTTCTATACCTCACCCAGGATTCAACACTGGCCCTTGCAAGCTGCACATACGCATCACTCATATAAGCCTTCCTCCTGCAATCATCTTCCTGCTCATCCAGGTAATGAGCCAGAAAGCAGCGCTCCTTAGAGGGTGCACCGGGATAAAAGGTGCATATGCCATAGCCCACTCCGGTCACATCCTGATGGGACAAAGCACTGGCCTTCACTTCAAGTCCGTCAAAGCAGCCTGCCATGATGACAAAGGACCTATGGCCGCACTCAGCAGCCTTTTCGCAGAAACGCTCATCAAAATCAAAGAGTTCCCCAAAGGCAGCTCTGCCGCATACATCCATAATACGCCTGTCATATGCAGGTCCCTCGGCGGCATAACCATAAGGACCATAGCTCTGCAGCTTGTGTGACAGATCTCCACTGGCCACTACTACCACTCTTCTTCCCAGATCATTTACAGCCTCTGATATAAGCTGGCCCAGATGATAGTGCTCAGTCAGCGCAAGGCCCGACAAGCCTATCCTGATAATGCGCCCGCCCCGGTATTGCTGCCTGATGAAATACAGGGGTACCATACAGCCATGATCCAGCAAAGGATCCCTTTCGCCCTCAGTGCCTGCAGGAAAATCCTCTCTGTCAGCCAAAAGGCATATCTTGTCAGCAAGCTCGCGGTCATACTCTTCATCAAATCTGACCTCCGGGGCTCCAAAGCGAACAAATGAGCCCCTGGCTCTATCTCCGGGGGAAATATGGAAATAATCCGAGTACATAATGGAATGGGGACTGGTAATGATAATGGTCTCAGGCTCAAGGGCTGCTATTTCCGATGCGGCCTCTTCATAAGCTCTGATCGTATCTATGACTTCTCTCTCGCTGCCCTTGCCAATCCGGGGGACGATAAGCGGCGGATGGGGCAGCATGAATGCAGCTAAGATAGGCATATCCGAACCCTCCTTATGTACTTTTTATTATATATTAGCAGGAGGATTTTTACACAAAGAAAAAAACCGCTCAACATGGGGGTCGTTGAACGATTTCAGAGTAGCGAGAGGGGGACTTGAACCCTCGACACCACGGGTATGAACCGTGTGCTCTAGCCAGCTGAGCTATCTCGCCATTTATTTGCGACCGCTTTCTGCAGCCGACTAGAATACTATATCTCAGAGCCTCCTATATGTCAATAGCTTTTTTATAAAAAAACTGCAGTTTGCAAAAACCGCCTTTTACTGCATGCTCCTTATGGCCTCGTTCATTATCTTTTTGACATTCGCGCCTGCTATAACACCCCGTGGTCCAGCTACTAGGTTACTCTGTGGCCGGCCCATTTCATGCTGCGAAGGCGTATGGTGTAGAATACACCCCTGACAAACCAATCAGAGAACATACCAATCCAGACTGCCATAGGTGACATGTAATGGAAAAAATAAACCAGCGTCAGTGTAATGCCTACCCTTACAAACCACATGGTGGAAATGGATAAGAGCATGGAGAATCTCACATCTCCTGCAGCTCTCATACCATAAGCAGGTACAAATGAAGGTACCCAAAACAGGGGCTTGATGATAGTGATCCAGCCTACCATATACATGCATAGCTTTGCACTCTCACTATTCATACCTGCTATAGCCGTGATACGGCCGCCTGCCAAAAAGACCAGGATACAGCTGGCTGTAAGAAAGACCTCTGCCCAGATGGACAGCTTCCTGATATAATAGGCCGCCTCTTTCTTTCTACCGGCTCCCATAGTCTGACCTGCTACAGTCATAAGGCCTATGCCCACGCCTACAGCGGCTATGCCGTTGAGGTTCTCCATAATATTGGTCATGGCCTGTGCTGTAATAGCTATGGTGCCCATGGCAGATACTGCAGACTGGATGACCAGCTTGCCAAATTGAAACATGGAATTCTCTATACCATTTGGTATACCCAGTCCCAGCACCTTCCTGACAAGATAAGGGTCAGTACGAAGGCGGCGGTAATCTCTGATGTTGATAAGCTCGCTCCTTCGTCTAAGGAATGCATATACCACAAGGGCAGAGAGCCATCTGGATATCAGGGTGGCAAGGGCAGCTCCCGCTACGCCCATATTAAATACAAAGATAAATACCGCATTGCCTGCAATATTGATACAGTTGCAGGCTATAGATATGACCAGAGGTAGCCTGGTATTACCCTGAGCCCTGTATATGGCAGAGCCTGCGCTATAAAGCGCAATCCCCGGAAATGACAATATGGTAATAAAAAAGTAGATCCTGGCCTCAGCCATCAAAGCCTCTTCCACTCGTCCAAAGGTCAGGTCCAGGATGGGATTCTTTAAAACAATACAAAAAACAGTAATGAACAAAGACAATAAAAAGGCCGAAAGAGAAACCTGTTCGGCAGCCTCCTTCGCCCTTTTAAGATTCTGTTGTCCTATATAATGAGAGCAGATGACTACTCCGCCTGTTGCAATGGCAGCAAAAGCCTGGATCACCAGGATGTTAATGGAATCCACAAGCTGTACTGCTCCAAGGGCATAGTCATTAACGTTGCTGACCATCATGGAATCGGCCAGCCCCATGAGAGATGTGAGAAACTGCTCCGCAATGACGGGCAGGATCAGCATCAGCAATTGCTTGTTAGAAAATAATCTCTTATTATCCATGAAAAATATATCCGCACCTGCTTCGCAGTAAGCTTTTTTCCTCATGATTGTTAGGGTCATGAATACAAACAGCTCCACATGCAAGCATGCGAGCTGTTTGTATTATGACCCAATATCATTACATCCTATCCGGGGCGTCGAAGCCAAGGAGGTCTATTCCTGTTTCCATTACCTTTAAGGTGTTATAGAGAAGGGCGATATAGCCTTCCTTCTTGTTTTCATCAGGCTCAGTCAGGATCTTGGTCTCATGATAGAAACTGTTAAAGTCATTGGCCAGAGCGTAGATGTAAGCACAGATCCTGTTAGGCATAAGGTCTCTTGCAGCGCTTTCTACAGCTTCAGCAAAGGCAGTGAGCTGCAGGCAGAGAGCCTTCTCATTGTCTGTGGATGCATTTGCCAGGAGCGTATCTTTGGCCTTCTTGCCGGACTGCTCTTCGTACTTAGCCAGGATAGACTTGATACGAACAATTGTATAGAGCAGGTACGGACCTGTATCTCCTTCAAAGGAAGTGAACTTATCTATATCAAAGATATAATCCTTGGAAGGCTGGTTAGAGAGATCGCCGTACTTAATAGCTGCGACAGCTACCTGATGAGAAGTCTTACGAGCTTCCTCATCGCTCATCTCGGGATTACCCTCTTTGATCCTGTTGTACATCTTCTCATCAATATCTGCGATGAGGTTCTCCAGACGCATAACGCCGCCCTGTCTGGTCTTGAATGGCTTGCCATCGCTGCCGTTCATAGTACCAAAGCCTACGAAGCGCATATCGGTCTCAGGCATGGCAAGCTTGGAGATATGTGCACTTCTGAATACCTGTGTAAAGTGCAGGGTCTGACGCTTATCAGCTACGTAATAGATAGCATTTGGATGGAACTCATCCATACGCTTCTTGATAGTAGCAAGGTCTGTTGTGGCATAGAGAGCAGCTCCGTCACTCTTGAGCACGATGCAGGGAGGCAGCTCCTTGCTGTCATCTTCCCTTGTAACATCAATGACCAGAGCGCCCTGGCTCTCGTGAGCATAGCCGCCTTCCTTGAAATAATCGATCATGCCGGGGATGATGTCATGGACATCAGACTCGCCCCACCAAAGATCAAAATCCACATTCAGATTCTTGTAATTCTTTTTCAGATCTGCAACAGAGATATTCATGATATGATGCCAGAGAGCTCTGTAGCCTCTGTCACCGTCCTGAAGCTTCTTGGTAGCTTCAAGAGCCATGTTCTTGTACTCTTCATCCTCTTTGGACTTGCCGGATGCAAGAGGATAGATCTGTTCCAGCTCTGACAAAGTGAAAGGAGCTTCCTTGGGATAGCTGCCTGTATAGGACTCGTCAAAATAAGGAAGATCGGGCTTCTGAAGCTTAAGCTCAGTGATGATAAGGCCCATCTGCAAGCCCCAGTCACCCAGATGTACATCGCCGATGACCTTATTACCTGTATATTTCAGGATCCTCTTTAATGATTCACCGATGACCGCACTTCTAAGGTGTCCAACATGAAGAGGCTTAGCCACGTTGGGTCCTCCGTAATCTATAACGATGGTAGGCTCATGTCCGGGCATATCCACTCCAAATCTCTTGGCATGGAGCATCTTCACGATATAAGAACGTACAAAATTCCTGGACAGGATGAGGTTGAGGAATCCGGGTTTAACGGACTCCACCTTCTCAAATGCACTGTTATCCTGAAGGAGCTCTGCTACCTCATCTGATATCATAAAGGGAGCCTTGTGATACTCCTTGGCTGCAGCCATGGCGCCATTACACTGATACTCGCACAGATCAGGACGGTTGGATACAACGCACCTTCCCAGCTTCCTGTCATAGCCCGCCTTTTCAAAGGCATCGGACACTTCTTTAGAAATAAGATCTATCAGTTTTTCCACTATAGTTTCCTTTCTTTCACAACTTCCTAAAAAATCATTTCTTATTCAATATCACTTCACAATATAATAATAAAGTAACTCTGTGAAGTCAACAAATTCACTGAGGGAGACTGAGTATATGTGCCTTCAGGAGATTATAGATCCTCTCATAGCCCTCGTCACTGGGATGGAGTCCGTCCACATAGAACTTCTCATTATTATAGGGAAGCTCAGGCTGCATGGAGCTGAGAGCATAGAGGTCCAAAAGAGGAAGTGCATAATACTCTGCTACTTCTCTGATGATAGCAACATAATCTCCAAGGCTTCCCACATTTCTCACGCCAATTTCATTGATATATTTATTCTCCTCAGTCCTGTGAAGAGGTGTCATGGGAATGATCCTTGCAGCAGGATACTTCTTCATAAGCCTGCTATAGAGATCATGAAGAGCTCCGTAGAAGGTGTCAGGGTTTCTGTCTTCCATCCTGCCAAGAGGAGCATCCCCGTGCCCGTAATCATTGGTACCGCCAAATACCACTACTACGTCTGCTTCAGGATCCAGCTCCTCTATCCTGGAAGCAAAATACCTATCCCACCGCTCTTCACAGGAAGGAGTATGCTGCCTGGCAATCCTGGTGCCGCCTATGCCGTTTCCGCAGACAATGGCTCCGTCTTTTTCAAAGCGTTTCCAGTAGACCTTGTCTATACTGCTGGCGCCAACGCCTTCTGTAATACTGTCCCCCAGGAAATTCATCTTTAACCCTTCTAGTTTCATCTTCTCCTCCATATATATTTATATATTTTAGCCCTTGGGCTTTGATAGCTATCCCCTAATATATTTGATCATTGCCTGTCTTTTAAAGCCTTTTCCCTCTCCCTTTGAGCCTTGGAATATGCGCAGCCGCAGTAGTCCTGCCTGTAGAGGTCAAAACGCTTTGATAATTCTATAGAACGCTTATAGCCGTTCTTTTTCTTAAAGTCCGATGGAAGGAAAAAAATGCCATACTTATCAGCAGCTTCTCTTCCTGCCAGATTAAGCTTGTCTGCATTCTTAAGAGGACTGATGGTGAGTGTGGTTGTAAACAAGTCAAAGCCCCCTTCAGCTGCTACTCGCCCCGCTTCATCAAGCCGCAGCATGAAGCACTTTGTACAGCGATCTCCCCCTTCAGGGATATCCTCCATTCCTTTTACTGCGCTAAGCCAGTTCTCCGGATCATACTTCCCTTCCATAAAGGATATAAGGGAGGCATTCTCATCAGAGTTCATCCCTTCAAAGTCCCTCTCTATCACCTGGCGGTTGTATTCCTCAACAAGGCGCCTAGCTTCCTCTGTCCTCTTCCTATACTCAGCCTCATTGGTAATATTAGGATTGTAATAAAAGAGCGTGACATCAAAATACTGCCTGAGAAGCTCCAGGCAATAGGACGAACATGGCGCGCAGCAGGCATGAAGAAGAAGCCGGGGACGAAGTCCTCTGCTCATTATATCATCTATATACTTATCAAACTCTTTACTATAATTTATTTTATTCAATATCCAAACCTGTTTATTTCTCTTTGCTTGCTATCAGCTTATAAGCAGCATAACCTGTTTTCTGCATTTTCTTATCTTCTGATGCTGATATCCACTTCCCGGCTTTGTGCTAGAAAATCGGCTGCTGCACCAGGTGGTGCAACAGCCGATATAGTCATATCAAACTCCCATGTCATTGGTTGCAGGATGCAACCCGACATGATGTCATTGTTACAGGATGTAACACGACTTGTCCTGAAGTGCATGGATGCACTTCAAAGTCATTTCTTCCACAATCCGTGGAGATTGCAATAGGCATATGCTGCAGTAACGCTATCGCCTTCAGAAAGGGCGAATGTTACGCATGGAGCATCTCCGGCCTTCAGGTCCTTCATAGCAAAGCCTTGCGCAGTCTCAAGTCCGATCCACTCAATATAGTGCTCGGGCAGCATAGGATGGTCCACTTCACCGACCTTAACTGTTACAACAGAGCCGTTTACTTCAACTACCGGTACGTGTTTCTCCACAGCTGCATCGGTACTTCCGGGAACGATGAGTTTCATCTCTTCGCCGCAGCACATGGTTGGGCAGGCAGAGCCTTTGATGAGAGCAACTATTTTACCGCATTTACTACATTTGTAAAAACTAAGTTCCATAAAACTGCTCCTTTCTCCAAGCCTAAAAAATTTTAAATGGAAGCGATATCCACAAGCTCAATTCCTTCTTCATTATAAGCATTTTCCAGACTGGAAACAAGCGCTCTTGCAGTATCAAGTGCAGTAATTACATTTACTCCTGTTTCTATTGCAGTACGGCGGATCAGGAAGCCGTCTCTGCTCTTGTCGCGTCCCTGTGTAGGTGTATCAATGACCAAATCTATCTTATGACCCAGGATCAGATCCATGACTGTAGGTGATTCCTGGTGGATATTGTTGATCTTACGGGCCTTAACACCGTTCTCATTCAGTACTACAGCAGTACCAAGGGTAGCATAGATGATATAGCCCAGTTTCTCATAACGTCTTGCTATATCAATGATCTCGCCCTTATCAGCATCCTTGACAGTGATGATCATCTGCTTGTGCTTGGGAAGGGATACTCCTGCTCCAAGGAAAGCCTTGTAGAGAGCCTCGTTAAAGCTCTTACTGATGCCAAGACACTCACCTGTAGACTTCATCTCAGGTCCAAGGCTGATCTCTGCACCCCTGATCTTCTCAAAGGAGAATACAGGCATCTTGATAGCCACATGCTCAGCTTCAGGCTGAAGTCCGGGAGTGTAGCCCATATCGGTGAGCTTCTCGCCCATCATGACTCTTGCTGCCAGATCCACAATGGGAATACCTGTTACCTTGCTGATATATGGAACAGTACGCGAAGACCTGGGATTGGCTTCGATGATATATACTTCTTCGCCCACAGCGATGAACTGTACGTTGATCAGACCTATTACATGCAGCTCCCTGGCCAGTCTTGCTGTGTACTCGGCAATGGTAGCCTTGACATTATCAGACAGTGACTGAGCAGGATATACAGAGATGGAGTCACCTGAATGGACACCTGATCTCTCAATATGCTCCATGATACCGGGGATCACTATATTCTCACCATCGCATACCGCATCTACCTCAGTCTCTATACCCTGGAGATATTTATCTACAAGGATAGGATGATCCTGGGCATAGCGGTTGATGATATTCATAAACTCTTCTATTTCCTGATCGGAGAGAGCTATCTGCATGCCCTGGCCGCCCAGTACGTAGGAAGGTCTTACAAGTACAGGGTAACCCAGGCGATTAGCTACTTCCTTGGCTTCTTCCGCAGTATATACTGTAGCGCCCTGAGCCCTCTTTATCTCTGCTTTCTCCAGGATTTCATCAAAGAGCTCACGGTCTTCAGCCGCATCAACATCAGCAGCATCTGTTCCGTAGATCTTCACACCCATCTTCATCAGATCCTGAGTCAGCTTGATAGCTGTCTGGCCGCCAAACTGTACCACCGCTCCGTCAGGTTTCTCCAGACGGACTACATTTTCCACATCTTCGGGAGTCAGAGGCTCGAAATAGAGCTTGTCTGCTATATCAAAGTCAGTAGATACAGTCTCAGGGTTATTATTGATGATAATGGTCTCAAAGCCTGCCTTTTCAAATGCCCATGTAGCATGTACAGAGCAATAGTCAAACTCGATACCCTGACCGATCCTGATAGGACCTGAGCCCAGTACCAGTATCTTCTTTTTCCTGTCAGCGCCCTGGGGCTCTGCAGCCTCATCCTCGCTGTCAGGGCCGTCATATACAGAGTAGTAATAGGGAGTCTGTGCCTCAAACTCAGCAGCACAGGTATCAACAAGCTTGTAGCTGGCAGTGATATTATTGGCCAGACGCATCTCTTTGACTTCGTCTGCGCTCATGCCTGTAAGAGAAGCAATCACTGTATCGGGATACTCTACCCTCTTGGCTTCCAAAAGGGTAGAGGCGCTAAGCGCCCTGCCCTCTTCCTTAAGAGCCTTCTCCACCTCTACCAGGTGAGCCAGCTTGGAGATAAACCAGATATCGATGCCGCTTATCTTATTGATAGTCTCATAGCTCACATCTCTTCTAAGGGCCTCCGCGATCCTCCAGATACGCATATCATCCACGATCCTGAGTTCGTCAAAAAGGTCTTCATCGGACAGACCGGAGAAATCATAGGACATAAGGGAGTCCACATGCTGCTCAAGGGATCTGATAGCCTTCATCATGGCACCTTCAAAATTGGTGCAGATACTCATGACTTCACCTGTAGCCTTCATCTGTGTAGAGAGACTTCTCTTGGCAGTGATGAACTTATCAAAAGGAAGTCTTGGGAACTTGAGTACGCAGTAGTCAAGCGCAGGCTCAAAGGACGCAAAGGTCTTGCCTGTGATAGCATTGGGGATCTCATCCAGGGTATAGCCCAGCGCGATCTTGGCAGCAACCTTGGCAATGGGATAACCTGTTGCCTTGGAAGCCAGAGCTGAGGAACGGCTTACTCTGGGATTAACTTCGATAACACAATATTCAAAGGATGTAGGATGAAGTGCAAACTGCACGTTACATCCACCTGTGATCTCCAGTTCATTTATGATATTAAGAGCAGAGCTCCTGAGCATCTGATACTCTTTATCAGTGAGAGTCTGAGAAGGAGCTACCACTATAGAGTCACCTGTATGTACGCCTACAGGATCGATATTTTCCATGTTGCAGACAGTGATGCAGTTACCCTTGGAGTCTCTGATCACCTCATATTCGATCTCCTTCCAGCCGGAGATGCAGCGTTCTACCAGTACTTCGTGTACTCTTGAGAGTCTAAGGCCATTAGCCAGGATATCCTCAAGCTGAGTCCTGTCATAAGCGATACCGCCGCCGGATCCTCCCAGGGTAAATGCGGGACGCAGTACCACAGGATAGCCTATCTTATCTGCAAAGGCAGCTCCTGTCTCCACATCATGTACCACCAGAGATGCTGCGCAAGGCTCGCCTATCTTTTCCATGGTATCCTTGAACTCCTGGCGGTCCTCAGCCTTCTTGATGGTAGCGGAGGTAGTGCCCAGGAGCTTTACTCCGTGCTTATCAAGAAAGCCCGATTCAGCCAGCTCCATACCAAGGTTCAGACCTGCCTGTCCTCCCAGAGTGGGAAGGATGGAGTCGGGCTTTTCCTTTTCTATGATCTGCTCCAGCACCCTGACAGTCAGGGGCTCTATATATACTTCATCTGCTATATCCTTGTCGGTCATGATGGTAGCGGGATTGGAATTGACCAGCACTACCTCTACACCCTCTTCCTTGAGGGAACGGCAGGCCTGAGTACCTGCATAATCAAACTCAGCGGCCTGGCCTATTACTATAGGTCCCGAACCGATCACTAAGACCTTTTTGACATCTTTATTCTTAGGCATTGAAAGATCCTTTCTTCATCATGTTTATAAACTTATCAAAAAGAGTAGCTGTATCCTGGGGACCTGCACATGCCTCGGGATGGAACTGTACTGTGTAAATATTCTTGCCTGTGTATTTCAGGCCTTCATTTGTGCCATCATTGACATTTACAAAGGCAGGCTCTGCAACAGCAGGGTCCAGCTTGTCCGTATCAACCACATAGCCATGGTTCTGTGAAGAGATGTATACCTGACCGGTAGCCAGCTCCTTGACAGGATGATTGCCGCCTCTGTGGCCATACTTCATCTTATGTGTATCTGCCCCTGTGGCAAGAGCCATGAGCTGATGTCCCAGACAGATGGCAAAGATCGGAACATCGGATTCATAGAGCTTTCTCACTTCTTTGATCACATCCTGACAATCCTTGGGATCGCCGGGGCCGTTGGAGAGCATGATGCCATCGGGATGAGCTGCCAGTATCTCTTCTGCACCGGTATTGTAAGGATATACTGTCACATCACAGCCTCTGGCAGCCAGGCTGTCAGCAATATTTTTCTTGGCACCCAGATCCAGAAGAGCTACCTTAAGGCCCTTGCCGTTTAGTTCCCTCACCAGGGAAGGTCTGCGCTCTCTCTTAGTGTGATCGCCTGCCAGGTCTGCCTTGTAATTCTCTGCGTTAAAGGATGCACTACCTGATATAGGACCATTGTCAGTGAGACTCTCAGATCCTTTTACCAGATATTTTTCTTTGCAGGATACCTTCTTTACAACGCCTGCAGTGGTGTAGGCCTTGAGCCTTCCTATGATCTCATCCAATGAATAATTCTCATCAGAAGTGATGCAGCCGTTCATGGTACCCTTTTCCCTGAGAATCCTGGTCAGCTTCCTGGTGTCGATGCCCTCGATACCGGGAATATCATATTTATCCAGAAACTCCTGGATGGTCATGTCACAGCGGAAATTGCTGGCAACAGCTGACAGCTCCCTGACGATCACTCCGTCAGGCCAGATCCTGTCAGATTCCATGTCATCTATACATACGCCGTAGTTACCTATGAGAGGATATGTCATGCATACTGCCTGTCCTGCGTAGGAAGGATCAGTATACACTTCTGTATATCCTGCCATTGTAGTATTAAAGACTATCTCGCTGATCACTTCCCTGTCAGCGCCTATCCTTCTGCCTGTGAAGACTGTCCCGTCTTCAAGGATCAAAAATGCTTTCTTCATATACGTCTAAATCCCCGTTCTATCAGTAAACAATGTCAAACCGCATAAAATCATCATCCGAACATAATGCAGCCTGTCCGGATGATGCGTCATTGCACTTTATTATCTGAAATATGAAACACCGGATTCGAAGATCTTCAGATCCTGTTCTCCGTAGATATTAAGAGCTACGCCGTCACCTCTTCGCTCAGCGTGGCACATCTTACCCAGACATCTTCCGTCAGGTGAAGTGATACCCTCGATAGCTCTGTAGGAACCGTTGATGTTCCACTCGGAATCCATAGTCACATTGCCATCTACATCACAATACTGAAATGCAACCTGGCCGTTCTTAAAGAGTCCGTCTATAACTTCATCGGATGCAACAAATCTTCCTTCGCCGTGAGATGCAGGATTGGTGTAAACCTTGCCTACCTCAGCAAGTCTCAGCCAGGGGCTCTTGTTGCTCACAAGCTTAAGGTAAGCCATCTTGGAGATATGTCTGCCGATGGTGTTGAAGGTCAGTGTAGGTGAATCTGCAGTCTGCCCTGTTACAGCGCCGTTTGGTACCAGGCCCAGCTTGATGATAGCCTGGAAGCCGTTACAGATACCAAGTACCAGTCCGTCTCTCTTGTCCAGCATACCCTGAACAGACTCTTTGATCTTCTCATTTGCAAATGCTGTAGCAAAGAACTTGGCAGATCCGTCAGGCTCGTCACCTGCGGAGAAACCGCCGGGGAACATGATGATCTGAGCATCATCTATAGCCCTTGCAAACTCTTCTACAGATTCATATATATCTTCCGGAGTCCTGTTCCTGAAGATCCTGATATCAGTCTCAGCGCCTGCATTCTCAAATGCCTTTGCTGAATCATACTCACAGTTGCTGCCTGGGAATACAGGAATGAATACCCTGGGCTTTGCAACCTTGTTTTTGCAGACATATACATTTGATGTCTCAAAGAGCTCTGCTGCGACAGATGTATTATCATGGCCTGCAGCTGAAGGGAATACCTTGTCAAGCTTGCCTGTCCATGCCGCAAGCATATCCTCGATGTCTATCTCTATGCCTTCAAGCTCAAATGCTGCCTTATCAGTAACTGTAGCAACCATCCTGCTGCCAGGCAGTGCCAGGAACTTGTCAGCATCGGCACTGTCTACTTCAAGAAGCAGTGAAGCCATGTTATTAGCAAAAAGGTCTGCTGCCTTAAGTGAAGGATCAACGCTTACGCCCAGCTTGTTACCAAAGCTCATCTTGGCAAGTGAAGCTATAAGACCGTAGGAATCCTCTGCATACGCTGCCTTTACAAGGCCCTGTCTCTCAAGCTCTGTAACTGCCTCATAGAGCTCTATGAGCTTGTCGTATACAGGCAGATCATATTCGTCTCTTGGCAGAGAGAGCTCTATAAGCTTATCTCCTGCCGCCTTAAGCTCAGGTGTGATCACGTCGCCTGTCTTTGCGATATCTACTGCAAAGGATACCAGTGTAGGCGGAACGTTGATATCGTTAAAGGAGCCTGACATGGAATCCTTACCGCCAATGGATGCCTTGCCAAATCTCAGCTGTGCTTCCATAGCTCCAAGGAGAGCCGTGAAAGGCTGTGACCATCTGGAAGCATTGGCGATCTCGCCCTTTTCAAGGCTTCCGGTGAGCATATGCTTAAAGAATTCCTGGAAGGTGAAGTGGATATCCTTAAGCGCGCCGCCTCCTGCTACGATCCTGGATACAGACTCTGTCACTGCGTATACGCTGCCGTGATAAGGGCTCCAGGAGGAGAGATAAGGATCAAAGCCGTATGCCATCATGGTAACGGTATCTGTATCTCCGCCCAGCACAGGGAGCTTGGCGATCATGTTCTGTGTCTCTGTAAGCTGATACTTACCACCATAAGGCATCTCTACAGATGCAGCACCGATGGAAGCATCAAATCTCTCTACAAGACCCTTCTGGGAACATACATTAAGGTCAGCCATCTCAGCAAGGACAGCCTCTCTTACATTGCCCTTTTCAAGCTCTGCAGCAGCCTTGTCACATGCTATCTTGTCAAAATAATTATCTTCTCTGGCAGGTATCTCTACCTGTACATCTGTCTCCTGGTGAGCTCCGTTGGTATCAAGGAAGCTCCTGGCGATATCTACAATCTTCTGACCTCTCCAGTTAAGCACCAGTCTGGGATCCTCAGTTACTACAGCAACTGTGACAGCTTCAAGGTTCTCTTCAGCTGCATAGCCCAGGAACTTGTCCACATCTGCAGGGTCAACTACTACTGCCATTCTCTCCTGAGACTCGGATATAGCAAGCTCAGTTCCATCAAGACCTGCATACTTCTTGGGTACCAGGTCCAGATTGATATCAAGTCCGGGTGCCAGCTCGCCGATGGCTACTGATACACCGCCTGCGCCAAAGTCATTGCACTTCTTGATGATAGAGGATACTTCAGTTCTTCTAAAGAGTCTCTGGAGCTTACGTTCTGTGGGAGCATTACCCTTCTGGACCTCAGCTCCGCAGCTGGTCAGTGACTTGTTATCATGAGCCTTGGAGGAACCTGTAGCTCCACCAATACCGTCTCTACCGGTCCTGCCGCCCAGGAGGATGATCACATCACCGGGATCAGCAGACTTTCTCATGACACTCTTCTGGGGAGCAGCGCCCATAACAGCACCGATCTCCATACGCTTAGCCACATAGCCCTGATGATATACTTCCTTGACATAGCCTGTAGCCAGACCGATCTGGTTACCATATGAGGAATAACCCTGAGCTGCTCCTGTTACCAGCTTCTTCTGAGGAAGTTTGCCCTTTAAGGTCTCTGAAACAGGTACTGTAGGATCGGCAGCGCCTGTAACACGCATAGCCTGATATACATAACCTCTGCCTGACAGGGGATCTCTGATAGCACCGCCCAGACATGTGGCTGCACCACCAAAAGGCTCTATTTCTGTAGGATGGTTGTGTGTCTCATTCTTAAAGAATACCAGCCAGTTCTCAGTTACCTTTTCGCCGTTATACTCTGCTTCAACAGGTACCACAACTGTGCAGGCATTGTTCTCTTCAGACTCTTCCATGTCTGTGAGCTTGCCGTCCTTCTTGAGCTTCTTCATACCCACAAGGGCCAGATCCATCAGAGAGATAAACTTCTCTTCCTTCTTGGCTGGATCTGTATAAAGCTCATCCCTGGCTGTAAGGTACTCTTTGTAGGAATCTTCAATAGGTCCGCGGTAAAAACCATCTTCAAAAGAGATATTCCTTAGCTCTGTTCCGAAGGTGGTATGTCTGCAATGATCGGACCAGTATGTATCAAGCACGCGAATCTCTGTTACTGTAGGATCCCTGTGCTCATCATCATGGAAATAGGTCTGTATCCATTTAAAATCATTAAAGGTCATGGCAAGACCCAGGCTGTCATAGAGAGCCTTCAGGTCTTCTTCCTTCATATCCGCAAAGCCGTCAAAGCTCTTAACATTCTCAGGCTCAGGATACTCTTCATAGAGAGTCTCTGCTTTATCTTCACTTACAATGCCGGAATCAACAGGGTTTACTACATAGCCCTTGATCTTCTCAGCTTCTGCCTCTGTAAGGTCTCCGCTGATCACATAAGTGATAGCTGTGCGGACTACAGGGCGCTCATCACCCTTGATAAAGCCGATACACTGCTCAGCAGAATCGGCACGCTGATCAAACTGTCCGGGCAGGGCCTGAACGCTGAAGATCAGGTCGCCATCTGCAGCCTCAAAGCTCTCTCTGTAAAGATTATCAACAGGGGGTTCAGCAAAGACACCACTGCAAGCTTTCTCGAATACATCGTCTGATATGTTTTCCACATCATAACGAATCAGCTCTCTGACCTGTGTTACAGATGAGATCCCCAGGAATCCTCTGATCTCCTCATGGAGTTCCTCTGCCTTGACCGCAAAGGGCTTTTTCTTCTCAACATAGACTCGTCTTACCATAAACCTCATTTCTCCTTATAAAAAAGTGCTCCGGGAAAACCTGAAGCACATTAATTAACATATTCGTCTGCCGGTACCAGGCCCTGCAGAATATATAAGATCTCTCTGTCAACGGCAGCTTCGCTGATACCTGTAGATACTGCCATTAGCTTAAGTCCCTCAAATACATATGCCATATTTCTGGCACAGCCCTGAGGATCGTAGCACTCAAATTCTGAATTCTCCACACCTTCATTAATAAGCTTCTCAATGGTCTCACAAACGCCATCAAACTTCTGCTTTACATAGTTCTCGGCAGAAGGTGTCTTATTACAGGTATAGTATTCGATCATAGCCTGAAGGATACTGCCCTTCTTTCTCAGGATCTCCTTCTTCTGCTGACGGATAAAGAGAGCCAGCATGGATGAAACAGGAACATCGCCTTCCGGGATATCATTCTCGAAAGACTCTGATTCCTCATTCTCTGCATCCATTACGCACTGGAAAAGCTGAGCTGTATCGGAAAAATAAAGATAAAGGCCGCCGCGACTGATATCACATGCGTCCACTATATCCTTCATCGTCACTCCCTTGAAACCTTTTTCAGCAAAAACATCACGGGCCTTGCTGACGATATACTTCTTCTTGTGCTCAGATTTTGCTCCCATCGCGCCCTCAATAATAGCTTAGCAGGGGTTCAGCTCTGCTTATCCCAGAACTCGATCAGCTCCTGCATTTTGGTGACAGCCCTCTCCATCACTCCGCTTCTGACACCTTCAGACCAGAGCTCGCCCTTGACATTACCCTCCAGAATATATCTGGAAAGAATATCTCTCAGGTCGTCCATTCTCATGATATCAGCCTGCTCGATGATACGAAGCTCATCCTGCACGCCGCTGATATGATATTTGGAATAGAGATAGACATAGTTGCGATTCATGATCCCGCTTCCCTGAGCGGTCTTAACAAAATTGAGCAAAGTCGAATCATATACAGGGAAAGGGATAGTATGCCCCATTTCGGAGTTATCATACTTGGTGGAGACATCCTTCTTGGCATGCTCCCGAAGCCAGGGTAAAAACTTGGCGAGTACGGCTACGCTCTGTCTGTAACGATTGACAATATCCTGGGTACTGTTCTCGTTTAATGACATGTCTGACATGATCTGCCTGCCTTTCAACGCCCCTATTCTCCAACTTCCGCATAATAATAACATTGCTGTCATAAATTGTATAGAGGGCGATTCTCCAAATATTTGGGCTACACTCACGATTTTTTTGAACAAACGTTCTAAAAATAAAATAAGGTCTTTTCTTATATAAAAATTGTATCACATGTGATATAAATATGGATGGTGATTGTAGATCAAATAAATGAGGAAAAGTCTGTTATGGCAAGAAGAAGCGGTGGAAACGCTTTAGAAAATACATATAAAGAGGATGAGATCAGAGTCCTGGAAGGCAAAAACGCTCCTTCCAAAAACAGCAATCTGGTGACAGGTGCCTTTGGGGATAGCGAAAGCATTGGAACCGGAAGGGCACTCCCTTTCGCAAAAGAACTGGCCAAAGCCAGTTCTGTGATACCTGCCCTTATCAGTATGGGCAGCATATATTCCTTCTCCGCTCAGACAGGAGAAGAATCTGCAGGACTGAGCTACAGGGCGTCCTACGGGATCGTAAGCTTAATTAACAACATCTTCACTTTAGGACTGAGCCGTTTCAATATTGAAGGAAGAGCCAGAAGCTACGAATTCTTTATAAGAAAGGCTGCACATTTCTCAGAATACTTTATACTGGCGCTATGCGTGATGCTGCCCCTGTATGTATACAAGGTCAAGGGCCGCAAAAAGGGGCTCATCGCTGTGATCTTCTGTGCCATATATGCCTGCCTGGACGAGTTCCACCAGTCCTTTACAGCAGGTCGCTCCCCCCAGTTCCGTGACGTGATCATAGACAGCCTTGGCGCCATGGCCGCGGTGGGGATCTGCTATGCAATACGCAAGATTAGAGAATGAGCTGCTAAAAAATGCATGTTTTTATAAAAAACTCTTGCATAGCCCTCCTGGCTTTGCTATAATTACTTTCGTTGGCGGCGAGTTCAAAGCTAATGATCAAATAAATAGGGGAGTCATACAATGGCTAGTATTACGGTCTCCAAAACCGTCCATCAGCGTTCGAATCGCTGTTCCCCTGCTAACCGAATCCATTTGATTATGGATTCGGTTTTTTAATGTCTTTATCTTCAACCAATACAAACCTATCGTCCGGTTGCTTGCATCTCGGGCACTGATCTATATCTTTGATACTCTTGCCCTCTTTCTCCTCATCAAAAATGTAGCCACAAGACATGCATCTGTATACTGCCATACGCGCCTCCTTTTGATCAGATCACCGTTATCAATATCTCTGCCTCAATTAGTACACGTCCGCAAGTAAATCAGCAGCAGATATCGCCTTCTTCATAACGGCTTTTCTTATCCCTGCAAATATAGTCCCAACTGCAATCGCCGCAAATATCGCCGCGGATACCCGCATCAATTATCTTGTCCTTTACAAGTTCTATAAACCGTGCAAAAGAGATCTCGCCAGCTTCATCAAGGCCGCAAGCCTTTAGGACTGCTTCATCGTATCGCTGCACCTTCTCCCGGGTGCTGCAAATACCGCTATTATTATTTGGACAGTTCTCACATACAATATCTGTTTCTGCCTTCAGCAGCAGCTTTTGTGCAGGATCTGCTTCAAGCTCTTTGATCACTCGTCCCATATGATCGGTGAAATCGGCGCTATAGCCCTTGCCTTCATAGAATTGAAAGCACATTCCATGATGTGGTCTTAAAAACTTACTCATCTTATTCCCAATCTTAAGCAATCCTTTAAATAGTAATCTCTATTTTTATATCCCGGCTTCTCCAAAGACCTTTTATATTCCACTGAAAAGATCCATGATCGCTTCTATTATCTCCACGATCAGTCTTATAAGGCTATGGGAGCCGCTATTATCCGGGCCGTGCAGGATCCCAGAGTCTTCTTCAGAGCTCATGGGTGGTTCGAATATGGGAGCATATTCAGCGTCGTCATCAGAAGCTTTGGCGCCAGTCCCTTCTGCTTCAGCTAATGCATCAGATGCAGACTCTGCAGGCTCAAACTCCGCAGCAGCTTCTTCTGTAGCTGTTTCTGCTTCTGAAGCTGCTTCTGCATCCTCATATTCTGCCGATTCTTCTACAGCTTCACTTTCCGCTGTTTCTGCAGCAGATTCGTATGCTTCACCTTCTCCCCCTTCTTCATAAGGCTCAGCTGCCTCCTCATAGTAGGAGCTGGTATCTGATATAGGCTCAGAGCTGTGATTGCCTCCTGAGAGGACGTTGAAGAAGAGATAGCTGCCGCCTGCCAGCAGCATAAAGGCAGCAGCCGCTGCAGCTATCCTGCTAAAGCTATATATACGGGCTTTTCTCTTCTTGTCCTTTTCAAGTTCTTTTGATCCGTTATCCTCACCCGGTCTTTTTACAATCTTATCGGATTGCTGGCCCGTAGTATCACCTGTCAAAATGCCGGGAGCATTGCCGCTCAAATCTTTTTCAATATTTTGAAGGATCCTGGCGCGCATCTCAGCTGTCACTTCGACTTTGCTTATCAGCTCATCATATTTACTCAAAGTCATACGCCTCCTTCAATATTTTCTTTAGCCTGTCCCTGCCTCTTTTGAGGTCGGAACGGATCGTTGCTTCCTTACGTCCCAGGATAGAGGCTATCTCCGCAGTAGAATAGCCCTCATGGTAAAAGAGGTGAATCACCTCCCTGTTATTATCAGGAAGCGACTTAACAGCTTCCCATACAAATGCCAGATCCTCCTCTTCTTCAGCGACCAGTTCCTCCATTAGTTCGTCTGCTTCACGAACCTTCTTGTAGTCTATCTTGTTTTTGCTAAGATTAGCTGCAACACGCAGGAGCCATGCCTTCTCATGTGCCGGAGATTCCAGGAGAGGCCTTGTCTTAATGTACTGAACCAGCGTATCCTGAAGGATATCCTCAGCGTCTGTCATATTGTGGAGATACGAATATGCCACTCTGAGAATACTGTTACCATAATTGTCTATAAGGAATGCTGCTCTTGCTGAATGATCTGTCACAAAGCCGACAGCTCCCTCAGCTCCTGCCATATATAGACTAGCTCCTGCCATATGCAGAGCAGCCGCTGCAAAAATTCTTATCCTGCTAAGTATCCTGTATACTTTATCAGCTAATATGCGCCGCCTGGATACCGGCTGCCATATGAGTATTTCTTCCATTACTATCCTCCGCCTATTAGTTACGGTTCACAAAGGATAGTATATCATGATTAGGCCTCTTTATCCTCTCTTTTCCACAAGCCTTACCAGCTGATAGAATTCCTCCTGGTACTCATCAATATTCTTTAGATTCTTAAACTCATTTCTGATATGATCAAGGCTTGCACTGCCTGCATGATCGCTATCGCCCAATATAAGAGCAAATTCTGCTACAAGGCCTGCAAAGGTCAGATTCTCGCCGGCGTTTTCCTTATAAGCCTTTTTATCAACAACATATGTCTCAAGTCTGGACTTTGCTCCGTCAGGCTCCTTGTATCTGAGCTTAAGTGTTGCATAATCATCAGATGCTGAATCAGTCCCATTCTGGTACTTCAGCTCTATAGCATCCTTGCCATCTGCAGGTACTATCTCATAAAGGGCTACTACAGTGTGACCTGCACCCATCTCGCCGCCATCCTTGCTGTCATCATTAAAGTCAGCAGCATCCATTACCCTGTTCTCATAACCAATGAGTCTGTAGGAATTGACCTTGGCAGGATTGAATTCAATCTGGAACTTCACATCCTTGGCTACAGTTACCAGTGTAGATGTCATCTCTTCCACCAGGACCTTGTGGCCTTCAAGCTTGGAATCTATATATGAATAATTGCCATTACCATAGTCTGCTACTCTCTCCAGCATATCGTCTCTGTAATTGCCATCACCAAATCCCAGAACTGAAAGGAATACGCCGCTTTCTTTTTTCTCTTTGATAAACTTCTCCAGATCATCAGGATTATTTATACCTACATTGAGGTCACCGTCTGTGCACATGATGATCCTGTTATTGCCGCCTTCGATATAATTACGCTCTGCGATCTCATAAGCCATCTGTATGCCTTTTTCGCCATTGGTAGCACCATCTGCATAGAGATTATCTATAGCATTTATGACATCTTTCTTGTCCTTAAAGCTCACGCCATCAAGGAGCACCTCTTCCTGGCTGGCATAGGTCACGATAGACATAGTACCCTTGCAATCTATATTGTCGATCATATCCTTAAGTGATGTCTTGAGGAGATCCAGCTTGTCACGGGAATCCATGGAGCCGGATACATCAATGAGAAATACCAGATTGCTCTCCGGCACCTTGCCATCCAGCTTGTCTTCCGCCTTTACTCCCACGAACATCAGCTGGTGGTCCTCATTCCAGGGGCATGCAGATACTTCAGTAGTCACTCCGAATTTATTGCCCTTAGAAGGTCCCTTCAGATCATAGTGAAAATAGTTAATGAATTCTTCAGGTCTGACTGCTGCAGGATCAATATCCATGCCATAGTAGCCGTCTTCGATCATCCTTCTCACATTAGCATATGATGCAGTATCCACATCTGCAGCAAATGTAGAAAGAGGTGTTGTCTGAGCCAGGCTATAGCCATTCTCCTCATATTCCTGATAGGTCTCGCCTGTGGGTTCATCGTAGTATATCCAACAGTCTTCAGCCATAGCCTCCGCGGTTGCGCCTGCATCCTGCGCAGCTAATACAGGCTGGTCCATATCATATGCAGTATCTCCTTCTACAGCATAATCATAATCTGATGCCTCTTCTGCTATCGGCATCGTCTCTACAGTTGCCTTATCTGATGAATCAGATCTTATCGCTCCTTTATTTGAGCCTGTACCTATCTGGTCAGAAGAGCTTGTAGTCTCCTGCACATAAGATGAAGCCCCACAGCCAGTGAGGGCACCGGCCAGGATTGATGTAGAAGTGATCATTGTTACCAGCATTTTCTTTTTCATAAGTTACCCTCCGTTAATATAGTTATCAGTAAACTTTTTCATTATCCCTCGCGCATCACCCAGACTTTAACCCTATCGCCAACCGCTGGGTATCTGTGCGCTTCTACTATATATACAGAGAGGCTTATGAAATTGTTGCAGCTATCAAAAATTTTTTTCTGTTTTAGTGCGTAATCAAATTTACACGCAAAGATAGATTCAATTGTCAGTATGTACCAATCGAGTAGGCTGACTCCTACTCGATTTCGCACACGAACATTCCGCACTTAGTGCTCCATGTTCTTACGACCGGCAAATGAATTTGTATGCAAGCATCCATTCGCTTGCCGGTCTTGTGCAACAAAAAAGGCTTTCCGATGAGATACTCACCGAAAAGCCCATTCCTACAACAATATTTGCACCGACTTGTTCTCATAATGTGCTTCGCACATTATGTCAAATTAGTGTGCTTGCACACTAATCTTGTTTTACTCCTTATATGACTCAATCTGCTCATTAAGTGCAGCGCAGATCTCATCGCCGTCTATGCCGTGTACAGCACATGCCTCAGCCAGAGACTCCATCTGGGATGCAGGACAGAATATGCACTCCATACCGCAATCCATAAGGAACTGGGCTGTAGAAGGATGCTTTGCAATGATCTCGCCTACAAGCATATCTGAGGTGATCTCTCCGCTCTCCTTCTTATCACTATCGCCTGACATAGCCTTTGCTGCTGCCTCAGCGCCTGCCTTCTCAGCATCTTCATTGACAGGAGTATTCATGATCTCTTCCTCACTACCAAATAATATATCCTTAAGACTCATTAATTTTTCCTCCTAAAACAAGATGACTCCATTGTACAGCTAAAATGAATTTTACACAATTATTTAAATATTAAAAATTACTTGATGAGGCCATCCATTACTATAGTTAACATAGTATTCATAGCATCTCTGTAGTCAACACCGGTTTTTTCAAGGGTATTAGTGCTAAGGAGTTTCTCCATAAATGCCTCAATAAGAAGTGCCACCGAATCGACACTAACCTCTCTGATAGAGCCTTCCTTCTGTCCCTCTCTGATGAGATCCATAATCTCATTCCAGTCCTTCTGCATCATGCTATTGATTTTAGCATAAACCTTAGGATATCTTTCAGACAGAATATAGAGCTTATTAAAATCCATATCCTGATAGGAGTCCGGAAGACCACCCATCATCTTTCTGAGCTTCTCAGGAATAGATAAAGCGCAGTCCACCTTATATTGCTTCCTGTTGCTACGGATAATGTCGAACATATAGTCCACCATATCACTAAGCATCTCCTCTTTATCACGATATATGCGATAAATAGTCTTCTTGCTCATATGAAGCTGACTGGCAATATCATCCATTGTGAATTTCAGATCTTTTTCTCTGTACTGTACAAGGATCGCTTCCAGGATCCTCTTTCGAGACTCATCCATAGCTTGCCTCCCAATATTATATTTATTCGTCCGGTGATGATCGCAGCAGGTGATATGCTCTCAATACCAAACACCCCTTATAACAAGTAAGCTACAACTAATTACTCTCAATCTTTATTTTAACACAGCACAGAGATATTCAAAGGTCCTCTTTGAAGATTCAACACCAAGTTTTTCTGCAGTAGTATGAACACCTTCCATATCAGGGCCTATAGAGATGCAGTCAAGACCGGATATCTTCTCTGAGAAGAGGCCGCACTCTACTCCCGCATGAAGGGCTTCAATCCTGGCTTCCTTACCGAACATTTCCTTATAGACAGCTGCCATATGCTCACGGAGCTTGGAATTAACCTTGAAAGGCCAGCCGGGATAAGGTGCTGTGATCTCACATTCGCAGCCAAATGCCCTGGATATGATAGTCAATCTGTGAAGAAGATTATTCTTGGCAGATTCAACACTACTCCTTACTGAATACTCCAAATTTACAGCCTTGTCATCTGTAGATATCACTCCCAGATTGAGACTGGTCTCAACAAGACCGGGAACAGATATGCTCATAGCCTGTATGCCATTGGGAAGAGCAAGGATCAGCCTGTATACATTCTTCATAGACTTGGCATCCATGCAATCAAAGGTACCCCTTCCCTTTTTGGTCAGCTCAAATCTTACATCAGGATCCTTTACAGCCAGTTCATTCTTGACTTCTGTATATACGCAGTCAAGAGCAGCTTTCAGTTCTTCTTCGCTCTTCTCATCAGGAAGGATCACTGTAGCTACAGCTGACCTGGGAATAGCATTGTCTGCAACACCTCCTGATATAGATACCAGAGATATATCAGCCTTACTATAGAGATCAGCCAGGATCCTGCCCATGATAAGATTGGCATTGCCATGCTCCTTGATGATCTCTACTCCTGAATGACCGCCCAGGAGTCCCTTGATCTCTACGTCATAAGCTGTACCACTTCTATGCACTCTGCTAAGCGCAACGTGAGTGGCAAATCTGGCTCCGCCGGCGCATGATGTGAGGAGCACACCCTCTGTCTCTGAATCAAGATTGATCAGCTGCTTGCCCCTGAGCATAGACAGGTCAATAGCAAATGCTCCGTCCATTCCTGTCTCTTCATTGGTCGTAATGACAATCTCAAGAGGAGGATGAGGAATGCTGTCAGAATCCAGGATAGCCAGGCAGTATGCAACAGCTATACCATCGTCACCACCAAGGCTTGTACCCTTGGCCCAGATCTTCTCACCGTCAGTAGCAATCTTCAAAGGCTCCCTGGTCATATCAATATCCAGATCATCATCATGTACAGCCACCATATCCATATGGCCCTGAAGGATCACCGGTTCCCTGTCCTCATATCCTGCTGTGGCAGGGGCAAATATAATAACATTGAGAGCCTCATCCTGGATATATTTAAGTCCTCTGTCCTTTGCAAAGTTCACCAGATAATCACTGATAGCCTGAAGATTACCTGATCCATGCGGGATCTGCGTGATCTCCTCAAAAAAGTGGAACACTCCCTTAGGTTCCAGATTGTCCAATACGCCCATAAATACCTCCTAAAACAGAAAAGCCTGCCGCTCACAGTCTGTGAACAGCAGGCCTAAAGCTTGTTGTAACGATATACAAATTATGCAGTCTGCTTCTTAGCAAGCTCTGTAAGAGTTGCAAAGCCTTCAGCATCGTTTACAGCCATCTCAGCAAGCATCTTGCGGTTGATGTCAACACCAGCCAGCTTGAGGCCGTGCATGAATGTGCTGTAGGACATTCCGTTCAGTCTTGCAGCAGCATTGATACGAACGATCCACAGAGATCTCATATCTCTCTTCTTCTGCTTACGACCAGCAAATGCACTTGTAAGTGCTCTCATAACGGACTGCTTAGCAATCCTGTACTGCTTGGAACGAGCTCCTCTATAGCCCTTAGCGAGCTTTAATACTCTGTTATGTCTCTTCTTGGCATTTAATGCACCTTTGATTCTAGCCATTTTAATTTCCTCCTAAAAAATCCGACATGATCCCATAGTTAAAAAAGGGATCTGATTCAAAGCATCTTCAACAGATTAAACGTAGGGAAGAATCTTCCTCATTGTCTTTACGTTTGTAGCATCTACCAGTGTAGCCTGACGAAGATTTCTCTTTCTCTTTGTGGACTTCTTAGTCAGAATGTGGCGCTTATATGCCTTATTTCTCATAAGCTTGCCTGTACCTGTTAATTTGAAGCGCTTGGCAGCTGCTCTTTTAGTCTTCATTTTCTGCTGCATGATAATATCCTCCTGTTTCTTAAATGATCTGCCTGTTCACTCTTATTTCTTCTCAGCCAGGAACATAACCATGCTCCTGCCTTCTGCCTTGGGCTGTCTCTCAATAACAGCGCAATCCTCCAGCTCCTTGGCCAGATCTATAAGGATGTGAATGCTGGCACCCATATGGGCCATCTCACGTCCACGGAATCGCATGGTAATCTTGACACGGTTGCCCTTTGTAAGGAATTTCCTAGCAGCCGCGATCTTGGTATTAAGATCGTTGGTGTCGATGTTGGGAGAAATACGTATCTCCTTGATCTCAACAGTCTTCTGTTTCTTACGAGCTTCCTTCTGTTTGCGAAGCTGTTCATACTTGAACTTACCGTAATCTACAATTCTACATACCGGGGGCTTAGCGCCGGGAGCGATCTTAACAAGATCCACACCAGCTTCCTCTGCAGCCTTTCTGGCATCCTGAATAGACATTACACCAAGCTGTTCTCCGTCCGGTCCAATGACACGGACTTCCTTATCTCTGATCTGTTCGTTAATAAATAAGTCGTTAATGGTCTTTACCTCCAAGACTCAGCAGAAATAGCCTGATAGCTAATCCCGGATCCCCATTAGGGATCAAAAAAAGTGGACACGCAAGACGCATCCACTTATAATCAAACCGTACGAAAAAGTATTGTTTGAAAATATAAACACCTGCTGGCGATGCCGCAGGGTGAGAGTGGATACTCTGCTTTGTTATCAAACATAGTTAGGTTATCACCCATAGCACCTATTGTCAATAGGTTTTCCATATTTTTTTGTCTTTTGGAGGAAAGCTAATGTCAGATATCAATCTGGAATATTACAAAGTCTTCTATCATGTGGTAAAGTCCGGCAGCATCACAGCCGCAGCAAGGGAGCTGTCCATCAGTCAGCCCGCTGTGAGCCAGCAGATCTCTGCATTGGAAAAAAAGCTTGGTCTTTCTCTATTTAGCAGAAACGGCCGTGGTATACGGCTCACTGCAGAAGGCGAGTCTCTGTATGAGTATGTCAGCCGCGGGATAGACGAGATCCTCCAGGGCGAGAAGAGACTATGGCAGATGCAGCAGCTGGAAGCCGGCCAGGTCAGGATAGGCGCCAGTGACATGACCCTGCGCTTCTTTCTCCTGCCCTACCTTGAGATATTCCACAATCTCTATCCCGGCATCAAGGTCACGGTTACCAACGGACCTACTCCCGAGACTCTGAAAGCTCTCTCTGAGGACAAGATAGATTTCGGGGTGGTCTCATCTCCCTTTCCGGATAATATAAGAGCGGTCCCATATGCCCAAAATCCCAGCAGAAAAGAGCTGCTGATGGGAGAAAAGGGCACAGAGACCGTGCTTCGTTACACTGATGTCAAAGAGATCAGAGATACCTTTGTCGCAGGACGCTCTTTTATACAATACAAGAATCACATGCTGGATATCGCTGAGCTTGAAAAAATGCCTCTCATATCCCTGGAAGGAGACACCGCCAGCGGTAATTATGTCAGGAAATTCCTGGAAGAGAATCATGTGACTTTAAAGCCGGAATTCAGCCTGGCAACCAGTGATATGATCGTGGAGTTTGCAGAAAGGTCACTGGGCGTAGGTATCGTCGTGAGAGACTTTGCCAGGGATTCCCTGGAAAGCGGCAGGCTCTTTGAGCTATTGTTCAAGCAGCGCATCACTCCCAGGCAGATCAGGCTAGTAACAGACCCGAGGCACCCATTGTCTACAGCTGCCTCGGGTCTCTTGGATATCATATTAAAGAATAGCAAAGTATCACACTGATCACTTTACTCCCAGCTTTTTAAGCTCTGCAAGTACCTGGTCCAGAGTCTGGTAATGGATGGCTTCAATGCCAAGCTTTCGCGCCGCTTCCACATTGGGAAGAGTATCATCAATAAATACGCATCTGGAAGGATCAAGGTCGTACCTCTTTATGAGAAGCTCATATATGGCCGGATCAGGCTTTATGAGCTTTTCTTTGTAGCTGAGTATCCCTCCGTCCATCATATCGATGATGCTCATCACATCCCTGTTTGCTTCCAGTGCCTGCTTGGAAAAATTAGACAGGAAGTAGAGATGATAGTGAGCCTTCTTTAATGCCTTGATCAGATCTGCTGAGCCGGGCCTTGAGGCCACTATGCCTACATGATCGGCAAATACGCGGTCTATCTCGTCTGCTATTTCCGGATCATTCTTTTTAAATAGACCCAGAATATCCTTATATTCCATTACGCCTCTGTCTATCTCAGGCCAATCCTTTGATAATACAGTGGCCTTGCCAAAGCGGTCTATATCTTCCTCTTTGATCCCCTTGGCCAGGAGCATCTCCTTCCAGGAAAAGTCTATAAGGACATTACCCAGGTCAAAGATGATGGTAGTGATCCTGCCGGAAGGCTCTCTTGGTATGGGATTACCATATTTATCATGATCCATATTAGAAGTCATGGCATCAAGGGATGCAATGGTATGCCTGCCGGTGAGCACTCCTGCCATCCAAATGATGATCCAGAGCATGATAGGCACCGCCACAGTCACTCCGATAGCGCCAAAAAAGAGCTCTAACGACTTCTCCGGAATGATAAATGCTGTGACTAAAAGTGCCAAATACATGCCGACGAGGAGTACCACACCCACCAGCGCAGCTATGCGCTTAAATGTCCATTTGTTCTTATTATCACTCATTATCAAATATCCTTATTTTAAAGGGCTGTTCCTGTAAATGATATCTTCTCTTGCAGGTCCATTGGATACCATGGTGATAGGGAATCCAATCTGTTCCTCAATGAAGTTGACATATGCCTTGGCATTTTCAGGCAGCTCATCAAAGTTTCTGATACCGCGGATATCGCACTTCCATCCGGGAAGAGTCTTGTATACAGGCTTTGCTCTCTTGAGGTCCTTGGTAACAGGGAATTCTGTAGTCTCTACGCCGTCAATATCATAAGCTACACATACCTTGATCTCATCCAGATATCCCAGATCATCCAGAACAGTGAAAGCTACATCTGTAGCACCCTGCAGCCTGCAGCCATATTTGCTGGCTACGCAGTCATACCAACCCATACGTCTGGGTCTTCCTGTGGTAGCGCCGTACTCACCGCCGTCACCGCCGTGATTTCTCATAAGCTCAGCTTCTTCACCAAAGATCTCGGATACAAACTCACCTGCTCCAACTGCAGAAGAGTAAGCCTTGGTAACAGCAACCACCTGCTTGATCTCATAAGGAGGAATGCCTGCGCCCAAAGCGCCATAAGCTGCAAGTGTGTGTGAAGAAGTAACCATAGGATAGATACCATGATCGGGATCCTTCATGGTGCCCAACTGGCCCTCCAGAAGGATAGTCTTGCCCTCCTTCATGGCTTTATCCAGATACTCGGATACGTTGCCGATATAAGGGCGCACCATCTCTCTCCACTCTACAATGGTATTAAAGAGAGCTTCCTGATCAATGGGATCTGTATGATAAAGGTGTACCAGAAGGGTATCCTTGATAGCTGCGATACCTGCGATCTTTTCCCTGATCACATCATCATCCTGGAAGAATTCGTTGATCTGCCAACCGATCTTGGCAAACTTGTCTGAATAGAAAGGAGCAATACCTGACTTGGTAGAACCAAAGCTCTTGCCTGCAAGTCTGGCCTCCTCAAGGGTATCAAAGAGAACGTGATAAGGCATCATGACCTGTACCCTGTCAGAGATCATGATCTGAGGCATGGGCACACCCTGCTCTGTTACTGTCTTAAGTTCATTCATGAACTTAGGGATGTCAAAAGCCATGCCGTTACCGATTATATTCATAATGTGGCTGTGAAAAACGCCGGAGGGCATAGTATGAAGAGCAAACTTGCCGTACTTGTTTACAATAGTATGACCTGCGTTAGCACCGCCCTGAAAACGGATAACAACGTCAGCGCTGTCTGCCAGCATGTCTGTGATCTTACCTTTGCCTTCATCGCCCCAATTGGCTCCGACTACTGCCTTAACCATTATATTTCCTCCTGAGATCAGAAAAAGCCTTTATCATCCAAAAGCCTTTTCTATTAAAAGAGCCCCTAAAGACTCTGATTGACAGTCTTCATCAGCACAAAAACAAATAGCGATGATGACCGCAGTGACTATGTAACTATAACTCATATTTCTCTATAAGTAAAATCAATATTTTTTATGTTATATATAAGGTATGCTAATGACAAATCTTTTAAAACATAGTCCTGGCAAAATAATACTCATTCCAAACACCAAAAAACCAAAAAGCAGATTATCTTTAGCTCATTCTGAACAAAAAATCCCCAAAACAGACTGCATTCATCAGAATCGTCTGTTTTAGGGATTTAAGATCAAAATAAGATCAAACGTTTATATCTGCTTTTTCGCCAAGGTCATCCTTATTGGCTTCAAGAATGGGATTCACAACATCAGCAAGGAACTTCTCAACCTGATGAGCGCTGCAGCCTGTATATTTTGCAGGGTCCATGGATTTCTGAAGATCTTCCAGTGACATATGGAATGCAGGATCTGCTGCGATCAGCTCCAGAAGATTATTGTCCAGGCCATTAACCTTAACATTCTTGCCGGCTTCCATGGAAAGCTCCCTGATCTTCTCATGGAGCTCCTGGCGATCTCCGCCTGCCTTAACAGCATCCATCATGATATTCTCTGTAGCCATAAAAGGAAGCTCGCTTCTAAGTCTCTTCTCAATAACCTTGGGATATACCACAAGTCCGTCCACCACGTTGAGACACAGATCCAGGATACCATCGGTAGCAAGGAAGCCTTCAGGAACTGACAGACGCTTATTGGCTGAGTCATCCAGAGTCCTCTCAAACCACTGTGAAATCTCTGTGATAGCAGGGTTGAGTGTATCGGCGATCACATATCTTGCAAGTGAGCAGATTCTCTCACTTCTCATAGGATTGCGCTTATAAGCCATTGCAGAGGATCCGATCTGGTTCTTTTCAAAGGGCTCTTCCACTTCCTTGAGGTGCTGGAGAAGGCGGATATCCTGAGCCATCTTGCTGGCTGAAGAAGCAATCCCTGCAAGGACATTCACAACCTTCATATCAATCTTACGTGTATAGGTCTGTCCGGATACGGATACATATTTCTTAAAGCCCATCTTCTCAGCGATCATGGGATCAAGTCTGTCCACCTTGGACAGATCGCCTTCGAAGAGCTCCAGGAAGGAAGCCTGAGTACCTGTAGTACCCTTACAGCCCAGAAGCTTCATATTGTCAAGTGTATAATCCAGGTCTTCCAGATCAAAGATAAAATCCTGAAGCCAGAGGCTGGCTCTCTTACCTACTGTAGTAGGCTGGGCAGGTTGGAAATGTGTAAAGCCCAGGGTGGGAAGATCCTTGTATTTATCTGCAAAGGAAGCAAGCTCTGCTATAACGGACACCAGCTTCTTGCGGACCAGCTGCAGAGCCTCTGTCATAATGATGATATCTGTATTGTCACCAACATAGCAGCTGGTTGCGCCCAGATGGATAATGGGCTTTGCAGCGGGGCACTGAACACCAAAAGCATATACATGGCTCATAACATCATGACGTACCAGCTTTTCACGCTCTTTGGCTACATCATAATTGATATCATCTGCATGTGCCTTCATCTCCTCTATCTGCTCATCGGTGATATTAAGGCCCAGCTCCTTCTCTGTTTCTGCAAGAGCGATCCAGAGCTTCCTCCAGGTCTTGAACTTCTTGTCCTGAGAGAAGATATACTGCATCTTGCTGCTGGCATAACGCTCTGAAAGCGGGCTGCTGTAACGATCTGTACTCATTGGTAACGCCTCCTGAATTTGCGGTTCTTAGGTTTATCAGTGCCTCGTGGCACCTTTACTTTTATAACAGAAAGGAGAATGGAATACAATAGTGTTTTTGACCAAACGTTCTAATTTAAAGCCTGACACCCCTGAAACGGGCCACCTGATCCAGTATCTCATTGGCATAAAGGGGATAAGACCTGGCCAGATCCTCAACTTCATTTCTGGCACCGGCAATGACTACTTCTCTGTTGTAATCCATCCTTTTCCTGAGATTCTGTCTGCGGACAATGAGCGCATGACGGACTTCTACTTCCTCATTGTGATCTATGAGAGCAGCAGCCTGATGAAGCCATATCTCGGGGGTAGAGACACCTGCAAGCCTAAGGAGTCCCAGCAGTTCTCTCTGGTCTGAGCCAAGCTGCCTCTCTGTTTCTTCAAATACCTGGCGCTGTTCCCGCTCCTCGCGATATTTGCTGATCAGAGTCTTTAATTCCTCTCCGCTCTGCACACCATATTTAAGATAGAGATAATCCATGAGATTGATATTGTTGACGTAACGGACTTTGATAGTATTCTGAAGCTGTATAAGCCTGGACCTGGCGCTGGCAACCTGACGTTTCTGGGTCACCGCCGAACTGTGTCTGAGATATAGTCCCGTAATGCAAAGAGCACAGGCAAATACTGTGACCATCATAGCTCCCATTACATTGAACTTTAATATGATGCCTGTTATATACAGACCGATCATGATAGCCGCAAATGCAAAACAGGTAAAGATCATAAGGGTCCTGCAGGTCTTTATGGTCTTTCCTGCATCTTCTGCTTCCTCTGCATAGACTTCTCTTTCATTATCAAGGCGCATCATATCCTTGCGGATCTTGCGTTGAAGATCTTCAGCCTCCTTGATCTTCCTTACCGCCTCATCTTTCTTGTCTCCCAGTCGGTCTATGCGCTCGAATTCTCTGTCAGTCATCTTGGAACTGCGCTGGAGATAGGCCTGGCGCTGATTCTGACTGTCACATATCCTGGAAGCCACCGCATTGATCTCCAGCCTCTTATCCTGAGGAAGCTCATTGACAGCCTCCATATCATGGAGATAGGCAGTAACCGTCCTGTATTCGTATTGAAGATCATTTAATTCACGGCTGCTCTCTTCCATCTGCTGAAGGCAGTTCTGGACATACTCGCGTCTCTGAAGCGGATCGTCCATATTGACGCCTTCTCTGGAGTAACTGACCCTCTCCCACTTTTCCTCTTCATCAGAAGAAGAATTAGCAGCCTCATTTGCTGCGGCATCCAGTTCTTTTTCATATGCCGCATCATAGTCATAATGTTTTTGTCTGTGTGATGTTTTCTTCCTGGCGGTAAAAAAATCAAACAGTCCCATATCCGACTCCCCCAGATCCCGAAATCTCTCTGTACTCTCGTTTAAAAGATTCTGTAAGAGCTTCCATTCCCAGCTTGAACTCCCTGTCCTTGCCCTCGTTCTTGATCACCGACAAGGTCCTGAGACGATGCTTGTCTTCGCCTGCATCATATATAAGTATAGCATCCTTGAGGCTCGCCTCAACATCCAAGCCAAAGGCCGGATCATTATGAGCACGGCTGATATAATCCACGTATTCTTTTTCCGTCATGGATATACGAAGAGCGCAGAGATATGCCCTGATCGCGTCCTGGCTCTTCTTGTTCTCATATTCCTTTCTAAAGCACTCTGCAGCCTCTCTAAAATCAAAGAATCTAGCAAGTATCACACCTTCATTGTGAAATACTATGGCGCGCCTGTCAGAGGCTTCGGCAGGAAGGGACCTCTCAAGCCCCTTGTAGATGGACAGAGCCGCTGAGAGCTTGCCCTGCTGAAGTAACAGCCCTGCACTGTTCATGGTCTTGTCATATTTATCAAGACCCTCTCCCTCTTTAAGCCTCTCTCTGATGATCCCGGCTTCCTCACCTGTATGATAAGCCACATAATCTATGACCGTCATAGCAAGATCACAGCTTCCTGCACCGGACCTCCTTACGGCTCTTAATCTGTCTGCAAGCTCGTGAAGAGACAGCGATGCCTCTATCCAGTCAAAGAGCTCATCAGTAAAATCCTCAGCTTCTATAAACAGAGCATTTTGATCTATCAGTCTGCACAGCTCTTCTATGCTGAAGATCCTGCAGTTAAATTTTGGTATGAAGCAGGGCTTCTCTGCCCTGTTGCCAACACATGTCAGTACGCTCAACTCTATTATCCCCTCTCCTGTTCTCCCAGCTTTTCTTCAAGAGTCCAGGTCATCCCACTGGCTTTCTCCATTTCTCCAAATCCCAGATCTGTCACCTCTACAAAAAGCTCTGTAGCAGATTTCATGGAGGATCTGATCAGCAGTCTGGTGCATCTGTCCGGCCTCTGAGGCAGTCCCGCAAGCTCCAGACTATAGGAACTGGGCGCTTCTCCTGTGACCGGAGTCACATCAAAGGATAGCATCGTGCCTTTATCAAGGATGAATTCTCCGCTGAAAGCAGCTTCAAAATAAGATATACCTGCATCCACAAGAGGAAGGTATTCTTCCTGCCCCCTGCGCTGAACCTTCATTCCCACATTGTATCTGACCTTATCTTCTCCAAGGAGCAGAAATCTGGCCGATACTTCGCCGGGATTGGTCCTCTCCCTGGCTGCAATAGATGCGCCTTTGGAGAAGAGATTATTACCCTGGAACACTCTCCTGCCACTGCAAACATATTTCAGTGTATTGTTCATCCAGCCATTCCTGAAGCCTCTTCCAAGAAAATAAACACTGCTGATGATCTTGCCATCTATCTCTTTTTTGAGGATATAGCGAAGCTGATCATCAAGCACAGAGAGCTTGTCAGGATCTGCAGGAAGCGCGCCGTCAGCCATAGCCAGATCCGAATAAACCAGCTTATCTACAACAGTCACTTCAGGCCTTGTGGAATGATTGATATGCAGGTTGTAGATAGTAAGATCGCCATAATCGTAATGGACAGCCATCACATCGTGAACTCTAAGCTCTTCCTTTTGGTAGAGCATATAGTAAAAGAAGCTCTCCTCATAGCTTTGATAGAAGATATTGCACTTCTTCAGTTCAAGAGCATCACGGATTCCCTGCAGCACTCTCACCATACTCTCATCCAGATCCGGAACGGTAAAAACAATAGTCCTGACCAGATCCATGGACAGATCCATAGACAAAAGAGAAAGGCTCCTCTTGATGAATAAAGCAAGGAGTCTCACAGGGTCATAGCTCTCGTCGCCCACCATGACAGGATCCCCTTTTCTTGCCTTCTCAACAAGCCTGTCTACGGTATGATCTCCTCCCGAGGCTGCCCTCTCCCGGGCTTCCTTGCCATAATACCAGAGGTTGTCCCTTTTGGATCTGGATAAAACTGTCGGAATATTATAGAGCTCGGCTCCGGCCAGTATGGACAAAGTCTCGGGCATCTCAGCATCCGATGCCAGGTAAGAAATCTGGCTGTAGCTATCATCCAGATCTATACCCAGAACATAACTTTTGGATCTTCCGATATCAAAAATCATAGATCCCCCCATCAATTCATCTTAAAGAGTTCTTCCGATAAAAAGCGATATTTCTCATAATCTGATGCAAGCTTAAACACTGCCTTGTCATCATCCCCCGCAAGGCGTGCCGTCAGCTCATTGATCATCTTGTATCTGCGCTTGCCGGGCATATCTGTAGCCCTGTCACAGGACAAAGTGCCTGACTCAGTAAGCTGAGGAGAAGTAAAGCCTGTAGCAGGATCCACCACTTCCTCAGTTATATAATACTGGACCTTCTCGCCTTCAAAGAGCACAAAATCAGTCACATAGACGCCTTCAAACATCTCTTTGAGCTTGATCTTGGTATACTCAGGCGAATCACTCTCACCGTCTACAAGCATATAATTAACTATACAGCCGGTATGTGGATCGGTCCTGTACTCCAAAAAAGTCCTGTCAGCATATTCATTCATGGCAGGAATGATATCCAGGCAGTTCTTAAAGAAATCAAAGTACAATCCTGCTGCAATAGCATCCTCCAGGAAAGCTTCCATTATAGCCCTGTCACTGTCTCCCGGAAGAGTCAGCTCGGATTCTGCATGAAAACGCATCCATGCCAGCTTGCATATCTCAGGAAGCTGTGTTCCTGTCATATGCAAATAGCCTATCCTGTCGTAGATATATGCATCAGTCACTTCGTCCTTCACAAAATAGTCATAGGAGGACAGCGCCAGATAGGCCAGCTCGATATCAGTATTAGTACCGGACTTGACATAATCCTTATATATTCCGATCTGATCTCCCAGGTAAGTACCTGTATAGATCATCTGAACCATTATCCTGCCCAGAAGATTCCATGCATCTATGCCAAAGGATCTGGAAGCTCTATATAGATCTCTCATTTCCCTGACGCTGCCATTAAAGGTAGCACAAAGATAGATCAGCTCTGCTTCATCATATTTGCCCCTTCTAAAGGAGTACCAGGCGATCTCTGCAAGTGCGGGATCATCAGAATCCGCATCCTGATCAAAGGCCCTGTTGACCAGCCTCATGATGATCTTGGGATCCACATCGGTGCAGCCAAACTTCCTGATCCAGTCCAAAGCCTTGTCATACATGCCCGTCAGCACCATCAGCTCCAGCATCTCGCTGCGCTGCCTGGGCTGAAGGAGTTCCGGAGCCAAAGCTTCCAGGTATTCCTTAAGCTGCCTGATAAAGTCGTTGTCATAATAGAACCTGATAAGGCCCGAACGGATCTCTGCCCTTACATCATCACTGATCAGATCAGAATCCGCCAGATCCCTGTATCTCTCAGCGTTCTCCAGGCTGATAGTGTAAGCACTCCTACCCAGCTCACAGAGGAAGAGATCAAGATTTTCTCTGCCCTTTTGTATGTAGGGTATAGTCAGAGCAGGCAGGTCTCCTGCTCTCATATACTTTCTGACCTTGTATTCAATCGAACTAGCAAATATATTGCCCTTGTCATCCCCAAATAGCAGGGTGTATTCGCTGCCATAAAGGGGAATCTCGGCATGTCTGCTCCTGACGCTGTATCTCACCAGCTTCCTGCACTTATCATAGACTACTATGACAGAACTGATAGCAGGGTCTTCTACGGTGATGCCTGCAGTATGCATCAGAGTCAAAAGACGTGAAGCATTGCCTGAGTCCACCATCTGAGATGTGAGCATATTCTCATAGAGATAGCCAAGTGCAGGGCTGATATGTCCCAGGTCTATCTCTTCCAAAATAAACTTCTCGATCTGTATCCTGTAATTCTCATACAGATCAAGGAACTCCGCCCTGTGTTCATGAATATAGCGGTAGAGTATGGCATTCTGAGACCAGGGAAGATTGCTCTGATAAGAGAAATACATCAAAACCATCTTATCAATGGGACAAAGAGGCCTTCCCTCTTCATCCTCTTCAATGGACATCATGTAGTATTCATAAAGCCTGGTGATGCGAAGCTGTCCCTCAACTGCCTTGCGGTACCAGACAAAGCTATCCTTGTCCTGCCTGTCATCCTTCATAAGAAGGAGACATATAGCTGTGAGGCTATCCTTGTCCTGGCAGATCTCATAGCATTTCTTTAATATCCTGAAAAGAGAAGGTGAATAATCCTTGGCCTTAAGTGCCAAATATACCACCTGTTCCATCATGGGAATGGTGAGTATATTCTCCCTTGCGGCAAATGACAGGACAGAAAGCTCAAACTCCTCAAGCCTGCTAAGGAGTATCACATTGTTTCGAAGAATATGTACAGCATCCAGGAGTATCACCGGTGAATTACAGCCGTCCATATACAGATCCCTTAGAAAATTCCATCTGCGGGAGGGATCTGTGGAAAACTCCTCAGATACATACTGAAGAATCCATGCTATCCTCCAGTTGCCTCTGTTGCGCTTATATACCTCTTCTATTATCTCAGACACTCTTGATATATCACTTTCATCCCTGGTAAGAAGGGTCTGGAGATACAGATAATAGCAATAGAGCTGCTGTTCATATTCGCCGCCTCTTCTGAGTCCCTCTTCTATATCAGGGCGCAGCTCTTCAAGGGCAAATCTGCCTTCACCCTCTCTCATAGCTGTGATCTGATACTGGGCATTATAGAGGCGAAACTCTATATCATCAGGATAGAGCGCCAGCATTCTGCTGATAAGACGCTTGGTGGAATTGAGCCACTGAACAGAATCAGTCCTCTTGCATCTAAAGTCCACATAGAGCTTCATAAGCTCTGACACATATTTTTTGCGCTCGACATGCTCTGCAAGTTCCTTTCTGCGTGTGCCTCCCATAGTCACTGTAATAGGGATAGTCAGCACTCCCGAAGGGTTCCTGAAGCTGATATTGCAATAATTGCTGCCTTCATGAAGGCAGGATCTGTCTATAGTGAAATGGAAATACGCGGTACTTCCCAGAAAATCATCCTCTGTCAGAACAGTCTTGTCAGCCTTTATAGCATCAGAACCGGTATCTATCTCCAGATAGGAATAGCCCCATCCGTTCTTACGAAGAGAAATACAGTAATCCGTATTTTCTCCGGGAGAATCAATAAGCATGGACTTGGTATCTGCCACAAAGCTGACGGGATGCTTTTTGCTAACACTGATCAGAAACTCCTCCATGTTCCTGTCGGAGCCCCTGACTGTACTAAGTCCTCTGTAAAGGCTTTCAAACCTGGCATCTGCACCATTTAAAACCTTGGTAAACTTGGATGAATAAAAAATATGGAGCGCCTCATTCCAATCACTCCTTGCCAGATTGGCAAAATGAAAAAGATTCCTGATATCCCCCATGCCGGACGATACCCTGGCCTCTGTTGCTTTTACTATAAAAGGAAGCTGGTATTCGCCTCTGTTGGATATGATCCTGAAGAAGCCGCTAACCTGGCTTCTGTCGTTCATGCCAACACTTCTGAATCTGTATATGATCTCATCCTGCTCACCTTCAAATCGGGGAGTAAGAACTTCCATTCTCATATCAGAAGAAGAAACGCTGCCTTCTGTGATCTTTCCCTTGGGACCACGTATGCTAAAGCTACCCTCTATCTCTTCATTCTCATTAACCGTAAGCTCAACAACGGTTGTTGAAAACTCCAGATTGCCCCTTTCATATTCAAATTGTCCGTTTAATATCCTGTCTATACACTCTCTCAAAACTCTCCACCCCGGAAGCAGTAAAAAAATTACAAGGCAGCCAGCCTATGCTTAGACCATTCTAACACAAAAAACACCCGAAATATACTAAAGCTAGCATATTTCGGGCGTTTTCTATAGATTAATCGCTATGTCGTTAACTTATTATTTACTCTGCGCCTGTAAGAAGTTCCATGATCTTGTTGGATCTGGAAATAAATGCAGCCATGTCATCTCCGGAAAGAGGCTCATTCTGGATGCGGGCCAGATCATAGAGCTGCTCGCAGATCATACGATTGTTGCTGTCATCAGCCTTATCCATTACATACTTAACTAGGGGATGATTTGCATTAAGGATAAGAGTCTGTCCCTCACCCTTCATATCAGGCATTCCCATACCGTTCATGGCATACATTCTCATCATATCCTGCATACGTCTTGTCTCTTCAGATACTGTGAGAACTGAGGATATCTTCTTGTCCTTGAGCTTTCTGATGCTGACTGTAAGCTTGTCATTGGACAGAGCCTTTCTCATTTTCTCCTGAAGTGCTGCTGCAGCCTCATCAAATTCCTTCTCAGCCTTCTTGGAAATCTTGGACTTGAATGTATCGCTGATCTCAGCATCTATTCTCTGGAATCTCAGATCCTGGTTCTTGGACTCAATAGCCTGCATAAAAGGAGTATCAATATTGGTATTGAGCACAAATGCAGTCATCTTCTGAGCCTTGAAAAGCTTGATATACTGACTCTGCTGCTGCTCATCGGTCACATAATAGATAGTGCGGGGTTCTTTATCCTCTTCGCTATCCTGACCCTTATTATCTGCTGCATTATCAGCTGCCGCAGCATCCTTTGCAGCTGTATTTTCTTCGCTACTTGTCTTCTCTTCCTCTTCTGCAGCTTCCTCCGCTTCCTTATTGATCTGAAGAGCTTCAGGAAGGGCATGGTACTGACCGTCCAGATCTTTGAAAAGGATGAAATCATTGATCTTCTCTGCAAACTTTTCATCCTTGAGATAACCGTATTTGATAAATGGAGCGATATCATCCCAATACTTATCATAGTTTTCTCTGTCTGTCTTGCACATGCCGGAAAGCTTCTCGGCAACCTTCTTGCTGATGTAGTCAGAGATCTTTTTCACAAAGCCGTCATTCTGAAGAGCACTTCTTGACACATTCAGAGGCAGATCAGGGCAATCGATAACGCCCTTAAGGAGCATCAGATAATCCGGTATCACTTCCTTGATATTATCAGCTATGAATACCTGATTATTATAAAGCTTGATCACACCCTCGATGGACTCAAATTCCATATTGATCTTGGGGAAATAGAGGATTCCCTTGAGATTGAAAGGATAGTCCATATTCAGGTGGATCCAGAAAAGAGGCTCCTTGTAATCATTAAAGGTCTTGCGATAAAACTCAAGGTAGTCATCCTTTGTGCAATCAGAAGGAGTCTTGGTCCAAAGAGGATGAGTATCGTTCATAAGCCTGGGACGACGTCTGATCTTGAGCTTATTTTCTTCCTTTTCAGCACCATCCTTGTCTGCATCCTTCTTTTCTTCAGGAACGATGACCTCGATCACCTCGTCATCAGGCCTCTTTTCAGACTCTTTGATAGTCTCTGTCTGATCCTCATTTGCCCTGGATATATAGATCTCATAAGGCATGAAAGAACAGTACTTCTGTACTACTTCCCTGGCCTTGTACTCATTACAGAACTCCAGACAGTCATCAGACAGGTGCAGAGTAATAGTGGTACCTACGCCCTGCTTATTGCCATCTGACATCTCAAACTCAGAACCGCCATCACAGGTCCAGTGAACAGGAGTGGCACCTTCTTTGTATGAAAGTGTATCAATGTCTACGCTCTCAGCTACCATAAATGTTGAATAGAAGCCCAGGCCAAAGTGACCAATGATCTGCTCGTCGCTTGCCTTATCCTTGTATTTCTCAAGGAAATCAGTAGCTCCTGAGAATGCAACCTGGTTGATATACTCTTCAACCTCAGCTTCTGTCATACCAATACCGTTATCGGTAACAGTTATAGTCTTATCTTTGTCATTAAGGACTATATCTACTCTGGGTGTATATCCTTCGGGCAGCTCATAATCGCCCATTGCATCCATCTTTCTGATCTTGGTAATAGCATCACAGGCATTAGAAATGATCTCACGATAAAAAATATCATGGTCACTGTAAAGCCATTTCTTAATAATGGGAAACATGTTCTCGCTGTTAATACTTAAATTTCCTCTTTTGTCAGCCATATACTGATTCCTCCGTGATGTAAAATTTAGAATACATAAGGTATAGTAAGTCCCATAAATTTAAAAGTCAATAGAAAATTAGCACTCTCAAGGGCAGAGTGCTAATAATTAATGAAATATTTAGATTTTCATATCAAGATCAAAGAACAATCAACCAATATGACATCATAAAAATAAGCCTATTTTCTACGGATCACTTTCCAGGGATATATAAAGAACTCAGGATATACCAGCTTCTCCAGTATATAAGCAATGACACAAGACCCGCATATCCCGGCAAAGAGTCCCGATGCCACGTGCACCGCAGGGTCAAATACTCCAAGACTCACAAGACCTACCCTCACTGCGCCTGCAAGAATGGTATGCATAAGATATATAGGGAAAGTATAATGCGAGAATACTTTTAATATAGAAGGCATATCCTGCCCCCTGTCTATATAGGAAAATACAAAGCAAAAGCCCAAAACTGCCATGCAGCCCATAAGGAAGGTCCATGGAGTAAACTCTCCGCCAAGGCCATGGGTATATAGGACGACTGCCGTGATAACAAAAAAGATCAAAAGTACTGATCCCAAAAGGAGGATCCGCCTGTCTTTCCTGATCTCACCTCCGGAGAACATATACATTGCCATACCAAGCACAAACCAAAAACCATATTGAGCCACAGATAAGAGCACAAAATTAAAGGCAAAAAAGCCGGAAAACTGATATAAAACAAAGAAAAGAAAGCAAAGAGCCGCCATAAGGTAATGACTTCTCACAAAGGGAATCAATAGGAACATGAAAAAAAGCGTGTAGAGAAACCAATAAGGAGCCGTAGCGGGAGCCATAAATATAAAATCAAGGAGCTTGCCGCTCCTCATATTAACAGCATCCGCTGCCAGATCCTTGAGAAGCCAGGTCAGACAGGCAAAGGTCAGATAGGGCACCCCAAGAGAGATGAGCTTCTTAAAGAGAAAATCTATCCTGTACTCTCCCCTTCCATAGCCCTTCTTTTGATAGAGCCATCCACTGCAGACAAAAAAGAGCTGAACATGAAAGGTATAGATAGCCCAAAGAAAACCGGACAAGAAAAAGGACTTCCCTATGATGCCCCTGCGGCCAAGTCCCTGAAGAAGATGGCCAAGGACCACAAGAAAGCAAGCGGTCATTTTCATGTTATCCAGCCAGCTCTCCCTTTTGTCCATTAGTCCTCCCCAAAATATGTGTTAAACACATCAAAAAAATCTGAAAGCTCTTCTACGCTGCCATCCTCTACCCGAACGCTATTCCAAAGCTCCTCATTGAGATCGCAGGCAAGCCCTCCCGCAAATGCATCATACTCCTCGCTAAAGGCCTCACTTTTCCTCTGAAGAGCTATTCTGACCTTGTTGGCCTCGGTCTCTTCACGGTTAAATGTGGTGACACACTTAAGGAGCACCAGTCCGTCGCCGGTTCTGATGACATCGGATACTTCTCCAGTTGACAGATTAAAAGCAGCATCTTCAAGGGCCTTGTCAACCTCACCCTTGCCAAAGGAAATAGTGCCTTCCGGAGCCTCATTCATGTCAGCCACAAAGCTCTCAAAATCAGCCCCTTCCTCAATCTGTTTTTTGACAGATTCCATATCCTTCCTGATATGATCCACCTCAGAATCAGACAAGGAAACGCCGTCAGCGCCCGTGGTATACCTCATGATCTGAAGGACCGTGATAGTCCTGGCCTCATCGTCACTGACCTCAGGATTTATGTCCCTTATAGTGTATTCATAAAGCTTGGAAGCCAGAGCGTTCTCCAGGAACATCTCATAGATAACATCCTCAGAAACGCCGGCCATAGCAGTGATATCTTCCTCCGTCAAAGACTCATAATAGGCTTCCGCTGCAGAATGGGCAGCTCCTATCTCTCTGTCATCCAGTTCGATACCGTTTTTTCTGGCAAGCAGGACCATGGTCTTGACCCTTATCACCCCGGAGAGGCAAGCATCCTTGAGTCTTGCAGAGAGACTCTCATCTCCATCTCCAATAGTCCATATCTTCTCTCCAAGCCCGGCCTGATACTCCTCTCTCATATTGATAAGGTATACCTTTAGCTCCTGCATGCTGCAGCTAAGGTCTTCTATCCTGAGCACCTCATCTTCAGCAAATCCGCAGGTCATGATCACTTTAAGCCCTCCTGCACTGTACGATGCAGAAGAACTGCAGCCTGTGATCATAAGAAGACAGGCTGCAAGCATACCTATTATTCTGATTTTATCAGTCATTTTGCCTTTGCAAGTCATAGTATTCCCGTTTCATTAAGATCTGGAGGCCATGATACTTCTGGCTACGCTGATACCATTGGCACTGGCCTGCTGGAGTCCTCTTGTGACGCCTGCGCCATCACCGATAGCATAGAGTCCCTTGATACTGGTCTCAAAATTCTTATCTACAATAACCTTATTGGAATAGAACTTGACCTCTACGCCATACATTAGAGTCTCTTCGGAAGCAATACCGGGAGTCACCTTGTCCAGAGCCTGGATCATCTCATCAAGGTCCACCATGATCCTGTGAGGGAATACCAATGACAGATCGCCGGGAACCGCATCCTTAAGTGTAGGGATCAGGTTATTACGGCACAGACGCTCATCTGTAGTCCTGCGTCCACGCTTAAAGTCTCCATAGGTCTGTACCAGTATCCTGCCGCCGCAGAGCATATTGGAGAGCTGGGCGATCATCTTGCCATACTCTATAGGTGTCTTAAAAGGCTTGGTAAAATTCTTGGATACCAGAAGTGCAAAATTGGTATTACTGGTCTTGAACTCCTGAGCCTTGTATGCGTGTCCGTTTACCACAGCCAGATTGTCGTCATAATATTCTGCAGCGACTTCGCCTGAAGGATTGGTACAGAAGGTACGTACCTTATCATCAAATGTAGGAGTATGATAGATCAGCTTGGCCTCATAGAGATTCTCATTGAGGAACTGCATCACTTCATCCCTGACTTCTACACGGACACCCACATCTACTGTACCGGGCTTGGTCTCAATGCCAAGATCTATACATACATCCTTGAACCAGTCAGCGCCGTCACGTCCAACTGCTATGATCACCCTGTCGGAATTAAAGGTATCGCCCTTCTCTGTGGTCACTCCTGTTACCTTGCCATCAGAGATGTGGATCTGAGCTACAGGTGAATTGAACATAAGCTCAACTCCTGAAGCCTCAAGGTGCTTTTGGAGTTTGGAATAGATCTTGTAGCCTTCCTCGGTTCCCAGATGTCTGATAGGGCACTCCACCAGCTTGAGGTCAGCTCCTATAGCCTTGCGGCGGATCTCACGGATCTCCTTTTCCTTGTCCACACCATATACACTCTTGTCAGCGCCAAACTTCAGATAGATCTCATCAGACTCATGAATAAGCTTTGTGGCCGCATCATAGCCCAGGATCTCAGGAAGATTGCCGCCTACGTCAGGTGACAATGACAGCTTGCCGTCTGAAAAAGCTCCCGCACCGGCAAAACCTGTGGTAATGGAGCAGGGCTGGCAATGAGCACATACTCCTGTGATCCTCTTAGGGCACTGTCTCTTCTCTATGCTTCTGCCCTTTTCAATGACCAGAATCTTCATATCAGGGCATTTTTCTTTAAATTCATAGGCAGCGAAGATACCTCCGGGGCCTGCGCCAACTATTATTGCATCATAACTCTTTACCATAAGAATACTCTCCTGTCCAAATCCCGCTCTATCACTGATTTTTAGAGCGTTTGTTCAAATGCTGACCTTTACGGCAGCAGATTATGTTATCACAGTAAACCACCTGTGTAAACCCCATATAAATGATAACACCAGTGCCCACCGGCAAGCAATGTCATATATATGCAGCTGTGAATGATATTTTCCGCGTTGTAACTGTTCACTCGCTGAAGGTGTTCATATGGCGCTGCTGCAGAAGTTATTTTCCTAGTTCACGCACTCCAAATGGTGTTTTGCTAAATTCTTCATCACAGCCTTTTTTAATACGCCGCACTCGAAAGAAACTCACCTGTCAAAATGGAACTATGGTTCCACTTTGACAGGTTCAGACAACTTTCTCGTGGGCGTTTAAAGGCTGTGACCTAAGAATAAGCAAAAACTACCATTTGAAGTGAATGTTCGCTGCGGAAAATAATCTTCTGTAGCAGCGCCATTTTGATCATTGTAGGCGAGTGAACAGTTACTCCGCGTTCGCAATACTTCAAATGGCTTTTTACTATATTCTTCCGCATCCTTCTTTTTAATGCATAACTATATATTTTTCGTAAAAAAACGACCTCCAAAAGTCAGATTTTTAGGTCTAACTTTTTGGGGGCCGTTTCAGTTTGTCAGAAAAGAGAGCAAACATCTATTTCGGTCGTTACTTTATGTAGATCTTATATCTTTCCGCTATTCTCTTTTGATGATCAATATCATCCAAGATCAGGTCCTGGCGCTGGTCCTGTACTGAACAGGTGTCATGCCGTATTTCTTCTTGAAGAGGCGGTTGAAGTGCTCAACGTTCTGATAACCTGAAGCTTCTGCAACCTTTTCTACCTTCATATTGCCGTTTCTTAAAAGAGATGATGCCTTTTTAAGACGTACCTGCTTTACATTTTCACCAAAGGTCTTGCCTGACTTATCCTTGATATACTTGGACAGGTAAGGCTTGGAAAGGTAAAACTGTCTGGAGAGGTCATCCAGGGTCACGCTCAGGTAATTGTCCTGGATATAGGTCAGTATGGCATTGATCCTATCATCGCTGCCATCCAGCAGGTTCTGTACCTGCTCCAGCTGGTTAACAGCTACACAGAGAGCATTAACAGAGGATCTGATGATATCTTCATCATTGCCTACGCCCCAATATGTCTTGCCATCCTTGGTAATGCCTACATAAGTGATAGCCCTGGAAGAGGAACCTCTGGTAAGAGCGTGCTCTTCATAGCTGGAAAGCTCATAGGTCACGTCAAAGAAGCTCTTTAATGCGTTGCTGACAGCATCCAAACGGCCATTACCGGATGCTTCGATCACATGCTCTTTGCCTCCCTGAAGAATGGTCAGTTCTGTAAGGATGCCATCTCCCTGGCGGAAATGACACTCATTTACCTGGAATACAGAGTGGTTATTTACATACTTAGCCACAAACTCATCACGGATACGATCGGGAGTCAGCTCAGCATGCTCTCTATCGGAAATATCCTTCATAGTATAGGATACGTCCGCCTGCATCTCTTTGGGGATGGTCAGGCCGTATTTGCTCTTGAGGATGAAGCTTACGCCGCCCTTGCCGGACTGGGAGTTGATACGGATAACGTCACCATCATATTCTCTGCCCAGATCCTTGGGATCCACAGGAAGATAGGGAACTGTCCACATGCCGTTGTCCTTGCCCTCATTTCTCCAGCTAAAGCCCTTGGCAATGGCATCCTGATGAGAACCGGAGAAAGCTGTAAATACCAACGCGCCGGCATAAGGCTGTCTCTCATAGATCTGCATCCTGGTCAGACGCTCATAGGTCTCACCCACTTCCTGGATATGAGAGAAGTCAAGCTTGGGATCTACGCCATGGGAGAACATATTGACAGCCAGAGTCACGATATCTACGTTACCTGTACGCTCACCGTTTCCAAAGAGTGTACCCTCTATTCTGTCAGCACCTGCCAGGAGGCCCAGCTCAGCATCGCTGACGCCGGTTCCTCTGTCATTGTGAGGATGAAGAGATAATGTAACGGCATCACGATATTTGAGGCTCCTGCTGATATACTCAACCTGAGTAGCGAATACGTGAGGCATGGCAATCTCAACAGTGGTAGGTATATTGATGATGACCTTGTGATCCTGAGTAGGCTTCCAAACATCCAGAACTGCGTTGCAGACTTCCACTGCATAATCCACTTCTGTGCCCGGGAAGCTCTCTGGAGAATATTCAAATGCAAAGTTGCCGCTGGTCTCCTTGGCAAGCTTATCAAGGAGCTTGGCACCTTCTACGGCAATCTTCTTGATCTCAGCCTTGTCCTTGCCAAATACCTGCTCTCTCTGAGCTACTGATGTTGAGTTATAAAGATGTACAATAGCCCTGGGAGCTCCCTTTACAGCCTCAAAGGTCCTCTTAATGATATGCTCTCTGGCCTGGGTCAGTACCTGGACGGTAACGTCATCAGGGATCATGTGCTTATCAATAAGTGTACGTGCAAATTCAAACTCAGTCTCTGATGCTGCAGGGAAACCGATCTCAATCTCCTTAAAGCCAAGCTTGACAAGCATGGTAAAGAACTCCAGCTTCTCTTCCAGACTCATAGGCTCGATCAAAGCCTGATTGCCATCTCGAAGATCAACACTGCACCAGATGGGCGGATGATCTATATAATCCTTCTTAACCCAGTCATAGCTGCAGACCGGGGGCATAAAATACTGTCTCTCGTACTTCTGATAATTCTCCATCACAACTACTCCTTTTGCCTTATAGATGCCCTAATTTTTTTGCCATATTGGAACCCTATAAATTATTTGGTCCGTTCCATACCAAAATCCGCTATACATGTTTAAATATATAACGGATTTATTGATAATAATTATGATAACATCCAAAAAGAAATAGTGTAGTGATAGATTTAATCACTTTGGTTGATATTTTTTAATCTCTATATCTGGTTAAGAGTTCCAAAAAGGCCTTGCAGCCGTTTTCTGTCTGCTCCATACAAAGCTTAAAATCCCTTGTATACCAAGGGTCTGCAATGTCTCCCTGCTGGCCTGCATAGCTTCCAAGGAGGTGGACCTTGTGGCCCAGATCCTGCCCGCAAATGCGACCAATCTCGGATACATTCTCAGCATCAAAGCAGAGAATATAGTCCCAATTCCAGTACTCATCACTCCTAAGGCGCCTTGCTCTCTTTTTACTGCAATTGATCCCTCTCTCTTCGAGTAGCTTTTTGACCGGAGGATATACTCCGTTTCCAATTTCTTCTGTTGATGTGGCTGCGGATTCAATATAGATATCCTTCTCAGTCCATCCTTTTCTTGCTGCAATATCCCTGAGGAGATACTCTCCCATGGGGGATCTGCATATGTTGCCGTGGCAGACGAATAAAATTCTTATCATTTATTTTGACTCCTTAAAATTCTGAGTTATTCCCTGTAATGTGCACCGTTGCGGGATAAAAATTGTGTTCACATATCACGGTGACAGAACTATAATATCACAGTTTGTGTAATAACTACGAATATCTGGGAAAATCATGGACATGAAAAGTAGTCAAAAAGTAGTAAGGCGTGGTTGGGATTATGAGATATTCCGAAAATTTAATCTAAAAAGCAGCATAGATAAGTCATCTATGCTGCTTTTTGTTTATCATTTGATGTCAAGCTCAGGCGGCTCGTCCAGGTTCTGGGACACGTATTTGCCGTCCTTCTTGCGCTGTTTGACACATTCAGTTAAAAGATATTCTATCTGTCCGTTAATTGATCGGAAGTCATCCTCAGCCCAGGCAGCAATCGCATCGTACAACTTCGCATTTAGTCGCAGCGGAACCTGCTTTTTTTCTGCCATATCAGTAGAGGCTTCCTGAGTTAACTATTGGCTGTGCATCGTGATTGCCACACAGAACTACGAGGAGGTTTGAAACCATCGCTGCCTTGCGCTCCTCATCCAGGTTCACGATATCTTTTTCATTAAGTCTCTCAAGTGCCATCTCAACCATTCCAACAGCTCCGTCAACAATGAGCTTTCTTGCGTCTACTACTGCTGAAGCCTGCTGCCTCTGAAGCATTGCTGCAGCGATTTCAGGAGCATAAGCAAGATATGTGATCCTTGCATCCACGATCTCGATACCAGCGCCCTCAACCTTGGACTGAATCTCTTTCTTGATCCTGTTAGCAACGACCTCTGTAGAACCACGAAGGCTGCCATCATCTGCCTGTCCATCACCGGTTGTATCTACATTCTCTGTGATGTCGTAAGGATAAAGCTTAACTACGTTACGTACTGCAGAATCGCACTGAAGTGAAAGATACTCTTTGTAGTTATCTACTGCAAATACAGCCTTGGCTGTGTCTGTAACCTTCCACATAACAGCTACTGCAATCTCTACTGGATTACCAAGGATATCGTTGACCTTCTGCTTGGAATTGCTAAGGGTCATAACCTTTAAGGAAATCTTCCTGCTTCCGCCATTCTTAAGTTCGCCTGTTGTTCCGATCTGGCCACCACTTACAACGATACCAGAAAGTCCACTCTTCTTGTTATCGGAGATATCTCCGCTCTGTCCAAGCTTGGTGTCTGCTGCAGGGTTGAAGGCTGTGCAGAACGGATTTACAAAAAAGAATCCATCACCCTTAAGGGTTCCTACATACTTTCCAAAAAGTGTAAGAACAAGAGCTTCACCAGGCTTAAGGACCTTAAGGCCAAGGAATAAGATCCAGCCAAAGGCAAGATACAGAATAGATGCAATAAAGAGTATTGCACTTCCATCCTTGTCTTGATCGATGCCAGCACCACCAGATAATACTCCTATGAATGCCAGTAAATAAAGCGCTATTGTCAGGATCATCATTACAATCCCGTTCTTGTGGCCACTAATAACCTTTTCTTTGATGTTTTCGTTCATGACTGTTCCTCCATTTTCTGTCTGACCAGCCGCACTATTGCGGCATTTGCATGATGTCATAAAGTGTTGTGAATTGTTTTGATATCATTATGATATCATTAATAATCATTTTGTCAACACCTTGAAGCAGCATAGATAAGTCATCTTTGTTTATTTTCCTGTGTTAGCATCTAGCTCCTTTAATGTAATACCATCCGCTGTTTTCCACTCAATATTCCCATTTGCACTAGACCCGCAAACAAATGCAGCTGCTCCAGATGGAGAATTAAAGAGAATATACTCTATCGGATAACCCACGCCCGAAACCTGCAGCTCATACTCTACCTTCATGTTCTTTCCTTCATCCATATCCTGTTCTTCATCTAACTTCCTTCATCCAAAAACCGCAGTTTTCGGACTACTCTCCTTTCTCTGATAAAAAATATTGATAGTTTCGTTATGCCTCTCCTTCACGTGCACCTGATTTTGGGCATAAAATTAGACCAGTAAGTACCGGACGTTTCCGGCCTTTGCTGGCCTATGTAAAAAACCCCTATACAACAAAAGAACATCCCCCCAAAGACTGTTCATCCACATCTTCACAGAATCTGCACTATCTCTGTCTTTCTTTTCAATGTTTCTGTAAAAGGTGTTTGCAACAAAATCCGCAAGTTGAACAAGCTTTTCATTCTTAGAATCTGTATAACTTGCAGAAAACTTATAACATATTGGATTCTTAATCGTTAATTGCTGATTCAGATACTCTTCCAACTGCTCTATGTAAGATTATTCTATTTAATTTGTGAACCACAACAAAAACTATTTACCTAGTCATTAAAGGGATATAATTCTTCATTTTCTTATTATTTACCCTCTTAAACGTCAAATAAATAATTCTCCCTTAGACATAAATTCATCTATTGCTTTATCAGTATCACCAAGAAGTTTTTCCCACTCTTCATCAGTAAGATCTCCGAGGTCCTTATCACCACCATGAGAAGCAAAGAGATTTGCGTTCTCTTCCAGCATTTTCAGAAGAACTGATGAATCAAACGTTTCACCTGTCTGTTCTTTATGTCATCATAACTTCCATCAGCCTGTTTATGTGAGAAAGAAGCTGCTCTGCTCCAAGTGTACTTACTCCCATCATCTGAAAGTTGTTTATGGAGCCATTCAGCTCTGACAGATAATTCTTTTTCTCAAAGATATCATAAGGGGCTACTCCATCTACTGCCTGCATAGCTTCATCTGCAATACCCTCAGTGTCACGGATATACGAGCACAATGCGGCAAATTCTGTAAAATCCGAATCTGTCGGATTCACTTTATAAGGATCGATCTCTTTTGAGAACTCATTGCCGTTTTCATCTGTTCCGGTTGCAGTATATTTCCTGCTGTCTCCCATCACATCAATCCTTATCTCAAACTTCTGCATCACGCCTTGATAAGAATAGGCTGTTTTGCCATCAGCAAGTTGCGTTGATGTCATTCCTGAGTTCCACACATTTGCTGTTATAACTCGTGTATATCCTTTCTTTGCAGGCTCTTCTTTTGCCAGGGCATCTACTACTTCAGAAGAATCTTCATCTTTTTTGATGACAGCACTCTGGAAATCATTGTTCCCGAAAGTCTGATTCGAATAATAGTGGGCACTCTGTGAGTAATAATAGTTTCCGTTTGTTATTGTATTTGACATAAGCGTTCCTTTCTGCGGTTCATCTGTCAGTCAGAACCGCTCCACGCTCCGGAAAGGGCCAAGTGGTCAATTGATTATCAGTTGCGGCGCTTTGCTCTTTACTTTCACCCTCCTTCATAAAACAAGGATTTTGCTCCTTAAGTGCCATACAACATTTTTCTATGCTCGATAGCCTTTTCTGTCAGCTGTTTATTAAGATTCTGCTTTTTCTGATAATCCTCAAGCTGTTTCTTCTGTCTCGCTGCTCTCTGAGCCCGGCGTCTTGCATTATCATTGTTGTTATTTCGTCTGCTCCTTTGAGAGCTCTCACTGCGCATTTTCTCAAGGACTTCATCCAGCTTTTCAGCAGCACTCATAAGTTCTGATTCACGGCCTTTAATCGCGAGGTCCACGTGTTGGATAGTTCCGGCTGTACCGTCTTCTTTCAGGAAAATACCCGTTTTTCGTACCTTTCCATCAAGGACACCATCCTCACCCTCAAGAGTAAACTCAGTATTTTCTGCTCCCAGGAAAATGGCACCAACTCCGGATTCTTTGAGGCTCTTCATCTCATCTTTTCCATCATCTGTTTTGCTCCATACTTTGAGTTTTTCAAAAACCTCATCATTTTCATCAATCCAACCGTTGCCGTCAGTATCGTACTCTGCCAGGTCCCTAAAGCCGTCACCGCTCTTTACTCCAAACAGTTCAGTGCCGTCATTTATTTTTCCATCATCGTTCTTATCAAGAGCCAAGAATCCGCTCCCAGCCTTGGTCATGGAGATCTCATCCTGCTTGCCATCTGCATCCAGATCAAACTTGAATTTCTTATCACTAAGCCCTGATGTCTGTGCAGTGGTATTGATAATAAGTGGATCAAAAAGGTTATCCAGTGGTGATGACATTGCAATAAAAGTATCACGTTCTTTCTTCCTTGCCATGCTTACATCAACATCAACCTTGATCTCTCTGCCATCTTCAGTCCGTACCTTAACAGTTCTTCAACCGCTCTCCTAAGTACTCCATCAAATACAGGCTGCGAAACGGGTTTCAGCAGATAGTCATATGCATTAACACCGAAAGCATCTCCCATTCTGTCCGGAATCCCGGTAACATATATAATCAGTGGTCTGGAAGCGCGCATACTTCTGCCATTATTTTCTACTCTCTTCCCAAGTTCTCTGGCAGTGTCAATGCCATCAGCCCCTCCCATTGCAATGTCCAGAAATAGGATATCCGGATTTACTCCGGCATCAATATCATTAAGTAGCTCTTCACCGGAAGAGTATTCTTTTATTTCTGACTTGTATTGACTTTTTGAAAGCCAAGCGGAAAGCAGATTCCTGACAACTTCCTCATCATCGCATACTGCAAAACGATATTTATCCATTTGCGCTTGCCTCAATTCTCTTTAGCTCATCGGTATGCTTAAATAACGCAAAAATGCTTAGCACGGACATCCATGTAAGCATTTTCCCTTAAACTATGTATTTATAATATCATCATGAATAATACTCTTTATATATTCATGTCATGAATGGACGGATTATTGTAATGAATGGACATTTATATCTGGCTATCTACGGTACTACCTTTAACATCATTTGAAAGAAGACTAAGCTTATTGAGGATATTTGTGATTTCGGAATTAACAGCATTCTGCGTATCCTCCATGGATGCACCTTCAGAAATAATAGTTCTCTGGGCTTCCTCTGCTCCCATACTGTCAGCTTCTGCACGTTCTCTTCTGGCAATGGCCCGCTTAGTATCAGCACTGGTCCTATTACTCTCTGCAGCGTGTTCCTTGATATTCTCTAGCATTTCCTGCTGCATAGCTTCTTTTTCGAGCTTCTTTGCTTCTTCCTTCTTCTCTTCTTTCTTCTTTTCGGCAGCTTCCTTGGCTTCTTCCTCACGTTCCTTCTGCTCTTCATCAACATGGTCGACTGCTTCCTGTGTCAAAAGAGCTATAGCCTCTTCGCCCGCGGCTTCCATTATTTCTTCAGCTTCATCCTGAGCTTTCAGCATATCCTGTGACTTAGCTCGTTCTCTTTTCATATCTGCATAGCCCTGAACATTTCCCATCTGCTGAGCTTTTGCCCTATCTATATCAAGTGAATTCTGCTGATTCTTCGCAACATAGTATAAAGCCTGCTGCTGGTACTCGGACATCTGACTCTTTTCCTCATCCGAGAGTCCTTCTTTGGAATGATTTGCTTTGAATGCAAGCTTTGAAAGTTCCTTGCTCTCCTCACCGTCAGGATCAATTCCATATTGTTCCTGTAACTCTTTTAACCTGGCGTCATTCGCCATCGAATCAGCAGTCTTTTCGTTTATCACATCCTGAAGACGCTTTATCTCATCTTTAATGCCCTGCATCTGAGCATCCAGCTTCTTCTCGCCGCCAAAAGCATCTGACACAACCTTAAGTGCCTGCTTTCTTGCAAGGCCCTGTCTCTGCTGAACAAGACTTTCACCCTTGAGATTAGCACCGGATACTGAGGACAGATTACCACTCTTATGAGCGGTTTTTCCCGCACCTGCGGCAGTCCTGACATTATCCTGATTTTGAAAAGGATTTATTTGAACATCCGTGTTCTGTTGTATCCTCATAGAGCACCTCCACCTGCGATAAATCTGACACTATCATGTATCATGCATAGTTATGGTTTTCTATTTGTATATCGGCAAAAAATAACTTTTAGTCAAGCTCTGACATCAAAACTGCCATTTGGATTCACAACCGTTTTCTCTGCCAATTTTCTGGAAAACTGTCAGATCTTCAAGATCTTTACCCTGCAGCTCCATAGAATAAAGGTCCTCTTGCGATTCCATAACTTGCGTGTACTATATTCCTTTCCAACCGCAACATTATGAAACATTACGATATTTGCAATGTTTCCTCAATCAATAGATGTTAATAAAAGCACCCTGCTTCTGCAGAATGCTTTCATATCATCATCGGGTAGTCCACCTTCAAAAGGTGTAAATCTCTTTTCCGTACAACTCGCTTATTCATTGGCGACAGCCACACAGCGAAAAAGCCGCAGGCTTTCGAGCGGTCAAGCCCTATGCCTCCTTTCAGTTCAGAATCTCATGCACTCTTTCCTGTACCATTTTACTGATTAGTTTTAATCTATCCGATGCCTTGTCCCTATATTCAGAAAAATCCGTTAAAACATCAGTATCTTTTTTAGATTTATTCCTTTATTCTTCCAATAAAAAAGGCAACATATAAATTGGCATGAATAAAGTCTGTCCGTCATTAGAAATATCTTTCTGCGAAAAGATATAAGGCCTGGAAGTTATTTTAGAATATTTTTCGCAAAAAACATCAATAGACTTATGTGAAGTGGTTGCTGATGATTTTATCTCGATTGGAACTACTTTTTGTTTCTGCCCTATCAAAAAATCCATTTCATAATAATGCGTACTTCCATCCTTTAGCCATGTGTGATAGCACAGTTCTCTACCGGAAGCCGCAATCATCTGAGCAGCCACATTTTCATACAGATAACCCAGGTTAGCAGGCAACTTATCCGATAGTAGTTTTTCATACAGTATATTCTCTGCTACAGGTCTGTCAATAAACATAAGTGTTACAAATAGGCCTGTATCTGCAATATAGAGTTTATAACTGTCCAAGTCCTTTGTGCTGGATAAACTTATATCAGGCTTTGTTATATTGTATGATACTAGTACTGTCTGAGAATCGATCACATCATACAATCTCTCCAAATCCCTCTTCTGAGTCTTTTTACCTGTTGCACTCGAAATCACATAACGCTTTTTATTCTGCGACAACTGTGAAGGCACATCCTTATATATTCTCGAAGAAAGACCTGAGGCATCTATTTTCCTAAAGTCATCCTCATAAAGACGAATGATGTTTCGCTTAACTTCATCTATCTCTCTAAAACTCTTTTTTTCAAGATAAGCCTGTACAGCTTGGGGCATTCCACCCACTGCCATATACATTCTGAAGTCACGCATCAGTTTTCTGTTTACAGAATTACCTATCGCTGTCTTTTTGTCATAGAAATCTTTTAACAATCTATATGTTTCATTCCCAGTTGCCCACAGAAACTCTTCATAATCCAGCGGATACAATTTGAGTTTCATCTCTTCTGAAGGAATCAGAATATCCTTTACGTTTTTCTTAATTGATATCAGAGATCCAGTCTCTATGTAATCATATCTTCCATCAGCTACCATATACTTAATAGCCTGCCTTGCCCTAGGGTATAGCTGAACCTCATCAAAAATAATAACTGAATCTCTATTTATAAGCTGTACGCCTGTAATTGTCTGAAGCCTAAGAAAAAATCTGTCCAGATCCGCTATATCGTCAAAGCAGTCCTTGATATTCTTCGATGCTTCTGAAAAGTCTATCAATATGTAGGATTTGTATTCATTTTTTGCAAATTCCTCTACCAGAGTACTTTTTCCCACACGTCTGGCACCTTCTACAAGTATCGCATACCGTCCGGCATACTTGGTCTTCCATTCAAGCAACTTGCCATATAGTTTTCTTTTAAACACTGCCATTATGCACCTCCTGGCAAATATAAATCAAAAATATCCGTTCTGCCAAGATTATTATACGCATTTTTATCCGTTTTGCCAATATTTTCTTTCAACTAATTATCCATTATACTTGAATATTTTGGAAGCAGAATATCTATTTTGCCAGGTTTTTGGCATCAGAGATCGTTTTTTAGCCATATCGGAGCCGATTTTAACTGTTACTATAAAGGTGCAAATGAGGTGCAAATCGGATGATAAAGAATTCAGAAAATGCTTTAATCATGGGGTTTTAGCGCTCAAGTCGGTACGTTGCCGTGGCAAATGAATAATATTCTTATCATAGGGAAAACTACTCTCTACGGAGAGTGTGACAATAACCGTGGTGGTTGAAGCAAGAATCCCATCAAGCTTTAGCTTGTGGGAGTGTCAACAAGTTCATCCATCCATATATTTACACAGGCATCAGATGGCATCCTAAGATCGCCTCTGGGCGAAACGGCCACTGATCCGACTTTCGGTCCGTAAGGAAGGCAGCTCTCAGATCATTATCATCAGTGGTATCTGCATAGTACTGCACCAGATATCTGACCAATGATTTTGGAACCGAAGTATTCACCGCATACATCGACATATGGCCAGAATCTCTTATCATATCATTTACTGCCGGTGACCAAACAGCCAGCTGAAAAGTCCAATATTCCTGGTCCCTATGGTGAAGCTGGCTTTCTTACTACCGGCTGCGCCCGTTCCGTCACCGGTGATGATGATGGAAGCCTTTCCCCTGTTCACGTTGTTTACGTAGCTGACTGTGTACAGATCAGAAGGAACCTCTGTCCAGACTTTGCCCTTCTTTATCAGCACACGTATCCGGGGCCTTACGGCCTTACCTGTGTATTCCTGCTTGCCAACTGCTATATCCTTGCCCTTGGCACTCTTATTTTGGGCAACGATCTTTGCTTTTGACAGGTTATAGACATTCCCATCAGCCTTTATCACATGATAGCTTGTGCTTATCTCCTGAGCCTGGTATTTGCCTTTGCCTATGATCTTCACACTTATCTCTTTGGCCTTAGTATCAGCATCAAGGGTGAGCCTGGTCTTAGAAGTCAGCTCCTTCTCTCCGTCATAGTATTTTACGGTGTAATTCCCTGCCGTAAGCAGTACTCCGCCTATTGATACCATAGGCGCAGACAGATATTTGCCCGGCCCTGAGTATACCAGATCAGCTGATACTGCCCTGGCCCCGTCAAACGCTGCAGGCTTAATGGTAAAGGGCTTATTCCTGATCGCAGCATGTCCCTTGTAATTACCTATAAAGGTCACGGTAAACCTGCCCTTGCCCACGTTCTTGTTATTGCTATAAGAAAGCTTATAATCCTCATTTGGTCTGAGTACTTCCTTGCTGTCATCAGACTTTGTCAGGGTTACTGTAACGGCAGGCCTGGCCCCGCTCTTGCTATACAGTATATCTGCATCAGGCTCTGTTAGTTCAGCTGTGATCACACTGGTCTTATCAGGACGGATCTTAAAGGTCTTTGTAACATCACCAATATAATCTCCAAGTGCTTTAACGCGAACAGTAGCCATGCCCGCTGACTTATTAGACTTATAGGTCACTGCATAATCTATGTCTTTTATCAGCGGAGTCTTAGACGAGCCGGCTGTTACAGTCAGCTCTCCGGGTGTATCCGGACCGGCATATGTCAGCACTTGATCTTCTCCGTTATAGATATGTGTGCCTGCCTTTAGCGTCACCTTGATAGAAAGTTTTTTAAGATCCGCAGCCTTTATCACCTTGACGCTGATGTCCTCAAGCCTTCCGGTAAAATTGCCTTTGCCGCTGATGCTAACCTTGGTATCTTCCCTGATAGCCGCCTTATTACTAAGCAGCATATCTGATTTCTTTAGCTTGTAATCGCCGTATTCTATTACAGGGCTTAATTTTTTGCCTGCCTGCACCCTGAGCTGCTCAGGGACTGACAGATTGCCCTTATCCCTTAGCACTGCAAGATCAGCCTGCAAAATATAGAATTTCAAAAGCTTCTTTCCGGAGAAATTACCTTTTCCGGTCACGGTTATGGCGGCTGCTCTGCCCTTGGAGTTATAGTTTGTATTATTGCTGTATTTAACTGTATAGTCGACGCCCTCAGTAAGGAAGCCTCCGGAGCCAACTACCTTGATGGGAGGCTTTTGTGCATATCCATTATAGACAGTTTCGTAATGCTCTGTCACAGGGTTATAGCATAGGCCATCATATGGATCCGAAGACAATCTATCAAAAAGAACGCTGAATGACCCTTCCGGAAACTCACTAAATACGCCCTTTATACAGGTGTCATCAAGCACAGGAAAACGATATACAAGGTCAGTTGACAATAGCTTGTCATCAATATACCAGCCTGTAAAATAGCTGTCCTCTTCAGGCACAGCTGTCACCTGACAGAATTCTCCGGCATAATACTGACCGCCGCCTTCCACGCTACCGGGGCCATTAGAAGATGTCTCAACACTTAGAGATACAAGATTTTCTCCGCTCTGGTCTATGTCAGGAACAAGGGTATTTCCGGCCGGGTCTTCCACAATTGTATCTTCACCATCGGCTATTATGTTAACAGTCTCACCTTTCCTAACATCTATCTGAAGGTAACTCGTAAGCTCTTCAGCAGAGATATTTTCTCCTGAATACCTCATGCTTGTAATTGTAACATCACCATCATCATAAGCTCTGGCTTCTACCCTATAGTTATCATCAGAAGGGAGGATGACCACCTTTTGTCCATCATCATCCACAAAAGTCCCAATACCATCTTCAATATCTACAGGGTTATCCGCTACTATACGGCCCACTATATTATCCCTGCTATCACGGACTGTAACATCAACGGGACAGTTGATCACAAGCGTTTCTGACTTACCCAGCTCAGAAGCAGCAATGTAATCAGATAATTCAAGACTATCAACCCAGGCAAGGGTAAGCTCAGGATAATGATCAGGTGCAACATATGCAGCAACAACAACGTCCTCCATTAAGCTTCTGCCCATGGCGACTACACCTGAAGTGATCTCAATCAAATCCCAAATATTTAAAACCTTACTGAGAGATTTTGTTTTGATAAGGTCATATATTTTATTCTGACATTGCTTCACATAATTAATATCACTTGGGATCCTTTGGATGAGATCATCCAGCAATCTCTTGTTAGCATAATTAACAAAGGTATTTTGGCCTTTTTCGTAGCAGCAAAGCTGCTCCCGTAGCCTTTCTTCAGATCCCTTTTCTCCCAGTATATCCCTATAGGCATCTCGCATTTTTTTATAGTTCTTTTTGAAAGTGCTTTTACGGATATTTCCATCATCAATATAATAGCTTGTGCCAAATCTGCCATATTTCCAGCCACTAGCATTATTAGGTGCAACAAGGGGTACCAGATCTACCAGATTTATAATATTGACAATATTCTTATACTTTGCCAGCCTGTCTTTGGACCATACACTGGCTCCCATACTGTTTTTGGGACATTCAAAACAAAAGGCATAAACGTTATCAGCTGTTATACCTTCAATTGCCCCATCATCAAGCTTCATCGCAGTAAGGTTAGAAACTGCAGCGGCCCTGCTGTAGCCGCAAATCCAGACCTTCACTTTGGACTTGTCATCATATTCCTGAAGATGACTTTTCAGCCTTTTTATCACTTCCTCAGATGCAATATTAAAACCATTGTGATGCCCTGTCTGCACACCACTTGCTCCATCCCCTACATTGCAGTTTCCGGCCCACTCATTCTTATAACCGCCTCCGCGGACAGCCACCATTACCAGTGTGTATTCTTCATCACCTTTTTTGATCTGCCTGCTGCCAATAGCAGTTCCTATAGTATCCCCATCGGGATTCACATACTGAATATCTTCTTCCTCAAATTGGAAGTCCAGCTTCTTCATAAGGTCCTTGATAAAAGAAGCCCGAAAATCAGTACCAGTATAGGTATCAGGATCCATTGCAGCCATCGCTACACGCAGGGACGTTCTGATCAGACTATTCTGAACAGTGCTGCTGGGTTTAAAAAAGTCTCCAAGATCCGCATCAATAGGATAGGTTCCCACTTCTACGCTGCTTTCAGAAGCTGAAAGTGGGAATTTAAATGTCGTTCCGCTATAGTCAAGTTTTTCTATATCATAGCTATTTTGGCTTGAAGACAAGATAAAAGATACATATATAGTGTGATCCCCGGTTACATTTTCAAATGTATATTCCCTGGCATCTCCTAAAAATACCTCGCCGTCTACAGTGTATGACCATACAATATAGCCGGGATCCGGAGTGAAGGTGAAGGTCTTGTTTTCTCCCTTGCTGACATTTACAATTCCAGAAGGGCTGATATTTCCGCCTTTTCCTGCTGATGCATCTATACTAAATTCTGTAGAACTATCTTCACCGCCTGGGTTATATGCATTGTAGTAAACTTTGGCTTTCTTAAATATGTCATTTCCATCTTCAACAGTGATTACCGTATATTCTTTGGCATCTCCTTCGTAGAAAACTTCTGCAGCCTCGGATATACCACCAAACGCGCTATCCCCAATGTATGTCACAGATTTAGGAAGATTAATACTCTTAAGTTTACGACAATTACAAAATGATTGCTCACCAACACTTGTCACAGAATTAGGAATATCAATATTTGTTATTTTACATCCAAAAAAAACGGCATATTCAATACTAGTCACGGAATTTGGGATGCTGATACTCGTCAAATTATTGCAATCCCCAAACGCTCCACGCTTAATGCTGGTCACAGAATCCGGGATATCAATACTTTCCAAGCCAGTGCAACTCCTAAAAGCATTATTCTCAATGCTTGTCACAGAACTGGGGATACTAATAGCCTGCAGACAACTGCAACCGTCAAACGCAAATTTCCCAATGCTTATCACAGAATCCGGAATTATAGTATTCTTACATCCCGTCACTAACTGATCTGTAGTTGAATCTATTATCGCATTACAATTGTTTCTGCTGTCAAAAGATGGATTATCTTTATCAACCACTATAGTGTTAACTGATGAACATTCTTTAAAAGGATTGATACCAATGCTCGTCACAGACTTGGGAAGCTTGATGCTCGTTAGAAAACAGCAATCATCAAACGCATAATCCCCAATACTCATCACAGAATCCGGAATGTCAATACTTGTAAGCCCATGGCACATCGAAAAAGCACGATCCCCTATGCTTGTGAGGGAATTAGGTAGTTCTATACTCTCTAGGTTATAGCAAGAAGCAATGGCATACTCGCCAATGCTGGTAACAGAATTAGCTATCTCTACGCTGCTTAGACTCTTGCACAGGTATAAAGCATTATTGCCGATGCTTGTCACGCCTTCGCCAATGAACGCAGAAGTAATATCATCTCTTTGGTTATACCAGGGCATAGTAGTAGAACTATAATTATACATCTGACCGCTTCCGGAAATGCGAAGTGTGTACTCATCTCCATTTTGCGACAGAGTCCAAGTCACCTTATCGCCACATTTTCCACTAGATACGATAGTATCTGTACCATTTTCTGATAGCAGTTCCGGTTTTTGGGCATTCTCTCCCAGATCATCTGCTATTTCCTGACTTTCAAAAACAGCTTCAGAAGAGCTATCATCTGCTTCCAATGGTGTTTCTAATGATGCATCTTCTATGTCGGCTTCGCCTACAACAGTGCTTTCATCTATATTGAGACCGCTGTTTTCATCAGCTTCTATAATTGCACTTTCTAAATCAGCAGCATAAGAAACATTTCCATTTCCCCATTCTGTGCTTGCCAGTATCGCACCTGCCAGCAATACTGCCAATAGTCTGTTACGGATCATATCTATCCCCCTTAATTATCTTGTATCCATCCAGAGTATTATAATAGCTGCACATAATAAAAGGAAGCCCGTATGATATGATCCCGGATCATATAAACAGGCTCCCTCTTTTCTTTGACATACCGGCAGTTTAGTAGTTTAACCGTTTGATGCTGTAAAACCGCAAAATATATTTAAATTTTTCTAATATTATTATCCAAGCTTCTTGCCCTCTATGATCATAGACAGAGGAAAATTGGTATGATCCAGTGCGGTAAAACCGCCGCCAATATCATAATCAAACTCTTGAAGGCCAGTGATGACAATTTCGTTATTACACATTCCGGATATGATCTCAGACATGGAATGGGTAAAGTCGGTAAAGGTCTTGGAATGATAGCTTTTCTGTGTAATGTAATACATGCCTTCATTTCCTATCCATTTATGATCAAAGTATGAAAAAAGGCATTCCTTTCTATGCTCCGGGTCAAATTCCGGATCAGATTCCGAGGCAAGCATGTTGGTACAGGGGTGCTGCTCGTTCAGAAAGATAAGCGCTCCCGGCTTCATAGTCTTTGCAACTATCTCAAAGAAGCGGTTTAGATCTTCAAACCAGCACAGTGCTCCAATTGTAATGATCACAATGTCAAACTGATCATCATAGCGATCATCAATATCGTAAATGTTTATGGCTTCAAAGCTACAGGGAAGTTTTAATTCTTTTGCTTTTTCATTGGCAAAAGCCACCTGATTTTCTGCAATATCAAAGCCTATTCCCTTTGCGGCTCTTCCGCTTTTAACCAAAGATAACAGCTCACGGCCGTTATTACAGCAGAATTGTCCGATTGTCTTGTCTTCACAGTCAATGCCACGCAGGATATCAGCCATTTCTTTTTCAAAAAACGGATACTCTTCCTTCGGTATGCGCTCTGTTATATCAACGCCCCAGGACTCAGCTCTGTTATCAAAAGCCTCTTCCCAGGCCTCTTTATTACCCTGGATATAGTTTTCCATGAAATCTCCCTTCTTAATATGGTCTCTTGGGGACGGGGTTTGTGGACCATGTCGGAATACATCCCTGTATTCACGACATAGAAGTGCATACTTTATTTATACATAGTGGATATCCACTGATCCAAATATGGAGCTGATGTCCATTGTCAGCTCCATGGGAGAATCGACAGCGGGAGTCTGGCCGTATTCATTTATGGAGCCAAATACCATGCAAGGGTCGAGCCTGATCTTGTATCTTGCAGGAACATAGAGGTCTACCTTGCCGAAGACGTTGCTGGCATCCAGCGCGGCCTTGTTATCTTTTAGATCAACTTCCTCCAGATGTATGGTCAACGCACCAAAAACATTGGAGATATCTAGTCTTTTGAGACAGCTGTTTCCAAGATATTTTGTGTGCTCATTGAATACATTGTTGATATCAAATATGCCGCTTCCTGTGTCACTGTCATCACTTTCTGTGCTATCAATATAGACAGCAGCTTCTTTGACAGAGTTGTGGACAAGAATGGGAGCGTATTCGCCAGCGCCTGCGGAGGGGTATTTTTTTACCTTGGGGAAGATCAGGTTAAAACCTATTGTGGCCAGAAAAGCTGCTCCCAGGATGGTAAGAGTGGAGAGCTTGGCCAGTCCCAGCATCTCCTTATTGACGATCACCAAAAAAGCCAGTGCAAATATGATTTTGCCAAAGCTCCTGTCTATGATGCCCTTGATCAGCAGCACCAGTATGCATACGTTTATTGCTATGTCCCATAAGCCAAAGGACAGTCCGCTGTGGTTTCTGGTCAGTAGACCTGCTGCAGCAATTATGAGCAGCAGTCCCATTAGTAGATTCTTGTTTTTCATTTTGTGGTCTCCTTCTTATTTGTCTGAATATGATCGTTCTTTTGCCTGTTAAGAGGTGTGTATTTCTTTGAGCCTCTCCATTACTGCCTTGTAATAGCTTCTGGATATGTAGGCTATCTTGTTAGAAGCTTTGAACTCCACCGAACTGGACGATGTGAGATTCCTGTTTATAGAATAGATGAGCCTCAGGTTGATGATGCATGATTTGGACACTCTCATAAAATCCAGTCCCAGCATCCCTTCCAGCTCATAGAGCTTAAAGGGGGCTTCGAATATCCTATCCCTGCTGTGGGCGTACACCTGGGGCCCGTCAGACTCGAAATAGTAGATATCCTTCACCGGGACGTAATAGCTGGTCCCTGATTTATTCAGATTGAGTACTCTGCGTCTGCTCGAATCCTTCTCCAGATACTGCTGCAGCTTCATGATATTTTCATCAAGCTTTTTGCATTTGATGGTGATCTCCGGTTCGGTTATGGACGGATCTGTTTCGATTATTATTTTCATCGTTTTTCCCTTGGTGTGATCCTTTATATTGAAAAAGAATGCTTTAATGGCCTATTTGCATACTATCTTGTATTGTTTATACAAGAAAGTATATTTATGATATACCTCCTTGTAAACAACTTTACAGCAAGAGGTCAATATTTGCCCATAAGAGGTATGGTCTCTTGGGGACGGGGTCAATGCCATTTAGATAAGGATTTCCCGTCCCAATCCTATAGTTACAATTAAATATATTACTGAAATCATAGGTGAAATACCCTCTGATTTTTTTGCAGTTTTCTGCGAAAACTGCTTGACAAGTCAGCCAAAAAATGTTGCCGCGCCTTGATTATAAGACATTTTTACGGAGGTGCTGACATGTCATTTACTGTTACTGAAATACGTCAAAATCTATTCTCGGTGTTTTCATCCCTATTGGAACGAAGGGATGAATTCTTAAAAAATCCATCTTCCGATTTTACCCGGAAAAAGAAGATATCGTTTGAGCAAACCATGCTGTTTC
>NZ_AUKE01000011.1 GCF_000424585.1 Butyrivibrio sp. MC2013
CCACAGCTCTCATTGGTACACTTCAACCTGTTTATTGCGAACCACTTAGGTTCAGAATCACGATAACGCTGGATTCTTAGGACCTTATCCCTGTATTTCAGACCACTCTTACATTCCGGACAGATACATTCTTCTTCACTTTCAATAAAAAACACCCAATTTCTCATTGAAAGTTTTTGTATATTTTGATACGCTTACCATGGTTTTAAACCATGGATTCCGAAGGGATTGTCGCTTGCTAGGGGACCTCCTTTCGGAATCTTCCTTTCTACAGACTGATTGACAGTATATCAATCAATCCAGCGACAATCAAAGGTATCAACTAAAAGTCATTCAGAGAGGGTGCTAACACCAATCTGTCTGTCCGTGCCGAACCAAATATATCTTCATTACACATAAGTCCTTAAATACAGCCTTTTGAACGTTTCATCATATTATCGGTAGGATTCATACCAATCCCAAATGGCAAAAAACTCCTCGCTTCTGCCATGATATTCAGGATAAAAATACTTCGCCAGTCTGTCATAAGCCAGAGCGGCGGCATACAGACGATCAGCAATCATGTTGAAGGTCATGTCATTATGCTTATAAGGATTCTTTTCTAGTTCCTTTACATACTCTAATTCCTCTGAATATCCGTATCTATGATAACTTGTTCCGTACCTAAGATCTCTCATTACCATCTGCATTACCAGTGTGTCATTCAGGTTCATATTTGCCAGATGACTGCTGATCAGATGATCTTTACGGTACAATTTGCCCAGCGCCTGAATCTGAATAAACCAGAAGCGATTGATATTGTCTAAAGGCCAGTTTTCGTTCTCCTCTTCCGGTGTATAAGGCTCTAAAACAACGGGATTCCCTTCCTCATATTCAAACTCGAATCCGAAATCATACCGCATTCCGCTTTTAAAAATGATCCTGTACATTTTGTTGATCGGGATAAACATCCAGCCGAGAGCTGTATCTTTTGATACCCCAAATCGATCTATTCTTTTCATATAGTCCTCAGGCGTAACGAACCCATTTTGTGGAAGATGCACTTTCACTGACAGATCGATATCACTGTAAATGTCATGAAATCCTGCCTCAAATGCCTGTTTGCCGGCTGTGTCCAGCGTCTTTCGAGTAATGACAATATCCCTCACTGCAGCACTTTTTACTTCTGGGTGCTTAATTATTTCTACCAAATATTGCAGGAACGATTCTTCCATTTTATCTTTCGTCAGATTAATTAACATGCAATGCTTCCTCTACTTGTTTTCATTCATCAATCTGTCATAGTTGCCCACATACTCTGCATCTTGATCAAATAAATCTATTTCCTGTTTTGTTAATATTGCAGCTCATTTTTTCATGTGAAGCCTGATATGCACTTTTTGATATCCGATCTTTTTGTAAAACTCATTGCCCCCGCCTGTCAGGATTTCGGCGCCGAGTTCACGCATCACCTCATCGTGCCGTGACAATGCCGCTGCCGCAAGTCCTTTGTGCTGATGAGAAGGAACCGTGCACAGAGGTTCCATATATGCCAGACGGTTTTCCGGAACCCACCACATGCCTGAGAAACATACATATTCTTCGTTCTCATCGGCAATGATGACCGTGTAGTCATATGTTGCATGGGGCGAGGGTGATATTGTTGCACAAAGAACATTCTGATACAGTTCGTGCGGGCTTAAGCCTCCGTTTTTCGTCGGAATATCCCAGTCTTTGAATTCACCGAACTCTTCGCTGTTGAATCCATCCCAAAGGCACTTGGCGCTTTTTAAAGGGTCAGAATTCTTCGCATCCACAAAATGATATCCTTCCGGCAGTTTGTAATCCAATTTTCCCTCCCGAAGATCAAATATTCTGTCAGTCTCTTCGTACTCCACGCGGTAACCGCGCTTTTTTGCTTCTTCAATAAGAGCCGTCTGGCCGCTCGAGAAGATCAGTTCCCGAGTCTCCTCAAACTTCGGATATGCCGTCTCGGCATATTCGATCATCTCCGCCGCAAGAAATTCATATCCCGGTCTTAACACAAAATAGGTTGATGTTACAGGCTGTTCATAGAATACAAAAGCCACCGGAAGACTTCCGTCCATCCAGAACCGGTTTAATCTGAGGTAATCCTTATCAAGCCAGGAGCTTATGATCGCATACTCGAAAAACGGAGCAGCTTGCCCGTTGGTCTCCTCGTGATCGTAAACATCTGTCATGAGTTTCCATGCCAGATTTATGTCTGTTAATATTTGAAACTGCTTTGTTTTAAGATCCTTCATTATTATTTCCATCCTTCATCGGTCTTTTCCTGTTGCTGCTCTATCCACTGTACGAAAGCTGTCTTATCACTGCTGTTATATCCTGCCTTTTCATAGAAATGCAGAGTCTCCGGCTTCTTTGATCCGGTAAGGAGCATCATTTTATAGCAATTCTCCTGCTTCGCGATCTGCTTTGCGTAAGCCAGACACTCTCCTGCGTAACCTTTTCCTCTGTGATCAGCATGCGTTACTACATTCTCAATAAAAGCATACGGTCTTACGCTTCTTGTAAGATTCGGTATGATCACGCATACACAGGAGGATACAATCTGACCATCAATTTCATTCACGATCAGATGATGATTGGGATCTTCAAGAATCTGTTCCCATGTTTCCTCTAAGTGCTTATCATGCTCCGGAATACTGTCTTCATGTAAAAACAGATACAGTTCAAGCAATGAATCCAAATTCTCATTTACGACTTCTCGTAAATAATTCATGCCGATCCCTTCTCCGAATCTTTTATCCTGTAGTATTCAAGATAATATTATGAACAGGTCGCTGAGATACATTAACCAATCGTGCACAGCTTGCCACACAGAACATAGCCTATCTTCTCATAGCATGCATAAGTATCCATAAGTCGTTTTATCTTGATCCTCATTTCCTTCTGCTCTCCCTGTGAAAAAAGAAACCAAAATTGATCCGGACCTCCCTCCGTCCTATGTCATTATTTGTATAACAGCATGTGTCAAATCCGATCAATTCAAATCCCTGATGAAGGTAAAACCCGATGGCATTTGTATTGCATGACTGAGTTTCCAGAATGATAGCTCGACGATTCTGTTTTACGGCAATTTCTTTTGCCTTATCCATAAGTCTTTTGCCGAGCCCCTTTCCCTGCAGTTCATCACACACCCACAGTTCTGTTACCATCAGTCTGTTGGACCACTCCTCGGGACAAACCTCGATACAGGCCAGCAGCTCACCTGCATCGCTTACAACTCCGTAGCCTTCTGCTTTTTCCCAATGATCCTGATACAGAGAATCCGGAAAATCATATTCCTCAGGTGTATGTATTATTTGCTGTTCGGAGGGTTTCCGCATGATCTTAACCGTACATCCCTCCCTGTCAAGAGGGGCTATTTCAATATCATAGAAACTATCGCTCCTGGTAACAATCGGAATGGTGGTGCCTTTCCACTTGTCCTTCGGTAAAGCAACTATCTTAATATCGTTACTCATCTATCACTTTTCTGTCCTTTCTTCCATTCATCACGAGTAATCAAACAAGTATACTCTCCTGATATTTCCCCCGTTCGCGGGTATGTACGGATGCCTTTATCATCGATACACTTCATTCCGATCTTGCGCATCACTGCAAATGAGGCCGCATTATTGATGTCACACTGTGCATACACCTTATCTATTTCCAGATTTTCAAAAGCAAATCCAAGGACCGCGGCGGCAGCCTCTGAAGCATATCCTTTCTTTCTGTATTTCTTATTAATGATCCATCCGAGAGTAGCGTAAGATCTGTCTTCACTATGTCCAAGATCACAATCACAGCCCCCGATGATCTTTCCGTCCAATAGAATCACAAATTCATAATTTGTCTGTTCCTTCGAATTCCATTCCTCTGCATTCTTTTTGACAAAATCAGCGGTTTCTTCAAATGTGTCTTTTGGCAGCCAAAACATCATTGTAATATCTTTATCACCGGCATATTCATGTACCTCTTTTTCATCACCTATACGAATCGATCTGAGTATCAAACGTTTTGTTTTTATTTCCATTTCATTTCCCTTATTCTTGCCCTTACCGGGATTCCTTTTGTGCATCTTTGATCCTGTAATAGTCTTCTGCATCTATACCGATCTGTACATGTTCCTTTGCATTCCTTACCCGCTCAAGTAGCGTTGCGACCTCCACGGAACGCGTGCGAGGAAACAGGACAACAAGCTGTAGATGCCGCTCCATCGTTACAACAGCATCTTATTCGACGGGATATGTTTGTTCGATCCAGGCATGCCATGCGTCAAATGCGCTCTGAAAGTCTGTTCCGAAGGCCTCCTCAAAGCTTTTCTGTTCAAAGCAAAAGAGACTGACCTCTTCAAAGCCATAAGCGTCATCCAGTCAGGCCAGGAAAGATGCCGACATAAAAGCGCTTAATTCCGTATCTCCAGGTTCGTTGGTTTTATTTCGAGTAAAAACTGACTCCGACGTGACTGGCGCACTCTCGCAATAACTTCCCCAGTGGGTCAACCCTTTTTCAAAGCAGACTCTGGCACAGGCGTCATAGACAATTCGAAAATCCGTAGCGCTCATCTGCGCCGAATCAATACAAACTAATCGTAGTACTTGATTCCAAAATAATCCATGTAAGCCTTAAATCTGTCCTGACAAGTTAGAACCGTATCAGTAAGATAGCCTTTTTCATGGTTCCACTCCTTTAGCCCTCTATAATAATACTCCTTAATATCATCTTCTATTATAAATGGAGTTATACCATTTCTTAGACATTCCTTAAACATGATAAGTCTGCCAACACGTCCGTTGCCATCCTGAAATGGATGTATCCTCTCGAATCTACAATGAAAATCAATTATCTCTTCCAGCGTCTTTTCCTTGGTACTGTTATACGACTTTAGGAGTTTTTTTATTTCACTAGCAACATCAGCTGGATGCGCTGTAGCCATTCCACCTACTTCATTTTCCAATCTCTTATAATCACCAACAGCAAACCAAGTCTTACGGCTATCAGATGTTCCGGATTTAAGGACAAGATGAAGCTGTTTTATAAAAGCTTCACTAAGTGCATATCCAGCCTGTTCAATAACAAGATCTATGCATCTAAAGTGATTAACCGTCTCAACAATATCATCCACGTTCACAGTATCTTCTTCTACTCCTATAGTATTTGTTTCAAAGATATATCTTGTCTGATCGTGGGTAAGCCTACTTCCTTCGATGTGATTCGAGTTGTATGTAAGTTCAATCTGAACCTTATGATATATTCCACCAGGAATCCCTGCTTCTTTTTCCATCTTCAGACGTGGTAATATATCTGTTGGAATCTTGCCTTTACGAGTCTTTCGCTCAGGTTTCTCGGCATCATCAGGTATCATCCATACTCCCTTATCTATTACAGCACCGGGAACTCGTCCTGACTGGCAATAATTCCTGACACTTCGTTCTGATACCTTCCACTTTTTTGCCGCAGTTAAAACATCAATATATCCCATGTTTAAGCCCTTTCAAGAACTTTTTCAGTAACATTATTATATCACAATCGGCAATTTATTGTTGGTTTTTTAACTCAGTTATTGTTGTTTTATTTTGCCGATTGATAACCAGAATATACCCATACCAACAAAACCTGTGCTAGCATGGGTATCTATACTTATTATTAGGTGCAGACTTGATTGTAATAAGCGTCAGCAGATTAATTACCTGCCTGTCTGAGATTCCAAAGCATCAAGATGATAAAAATCTCAACTTTGTCTACAGTCTGACGGGGCAGCCATCAGCTGCCCCGCCATCAGGTTTACTGGTTTTCCCTCCAATTCGCATACAGTACAAGTTTTTTCCCTTTTTGGAGCAAAGAACTTACAACCTGCTTATCGGTGTATCTGTCTCCGGTACCATTAGGATTTGTACTCCAGAAATCGAATGTATAGCCCGATCTTTTGAATGTGTTGGCCGAAAGTTTTCCAACGGAGCCGGTCACATACTGGTTAGCCATTTTGCCGGTTCCGCCATTGGCATTAAATACAATAGTATATGCCATCCTGCTCTTAACTATCTTAAACGTAGCCGTTTTGGTACCGCCGTATTCACCGAGGCCGTGGAAAACTGCCTTTGCGGTTCCTACACGATTATTCTTTGAGTATGAGACGATCTCATAATCGTCCGTACCCAGAGTTACCCCGTTAAGGACTATCTTAATGTCTGCAGGAGACAGTATCACCGCCTCGTTGATAAACATCTGATCAGCTATCTTGATGCTTGACTTGGATATATCCTTACCCCTGGCGATAACCCTGTATTCAACCGATACGGAACCGAAGTACGAATTAATACCGTTTGCGGTCACTCTTATACAGGTGCCGTCCCGAACGATATCGGTCTTGTCGACCTGATCATCGGCCTGTACTTTCACTTCGGTTCTTACACCGTCTACGACCCGGGTAACCCAGGCTGCATTCACATACTCATATACTAGTGTCTTGTCATAGTCTGTACCGGCTTTAAGCTTCTTGCCGCCGTCCTTAAGTACAGGTGTTACCATGGCGGCTTTTGCCTTGTTTTTAACAATGACATCCCCGGCTGTTATTGATACATTACCGATATCCGCGGGTGTAATATCGAAGTTGACGGCTGCAAGACTCAGCTTAAAGTTCCCAAGTCCTGTGATCACGATAGAAGGTTTCTTAGCCCTTTCGTATTTGGGATCACCCGCAATATACAGTGACTTGTTGTTCTTATATGAAACCTTATAGTCTTTACCCTTCTCAAGCTCATTATCTTTGGTTCTGTAATAGACCTTAACCGCGGGTTTTGCACCGTTTTTGGAATAAGCAGCCTCTTCATCATACTCAATATAGAAGTTCGAAGCACCTGATCCCTCATCGGCATCATTGATAACAGCTTTGCTTAAGTCTCTCTTAACGATCTTAAATGTCTTCTTCGCGGTTCCGTAACATTTTCCAATGCCTTTGACAGTTACTGTTGCGGTACCGGCATTTTTGTTTTTGCTGTATGAGATCGTATAATCCGTGTTCTTGACAAGGATGGTCGGTGCTGCCTTTTTGCTCGCCTTGTAAGTAACGGTCATGTCTGCAGGGTCATCGTCATCAACCTCTCCGCCGGGCTTGATTTCCGTACCGTCATAGGTATATTTGGAAGGTATAGTTACCGTGGCCTTGGCTACATTGATGCCAGTGATCTTGAACGTAACGGTCTTCGTTCCGATATAGCTTCCCTTGCCCACAAGCGTGATCTTCTTTGTCCCGATGGAAACAAGATCCTCGTCCCAGATCACCTCATAATCCTCTGCCGCAACAGGTTTATTCTTCAGTGATACCGTAAATTCGGGTCTGATCTCCGCACCGGTGTACGTCTGGTCCTTGATCCTGCTGACAGACACACTGCTCATAAGAATCTCGTCGGAAGCTGCTATGGTATACTCGATCTCCCTCTCTCCGGTATAGTTCCCGGTACCCTTAACTGTTACAACATATGTACCCGGAGCCTTGATGCCCTTGTTCTTCTCGCCATTTTCATTTGTCCAGGACAGAGTATAGTCCGTATTCAGTTTCAGGGCTTTACCGTTTTTCTTAAGTACAGCCTTGGGAGTCTGGGCCTTCCTGTTATACTTCACGTAAACATCAGACACGGCAAATTCGCCCTCATTGATATCGCGTGGCAGGATTTCGAATGTCTGGGTGATCTTGTTTTGGAAGCTTCCCATACCGGTCACTATAACAGTGGCAGTACCCGCATTCTTGTTAGCCTTGTAAGTAACCGTATAATCCGTTCCCTTCCTGAGCAGGTCATTTCCGAAATAAACCTCCGGTTCCGGTTTGATCTGCGCCCCGGTGAACCCATAGGATTCTTCTATTCCCTCAACCCGGAAGTACTTATCTGCATAGACCGCCGTTACCTCCGTATCGCCCGTGACCGTGACCTCCACACCGGGCTCATAAGTCTGATCCCCGATCTGCCATGCTGTAAAATACTGTCCTTTCGGAGCCGTAAATCCGCAATCCGGAAGCAAGATCGTCGCCTCGCCGCTGAGCGATGCCGTCACATGATCGTCGTCCATGGTACCTGTGCCGTCACCGGGATTATAAGATATGGTATAGATCAGTTCTTCCAGGATGCTCAGCGTACCTTTAGTTACGGACTCACATGTATAATTTGCATTGGAAAGCCTGTCCTCATCACTGATCGAAATCTCATACTCTCCTACAGTTTCGCCCGCCTGCCTTGTAAAGTCAGTTTGTGCAATCTCAAATCCGGGAGTTGTCTCCCCATCAGCCAGTCCGGTATAGGTAACGGTAAACTCCGGATCCTCAGTGTTGACAAGTTTTCGTTTGTCATCGATACGCACTGAATACGGCTTGGGAGCAATGCCGGTGGCAGCTTTGCCTACAAGGATCGCCGTATCTGCATTTTGACCTGCGAGTTTAAACCATACGGCATAGTATCCGCCGTCCTTTGCGGCGGGAACGCTTTCGGAGAATTCCGCATTTTCGGGAAGAGTGATCTCTAACACTTCATCCTCGGACTCCGGTTCTTCCTCCTCGAGCTTCACAAAAGCATATTCCAGCGTGGCCGCAGAATCCACGACAGATCCCGGAATAATAAGATCCTGCAGTTGTCCGGTATAAACAAGGCCGTTCTTGTATTCCGGCATTGGTTCGATCCGTGATCCCCAAACCGGTATTACAACGGTATCATCCGTAACCGTGATCGGATCTCCCGCAGCCTTCGTTACTGCCTCCGCTTCGCCGATCCGAACGGACCACTTCTTAAATCTCAGATAAACATTAGGAGCCGCATGATCGCAGTCCGGAAGTTCATATTCCTCCCCGGTCTCCACATAATCAGCCGCAAACTCACTGCCGCCGGTTTGTGAAACAAAGGAAATCTTGCGGTTTCTGGGAATTACAGTCTCTTCCGCCGTGATCTCATGTTCACACGCTTCATCAGAGAACAGTTTTTCGCAGCGGATGCATTCCCAGTATTCGATATTGCCGTTATCCTCATTTGTCTGATCTGTTTTGAGATGATGGTTCAGCGCATGCGCATCATTGGCCGGTAAGGCTTCCGTGCGGGTATCAGTATAAGTCTGTCCTTCAAATACTGCCGTTGCAGTGTATGTCCTTACTCCCTCCGTGGTACAGTTCGGTACGGTCGTGATTTCACTGCTCACCTCTGCTTCAACCGTCTCGATCTCTCCTCCGGAATCACATACCAGAGCTAAAGCCGCATCGCTCAGATCATCACTCCAGTACCACTGCAATTCGACAAATTCGTGTGCTTCCTTCGCTGTATAGACTGCCGTGTAGGTCACATCTTCGGTCAGTGGAGGCAGTTCCGCTTCCGTATATGTGTTTTCCCCGTCACTCCATCCGGCGAAGAATCTGTGTCCTACCTCGTCAGAAAGATCTGCGGGTCTTGCTCCGTTATAGGAGGGAATCTTTCCCTCTGTTACATTCTCATCCGTCTCAACAGTCTCGCCGCCGACAACCCAATTGACCGTATACTTATTACGATTGATTATATGGTCGTCAATAAATGACTCTTCCCCGAACTCGACATAGGCAATATAAGCGCGCACATCGTCGTCCTCACCGTATATGATCACGGCATCTTTGGTCTCTTTATGATTACAGCGGCTGTTCGTACAGGTAAAAGTTGCAGTCGCACTGCTGTAATCATCTGCCCATTCCCATTCAGGTTCTTCACCATAAGTGTGCTCATCGGTGAAGTTGTAGGTCTTGGAATGTGCATTAAATACATCGGTGCTCGTCGCATGTTTAAGATTGAAAATGTATTTCAAACTTGATGAACTTCTATTATCAACTGTTCCCTCATAATCCAGATCCATCTCAATGGTATCATTGCCAGCACTTGTAGTAAAAGCGTTGATTCCTATAGTTTGCAATCTGGATGTATTACCGGTCAATCTGCTGACAGGTAAATGTTGAAAAGCGCAATCGCGAATTTTAATGATATTCTCATTTAAAACGATACTAAAAGGTGTATTTTGAGACGTTTCAAACATCTCCACGTGAGCGTCCCCTAACGCAACGACCTTTTTCCCGTTATACGTTTTTGGAAATACAAGTTCCGTAAGCTCATCGGTAGGACCGGTATAGTAAAGGATTCGGTAGGTATCCGCTTCCCCATTAGTATATCCGGCATCGTCGTATCTGAAATCGAAGTACGAAAGCTCCAGCGAATCAAGCTCGTCTCCTTTTGTACCGTCTTCGTTAACGGCATAATATTTCCCATCCTCTTCAAAATGTTCCACTGTTCCGAGGATATAGGCTCCGTTTTCGTCAATATACGGTTCAACACGTGAGTATAAGTTCCCCTCAGAAAAGATCACGGTAACGGTAACATTGCCCGCAGGCATTGAGAAGGAGCCATTTTCCACTGTTATGGTGTTGCCGTTTTCATCATTGACCTGGTACTGGTCAACCTTGTAGCCCTCATTCGCCGTCGCAGAGATATTTACCGGATCACCGTACTGCGCAGTATAAGCACTTAATTCCACCGTTCCGTTTTCGGGTTCACTGCAGGTGATCGTATAATCACTCTTCTGGAAATGGGCATATACAGTAACATCATTTTCCGGCATGACAAAGGTATAGTCAGGCGTAACTACCATTTCATAGGAATTCAGTCTCTTGACAGAAAGCGTGTCAAGTTCATAGCCCGGATCCGGCAGTATCTCTATACTGATCACATCACCGGCTCCGGCCCTGGTCATGCCACGGACAGTTCCGTGATCATCTCCGTGGTAAGTGACATAGTAATTATTCATCTTGAAGACCGCTGTCACAGTAACATCACAGCCGGGCATTGTAAACGTCAAGCCGGAATGTTCCAGTTCATTCCCTTCCGAATCCGTAATGGTGATGGAATCAAGCCTGCATCCCGGATTGATGGTCGAATTAAGGGAAACGATGTCATCCTTGCAAGCCGAGTCGGGGCCTGTCAGACTGCCGGGGCCTGTAACGTCATATGTGATATTGTAGTCAACGCCCTTAAATACAGCCGTAACGGTAACATCGCTGTTTGGCATCGTAAACTTCCCGGCTGTAACGGGCAACTCGTTACCCCCGTTATCCCTGACTATAAAGTGATCGAGTACATAGTGCTCATCAGGAACAGCATTCAGCTCCACAGTACCGGAGACTGAATTGGCACGAACGCCGTAGATCCGGCCATGTTCAGGCTGCTCATAAGTGATTGTTTTTGCATTATGTGGATAATGCGCAGGGCCGCTTATGCCTCCCCGATTATTATGGAGTCCCAGTGACTGCTCTCCCCAATAACCATTTGGAGGCCAATAGCCGGAATTTAATCTTTTGGTGCAAAGCCCCTGACCGTCCCTTATCTTCAATCTGGTCTTAATAACATCATCACTGTTCTCGGGGAAAAACATATCGTAACAACGGAAGAAATCGTCACTGTTCGTATAACCGACAACAGCATATCCGTCCATGAAAATATTCAGTTGGTAAGTAATCCTGAACTGTCCGCCCAGGACGTTGAATTCATCTTTGGCAACACAGTTGGCGATCTGGATGATTCCTCCGAGCGAGTTAAATCTGCCGGCAGTCAGAGTATCCATCGTGATCCTGCCGCCATGTAGATTTACAATCTCCGCACACATATGTCCGTACATATTCAGAGCGCCGGTCTTCCCGTTTTGCCAATATGTATTGAAGGCAAAACTGTCCGGATTCAGAGACGCGTAATCTATCGAGATACGGGAACACTTATTGGGTATTGTGAAACTGTATGATTGTGTAAAGCTAATAGTGGTCCCATCGGAAAGGATCAAATGAATGTCACCGGCAAGAAATACCGGATGATCATAGGTAATGTCACCTGTCGTATAATACCAGCCGTCAAAGAGTTCCGTTTCCGAGCCGTCAAGTGCTATGGCTTCCGTCGTATATTCCAGACCGTATTCATCAATATAGCTGACTTCATCTTTCCCCGGAGCCGGGCGGACACCGATCCACACACTTTCTCCGGGCATGGTAAATGACCAGGTACCGTTCCCGTTATCAGTCACACCCGCAGATGAGCCGTTCACCAGGAATTCGTATCCCGGGATATCAGATCCCAACGTAACAACAGTTCCTTCCGGAGCATAGCCCGTACCGTTACATTCCACCACGTTTCCATAACGCTTAAACATGCTGGTTGCATATGTAACATCGGGAACACCCGCAAAACCGATCTTCTCCGGATCATAAAAGATACGGTATGCTTTGACAGGACCTCCCTCACATCCGTCGCCGGGAGACTCTGTATAATAACAGCAGCCTTTGAACCCCCCGGGGATTGATTTGCTGTTAAATGGTCTGGAATCCGGATTGTCATCCAGCACATCATAAGGCGCAAAGAGACAATCTTCAAACCTCTGCTGTTCTCCGGAACCTCCGCCGACGAATCCGGCAATCTTTTTTCCGGAATCACAATAGATACTTCCGTCGAAAACACAGCCTGTAAAAGGGCTTTCCCATTTATATGTCGTATTGCTGTATCCGACGAAACCGCCGCAGCTGTCGTCATTTCCGTCAAAGTAAATATCCGTGCTTACGCGAACATTGTTGAACATCGTGAACATATTGTGATCACGCGCGACCAGTCCTGAGCAGTAACCGCCACCGGAACCATGAATGATCCTGCCGGTCACATGGAGATTCCGGATCTCTGCATGATCGGTATAGAGAAAAGGAGCAAGATACCCCTCTATACCGGGTGTATCGTAATATACATTCAGGGTATGTCCGCCACCGTCAAATCTGCCGCGAAACAGGTAATAACCCCAGCTGTCAAAGTTCCCGGAGATATTGTCACCGAAGAATCTGGTGACGAAAATGTCATTCATAAGCAGGAAGCTCTTTTCGTCGGTATTGATCCTCCGGCACATATCACAGAACATGTTCCAGTGATCTTCCGTATAGATAAGATAACGTCCATTTTCGTCAAAGCGCCAGATATCGGAGAGATTCTCCCCGCAGATACACTTATCTTCCGTTTCAGCCCAATGTCTTCCGGTGCCACATGCATGACATCTGTCACAGCTCCAATTATGATTCTCAGCATCACCTTTAGTGTACGTCTTATCCTCATGCTCGCAGGGAACCACCTGAACGTAACGGTTGCTTAATAATGCTGCATTCCTGGCAGCATCGGTCTGCTGACTGATAAAGGTCATATCTTCAAAAGACGGGCCGGTCTGGACCGCTATTGTATCGGTATACTCGAAGATACTATCATCCGTATTGTCATTCAGGAATTCTTCCTCACCATGGCCAAATGCTGCAGGTGCATCCGGTCCTCCCTCGGCCTTAAGCACTCCGCCCTCGATAGTAACGAAATCGATTCCGCTACAACCCGGTGCTCCGCCAATCGCAGCTGCTCCGCCACCACCTTTGGCATAAACCGTTCCGCCTGTCATATAGAAAGAACTCAATGATCTGAAGCCGCCGTAGCCGCCTCCGATACCGGGCCCCTGATACCCGCCGCTTGCATATACGTCGCCTCCATAGATTGAGACCGAGCCGTACCATCCGCCTGTACCGTTACCAAGAGCTGCAGCGCCATGGCTTCCGTAGGCTTTCACCACTCCGCCATAGATTCTGATCGTTCCTCCGTGTCCTCCAGCACCGGTACCGATCCCGGCACCGCCATAGCCAGAGCTGTTGTTTCGACCATATGCTGTAACCTCGCCGGCATAGCAATAAAAGCCGCGCAGAGATCCTCTGTTGCCGCCTCCTATTCCTGCTGCCTGTCTTCCGCCCCTGGCTGTTAACTTAACTCCGTGTACATTCAGTCTTCCGCCGGCACGCCCGTTATTTCCGCCAATACCTGCAACATCCTCCGCCAGATTCATTCCTGCCTCAAGCTCTCCGGTGCCTTCAGTCTGTCCGTAAACAGAGAGAATCTCTTCCTCATCGAGGTTTATTCCTGTACGGGCAAGCAAATACTCACCATCCTTGATGATCAGGTTTACATTGTTCCCGGTCACCTTAATGCGATTAAGCGTGCTGACACTCTGCGAAACCACCCACCATCCGTTCGTGATCTCAATGGTGTTTTCCGTTATCTCCTGATAGTCTGTGATCGTCTTCTCCGTTGCCACGCCTTTATTATCATATTCAAGGTATGTTACCGGGGGATTCTGCGTCTCTGCTTGAACTTTTGTTCCACCCAGTAGCAGCATTCCCAAAACAAGAAATGCTCCGGTAATCAATCGAGGCGCTGTCTTTTTGAGTCTTTTCATAGGTTCCCTCCTGTTTTGGATTTCCATTCATGATAAAAGGCGTGTCAATATGTATATCGTCATTTGTTCCGGATTTCATAACTCATGCAGATCAGGGAAGCATTATATGGAAGTTCATATATCCCATCCCTCGCTTCCCTCAATGCAGTGGACCACCGGGAGGTTCCGCCCCTCCTGGGTGCTCAGGTAGCCTTCCTGATGGGTATCCCTCGTATAGATGACTTTGCCGTCAAATATGCTGATCTTCTTCGCGACATTGCCAACGATCCCGGCTGAATTAGCCCCGTAACTACGGGGCAACAAAAAGCGCTTACCTTTGATTTTTCGATTTAGCACTCTGTTTACCCGCCATATTCAGATCACTCTCATACGCACCACCGCCTTTCCTGCTCCGGAGAAAAAGAAAAGAGCCACCAATGCTTTTTCGCATCAGTAGCTCTTACTGTTGGTTCCGTATGATATTATGATGGTTATTTCTTGCCCTGTTCCTTCTCTGCATCCTTGATTCTGTAGTAGTCTTCCATCTTCAGATTCAAGTGCACATATGAGTCAGGTTTTCGGTTGCTCAAGAGGCACACAGTCTCGATTTGCGAACCATTGTCCAAACTAATCTTCATATCTTTTGAAATGATTGGAAGTTTGAATTCAATGGACTTAAGCCACTGTCCGTTTGCTTGCTCTTCTTCGTAAATCTCAACCTTTTCAATGAACTGTGTCAGGAACTCTCTGCGTTCCGCCTCATTCATCGGCTCATACATTTTATCGAAAAAGATTAGCGCTTTGTAGATATTATCTCCACAAACCTTTTCAGCAAGTATCGATCTTTTCTTAGCTTTAGCTTCTACTAAAGCGTTTTCTGTCTCTTCGATTTTATCATAAGTCTTACTAAGGCGGTCCTCTAAATCTGCTTTCCTTCTCTTGTAATGCTTATCTTCATAATCCAAGTTGTCCAAATCTGAAAGTATGGCATCTTTGTTCAAGTAACTCTGGCGTAGCGTCTTTTCCTGAGCAGATATTTCCTGATCAAGCGCTGTTGTATCAACTTCCATATTGATTTTTTCACGCATCATCCCGGCAAACTTCTTATTACTCACAAGTTTTCGCAGGACTTCAACTACAGCTCCATCGAGCTTTATTTCAGATACCTGTTTTCTATAATCACATTTATGCCCTCTGGTCAGATTGCGGTGCTTACAGCCATAGTAAAAATAATCACTGTACTTCGTGCCATCTTCTCTATGCTTAATACTTTTATTCCCATACATGCCTGCACCACAGACAGGGCACCTTAATATACCTGATAAAAGATGAGTTTTCTCACCTTTAGAAGAATTTACTTTTTCATATTTTTTAGCCTGAGCTGCTACTTTTATCTGTGCCTGCTCCCATACTTCTTCTGATACTAAAGCCTCATGAAGCCCATCTACAAGCAGGTAATCATCCTTATAAACCTGACGATAATCATTTCTTGTTCCATGAACCTTTTCTGTTCTTCTCCTGCCATAAGCAATCTTTCCGCAATAAACAGGATTCTGTATAATACGTCGGATAAGCGAAGCATCAAAAAGCGGATTCTTTCCATTTTGCCGTGCAATCTTATGAATCCCATGGTTTTCCAAATATTTTGCGATTCCGTTTGACCCCATATCTGTATTTACATATTGGTCAAAGATTGTTCTGATAGCTACAGCTTCCTCTTCATTTATTTCAAGCTTTCCATCAACCAAGGCATATCCATAAGGAGCAAAGCCGCCATTCCACTTACCTTCTCTAGCCTTTTGCATACGGCCTTCCATAGTCTGTACACGTATGTTTTCACGCTCAATCTCAGCGACTGCCGACAGTACAGAAATCATAAGCCTTCCTGCTTCTTTTGATGAATCAATTCCATCCTCTACACAGATCAAATTCACGCCAAAATCCTGCATAATCTGAAGTGAATTGAGAACATCAGCCGCATTTCTGCCAAATCTGGAAAGCTTAAATACAAGAACAAAAGAGACATCATCTTTTCCTGATTTAATATCTTCCATCATGTTGTTAAAAGCAACACGCCCCTCAATAGATTTCCCAGACTTACCTGCATCTTCATATTCACCGACTACCTCATATTCATTAAACGCACAGAATGCTTTCATCCTTGACCTCTGTGCATCCAAGGAATATCCATCTATCTGCATTGATGTGGAAACACGGGTATATAGATATACTTTTGCTTTTTCTTTCCCCAATAATATCATCTCCTTTAAATACTTTTATCTGGAAGTTTTAACAAAGCATCAACAACCGGACGAATCATTTGTACCGATTCCACCTTGTTAATAGCACAGAGTTTTCGTCCTGCATCCTTACTGGATGCTCCACAATGGTATGCTTGCTCTGTTGATAATCCATAATCGAGTACAATAAGCCTATCATGACAATCAGGATTTGGCTTAATTCGAAGCGGTGGATATTGGTTTAGAAAATCATTAACCACTGAAGTTGTAAGAAAGCCTCGCTTGCCGTGTCCATTTTCTGTAAAAAGAATAACCTCAACCCCTGGATTTTTCTGCGATAATAACTGTAAAGACTTCGTATTCATATAATCATCAACAACATAAATTGATTTTACTGCCTGCTGATAGATATCTATGTATGCTGCATCCGCTTCAAACTTCTGACCTTTATAGATTATAAAATTCTTAAAATCCTTATCTGAAACAAAATTCTCATTCAAGGTATCAATGCTCTTCTGAATATCTTCAATTGCCTTATCCGTTTTCTTCTGATGATCAATTGCTCCTGCCATTTGCACTGAAAGCTCCGAAACTTTAGCAGTGACCATGCTCATTTCAGACTGGGTAACGAACTGCTGATTCTGTCGGATGTAATGACGCATTTCCTTAAAAGCACGCATAATGAAAATACTCTGTTGCTCTGCTAATTCTCCTCTAAGAACAGTAGCAAGCATATATATTCCCTGCTCAGTAAAAGCATACGGAAGTTTTCTTTTACCGCCCCAACTTGAAGTCGCATTTTGCGACTTCAAGTTCTCTTGGGATGAAGTCGCAAAATGCGACTTCACCAAATCAACTTCATCCATTGTTAATTGAAACATAAAATCCTCTGGGAATCTGTTTATATTTCGTTTAACCTGCTCATTTAATCTTTTAACCTCATATCCATATATTGAAGCCAAATCATAATCCAGCATCACCTGCTGTCCGCGAATCGTATATACACAGTTTCTAATAGACTCAACCGTGAGTAATTCTGTTGTATCTCCCATAAACACTATCTTCCTTTACTACCAATGATTGTTAGTATCTTGAAATCACAAAATGTTACTTCAAGATACGTCCGTCGAAAGTCGTAAATTGCAACCTAAAAAAATTCACATGTCCTCTAAGCTCTCTATCTTCTTCAGAGCCTCCATATAAGCCATAAGTCTCTTCTGCTGTTCCTCCTTAAGGTTATGATAATCCTCAATCATCTGAACATCCCCAGGGGTAAACTTGCTCTCAGGTCTGGTCTCTGCAATTTCTTCCTCGTCCTCAATTCCTTTTCCTGTTAGAAGCTGCTCAGGAGTAATCTGCAAGACATTACATATATCCATTATTTTGTCCACGGTTGGGTTTGTCTTTCTCTTCTTCCATTCACTTATGGTACTGGTCGAGATCCCAACTTGCTTTGCAAACTCCGCCTGTGTCATGTTCCGTTCTTTCAAAACTTTTATAATTCTTTCGCTAATTATCATGAGTGATACCTCACTTTAAAATTCACTTATATAATATTCACATCAGTGAATTCATGGTATCACATCTTATCCTGATCTTCAATCCATTATTTCGTTTTTGGGTGATGGTATCTCATGTACGCTTTGTAAGATTCGTATATATATCTTTTTTGAAGATAAACATCCGGATCCGGTAATGAGTCAAAATCAATCTCATCGGCATACTTCGCTATCATATTTCCGATAAAGTTTGCCAGTGAACTCCATTCATCTCTGTCTTTGATTACCACCTTATTCTTCACAGAAGCCCCACCTCCTCTTACATCATTTTTATGCCTTTCACAAATTGGCAAGCAGTGCATCGGTGTACACCTGATGCGATTTTGCTTGTTGGGGAGTATACCCCAATCCCCCTGATTGCCGATTTTCATCGGCAAGCTACGCCTGCAAAGCAGGCTGAAAACAAAATCAATAAATGTCCAAATATTTGTTGAAAGTCTTTTCTACCTTCTTCAAAACTCGTTCATGATTCTCCTTCATATCAGAAATAGTTTTGCTATCTACAGTGCCACATGAATTGGCAACTTTTGCAATCTGGTTGATATTGTTACTGTCAATTTTCATGAGCTTGATGATTTCTAATAACTCGCTGAAATCAATGTGAATGTAATACCCATCGACTGCCATCTTTCTGATATAGGCGCTCATGTTTTTGACTCCTATCTGGTTCATCCTGTCATGAATCATCTGTAATTGATCTTCCGGAATCTTGATATGAATTTGTTTGTCACATGGAACGTATCCCTGATTTAACAACATTTGCTTTTCACCTCCTCTCGTGATTTGTAGTCTTTGTTCATGAGCTAATTATCCAAGATTTAGAAACCAAACTCCGTATATCCAAGAGGTAGGAAAAATATTCTTAATAAAAAAATTTCCACGATTATGGAATTCACCTTTTATAGCAAATGTACTTTCTGCTATGATTGACATATGAAAGGAAAATAAGAAGCGTATTGGGGGAAATAGAACATTGAAGTGCAAGTTATCAATCCAGGAAAAGTTAAAAGACTTACGAATAGAAAAAGGTCTGTCACTGCAAGAACTGGCAGAACAGACCGGAATCTCCAGAGCATCTCTGGGAAATTATGAAACTGATGATTACAAAGAAATTACACACAAGGCTATTGTCACCCTTGCAAATTTTTATGGAGTAACATCTGATTATTTGTTAAGACTAACCGAGAACCGCGAGCAACACAGATTCCCAGTTGATGACTTAGGATTAGATGATGAAACTGTAGAGATATTAAAAAGCGGCAAGCTGAATGCTCGCCTAATTTGCGAAATGATAAAGCATCCTGAGTTCACCAATTTTCTCACAGACATGGAAATCTATGTTGATAATCTTGCCGGAATGCAATTTAGAAACATCAACAAACTGATTGAGCAGACAAGAGTCCGTCTCCAAACCAAGGGTGTCTCTGATGAAGATCACTACATGAAAACTTTAGAGACAGCTTCTATTTCAGAAGATAATTACTTTAACAACCTTCTTGGAAATGATATCGTAAAAATCGCAAAAGATTTAAGAGATTCACATGTTAAAGATTCAGAGACCGGTGATGTAACTACTCCTGTTGACGATATACTCGACTCATTTGAAGAGCTAAAGACTGCCGATAATGCAACGCAAGCTCAGATGATAATGTACAGCAAACTTTTCAAAATAAACTTTACCAAGATGGATCCCTATGAGTTTAAAACCTTTACCGATATCCTTCAGAGATATTCAGATCTTTGTAAACCTGTAAAAGGAAATGGACGTGGTAAAAAGAAAAAATAATACAATCCAAGAGATTATCTAGGATTGTATTATTATAAAAAGTAATGGAAAAGACATGTGTAGAACTCATTCTACAATCAGGTTTTTATCGCCATACCATAACATCTGAAATATCATGCCTTGGTCGTTCACATGGCTTTTCATCAGCATAACCAACAGAAACAGCTCCCACTAACTGTCCTTCTTCGCCTATGTATTCAATTAAATCATTATAGGCAAAACATGTATTTGCAATCCATAATGTTCCAAGTCCAATCTCTGTTGCTTTCAATAACATGTTTTCAATAGATGCTCCTAATGACAAGGTGTCACATATTTCTGCTATCCTTTCATCTGGTTCTATATCTTCGAATGGAGATTTACCGTTTGTATTTATAACAATTATCAAAACTGGTGCTTCTCGCATAATCCTCAACGTGTTATACGCATCTGCAAGTCCTCCAGCCGACTTGGGAAGTAAAGCATGTGCTTCGGATTCTTCATCAAGTCCATGCTCCATTACATCCAAAAGTTGCTTTTTTGCTTTATCAGAGTATATAAGATATTTCCATGGCTGCCTATTCTTTGCCGAAGGTGCTTTGATTGCAGCTTCAATGAGTTTTGTTATCTGTTCTTTAGATATTTCCTGTGCCTTATATTTTCTAATGCTTCGCCTTTCAATAATACTATCCATCATGCCTCCATCATCTAGTTATTTTGTATTTTAGCCTTATATATGAGTCTTCCAGTTTTTCACAATCTATAAGTTTCATAACACCGAGCTTATTTAACTCATCAACCGACGTTATTGATTCCCCATCAATCAATGTTGAGATATCCTTTCCTCCCACAAGAACTGGTGCAACAACGATATCAACATAATCAAACAACTTATTTCGTAAAAAAATCCCATTCATGGTTCCACCACTTTGAATAGTAATTCTTTCACAGCCATATTGATTCTTCAATTCTTCAAGAGCCTTTTCAAGTATGAATTCCTCTTGAAAAATAATTCCCAGATTTTCAGCCTCAACCTTAAATGCCGGATGATTCTTATTAGTGGTTATCAAAACGAATTGCTTAGACAGCTCACAAAAATACTTTATTCCATGTTCTGTCAAATGTGAGTTATCAATAAGAACAAAGGATACTGGTGTTTTTGATGGCATCGGTTTATCATTAACACCAAGCTTTGCTTGAACCCTTCCTGTGTTTAGCGACCATAAATCAGTTGTCTGTTCTATCTCATAGTATTGATGAAGCCCTTCTTTTAGTCCATCTATTCCAGGAAAATTCTGGTCTACATCCAGTTCATCCGATGCCCCAGTGCTAATTTTGCCATCAACTGACATCAGCATAAATAATGTTGTAATTGGTCTGTTCATTCTACTAATTCCCCTTTCTCTTAAATTTTTCTTAACGGAATCCAGATATAGGTTTCCTTATCTTTGGGGTTATCAGTAGATGAACCATATACTTCAATATTATATTTCCCTGCCAGCTCATATCCTTTTAAAGATGGTAACCATTCAGACCAAATTCTTGTATTAAGATTCTGCAAATCGTTCGTTGATTGTCCTTTGCAAACAAATTGCGCCCAAATACTTTCAGGAATCTGATAAGTTTCGCATTCTTCAGGAATGTCATTCCCAGGTTCATATAAATCAGCAATCCAATAGTCTGAATCTTTTCCACCAACATCAACGCAAATTCCAAATGTTCCTTTAACTGGACAATTCGCTCCCATTTCTTTATATTCATCCCAGAACTTTGGTATATCCTGATAACTTGTATCAGAATTGAAACGTCTTCTAATGCCAAAAATAGTAAAAGAGCTCTTCTCAACAATTCGATAATCTAACATAGTTCCACCTTCCATCGTAATCTTGATATGGAGTGGGGCAAAAGATTTTAGAGATGCACCTGCTTCCCGTGCCTGAGATGGAGTAATTCCATGAAATTTTTGGAAAGTCTTTGCAAAACTATCCGGTGAATCATAACAATATCTGTTAGCTATATCGATTACTTTCACATCTTCTCTGCTAAGATCCTGCGCAGCTAAAGTCATCCTTCGTGCACGAATATATTCACCGACAGTCATTCCGCACAAAGCGCCAAATATGCGCTGATAATAGGATGGTGAAAGAACAGCAATACTTGCAATATCTTCAATATCCAATTCCCTCGTCAGATTCTTTTCAATGAAATCGATTGATTCCTGAATTCCTTCAATCTTTCCTTGCATCTTTTTCACTCCCTTCGCTCACTGTAATGCAAGTATATCATTCCATGAAAATAAATCCCGACATTTTGTGCTTTCTTTGACCGGTATCTTTTTCATCAAATCAATATCTTATCTTTTACTTAATCATCTGAAAATGCCTCATAGCATCTTCTATAGCCTTTACCTTTTCTTCCGGACATCCCGGCTGTCTGCTATTCTCAGATTTTGGCTTATTATAGTTTTCACGCTCTATAATCCCATGCTTCTGTTTCACCTGAGCAATATTCAGATTCGTTACATGAAATCCGTAGTGTTCCTGAACCCATTCTTCAATTTCTTTATACGTAGCCTTCGCCTCAGCACTTGTAAGTTCCAGTTCATCCATATCAAGCTTAACATTGACATGATGCTTTGCTTCATGAAGTTTGGACAATAAACATACCGTCTCAACATGTACTGTTCCGGGGAACTGATTGACAGCACAGGCTCTGTCCACCTTGTAGCCTGCATCCAGGAAGATATCCAGGTCTCTGGCCAGACTGGTAGGCTTGCAGGATACATAGACCATGTGTTTTACACCGTAGGAGAGGATCTTCTTTAGTGCCTTGGGATGTATACCATCCCTGGGCGGATCCAGGATGATCACATCCGGTTTCTCTTCTATTTCGTCCAGCACTTTTAGTACATCTCCAGCTATAAACTCGCAGTTATCAATCTTGTTGCGTTTGGCATTGACCTTTGCTGCTTCCACAGCCTCTTCTACAATCTCTACGCCTATGACCTTGTCAGCGACAGGTGACATGAGCTGACTGATAGTGCCGGTGCCGCAGTATAGATCATAGAGGATATGTGCCTTTAAATTTATCGCAGCATCAGTTGCCTCATCTGTCTGGCCGTTATCTGTTAAGGATGCGCCTTCCTTTTCATTTTGCATACCTATCCTGATGTAATCCCTTACCGTATCATATATGATCTCCGCACTCAAGGAATTAGTCTGGAAGAAAGAGAAAGGACTTATAGTAAATTTAAGTCCCATGAGTTCTTCTTCAAAGAACTGACTACCATACAGCACTTCAGTACCCTGATCTATTACGGCATCAGACAATGAATCATTAGTCGTATGAAGGATACCGCTGATGCTTCCTTTAAGCTCAAGCTTTAACAGCATATCTTTGAAGGGCGTAAGATCATGCTCTTCCTGAGATGTGGTGATAAGGTCCACCAATATCTGACCAGTCCGTCTGGCTTTTCTCACCAGCAGGTGTCTCAGGTATCCTTTCTGCTGCATGGTATGATAGAAAGTAATGCGCTCTTTGCTGTCACCAGATGCCACGACTTCAGACATAGGCATATACATAGGGGCAAAATAATCAAGGGTCGCCTCCAGGATAGTCCTGTAGTCCTCATCAACTATGCAGCACTCAGGTACAGATACAATATCGTGCATGCTGCCTCTCTTATGCATGCCCAGTGCCAGAGGCCCATCCTTGTACTCATCTCCAAAAGAGAATTCCATTTTATTTCTATACTCAAATCTCTCGGGGCTCTTCTTGATACCATCCCAAATGACATCATCACCCTGTCTCTTAAAGACATCCCTGAGCAGATCTCTGACCTGCGCCTCTTTGAGCTCCTGCTCAGCATCATAGGACAAAGTCAGATAATGACAGCTCCCGCATATGCCATAATATGGGCAGGGGCTCTTCTCCTCTCCCGGAGCTTTCTCTATGACTTCCAGCAGTCTTCCTTCTGCTCTGTCTCCTCTGGCTTTGGTGACAACAGCCCTTACCTTCTGGCCGGGCAATGTATTTTTGACTGTCACCCTGGCACCGGGGCAGCCCTCGCCGTCTATGCTAATATCTTTTACAATTCCTTTATTAGGAAAAAGACGCTTATCAACTGTTCCTTCTATTATCTGTTTCTTCTTCACAACTACACTCTCCTATACATAAAAGGCGGAAGTCGCACGCCCCAGGGCATACAGCTCCCGCCATTAATATCTCTTTTGACTCGACTAAGTCATATGACGATCATTCTTTGTCTTCCTTGGAAGACTTACGAACGATCCTGTCATCGTCATCATCAAAATCGTAATCATCATCCCAATCATCATCAAAATCATCATCATACACAGGTGTAAGATAACGATATACCATGAATGCGATGCAGGCAACGGCTGAGATAGCACCGATGATAGCCAGTACCCACAGCACAGCCTTTAAACCCTTGTCTTCCTTTTCAGGTTTTTTGTTCAGTAGTTCGTTGAGCTTACCAAGTTCTAATACTTCATCCAGCTTTGATTTCATCTCCATAAGAACCCCTTTCACTGTAGTATCTGACAATCGCTGATATAAAACGCCGGCGTCTTATCCAGTTTGCCTTCTTAAATATCATTTTACCACAAGTCTGGATTAGAGACCATGTTTCTGATAGTAGGGATTATTATATTTTTTGTAATTTTGCAAAGGCAGCGAACATGATCTTCTGGCCCACTTCATCAAAATCCACAGTGACCTTATAATCCCTGGCTCCGTCTTCAATGTTAAGGACCGTACCCACGCCGTATTTCACATGTTTGACTCTGTCGCCAATAATATAATCGGGCTTTGACGCTTGAGGCATGCCCTTGGACAGAGATGACATGCTCTTGGATGCAGTCTTGTGACTGGCACTTGCTCTTGCGATATACGGCAGATCGGGAGCTTTTCTGGATGAGATGGCACTCCTGCCCGTCCTGGCCTTTGGCCTTCCTGTACCTGCAGGTCCGTATATACTGCTGCCCGGCACATGATCTATCTTCTCCGAAGATCTCTCATTGGCATTGGTCTTGTATGCACCAGGTCTGCCATAGCTGTCTCTTCTGACCCTGTTGTCATAGGAAGAGCTGCTAAGGCCAGAGCTTACAGCGCCTGCACGGGGCCTGGAATCTCTTGATGTCCTGCCTTCTCCTATTACCGGTCTGTCTTCATCATAGTCATAGAAGAAGTCGTCGTCGTCATCCACTGTATCCCCATCCTCAAAGAGGAATGAAGCCTTGCCGCTAAAGGTCCCGTCTATAAGCTCCTCGGGGATCTCTTCAACAAAGCGGCTCACATCCAGACTTTCAAAGGAGCCTCTCACCATACGCCTGTGAGCACAGCTAAGTGTCAGATGCTTCTTGGCTCTTGTGATACCCACATAAGCCAGACGCCTCTCTTCTTCCATAGCCATGGGATCAGATTCTGCAGATCCTATAGTCATAAAACCGGGGAAAGTACCATCTTCCATTCCGGCTATATACACATCTTCAAACTCCAGTCCCTTGGCAGAATGCAGTGTCATCAGCACAACTCTCTCATCGTCCTCATTTACACTGTCAACATCTGCGACAAGAGCTACCTCCTCCAGGAATCCGGAGAGACTTGGGTCCTCAGCCTGCTTTTCATAGCTGATGACCTTGCCCATAAGTTCGCTTACGTTGGCTCTTCTGTCATTGTCGCCGCTACCGTCTTCCTCTTCGGCATCAAGAGCCCTGAGGTATTCATCATAGCCTGTGGTATCTATAATCTCCGTCAACAGTTCTTCTATGGACATGGTCTTCATCTTGGTCCTGAAGGCCATGATCATGAGATCAAATTCATGGAGCTTCTCAGCAGCCTTGCCCCCAAGAAACTCTCCTGCCAGTGACAATGCGTCAAAGAATCCTATTCCATTACTGTCAGCATAGTCCTGTATCTTGTTGATACTGGCCGCTCCTATACCTCTCTTGGGAACATTGATGATCCTCCTGACAGCAAGGTCATCTCTTCCGTTATCTATGGTTTTGAGATAGGCAAGGAGGTCCTTGATCTCACGTCTGGCATAGAAGTTGGTTCCTCCCACCAGGTTGTAGGGGATACCATACATTACCATACGCTCTTCCAAAAGTCTGGACTGGGCATTGGTCCTGTAGAGTACCGCTGTTTCATTATAGCTGAGCTTACCCTCGCGCTTTTTGGTGAAGATATCATTGGCTATATAATCTGCCTCTTCAGGAGCCTGATCAAACTCCATAAAGTGTATCTTCTCGCCCTCTCCCTCATCTGTCCACAGAGCCTTTTCTTTACGTCCCCTGTTATTCCTGATCACGTTATTTGCGGCATCAAGGATGGTCTGAGTAGAGCGGTAATTCTGCTCCAGCTTGATAACTGTAGCATCCGGATAATTCTTTTCAAAATCCAGGATATTTCTGATATTGGCACCCCTGAACCTGTAGATGGACTGATCATCGTCACCTACCACACAGAGATTTCTGTATTTTCCGGCCAGAAGAGCTATAAGCTCAAACTGGGCGGTATTGGTATCCTGATACTCATCCACCATGATATAGCGGAAACGCTCTCTGTAGGATTCCAGTACCTCTTCATCCTTCCTAAAGAGCATTACAGTATTCATGATCAGATCATCAAAATCCATGGCATTGTTCTTTTTAAGAGCTGCCTGATACTCTATGTATGCCTTGGATATCCTGCTCTTAATATAATCATTACCGGCTGCAAGTGAGTATTCTTCGGGGCTTACCAGGTTATCCTTGCAGGTCGAGATCTTGCTCTGGATCTGTCTGAGCTTCAGATCTCTGGTCTCCAGTTCAAATCGCTTGCATATATCCTTGAGCAACGCCTTGGAATCATCACTGTCATAGATAGTGAAATTATTTCCATAGCCTATCCTGTCTGCATAGCGCCTTAGTATCCTGACACAGCTTGAATGGAAGGTGCTGACCCAGATACTCTCTGAGCCAAAGCCCACTATCTTGTCTACCCTTTCTCTCATCTCGCCTGCAGCTTTATTGGTAAAGGTGATAGCCATGATATTCCATGGATTCACACCGCATTCATCTATCAGATATGCTGTTCTATGGGTCAATACCCTGGTCTTGCCGGATCCGGCGCCTGCCAGGATCAGGACCGGTCCCTCGGTCTGCAGAACGGCCCTCTTCTGCTCACTGTTTAATGTATCGTATATACTCATATATTTCCTTTTATTTCATCTATTACTTTTTCTATTATCAGTTTCTTGATATAAACATCCAGAGATAGCATTGCCAGGAAGGAGAAAACCTCCATCTCGTTTTTGACAGGCTCCTTAGCATCCTTAAACTTCTCTGATGCCATCCTGTATTTGCGAAGGATATCCTCCTTGAGTGGTCCAAACTCAGCACTGCCCATTTCAAAAATATCCGTATATATTTCCGACAGGGTCATCCCCTCGGTATCGCTTACATGAAAACGCTCCTTAAGAGGCTCAAGGAGAGTCTGCACATCATTGATGGTCAGAAGAGATTTGAAATAATAAATAAAGATCAGCAGTATCACATGGTCCTTGCTGTATTTCTTTCTAATAGGAGGAGGCAGCAGATCGTTCTTGGCATAGTTATTGATCATGGTCTTGGTCAATATCTTGTCCTGACCGGGATTCCTGCTGGTACCTGACAAATGCTTGTCCATGAAAGTGGTCAGCTGATCCATATACAGCTCTATATTGGGTATATCTTCTATCTTTACGGAACTCAGATCTCCTATCTCATCCATTATCCTTTCGATCAGTTCCTTGTTATCTACCATCATCACTTAGGCCTTTCGCTCTTTGACTTTTACTGCCTTGTTCCTCATTTCAACTGCATTATCCCTGACTGCTTCGGTCATATCACCTGATCCCAGCATCCTGCCCAGCTCTGTGATACTCTCTTCCTGAGTCAGCTTCCTGATGCGACTGATAGTCCTGCCGCCGTCCAGTCCCTTCTCGATCAGGAAATGATCATCATACATGGCAGCGATCTGCGGGAGATGAGTGATACAGATTATCTGGTGACTTCCTGCGAGCTGTCCCAGCTTCTCAGATACCTTCCAGGCGGTAATGCCGCTGATACCGGTATCTATCTCATCAAATATAACAGATGCAATATCATCATGATCTGCCATTACAGTCTTGAGAGCCAGCATTACTCGTGAAAGCTCGCCGCCACTGGCAATGTCACCCAGGGGACGCAGTGCTTCTCCCGGATTGGTGGATATCATATACTCTGCTTCATCGTATCCACCATTTCCTATGCGCTTCTCATCGGGTCTGATCTGTATCTCAAACCTTACATCCAAAAAGTTCAGATCTGTCAGAGCCTTTATCAGCTTATCAGCCAGCTCTTTTGCGCAGTTCTTTCTGATAGCAGATATTTTCATGCACAGCTCCAGTGCCTTGGCATATGCGCTATCCATCTCATCCTTGATAGCTGCCCGCTCTTCCTCCAGATTAGATAGTATATCCAGCTCCTTTTGCTTCTCGTCTGCATAAGAGAGGATATCTTCTATGCTGCGTCCATACTTGTCCTTGAGGCGATTGATCAAATTGAGCCTCTCCTCGACCTCTTCGTACTCTCTGTCATCAAATTCCATATCAGAGAGATAATCGGACATGCTCCTTCTAAAATCAGACAGCAGGCTGTCAAGCTCCATGAGCTGGTCATAGAGACCCTTGGCATCATCATCAATTCCGCTTACAGACGACAGGTCAGAGAGCGCCTTAGCTATCAGGTCAGCAGCTCCTGCATTATCAGCAAAAAGAGACTGCTCAGCGCCGTCAAGAGCCTCAGTGATCTTCATACTGCCGGACATCTTCCTGTATCTGTTCTCCAGCTCCTCGTCTTCGCCTTCTCTTAGATCTGCACCGGTGATCTCTTCAAGCTCATAGGATGCAAGGTCTGCCTCCCTCTTTCTGGCAGCCTCGTCCATATCTGTGGCCTCATAGCGCTTCTTTAGCATCTCATAGCCGCTCCAGACATCTCCCAGCTCCTTTTTGAGGCTTCCAAGACTCTCACCACAGTATTTATCCAGGATTTCCAGCTGTTTGGTCCGTGAGAGAAGGGACTGATGTTCATTTTGTCCATGGATATTGATCAGCAGCTCTCCCAGGCTCCTAAGCTGGGCCAGAGTAACACTCTCGCCTCCCACCTTGCAAATATTCCTGCCGGGAAGTATCTTACGCGACAAAAGGACCGTCCCGTCTTCTGAGACAGGCAGGTCCATATCCTTGATCCTGGAAAGTGTCACCGGATCGTCTACAAAGAATGTAAGCTCTATCAGGGCATACTCTGCCCCTGATCTGATCATATCTTTGTCAGCCCGGCCTCCCAATGCCAGATTCACCGAACCGATGATCACTGACTTACCCGCACCGGTCTCACCGGTGAGGATATTCAGCCCTTCCCCAAATTCTATTTCCTGTTCACTTATAAGTGCCAGGTCCTTTACATGCAGTGTGTATAACATTCCCTTTTTTTCAGTCCGCGGTCATCTCCATGATCTGACTTATAACGCGAACCGCTCCCTCCTTTGATCTGATTGCTGCAAAAATAGTATCGTCTCCGGCTATACATCCCAGTACATCCGGAATATGCAAGGCATCCACCGCTGCAGCCACAGCCATAGCCATGCCTGATACAGTCTTGATGACAAGAAGGTTATCTGCGCATTCCATTGACACATAACCACTTCTGAGTACCTGTATATATTTGCTTTGAAGCTGTTCATCAGCCGTATCAGTAACGCAATATTTCTGTCTTCCGCTGTTGCCCTGTATCTTGGTCAGACGCAGATCCCTGATATCCCTTGATACAGTCGCCTGGGTAACGTCGTAGCCTTCGCTGCGAAGGAGATCCGCCAGCTGCTCCTGGGTCTCAACTTCCTGTTTGCCTATGATCTCTATTATCTTAGCATGTCTGTTCTTTTTCACTGTGCGCCTCCGATTTGGATTATTAGTTCAGCTTCTGATTAAGGATTTCCAAAAAGCTGACCCTGTTCATTCTGATCATTTGTACGGACATCCGGGACCTGTAAATCTCCAGCCTGTCACCGGTTTCCATGGAAGCACCAAGACGGCCGTCTATGCTGGCCTCTGCTTCCTGCCTGGAGCTGGCTTTGCCGCTTCCAAGCTCTATCATGACCTTGTCTGAACCTGACAGGACTATGGATCTGTTACTGAGTGTATGGGGACATATAGGTGTCAGCAGGATAATGGAACTGCCCGGTTCCACAATAGGACCGCCTGCAGACATATTATAGCCGGTAGAGCCTGTGGGAGTGGATATGATGACACCGTCTCCTGAATAAGTAGTCAGGAATTTGTCATTAACATACACATTCAGACTGATAGTCTGCATGATACCCTTGCGGGTAATGACTATATCATTTAAGGCATCAAAATGCCTCTCCTCACCGTATAGCGGTTTTCCTGAGAGCATCATCCTCTCTTCTACGCTGTAATCACCTGCCAGGAGCTTGTCCAGGGCATCGGTGATCTTATCTCTGCCTATCTCTGCAAGGTATCCAAGAGTACCCAGATTGATGCCCAGGATAGGAATCCCCCTATCCTTGACATTGGCTGCCGCCTGGAGCACAGTACCATCCCCTCCAAGGACTATGCAGCAGTCTACATTATCCGGCATATCAGTTATGTAATACATATTATCTGACTTGCTTCCGCTGCAGGGCAGAGGATCTTTAAAGGATGCTACAATTGCCTCCTTACCTCGCTCCCTCAGGTAATTGCAGACCATCCCTGTTACTTCCAGATCTTTATCTTTGCTTTGATTGGTAAAAATCAGAAATCTATTCATAACCCTTCCTACAGTCACGTTAAGTCTCTTATTCTCCAAACTCCTCGTGAGCTGCTCCTATGGTATCTGATATAAGTTTAGTCATATCGGCACGTGTAGAAATGCCTTCTTTATTGTCTCTAAGCTTCCTTAGCATCAAAAGAGCCTGTGCTTCATCAGGAAGTGATGCAAAAGCTCCTTCTTTTTTCTCCAGATAGAGAAGATATTCGATATTGCCCTCGGGTCCTCTTATGGGAGAATAGCTAAGCCCCAGGATATCAAAGCCCGCTATGGGAGTGAAATCCACGATCATGGATACTACTTCCTCATGGACCTTCCTGTCTCTGACTACTCCCTTCTTGCCAACCTTATCTCTACCGGCTTCAAACTGAGGTTTGATCAGGACTACCATCCTGCCGTGATCTCTAAGCAGTCTGCAGGCAGGGATCAGTATCTTGGTAAGAGAGATAAAGGATACATCACAGGACGCAAAATCTATATCCTCTGTGATGTCTTCTTTGGTAAGATATCTGAAATTGGTCTTCTCCATGCAGACTACCCGCTCATCACTTCTGAGCTTCCAGTCCAGCTGGCCATGGCCCACATCTACTGAATAGACCTTGGCAGCTCCGTTCTGGAGCATACAGTCTGTAAAGCCTCCGGTGGAGGCACCTATATCAAGACAGGTATAGCCATCGAACGACAGCTCAAAGACCCTTACTGCCTTATCCAGCTTCAAGCCTCCCCTGCTGACAAAAGGCAATGTCTCCCCTTTGATCTCAATATTCTCGATCTTGTCTTCCGCAAAAGAGCTTCCGGGCTTATCTTCCCTCTGCCCATTTATAAACACATTACCGGCCATTATCAATGCTCTGGCCTTTTCTCTGGAATTTGCCAGTCCTCTCTGAGTAAGGAGGACGTCCAGTCTGATCTTAGCCACGTTCTCCCTCCATCATATAGCACTCAATGATGCGATCCGCCATGGAATCGGGATCCAGTCCCAGCATAGCATTTAGTTCATCCGGACTACCATGGGTAACAAACTCATCAGGAATGCCAAGGTTCAGTATCCTGCCCTTATAGCCAGCACCGTCCAGACATGATCTTACCCTCTCTCCAAAACCGCCGGAGAGTACGTTTTCTTCCATAGTCACGATGACACTGTGGGAAGCTGATGCCCTGATAAGGTATTCCTCGTCCAAGGGCTTTACAAACCTGGCGTTGATAAGAGAGCAGTTGATACCCTTTTGCTTGATGATATTCCTAACTGCAACAGCACTCTTTACCATGCTACCTATTGCAACTATCAGTACATCCTCTTCTTCAAATATAGGTTCCGCCTTGCCTGCCTCAACAGGAGCTCTCCAGTCTACAAGTCCTGCATAGGCCTCGCCTCTGGGATACCTGATGGCCACAGGGCAGTCCTGTTCCACAGCAAATTTCAGCATATCTGAGAGCTCCCACTTGTTCTTGGGAGCCATGATCATCATACCGGGCATTGAAGAGAGATAGGACAGGTCAAATATACCCTGATGGGTCTCGCCGTCTGCACCTACCAGGCCCGCTCTGTCTATGGCAAATACCACAGGAAGCTTCTGAAGACATACATCCTCGATGATCTGGTCGTAAGCTCTCTGCAAAAATGTGGAATAAACTGCAAATACAGGTCTCATGCCTCCTGCAGCAAGTCCCGCAGCAAAGGTAACGGCATGTTCTTCTGATATTCCCACATCAAAGAACCTGTCAGGATACATATTCCTAAATCTCTTAAGTCCTGTTCCGTCTGCCATGGCAGCGGTAATAGCACAGACTTTAGGATTCCGCTCACCCATTTTGCACATGACTGTAGAGAAGATATCCTGATAAGCTGCAGTCTTTCTGTGATGAGCAGGGATACCCGTCTCAATCTCGTAGGGCTCTGCTCCGTGGAATCTGGAAGGATGCTTTTCCGCAGGCTCATATCCCTTACCCTTCTTGGTAATGACATGTATCATGACAGCCTTCTTGACCTTCCTGGCCTCTCTGAGCTCGTGCTCAAGGAGCTTCTCATTATGGCCGTCCACAGGTCCCAGATATGTGATTCCCAGATTCTCAAAGAGCATTCCGGGTACAAAGAACTGCTTAAAATTATTCTTCACATGACGAATAGTCTCGATCACACGGGTCTGGCCTTCAAGCTTGTTATAAACATCAGCCTTAAGATTCAGATATCCGTCTGCTGTACGTATCATGCCCAGATACTTGGACATGCCGCCTATAGACTCCGAAATAGACATGTTATTGTCATTCAGGATAATGATAAAATTGGTCTCAAGCTTGGCAGCATTATTAAGGGCTTCATATGCCATACCGCCGGTCAGAGCACCGTCACCGATGACAGATACAACAGTATAGTCCTCGCCTGAAAGGTCTCTTGCCTTAACCATTCCCAGACCAGCAGATATAGAATTTGAGCTGTGTCCTGTATCAAAACAGTCTGTATCTGATTCTGATTTCTTGGGAAAACCCGAAAGACCGCCAAACTTCCTGAGCCTGTCAAAGCCCTCTTTTCTGCCTGTCAGGATCTTGTGTGTATAGCACTGATGTCCCACATCCCAAATGATCTTGTCTTTTGGCAGATCCAGTACCCTGTGCATTGCAAGGGTCAGTTCAACGGTTCCCAGATTGGACGCAAGATGACCACCCGTCACACTCAGCTTGTTAATGAGAAAATCTCTGATCTCCTGAGCCAGGGCGGGTATATCTTTTTGATTTATTTTTTTGACATCACCGGTCTTATTGATCTTATCAAGTAACAATGGCATTTTTATCCTTTATATGACGAAACGGATAAGATATGTCCGTCTCTATCAGTATTCTCTATGAATGAGCCATGTGATCAGTTCGCTCATAAAGTCATCATCTGACTGAGTCTGCTGACCAAGTTCATCAAGCAGGTCCATGGCCTCTTCTGACAGTCTCTCTACCTCTTCCCTTGCTGCATCCAGTCCATGGATGGTAACATAGGTGGTCTTGCCGTTTCTGGCATCGGAGCCTACGGTCTTACCCAGCTTTCCAGAATCTCCTTCAATGTCAAGGATATCGTCCTGGATCTGGAAGGCCAGACCAAGATTACTGCCTATCTGCTCCATCTTGTGTACTTCAGCTGCTCCTGCACCTGCAAGTATGGCTCCGATCATAAGAGCAGATTCGATCATGGCTCCTGTCTTGTTCTCATGAATAAAGATAATATCCTCAGCAGTTACATCGGTCCTGTTCTCGGCCTCTATATCTGCGCATTGGCCTCCTACCATGCCATAGATCCCGGCCTTCTCAGCCAGTATCTGCATAGCAGCAATGTATCTGCTGGATATGCTTCCATCATATTCGGGAAGCTCAGTCATTTCAGGAAAAGCATTCAGAACAGTCTCATATGCAAGATTGAGCAGACCATCACCTGCAATGGTTGCCATTCCTGCGCCGTAAACGGCATGAGTAGTTTTATGACCTCTGCGCTCTGTATCATTGTCCAGAGCAGGCAGATCGTCGTGAACCAGAGAATAGGTATGGATCATCTCTATGGCAGCCATAAACGGCCCGATGACCATCTCATTCCTTCCCCCAAAGAAGCTGTAGGCCTCTCTCATGAGCAGAGGACGAAGCCTCTTACCTCCTACTGACACGCTGTAGTTCATAGCCTCTATCACCTTCTTCTGAAGGCCTTCCTCCTTGGGAAGATAATTGGTTATGATACGATTTGCGTCTTCTGTTTTCTCACTCTTTCTAATGTCAAAACTACTGTCGTCGCCTGCTGGCATCTCATTCCTCCGTTTCAATCTCTGTTTGTGATCTTTCTTTACTCGATATCATCAAGTTCGGTGAGATCACCGTTTTCTTCTATAACCAGTGCCTCTTTCTCTACTCTGTCGATCTGTTCACCGGCAGCCTTCAGAAGTTCCATGCCTTCTTTGTACTTGCGGAAAGAGTCCTCCAGGGAAATATCTTCCTCCTGGAGTGCACTTATAGTCTCTTCTACTTTTTCAAAAATATCTTCAATCGAGATATTCTCTTCTTTCTTCTTTCTTCCGGCCATATATCCTCTTTCTTGCTGGAGATAGCTATTATAACGCCTTATAACTACAGGTCCTCATCTGCAGCAGGAACTATAGAGCTGATCCCTGCCTTGATACTGCCATCGGTCACATGGATAGTGATCTGGTCTCCAACATTGACTTCCTTGATAGACCTGACATTCCTGCCATTAACGTCTTCCACATAGGAGAAGCCGCTCTTTAACCTGTCAAGCGGCGACAAGCCCTTCATCTGCTCTATAAGGACGTCCAGTCTCCTGCCTGTGACCAGGAGTTTTTGTTTCCAGAGCATAGTGAGGCGATTCTCCAGATCCACGCTTCTCATCCTTCTGTCCCTGATCCTGCCGGATGGTGATAATGCCATGAGCATCCTGGTCAGCTCTCTGAGCTCGTGCCTTGAGGAGGTGATCTTACGCTCCAGGCTTCCCATAAGGATGTTCATATAATCCTCCATATCTGCCATCAGCCTGTCATATTCATAAACGCAAAGCTCTGCAGCTGCTGATGGAGTAGGCGCTCTAAGATCGGCCACATAATCTGCTATGGTTGTATCAGTTTCATGGCCCACAGCAGATACTACGGGAACAGGACAATCAAAGATGGCATGAGCCACAATCTCTTCATTAAAAGCCCAAAGGTCCTCAATGGAGCCTCCGCCCCTTCCTGCAATGATCACATCCACTCCCATGTCCGCCAGAGTCCTTATACCCATGGCCACTGACTCCGCAGCTCCATCTCCCTGTACAAGCGCAGGGTACAGGATAATCTGCACATAAGGATTACGCCTCCTTGTGATATTTATGATATCCCGTATAGCTGCGCCGGTAGGAGCTGTGACAACTCCCAAAGTCCTGATATATTTGGGGATGGGACGCTTGTACTCCTGTTCAAACATCCCGGATTCCTTAAGCTCTTTTTTAAGAGCTTCAAACTTCTCATAGAGCGCTCCTGCGCCGTCCTGCCTGATAGTCCTGGCATAGAGCTGATAAGACCCGCCTTTGACATATACATCAACAGATCCTGTCACAACAACCTGCATGCCCTCCTTCAGCACAAAGGAAAGTCCGCCTCTATTGCCTTTGAACATCACACAGTTGATCACTCCCTCATGATCCTTGAGAGTGAAATAGATATGACCTGAACTGTGATATTTGCAGCCACTGATCTCTCCTTTTACACCAATCCGTTGAAGGAGAAAATCCTGCTGCATCATATCCTTGATATATTGATTTACCTGTCCTACGGTATATAGATTCTTAGACAAATTTCGCCAGAACTCCGTTTACAAAGGCCGGAGAACCATCCTGGCCGTACTTCTTGGCCAGCTCCACAGCCTCGTTGATAGCTACGCTACTGGGAATATCATCATCAAAGCATATCTCAAAAACTGCCAGTCTGATGATAGTAAGCTCCACCTTGCCCATACGCTCGGTGTCCCAGCCCTTGGTCTTCTCGTTGATCATCTTGTCGATCTTGGCAAGCTTCTCAGCAACCTTCTCATATCTGCCCATAACAAGGTCAGCTTCAGCTTCGCTGAGTCTCACCTTATCGGAGGTCATAAAGAGATCGTCGGATTCAGGCAGATCTCTGCTAAAGAGATCCTCCTGCTCGGGCATCTCAGACATATCATTAAACTCTACACGGAACAGCAGCTTGAAAACCTGCTCTCTTACTACACTTCTCTTCATACTTATCCTTCTACACAATTACAATCATTACATACAAGCTCTGATCATGTTATGAAACAATCCTTAAATCCATGACAGAATCAGTCGTGATCAATTGGATACTGTAATACCTGAGATGCTGACATCAACATCTGTTACATTCAGACCTGTCATGCTCTCAATAGTAGACTTAACACGGGTCTGAACCTTTTGGCTGGTAGCCTGAATATTAAAACCATATCCCATGATCAGTGCCAGCTCAGCCTTTATCTCTCTGCCCTGTATATGAACACGTACAGACTTGGCCAGCTTCCTGTATCCCGCTTTTAATATGCTGTCAGAACTAATGCCGCCCTGAAGGGAAGAAACGCCGGGTGTCTCAAGAGCTGCCAGAGCTGCGATCACAGCCAGTACATCATTGGCAATCTTGACTGTTCCTATATCAGGATTCTCTTTCACTTCAAAGCTGCTGTTCTTCTCATTCTTAGCCATAGTTATCCCCATTCCGGAGGCACTGCCTCCTATATAAGATTCACAATCTCATAACACATAGATTAAATGCCTTTATTATGAAATCCACACATAAGGATCAATAATTCAGACCTTCATACATTATACATTATTGATGAATATAATTCCATCATGCATCAATTCTTCTTAAATTCAGATAATATCAGGCCTTTGTTCCTCTTGAGGGTCATATCCACGCTCCATTCATTGATGAACAGCAGTAGTGGTCTGCCACTCATATCCTTGATCTTCTTCATGTCAGAGGTGCCTTCAATCTTGGTCATATCTGTATCTGAATCTACCCATCTGATATATTCATAAGGGAGATTATCAAGCATAATATCCACAGAATATTCATTTTTCAAACGGAATTTGAGAACATCAAACTGCAGTACACCTACTACTCCCACGATGATCTCTTCAAGTCCGGAATTGAATTCCTGGAAGATCTGTATAGCACCTTCCTGCGCAATCTGCTCAATACCCTTTACGAACTGCTTTCTCTTCATGGTATCCACCTGACGTACCCTTGCAAAGTGCTCGGGTGCAAAAGTAGGGATACCCTCGTATTTCACATTATCCTTGGGCATGCATACAGTGTCACCTATGGAGAATACACCGGGATCAAAGACACCGATGATATCTCCGGCATAAGCCTCTGAGAGGATCTTTCTCTCATCAGCCATAAGCTGCTGAGGCTGAGAAAGCCTGAAGGTCCTGCCTGACTGGATATGCTTGATCTCCTTGTCAGCTTCGTACTTGCCGGAGCATATTCTCATAAATGCGATCCTGTCTCTGTGCTTGGAATTCATATTAGCCTGGATCTTAAATACAAAAGCTGAGAAATCATGCTCTACAGGATCGATCACTTCACCGCCTGATACTCGTCCCGTGGGCAGTGTGGCCATCTGAAGAAAATGATGCAGGAATATCTCTATACCAAAATTCTGCAGCGCTGAACCGAAAAATACTGGAGTCAGCTCACCTGCACGTACCTTTTCAAGGTCAAATTCCGCTCCGGCTCCGTCCAAAAGCTCAATCTCATTTTCCAGCTCTACTAAAGCTTCATCTCCAATCTGAGCTTCAATGGCTTTGACATCATCAATGCTGATGTATTTCTCCTCGCCTTCCTTGGTACCCTTTTCAGTTCCGGAGAAGGTTACAAGATCTTTTTCTTTTCTCTCATAGATTCCCTTAAAGTTCTTGCCTGAGCCAACAGGCCAGTTAACAGGGCATGTCTCGATACCTAGGTTATTCTCTATATCCTCCATAAGTTCAAAGGTATCCTTGGCATCTCTGTCTAGCTTGTTGATAAATGTAAAGATCGGAATATGCCTCATCCTGCAGACCTTAAAGAGCTTTCTTGTCTGAGCCTCAACACCCTTACTGGCATCTATGACCATGACAGCTGAATCAGCAGCCATAAGTGTTCTGTATGTATCCTCTGAGAAATCCTGGTGACCGGGGGTATCAAGTATGTTTATACAATGGTCCTCAAAGTTAAACTGTAAAGCAGAAGATGTAACAGAGATACCTCTTTGCTTCTCTATCTCCATCCAGTCAGAAACGGCATGCTTGGATGTAGCCTTACCCTTGACGCTGCCTGCCTGATTGATGACTCCGCCGTAGAGCAGGAACTTCTCGGTAAGTGTGGTCTTACCTGCATCAGGGTGAGATATGATGGCAAAAGTACGTCTCTTTGAAATCTCCTGTGCTGTATTCTTGTCTTTCATAACCGTAAACCTTTCAATACTAAAACCTTTAGATCAAAGGCATGGTAAAATCCATCACCCGGCCAATAATCCATTTTGCATAGAAAAGCCGGTATGTGTTTCATACCGGCTATTTGATAACATCATTAGAAGACCATATCCTTATTGGAAAATGGTCTTCTCATTAAATTGTCAGTTCTGAGCTACATCCTTCATAGAGAAGCTGATCCTGCCCATACGGTCCTTGCCGAGGCATACTACTGTTACTTCGTCGCCCAGTGTGAGGATGTCTTCAACATGATCGATCCTCTCCTTGGATATCTTGGAAATGTGTACCATCCCTTCCTTACCGGGAGCGAACTCTACAAATGCACCAAATTCCTTGATGGATACAACCTTGCCCTTGAAGATCTGGCCTTTCTCGAACTCAGTGATGATGATCTTGATCATCTCCTGAGCCTTCTCAAGCATATCCTTATCTTCGCCGCAGATTGAAACCTGTCCATCATCTGTAATATCGATCTTAACGCCTGTACGAGCGATGATCTCGTTGATTGTCTTACCACGCTGTCCTACAACATCACCGATCTTATCAACAGGGATCTCCATAGATACGATCTTGGGAGCGTACTTGGATACTTCCTTACGAGGCTCAGCGATAGCATCGTGCATAACGCCGTCCATGATGAACTCACGAGCCTGTCTGCAGCGTGCGATAGCGCCCTCTACGATCTCTCTTGTAAGACCATGGATCTTGATATCCATCTGGATAGCTGTGATACCCTTCTTTGTGCCTGTAACCTTAAAGTCCATATCTCCAAAGAAGTCTTCAAGACCCTGAATATCTGTGAGAAGTACGAAATCCTCATCCTTGTCGCCTGTTACCAGACCGCAGCTGATACCTGCAACGGGTGCCTTAAGAGGAACACCTGCAGCCATCAGAGCCATACATGATGCACATGTAGAAGCCATGGATGTAGATCCGTTAGACTCAAATGTCTCAGATACAGCACGGATAGCATAAGGGAACTCTTCTACAGAAGGCATAACTGCAAGGAGTGCTCTCTCTGCCAGTGCGCCGTGACCGATCTCTCGTCTTCCGGGACCTCTGGATACCTTGGTCTCACCTACAGAGTATGCAGGGAAATTGTACTGGTGGATATATCTCTTGCTGGTAACATTAGGATCAAGGTTCTCGATCTTCTGAGCCTCTGAAAGAGGAGCCAATGTTACGATATCGCAGATCTGTGTCTGACCTCTTGTAAACATAGCAGAGCCATGTACTCTGGGAATCAGATCGATCTCAGCTGCAAGAGGTCTGATCTCTGTTATCTCACGTCCATCAGGTCTCTTGTGATCCTTGAGGATCATCTTACGAACAGTCTTCTTCTCGTACTGATATACAGCATCAGCAACGAAAGCCTTCCATTCTTCATTCTCTGCAAATCTGGGATCTGCAAGGACTCTCTCCGTAACATCGTCCATGTTCTTATCCCTGGTCTGCTTATCATCTGTAAATACCAGTGTCTCCATTTCTTCAGGAGCTACGATAGTCTTTATAGCTTCGAAGATCTCTTCCGGAACTGCAGCGGATACATAAGGCTGCTTTTCCTTGCCTATATCAGCAACAATGGAATTGATGAAAGCTACTACCTGCTTATTGACAGCATCAGCCTGGTAGATGTAATTTATCATGTCTGCCTCAGGAATTTCCTTTGCTCCTGCCTCGATCATGATAACCTTCTCTGCAGTAGAAGCAACTGTCAGCTTCATATCGCCGTTATCCCACTGCTCCTGCGAAGGGTTAACGATAACCTGTCCATCTACAAGACCCAGCTGTGTAGCTGCGCAAGGGCCATCCCAGGGGATATCAGAGATAGCTACAGCGATAGAAGAACCGATCATAGCCAGCAGCTCAGGTCTGCACTGAGGATCTACTGCCATCACCATGTTCTCAACTGTAACATCATTTCTCATATCCTTAGGGAAGAGAGGACGCATAGGACGATCGATCATACGATCTGTAAGGATAGCGTTCTCGGAGGGCTTAGCTTCACGCTTGTTAAATCCGCCCGGGAACTTACCTACAGCATAAAATTTCTCGCTGAACTCAATGTTAAGAGGGAAAAAATCAACACCGTCACGAGGTGCCTTAGCTTCTGTAGCTGTGCACAGAAGTGTTGTGTCTCCGTACTGGATGAATGCACATCCGTTAGCCTGCTTACCGACTTTTCCGATCTCAACCTTAAGAGTACGGCCGGCCAGTTCCATTGTGTAAGTCTTTACCATTTTTACCTGTCTTTCTCCTGCTCATCCGCAATCCCCGTTTTCCAGAGGCGCGTGTGCAGGTTTTCTTCACCTGTGTTCTTATTGTTATTATATGATGCATGTCCCATAAGGAGCGTGACCTCTGCATGGAACAATCTTCCAAAATAATAATTCTCCTAAACAGTAATAAGCGGGGGCACCATAGCACAGTTCCCCCGCCAGATTTGAAACAGATTACTTTCTAAGACCAAGCTCGCCGATCAGCTTACGGTATCTCTCGATATCCTTCTTCTTAAGGTAACCAAGAAGGTTACGTCTCTGACCTACCATCTTAAGAAGACCTCTTCTTGAGTGGTGATCCTTGGGATTCTTGTCAAGGTGAGCATTCAGCTCAGCAATTCTCTCTGTAAGAACTGCTACCTGTACTTCCGGTGAACCTGTGTCGCCGGGCTTTACAGCATACTTGTTGATGATCTCAGTTTTCTTCTCTTTTGTAATCATTTTCTTCTCCTTTTGTGCAAGACGCCATTACATAGCCCGGGTCGGAGGGCCGCGAACAATGTAAAGGTCATTTCGTTAACATGCCTTATCATGACATAGTCAAAGACAAGACAGCAGATTTAATGTAACACATATAACGTTTCTTGTAAAGAGCTTTATCTCTAGCTTAAGAGATCGTGACAGATTAACAGGCTTACTTTTAGCCGATGCCCTCCAGTCTGTCCCTGTTGTGATGGAATATCCTGCCGCTTTCTATATCCAGGCTCATTCGCTCCTTGAGCTCTGCTATGTCCTTAAAACGCATCTCAGGTCTTCTAAAGCTCATTATGGAAATGTAAGCTTCCTTGTCATAGAGATCACCCGAGAAGTCATATAGATAGGTCTCCGAGACTATGCTCTTTTCATCTGTAACAGTAGGCTTGACGCCGATATTGGTCATACCCCTTAGTACTCTCTCACCTATCCTGACCCTGCTGTAATATACACCATTTGGCGGCAGGAGTTTGCCTGCAGGTGGTATAACATTGATAGTAGGTATGCCAATGGTCCTGCCAAGAGCTCTTCCGTGAGTGACCCTGCCGCTTATAGTATAATAGGCTCCCAGATACTGAGCAGCTTCTTCCATCCTGCCCTCTGTGATAGCCTCCCTGATCAGGCTGGAGCTGATCTCTATACCGTTCTCTTCCACTTTGTCTATAAAATCCGTCTCAATAGAGAGCTCAGGACATAGCTTTTCAAGAAGTCTGTAATCACCTTTGCCGCCCTGGCCAAAGGATATATCCCTGCCTGCGACTATAAAAGCTGCCCCTATATTGTCTTTGAGATATTTCCTGACAAAGAGCTCAGGTTCTGTGGCTGCAGTATCCTCATTTAGCGGAAATTCTATAAGGACATCTATGCCATATTCCTCAAACCAGCACCTCTTCTCCTCTTTGGTGGAAAGAGAGGCTATCTCCCTCCCGGCAAAGAAAGATGCTGGAGAAGGATCAAAGGTAAATACTACAGTCTTCATCCCTCTTCTTTTCTGACAGAGCAGATCCTCCAAAAGCTTTCTGTGGCCTTTATGTATACCATCAAATTTGCCTATCGCAACAGCGCAAGGGCCCTCTATATGAAAATCGCTGCTATTCTCAATAATGATCATCCGTCATATAATCCTTTTGAAATTCTATTTTGAATTATAGAGAAACTTATCTACTCTGAAATTACCGGTCTTGGAGTTATATCTGTAGATGCCCACAAAATCCCCAAGATCATCATATACCCTGACTCTGCTGCCATCCTCATACATATCAGCCTTGTCAGTATGATCACCTGCATTAAGTGGTTCTTCATCTGCAATATCTCTTATCTTAAAGGGATTACCGTTTAAGAGTCCCTTCCTGGCGCCTTCTCTGATATGTACCACATCCAGATCCCTGAAGAAGTCCTCAATAGGAAGGATAGCCGTATCCAGCTCCCCCGCATCTCTAAGCTCTTCTACCCTGGAGAGAGGAATTGCAGTATCCAGATGAAAGCTTCCCACAGCAGTCCTGGTCAGATGTGCCATAGCAGCGCCGCAGCCCAGTCTCTCGCCTATATCATTGCATAATGTCCTGATATAGGTTCCCTTACTGCATCTGACTTCCATGGTAAACTCATGGTCAGACTCCAATTTGGACATATCCAGAATAGTAATGGAATCGATATTGACAAGCCTTGCCTTACGTTCTACTTCCACGCCTTCTCTTGCCAGCTCGTAGAGCTTCCTGCCCCCCACCTTGAGAGCAGAGTACATAGGAGGCATCTGTTCATAAGGGCCTACAAAAGCCGCTGCCGCAGCCATTACCTCCTCTGCAGAGGGAATCGCGCCCTCCCATTTTGAAAGGATATTACCTGACATATCCTGGGTATCTGTTGTAAGTCCCAGTCTGCATACTGCTATATATTCCTTGGTATGGTCTGTGAGCTCCTCTACAAGAGAGGTCCCAGATCCAAGGCAGCACACCAGCACACCCACCGCATCGGGATCCAGAGTGCCTGTATGGCCAATCTTTCTCATTTTCAGGATACCCCTGAGCTTTGCGACAACATCATTGGATGTAAAGCCGGGTTCCTTATATATATTTATCAGTCCGTTATAATTATTGTTCATGAGAATCCTTGTTATCTATTATCTGTGTCATAAACATGCAAATTCCAAACACCAATCCCTGCCATTATCAGAGCCGGCGCTGTAAAAAAGCCGCAGGATCAATCCTGGCGGCTTTTAATAATCTGGTCTGTTATCTTGGCTATTATCTCTTCACTTGTACCTTCCAAAGTGATCCCTGCGGCTCTGGAATGTCCGCCGCCGCCGAATTCCTGGGCTACATGGGCAACGTTGACCTTACCGCCGCTCCTAAGGGATACCTTGAACTTATTATCATCCAGCTGGTGAAGATATATTGCAGCCTCCACACCTGTAGTAAGCTGAAGCTGACTAACTATGCCTTCCACATCACCCGATGAAGCATTGTATTCATTAAGGACTCCAAAATCAGTGACTGAGATCACGATCCTGCCCTCATCTACAAGCCATGAATCAAGCAGCGCTTTGCCCAGTATCTTGTTCTGAACGTAAGTCTTCTCGTAGAATACATGATCTATAAGCTCATCAAACTTAAAGCCATAGGCTATAAGCTTGGCTCCTATCTCCATAGTTGCAGGTGATGTGTTGGAATACTTGAATACACCGGTATCGGAAATAATGCCTGTATAGAGAGCCATGGCTATATCCTTATCGATCCTCTCCTCATCCATAAGGCCGTATACCAGCTCACAGGTACTGGAAGCTTCGGGGAATATATAATTCCAGCTTCCATCACCCTTATTGGACAAATGATGATCGATATTGATCCTGACCGGAGATGCATCAAACAAGGCCTCTGCATGGGAAGTCCTGTCTTTCCCTGTATCCAGCACTATGAATGCATCATAGGCGGCCAGATCAGTCTTAAAATCAGACCTGATCAGGTCACTTCCTTTGATGAAATCATAGATATCCGGGATCTCTTCAAGGAAAACGTCTACTCTGGCATCCGGATAGGATTTGATCAGATACTGGTACATAGCCAGACATGATCCTATACAGTCACCATCAGGACGTACATGACCTGTAATTCCTATACTATGGGCATTTCCAATAACGTCATCAATCTTCATCAGCATCCTCAATAACTTCTTCAGTCTCACCGCGCTCTCTTCGAGCTTCGTCATCCTTAGCAGTTACTTCGTCAATCTTTCGGGTCATATCTATGGCGTATTCAATGGAATCATCCATTATAAAGCGAAGTTCAGGAGTATTCCTAAGATTGATCTCCCTTGCCAGGGTACTGCGTATATAGCCGCTGGCACTCTGGAGACCCTTCATAGTCTCCTCCCTGTCTTCATCATTGCCCAGTACGCTGACCCAGACCTTACATGTCTTCAGGTCCGGAGCAACTTCAACATCCATAACGGATGTCATAGGGCTGATCCTGGGGTCCTTGGAGAATCTTATAGCTTCTGCAATGACCCTCATGACTTCGCCGTTTACTCTGCTACTTTTTATACTGTTTTTTCTCATTATTGTCTCGGTACCTCAATCATAACATATGCTTCAATGTTATCGCCAACATTCATCTGATCGAAGCCGTCAAATACCAGACCACACTCGTAGCCTTCTCTGACTTCCTTAACATCATCCTTAAATCTCTTGAGAGACTTCAGATCGCCTTCAAATACAAGATCTTCGCCTCTTCTGATACGTACCTTGCAGCCCTTCTGGATAGTACCGTCCAGGATGAAGGAACCGGCAATGTTACCAATAGCGGATGCCTTGAATATCTGACGAACCTCAGCATGTCCCGTGATCTTCTCTTCATATACAGGAGCAAGCATACCCTTAAGAGCGGCTTCAACATCATCAATAGCCTGGTAGATAACCTTGTACAGCTTGATCTCTACGCCTTCATGCTCAGCCATAGACTTGGCCATAGCATCGGGACGAACATCGAAGCCGATAATGATGGCATTGGATGCAGAAGCAAGAGATACATCAGACTCTGTGATGGCACCAACACCGCCATGGATGATCTTAACGATAACTTCGTCATTGGACAACTTGGTAAGTGAAGTCTTCAATGCTTCTACAGAACCCTGTACATCTGCCTTGATAATAATATCCAGCTCTTTGAGCTTACCTTCTTCAATCTTGCTATAGAGATCATCCAGAGACATCTTGGCCTTGGTCTCTTCAATAAGCTCTTTCTTGTGCTGCTGCTGATAGATGCCTGCATACTGCTTGGCTTCCTTATCGGAATCATGAGCAATAAATACTTCGCCCGCATTAGGTACATCGCTAAGACCAAGGATCTCTACAGGATGTGAAGGTCCAGCTTCTTTGACTCTTCTGCCCTTGTCATCAGACATCGCGCGAACACGTCCTGAGCTTGCGCCCGCAGAGATGAAATCTCCTACATGGAGAGTACCCTTCTGTACCAGGATATTGGCTACAGGTCCTCTTCCCTTATCAAGCTTAGCCTCCAGCACGATACCTCTGGCATTACGGTTGGCATTGGCCTTGAGCTCCAGGATATCAGCTGTCAGGATGATAGTCTCAAGGAGAGTGTCAATTCCCTCTCCTGTCTTGGCAGATACAGGAACAAACTCTGTAGATCCACCCCAATCAGTAGAGATTAGGCCATACTCTGTAAGCTCCTGCTTTACTCTGTCAACATTTGCACCGGGCTTATCAATCTTGTTGACAGCTACTATCATTTCAATATTAGCTGCCTTGGCATGATTGATAGCTTCCACTGTCTGAGGCATTACACCGTCATCAGCAGCTACAACCAGCACTGCGATATCTGTAGAGTTTGCACCTCTCATACGCATTGCAGTGAAGGCTTCATGTCCGGGTGTATCCAGGAAGGTGATCGGACGATCCTGAACAGATACCATATAAGCACCGATCCTCTGAGTGATACCACCTGCCTCTTTCTCTGTCACAGAGGAATCACGGATCTTATCCAGAAGTGATGTCTTACCATGGTCAACGTGACCCATTACGCAGACAACAGGAGGTCTGGATGTAAGTGTCTCTTCCTTGTCATCATCTTCCTTAAGAAGCTCTTCGATAACATCAATCTGTTCTTCCTTCTCACAGATGATCTCATAATCGATAGCTATATTCTCTGCCTCTTCATAGCTAAGGTCAGTATTAAGTGTTACGATCTGTCCTGCCAAGAAGAGCTTCTTGATGATAGCAGAAGGCTGCATCTTCATCTTCTCTGCCAGTTCCTTGATAGTAAGGTGATCGGGAATAGTGATGGTCTTGATCTGCTCTTCAATCACTTCTTCCTTCTTCACTTCAGGCTTTCTGAATCTTCCTGCCTTCTGATTACGTGTAAGATTCTCTTCTGCTTCGTAATCCTTCTTGGACTTCTTGTCCTTATCAATTCTCTTATCTGAATGTCTGTTGGTCTTTTCAGTGGGAGCGGGAGCTGCTGCAAATGCAGGTGTATTCCTACTCTGAGCAGGTCCTCTTCCCTGACCCTGACCAAAGCTGCGCCCCTGAGAAGGACCTCTTCTGTCTCCTCTGTCATTCCTGTCGCCATTACCATTTCTGTCGTTTCTGTCATTCCTGAAACCACCCTGGCGAGAGTCGTTTCTATCATTTCTGAAACCACCCTGGCGGGGATCATTACGGTCATTTCTAAAGCCGCCCTGACGAGAGTCATTCCTGTCTCCTGAGCGCTGGCCCTGTCTCTGATCCTGTGAAGGACGAGGTTTCCTCTCTGTATTTGCAGCTGCGGCTATATTTCTGTTATCCTGCTCAGCCTGCGGCTTCTTCTCAGGTCTGGTCTCAGGAGTCTTAGGAGCTGCTGCCATAGCGGGCTTTTCAGTAACCTCAGGCTTTACGCTCTCATTTGTAACTACTGCTGTCTTTTCAGGAGCTGCAGCTGCCTTTTCCTTTACTTCTTCTGCCTTCTTAACAGGCGTAGTCACAGGAGTGGTCTTTCTGATATTAGACTCATACTCCAGCTGTGAAGGTGCTGTAAGAGGCTTGATGGGACGATAAGCGTTCTGGCTACTGGTAAAGGAATTGTTCCTTCCTGCACCTGGACGCTGGTTTCTTCCAGGCTGATTATGAGCCGGCCTGTTGTCGTTTCTGGGCTGTCTTCTGTCGCTGGAAACTGCGTTCTGTTTGTAACCGCCCTGATTGCTGACGATTATGATCTTTTTCTTCTTCTTTACCGGTGCGTTTTCGCTTGTAACTGTATCCTTCGTTTCTGACTCCTTTGAAGCCGCTGATGGCTTCTCCTTCTTTTCCTTGTCGGCCTTGGCATCCTTTGCCTCAGCGGCATCTGCAGATGCTTTCTCGACCTTTACTGCTTTATCCTTATTGTCTGCTTCAGATGAAGCGGACTTTGCTGCTGCAAAATGCTTCCTTGCCTTCTGGGCATCTTCTTCTTCCACAGAACTTGTAGAACGCTTTGCAGCTTCGACTCCCATCTCCTGCAGGTAGCTTACTACTTCCTTATTTTCCAATCCAAGCTCCTTTGCAAGTTCGGATATCTTAATTTTCGCCATTCGTCTCTCCTCCGTCCTGTTTCAGAATCTGTAGCTTATCTTTAAGTCCCTTGGCCATTCCGGCATCTGTGATAGCCAGTGATGACCTCTCGGATTTACCGATAGCCCGCCCCAGCGATACCTTGTCTCCAAAATACAGCAAAGGCACTTTATATGTCTTACATTTGTTCTCAAATTCTTTTCTGGTATTGCCTGAAGCATCCTCACTGATAATGACCAGTCTGGCTCTCCCTGAAGTAACTTTCTCAAGCACTCCTGTTTCTCCCGAAATGAGCTTACCCGCTTTCATGCACAGCCCCAGAAAAGAGTACACCTTATCTTTGTCTGTCATCTTTCCTTCAGCTCCTTTTCAAGGCTGGCGATAAGATCGTCAGATGGACTCATCTTAAATGCTCTCTGAAAGCCGTGATTCTTGGTTGCCTTTTGGAGGCAGGCCGGATCGGGGCAGATATAAGCTCCTCTACCACTGGCTTTGCCGGTTATATCAGCTTCTATAGTGCCTTCAGGAGTGCGGATGATGCGCAAGAGTTCTTTCTTGGGCTTCATCTCGCCGCAACCTATGCACTGTCTCATAGGAATCTTTTTTATCATTCAATCTCCGGATTATGTCTATTCTCAGGTCAAGAAATGATCAGATCACTCTTCACCATTTTCTTCTCCTGCAGCGATGTCCTCAGACTCAAACTCGCCTTCCTCTGTATACTCGTCCTCTTCGTAACCTTCCTCTTCATCATCCAGATAATCCTCATAACGGAATCCGGGTGCATCCTTGGCCTGAGTCTCAGACTTGATATCGATCTTGTAGCCTGTGAGTCTGGCAGCAAGGCGGGCATTCTGACCCTCCTTACCAATAGCAAGTGACAGCTGATAATCGGGAACTACGACCTTGGCAGTCTTCTCATCGGGATCAGCAAATACTGCTACGATCTTGGCAGGTGAAAGAGCATTCTGGATCAGGTTACCGGGATTCTCATCCCAACCGATAACATCGATCTTCTCACCGCGAAGCTCATCTACTATCAGGTTAACGCGGCTTCCGTTAAGACCCACGCATGCGCCAACAGCATCAACATTGGGATTGGTGCTGGAAACAGCGATCTTGGTCCTGCTGCCTGCTTCTCTTGCGATAGCCTTGACCTCAACTGTACCATCCTTGATCTCGGTAACTTCCTGCTCAAAAAGGCGCTTAACGAGATCGGGGTGAGTACGGGAAACCAGGATTCTGGGACCCTTGTTACCATTTCTGACCTCTAGGATATATACCTTGATACGATCGTTGGGACGATAGATCTCGCCCTTGACCTGCTCATTTTCATTAAGGATAGCATCAGCTCTTCCAAGGTTAATGGAAATGTTGCGGCCCATATAACGTTGTACAACACCTGTCACGATATCATGCTCTTTTTCAAAATACTCATTGTAGATAGCGCCGCGCTCTTCTTCTCTGATCTTCTGAAGAATAACGTTCTTGGCATTCTGTGTAGCTATACGACCAAAGTTCTTGGAATCAAGGGGCACCTTTACAAGATCGCCTACCTGAGGATTCTTTACGATCTTGGCTGCATCCTCAGGAGAGATGTCTTCCATGGGATCCATTACGTCATCAGCTGTCTCAACAACTGTCTTTTCCGCATAAACCTTGAATTCGCAGGTTTCCTTGTCCAACTCAATCATTATATTGTCTGCCTTGCCGAAATTGTTTTTGCAGGCAGTCACAAGAGAATCCTCAATAGCCTTGAACATACTCTCTTTGCTGATGTTCTTCTCTTTCTCCAATGCATCAAGTGCTTCCATAAGTTCCTTGCTCATCTTAAATTCCTTTCCCGTGGCGGACTCTGCCGCACATCTCATATTAGATCAAAAATCCAGTGCCAAACGAATTACAGAAATATCTTTCCTGACAAAGACCTTGTCCTCATCCTGAATGGTAACTGTTACAGTTTCTTTATCATAAGCTTTGAGCACACCTGCAAATTCCTTGCAGCCATCTATAGGCTTAAAGGTCCTCAGCTCAACGTCCATTCCCAGACTCCCCTGAAAATGTCTGTCCTTCTTGAGCTGTCTGCCCAGTCCCGGACTGCTGACTTCCAATGTGTACGCGTCTTCAATGAAATCATTCTCATCAAGTGCGTCTGACAAGGCCCTGCTGACATCAACGCATTTGTTGATATCCACACCTCCCTCTCGGTCGATATAAGCTCTAAGATACCACTCACCGGCTTCCTTGACATATTCCACATCATAGATGGATACGCCCTGATCCAGCGCTATTGGGGTAAGGAGCTCTTCAGTCCTTGTTTCAATGCTTTCTTTTCTGGTCATACCTTTCCTTCCGTTATACGCAGGCGGATGGCTTCACAAAAAGAAGTCATCACACAAAGAAAGTGGACTCGAAAGCCCACTTAACACTAAATCTAGTTGAAGAGTAACATCAAAAAGGCTTAATGTCAAGGTTTTTCCGCGTTTTTTACGAATAAACGTAGCAAAATAGTTATTATGACGTTATGATATCATCTATATATTCTGACAATGATCTATAGTCCCTTGCAGCATGATACGTTTCTGCATCATGCGCAGAAAAAGAGCTGCATATACATGCAGCTCTTCGAAAGTAGCTCGTATCGGAATCGAACCGGTGATTCTGCCGTGAGAGGGCAGCGTCTTAGCCTCTTGACCAACGAGCCATATTCTGTTGTCAGCGCTTTTGTTTTGCTTTCGTATCGCGTCGACTTGATTAAGATATCATACAGGAAATATTAATGCAAGCACTTTTTTGCAAAAAAACTTTAGTTTTTATATCAAAATTCCCAAAGCCTTGATTTTACTGACTTTGGGAATCAAGCTTTTTTCATTTTCTCATGGCAATAGTCTCATGCAAGGAAACGATCTTGTCTGCACAGCATACAAGAAATGCCTCTTTGGACTTTGGAGGATGCATAATGGTCAGCGGCCACATATGACTTCTGATGATCTGTGCTTCCTTATCGGTGAGATCAAAATCACGCCTTGCATTCTCCATGGCGGTCCTGGGATGGGTAAAGCCGTGAAGGCTCTGATACCTCTGAAAAAGCCTAAGGGGCAGGGATCTGTCAGGATCGCAGCTGGTGGAATAATCACTATGCCAGTCATAGAGGAAGTAATCATGAAGAAAGGCCGCTCTTATAAGCTCCTTGTGACTCACCTTCAGACGAAGAGCTTCACCCAGCATGTAAGACATCCTGGCCACCCTGACGCAATGATCATAGGTGGTGATATTGCCATGCTGAATATAGTTTTTCATCTCTATGGCTTTTGCATCCGTGGAAACCGGCGCCAGCATTTTTTTGAATCTTTTTTCTTTATAGCTTCTCATTTATTCCCGTATTTCTTTCAAAATTAATTATTTTCTCTTTTGTATATACATCGTTTTTTAGACACACGTTGCTTTTGGCACACAATTCCCTTCTACACACTTCACAAAAAGTGGCCGCTTTACATGCCTCTACCGCAAACACGCTACGCTTCTACCGTTCATTATCGTTTGCAATATCGTAGATGTCAAGGCTGTGACTTTCGACCTCAAATCAGCGCGAAAATGAAGCCGCAGTTCACGTCTATGTGCTCAAATCAGACAAGCTGCTTACTCCTTACAAGTGGCAGAATGCACAGCAGCTGCAGAAAATCATTTTACAAAGTGAGCATTTACTTCAAATGGCCAATATTCTTGAAAACTTTTCTCAAGAATATTGTTTTTACTTATTCTTCATACGCAGCCTTCAACGCGCCCACGAGAAAGCTGTCCGAACGGGCTGAAAGCCCGGAGTTCTTTCGAGTGCGGCGCATTGAAAAGAAGGCTGCGGAAGAATTAGTAAAAGGCCATTTGAAGTAGAGCGAACGTGTAAAACATTTTCTGCAGCTGCGTATCTCCCACCGAAAGAGCGCAGGCTGATTATTTCATGAAGTCGAACAAGGAGATCTGATTGGACTCCGGCAGGTCGCCCAAAAGTCCCAACTCAGCCATGGCATCCACAACCTTCTGAGGGCACTTTGTCCTGTCCTTGAAATCATCCTTGGAGAGGAAGGGTCCCTGTGCTGCAGCTTCTACAACTGCATCCGCAGCCTTTTCACCCATGCCGTCAAAAGATTTTAAGGATGGCATGATCTTGTCTCCTACAACCTGGAACAGCCTGGATTTAGCCCTGAATATATCAATAGGCTCAAATTCAATGCCTCTCTCGTACATCTCCTCAACAAGACGCATATCATAATATTCCGCCTCTTCAACCGGAGTCATCTTGTCCTTACGCTTTAATTCCTCCATACGTCCGTGGAGGTGATTCTCACCCTGGCACATATCCAGATAGGAGAATGCCTTGGCTCTGATGGAAAACCATGCAGCATAGAAGGCCTGAGGACAATACACCTTAAAGTAGGCTATACGCCACGCCATCATAACGTATGCGGCAGCGTGAGCCTTAGGGAACATGTATTTGATCAGCTCGCAGGAGCCTATATACCAATCAGGTACTCCATGAGCCTTCATGTCCTCTTTGTACTTGGGCCATCCACTCTCCTTACCCTTGGCTACCTTACCCTTACGGACTGATTCCATGATCTTAAAGGAATCGGAAGGATCCAGGCCCTTCTGGATCAGATATACCATGATATCGTCACGGCAGCAGATAGCTGTATCGATAGTGGCTGTACCATTGGAGATCAGCACCTGGGCATTGCCCTGCCATACGTCAGTTCCATGGGAGAGACCCGATATCCTGACCAGATGGGAGAATGATGTGGGCTTGGCCTCCACGACCATGTTCATAGCAAAGTCAGTTCCGAACTCAGGTATTCCCAGGCATCCAAGTGGTGTACCGCCTATCTGCTCGGGAGTGATATTAAGGGAGCCTGTATCTTCAAAGAGCTCCATTACCAGCGGATCGTCAAAAGGTACCTGTCCCGGATCCACGCCTGTACAATCCATGAGGAATCTGATCATGGTAGGATCGTCGTGTCCGAGAATATCAAGCTTTAAGAGGTTGTGGTCAATGGAATGGTAGTCATAATGGGTTGTTATGGTAGCTGTGGTCATATCGTTTGCAGGATGCTGCACAGGGGTAAAGGTATTGATATCCTCTCCCACAGGAAGTACCACGATACCGCCCGGGTGCTGTCCGGTACCTCTCCTGATGCCGGTACAGCCTGCAACTATACGGTTGATCTCGGCCATCCTCTTGGGCGCACCGATCTCATCGTAATATTTTCTCACATAACCAAAAGCTGTTTTATCAGCAAGAGCAGCAATGGTACCTGCTCTGAAGGTCTGACCGTATCCAAAGATAACCTCTGTATATTTGTGAGCCTTACTCTGATATTCACCTGAGAAATTAAGGTCGATATCAGGCTCCTTGTCGCCCTTAAATCCAAGGAAGGTCTCGAAAGGTATGTCGAAACCATCCTTCATAAGCTTGTGTCCGCACTTGGGACAGAACTTATCAGGCATGTCAACACCCGCCTTACCGCCGTATGCCTTGACCTCTTCAGAGTCAAAATCACTGTAGTGACACTTGGGACATACATAGTGAGGCGCCAGTGCATTAACCTCTGTTATACCTGATGTAAAGGCAACAAAGGACGAACCTACAGATCCTCTAGAGCCTACCAGGTAGCCATCTTCGTTGGACTTCCATACCAGCTTCTGGGCTATGATATACATAACCGAGTAGCCGTTCTTGATAATGGAATTCAATTCCTTCTTAAGTCTGGCATCTACTATTTCAGGAAGCTCCTCACCGTAGATCTCATGGGCTCTGTCATAGCAGATTTTCTCCAGTGTCTTATCAGAATTCTCGATGACAGGAGGACACTTGTCAGGTCTTACAGGAGACACGCTGTCGCACATCTCCATGATCCTTCTGGTATTGGTGACGCAGACTTCCTGTGCCTTATCGGATCCCAGATAGTCAAACTCTTCCAGCATCTCATCAGTAGTCCTGACATATAAGGGAGCCGGTTCCTCATCGTCAAAGCCTCGTCCTGCCTGGATAATGGTCCTGTATATCTGATCCTCGGGATTAAGGAAATGCGCATCACAGGTAGCTACAACAGGCTTGTGAAACTGTTCGCCCAGCTTGACAATACGTTTATTGATCTCTCTGATATCATCATCAGAGGAGATATTGTCATACTTTGGTGAATCCACCATAAAGTGGTTATTGCCCACAGGCTGGATCTCAAGGTAATCGTAGAAATCCACCAGTCTGGCAATCTCTTCCTCAGGTCTGTCCTCAACCACAGCGCTGTAGAGTTCGCCTGCGCAGCAAGCCGATCCTATGATCAGGCCTTCCCTGTATTCATTGAGAAGGGACTTGGGTATCAGTGGGAAACGTCTGAAATACTCAAGATGAGACTTGCTCACCAGGCTGTAAAGGTTGACCCTTCCTACGGTATTTTTGGCCAGGATGATCACATGATGAGGACGAAGGTGTCTGACCATATCAGGAGTAGATACACCAAATTTCCTGATGCCATCCATATCTGATATGCCTTCTTTGTCCAGCATTGTCAGGAACTTCAGGAAAATACCCGCTGTACATTCAGCATCATCCACCGCTCTGTGATGATGATCCAGGATTATACCCAGAGTCTTGGCAGTAGCATCAAGAGTGTGCTTGGCCTGAAGAGGGAAAAAGACTCTTGAAAGCCACATGGTATCTACAGTTGTATAATCCGCAGGTATGCCCAGCTCTCTGCAGTTCTCATTGATAAAGCTGATATCAAAAGAAACGTTGTGGCCTACCAGGACACAGCCCTTACAAAATTCCACAAATCTGGGGATGATCACATCTCTTGTAGGAGCCCCCATGACCATCTCATCACTGATACTGGTCAGCTTCTCTATCCTGAAAGGAATAGGCACTTCGGGATTGATAAACTCGGAAAAGCGATCTGTGATCTCTCCGTTTTTGACTTTGACTGCACCTATCTCTATTATCTTGTTCTTAAGAGGCGAAAAGCCTGTAGTCTCAATATCAAATACTACAAACTCTGTATCCTTTATAGCCTGCCCCTTGCTGTTCTTTACTATTTCAAAAAGGTCATCTACCAGATAGCCTTCTACGCCCATGATCAGCTTAAAGAAATTCTGCCTGTCAGGAACAGGCTCTTCTGCCGCCTTGGCCTCCTTGCAGGCTCCGTCATAAAGATCTTCCCATACGTGATTGGCAATTGTGAGTCCTTGAACCACGCCATGGTCAGTTATAGCTATACCGGGCATCCCCCATTTGTACGCCTGTTTTACTATATCGCCGACCTCGGATACACCGTCCATATCACTCATCTTGGTATGACAGTGAAGCTCCACCCTCTTAAGAGCAGCAGCATCCTTTCTCTTGACGGTAAAGTCCGCACCCTTCTTGATACCTGCAATAGAGCCAATGGTGAGCTCATGATCAAACTTATCGGTCATGGTCACACCCTTGACTTTTACAAAGGCGCCTTTTTTCACTTTAGATGACAGATCAGCAAGATCTTCATTTTTGACAAATATCTTACAAGTGATAGAATCTGTAAAATCAGTAATGTCAAACATTACAATGGTCTTTTCACCGTTACGCAGAGGCTTCTCGTCATAACGGATTATCTTGCCGTGTATGGTGATCTCGCCCATTTCATCTTCTATCTCAGAAAGATTCATGGGTTCATCATCAAAATCCCTGCCGTAAAATACATCCGGATTATCTGACTTCTTGAAATTACCAAAGGAGCCACTCTTCTTCCAGCTACCAAATTTACGGCTTCCGGGCTGATTCTGTCCCTTGTCTGCTGCGGGCTTTGAAGGAGCCTTGCTGCTCTCAGCTTGCCCGGGAGCAGCTGCTCCGGCACTATCCGCCCTGGCATCAGACGCATCAGCAGTAGACCCTGCTGCTTTCGCCGCAGCCTTAGCCTCCTGTACAGCTTCAAGCTTTGCTGTGAGCTTCTCTGATTCAGCCTTGTAATCAAAAGTATCAGCAGCCTTTTTTTCTTTCTTTGCCCTGAATACAGTAGAAATATCTGCGTCCAGTCCGCATCTCTCATTGATGATCTTACTAAAGATCCTCTCAATCTCAGGACCTTCCTTTTTACTCACTACGGTATCGTCCAGAAGGATCTCCACCTTCCTGTCATCAGGGTAACGGAAATCAGCCCCACGAACGATGGTATAATCAATGGGATTATACGCTCTAAGTTCCTGGAGAATGGACTCAGAATACATATTGATCAGATTTTCAGGTGTATATTGTGCAGAGAGATTAAATCTCTCATATAGCTTAACAGTAACAGGAACCCCGCTAAAAAGCTGGGTCCTGATCTCTTTCTCTACCTTCCAGATTTCAGACTTCTCTATCAGGCAATCGGAGGATATATATACTCTGATAAAATCCTGCTTCTTTGTAGCAGAGATCTTTTCAACCCTTGTCTCCTCCATGAGCTCTTTGGTATGTCCCGACAGCTTCAGCTTGGGAAATACCTCCATAAATGTTTTGGCCATTAGACTACCCCAATTTTATTTTCCCCAATTATCAAGCTCTTCCTTAAGCGCATCAAGAAGCTGATCTTCAGGTATCTTGCGAATGATCTCGCCCTTCTTGATGATCAGGCCCTCTCCGTCTCCGCCTGCTACTCCAAGATCTGCCTCTCTGGCTTCGCCGGGGCCGTTAACTGCGCAGCCCATAACAGCCAGCCTTATATCCAGAGGATAATTCTGAGCAAGGGTCTCTACCTTATTAGCAAGTCCAATAAGATCGATCCTGGTCCTGCCGCAGGTAGGACAGGATACTACGTCTATACCACCCTTTCTAAGGTCCAATGCCCTGAGGATCAGCTTGGCAGCCTTGATCTCTTCAACAGGATTACCTGACAGAGATACACGGATAGTATCACCTATTCCCTGACCTAATATTAGTCCCAAACCTACAGCAGACTTTACACTGCCGGAATATACTGTGCCGGCTTCTGTAATGCCCACATGAAGAGGATAATCAGTCTCTTTGGCCAAAAGTTCATGAGCCTTGACAGCCAGCATGACATTTGAAGACTTGATACTGATGACCATCCTGTCGTAACCAAACTCTTCGATCATATGAGTCTTGTCAAGAGCACTCTCAACAAGGCCCTCCGGAGTCACGCCGCCGTATTTGGCCACCAGTTCCCTCTCAAGTGATCCGGAATTTACGCCTACCCTGATAGGCACATTTCTCTCTCTGGCAGCATCCACCACAGCCTTTATCCTGTCCTTGCCGCCGATATTGCCGGGATTGATCCTGATCTTGTCAGCACCGTTTGCTATAGCAGCGATAGCCATCTTGTAATCAAAATGGATATCTGCAACCAAGGGGATATGTATCCTCTTCTTAATCTCTCCTATGGCTCTGGCAGCTTCGTCAGTAGGACATGTGCATCTGATGATATCACAGCCTGCTGCCTCCAGCTCCAAAATCTGAGCTACTGTAGCATCCACATCCTCAGTACGAGTATTTGTCATAGACTGTATCAATATAGGATTACCTCCGCCTATAACGCGGTCGCCTATCTGTATTACCTTACTATTATCTCTGTATGTCATGATCTACCAACCTTTCTGATCACAATCTGTCTGCATCATATGCAGCTTTTCCGTAAATAATGTCCTTATCAGGATATGTCATTTCAGACAGATCAAAAAAACTTCATGATATCCTTGAACATAACCGCTGCCATGATGAGGATCAGGATCACTGCACCTATCATGGTCACTACTCCCTCTTTTTCCTCGGGAATGGGCTTACCTCTTACAAGTTCAAGAAGGAGGAAGAGGAATCTGCCTCCGTCCAGTGCAGGGATAGGCAGCAGATTCATAATGCCCAGGTTAACTGACAAGAACATTGCCAGATTGAGCATTGTCAGTATCACATCCGGTACTCCGCCTGCATCCATAGCACTGGTATAGCTCTCATCAACCATCTGTGCCATACCTACAGGTCCTGACAGCTCCGCCTTATCGGTGCGCCCGGATACAAGGAGCCCTAAAGCTCTCCAGGTTGAAGAAGTCTGAAAGGCAAAATCATACCAGGCATATTTAAGTGTACTGATACCCTTTATCTTGCCCGGCTCGCCAATATAGATACCAATCACATAGCGGCCCCTTCCCATCTCCTCATCTTCATAATAGCTGGGAGTAACTGTAACGGTATGCTCCTGGCCATCCCTGATATAGCTTACTTCTACAGGCTCTCCATCTGTGAGATAGAGGTTCATGGTCACTTCCGCAGCCTGATGAACGGCTCTTCCATTTACAGAAGTGATAAGGTCACCCTCCATGATGCCTGCCTCCCTGGCAGGAGAATCCTCCAGTGAGAAGCCCTTGACTACAGGCATGGTCCATACTGCAAGTGATGTCACGATGACTGCAAGGAGATATCCCAAGATAAAATTAGCTACAGGTCCTGCCAGGACTGTGGCTATTCTCTTCCACACACCGGCATTCCTGAAACTGTGCTCATCATTCTCATCCCTGACGATCTCACCACCGTCCATGCCTTCAAATACACAGGCACCGCCAAAAGGAAGGAGTCTCACCGAATAAGTAGTATCTCCTTTTTTCTTCTTAAAAAGGACAGGCCCCATACCCACTGTAAACTCATGGACCCTTATGCCATTGGCCTTAGCGATAAGGAAATGTCCGCCCTCATGGAATATTACCAGCAGAGCAAAAATCAAAAGGAAAATAATAAACTCGATTATATATTGCATCTTTATCCTCTTTTATCCTCGGCTTTCAAGGAATTCATAGGTTTCCTTCTCAGCTTCAAGAATATCCTCCACAGTGGGATCTGCCACTATCCTGTGATGATCCATTGCAGAGCTGATCATGTCATAGATATCAAGGAAACGGATCTGTCTCTTCAAGAACTTCTTCACTGCCATCTCATTGGCTGCGTTAAATACTGTGGGCATGCTGCCGCCCTCATGAGCAGCTCTGTAGGCCAGAGGCAGCCCCTTAAATACGTCTGTGCGTGGCTCTTCAAAGGTCAGGCTGGCCATAGCAGCCAGATCAAGCCTCTTCTCGCTCATAGGCAGTCTGTCAGGATAAAAGAGCGCATACTGAATAGGCAGCTTCATATCAGGAACGCCCATCTGACCCATAACTGCGCCGTCTACAAACTGAACTGCTGAGTGAAGGATAGACTGAGGCTGGACCACAACCTTGATATCATCTACGTCTACGCCAAAGAGCCACTTGGCTTCTATTACTTCCAGTCCCTTATTGACCAGCGACGCTGAATCAATAGTAACCTTTGCTCCCATATCCCAATTGGGATTCTTAAGGGCATCATCTACAGTGACCTCCTGTAGCTGTTCATAAGTCTTGGTCCTGAAAGGGCCTCCGGAAGCTGTGAGCAGGATCTTCTCTATCTTGGACACAGGCTCGCCGTTTAGAGACTGGAAAATAGCACTGTGCTCAGAATCCACGGGAAGAATGGATACTCCCATCTCCCTGGCAAGAGGCATGATGATATGTCCTGCACAAACAAGGGTTTCTTTATTGGCAAGAGCAATATCCTTACCTGCCTTTATAGCTTCTATAGTAGGTCTGATGCCTATCATACCTACCACTGCGGTAAGCACTGTATCAGCTTCTTCGTCCCTGACCAGCTCCAGGATACCATCCATGCCTGAATATACTGTAACATCCAGGTCACTGACTCTCTGCCTGAGAGCTGCCGCAGCAGCCTCATCAAACATGCAGGCTTTAGAAGGTCCAAACTCCCTGATCTGAGCTTCGAGGAGCTCCACGTTCCTGTTTGCCGCCAGAGCAGTTACTTTAAGCTCCTGTCTGTAATTTCTGACTACATCAAGTGTCTGTGTACCTATAGAGCCGGTAGAACCAAGTAATACAATCTTTCTCTTCATAATTACCTTCCTATAAAACAAATCAACTCATAAGAGTAAGATATCACATGAGAATATCAAATAAAATATACACAAAAGGTGTCACAAATATCACGCTGTCAAATCTGTCCATGATACCTCCGTGCCCTGGGATCAGGCTGCCATAATCCTTGATATTCCTGTCTCTCTTGATAGCCGATGCCGCAAGATCTCCTATTTGTGATATAAGAGATGCCGCAAATGTGATGATCACATATTGGGGAATGGCATCATAGCTGCCGCCTGCAATCTTTACCATAAGAAGACCAAATATCACTCCTGCGATCATGGAGAATACCACTCCGCCCACAGCGCCTTCAATGGTCTTATTGGGGCTAAGGACCGGAGTCATCTTATGCTTACCAAGAGCTCTTCCTGTAAAGTAGGCAAAGGTATCGGATATCCATGCCACAAAAGGCACCCATACGTAATACCTGCCCATCTCACCATTCCTTATAAGGAGCAGAAAAGAGAGCATAAAAGGACAATATACAAAAGCAAATACAGCACTTATGGCCTGTTCTGCCTTAAATCTCGGAAATGTAAGTACATATACTGACATAATAGCAATGAATGCAATCAGTAAAGTAGATAAAAAGCCTCCTGTGGTCTTAAAGTAAATGATAATAAGATAGTGGATAAATACCATCACCATTCCGGTAACAGTTAGTGCACTTATCTTATCGGACTTGTCATTTACAGAAAGAGCCCTTGTCAGCTCATAATAACCAATCTCAGATACAATGAGGCCGATGCCGCCCAATACATAGCCTCCCATAAGGAGAGCAGCCACCAGTATGATCCCCATTACAACACCGCTAATAATCCTAGTCTTCACTTTTATCTCCAAACTTTGCAGCCAGCAACTATACTAGCAAAAATACCTGCCCACCCTTAAAGTGAGCAGGTAACATTATTATAGATACGCTGTCTTATTCTTCACCCTTTACAAGACCACCAAATCTTCTGGTACGCTTATTATAGGCATCAATAGCTTTCTCAAGCTCGGCTCTGTTAAAATCCGGCCATGCTATATCAGTATAATAGAATTCTGTGTAAGCCAGCTGCCATACCAGGAAATTGGATATCCTCTGCTCACCGCAGGTCCTGATCATAAGATCGGGATCGGGAAGTCCTGCCGTATCCAGATTAGATGATATCATAGCCTCGCTTATTGCTTCAGGCTCCAAATTGCCCGTTTTAACATCCTCAGCAATCTTCCTGACTGCTCTGACTATTTCATCTCTTCCGCCATAGTTGATGGCTATGGTGAAGGTCAGTCCGGTATTATCCTTAGTTGCTTCCTCCAGATCATCAATAGCCTTGTTGATGGTGGCATTGAGCCTGGTTCTCTCTCCTATGATCCTGCACCTGACATTATTCTTCATAGACTTCTTAAGAGAAGACTTAAGATACTTGGCCAGGATCTCCATAAGAGCAGTCACTTCCCCATCAGGTCTATTCCAGTTTTCTGTGGAGAAAGCATATACAGTAAGGTATTTAATTCCCAGCTCGTCAGCATCATAAAGGATAGCTTCCACAGCCTTGGCACCCTGAAGGTGGCCGTAATTCCTGGGCATGCCCTTCTGCTTGGCCCATCTGCCGTTTCCATCCAATATTATAGCTACGTGAGCGGGTATCTTTCTTTCATCACTCATATACAATCCTAAACAATCATACTGTCATGATCTCTTTGGTCTTTGCATCAACCATAGAATCAATATTCTTAACAACTGAATCAGTAAGCTTCTGAAGCTCATCCTCAAGATCTGCTATCTCATCCTCAGAAACCTCTGTTCCCTTAAGCTTCTTGAATGCCTCATTGCCGTCTCTTCTGATATTACGTACAGCAACCTTGGCATCCTCGCCCTTCTTCTTAACATCCTTGGAAAGCTGCTTACGACGTTCCTCGGTAAGTTCTGGGAAGATCAGGCGGATAACGCTTCCGTCATTAGTGGGATTGATACCCAGATCTGAAGTCATGATAGCCTTCTCGATCTCCTTAAGCATAGTCTTCTCCCAGGGAGCTATCTGGATGATCCTGGCTTCGGGAACGGATACGTTACCGATCTGCTGGATAGGGGTAGGTGAACCATAATAATCTACACGAATCTTATCAAGAACATGGGGATTGGCTCTTCCTGCTCTGATCGAAGCCAGCTCTTCAGCTAAAAAGTCAACAGCTTTGGTCATTTTCTCATCATAATGTTTGATTCTCTCGTTCATATTCTTCTCCTTACATTACCCCTGTAATCAGGCATCTACTATTGTTCCGTTAAAACTATCTCCTGCAGCCTTAACAATACTGTTTTCTTCCTGCAGAGCAAATACACGCATAGAGATGTGATTGTCCCTGGCAAGGATAGATGCAGTCATATCAACGACCTGAAGGTTCTGAGCAATGACGTCGTCAATGGAGATCCTGTCATAACGCTTGGCATCAGGATTGATGGCGGGATCGGAATCATATACACCATCGATGGCTTTGGCCAGCAGTATAACATCTGCATCGATCTCTGCAGCTCTAAGGAGTGCTCCTGTATCTGTAGAAAAGAAGGGATGTCCTGTTCCTCCTGCAAAGAATACTACCATCTTTTTGGAGAAATACTTATTGGTCCTGTCCTTGGAAAAGAGCTTGGTAAATGATCCGCACTCAAAAGGTGTAAGTACAGCTGTACCCATGCCTGTGCTCCTGAAGATCTCAGAAACATAAATACAGTTCATCACAGTAGCCAGCATGCCGATCTGATCAGCCTTGGTACGATCGATATTCTCGCTGGTCCTTCCTCGCCAGAAGTTACCGCCTCCAATCACTATTCCGATCTCGTTGCCTTTATCAAGGAGTTCCTTGACCTGAACTGCAACCTTTCTGACTGTAGCTTCATCAAAGCCTGTTTTCTTGTCGCCCGCAAGGGCTTCTCCACTGAGTTTTAATAAGATTCGCATTTAACTTTTTCCTTTACGCTTTCATTACGTTCATAATGCCGGGAAGAGTACCCCCCTCCCGGCATCTGATGATAATATACCACAAATATCAATCTCTGTCCTTAAGTCCTTCAAAGAAAGCAGAAGGATTGACATCTGCATATGTCTGAGAGCACATACCTTCAATAACTGCACCATTATTGATCTGTACTGACTGGGACTTGATATTGCCCATTACAATGGCTGTAGTATCAAGGATAACAGGGCCGTGAACATCAATATCGCCCTTTACTGCACCTGCTATAACAGCTGATGTAGCATAGAGGTTACCTATGATAACTGAGCTCTGGCCGATCTTGACGCTGCCCTGTGAATGAACATCGCCGTTGATCCTTGCTGCTTCTGCAAAAACTTCAGCTGCATTGGAGCTGCCTTCGATCTCTCCTGTGATATTGAGCTTGCCATAGCATGTTACGTTGCCTACTACCTTACCGATCAGGTCAAGAGAACCTGTTGTCTGAATATCTCCGTTTACTACCATTCCTTCGGTGATTGATGCTGTCTCGTCTGTTGCAATGCGTTCTGCTTCCATTATTCCATACCCCCCGTCTTCGTAATTGTTGTCATTTATATATGCAGCAGTATCATTCTGTATTGATGTGAAATCATTTACAGATGAGAAATCTACTGCTGGTACACTGATGTCTTCCGAGTCTGATATAGGCTCATAGTTTTCTGTAAAAGTACTGTTGCCAAAGAATGGCTCATTAAACTCAGGCGTGTCTCCTGAAGGCTCTTCTGTCGCAGCAGCCTCAGGTTCAGGCTCAGAGACAGGCTCGAATGATGGTTCAAATGAAGGTTCAAATGATGGCTTCTCATCAAAAGCATCCTGAGCAGCCGGTGTTTCTTCAAACTTCGGAAGGAAAGGATCCTCAGCCGAAAAGCTCCTGTTCTCCTCAGTCTCCGCAGATGCAGCAGGCTCTCCTACGAATGCTGCAACTCCTGTATCCTCTTCCGGCTCTTCAAAACCATTAGAATCATTCGCCTGATTACCGTTACCTGAAAAATCAAATGAAAGTGATGAGAGGTCTGATGCGGGAGCCGTTACAGTATCTTCCGTTCCAAGAGAAGAAAAAACTGTTCCGGTCTTTGTCTCATCCGCAAGATCTACCTTGCTCATACCGCCTTCCATACTTCCAAAACTCAAACCACCCTCCTTAGGGCCGTCTGATACACTCATCCCTGATAGCTGTGAATTATCTGCAGCAGCTTCTGCCTCTTCCTTCCTGACTTCCGGTGCGTGAGCAGCCGGCATCCTGACTCTGTCAAGGTTGCTCAGCATGCTGTCAAGATCGACTTCTTCGACCTCCGAACCTGTCAGTCCGGAATTCTTCTCCGCTCCTTCTCCCTCGCTGATTTCGTCAACCGCAGACGTTATGTCTTTTTTCAGCCCTGAGAAAAATCCCATCTTCATTTCCTCCGTTCTTATTCATGACTTAAATTGCTGCTATGTTGAACCGGTACAGTATCTTCTGTTACCGGGACAAGCTCCGTATCGGGAAGATCTTGTATATATTCCAGTATCTTTGGCAGGGCCTGTGTGACCGCCGCCTTGTCAGATGCATCATGCATCAGGATCATGCAGGTATCATATTCATCTATTCCTGCTATCACATTGGAGACCATTATATCAGAGGAAACCTTATCTCCTGAATAAACATTCCAGTCAAAATATACTATACCGTCTCTGTCAAGATAGTCCTCAAGCTCTTTCATATCCACATTGCTGCGGGTATTGGAACTACCTCCCGGGAACCTGTAATATTTGGTCCAGACACCGGTGACATCGTATATATAGTTCTGCAGCTTGTGCATATCTGCCTGGAAGCTGTCCAGTGATTCATAGAGGCTGTCATAATCATGACTGTAGCTGTGCATTGCTATGGTGTGGCCTTCATCCACGATCCTGCGCAGCACATCCTCATAGCCCTCTCTGCCACATACAAAGAATGTAGCCTTGGCATCATATTCCTTAAGGATATCCAGTATCTCTGATGTCCTGGAGGAAGGACCATCATCAAAGGTCAGGTATATCTTCTTCTTGTCAGGGACAAGGGCAGCTGGTGCTTCCTGCTCTGCATCAGTTTCTGACACCTCATCTGAGAGAACCGTCTCTCCTTCAGCCTGTGACTCATAAGCTCCTGTGATCTCCATCTCATCAAGGCGAGCCTGCAAATGAGATATCCGCTCATTGATCCGGTCATAGCTCAGCTTCATCATAATGCACTGGCTGGCCATAGCTATGATAAATAAAATAAGGGAAAAAGCAATAATAAACTTAAGGACAAAAGCAGGATCGTCCTTTTTGATATCGCCAAGACGTTCATACAAGGGCTTGTACTCCACCCATTTGCCTGATTCATTCTCGGCTTTAAGAGCATCCAGATCGATCTTATCTGTAACAGAAACTTCGCCCCTGGTCACAATAGAGCCTTCAATATAAGTCTCTTCGCGGGATGCAGAACGGTCTCTGTGGGGAGTCTGTGATCTGGCGGCAACAGTGGAAGGAGCTTTCCAGCTCCCTTTAGTCTCATTTCTTGAGTTGTTGCGTCCCCGGCGCACCTCTGCTCTTGATGACATAGCTCTCCCCCATCCATGTACTACCCTAGTATACCATAGTTCCGCATTCATCAAAAGAGCAAATTAGCTACGAAAGAACGTTCATTATTGACTTTACTTTTCTTTATCAGTCTTTAGAGCCTTGTCATTTGTCTCTTTCCTCTTGTTAGTCAGCCAGATCAGGAAGTACTCCCTATAGATAAAATCAACTATTGCTGCAAAAGGAATAGCAAGAAGCACCCCTATAATACCTGCCATCCTGCCCAGGACTATGATGGACATAAGGATCCATACAGATGATATGCCAAGTGCATTACCAAAGAGCTTGGGCTTGATGATATAGCCGTCTACAGTCTGGAGCACTATGGTAAAGATTATGAACCAGAGTGCATGCCAGGGATTATTCAGTACCAGGATAAAACCGCCTATGACAGCACCTGCGATGGGTCCAAAGGTAGGGGCCAGATTTGTCACTGCCACTATCACGGATATGAGCACTGAATAGGGCATCCCGACTATTGTCATAAAGGCAAAATTAATGATACCTACCACAAGGGCATCCATAAGGTCTCCCCAGATATATCCAAGGAGAATGGTATTGCACTTATCAAAAAAGCTTGCTATTTTGTCATATCTTTTTTGTGAAAAAGATAGTTTAGCCAGTTTTCTGACACCGCCCAGGAGATGCTCTTTGTCCCCAAGAAAATAAATAGCCAGTATAAACGAAAGGATAAAACTGAATATTGAAGAACCAATATTGATGGACTTGCCTACAATATTGCCCAGAGAGTCAGGTACAGCCTTGATGACATTGCCGATCATCTCTGTACCGTAGCCCATCACAGTGTCCAGATCAATATTAAATCTGTGAGCATATTCGCTGAAATCTTCATAGAGCCTGCCCGCATGAAAATCACTTTCCGTAAGTGTAGTATAGATGCTCATGACTGAACTCATGAGCTGAGGTATAAGGGATACCAACAGAACCGTAATGATCAGAAGTATAAATAGTACAGTCAGCATAAGAGAGAGTATCCTCCTAAGGCCTTCTCTTCCCAGTTTCCCAAAGACTCTGGCCTCAAAAAACTTCATCAGAGGATTCATCATATACGCCAATATCACTCCCAGTACTACAGGCGCTATATAGTGATAAAACGAAGCGAAAAACCCAAATATCCCACGTATATGCCCCAAAAGCATATAGAAAGTCACGCCTATACAAATGGCAATCGCAGTCTGAGCCCATCTTTCCTTCATCCAGTCTTTGTTAAACTTCATATCTCCCTCCGTTATCCCAGCACACACTATTCTTTGTCAAAAAATCCCAAAAGATCAGTAAGGCTATCCTTGATGCACTCGCATTTGTCTCTGATCTCATCTGTTGCTTCCAAAAGATCGGGCACCATGATCACCTTAAGCCCTGCATCATGAGCAGAGGCCACTCCGTTGTAAGAATCCTCAATAGCCACGCCTTTCTCAGGACTGATGCCCAGCTCTTCAATAGCCTTTAGATAAATATCCGGAGCAGGCTTACTCCTTTTAAGCATATCACCACTGACCACAATGTCAAAGATATCATATAAACCAAGATCCCCCAGCTCCCATTTTATGACATGACCTTTGGTAGAGGATGCAAGGGCCAGCTTTATGCCTTTGGCCTTGATCTCATCAAGGAGCTCTCTTGCACCGGCTTTGACAGGAAGGGTATTGTTCCTTGCATAATCCATAAATACACCCATGACAATATCCTCATAATGATCATAATCAAAGTCTATAAGCGCCCCGGTGGTCATGATCTCTCTGGTCTTTTGTGCGGTAGTACCGATGCATTTCTTATAATTCTCAAGAACATTCCTGTCAAGCTCATACTTATTTACTACTTCTTCCCAGCAGTCCAGGAACAATCTCTCTGAATCCAGGATTACTCCGTCCATATCAAAAATAACAGCTTTTAGCTTCATTGTGTAAACCTCGTTTCATATGTGATATTATGTATTATGTCCTGTAACAGGCAATTTACTTATGCCTGCACAAGACTATTCTACACCAAACAGATCACTACTCCATAGATAGGAAGTATTATGCGTCATAAGAAAATAGCCCTTTTTGTATCCCATATTTATGGTGAATACCAGAAAAACCTTAGCCAAGGCGTCATAGACAGGGCACTGGAATACGGATATCGTACCGAAGTATATGCCACCAACGACGGCGAGAATCTGGGAAGCTTCTCAGCTACAGAAGACTCTGTACTTAGTCTTCCCTCCTATAACGATCTGGAAGGCATCATATTTGCTTCAGGCACCTATGCCAAAAAAGAGCTGCGCGAAAGGATAAGGAACAGACTCTCTGCACTCAGGGATATCCCTGTAATAGAGCTGGGCGAGAGCGAATATACCTTTCCTCATATCTATCTGGAAAATAATGCTACTGCAGGAATACTCACAGAGCATATGATCACTGTGCACGGAGCAGCAAGGCTCTGCTTTTTGGGTGACCAAAAAACAAAAGAAATATCCCTAAAAAGACAGGCTGCTTTTGAAGACGCACTGCTTCGCAACAATATCAGAATATCAGAAAATGATATTTATATCATTCCATCAGATCCAATTTCTGAAGATTTTGATGATGCATTAAAACACTTTACCGTTGGCGGCAAAGAGCTTCCCGATGCCATAATATGCTATAACGATGAATACGCGCTGGCAATCTGGAGAGCTGCCCTTGCTGCAGGATATAATATTCCCACGGATTTTGCAATTACCGGCTGTGACTGCCTGGAATCCGGCCAAAATATGGATCCGCCCCTTACCACAGTCTCATTCCCCATCTATAAGCTGGGAACCGCAGCTGTAGACAGCCTGGTGGACCTTATAAAGGGCAGGGAATTTACTCCTCAGACTGTATTTGCAGAGCCCGTTTACGGTGGTTCCTGCGGCTGCAGCTATCGCAAAAAGAAGCATACCCACGTCTACCCTCACGACCTGGAGCAGCGCATTGCTTCACTTGAGAGTTCAATACTGATATCAGCCAGGATGTCATCCGCCTTTTCCCATGCTGTGGAAATGGATGATGGTCTGGAATATATTGCCAACTTTGCTTCACAGATAGACAAGTGTACAGGCTTTTATCTCTGTCTGACAGAGGGCTGGGATGCTCTCTCCGGCAGGACCAGGCAGCTCACAGAAGGCTCCTCAGAGCCTGCTCCGGAAGGTAGTCTTATGGAGCTTGCTCTGGCCATCCAGAATGGCAAGCGCCTGCCTGTATGCACTTTTCCTTCAGGCACACTGCTTCCGGATTATCTCACAGATGACGGCGATACAGCAAGGATAGTATCTCCTATCTATGCCCACAAGTCGTCCTACGGATATATTGTCATGACCTTTGATGATAATCATATCCAGTACCCCTTCCAGCTTATCCAGTGGCTGGTGAATATATCACAGCTCCTGTATAACCTGAGAAACCGCAAGAATACAGAAGCCCTCAGTGAACGTCTCGAAGAAATCTACATGAAGGATTCTCTGACAGGCCTCTATAACAAGAACGGCTTTGATTATTATTCCGGAGCATTTCTGAGCAGTCTGAGAAAAAATGATGTGATCTCTGCCCTATTTATAGACATGAACGGGCTCAAGCAGATCAATGACACCTACGGCCACAGTGAAGGCGATTTTGCACTTCAGGTTATAAGCCAGGCCATACGTCAGGCCCTGTCTCCTTCCGATCTTGCAGCCAGGATCGGCGGTGATGAGTTTAATATCCTGATCAATGGTGACAGCGAAGATGCGGAGCTCTTTATAGACAGGCTCCATAAATACCTGAGCAACTACAACAAACTCAGCACCAAGCTCTATGATATATCTGCAGGCAGCGGCTATGCCAGCGGAATGTGCAGAAACAAAAATGACATGGAGGATCTCTTCAAGCTGGCAGATCAGGCCATGTACAAGAATAAGAACAAAAAAGCAGGAAGAGAGCAGTAAAAGCTGATCTCTTCCTGTTTTTTTACGTTATCAGCTCATAGGCCGGAGCTCATCTTCCATTATCTGGTCATATTCTTTCTGTATTCTCCGGGAGATACTCCGCATACCGATTTAAAGGTCTTCATGAAATGCTTGTCATTATCATATCCCACGCATTTACTGATCTCTACAATCTTCATATCAGTGTCTGACAAAAGCTTTTTGGCTTCATTTATCCTGATCTCTTTCAAAAAGTTAACAAAATTGCTTCCCGCATATTGCTTAAACGAGAATGAAAAAAGAGAATAGTTCATGGATACATAATTGGATACAACAGCCATATTCAGATCGCTCTGATAATTCTCCCTGATATATTGCATTGCAGTGGCTATCTTTTGTCTGATGCCATTATCATCAGGTCTGGACAAAAGTCTTGAATTCAGATCAAGGACCCAATCGGTAAGCCTGCTCTCATAGTCTTCTATATCAGGTGAGGACAGGGGATCCATCAGTCCTTCCAGGGTTTTCATATCCTCAGGTGTGATATTCTCCCTGTATACATGAGGAATGCCTGACAGAGTATTACGGAGCTCCAGACTAAGTTCATCCACGCTTAGCTGCATGGATGCTGCAGCCTTCACAAGATTGCGCCATCTGGATATGACTTCTTCTGTCTTATCCGTTCCCATCACCTGTATCCTGCCGGTCCTGGCATCTTCGGTAAGAAGATTCCTCGCGCTTTCCTTAAGCTGGTTGGGTACCGCTCTTGCATGATCCTTTTCGCTGCTGACACTCTTCCCCAGAACAAAGGCATATTTCCTTGCATCTACCGCTTCGTCATATGCTTCTTCAAGTTCTTCAAGGCCATGGTGTTCATTGCTGACACCGGGGCAGCAATCTGATAATTCATTTCTAAGGTAGCCTCCCACCCTGTCTGATGGCAGTATCTTGATAGCTCCAAAGGGCAGATCCTTTATAGTGATCTCTTCGCCGTCTTCAACATCCTCCATTGGCGGATAGCAGGCGATCATATAGTCATAATCAGGGAACAGATCTCTGTATCTCTCTATTATCAGTTTCTTGTCAGCTTCAGGCATATTGCCCTCGGCAAGCAGTGACCTGAGCTGCTGCAGCGAAAGCTCTTTTTCCTGTTCCTTGGCCTCTTCTCTGCTGCTTAGCTCCTCTTCAAGCCTCATGAGTACTTCCGTGATCTTGTCTCTGTCAACAGGCTTTAAGAGATAATCTCTGACACCGTTTCTGAGCATCTCAACTGCATATGTAAAGTCGTCATAGCCGCTTATAGCAACCATAAGAGGTGGATGAGGAAGCTGGGAGGCTCTCCTTGCCAGCTCTATTCCATCCATCTTCTGCATCCTGATATCCGTAAAGACAACATCTATACTGCGGCTGGAAATAATATTCAAGGCCTCTTCACCGTTAGAGCATTCAAGTATCATCTCCACAGGCACACCACTTCTTTTGACCATTGTACTGATTCCGTGACGTATCAATTTTTCGTCTTCAACTATAAGTAATGTCTTCATCACTTCCTCCTGTTTACTAGTAATAGGGCCCATATCTCTGCTGGCAGCAGCAAAAGTCCATTAATGGTTACTGACAATTATCTGTCAGCTTATTGGCAGCAAGAATTCGTTACCTGCTTCCGCTCCCTCCACTCCTTCTTGGGAGCTTGATCCTCACTTTGGTATATTTACCATATTCGGAGAATATTTCAAGGCCGTAATCCTGACCAAAGCTAAGTCTGATCCTGTCTTCTACATTCTTAAGGCCTATGCCTGTTCCCTTGCCGCCCTGAAGAGCTACTCCTTCGCCCATAGCTTTCCTTAGTCCATCTAGCTCCTCAGCTGTCATTCCTCTTCCTGAATCAGTCACCTCAACCCAGAAGAGACTTCCTTCCTTGCCGCCCTTGATATAGATGGAGGAGTTTTCGGACAGAGGTTCAATGCCGTGGAGAACGGCATTTTCTACCACAGGCTGTAGAGACATCTTGGGGATCTCCTGGTCCATAAGCTCTTCAGGTATCTTGACCTGCAGATTGATATCAAAATCATACCTTAGATTCATGAGCTTGAGGTAATTTCTGATATAAGCCAGCTCATCTGATAATACCACATTACCGGACACCCACTTCATACTGTATCTCATCATCTTGCCCAGAGCTGTTATGGCATCCGAGAGTTCATATTCTTCATCTATCTCTGCCATCATCTTGATAGATTCCAGAACATTATATATAAAGTGCGCATTGATCTGATTCTGGAGTGATCTGATCTCTGAATTCTTGACCAGAACCTCTCTCTGGACATTCTCCTTCATCAGGCGGTCAATGGTATCCAGCATCTTGTTAAGCTGTTCTCCCAGCTCTGCCATCTCATCATTGCCGCTTTCGTTTGCTCTGACAGAGAGATTACCCTTCTGTACCTGTCTGATAGCCTGCAGATTATCATAGAATCTCTTAAGCATCCTGGATACTATCTGGTTGATAAAAAGTCCTGCAACTACCATCATGGCACTCATCACCAGCACGTACTCCAGCTCTGCTCTTCTAAGCCCCACTATGTCACCGGTCATGTCCCTGACTCCATAGAGATAACCGCCCAGGGGCTTGACTCTGTACCTGGTAATGGTGCAGTATTTATCACCAACCTCGCGATAAAAAACCTCCACATTATCTTCAAGAAGGTCTGCTTCTGCAGAGGGAGCCTTACTTACCTCTTCCAGGATATCCGAAGCATGTTCCCTGCTTTCTCCGCCTGTAAAGAACCTACCATCATCTGCCGCAAAGAATCCCCATTCACCTTCTACAGACTCATAAATAGAAGGGAACATGGTCTCCATGGTCATGGCAGCCTCTATATATCCCAGGTCCTCTTCTTTGCTATCTCTGATCCTTGTCACAAAGCCTATAAGTCTGTCCTTTTGCCTATTGCCAACTGTAACTGTCAATGGATCTATATAACCCATATGCCAGCCTGTTGGATCATCATACTTGGCCCAGGACATATTTCTAAGCTTGTCATTACTGTAGAATATAGGGAGTGACTCCTGCACATTTACACAGGAAAACACTCTTACAAAATACATGAGAGGGATGTTATCCACCATCCTGCCCAGAAAAGCCAGATCAGAATTATAGAAATAATCTGTATCCTCCTTGGAGCTTCCTCTTTTCTTTTTGGCATTTTCAAGGAAATCCGATAGAGTATCATCTGAGCTAAAGAGCTTGGTGGACATTACAACAGAGTCAATATTGGTAGCAATCTGTGCTGCATTGCGCTCCATCTTGTATTTCATGTATGTCCTGCTCTCTTCAATAGCTGTTGTCTGCCTGCGTGCAAAGAGTATGGCGGACATGATAGCTATAGGAATGATAGTAAAGAGAAGGATAACCAGTGTGAACTTGTGATTAAGTTTGATTCGTCTGCTGATCTTCATATGTTCATGATATCACAAAAGGCAGTGTGACCACTGCCTTTTGCTGATAGAGATATATTTGTAATCAAATAAGAGGAACGAAGTAATTACTCCTTTACAGCACCTGCTGATACACTGCTGATGATGTACTTGGAGAATGTGATAAATACCAGGATGATCGGGATCATGGAGATCGCGATACAAAGGTAAATAGCACCGTAGTTCTCTGTTATATCTGTTGAAGCCCTAAGTGATACAACCTGTACGGGAAGTGTGTACTTCTTGGGATCGTTCAGGATGATCATAGGCAGAAGGTAGCTGTTCCAGTTACCGATGAATCCCATGATTGAGAATGTAGCAATAGCAGGGAATACAATCGGAATAGCGATCCTGTGGAACATATACATCTCAGAAGCTCCGTCAATCCTTGCTGCCTCAAGCAGAGAAGGAGACAGTGATGAGATGATATACTGTCTCAGGAAGAATACAGTACCGGTTCCGGCAATAGCAGGAAGTATCAACGGATAATATGTATTGGTCATGTGAAGCGCGCTACAGAGCTGATAGAAACCGATCAGAGACAGTGTACCGGGAATCATCATGAATATCAGTATTACCCAGAAAATTGTGTTGTTGCCCTTGAACTTATAGCATGCAAGGCCAAAAGCTGCCATTGCAGGGAAATAAGCACCAAGTAGTGTTGCAGGAGCTGCAACTATAAGGCTGTTAAGCATTCCCTTAAAGAGGTTGAAATAATCAAATACTACTGCCCAGTTGTGAGCAAGCGCTGTTCCGGGAATCAGTGTAAAGCCCTTTACGATCTCATCTGATGTTCTGGTTGCATTGACTACCATCATCAGGAAAGGCAACAGACAGATCACAGCCAGTATAGTCAGTAGTACATATAATATAGTCTTGACAACATTATATCCAAATGTATGCTTTGCTTTTAACATATTAATCCTCCTTCCTATTGAACAATCTGTACTGAATTACAGATACGATGAGGATTATCAGGAAGAGTGTATATGCTATAGCAGATGCATAACCTACCTGAGTAGTCTTAGCGCCGAAAGCAAATCTGTACAGATACATCATAGCTGTCTGAGAATGCTTATAAGTCTGTGATGTAACAGGAATCATCAGGTAAGGCATATCGAAGAGCTGCAGACCACCGATCAGGGATGTGATGGCTACGTACATCATGATGGGCTTGATCAGAGGAAGTGTGATCTTGCCGAAGATTGTCCATCTGCCTGCACCATCTATAGATGCAGCTTCAAGATAGTCTCTTGATACACCCTGAACACCGGCCATAAGCATCAGGAAAGAGTTACCAAACCACATCCATGTCTGGATGAAGGATATGGACAGTCTGGCCGGCCATTTGGTTCCCAGGAAATCAATAGGTGTAAACTTGGTTCCGAAAGTGTTTGAAAGCTGCTTTAAAATAACATTTACAGTACCATAGTGTGCATCCAAAAGGTTTGAGAACAGCAGCGCTATGGATGTAGCAGCTATAAGGTTGGGCAGATAATAGATAAGTCTGTATACAGACAAACCTCTCATTCTATACTTGACATCACTGAATACCATCATCAGCAAAAATGCAAGTCCTAACTGGGTAACAATATTTACACCCCAGATAATGATCGTATTAAGAAGTGCGCTCCAGAAGAATTTATCCTGGACTACACGAATATAGTTCTTTAAGCCAATAAAATTGATAGTACCGTTCAGCTTCATGATCTTGAGATCCGTGAAACTGAGATATAAAGTCCTGATTACAGGGTAAACACTAAATATAAGAAAAGCTATAACAAAAGGTGCTACAAATACATATCCCCAATTATTATACGCAGTAAGCTTACTGCTCTTTCTCTTTATTGTTTTGCTCTCTTCCATATCTCTCTTCTCCGCAGGTTTGTTTTTCATCGAAGAATTACCGCTTCGATATTACTCGAGGTCACTTAAGAAGTGTACTCTTTACAAAAGATGGGGGACGCATTTACTACGTCCCCACATCTGATTATGTTACATTACAAGTCGGAATGATTATCTCTTTACTTCGATCTCGCCGGCATATGTAGACTCTACATTGTCGTAGAAGTAGTTGATAGCTTCTTCCTTAGTCATCTCGCCTGTCTTGTAAGAAGAGATAGCCTCGCCCCACTTGTCATTCAGGTCAGAGTCATACTTTGTCTCTTTGCTGAAGTCGATGTCCTTAGCGATCTCCATCCACTCTTTGTACAGAGCCTGTCCGCCGAATGCTTCGTTTGTATCATCAGCGTGCTTCTCAAGAAGAGATACCATGGATACAGCGTCACCGCCGAGTCCAAGGTCACCACCTGATGTGTACCACCACTCAAGTGTATCCTCATCAAGGGTCATCCACTTAATGAACTCCCAAGCAGCTTCCTTCTTCTCAGAGTTCTCTGAGATACCGAAGTAAGAACCACCGCCCCAGCCGGGTGTAGGTCCGGGAACGAAGCCCCAGTTACCGAATGTATCACCTGCATGGTTCTGAAGGATCAGGTTACCCCATGTAGGAAGACCAAATGCCATAACTTCTGTTGTCTCTGTGAAACCAAGTGCAGCAGCCTGCTCCATGAAGTCTTCAGTTGCTTCTTCGGAGTCACCGCCCCATACTGCGAGGTCATCAGTACCCCAACGAGTTTCCTCGGAAAGGATCGGAACCTCACCAGCCATTGACTGATACCAAGGTGTTGTCCACTGAGATGCATAAGCTGTAAGGCCTTCGTTGTAAAGAGCACTTGTCAGTTCCATCTTCTCAAGTCTCTCGTCGTTGAGGTTAAGTACACCATCAACAACCCAAGGCTCGTTGTATGCGCAATATCCAAGTTCGGAATCGGAAGCGAACAGTCTGTAGCCCTTGTCCTTAGCTGTTCTAGCTGCATCCATGATGGACTCGTAGCTTGAGAAGAGCTTTGCAACAGATTCAGGATCTGAGTAACCGAAGATTTTCTCAGCTACGTCCTTTCTGTAATAGAAACCTGCAGGAGTGATCTGGTAAGAGATTGCTCTCTGGATACCCTCTTCATCCTGACCCTCTTTCCAAACGTAATCAACAAGTTTTCCGTCATAGTCCTTAGCGCCGAACTGATCAAGATCAGCGAAGAAACCAGCTTCCATGAACATGTTGATCCATCCGGGCTCAGCACCGATGATATCAGGCTCTGTCTCACCGCCAAGCAGTGCTGTCTGAACCTTTGTCTCGTACTCACCTGATGAAGCTACGTTGATAGCTTCAACCTGGATGTCTGTGTGTGTCTCGTTGAACTTCTCTGCAAATGTGATAGCGTCGTTGTTCCATGTCCAAAGAACAAGGTTAGTAACGTCGCCTGAAGCCTCTGCTGCATCACCAGCATCTTCTGCTGTGTCTTCTGCTGTGTCTTCTGCTGCGTCAGATGAAGCCTCTTCCTTAACTTCCTCCTTAGCTGAATCAGCTGCAGGAGCCTCGTTTGATCCGGAGTTTCCGCAAGCTGCCAGTGAGCCAACCATAGCGCCGGCCATCAGAAGTGCGGTTAACTTCTTCAGTTTCATAATTTTACCCTCCTAATAGTTGTTTGCAGGCATTACTGCCTTACCTATATGCCCATTATAGTTTTGCCTTGTCTTATAAAAAATGCACATATTTTTAAAAAGGTGTCATTTTTTTATTAGTTATTTAACCATATATCCAGGGTCTTCACCTTGCCATCTCTCAGCAGTTTGACTTCCTCTCCGGAAAGTGTCGTTTTTTCAGAAATCTCTGCACCGTCTTCATAAATTCCGGACACCTTGCTGATCTTATAACTGCCGGGAATGTATGTTTTCTTGCTATCCAGATGGTATGTGACCATACATTTGCCCATAAATCTTGCAGACACCTTAAGGTCGTCTCCTATAAGGTAATCAGGGATAAGAGGTGTAAACGCCAGCTTAAGCTCGCCATCTGCTGCCCCAAAAGGATCATTACCAAACATCATCCTTTTCCAGATGCTGAGGAACTCTGCTGTAGATCCGCTGAGCCTTGATACAAAGCCCTTGCCTCTTACGGATTCGTTGGGATTGACGCTGCTGGCGATAAATGAAGAATTCTCCAGGATACTTCTGCCGTATACATCAGGATCAAGGAAAGGAACTGCAGCATTCTTAAAGTCCTCTGCAAATTCTTCATAAAGCCCACTCCTTAAGAGCTCCAGGAAGTACTTGTATTCCATATGCAGCCAAATTGACTCATTTTCAAGCCATCCTGGGGTAAAACTTGTGCATCTTCCCAGTTCGAAGGAGGCCTTTTCCAGCGACTCGTTGATCTTGTACATCTTCAGTACGCCATCATAGAGATTACCTGATCTTACATTCTTATACAGAGCTTTCTTTTCCTCTACAGGAATATCCAGCTTAAGGTATCTAACAGGGCCTTCCAGGAACTTAGGAACCTGTACCTGCTCTATGGATGTAGGGATGATGCCCTTCTCATTCTCTACATATTCCTTAACATCATATGCAAAATATGTAGGACATACTCCATTTCCTTCGCTGACAGCTCTTCCAATACCTGCTCTAAGTACATCTGCCAAAACGCTGAGCTTATCAAGAAGCTCGGCTGATGAGAGTGAATTTTCACTGCCGGAGATACCTGCATATACCTTGCTGCGATAATCTTCCTTGATATCATTCATCAGATTCCATACATCTGTATGCTGGCAGATATCTGTAGCAAGCAGCTGATCCTTCTTGTCTGTCATAAGAGCGCTGAGCCTATCGAGAAGGTCAGAGAGCTCTGCAAAAAGATCAGTCTTTACATCATATTTCCTAAGAACCTTCAGAGTATAATCAAAGGTCCTCATAAGTTCATAGCTCTCTGCCATGGATGAGCCCAGAAGTCCCGGAAGACCGTTAAGAGCATCGTACCAACCAGGCTTGCCGCCTTCCATCTCCACGCCCATGAAGTAAGGATCAAGAGCTGCAAACTTGACAGTACACAGAAGAATGAGCTTCTCCAGAAGGCTTACTGCCCTGTCAGGACTTACAGCTGGCATAGTCTCATCAAGAGCATGATACTGACGGATACCTACCTTGGCCTTCTCATATCTCTTTCCTCTGGGATTGACTTTGACCTTGCAAGGGAAGTAGCTGTAGGTCTTCTCTGTGAGCATCTCTTCTTCAGCTTCAGGGAAGAGCCTGAGGTACTCTTCAATAAGATCCAGGTTATATGTCCAGTGATCTGACCAATATCCCTCACCAAAGGATGCATTAACATCTTCCGTAGACAGATCCATAAGATCACCAAAGCTGTCCCCAAGTCCTGCATCCTCAAGAGCCTCAAGGAGCTGACCGGGAGTAAAGGACTTCTCGAACATATAAGAGAGAGCAGGAGCTATGCTAAGAGCCTTTGCCTTGACATCATCCTGGAAATGATAGGTCTTTCTCTCTACGCTGAGAGGATTGTAGCCATCCATCTGGATCAGGTTATAGAAGGTATGGATATTCTTGGTAGCCACAAAAGGAGTAAAGAAGTTATCTTCTCTCCTATTCTGATTGACATCACGGAAGTTACCATTTCCCTGAGAATAATACTCAGGAGACATTGAGAAGTAATTGTACTCACGCTCCAGATCACCGTGCTTTCTGGAATATACATAGAATACCTTGTTGGTACCTACGCGCACAGGAAGTCCTCCTCTGAGCACATTGTCCATGTAGGTATATCTGGTATAGGAATCAAACTCATCACTGCCTGTGTGAGTATCAATGCAATCTGTGAGCTCTTTGGTAAGAGCCTTGGCAGCTTCAAGCTTGACAGCAAAATAATCCGGAGTAAGCTCGTGGCTATTCAGATATGCATCAAGCTTTTCATGATGCTCTACCTGTCCGATCATCTGGAAGAAGCACTTCTTCTCACCTGCAGCAAGTGTAAATGCACTGCCAAAGAAGCTTCCGGGGAAGATATTGGAAGTGTTCTGCTTGCCTGTGAGGATCTCTTCTACAGACTTTTCTTCAAATACTATAGGTCTTGCAAGGGAATTATCATAAGCAAAGATAGCGTCCATATCTACTACGGGACGGAGCATCTCGCCCTTGTCATCAATACACAGAGAGAAATTACCGCCCTCTACCATGGTAACGCAAGCGGAATCTTCTGTGCTGGCCCTTACGCGGAAGAAAGGCACACGGCTCATAAGATCCTCTGCCTGCATCCATGCCTTGGAGAGCTGGGTCATGTTCTTGATGCTGTCCTGGCCGATACCATAAGGGATCAGAGCCGGAAAGCCGTCAAGCATCTCGATATCAGCTGACGCATCTGCTGTATTCTCAAATTCCACCTTACGTACAAGGGCACCAATGTTCTCCTGGGGAAGGATGAAATATGAAACTGATGTATTAATGCCTGTCTTGTCATTCTCTTCAGATATACTGAGAGTATTCATGCCGATATCCATGTGATGACTTACTCTCTCGTCTGAGAAGGGCTCTGTTACTACTCCGTTTACTTTCAGGAATGTGCGAAAGCCTGTCCTCTTCACGTTCTGATATGCAACGTGTGCAGGATAGAACTCCATAATGGCATGATCCTTGTTATCTACGCCAAAGGATACCACTGCCTGGCCTCTGTTAACGTAGTAGCACCATATGGGCTTGCCGTTAACGCCTGCAATTCCGGGAAGGAAACTGGAAAAATCAGATTTCTGTCCGTAATTATCAATACGATAAGTCTGCATAATATACCTCACCTTAAAAATATTAGTCTGTTTCTATATTTTCAATGAAAACAGGGACTTCACGGTGTTCTTTTCCCCTCTTTTCATTTATCTTTCTTTCAGCCAAGGATAATATCAATCTTGTGGACTCTCTCATCATCCATAGCGCCAAGTTCATCCATGCTGATCCTAAGCTCATTATCCTTCAGCTCCATCTCTTTGCCATCGCACATTGCAGAGGTCAGCTTGTAGCTGCCAAAGTCCTTGCCTCCCTGATTGAGAAGCTCTATTCTGAACATCCTGTCAGCAAAAGGCAGGTCGATGATAGCCATTTTGTCCTTGTCAAACTGCTCAGCTGTAAGACGGGGCCTGATCACCAGATCGCCTCCATCTCCGCATACGCCAAATACTTCTGTTACTTCTGTAAGGAAGAACCAGCTGCCTGCACCTGTAAGATAATGGTAGAGACCTCTTCCGCCCCTGCCAAAGTATTCAGGGATACCGGGATAGATCCTGGAAGTCTCAAAGTCAGCTGCTGTATCCAAAAGGCTCTTTAATACCTTGTGACCTTCCGCAGCAAAGCCTCTCTTATAGAGGGCGTTGGCATACATGACTGCCATGTGTGAAAATACAGCGCCATTTTCCTTTTCACCGTATGCAAAACCAAACATACGGCCCATATTCATCTTAACTTCCTTAAAATCCGTGTTGAGTCTGTAACCACCGCAATGAGGATCGTAGAGATACTTATCAGCTGCCCTTGTGATCTTCCTGACCTTGTCCTCATCAGCAGTGCCGGAGGAAATGGTAAATACCTGGCCTGTGATCATCATCATGTCACTCTTTGAAGCATCATCCAGAGGCTGGGCATCATTGTCATAATAAGAATTGAACCAGCCCATATCAGAAGACTTGTCATGCCATTCCTGGCCTGAGATCCTGTCCATGAGCCATTTGCCCTTTTTCCTAAGGTTCAGAGCAAGGCTGGCAGCATCCATACGGATGATATCGCCTGACACTGGCCCTGATACAGCCTTACAATAGTCACTAAGCAGCGCGTTCTTGGCTTCAACTGACTCAAATATGCCATCCTCATCCTTTAAGAGAACGGAAATCTCTTTCAGGAGATTTATCTGTCTGTTCTTAAGTTCGGGTCGCTCCAGTACAGACGCAATAGAGAGAAGGTTGCCTGCATATGCAGCAGAGAAGGCTACGCTCTCACCCTTTACCGGTGCCAGATCCAGAGCGTCATTCCAGTCGGCATCACGGAGCATCATGACATTGTGCTCGCCAACCTCCCAAAAAGCTGACAGGTTCTGTACCAGGATATGCTCCAGGTTGCTGCCCATGTAGGTCTCTTTATTAGCAGCAAGGTGGCGAAGCTCGCCTCCCTGTGCCTTCTTCTTTTCACGGCCTCTCATCACCTGGCCGTCTTCAAAATAAGGTGACTCTTCAAAGAGGAAGTCAAAATCACCTGTCTGATCCAGATAAAGCTTAACTGTACCCCAAGGCCAGAAGCCATGATCCATCCATACTCTGGTGATAGAATTGCGGTCTGCCTTGAACTGTCCCTGTCTCTCTCCGATAATGGTGGCATTGGTACCATCCAGCCTTACTCCGTGAAGGTTGGAATGAAGAAGCTGTCTCACAGATGAAGGGTTCATGAGAAGCAGCGCCAGGCAGTCCTGCCAAAGGTCTCTCCACCCCCTGCCGCCTCTGCCATAGTCGTGATGAGGCAGGAAGGAGCATCCAAATATCCTTCTAAGCTCCGGCTGGAAGCTCACCCACTTGGTGATGCCATCCACCTTGCTGTCTCCTGTATAAAGATTGATATCTATCTTGCCAAGCCAGTAGTTCTGAGTCCTCTCAAGCTCACTCTCAGCCTTCGCATAGCTTCTAAATCTGTCGCGGATACGCAGCCACTGATCGTCGCAGGAAGCTATACCTGCCAGAACAACATATCTGGCACTTTCTCCTGGAGCAAGGCTAACTGCTTCAAATCTGAAAGCGCCCATAGCCTCCTGGCCGTTGCACTCATATCCGGAAGCCTGTCCCTTGATATCAAGGCTTACAGATACAGGCCATGCCAGATCTCCGCTGTCTCCTGTGTAATCATCAACTACAGGGAAGAACTCTATGGGAGCCTGTCCGCTTTCTGTGACACCTTCTACTATATAGAGCGCATCACAAGGTCTGTGACCTCTCTCATCAAAAGAAAGAGTAGGTCTGTTCCATACACCATATTCAGAAGCTGTGATCCTGTTGAGAAGACTGGTCACATGGCGGTGATCTCTGAGATTATCTGCGCTTCTGCCGTAAATATAAAGAGCAGGCATAAAGGTCAGTTTCCTCTCATGATCAGCCTTATTGGTAATAGTGACCATATGTACTTCGGTATTGGCATCAAAGGGAACAAAGCTTGTTATTGTAGCCTCCAGGCCCCTAACATCAGAAGTCCTGGTCATCTTGTGCCACATGATACCGGCTTCCACTGTGACCTTCTCACAAGCTTTCTTATATTCATCCGCTCTCTGAAGAGGAGATGAGCCGCAAAGGCTCCATGCCTCTTCGCCTTCGATCAGAGCCCAGAAATTCCTGTTTGCCCTGTTCTCCTTCAGGTTCTGTATGCTGGCAGGCTCAAAGAGGAAATGATTCTGATCCAGCTTGGCATCTCCTGCCAGTGTAGGAGTCACACAGCTCTTAAAACCGCAGTCACTTGCAAGGGGAAAATACAGGTCCTTGTACTTCTGGGCATGCTCAAGCCTGAAGCTCCCATCCTTATTCAGAAATTCATATCCGCTCATTTCAAATCTCCCATCTTCTATTCTAAGCAGTGTTTATGCGCAAACATAAAATGTTAAGTCTAGCATAAAAAAAAGGAGCCTTAATTTTAAGGTTCCTTTTATCGTTTTGGTGTGATTTTTTTAGGTGCTTGTAAGGGGTAAAGTGAGAGCTTATGCCGCCTTTTTGTCAATGATCACTCTGACAGAATCGGTCAGATGCTGGTGATGGACATGGGTAGCGTCAAATCTCACGGACCTGAATGCCAACTGCATGATAGGTCCTGTGGCAAAAGCACATATAAGTGTACCTATACCTACAGACCCTCCCAGAAGCCATCCAATAAATGTGGCAAGACTAAGAAGTGCAATACTGACAGCTCCTATGGGGATCCTGCCAGCACGCTTTGTCAGGGCTACCAAAAGGGTGTCTCTGGGTCCGCAGCCCAGTGAAGCTCTCATATATGTATATTGGGTATAAGCCATGATGGTGAGTCCTATGAGCATCACTATGATGCCACTTACAAGGTTATGCCTTACAGGAACAAGGTCCAGCCTGTTAAAAAGGTCCACTGCCTTGCCTACTACAAAAGCGTCTATGAACATGGCGATACCTATGGGCTCTCTTAGTGCAATATCTATCCCCAGTATCCCATAGGATACAGCAACAGAAGCTGTACCATATAGTATTCCCAGACTTTTGGACAAGCCCAGATTCAGGACATCCCAGGGACCTGCGCCAATACCTGCCTGTATGGTCAGATATACTCCAAATCCGTTTATAAAAAGGCTGACCGTCGCAATGAGCACATTCAGCGCTATAGCACCTATTGATGAATTATCTTTAAGTTTTCCTTTGGTAAACATTTTTTATAACTGTTACTCCCACTTCTTCCAGACGTCGGGCTGATAGCCCAGCGTAGCCTGCTTGCCGTTTCTCACCACAGGCGTCTTTATAAGCTGCTGATTCTCCAAAAGCTTGTCCAGCTTGTCTTCATCCGCAATATAACTGATAAGCGCCAGCGCATCCTTATCTTTGGCATCCGGATCTATCATGTTCATAAGGCCGCCTACTGCAGAGGCTACAGAGGTCATCTCGCCCTTACTCATGCTCTTCTCCCTCAGGTCTATGTACTGGAATTTGATTCCGCGCTCCTTAAAGAAACGCTCCGCCTTCTTGCTATCATTGCACTTCTTGGTTCCAAATATCTGTATATTCATTTCCTTCTCATTTCTGCAAAAATAGTAGTATTTTTCTTCACGCTATAATTATATTAACAGGATAATATCTGTCAAATCTGCATCTCCTTTATAAATCTGTAAATCTACTGAATATACCAAATATATAAAATATGCAAAAGCTCACCGGCATGATAAATTGCTGGAGGGGGCCTCATCCCAGGGTCGTTACTTGCTTTTGAAGCGTCCATAGACGCGTACAAAAGCTTAGTAACGTGACGCTGGGATGCGGAGGCGAAAGCCGTCCCCCGAAAGCAATTATCATTCCGGTGAGCTTAACTTCCCCCGAAAGCAATTATCATCCCGGTGAGCTTAACTTCCCCCGGAAACAATTATCATGCCGGTGAGCCAAATATTTTTATGCCAGTATGATCTCGCTAAGGACTCGCATGATCTCGGGCTTCATGTCAGGCAGGGCCGCAAATTCACTAAGGACAATGGGATCTGTGCCCTTCTCTTTAAGTATGCCTAGGAGCTGCTGCTTGAAGTAGAAGGGAGCCTGCATCCTCTCGATGGCTGTATAGAGCGCACCAAAGAGATCATTATCTGCATCGGCCATATCCTTGCAGATGATCTCCAAATCGGAGGAGGTATCTGCTCCTTTTACTGAAATGGTGAGGATATGCTTTTGGCTGTCATAGGAGCTTGTCAGATCATCCGTGCCGGACACTGATAGTATTTTGGAAGCAGGAGTCACGCCATATATCCTGAAAGTGTAATCACGCTTTGCAGGAAGAGCGCTCCTGTCTCCCTCTGCTGCAGCCACTACTATCCTGCCTTTGACATGATCATAGCTGATAAGGGTCCTTGCCATATCTTCTTCTGCCGGCTCAGCCTTAAGTCCATCATCCTCATAGAGGGTAAAGCTGCCGTCTTTGCCACCGCCGATCACTATCTCAAGTCCGACAGGCAGGGGCAGATCCCCTTTTGGACAATCGTCCATATCAAGAGGCAGTATGCCTCCCTCTTTAATAAAGAGCGCATATTCAGTAAGGGGCCTTGACAGTACTGCTCTCCTGCCGCCTCTGTATCTGATGCCGCTTGTAAGGTCATAGAAGGCTCCCTTAGGGATCCATGCTGAGAAAGGAGCTGTGAGAGTAACACTGTCAGCCTTGACTGTAATAGGACATGCCAGAAGCTCAGTGCCAAAATAATACTCATTGCGCACATCATAGGCTTCAGATCTCTCAGGCTCTTCAAAATAAAGAGGTGTGACAATGGGCATACCCTCTTTGTAGGTCAGGTAGTTCATGCTGTAGAGATAAGGTACCATCCTGGCCCTAAGGCGCAGGACCTCCTTCATGGCTGAGCATACAGGCTCAGGATACTTCCAGGGTTCCTTGCCCAGGAACTCCATATCACAGGAATGAAGCCTGAGGATAGGTGACATCATGCCAAACTGATACCATCTCATCTCCAGCTCGTCATCACGATAGCCAAAAGTATGTCCGCCTATATCATGACTCCACCAGCTGTAACCCACATTGGAGGCTCTCACTGTGAAATAGGGCTGGAAATCAAGGGACTCCCAGGTAACATGAGTATCTCCCGAAAAACCGATGGGATATCTGTGGGAACCCGGGCCAAAATAGCGGGAAAAGATGATATTCCTCTCACCATTTCTGATAGCATCCAGGAAATAATAATGATTAAGGAGCCAAAGGGGATCCAGACCTTCCATACGTGACACAGTACCCTGCTGCCAGTCGATCCACTGAAAGTCCACACCCTCCTCTTCCATCTTGTGGTTGATGTATTTAAAATAGTTCTCTGTAAAGAGAGGATCAGACATATCAAATTCAATATCATCCTCTTTAACAGGATCCATCCCCATAGCCCTGGCAAAATCTTCATAACAGTCTTCAAATCCCCTGACACCATCAGCGGGATGGATATTAAGGGAAGTCTTTAGGCCATGCTCATGGAGCCATTTCAAAAAGCCCACATGATCCGGGAAAAATTTCTTATTCCAGGTATATCCCGTCCAGCCTGAGCCGTATCTGGCAGGAACATCATCCACCAGATGCCAGTCCATATCTATGACAGCCACAGACATAGGTACCTTTTCTTCTTCCATCCTGGTGATGAGCTCCTGATACTCTTCCTGAGTATATCTGTGATATCTGCTCCACCAGTTGCCCAGAGCAAACCTTGGAAGAAGGGGTGTTTCCCCTGTTAGCTTATAAAAATCACGTATGCAATCCAGGTATCTGTGACCATGAGCAAAGAAATAGTAGTCCATCTCAGCCTGCTCTCTCATCGCCACAGAGCCGTCCTCTTTGATTACAAGGGATGACGAGTCATCAAGAACAGACCAGCCAAGCCTGGACAAAAGGCCTGTCCCTATCTCTGTCTCCCCATCTACAGAATCCAGTGTCCTGGCGGTACCGCCAAGGTTATTCATGACCTCATAATCATTATTCTCGCAGCCAAAATGCCAGAGAGATCCGGTCTCCTTGGCACGGATACTAAGGCCGTAGGGTGTAAAAGCCTTTTTGTCATATTTGATCAGCATGCTGTCGGTTTCTATAAAGAGAAAGCCGTTTCTCTCAGCTGTGATAAAAGCAGGCGGATCAAAGGACCTGTTGAGCACAACCTGGGTGGGCTCATCCATAAATATTCCGCTTTCTGAGTATTCCAGCCTTACCAGCGAGGGGGTCAGGATGGTGATCCTGAACTTCTCTCCTTTTACTATTGCAGCATCTGCTGCCACAGGATCATATTTGTTTTGTCTGTACTTGAGCATTATCAGTTATTTCCCTTTCTTTTTGCATAGATTGTAATGACTATATATGTAACCGAGGATAATACTATGGTCACAAGTCCCATGATGATAAATGCAGGCCTGATACCTGCCAGATCGCTGAGCCTGCCGCCTATTACAGAGCCTATCATGGAAGCAAAGCCTGCCTGTACCATATACAGGACAGCCTGGCCTTCAGAGGACTTACCCTTAAGGACATGGCTGGCGATAAATGTAGCGCAGCTGTAGTATACCACCATAGAGGTCATACCCTGCATACACTCTACGATGATAAATACCGGATAAAGGCCGGTGCTGGTGAGAAGGAGCCTTACGCCTATGAGAACGGTAGCCCCCGCCAAAAGGGTCAGAGGCTTAAACCTCTTCTCCAGCTTCCTAATGAGCAGGAGTATGGGGGCCTCGGAAAAGGCTGATATACAGCTCATGATACCAAGCTGGCCCTGTGAATAGCCCTGCTGTGAAAAAAACACACCAAAGAAGGTATAGAAAAAGCAGTATCCGATCTGGAATACAAAAGCAAAGAAGAGAACAAGGTAGATAGTCTTGTCTGTAAAAATCTCTGCCATGGTCTTCCTGATGCCCTTAAAAGACAGCTGCCTGGAAGCCGCAGTAGGTATGCGGTTTTCCCTTGCAGGGAGCATCAAAAGAAGGAGGAAGAGAATAAAATATCCCCCTGCTCCAAGAGCAAAAAGGTGATCGGGATGGTGTTTGAGGTACTGTCCCGCTATGACTACTACCACCATATATCCCAGACTTCCGCCCATCCTGATCCAGGCAAAGTTCATCAGCTGCCTGTCCGCTGACCTGATAACTATGGCGTCTATAAGCGGTATGATCGCAGGAGTAAAGAGGGCCAGCAGGATACTGGCAATATAGAAATTGACGATACTCATATTTATATAATAGGTGCAAAGAGCAAGGGACGCTCCAAACGCCACAATTGCCGCATATTTTTTGGCCTTGCCTGACTTATCCGACATCCGGGCCCATAGGGGCTGTATCAGTACAGAGGCAATAGGAGAAAACACAGATAATATACCTATCTGCGTCATATCTGCACCATGGGCTTCAAACCAGGGGTTCAGATAGGGAATAAAGAGTGCCTGTGGTATATACACAAACGAATTAATTAATAGTAACAGTAAAAATGAAGAATCTTTCTCTTCTCTTGTAGATGCCATAATACTCCCTCTGACAAGGTAGGGATAGGAAGCAGTATATGCCAGGTACCCGCATACACTGTGATGCCCCCTACCCCTTGTTGAAAGTAATGATTTCTTTATAGCCTTAAATATTTTACTTTCCAAGCCTCAAAGTCTTTACTTCGAAAGCTCTGAAATCAAGTGCCACGCAGTTTTTGCCGTTTTCGGTCGATAGTTTAAGTTCCTTTGTCACATTTTCCAGCATATCACATTCAGATACCTTGCCGAATGTAAGACAGCTGCTAAGTACTGCCCTTCCTGCTGCCTTCTTGGAATCATAGAGTCTCAGGATCAGGTCACCGGATCCGTCTTCAGCCAGCTTAATGGTATCCAGGATGATATTCTCCTTGTCCAGTTCAAAGAATGAACCTTCGCTTCCTGTGCCCTCTGTGATCACAGGCTCATAGTTGAGATCCAGTCCTTCCCTGACAACAGGACTGCTGCCAAAATCGCCTTCGTATGCCACAAATGCATATGTGAAATGATTGATACCTCTGTCAGCTGTAGGATCGGGAGACTCAGGCGCTCTAAGCAGGGTCAGCGACAAGGTATTATCCAGCATAGAGATACCGTACTTGCAATCATTAAGCACAGCCACACCATGGGAAGCATCAGACAGAGCTGTATATCTGTGGTTGCATACTTCAAATCTGTCCTTCTCATGCTGAGTGGATCTCTTTGTAGGTCTCTCTACAAAGCCAAACTGCATCTCATTTTTGGCATTCTCAGCATATACATCAGCTGAGAAATCCACCTTGAGGAGCCTGTGGAGCTCATTCCAGTCTACAATTGTATCAAATTCCAGTCTGTCTGCCTCAGCAGTCAGAGATATGGTCTGATCCACTGTGGAATTGCCGATCTTAAAGCTGATCTTAAGGGCAGACCTCAAAGGACTTACAAGAAGCTCTTTGACAGCCACATCTCTTGCTCCTTCCATTTCCTGGTTCAGATAGTTCTCATCAATATCCCATGCATCAAATACTCTGGGCACATCCTTATAGATACGGAAGCGGTTAAGAGTACCCTTTACAAATTCTCTGCCGGATGCCTTTAATACAAATGAGCTTACTTCGCCCTTATCTGAAATACGTGCTTCAAGCTTGCTGTTGCCTAAAACATAGGAGCCGTTTTCTTCTCTCAGATATACGCCGTTTTCTATAACACTCTCATCAGCAGGCAGGATACTAACCATGCCACAGGCAGGCAGATCCACAAGGGCATATCTGCCATCTTCAAGTTCAGCTGTCATCACCTTACTGCCATCTGTATATGCTGCTCCCTTATAGCTATCAGGCAGCTTTATGAGAGACTTCCTTGCAAAGGACAGGCTGTTAAATACGCTGATACCCTCGCTGCCATCCGTCAGATCTGACAGGCCTTCTGCTCTCAGGGCGTTTGCCTTGTCAAAGAACTTCTCGAATTCTATGGCAGCATCCCTGTATATCTCGGCAATACCGGAACCCGGAAGGATATCGTGGAACTGATGGAAAAGTACTATCTTCCAGAGTTCTTCCATATCAGCCTGAGGATAAGCCTTAGCTCCTGTAAATGCAGCAATAGCATTTACACTTTCTGCCATCTGCATCAGGATCTCGCTCTTCCTGTTAAAATACTTTTCTCTGGCCTGGCTGGTGTATGTACCTCTGTGGCAGGAGAAGTAGAGCTCTCCGCTATAGGTATTCACAGGACCGCCCTGGGCATCAAGGTCATCAAACATGGTCACAGGGTCTGTCATCCTGACTCTTACTGCACCCTCCAGATCCTCCTGGCGCTTACAGTACTCGATCATATCACGTACCGGTCCGCCGCCGCCGTCACCATAGCCGTAAGGTATCAGGAAAGAGTCCAGATCCTCGGTCTGCGCCCTGTTATTCCAGGTCCTCATAAGCTCTGAAGGAATGGTGTTATAGGTGTAGCTGGTAGGAAGGAAGGCCTGTATGGAAGTTCCGTCCACTCCTTCCCAGTTAAAATAATGGTAAGGGAATTGCTCACCGCCGTTATACGTCCAGTATATTTTCTGAGTCACAAGGTATTTTACCCCGCAGCTCTTCAATATCTGGGGCAGGGCGCCGGTATAACCGAAGGTGTCGGGGAGCCACAATACTACAGAATCCACTCCGAAGACTTTTTTGTAGTACGCCTTACCATACAGGAGCTGACGGACAAGAGCTTCACCTGAAGCCATATTGGTATCAGGCTCAACCCACATTGCACCTTCAGCTATCCACTGGCCCTTTTTAACCTGGGCCACGATCCTGTCATACAGATCAGGGTAGTATTTCCTGCACATCTCATAAGATGCAGGAGTACTCTGGAGATATACATAGTCGGGATACTCTTCCATGAGACGAAGCTGTGCCGCAAAGGTCCTGGCAGTCTTTCTGTTGGTCTCATGTACGGGCCATAACCATGCCAGATCAATGTGAGAATTGCCCACACAATAAAAAGTCGGCATAGTCGAACCATTGCTTGCTTTGAGAAGGGGCTCTAATATCTTCCTGCCCTCTTCATAGGAACGGTCTCTTCCCTCTCTGTCCTGCTCAAAATCTACCGCATAGGTAAATTTCTCCAGTCCCCTGGCTACCTTGGCCGCTCTCAGAGACTTAGGATCCAGCACATCCCTGTAGAGATCAAGGAGGGTAGCAAAATCCATATATGCCTGATAGCAGCTCTCATCAAAGAGGCCTATGGAGCACTTTCCAAGGGTCCTTCTCTGACCTTCTATAGCGGGATCTTCATAAGTTCCCGGGATAACAGGGCCTGTAGCACAGCCGTGAGTGATGGCATTTTCGGGATAATAATGACCTGCATATACTTCCAGTACTATCTCGTATTCATCACCGGCCTTGGCAGCGCGGCTAAGCGTGTTGTCCACATAGAAATGATGCGCTTCCCTTACCCAGTCTGCCCTGTAGGTTCCAAATTCACGTCCGTTCACAAAGATAGTGGATTCTCCGCCGGGATGCAGGTTCATTACTACCCTCTTGCCATCAAGGCTCTCAGGTATGGTCACCTTGCCCCTCATCCACATATATTCATATTTCACGCCCCATGTGAAGCCTTCTTCAACAGCTGTATAATCAAGCTTCCTCGCCTCCTCATAGGATAGCTCTTCCATTGTCTTTGCTGCTTCAAACTTAATGGGAAGGACCTCTTCATAAAAGTCATCCTTAAGCTTGATCAGCCAGTGAGTCATTCTGTCTTTGAGCTCGTTATTCATCTCTCCCTTTCTACGCCGCTAGTACGTAAGATTACTGCGAAAAAAGAGCCCTTGTTTACTCCCTATAAGGAGGGATCACGAACACTATTATCCGGATAAAGATGTTCTTATAAACAAGGGCTCCGATCTAGGATCAAGCAAATACTATAAAGGACTGAGGACCAGCTTTGACGGAGCTTCCTTCAGCCTGACCATTACCGATCTGCCATACTACCTTACGGCCTGAGGCATCTACGGGAACGGTCTCTTCCTGTCCGGAAGGATTAATCACAATAATAAACCCTCCTCTCTTATAAGCAAAAGGTCTCTGGCCTTCCTTGGCATAGAGGCTCTCAAAGCTGCCATCAGACTGAAGGTCTTCATTATCAGCTCTGAGCTTTAATACAGACCTGACTGTATTAAGGAGCGAAGAGGGATCCTTTTCCTCTTCTTCAACTGTAGGAGCATCATCTCTCCAGTCAACAGGCAGATAGATATCAGAGGGGCTGGCATCTGAGAAGCCCAGATTCTTGCCCTTCTTCCACTGCATGGGTGTTCTGGAGCCTGTCCTGCCATAGCCGCCTTCCTTGGTAGGAAGGTTGAGATATCTCATACCTATCTCATCACCATAGTACATAAAAGGCACACCGGGCATGGTGAAGAGGAAGCTGTAATAGAGGCTCAGTTCTCTTGGAGTCATATTAAACCTGGGCCTTGTAGTATCATGGTTGCAGGTAAGAAGAGAAATATAACCCTTGCCCTTTGTCTTATCATACATTTCCTGATAATCCTTCAGGAAAGCTGTGATATCAGCTCCGTCATCCTTTCTGAAATAGGAATGATCTGTAAGACAGGGATCTTCACCGGTCTGTCCGGTAAAGAACTTGTCCATATCCTTATTGTCTTCAGGATGATTGTAATAGTCTCTTGCCAGCTTGCTATAGCCATGGCCGGGATGATTAAGGACAAAGTCCATATGATATCCGGCTCTGATAGCTCTTGGCGGATCTGACCACTCAGCAACCATACGTGCCTCAGGATAATCCTCATCCAACATCTTGCGGATATCCTGCCAGATCTTGCTGGTACCGGTCTTTTCCTCATCATCATTCTTAACAAGGGATGCAGCCATATCTACGCGGAAGCCGTCGCAGCCGTGGTCCAGCCAGAAACGCATTACATCCTTCATAGCTTCCCTGGTAGCAATAGCATTCGGAGAATCTATGCCGTCCTGCCAGTCTTCCTTGGGATTTAGCCATCCGTAGTTAAGAGCAGGCTGACACTTGAAGAAATTAAGGAAATATACTCCGTTTCTCTCTGATTCGCCGCCGATGTAGGGGTAATCATGGGAACCCCAGAATGCATGAGTAGACCAGATATATCTGCCGGAAAACTCATTGGGATCCTGTTTCTGGCTCTTAAGGAACCACTCATGCTCTTCAGAAGTATGACCGGGTACCAGATCCAGGAGAATGTGCATATCTCTTTTGTGTGCTTCGCCAAAGAGTCTGTAGAGATCCTCATTTGTACCGTATCTTGATGCAACCTTCTTGTAATCTCTTACATCATATCCAGCATCTTTCATGGGAGAATCATAGCAGGGGTTGATCCAGATGGCGTTGCAGCCCAGGCCCTTTATATAATCAAGCTTGGCAGTAATACCATTGATATCACCTATACCATCCTCATTAGTGTCATAGAAAGACTGGGGATATATCTCATAAAATACAGCGTTTTTTAACCAATCGCCCATTAAACACTCTCCTTTTCCGGAACCTTCTTAGTTGTGATCAGATCATGGAAGCACCATACTTTTCTCTCACCGTTTAGATCGATGCACTGAGGTCTTCCCTTGATACAAGTATCTGTTGCATAAGGACAACGAGGTGCAAATTTGCAATAGTCTATGGCAAACTCTCTATCCTCGAAGTCAGGCATTACGATGGCATCCTGCTCTTTCCACTTGTCTCCCACCTTGGGAACAGCATCCATAAGGAGCTGTGTGTAAGGATGAGCGGGATCGTCCATGATGGACTTGGCAGGACCATATTCGATCAGTGTGCCTCTGTAAAGTGTTGCAATATAGTCTGATACATAGTAAGCAGTAGACAGGTCGTGGGTAATATAGATAAAAGAAATACCAAACTTGTCTCTCAGATCTTTAAAGAGGTTTACTATGTTCATCTTCATGGAAGCGTCGATAGCTGCAACAGGCTCATCGGCTATGATCAGCTTGGGCCTTGTGATAAGCGCTCTTGCAATGGATATTCTCTGAAGCTCACCACCGGAGAACTGTGCAGAGTACTTACCCTTTACTACTTCCAGTGACATACCTACGCTCTTTAAGGCTTCATCAGCCTTTGCCTCAGCTTCTGCCTGGTTCTTGGCACCTGCCAGGGACTTGGCTGTGGAATAAAGGTATGTATCAACAGCTTTTCTTGCTGAAAATGACTCATAGGGGTTCTGGAATATAGGCTGAACCTCTTTCATGAAGGTCATCTTATCAAAGCCCTTCTTGTCAGCATAATCCTTGCCGTCAAGGATTATATGTCCTCCGTCAGGATTGTGGATCCTCAGGATCATCTTACACAGAGTGGACTTACCACAGCCGGACTCACCTACTATAGAGAGGATGACAGGCTTGTCTGCCTGAATAGACAGAGATACCTGATCAACCGCAGTCATTTTCTTACCACGGAGCATGCCGCCAATACGGAAATTCTTTACTACTCCGTCAATCTTTAATAATTCGCCCATTATTTACACCTCCTTTTTCAGCAGATGGCAGGCTGCAAAACGTCCGGGCTTTATCTCCTCGAACTTCGGTACTTCCTGCTTGCATCTGTCTGTTGCATGAGGACATCTGGGAGCGAAACGGCAGCCCTTAGGTGGATTCTTAAGTGCCGGCGGACGACCGGGGATACCTACTCTTGCAGATTTATCACCCACTCTGGGAAGAGCTCCTACCAGCATCTGGGTATAAGGATGTATAGGATCACCGAATATATCCTCAGTATTTCCAAGCTCAGCCACGCTTCCGGAATACATGATAGCCATACGGTTGGTGATCTGATAATGAACACCCATATCATGAGATACTATGACCATTGTATTCTTGAGCTTCTTTTGAAGATCCATGAGCATCATGAGGATACCCTTCTGAACTACAACGTCCAGAGCTGTGGTAGGCTCATCTGCAAGGACTACATTAGGAGACATGAAGGTAGCAAGTGCTATAATGGCACGCTGTCTCATACCACCGGAGAGCTGGAAGGGATAGGATTCCAGAATGTCTCTTGAGAGATTGAGCTGTTCCAGATAATCTGCTACTCTTTCAAGAGTCTCTTTTTCCGTCTCCTTCTTTCTGTCTTCTACCGGAATAGAATCAAGGAACTGGCTCTTAAGTCTGGATATGGGATCCAGAACTGACTGAGCTGCCTGAGGTACATAGGACATATTGTTCCACCAGGACTTCTTGATATTGCCGGTGTGATACTCAAAGTTCTTGCCATCCTTGACACCGGAGAGGACTACTTCGCCGTGATCCACCTTAAGAGGATACTCAATAAGGTCATAAAGAGTCCTAAGAAGTGTAGTCTTGCCGCATCCGGATTCACCGGCTATACCGAATATTTCATTATCATTGATAGTAAAGTTCAGATCATTAAGTACATGTACATCCCCGTCGATCGTTTCATAAGATGTCGAGAGATTATCTACTTTTATCATATGCTCACCTTCCTCTCTTCATCTGCAGATAGTCGTTGTAGCCTGTGATCAAAAGGAACAGGCCCACGAACAGGATAACGGTTGCAACTACAGGAGAACCGATCCAGAGCCACTGGCGGTTGAATATTGCATTCCTGTCTCTTGCCCACTGGATCATATTACCAAGGGATACCAGATCGGCAGGGGACAGACCCAGAACTGCCAGTGAAGACTCAGATGCGATAGCATTGAGTACTGCGTTCATAAAGTTGGACAGTGACCATGTCAGAGCATAAGGCAGGATCTCAAACACGATGATCTCTACGGTATTCTCACCGGAGAACTTAGCCACGTGTACGAAATCTCTTTCTCTCATAGTCAGTGACATAGATCTGATCTGACGGCTGGGCCATGCCCATGCAAACATTGCAAGAACAAGAGCCAGCAGTATAACTGTAGAAGTGCCCTTCATCAGGGATGTCATGAGAATCAGGATAGGGAGTGAAGGGATAACGATAAAGGTATCGGTTATTACCATCAGTACTCTGTCCAGGATTCCTCCTGCAAAACCTGCAAGAAGACCTACAAATACGCCCACAACAGTACCTATAGCTGCAACTATAAGACCGATGGACAGCGAGTTGTGGATACCTTCTACCAGCATCCACAGTACATCCTGACCCATACTGGTAGTACCAAGAGGATGCTCAATGGAAGCTCCCAGCTTATTTGCATAAGTATTATAGGTAAAAGGATCTGCATGCGGTATGAAATAGATAACAAAACCAATGAACAGGAATATAAGAGTAATTATGAGACCAATCCTGAACCTGGCATTAGAGTTTTTCCAGATTTTCTTCATAATCCCCCTCCATTAGCTGTATCTGATTCTGGGATCGATAAACGGATAGATTACGTCTACGATCAGAGTCAGAGTTGCGATAGCAACGATTGATATAGTAATACATCCAAGGATCATATTATAATCCGACTGGAGAATAGCTTTCTGAATCAAAGTACCTACGCCGGGATAACCAAAGATGATCTCAGTCATGATGGAACCTGAGAAAACACCACCTATGGAAAGAGCCAGTGCGGTAACCTGTGTCAAGATGGAGTTACGCAGAACATATGTACCACCGATCCTGCCTTCTGAAAGTCCACGCCATCTTGCATACTGTACGAAATCCTCTTCTGCCGTGGATGCAGACAGTGATTTCATGGAAATGATCCACCAACCGGTTCCAATAAGGAGCATTGAGATACCGGGCAGGATGGAAGCCTTTATCAGAGACTGAATAAAGACTGCAGTTCCGTTAAAGGAATTGATCGTAGTAGTCAAAGGGAACCATCCCAAAAGGAATGCAAAGACTATCTGAAGGATAAGTGCCACTATAAAGTAGGGTATAGGATAGATAAAGATTGCAATAGCTTCAAGGATCTTGGAGGATTTGGCCTTGGACCTGAATCCGGCAAGCAGACCTATGAAGTTACCTATCAGCCAGGCCAGTATTGTAGATATGCCTGACAGACCTACTGTATAAGGAAGATATGTGGATATGATCTCACCCGCAGGTGAAGGATAGTTCATCAATGAAGGGCCAAAATCGAAATGGAAAAGACCTCTCCACAAAAATGTTCCATATTGCTCAAGAAGTGAACCATCAAGACCAAACTGGATCTTGAGCTGTTGTCTCATGGCCTCTTTGGCCACGGGATCCATGGATCCTGAACGGGCTTCTATCTGTCCAAGCATGTTTTCAATAGGATCTGACGGGAACATACGAGGAATAAAGAATATGATCGTAACACCGATCCAGATAGTAACAGCCCATGTTAGAATTCGCTTTAAGATATATGTAGAAAACTTCATGCGCCCTGCCTTTCTGTTCTTTGATCTAGCGAACCAAACAAAGCGGGATGCCCGGGAGAGCCCGGACATCCCGCAGCTTAGCCTGTACTATTAAATCTAGTATCTACCAAACTACTCTCAAGTATTATGCAACGGGCTGAAGCTCGTTAACGATGTACTTGAAGCAGCTCCACCACCACCAAGGTCCGTTGTAAGGATTCTGGGATGAAGGATAGTTGGTCCAATATGTGGAGTTCGTAGGAACGAACTTGATTCCTGAATGGAATCCGATAAAAGGAAGATCCTCAATAGCTATCTTCATGAACTCTGTGCACAGCTCATAAGACTCGTCGGAGTCAGGGCTGATCTGAGCCAGCTTGTGGATGATGTCAGTAGCTTCCTTGTTGTTCCAACGGCAGCCCTGGCCCTTTGCGTTCTCACCTGTGGGAACGATCAGGTCAGCGTCATAACCCTGGATAACTGTGTAAAGGTCTCTTGTGATACCACCTGTAGGCCAGTAGCCGGCGATATCATAGTTACCTGTTGATCCGTTAGCATCCCATGTAGCAGAGGACTCGGAAGCGATTGTTACGTTGAGACCAAACTTCTTGAGCTGGTCATAAGCAGCCTGTGTTCCACGGCCTGCCTGAGCTTCTGTATCAGCAATGTATGTAAGGTTGCAAACGAACTCTTCGCCGCCAAAATACCACTTGCCATCCTTAAGCTCAAGTCCTGCCTTCTGAAGGAGCTTAGTAGCAGCTTCAGGATCATATCTCCAGCAGCCTGTACCGAACATGTCGATCAGCTGATCATGATCTGTAGGAATGTCATAGCCCTGATTTCTCAGATTCTCGCCCATTCTCTCAGCATAATCGGGATCCCATGGCTTAACAGTTGTGCCATCGCCAAGATCAAGCTCAAAGCTCTCAAGCCAATCTTCCATAGGCTTGTAGTAGAGATCCATCATAGCAGATGTGCCGGTAAGGATAGGCCATGCAGAAGCACGTCCGATGCCATCAAAGATGTTGGTGGAGATCTCATCGAAATTCATAGCAAGTGCGATACCCCAACGGAAGTCCTTGTTATCATAAGGAGCGCCCTTACCCATTGAGAAAGCCAGACCCTTGGAACAAGGATCGTCTGATGTAGCATAAGGGAACTGATCATACCATGCAGCAATGTTAGGGTTCTGAGCGATCATAGAAGTAAGGATCTCAGGTGTAACTTCGCAGAGGATATCTACTTCGTTGTTGACCATTGCCATCTGACGAGTTGTGTCATCGCCAAGATATCTGAACCATACATACTTTGCAGCAGGCTCCTTGCCGGTAACAACACCGGTTGTGGAGTGATCCCAGTCCTCACGGCGCTCATACAGTATCCACTTTCCAAGAGGATCGTAGCTCTTTACTGTATAAGGTCCTGCAACTACAGGATTCTCATCCTTAAATGTTGATACATCTTCTACCTGTGAATAGATATGCTCAGGTACTACTCTCATATCATTTCCCCAGATAGTAACACCGAACTTCTGAGCCAGACGAGGGAATGGTTCCTTTGTCTTAAGAACTACGGTGTAATCATCTGTAGCTTCAACGCTCTCAAATACTGAATTGTAGTATGTGCTGGCGCCGATAGCATCATTATTCATGATCATATTGAAGGTGAATGCTACGTCCTTAGCAGTAAGAGGCTCACCATCTGACCAGTTGATACCCTGACGGATATGTACTGTGTGCTCGGTGTAGTCTTCGTTCTGCTCAGGCATACCATCAGCAACTTCACCGTACTGTTCACCCTTTACAGTGTCCATTTCCCACAGCATTGCGGACATAAGCTGATGGATACCGAAACCTGCCTGAGTACCCTGCATGTAAGTATTGAACTGTCCGGGAACGTCTGTAGGTGTCTGAGTTTCTACTATAAGAGTCTCTTCTCTGGGTGTTCCAACTTCGGTCATCTGACCGGAAGCTGCAGGCTTAGCCTCTTCCTTTTCTCCCTCATCGGAAGTAGAATCAGCTGTCTCTGTAGAACCACTGTCTGTTGTTGTTTCTTCCGCGCCAGATCCGGAATCAGTACCGGTTGTGCCGGTGCTGCCTGAATTTCCGCATCCTGCTATAGTACCGGAAACCATAGCTGCAGCGAGGAGAACGCTAAGAATCTTTTTCTTCATCTTTCCTCCCTTCTGGAATGAAAAAAATATTTATAAAGAAACCATTACTTACCTCGTTGAACTTTTGCGCATAAGTTCTTTCAACAATTACAATCTATCACGTTTTTAATTATTAGACAAGGGTGTCGGATGATATTAGGGATTGTTTATAGGCATTTTGACCATTTTTGTGAAAATATGCAAAAGCTTTGTAGTACATTTTGTATATTTTGCTCTGTTGACTTTTTAACGTTTATAGAATAGCAAATCCTTATACTTATGATAAGAACAGTAACTGCATAAGTAATATAAAATATATAAACAAAAACCTTGTAAATAGCCGATCTGATCGTCATCAAATCCACCATTTACAAGGTTTTTGCTTTTTGGAAGGTGTAATAAACAACTATTATGGGCGTATATTTGCAAACGTTATATCGTGTTCGTTATAACGTAACTGCTAATGCAGATAAAATAATGCATACTTAAAGGCATAAGCTAGACATATCAATATATCAGTATATATTCATGTTCTCACGAAACACGCAGTAAATGCGTGTTTCTGAAATATCATCTAATAACATATAGTTTAATTGTGACATCACCCTAGCTGATAGATGCATTATAAAGTTTTAATCTATGGGTCTTAGGCTCTCTCTGTCCACGATCCAGGTCTTGAGCACTGTCTGGTGAATAGCGCTTCTGCCGCCTTTGATAATATCTATGAGCATATGAGCTGCAAGCTCGCCCTTCTCTCTGATATCCTGATGGATAGTGGTAATGCCGGGATTACAGAACCTGGCAAAATCATTATCGTCAAAGCCGGTCACAGATATGTCCTCAGGCACTCTGATCCCTTTCTGTATCAGGTTCTTGATCAGCTGCACCGCAAAATAATCCGAGGTGCACTCCACAGCTGTATATGCCCTCACCTGTTCGACAATTCTGTCCCACTGCTGACTGGTGCCGCCAAAGCCGTCTGTTACAAATAGTCTGTTAGAAGGTGAATCCTCAATGCCGGATTCCTTAAGAGCCTTTCTGTAGCCCTCATATCTCTTCATGTCTACGCCTCTCTCAGAATCACAGAGAAAGGCTATCTTCCTGTGTCCGTATTCTATGATATGGCGAGTCATCTCATAACTGGATTCCACGTCATCTATTCTCAGGCTCACCTGATTGTCCTTCTCAGGATCAAAGAAAGCATCCACAAAGACCACAGGTCCGTCGTATCTGTTGGAAATGATCTGGCCCTCCTCTTCAGGAGTACCCAGGATAATCACCCCATCGCAGTTCCAGGTCAGTATCTGATTCAAAAACTCTTCATCAGAATCTGCAGCAAATATCATTACCTGATAGCCCTTATCCTTGGCTTTCTTGTATATGCCATTTAGAAAACCGGAATTAAAGGGATCTGACAGTGCTCTCTCCAGGTAATCATGCCTGCAGCGAAGGGTAAATCCTATGATCCCAGACCTGCTCTTGGCCAGATTTACAGCTGTCGCATTGGGGATATACTTATATTTCTCCAGCCCCTTCTTTACAATCTCCAGGGTCTGCACTGACACTTCCGAAGTCTTACCATGTATAACATTGGAAACTGTGGTGGTGCTAACGCCCAGTTTCTGTGCGATTTCTTTGATAGTTGCCACTTTGTGACTTCCTCTCTTTATGCAAACTTAAACGCATAAGTAATCTATAATTGAACTTATCATATCAGGGAGAATTTGTAAAGGGGAGTCACCGGGGACGTTTCATTTTGACTCAAAAGTATGTGCGCAGCTGCAGAAGCTTTTTCCTCGTTCGCTGCACTCCAAATGGTGTTTTGCTGGATTCTTACGCAGCCTTCCTTTTAATGCGCCTCGCTCGAAATAAACTCACAGAGGCGAAGGTGGCAGTTTTTTACTCTCAATGGTCATTAAGTCCGCTTCGCGTCCTTAATCAAAGAGGATGTAATACCACTCTCTCAGGCAAGCCTGAGAATGGTATTACATCCTCTTTTTTTGGCATTACCACGCCAAATTGACCATTTATTTAAAAAATCATCCTTCGCCCCTGCTCAAACAAATTTCTCGCGGGCGCTTTGAAGGCTGCGTCTAAGAATCAGGCAAAACATACCATTTGAAGTGAAAGCTCTCTGCGGAAAAAATCTTCTGCAGCTGTGCTCTAAGATTCTAATTGAGAGTATAAAAACAGCTCCGCCACAATCTGTAGCGAAGCCGCTTTTATATATGCTGTAATAAGCTCTCTATCAGCGCTCTGTTATTCACTGGAATATCGGTTAAATTCCTTGGTATCGCAAGTTCAATAACAATATGCAAAATGCCTTTTCGTGATGAACTGTTATCAACCTTCTTTATCACGGCACGGGCATCAACCCTCATATCTTCCAAAAGAGGGAGCACTACATAATATAGCGCATCCTGATCAAAAGAGACACTTCCGACAATTTTCCCTGTTACAATCTCTTCTACAACTGCTCTGTCTTCTCTAAGGAAAATATTCATAGGTTCTCCAATAGCCGGTAGCGAAGATTTTATGTATTTGTGATCCATCCTGATAAATCCATTAAAACTGTATATCTCTTTATCCTTGTCAGCTTGGACAAGTTTTCCTATTTTCCTGGCAGAATCGGCAGGAAGTACATACTCCTGCATCATAAGATGAAACACATCTTTAACCAGGTCCGCAGAAGGCATAAGATCATAATCTGCCAGCATTTCCCTGCATGCTTCAAGAACGCTCTTGGCAAAGAGCCCAAACTCCTCCATATCCGGGTCCCAGACAAATCTGCCGCGAGCCATCTTGGAAAGAGGCAATTCTTCATCAAATATCTTAAACTGAAAATAGATATTTCTCAGAGCAAAAGCATCTTTGTTCTCAAAAGCATCCCAGGTAAATTCATAGGTCTCAAAAGATGTTTTGTCCTCTGATTCTCTGATTATCCTGTATGCTTCTATTATCTGTCTGAGCTTTTCATCATCTTCGCGGGATCTTTCTTTTCCGGGATCAGAATCCGGATGATAGATAATAAGAAGCTTCTTATATTTGCTCTTTATCTCCCTGTCGCTATCCGCTTTGGATACACCCAGGATCTTGCACGCTTGCTTAAGAGTCATAACAATCTATTTTCCTGCAATAATGAGTCATTTTGAAACGTCCCCAGTGACTCACGCCAGCTTCATATCTCCGTCCTTGACCCAGCCCAGCTTCTTTACAAAGAAGTGTACAAGAAGGCTGATAACTGCGGGAAGGACAAATGAGATCAGGACCAGTCCTGCCCAGTCAAAGCCTGTGATGGCAGCCTTGCTGCCAGCAGCCACATCATTTACCCAGCCTGTATATACGCCTATCTGGCCTACTAGGCCGCAGGTACCCATACCGGAAGAAACGGCAGCGCCGTTCATCTGGAGTTTGAATACGCAGGTTGCGATAGGACCGGTGATAGCAGAAGCTACAATGGGAGCGATCCAGATCCTGGGATTCTTTATGATATTGCCCATCTGAAGCATGGATGTACCGATCCCCTGGGATACCAGGCCTCCCCATTTATTATCCTTAAAGGAGATAACTGCAAAACCTACCATCTGAGCGCAGCAGCCTGCAACAGCGGCGCCGCCGGCAAGTCCGGTGAGGCCCAGTGCAGCGCATATGGCAGCTGAAGAGATAGGAAGTGTCAGTGCGATACCTACGATCACAGATACCAGGATACCCATGAGCAGCGGCTGAAGCTCTGTAGCCCACATGATGAGCTTGCCCACCTTCATGGCAGCTGCGCCAAGAGCAGGTGCTATAAGTGCAGACAGTGCTACGCCTACGCCTATGGTCACAAGGGGTGTTACCAGGATATCCACCTTGGTCTCCTTGGATACAGCCTTACCAATCTCTGCAGCAATGATAGCTACGAAGAGAACAGCCAGAGGGCCGCCTGCGCCGCCCAGTGCATTGGATGCAAAGCCTACAGTGATCAGTGAAAAGAGCACAAGAGGCGGACATTTAAGAGCATATCCGATAGCAACTGCCATAGCAGGTCCGCTCATGGCGCTTGCAAGGCCGCCTACTGTATATTCTGCACCTGCAACAGTGGCAACTGTCTGTGTCAGGCAGGCTATGTGAAACTGACTTCCAATGGTATTGATGATGGTACCGATCAGCAGCGAACAAAAAAGGCCCTGAGCCATAGCGCCAAGTGCATCAATGCCGTATCTCTTTAGTGAGATCTCGATATCCTTCCTTTTTAAAAACTTCTTGATTCCTTCCATTTTCTTTTCTCCCTTTATCTCGCCGAAGATAACCCTACCCTCCTTAATGCATGGATGCATTTTTGACATGTCAGCAAGTGCATGGATGCACTTCTATGTCATGAATACAAGGATGTATTTTGACATGCTTAGAAGTGCAGGGATGCACTTCTATGTCATGAATACGCCCTAATGACCAGGCTCCGCGGCGGTATTTAATCCACTTTTTTCTTTATCAAATAACATATACATACTACAAAACTACAGTTTTTTTCGCAATAATAATTATCAGAAAGTATATGTTATTAGACGTACCTTCAGAAACACGCATTTACTGCGTGTTTCGTGAGAACATGTTGCCGGCAAATAGGCCCAGAGGCCCTAGCCGCTCTCAAATGGCCTATTTGCATACATTCTTGGATTATTTATCCAAGAATGTATAAAAAAGCAAGAACTATAATGCTATAAGTCTGCAGACAACGGCAAAGCTCTGCCCCCTTGTCCTAATACTGCCATATCAGGTGTATAATAAGTAAATACAGGCAGCTATAAAGTTCAAATCCAAATAAGTCCGAAAACGATATAGCACAAATACAGGTTAAACTCGCAAACGCTTCGCTTTTTGCTCGTTATAAAATCACTGCTGACGCAGTTCTACGGGTACGGGGCTTATAACCCCGCACCCGTAATCAAGATATTCCCACCACCTAAATGTGGTGGGTTATCTTGATTATTTTATATACTCTAGATACAGATAACACATATACAGAAAGGATAATTCTGATATAAATGATAATAGATCTTATCACCGGCTTTCTGGGGTCCGGCAAGAGCACTTTCATCAGAGAATACGCTTCTTTTCTCATAGATCATGGATGCAGGATATGCATCCTGGAAAATGACCACGGTCCAGTCAATGTGGATATGACTCTCCTCTCAGGTCTAAGGAGCGATATGTGCGAGCTGGAGATGATCACAGGAGGCAGCGACAAAGAAACCCATATGCGGCGCTTTAGGACCAAGCTGATCCAGATGGCTATGATGGGCTACCAGAGAGTCATCGTGGAGCCCTCCGGCATATATGATATAGATGAATTCTTTGATACACTATGGGAAGAGCCCCTGGACAGGATGTATGAGATCGGAAATGTGATCACCGTAGTGGATGCCCTGCTGCCGGATACCTTATCTCGGGAATCCGATTACCTTTTGGCATCCCAGTGTGCCTGCGCCGGCAAAATATACTTTTCCCGTACCGACCTGGCTACACCTGAGGATATAGACTCCTGCATTAGTCATATCAACAGAGCGCTTATGGCAGTCTCCTGCAAGAGAGTCATAGGCAGAAACGACATCGAGACCCGCTCTGCAACCCTCTTATTCTCCGAGGAAGATTATCCCTTAAACTGGGGCTATGAGCTTAGGAGCTTTGTAAAGTACCAGATAGCAGACCATAATGAATACGGCAGTCTCTTCTATATGAATATCAAACTTGACGAGAAAGTTTATAAAAACTTCCTGATGAATTTATTGCACAATGAAGATCTGGGCCATATCATCAGAGTCAAAGGCTTTGTCGAGCTGACAGACTCATCATATATGTCGATCAATCTCAGCCGCGAGAGCAGCTCTTTTGCCCCCTGCGATCCCATGCCCACTATCCTGATCGTCATAGGTGAAGGCCTTCATAAGGACAAGATTGACAAGCTCTTTGAGGGCAAATATCATAATGGATAATTAATTAGATGACATTTCAGAAACACGCATTTACTGCGGGTTTCGTGAGAATAAAGAGAGGACAGATCAAATGGACATCAAAAATGCAAAGATCAACAGACAAAGAATAATCGTACAGACCAGTGTGATAGGTATCATGGCAAATGTAGCCCTGGCCGCATTCAAGGCGACAGTAGGCATCCTGTCCAACTCAATCTCTGTACTTCTGGATGCAGTAAACAACTTAAGTGATGCTCTTTCATCAGTCATTACCATCATAGGGACCAAGCTGGCAGACAAAAAGCCTGACAAGAAGCACCCTCTGGGACATGGAAGAATAGAATACCTGACTGCAATGATAGTGGCTGCCATCATCCTCTATGCAGGTCTTACTTCATTTATAGAATCTGTGAAAAAGATCATGGATCCTGCTCTTCCTGATTACAAGCCTGTGTCACTGATCATCATCGCTGTTGCCGTAGTGGTAAAGATCGTACTGGGTTATTATGTCAAGAAAAAAGGCCAGGAAGTCAACAGCTCATCCCTCATCGCATCAGGCTCCGATGCATCCTTTGATGCTATCATCTCTGCATCAGTCCTGGCATCAGCTATCATCTATCTGATCACAGGCATCCCCCTGGAAGCCTATGTGGGTATCATGATCTCCTGCTTTATCATCAAAGCCGGTTATGAGATGATGTCTGAGACTGTCAGCGACATCCTGGGCAACCGCCCTGATGCAGCCTTTGCAAAAGCCATCAAAGCCACAGTATGCGAAGATCCTCAGGTACATGGTGCCTTTGACCTCTTCCTCTACAACTACGGTCCCGACAGAAACTATGGTTCCATCCATATAGAAGTAGACGACACATTGACAGCAGCTGAGCTGGATGCCATAGAGCGCAGAGTCCAGGCAAGTGTATTTCTAAAGCACGGCGTGATCCTCACCGGCGTGGGCATCTATTCCAGAAATACTCAGAACAACGAGATAGCCGAAGTCAGAAACAAGGTTCTGGAGAAAGTCATGTCCCATGACTATTCCATGCAGTTCCACGGCTTCTATGTAGACTTCGAGAATAAGTACATGAGTTTCGACGTAGTCCTCTCCTTTGACTGTGACAGAGACAGGGCACTATCACAGATCATGGGCGAGATTGAGGATATGTTCCCCGGATATACCGTAGATGTACAGGGCGATCTGGATATGTCTGATTAATACACGGATGCACCTTTGTTGTAAACTTTTTCATTGACGTTTACACTTTACATCGCAAACCCGTATTAACCATACACTTCAATGTTGGATGAATGCAAAACCCCGAAGCTGCTATAGGCTTCGGGGTTTTTGGTGCATATTAGTCCAGAGCATTAAATCCATTTTCGAGATCAGCGATGATATCATCAATATGCTCTGTACCAATGGAAAGTCTGATAGTACCGGGCTTGATACCCTGGTCCAGAAGCTCTTCCTCGGAAAGCTGTGAGTGAGTGGTGCTTGCAGGATGGATCACCAGACTCTTCACGTCAGCCACATTTGCAAGGAGAGAGAATATCTTCAGGTTATCAATAAACTTCCATGCTTCTTCCTGGCCGCCCTTGATATCAAAGGTAAATATGGAGCCGCCTCCGTTAGGGAAATACCTCTTATAAAGCTCGTGATCAGGATGATCCTCAAGAGAAGGATGGCTTACCTTTTCTACCTTGGGATTCTTTGACAGATACTCTACGACCTTCCTTGTATTCTCTGCATGTCTCTCAAGACGAAGTGACAATGTCTCAACGCCCTGAAGGAGCAGGAAAGCGTTAAAGGGTGAGATTGCAGCTCCTGTATCTCTAAGAAGGATAGCTCTGATGTATGTCACAAATGCTGCAGGTCCTACTGCGTCATAGAAGGAGATACCGTGATAGCTGGGATTAGGATCTGCAATCTGAGGATATCCGCCTGCTGCCTTAAAGTCAAACTTGCCGCCCTCTACTATGATGCCGCCAAGTGTAGTACCATGGCCGCCGATAAACTTGGTAGCGGAATGTACTACGATATCTGCTCCGTGCTCAATAGGACGGATAAGATAAGGTGTACCAAATGTATTATCTACTACAAGGGGAATATTGTGCTTGTGAGCAATCTCGCTAATAGCATCAATATCCGGGATGTCACTGCCGGGATTACCCAGAGTCTCAAGATATACAGCTCTTGTATTATCCTTTATAGCTCCCTCAAGCTCTGAAAGGTTATGAGCATCTACAAATGTAGTCTCTATACCGTACTGAGGAAGTGTGTGTGCCAGCAGGTTATAGCTGCCGCCGTAGATAGTCTTCTGTGCTACTATATGTCCACCATTTGCTGCAAGGGCCTGAATGGTATATGAGATTGCTGCTGCACCGGAAGCAACTGCCAGAGCTGCGCTGCCGCCTTCAAGTGCCGCAATTCTCTTTTCCAGTACTTCCTGAGTGGAATTTGTCAGTCTCCCATATATATTACCTGCATCTGCCAGTCCAAATCTGTCTGCAGCATGCTTGCTGTTATGAAATACATATGATGTTGTCTGATAGATCGGTACCGCCCTGGAATCTGTAGCGGGATCCGCCTCTTCCTGACCTACGTGTAACTGAAGTGTTTCAAATCTGTAATCGCTCATGATTATGATCTCCTTTCCATCGGATAATATGCATCGCTTGTTTTGTTGAAATCATATTATCATCCATAGGGCCCTTAGAAAATTACGCGCTTTTGATCATCAGTGATAAACGTTTCTTATCATGCAAAAAGCTCCGCTGATCATCACCAGCGGAGCTTTGGTTTTATGCTTGTTAATACTTAGCTTTAACTTTTCAACGAGACTCTGTCATAATTCCTTAAACTTAAGGAGCTCTTCCACGTATTCTTTGCCATATTCAGAGAGCTTGCTGCCTTTTCTAGTGATATAGCCTATGGTAAGGGTATCTTCTTCCTTTAGCTTAATAGATACCATACCCTTCAGGATAGCCTCATCATCAGCCAGCATGCCGCTTCCTATGGAATAGCCGTGTAGATCTGCTATGATCTCCATACTGGTGGCTCTATCATCAGACTTTATCAGCTTGCCAAAGTCATAATCTGCCAGAGCTTCCTCTGTCAAATAGAAATTGCTGTCATCAGTCTGGTCAAATAATACGCAGGGATAAGCAGACAGTTCTTCTATGGAAATCTCTTCTCTTCCTGCAAATTCGTGATCTTTCCAGACATAAATATAGGTTTCCCTTTTCATAAGAGGCTCAAAAAGGAGATTATATTCCTTAAAAAGCTTCTTTATTAGCTTCTCGCTTCCTGCTGAAAAGGACACGATACCAACTTCACTCTTTAGGCTGCTCACATCCTCTAATACATTTCTGGTCTTGGTCTCATGAATGGAAAAGACAAATTTCTCAGGATCCCTTGATCTGATAACATTGGTAAAGGCTCTGATAGCAAAATTATAGTGCTGGGTTGACACAGAAAAGCGCTCCTTGCCGCTATCTCTGGACAGATACCTGTCCTCAAGGATATCATACTGGGCTACCGCCCTCTTGGCATAGCCTATAAACTCTCTTCCCTCATCAGTCAGACTGATACCCTTATTGGTCCTCTCAAACAGGAGTATCCCCAGCTCTTCTTCCAATTCCCTGATACTGGCTGATAAGGCAGGCTGAGATACGTAGAGTCTGGCAGCAGCTTCACGCATAGAGCTGGAATTTGACAGCTCAAGTACATATTTGATCTGAGTAATATTCATTATCAGTTCCTTTACTTTGTCAAATGTCAGATAGCTTTTCTTTTGACCTTTTCTTTTTTGATAGTTCCGTCTACCTCTTATCTCTTGGAAAGTGTCACAATAGTCTCTATCGACCTTGTGTGACAGAACATATCCACAGGAACGCAGTGATCCACCTTATAACCTCCGGCAGTCAGGAATTTAAGATCCCTGGCAAGAGAGTCGGGGCCACAGGATATGTATACAACCTTGGAAGGTAACAGTGCAAAAAGAGCTGTGAGGAATTCCTCGGTTGAACCATTTCTGGGCGGATCCATAAAGACCACATCTGCCTTATCACCGGCTGCAGCCATTTGCTGCATAAAGCGTGTAGCATCATTTTTATAAAAGGTGACATTTTCTATCTTATTGTTCTTGGCATTCCAGATGGCGTCCTTGACCGCATCGCCATTGATCTCCACACTGATGACTTCCCTTACATGAGAGGAAGCTATAAGGCCAATAGTACCCACTCCGCTATAGCAGTCCAGAGCAAGCTCGTCTCCTGTCAGCCCTGCAAGCTCAATGGCCTTGCTGTACATCTTCTGGGTCTGAACGGGATTGACCTGATAGAAGGAAGCAGGTGACATCTTAAACTCCAGCCCGCAGACAGTATCCAAAATATATCCCTTGCCGTAAAGGGTCTTGAATCTGTCTCCCAGTATCATAGAAGTGTGTCTGTCATTGATATTAAGTACTACAGTAGTGATCTCCGGATGCTTCTCCAAAAGAGCCTTCACAAAATTCTTGGAGGATGGGAAGATGGGGCTGGTCACCACAAGAACTACCATGATCTGCCCTGAATTCTTGCCAACCCTGATAAGGATATGCCTGAAAAGGCCCTGTCCGTAATCTTCATCATAGGTCCTGATCTTAAATGACTTTAAAAGTCCTCTGATAGTAGCGATGATCTCGTCAGCCTTTTGATCCTCGAGAAGGCAATATTCAACAGGCACCACCTTATGACTGCTCTCCTGGTATATACCGGAGAGGGGATTGCCCTTCCTGTCATGGGTAAATACCGCATGTACCTTGCACCTGTAATGGTCAGGATCCTCCATAGCTATGAAGTCCTCAACCTTGCAGTAAGGAGACAACAGCCCCTGAAGATGCTTCTTCTTGAGCTTCAGCTGCTCTTTGTAAGGAGTGTCAATATAGTGACAGCCTCCGCATTTCTTAAAATAAGGACAGCGACTGCCCTTTTTCTTCGGTGCTGCGCTGTCCCCTTCAGCTATACTGTTCTTTTCAGTACTCTTCTTAGCTGCATTATTTTTTGCTGCTTTGTTCTTTGAAGCGCTATTCTTTGCAAAACTGCTCTTTGCTGCAGTATTCTTTTCTTTAGCGCCTGCTGTTTTTTCTTTTTTAATAATCGTCTTCTTCATCATAATCCTGATCCTGGTCCATCAAAGTGCGCTTGGTCACTGCCCTGTGCTCTTTGTCACCGCTGATCTCCCTGAATTTAAGCCCCGGCATATCCTTGACCAGAGCATATGCTCTCTCTACATCCACCCTGTTGATACGGATCAGACAGTTGATACGATCAGATCCTCTCTTTCCTCCCAGGAGCTTCTGCCAGATAGACTGCTTCTGCCAGTCAACATAGTATGAAATACGCTGTTTCAAAAAGAGACGCTCAAGCTCTTTCTTCTCTCTCTGAGAATAGATGTTACAAAAAGGCACCTCGTTGTTAAAGGACTGTGAGTCAGTGTTGATTCCCGCCATTACCAATTACTCTCCTTAATTACTTATCATTTTCCCCGAACTTAACACTCAGGATACGCTTCATGGACAAGTCTATCCTGTCCTTGGAAACAGAACCGTTTTGTACAGCTTCCAAGAGACCATTATACGCCAAATCAAAATCTTCGGGAAGATAGATCATATCCGCTCCTGCATTAATAGCTGCAACAGCCGCTGCATCTGCAGTATACTGACTGGTTATACAGGGCATGTTCAGAGCATCTGTGATCACTATTCCCTTATAGCCCATTGAAGTCCTTAGTGTATCACTAATTGCTCCTTCAGACAAGCTGCAAGGTGTCTGACCATCCCCTGTAAGAGCAGGGCATATCACATTGCCCATCATGATCATATCAGCACCAGCATCTATAGCTGAGTAGAAAGGTCCAAATCTGCTCTCCAGGTCCTCTTTGCTCAGATTGCAGCCAGTAACCGTTTCACTGACCTTGTCTGCTTCTGAGGGGAAGCTGCCTACACATGCACTGACACCTGACTGCTCCAAGGATATTACATAAGAAGACAGCCTTCCGGATACCTCCTGGGGATCTATTCCAAAGGCTTCCGGTCTCTCGGATAGGATAGCCGAAGGCGCAAGATTCAGATTAAAGCCATATGTTGTAAGATAAGATGCAATAGCTGATGCACCGGCAGCTGCATCATCATCCGATGCATACTCAGAAGGAAGAGCTGTCTCTTCAAGGCCAAGTGCAGGAGCTACAACGCCGGAAGCTCCGCCTGCTTCACTTACTGCAAAGAAAAGGGGATATTTGCATATCTTGCTGGTCTCCGAGAGCATATCAGTGATCTGTACCGAGTCAATTATATTATTTGAAGAATATACAAGTCCACCAACGGGAGTCTGCTCCAGTGCTTCCCTGGTCTTATCTCCTGCCTTGACAGCATTATCTGTAGCTGTGAGCTGCTCAGGAGTGATGATAAAGAGACCTGCAATTTCTTCCTCCAGGGTCATGTTGTCGATCACATTCTGCAGCTCCTCTGATACAGGAACATCAGCCACGGGACTACTCTCATCCTCTATATCTTCTACAGGTGACATGATCACCTTGTCTTCTTCAGGACTGACTTCCTCCTCCTGAACAGTCTCTGCGGCGAATACTCCGGCTTCCTTGATCCTCTCGCCTACAGTCTTGACCAGAAAGCCCGCTCCTGCTATCAACAGTCCTGCCATCACAAATAGTATGAGATAAGCAGCAATCTGGACTCTCACTCTTCTCTGATGCCTGATAGCCCTTCTGTATGCTTCGCTATCCCTATCTGACTCATCAGAAGACTCTCTGTAGCCCTCCTTACTATCTTCATCAGCTTCATAGCCATCATTGCCATCTTCAGAGGCTTCTGCCTCTGCATCGCCTGCTACCTCATCAGGAGTTGCCTCTTCGCCAGCTGCAGCCTCCATGTCATCAGAACCAGCTTCTGAATCATGACCATTATCATTATCTTCAAAGTCTCTTGCATCTGCGCTATCTGCCTCTGCTTCAGCCTGCTTTGAAGCATCCGCTTCAGAAGCTGCCTCCTCCAAGCTGTCTGCCTTAACGCTTTCTTCCTCAGAGCTTACTGCTTCTTCACCCTCTGCAAGCGCTGTCACTTCTTCATTATCTATATTTTCAACTACTTTATCTTCTGTCTTATTCTCTACTTTGGGGCTAATGTTCTTTGCTCTGCGTTTCCTATTTTTTCCCATTATTATTCCCCCTCCCAAACATTAAAATTACCTTATAAAGTATACCATGAATACCCCTACCATCAAAGACCAAAAAGAACTACATTATTGCTCAATATAAGTCAGCACAAGGAATGCACGGCTGCTTCCAAACACAATAAAAAGCGGCGACCTTTTTCTTCTTCAAGTCGCCGCCTTTTATATCTTTAATTCTTTCTTTCCGATCTGCGTCGGTTCTTTTGCATCCAAGGGACTGTACCTCCGTTTTCTCAACCTGCTTTTTCCATTCACTTTCGCTTTTCTAAGCTGTGGTGGCCAATCCTATTTCTTCTTGAGCTTTCACCACTTTTCCATGTACTAAAGCCGTTGTAATGATATAACACTGTTTCTCAATCGAAAATCTAACTTAAGTTTCCGGTGGACTGTACCTCCATTTCCAGCGATTATAGTAAACTAATTAAATCTTTGGACTGTACCTTCCTTTCTTTCGGTCCCCCGAAGTATTTCCTTCTCTCTAACTCTCTTGGATTGATTTTATTATATGAAAAGGCCTTCTATTTGTCAAGTCAATTTTGCTATTTTTATTAATTTTATCTGTATTTAATAGTCCGAATAGTGTTTTTTCTGTTTATTGTTTGTGTTTTATATTATTTTCTGACAGTTTGACAAGTGAGTCTCTATCTCCCTCAGCCGATTACAAATGCCCTGTTTATGGTAAAATAAATGTTAGTAAAATTTCCAAAGCCGCATACAATGAGGATAAAAGGGCATAGCCATGAAGAAGATCAAAGAGCTCTACAGTCATCTGTCAATTACAGTCAGGTTTACTCTTATAATAGTACTGGCCTTTATCCTTCTGGCTTCATCCATACTCTTTTCCGCAGGCCTCTATACCAAAGAGAAGCTGGCCAGCTACAGAGATATCGTAGAGAGCAACAATAATCAGCTCCTGGACAAGGCTGACAGCTATATCTCAGACATTGCAAATGTCACCAAGATTCCCCTCACCTATAAAGAAAACGACATGACCTATATGTCCCTGCTCTCCGACTTCAATAAAAGCGGCAATGCCAGCTATGAATTTCAGAGGCAAAACGAGCAGATCTTCGAGCAGATCATGATGTACAAGAGCGATGTTAATTCCTGCTTTATCTTTAATAATGAGGGCAATGGAGACTATAAGGTCAAGTATGCAATATATACGCCCTTTGATCCCACCGGGGAAGAATGGTTCCTCAAAGCGGTAGAAGGCTTTGGCAAGCCCGTATTTGTAAAGACCTATGAGCTTCCGGAAGTTGTCAATGAGAAGCTCCGCCCTCTATATGTATTCGGCATTGCCAGAGGCATAGTGATGCTGCGAAGCGGCTCAGTGATAGGGATACTACTGGTCAATACTGATGTCAGCTTCTTCAGAAAGCTCTGTGATGATGTCAAGCTCAGTGACGGACACCGCTTCCTGATCATGAAGGATGACTATTGTATATACGATTCCGCAGAGCTGTTAACAGCCAGTGATATCCCGGAGCAAAGCGTCATCAGCACCATTGCTGACAAGAGCGGTGCAGAGCTCTACAAATGCAGTATAGACGGTATCACCTCTTACGCAGGTAGTGTCAGTTCCGATACCTTTGGCCTCAGGATCATCAGTATCATACCTTCAGATGAACTCCTGGGGGGGATCAGCAGGATCAGGATCTCAGGCTTCATACAGCTCCTGCTCATCATCTTCGCAGTACTTATGCTGACCTACATCGCTATCCGCAAAGTGGTAAAGCCCATAACCCTTCTCAGCTCTATGATGAAGGTAGCAGAAAGCGGCGATTATACTGCCCATGTAAAGATAGACGGGTCAGATGAGATAGCCCGACTGGCAGATAGCTACAACTCCCTTATAGACAAGACAGACTCTCTGATCAACGAAGTGTACCTGGAAAAGATAGCTGCCAATGAGATGGAGCTGCAGATGCTCCAGGCCCAGATCAATCCTCATTTTCTCTATAATACTCTTGAATCCATCTCCATGATGGCCATAATCAACGATGATGATACTACCGCAGACATGGCTGCAACTCTCGGCTCCATCCTCAGATACAGTATCAGTGACCTCAACAAGCCTGTAAGTCTGGGAGATGAAGTATCTCATATAAAGAGCTACATACAGCTTTTGGAATACCGCTTCAAGAAGCAATACAGCTTTGAACTGGATATTCCTGCCATGCTCTATTCAGTTCCCACGCCGAGGCTCATACTCCAGCCCGTTGTAGAGAACGCCATATACCACGGTATGAACTCTGTCCGCGAAGGGGGACTGGTAAAAGTCTCAGCGGTAAGGACCGGGGAAAACGCTCTTGATATCACAGTCACTGATAACGGCATAGGAATGGACCGGGATATGCTGGATAATCTCAATGATTATATCAATGAGAAAAACGACCTCTTTAAGAGCATCGGCCTTAGAAACGTAAACCGCAGGATCAAGCTCTTTTGCGGCAAGGATGCAGGTCTCTTTGTATATAATGCAGAGGGCGGCGGCACAAAGGTAGTGATAAGGTTAACATGATGCGGATAGAGCGGTTCATAATAACATAACAAGATCACCTCATAGAAGCTCAAAAAATATAGCCGTAACAAAAACAGTCAGCTGACACAGACCGGTATATCTGTATCAGCTGACTTATTTTAATGAGGTAGGTGTCAAAAGTTCCTTTTGACACCTTATGACTAACGGATTGTTCCGTTTCTTCGAAACTCTCACAATCCTAAAACATTCGCAAATCCGCACTACGTGCTACTTTGCTCATGTTTTGCGGGTCATAAATTCATATTCGATTTCGAGCAAGCTCGAATCGAAATGACTTTTGACCCTTACGTCATGTAATTATCTGAATAAAAAACCAAATATAGACTTGATCACTCTTGCTATAGTCCTTACCACCTTTACTACTATCCTGGTCACGATCTTTACTACAACTGCTGCGCCGTGGTCCTCATGATCATGTCCGGGATCCTCTGCGCCGCCGTTTCCGGGATCTGCAGGATCTGTGGGATCTGTAGGATCTGTAATCTCGCCCTGACCGGGATCTTCAGGATCTGTAGGATCTGTGATCTCGCCCTGACCGGGATCTTCAGGATCTGTAGGATCTGTGATCTCGCCCTGGCCCGGATCTTCAGGATCTTCAGGCTCAGCCACTGCTGTCTGATAGAGCTTCAGATCACCTGCTGCAAAGGTAGTACCATTGGAATCTGTAGGTGAAGAGAGGCGATAGATGATAGTCAGTTCGCCATTTGCCACTTCTATCTTCCTGTCAATGAATCTGTCGTCAACAACCACGTCTGCAGTATCAATAGGATCAGATACTACTTCAGTCTCTCCGCTCTTTAGAGCCACCTGCACATTCTTCATGTTGCTCTTGACTTTGATATCGTTACTAAGTGTATATGTGCCATTCTCAAGGCCTGTGATGGTCTTGGAGAATACAGCATCATATCCTGTCTGGCTCCATGCTACCAAAAGACTGTTCTCAACCCAGGGATCAAAGCCTTCAAAGGTCCAGCCTTCCTTGCCATCTGTAGCAAAATCCCATGTCCATACCGGGTCTTCATACTTTTCTTCATAAGGAGGATCATTACCTTCAACATTGATACTGATCTTCTCCCCTGACGTCTCTGTGATCACATCACCATTGGGATAGTATACACCGGCCTTTACTGCGATATCTTCACCGTTGAGTATGCCTAAAGCGCTGTCAATGGTGCAGGTCCAGCTGCCATCAGCATTTACAGGCACGTTGATGGTCTTATCTCCTACTACTACGCTTACATACTGCACAAAGTCAGCAGTTCCTGAAATTGTGAAGGGGAAGGCAGTAATAGCTGCAGGCTCAATGCTGTCTATGGTAACAGCGCTCTTTGACTCCAGATCAGCTACGAAATTAGCACCTCTGATATCATCCACATAGAAGGTACCTGCAGATACTTCACCCTTCTGATCAGAGTAAATGGATACTGACTTAAGGTTAGCTGTGGAATCAACCACATGCCCGGAACCTGCCCAGGACTCCTCTTTGATAGCTGAGAAGGGCATATAGAAATATGTAGGTCCCTTACCTGTCATAAAACCTGTATAAGAGAAGGTAGATACATCTGTCTCAATCTGTACCTTGATATCATTGCCTGAGCCATCACTATCAATGAACATCACGAATCCGTCATAACCAGCCAGATTCAGAAGGTCCATCTTCTTGGTCACGCCTGCATAGCCCTTACCGTTATAGTCATAATCTATCCTCATGCCATAGCTGCCTTCTGACTTGTGGGCAGTATCAAGTGCCAGGTCAAACTTACCGCCGTTGGTATTACGGCTGTATGCAGCTCCAAGAAGATTGGATGAGCCGCTGTAGCCTTCAAAGTCATCTACTCTTGTAGATGAAGCCATATATATGCTGTCCAGATAGATTGTGTAGTCATTGCCGCCCATGCTGTAATCTATAGCTATAGCATAGTTACCTGAGTAAGCCTTATTCTTATCCAGTCTGATACGCGCCAGAGCATTTTCCCCATTTGCACCTTTGATGGCGATGGCAAAAGAGCTTACGCTTGTAAGATCCATTTCTGAAGGATCTGCGCCTGACGTAGTAGTAAAGCTGCCAAGCAGAGCTTTCTTCATAGAAGCCTTGCGGGATGAAAGATCAAATTCCTCACTCTCCCATACAAGCCCCTTTGCATCTGTAAAGGAAAGGGTCAGCTTATTGTCAGATCCGTCCCCTTCAAGATATGCATAGATACTGTCATATGCAGACATATCCTTTGCAGAAAAGTTCTTCTCAAGGCAAAGACCGCTTCCATCTTCAAGAGATGATACAGTATATGCTGCTTCCAGTGTGCTGTCCTGACCAAAATAGTATTCACCGTCTTCCAGTGAGTTGGCAGGAGCTTCATCTGCCAGAGGGATGGATTTCTTGCCTGATGAGAGCTCTACGGATGATAGTCTGATGTCATCCTTGTTCTCCTTAGCTACTGTCACTCTGATCACTCTTACCATGTCAGATACATTCAGGTCTCCGTATACCAGACGCTTTTCACCGTTCTCTTCACTTTCTTTGAGAAGAGGAACCTTGTTGAAGCTGCTGCCGTCATAGGAGTATTCTACAAGAGGCTCTTTGCCGTTTTTGCAATAAGCGATAACACGGTATGCATTGATATCATCCAGTGTTTTGTATACAAGAGTCTCATCATCCTTATATACATAGAGAGGATCTGCGCCATTTTCCCCAAACTGATTGTCCTGGATGATCACATTCTTCATAGGTGATGCGGGTGCAGGCTCGCCTGCAGGAGCGCCGCCGTCATTGACATAGAGGATTGTGATATCCTCCAGCTTACAAGCACTCTTGCCGGGCAGATATACTCTCACATAGTTGCCATAGCAGCTTGCAGGATCAGCCTCTGCAACGTACACTGTGCTGCCGCTCTCATGAGCAGTTTCCAGCTGTGTAAATCTGATACCATCATTGGATACAGCAATCTTTGGTGCATTTTCTTCAGAGGGCTCTGAAGCTGCATTTACAGTTATAGTCTTTGCAGCTATAGAGGCCTTGTATTCAATATAGCCTTCACTATCTGACTTATTTACAATATAACTGCCGGGACATTCTACATTTCTGGAATGGTCATAGCTATATGTCCTTCTGATCTCAGTAGGATTATTGTCAGTGCTGGATACAGAGATCATATCCAGAGGATCATTTACCAGATGATTAACATTCTCTACAGTTACTATATTGGACCAGAGTCCGTAGCCACTCTCATTGGCAGCTCTGAGTCTATAGGAATAGGTCTGTCCGTCTATTGCTGTCTCATCATGAAAGCCTGGCATGCAATCATGAGCCTTGTCTTCTCTGTTTCTGCCCGAGTCATAGAGCTTATCGGACTTATCGCAAACAAGCGTCCACTCTGCACTGTCAGCTTCCGCCTCAGATACTCTGCCATCTGCTCTCTCTACTTCATACCATGCGCCGCCTACTACGCCTCTCCACTTGATATCAGCAACTGAGCCACCGGCCATTGATGATTCATAGAGAAGGGGTGCTTCATCTGTCTCAGGAGCAGGAATAGGGATATTTCTGGCTTCTTCATAATCTGCTGCAGCTCCGTTCACCACCTGAGCATAAGCATAGATGGCCCTTAATATCTCTGTTTCACCGTAATAGTCACCTGCTTCAAAGCCCGGCCAGTGATATGCAGCCCAGTAGCCGTCTTCATCATGGAAGTAGTAGCCAAAGCCGTCCTTGTGTGCTCTCAGAGACCACATCATGATGCCGTTGGTGCCATTATCCACGCCTGCCTGGAATACATCGATGCAGGGATCAGCTGTAACCTTGGCTCCAAACTCACCCAGGATAAAGGGCTTTCCGGCTTCATGGCAGAGCCTGGTATCATCAGCACATCTTGTGGCATAATTGCCTTCATAATAGTGTGCTCCCAGGATGTCCGCGGGATTTTCATCGCTCCTGGATCTCTCTGTAGTAGACATTCTGCCGTCCAGTACCAGGTGATTGTGGTCTATGGACTTGATATGCTCTACAACGGCCTTGTTCCAGGTGCTCAGCTCATCATCGTGTGCAATCTGATTACTCTGATTGCCACCTGCTTCATTGGCTGTCTCCCAGCACAGGATCGCAGGATCATCCATATATTTCACGCCTGTTACAGTATTTACACGGTTTAAGAGGTGGGTGATCATCTGTTCAAAATAGTCCAGACATTTGGGACTGGAATAGAATTTCCATGCCCAGTCCTGGAAGGATGAATTAGAAGGCGCACCATCATTTTCTCCTGCCAGATAAACATATCCGTCTATTCCGCCAACCCAGTGCCAGTGGTCTACCAGCGGCACTACCACTCTGACTCCGTATTCATTACACTTGGCCAGGACATCATCCAGCTCATTAAGTGCATCTTCGTTGAAGGTAAGATTGCCATTTTCATCCACACCTGTGACATAAGCCCTGTGTGCATTCTGGCCATTATATACAGGGATTGTATAGGTCCTTGTCACTCTGCCGCCCATGGTCTTTATGGTCTTGATGGCATTGGCATGCTCCCATTCATTGTCAGAAGTAGCCTGAGGATAGTTGAGAGATATAAACTGCAGCTCCCTGTCACCCTCCATGAGCTTTGTTCCATCAGCTGTTACGAATTCGCTAAATACTGTGCTACTGCTGTCAATCACAGCAGCAGGTTCAGCCAGCGAGTTCTCCGACACGGATGCCGGGATGGAGGTTACAGACAGCGCTGCTGCCATAAAGCCTCCCATGAATTTCATTAATACTCCATTCATTTTGTCCTCCTTTTATTTTACAGCGCCGTCAGTTACGCCGCTGATTATATATTTTTGCAAAAAGATGTAGATGATGATGGTGGGTATGGCCACCAGTACAATAGCAGCGCTCATAAGAGGCCACTCAGCCAGCTTGTCTCCTGAGAATGCATAGAGTCCTGTAGCCACGGTCTTGACCTTGGGCATATACATGTAAGGAGTAAAAAAGTCATTGTATATACCAAGGAGCTTTAAGATGACCGTTGTAGCAATTGCAGGTCCCAGCTGGGGAAGGATGATGGATGTATAGATACGCAGTCTCCCCGCTCCGTCCAGCATGGCGCTCTCATCCAGAGAGATGGGCACCTTGCTGATAAATTGCAGAAAGATGTATATCTGCATAATGTCTGTACCTATGTACAGGATGATGCCTGCCAGGATGCTGTTATAGAGCCCCAGTGCCTTGATCACCTGGAAAGTAGCTATGGTCACTGTCATACCCGGTATAAAAGTAGGGATGAGAAAAGCCAGATAGACTATTTTCCTGCACTTAAAGTCAAAGCGTGACAACGTGTATGCCACAAGTGAAGCTATGATCACTGTCACAGGAACCGATACCACTACCAAAAGACCTGTATTGATAAAACCCCTTGTAAAATTACCTTCTACATATGCTCTGATAAAGTTGGATATATTGGTGATATTCTCAGGAAGGGTCATGACTCCCTTCATCATGTACTCTTCATTGCTCTTAAGGGAGACATTCAGCACTATGAGAAGAGGGGCAAACACAGAAACGATCCCCAGGACCATAATGAGATAAATAAAGAATCTCCCGATCTTGTTATTGATAATAAATGTTGATTTCATCTAATCCTCCGCGCCTGCCACTATCAATTTACTGCGGCATCGTCTCCCTTCAGGAATATATTCTGCACTGCTACAAGGATGAGGATGATGATAAGAAGTATCACGCCCATAGCTGCAGCTTTGCCATATTTGGAATAGTTGTAAGCCAGTTCCAGTGAGGAGCTGATAAAGGTTGCAGTCCTTCCGTCCGGTCCACCCTTGGTAATAAGGAAGGGCTCGAAGTATACCTGAAGTGCACCGTTAAGACTCAGTAGAAGGGATACCTCCAGCATAGTCTTGATATTAGGAAGGGTTATGTACCTTATTGTCTGAAAGAAGCCTGCTCCGTCTATCCTGGCCGCTTCATATACTTCAGAAGATATGGACTGCAGGGCCGCAATATATATCACCATGGTCCATCCGCAATATTTCCAGAAGCTGATAAATGACAGAGCAAAATTGGTCATATATGAATTACTGATAAAATGTACCGACTCTGCTCCGAAGAGGTTCAGGACAAAATTGATGGGTGAATTGGAGTAGTCATAGAGGTAGTTGAACATAAAGGCTACTGCCACACCGTTGATGATATATGGCATAAAGAGAATGGCCCTGAAGGTGGTCTTCATCTTGATATTGCTGTTAAGAAGAATAGCCAGAAAAAGGCCTGCCACCTGCTGGATAATGGCTGTGATAACGTATGCCATGTTGTTTCCAAAGGTTCTGAAAAGCTCCTTTTGTCCTGCTATATCCTTGTAATTCTTGATACCAATGTACTTTAGCTCAGTGCTCATTCCGTTCCAATTGGTAAAGGATAGCTGTATCAGCTTAAAGAGCGGATAGTAGGAAAAAAGTACCAGTAGTGTCACAGGGACAAGCAAAAAACAAACTATGTATATTCTGTCTTTGGTTTTTATTTTCATGAAATAACTCCCATTTTTGAGCGCAATAAGGGCAGTATTGCCAATCAGCAATACTGCCCTGTAAATCAGCAATCCCTAAATCTATATCAGGATATTTTAATAATTCACTCTGGCCTCAGCCCACTTCTTGTTCCAGTCGGCGATCAGCTCAGCCGCTTTCTCGTCACTTTCCTCCATTACATATGTCAGGAAGAACTTCTGACCATCCAGCTCGATATCATTTTTGATGTTAGAAAATCTTGCATCTCCCACAATAGGGCTCAGCGGCTCTACGCCGTATGATAAGAGCTCTGCTACAAAAGGATCGCTAACCTCTATACTTGTATTGGAAGGAATATCAGTAGGCTCTACAGGATTCTCAAGCATGTATGACAGGAATGCCTTGGCAAGCTCAGGGCTTGATGTATCCTTGGAAATACCCCATTTCTTACCTTCGCCTGCCTTGATATTCTTGGCACCGGGGAAGGGGAACATACCGATGTCTTCCTGCTTTGCACCCAGTTCTACGAACTGAGAAGGAAGCCATGTCTCTGAATAATGCATTGCAACCTTGCCCTGGGAGAGATCCAGCTTGAACTGGTCCCAGTTAGCGGACATGATATCATCTTCCAGGTAGCCCCTCTTGTAAAGCTCTCTCATGATATTCATGGATGCCAGCATTGTGTCATCATAGATCTCATCCTGATCGGGATACTTGTTCTCACCTCTGTTGTCACCTGCTGTGATATTGACTTCGCCCCAACCGCACCATGCGTAGATGGGCCAGATATCCTTAAAGGCTGTTCCTACAGGTGTGATGCCTGCTGCCTTAAGCTTTTCGCAGTCATCGTAGAATTCGTCTACTGTCATAGGAACCTTCTCTATTCCTGCTTCCTTGAAGGCTGCCTTGTTGTATACCATACCACAGTAGCTTACTGTCAGAGGCAGTACATAGAGATTGCCATCAGTGCCTCTTCCGTTCTCATAAAAGAGAATGTCATCTGCTGTAAAGTCCAGATCATCTATAGGAAGGAAGTAGTCCTTGTAGGTATCCTGGTTAATAGGATCTACTACATAGAAGATGTCAGGTGCTTCGCCGCCGGCGATCCTTGTAGCAACCACATCATCGTATTCCTTGATCGTCTCAAATGTTACATTGGTTCCGGGATGCTCATCCATGAATTTCTGAGCATATGAAACCAGCTTATCCTCGATATCTGTTCTGTTGCTGGCAACTGTGATGCTGCCTGTAAGTGCGGCTTCGCCCCCGTCTGCCTTGGCTGTTTCGTCTTCTGTTTCAACCGTTGTCAGTTCCTTTTCTGCAGAAGATCCACAACCTGCCAGCGCGCTTCCCAGCATGGAAGCCATCAGTAGAACTGTTAATGCTTTTCTTTTCATTTGTAACAATTCCTCCCTATATCACTAAATACCTTATTAACGCTATCATCGGTTGCAACCTGTAAATATCTTATGCTATTAACAGGGGCAATTTAACAGCCAAAATTTATTAATCTATACAGAATTTGTGAAAAGGCCATACATTTTTTGATACCTGATCAAATATTGTATAAAAAAAGAACCCTTCATCTTTATCTTAAGATGAAAGGTTCTGCATAATTCTGACCATAATATCAATATACGGAGCTCCTGAATTCCTTTGGAGATATGCCCCATCTCTTCTTAAAGGCTCTGCCAAAGGATACAGCATCCTCATAGCCCACCATACTGCCTACCTCATAAATCTTGATGGTAGGATCCTTTAAGAGGTCCTTGGCTTTTTCCATCCTGACATTCAGCAGGTATTCGGAGAAATTGATCCCTGTCTCCTGTTTAAAGAGATTGCTGAAATACGAAGGGTTAAGCTCTGCCCTGTCCGCCATGTCATTTAAGGTCAACACTTCGCTGTAATGAGCATCAATATATTCCTTGGCCATCTCTATGCGAAGTCCGCTCTTCTTCTCCTTCTCGCCCTCCATATAGGATATGATATCCTGCAGCAGGGCATTCATATAGGTCTTTAGCTCACGGAAGGTATTGAGATAATCCACATAAAAATCTATCTCTCTCCTGTGAGCAGCCACATACACTCCCAGGTTCTCTATCCTGATAGAGAGAGTATCTATGATCTCGTGGAGATACTTTCTGAACCTGTCTGAAGTACAATAGCTCAGATCCAAAAAGACCTTGTCCATATCCTCCTTGGACCTGATACGGTCCAAAAGGCAGAGGCTGTGCTCAAGCCTGGCTGTCATAGGCTCTGTATCATAGCGCATGTCTATACACTTGCCCTCTATATCAGAATAAGATATGAGCTGCTTTTGACCCAGGTAGAATCTGCTCATTACTGCCTTCCTGGATTCGTCAAAGCTGTCTGATATCCTGGACCTGTCACTATAGACACTGCTCACTCCCACAGTAACTGTGATCTCTTCATTATTTCTCACCAGGCTCCTGTGGATCTTGTCAGCAAGCTGCTCGGCGCGCTGGGGTGAGTCTGTCATGAGAAGGATCATCAGCTCCTGCTTGTATATGCAAGAGGCGTAATCAAAGCCTTCCCTGTCTGCCAAAAGCTCATTTACCTTATCCGTCACACCTATCAGCTGCCTCTTGTACTCATCCTCTCTGGAAAACTGCTTGTAATATTGGTCTACCAGGAGTCTTACTGTAGCAAAATACTCATAGGAGATATCAACTCCCATCGCGCCTATCCTGGCAAAGAGCTGGGGAGCTTCCTCTTTGGATGAGAAGGAAAGTTTCTTTAAAAGTTCAGAAAGGATAAAGTCATTATTGCCATTTATGGCTTCCTTGGTATGTCTTTCCTTGCTCAGTCTCTTCTCGGCTTTCTCTATGAGACTGATAAACTCGTCCTTCTTGAAGGGCTTTAATATGTAATCATAAGCTCCGCTTACAAATGCACTGCGGACATATTCAAAATCATTGTAACCACTGAGCATGATGATGCCCGGATCATAATCTCTCTCGTTCTGAATGATTCGGGCCAGCTCAAGGCCATCCATTATGGGCATGCGGACATCGCATATGATAAGGTCGATATCCGGATTTTGGTCAAGAAAAGAAAGGGCCAAAGCCCCATCGGAGGCTTCTCCTTCGACGACCCAGCCCTTTCCTGCTTTCTCTATGACTTTTCTCATCCCCATCCTGATGATCTCATCATCATCAACGAGTAAAATCTTCATCCTGCTCCTGACTTATCAATTCAGAGGATAACGATCTGTGAGCTCCTTAACTATTGCTCTTGCTTCAGGTATACCCTCTTCCTTCTTCTTGATAACAAGGGAGATCGCTTCAGCGATACGATCCATATCAGCCTCGTTCATGCCCCTTGTGGTAACAGCGGGTGTACCAAGACGTATACCACTGGTAACGAAGGGAGACTGCTGCTCATTGGGTATTGTATTCTTATTGGCTGTAAGGTGAGCCTCATCAAGCCATGCCTCAACTTCCTTGCCTGTAAGACCAAAGTTAGTCAGATCCACCAGCATCAGGTGATTATCTGTGCCTCCGGATACGATCTTGATGCCTCTGTTCATAAGACCGGAGCAAAGAGCCTTGGCGTTCTTAATAATATTCTCCTGGTATACGCGGAACTCAGGTGAAAGAGCTTCCTTGAAGCATACAGCCTTGGCTGCTATCACATGCTCAAGAGGGCCACCCTGGATACCGGGGAATACAGCCTTGTTAAACTTGAACTTGTCCTGAGCTTCCTGATTCCAAAGGATCAGTCCGCCTCTGGGTCCGCGAAGAGTCTTGTGTGTAGTAGTGGTCACTACATCCGCATAAGGAAACGGACTGGGGTGAAGTCCTGCTGCAACAAGGCCTGCGATATGAGCGATATCTGCCATGAGCACAGCGCCGCACAGATCTGCTGCTTCACGGAATTTCTTAAAATCAATGGTCCTGCAATAAGCACTGGCACCTGCGATGATCAGCTTGGGCTTGTGCTCCTGTGCAAGTCTCTTAAGTTCATCATAATCTATAAAACCGTTATCATCAACGCCGTAAGGTATTACATTGAAATATTTACCGGAAATATTGGCCGGGCTTCCGTGAGACAGGTGACCGCCCTGGCTCAGGTTCATACCCATAATGGTATCACCGGGCTCAAGAAGCGCGAACTGTACTGCCAGGTTGGCCTGAGCTCCTGAGTGAGGCTGCACATTGGCATAATCACATTTAAAGAGCTCCTTGGCTCTCTCTCTTGCCAGATTCTCAACTCTGTCTACAACATAGCAGCCGCCGTAGTATCTCTTGCCCGGAAGCCCCTCTGCATACTTGTTGGTAAGCGGGCTTCCCATAGCAGACATAACTGCCTTGCTGGTCCAGTTCTCAGAAGCGATCAGCTCAATATGATCGTTCTGGCGCTGCATTTCGTCCTCAATAGCCTGTGCTATTTCGGGGTCAACATTCCTTACTTCTTCCAATGAATACATTTCGACTCTCCTCTATCTAATTCTTTTGCCCCTTGCGTTGTTTTAACGCGTTAAAGTCATCTTGCATATAATAACACAATGTTCCCGCAATTGCTATATAATAAGGAGAGATTTTACGACTAAGATGGAGGATGCAAGTAGCAGCATGTATTACTGTATAGTAAATCCCTATGCCAGATCAGGCCTGGGCCTTCAAGAGTGGCTCAGCTTCAAGGCTCTTATGGAAGAGCACAATATCAAATACCAGGCAGTCATGTCCAATGAGGCAGGCGATGCCACCCGTCTGACATATAAGCTTACCAGCAGCCGCTGCCTTATAGAGGACATGGTGCATCTGGTGGTATTTGGCGGAGACGGCACTATGAACGAAGTCATCAATGGCATCAGCGACTTTGACAAGACAGCCCTGGGCTATATCCCCGCAGGAAGCGCAGGTGACCTGGCTCTGGGTCTTGGCATCAGAGGCACAGACAGCAAGGTCCTTGGCGAGAGGATCCTGGAGGGGCAGATCCGTCGTACAACTGATATAGGTAAAGTCACCGCAGAAAGGATCCTGGATACTTTTCCTTTAGGACAGGACAAGCCGGAGTCCTTTTCCAGACTCTTTTGCGTATCTGCAGGAATAGGCTTTGATGCCGTAGTGTGCAAAGAAGCTTCTGTTACAGCTGCCAAAAAGCTCCTGAACAAGCTTGGGCTGGGTAAGCTCACCTATCTGTCAGTAGCACTAAAAGAAATATTTAAGGCAAATAAGTTTTCTGCCGATATAAGACCCGATGATAAGGGGCTCATGGACGTAAAAGATATACTCCTATTGGCAGCAATGATCACACCCTATGAAGGCGGGGGATTCAAATTCTGCCCTGAGGCAGACTATTGTGACTCTCTCCTGGACATCTGCCTGGCAGCCTCCATGAGCAAAGCCTCTATATTAAAGGCTCTGCCTTTATCCAAATTCGGAAAGCACGGTAATACAAAGGGCATATCCTTTATTAAATGCAAGAAGCTGCTGGTAGACAGTAGAGACAGCTTCTGGGTGCATACTGATGGGGAGGTATCTGTAAAAGCCGGCAGGATCACTTTTGAAAACACAGACCTGAAGTTAAAACTGCTCTTTTAATAGTTTAAAACAGCTTATATACCAATAGAATATAATTATTCGCGATAGTTTTTGAGCTATTTCTCCAAAGACGAGTAAATATAAGCCTTTTTTTCATCAAAATTGCACTTGTGCTTTATGCATTCTCCGTATATATTAGACTTTGACAATAAATAATCATAAACGCTATATCGTTCAAACACTAATCATTTTTGCATAATACAAACGAGGTTTAATATGATATTTAAAGACAAGTACTCACAGCCCATCACAAGAGAACGTGTATGGAAGACCTTTTTGATGGCTGTCCCTACAGGCCTTTATGCCATCATGTACATAATATGGTTCAACTGGATAGAGAAGCGCCCGGTAGTGCATTTCACAGAGATGCATGTGGCGATAGATGACAAGATCCCCTTCATGGAGATTTTTGTAGTTCCGTATATCCTATGGTTCGGATTTGTCTTCTTCTGCACCGCCTTCCCGCTGCTCAAGTTTGAAGTCGAGGATTACTGGAAGTTCATGGCTTTCCTCTCATTTGGAATGACACTCTTCCTTGTGTTATCCACCTTCGTACCAACCATCCAGTATTTAAGGCCTGCGCAGATGCCCAGAGACAATATATTTACAGATATGGTAAGTTTCTTTTACACACATGATACTCCTACCAATGTCTTCCCCAGCATGCATGCTTACAATGCTGTAGGCGGCGCCATCAGCCTGCACCACTCCAGAAGGATAGGCAGAAAGGGCCGCATAGCAAGCTCTGTTATGGCCATGCTGATCGTTGTCAGCACCATGTTTATCAAGCAGCACTCAGCTACTGATGTGATCGGAGCTCTTGCTCTTTCTCTTATCGCTTACTACTTTGTATACAGGACCAATCTGGTCACCAACCTCCTGGGCAAGCTTGGAGTCATCGATCTTGCTCCCGAGGAAGCCCCGGAAGAGATATTTGTGAAGTGAATGATATAGGGTCATAGACAACAAAAACCACATGCTTGCATGTGGTTTTTTGTTGTCTCATGACCCTAACAATCATGAGGAAAAAAGCTTTCTGCTTTAGCAGGAAGCGATTTCCGAATGATTGTAGAATTGCGAGAGCAGCTTTGCTGCGAAGCAATTCGTATATCATTCATAGTGTAGATCATTCTATTTATGTTGCTAATTCCTTCCGCTGTCACAGCCTTACTCTCACTCGCTGTCACAAACCTTTTCATTTTTCTGTCATAAGTTTGGAGAGGTTTGTGCGGC
>NZ_AUKE01000012.1 GCF_000424585.1 Butyrivibrio sp. MC2013
ATGGAAACTGCTATGGCAGTGGAGCCTTATGCTGATTACATGATAGCTTCCGAAGAAACAGAGCCTGGAACCGGCTGGTATTATACATCATGGCTTAATGCGCTTTCAAAGAACAGCTCCATTGAGACAATAGATCTGGCAAAGATACTGGTGGATGATTTTACAGCTGCGTCTGCTTCAGCATCATCAAGGGCAAAGACTACCTTGTCTATTATCGACCTTGCAGAGTTTAAGGGCGTGATACCCTCTGTACTTGGAGCCTTTGGCCAGAATCTTAGTTCACAGATAAAAAGTGATAACTATCAGCAGGTAGCACAGGCCAGATCTGATACGAGAGAATTTGCATCATCTTCACATATAGACCAGATAGATCTTGTTAATTTCTGTAATAATCTGGGAACAAACGAGGCTTTGGATCTTGCAAAAGCCGTATCAGGCTGTGTCAAATACAACAAAACCTATAATGTGACCAATGCATACGGGATGAGCGTTTATTTCCCTTACAGCTCGCTGAAATCTGTAAACAATATGGTCAAGATATATGACAATCTGGAGGTGGATGATTCTTATGCTGAGTCAATAAAGTCATTTGCTCAGCTGGAATCGGCAGGTCAGATAGTGACTTCTCAAACTTCAGGTTCAACAGGACTCTTTGATGTCCTCATGGGAGGCAGCTCTTCAACAGGATCTGCTCAAGGAGGCAGTATCGAGAGCATCCTCTTGCAGGCTCTTATGTCAGGCGGATCATCGGGCATAACCAGCAGCTCAGGAGGAAGCGCCGGATACGGCTCAGCTCTCACAAGCTTTGCTTCTATTCTGGGAGGAAGTCAGGCAGGAGCTACTGCTCAGGCAGATTCTCTTGCATCACTTTTGGGTGCAAGAGCTCCGATCACAGAAGAAGATCTTCAGCTGACTAATGAGGGCGGCAGGGAAATATTGAAACTGGCCGAAGATAAATGGCAGGAGATTGATACCGTGGCGATCAACGTATTTGTGGATGATGGCCACGGCTATATAGATATGGGACTGGATAATATAGCAAGCTATGATGACGATGGTGATCTGATCGTGGACTATGATGGGGACTGGCTTGCAGTAAACGGCAACATGGCAGCCTACTATCTCTCATCTGATGATTATGATGAGGAAAGCGGTTATTATGTCACAAATGGCTATATACCGGCAGAGCTAAATGGTGAAAGAGTCAATCTCCTTATTGAGTTCTCTGAAAAAGATCCTGATGGTACCATACTTGGTGCTCAGAAGGTTTACAAAAATGAAGAAACAGGTGAAGTGACACAGGCAAAGGGTCTTATAGAGCCAAAAGATGGTGATACACTTAGGCTTCTGTGCGACTACTATAAGCCTGATGGAAGCTTTGATGACAGCTATTATCTTGGAGAGCCCATTGAAGTATCAGGCGAGGGCATGGAGCTTATGACGCTTACCATGGATAACGATAAAGTATATTACAACTACAGGCTTACAGACTATTATGGATCCAATTACTGGACTCCTCTTAGGGAACTGGCCAGGTAATAGCAGAGGGGAAGATGGGATTGCATTTAGCTTACAATATAGACCTGGATGTAGCAGGGCTGATGATCCTGGTGATCCTGTACATAGTTGTCAGGACCAATTATTCCGTAACGGATGATCTTATCCAGTTCAGGAGGTTTCTGGTAGCGGCTGCGCTGACAGTTGCTGCAGATATAGCCACCTGTGTAGCGATTGGCTCGGCCAGGGTCATGAATCCTCTTTTGGCATCTGTCATTTATATGTCATATTATGACCTTCAGATGCTGGCCGGTTACTATATGTGCTGTTATATAGCCATACTAAAAAAGAGAAGAGGGGGAGGGGACGATTACCACTCAGAGACGCTGCTTCCCGGTCTGATATTTGTGGGAGCTGTCATTTTGATGATCATCAATCTCTTTATGGGATTCTTTAATCGCTTTGACAGGGAACTGGGATATAGTCATGGACCTTTCTTTGGCCTTATGTTCATCCTTCCGCTGATAATGGTCTTTATATCCATAAGCCTGCTCATAAGAGCCAGGTCTGTGCTTAGAAAATGGGAGATACGGACTATACTGATACTATATACTCTCCTGGTGGTGGGTATAGCTTTAAGAGTGACCATTCTTCCTGAATACATGCCGGATGGCTTCCTCATAGCTCTTGGTGCGCTGGGAATCCTCTTTTCCCTGGAAACACCGGACTACAGAAGCCTGATGAAGACTATGGATGACCTGGAGAGGGCTACCAGGATCAAAGATAACTTTTTGATATCCATAACTCATGAAGTCAGAACTCCCATCAACACAATGCTGGGAATGAATGAGCTGATACTGAGAAAATCAGACAATGACGAAGTCAGGGAATGTGCTGAGAATGCAGTTGAAGCCGGAAATACACTCCTGTCGCTGGTCAATGATCTGCTTGATCTGTCCAAAGTGGAGTCCGGTACTCAGGAAATAGTAAATGCAGAGTATGAGCCTGCATCCCTAATCAACGATTGTTATAACATGATCAGTGACAGAGCAGCTTCCAAAGGGCTGGAGTTTACCATCATCTGCGAAGAGACCATACCCTCGCTCTTAAAGGGTGACATGATCAGGATCCGCCAAGTCATGATCAACATGCTGACCAACGCTGTAAAATATACAGACAAGGGAAGCATCATAATGGAGGTCAGGGGAAGGGAAATAGGAGAAGGCAGAGTCAACTTCATAATCAAGGTCAGTGATACCGGCATAGGCATAAGAGAAGAAGATCTGCCAAAGGTATTTGAGAAATTTGGAAGAGCTGATCTTCCAAGGAACAGATCCATAGAGGGAACCGGACTTGGCATGCCTCTTAGTAAGGGCCTTTGTCAGGCTATGAATGGTGATATAGAGGTAATGTCCACATTTGGAAAGGGCTCTATCTTTATAGCGACTATCCCTCAGGAGGTGGTGGATCCAACACCCCTTGGAACCTTTAAGATAGGTGGAGAGCACAAGAATATAGCGCCCATGAAATACCATCTCTTCAATGCGCCGAAAGCAAAGATACTCATAGTAGATGACACAAAGCTGAACTTAAAGCTCATCAAAAAGCTCCTTGAGCCTACTCAGGTGCAGGTGACAACAGCAGAGAGCGGTCCTAAAGCCCTTAGCCTTCTTGAAGAGGAAGAATATGACCTGATCTTCATGGATCATCTGATGCCAGATATGGACGGCATAGAAACCTATAAGCTTTTTAAAGAATCAAACAGCAGCTTTAACAAGAATACTCCTGTCATTATGCTCACCGCAAACGCAATGAGGGGGATGAAAGAGGAATATCTGGCAATGGGCTTTGATGATTATCTGGGAAAACCTGTCATTGGAGAAAAGCTGGAGCAGATGATCATCAAGTGGTTACCGGCAGATCTCATAGAGCTGTTGTAAGAGATAGTTGTAATTGGATCTGTGTCAGCTGCTTGCAGCCAGCGAAAGAAAACTGATAAAGCGGGGGGAGACTAATGAGGTTTATACACATTTCTGACCTTCATCTGGGCCTAAAGCTTATAAACAGAGACCTGATAAAAGATCAGGAGTATATCCTTGACAGGATCGTTGAGCTGGCAGGGGCCAATAAAGTAGATGCAGTGGTCATAGCGGGAGATATATATGATAAGGCGATACCTTCTGCTGAAGCCGTGACTCTTTTTGACGGCTTTATAAACAAGCTTTCAAAAGCTCTTTGTGATGCGCCGGTTTTGGCTATCAGCGGCAATCATGACAGTGCTCCAAGACTGGATCTGTATAGGAATATCCTCAAGAAACACAATTTTTATATGATAGGCATGCCTCCAGCATCAAAGGAGGATCATATTGAACGCGTTACCTTAACGGATGAGTATGGGGAGGTTGATTTTTATCTTCTTCCCTTTATAAAGCCGTCCATGATCAAGGCTATAGTTGGAACTGACGAAAACGGTAATAACCTCTCCTACCGGGAGTCTCTAAAAAGGCTCCTGGAAAGGGAGGTTATTGATATGTCAAAGAGAAATGTTCTTGTCAGCCACCAGTTCTATCTTCCTGCAGGAAAAAACGCAGACGATATAGAGCGAATGGAGTCAGAGATAGTAACTGTGGGCAATATCGATGCTGTGGGAGCAGATATGCTCATGGCTTTTGATTATGCTGCACTTGGTCATATACATAAACCAATGACGGTAGGAGAGGATAGATTCAGGTATTCCGGCACACCTATGGCTTATTCAGCGGACGAAGCAGGGCAGATAAAGGGCGCGCTATTGGTTGATCTTGGTCCAAAGGGTGAGCTGTCTGTAAACCAGCTACCAATAGTTCCTCTTCATGAGGTAAGGGTAATAACAGGCAGCTACAAAGAGCTGCTGAATATGAGCTCAGATGACTATATATTTGCTGTCATAACAGACACTACAGATCTTGATGTTATAGATATGCAGGATAGAATGAGACATGCCTTCCCCAATCTCCTCGAGATACGCAGGCAACATTTAAAAAAGGCAAGTTATAAAAAGTTTCAGGGAGCAGAAAAGGTACGTAATCCTTTTGAGCTATGCATGGATTTTATAGGGGAAGCTGATGAGGAGGATATGGAGCTATTAAAGGATGTGATCAACACTGTCACGGAGGAGAATAGATGAAGCCTATCAGTCTGGAGATGAAGTCTTTTGGCTCTTATGGTCAAAAGACTGTGATAGATTTTTCAAAACCTCAGCAGAATATTTTTTTGATATCAGGTGATACAGGAGCCGGTAAGACTACTATTTTTGATGCCATGGTCTTTGCATTGTACGGTGAAGCCAGTTCTGAGCTAAATAAAAAGGATGGCCGAGAGCTGCAGAGTGATTATGCTGCGATTGATGAAGAGCCATATGTAGAGCTTCTCTTTAGCGAGAGGGAAGGGGATGAGGACAGGATCTACATGGTCAAAAGGAGTCCCCAGCACATTAGGAGCTATAAGAGAAAAAACGGTACTACAAATGTGTCGGAAGAAGTGACTCTTACCATGCCTGATGGAACAATCTATCCGCAAAAGGAGACAGACAAGAAGCTGATAGAGATAATAGGTCTTACAAAGAGCCAGTTTATGCAGGTAGGAATGATCGCTCAGGGCGAGTTCATGAACCTCCTAAGGTCAAGATCCGACGACAAAAAGCAGGTATTTAGGAAGCTTTTTGCCACAGGGCTCTACCAGGATATAGTAGACGAGCTCTATCGCAGAAAAAAAGAGATGGAAAAGGAGCTGGCAAAATACGGCACAAGGGCTTCCACAGAGATCTCCCACGTTGAGATCCCATCTATGGAGGATATGGACGAGTTATATGATGACGAGGTGATAAAAGCTCAATTTGATAAAATTCGTCTTCTTAAAAAGTCTATTATCTCCTCAGATAGTTATAAGGGAGCTGAGACGGAAGAGCTATATGAGCTTATGGGCATTGTCTGCCCTCAGCTGAAAGCAGTGAAAAAAGCCAAAGATAAAGAACTTGCTCTTGCTCTTAAAGGGAGAGACAAAGCAAGAGAAGATCATGCCGCGGCAGAAAGCCTTCAGGGCTTTTGGCAACAGCTGGACAGGGCCCAAAAGGATCTGGCTCTGTGCGAGGAAGAAGAGAAGGATATAAAGGCATTAGAAAAACTTGGCAGAAACATAGAGTTGTCATGGATGATTAAGGAATCCTATGACAGATTTAGCGACAAACAAAAGGAGCTTGATAAAGAAGGAAAGGAGTTAAATGAATGCCGCAAGCTTGCACCTGTGGCAGCCTCAGAGACAGAGGAAAAAAAGGATCTGTATTCAGCGGCAGACAGGAAAAGGAGCGATACAGCAGCTGCCTTTAACAGGACAAAAGAGAAGACCCAAAGGGCGCTGGATACCTTTGACGGGATAGATAAGCTTGGTACTGAGATAGAGCTTTGCGAAAAAGTTTTTAAGGAAATGGCGGCAAAGCATAAGAAGGCAGCCGATGATGAAAACGCATATAAGGAAAACAAAAAGCTCTGGAAAGAAGAGGCTGAAGAAATAGGTAATCCTGCCGGACTGATTGAGCAGCACAAAAAAACTCTGCAGGACCTGGAAATGGCCATGGAGAACCTTAAGGAGTATGTTTGCGCCGGCGATGAATTGTCACAGACGGCTAGCGAGCTGGATAAAGGGAGAAAGAAATATGAGCTGTCCAAAAAGGCCTATGAAGAATACAGGGAAGAGCTAAGTGCCAAGGAATCAGTCTTTTATGATGCCCAGGCGGGAATGCTGGCTAAATATAAGCTAAAGGCCAATGAGCCTTGCCCGGTATGTGGTTCCCTTGACCATCCCAAGCCATGCATACTTCCTGATGATATTAAGGAGATGACCAGGCAGGAAATTGAAGAGATGAGGAGCAGCGCCGACAGGCTCAGAAAAAGCATGGAAGAGGATGCTGCAGCTGTCAATGCTCTCATTGCGGTGCATAAGGAAAAAGAAGCACAGGCTGGCTCGACCTTGTCAAGGCTGGAAACGTCAGTAAAAAGAGCGGGACTTGAAATGAAAGCTGGTCCCTTGGGGGATATAAAGGAAGCCGAAAATGATCTGAGCTTAATGCTGAGTGACCACTATCAAAAAGAGGAAAAACTCGTAAGGGAGCTTGAAAGAAAGCTTGAAAGAAAAGCAAAGCTTGAAGAACTCCTTGCAAAAGCAGATCAAGAAGAAGAGAAGCTCCAGACTGCAGTAAAAGATGCGCTTGTCTCCGAACAAAGAGCAGAAAAAGAGCTGGCTGAGAAGATATCAGCCATGGAAACACTTAAATCCTCTCTGGAATATAAAGATAGAGAAGATGCAAGAAAAGAGCAGGAGAAGAGCAGGCAGTGCCTGGATAAAGCAGATGCATCGTACAAGGAGGCTCTTAGCGCGCTAAGGGAAGCTGAGGGAAAGCAAAAGAGCAATGATGCGCTGATCAGAAAACTGGAGGGTGACATTCCAAAGCTACAGGAAGAGAGGGATAGTAGAAAAGAAGAATATCAAAAAGTTTTGGATAATAATAAGATGACAGAGCCTGAGTGGAAGGAAATCATATCAGGTCATAAAAGAGCTGAAGCAGAAGAACTCAGGAGTAAAGTAAATGAACATGCAAAAAAGAAAGAAAGCGCAAGGAGCCTTAAGGAAGAGGCTTTAAAAAACGTGGAGGGCAAGGATCGCCCGGACATGGGGGCGCTGGGAGATAATGTCCAAAAAGCTTCAGAGGCATATGACAAGGCCAAAGACTGGCAGCAAAGGGCAGAGTCAGTATATGGTACCAACGAAAAAGTTCTTGCTAATCTCAAACCTATGCTGGAGACCCGAGGCGATATAAGCCGCAGATACAGCAAGCTTGGGGGACTTTATAGTATCCTGGCAGGCAAAGTCACAGGTGCCAGGATGGATATTGAGACCTATGTACAAAGATATTATCTAGAGAGGATCCTTGATGCTGCCAATGACAGGTTTCAGACCATGTCAGCGGGGCAGTATGAGCTGCGTATCTGCAGTCTTGAACAGGCAGGAACAGGCAGGAACAGAGGCCTGGATCTTATGGTCTATTCCGATATTACAGGCAAGGAGAGGGAAATAGGGACCTTGTCAGGTGGCGAATCCTTTATGGCAGCTTTGTCTCTGGCTCTTGGTATGGCGGATACTATTCAGGAGAATAGTGCTGCTATCAATATGGATGTGATGTTTATAGACGAAGGCTTTGGATCACTTGATGAGCATTCAAGGAATCAGGCTGTCAAAGTTCTGACCAATATGGCCGGAAGTTCCAAGCTTATAGGTATTATTTCCCATGTATCTGAGCTGAGCCGAGAGATAGAAGATCAGCTTATTGTGACAAAGGACGAAAACGGTAGTCATATTAAATGGCAGATTAGCTGACAGGGGAGAAAAGAGGACTGATGATAGGAAGAGCAGGCAGGAGCATATCTATAATGCTGGCGACTGTGCTGGCCATAGTGAGCGTATCCTCAAATAGTCTTGATACGTATGGTCTGCAAAGCTTTAATAAGGCCAGCTTGTCAGTATCTGATAACAATCTGGCAGGAGGAGAGCGAACAGGGCAGATTGTTGATGATCTGGAACTCTTCAAGACCTGCGATGATGTTCCGGAATTTTATAATGGCAATTATTACGAGGCTGCATCTTATGATTATCAGGAGCTGATAAATGCTTCTAAGGCCCGCAAAATATCTAAGGGAAAGGGAGTCAGGGTAGCAGTGATAGATAGCGGTATTGACAGTGATCATGAAGATCTAAGGCCGGTGACTGCGGCTACGGTCATACCGGATGAAGCATATGGAACAGGTGGTTTTATGTCGGGAAATGAGGGGCCTGAGGATCACCATGGTCACGGTACCCAGGTAGCAGGCATTATTGCCGCCAGAGACAATGGCAAGGGAGTAACCGGTATCGCTCCGGAAGCTTCTGTTATTTCCATCAAAGCTCTGGATCAGAAATCTCCGGGAGCTATGCCAAGTACAGGTATACAGGAATTATTGGATGCTATAGAATATGCTGTTTCACATAATGTGGATATTATCAATCTCAGTATTGGCATGGATTCATCAATATATTATGACAATATTGGTGATCCGGAGGGAGTATATCACGACGGCTTTGTAAGTCTTGACGCGGCTATAGCAAATGCTGCCGCTAAAGGTATTATCATAGTGTGTTCAGCAGGCAATAACAGAGGCCAGGTCATGTATCCGGCGATCCATCCTGATGTGATCGCTGTTGCTGCCTATGACACAATGATTGAGGATATAGCGGAATTTTCTGCTTATGGACCTGAAGTTGATGTAATAGCTCCGGGTACCGGGCTTAATACTACTACAATCAATAATGATTACAGGCTATTTACCGGTACCAGTGCAGCAACGCCGGTAGTGACAGGAGCTATAGCCAATCTTATTGCTCTGGCCAGGGCGGCTAAGAGGTCTGTGACTCCCTCAGAAGTCAGAGATTACCTCAGGCAATCCTCTCAAAAGCTAAATGGTCAGGATGATAAAGATGACAGATACGGCTATGGCATGATAGATGCCCTTGCGCTTTTGAAAGCATATAAGAAGGCACACCCTTCCCAGGGCGGTTCCTCTGGTAAAAATGGAGGGAGCGGGGCTAGTAGCGGTCAGGATACGTCTGCAGAAGAAGGAATGGGGCCTTCCGAAAATGGAGGAAGCAGTGGGTTGGCTGCGGGTGCAACAAATGCGGAGAGCTCGGCTAAATCCGCCGCTGAAGGCCTCTCAGGTCCTTTATATGATGACATATTTAAGACTCAGGGAGCAGACACAGCTGCACCAGGGAAAATACAATACGTGCCTTCAAAAGCCGTGGCTAGCGGAGCGTCTGGGAAGGAGTCTTTGCTGATATCAGGAGAAAGAAATAGTGTGTCAGTTTCGGATAATACAGTATCTGATAACTCTGTATCAGACAATTCCGTGTCAGATAATAAAGCAGACGCCGGTATAGATGAGGAGGACAATTCCGGAAAAAACCAAAGCGTTGAGAAGGGAGAGATAAAGCCGGAAAAACCAGCGGTCTCTCCGGCTTTGATAGTCATTCTTATTGTTCTTTTACTGCTATTTATCATCTTCTTTATAATTCTTGCAGGGAAGAAGCAAAAAGATGATGAAGAGAATGTTACCTGAGGGTGATATCAACGCTGATCTTTAGATCTGTCGCATTTTCGGCCTGAGATCTAAAGGTGACAAGAAGCGGGACCTTGTATTTGCCAGCTTTGACGCTAATGAGGGTAGAAGCATTAGCTAAAGAGGACTGGTCATCAGATAGTCTGATTGTGACAAGCCCGTCTTCTTCATAGTTTGCGCTAAAGGGACTTTTCTTAGAGGTGTCCACTATCACGTTTTCTATCTTACCGTAAGCGCTGCTTATACGGAATATTGCAGAATCCTTGCTTGATGTACGGTCTATACTCTGACTGTTTTCAGATACCTTGCTTATCTTGCCGGGATTGTTTTTAACTTCTATCTTAAGATCCTTATTTAGCCTGGCGCTGGTCCCGTTTTCATAGGTGACAAACAAATTGCAGTATAGATATCCCGAATTTAAAGGTGCATCTTCCTTGGCACTGATACTCCATTTGCCTGAAGAGTTTTGTATGGCTCTCAGGAGTCTGTAGTCTTTGCTGTGACCGGCGATATTTGCACTGACAGGGGTCATTGATACTATCTTTGACATGATAAGGTCGCTGTTTGAACTGTTATTTACAGTCAGGGTGAGTGCGGGGCCTGCTGAGCGGTCAATGGCATTGATGGAGCCTTTTATCTTTCCTGTGAGGCTTATGGGCTTTTGGTTGCCGTCCACAACTATGACAGTCAGCTTTAGAGGATTGTATCCCCTTAGGATATCTGATGATGAAGGGCTTAGAGTAAGCTTATATTTGCCCGCAGGAACGGACTGATCCTTTAAGCTGACCTTTAGCTTCTGCTGCGCGCTGTTAAACTCCACATTAAAGTATCCGGAATTCTGATATACATATTTCAGAGCTTCTCCCTGGCTTCTGAGCTCTATGATGTCATAGTCTCCTCCGCTTACGCCGTTATTGAGTGTTATGCTTGCCCTGGAGGCCTTGACGTTTGTACGTACGCGGGATGCGGTGCTGATAGTGATGGGAAGCTTTTGAGGAGTGGACAGGCAGCCGCCGCTAAAGACTATTGTGCCCTTTATAGCACGTCCCTTTACAGGTATATTTATAAAGCTTCCTTCGACAGTCCTTTCTTCGATATCAGCAGTCTCGTCGGATAAGTTTGTGAATATCAGCTTTTTGCCTGATCTCTTGTATTCAATATGATAATTTAAACCGTCATATTCTGAACTTATCACTCCTTTTTTGTTTCTTAGAGCATACTTTTGTTCTTTGTCATCTATTCTTCCCTTTATCTGCTTCGTAGAAACGCTCTTTAAGTTAAGGGAGGACTTTTGGGCTTTCAGGGACAATTTTTTGCGTATCACAAGCTTTCCCGTGTAGGAATCGGGATCACAGTAGCTATCATCCATTGTAAAGGCTATGGTCATGGGGCTTTTTGCCTTATAACGGGCATCTTCTGTCCTGGCAAGAGTGATAAGGCCGCTTGCAGCTGCTTCCTCAGAGTTTTCCAGCTGATAATTGTCATTTATAGCCTCTGCGCTCTCTATGTGGGAGAGTCCGCTGCCTGATACGCGAAGCTGAGCCTTGCCCTTATCATGATCGCTTCTGTATAGGAAATCCGGGGTAACGGTCTGCTTAACAGAGAGAACAGGTTTGACAGGATTTATTACCACTGTGACTTTGGAAGCAAAAAAGCCTTTGCTGCTGCTGCAAAGAATTTTGACATTCTTATAGGTCTTCTTGCCTTTTCTGATCATGGAGGACCTGGCATCGTCATTTTCAAAAGCTATATTTACTCTGCCGTTGTTATTGGTCAGCATAAGGCCTGACAGAGCGCTGTTATTAAATGCCAGCCCTGAAACTGACATATCTCCCTGACTGATAAAAAAGTGTCCGGGATCTGTCAGATATGGATTGATCCTGATGGTGCTCCTGTCTGCATACGGAGTATCGTCCTTTATGGTGAGACGGATCCTGCGGCTTGTTCCCAGGGAGTCAGATGAGCGCAGGGTTATGACTGCTGTACCTGCTTTTATAAGGCTTAGCTTCACGCTCATGGACAGCTTGTCCCTGGATAGTGTCTGAGAGCTTATCTTGACTATGGCGCTGTCTGAAGACGATGCAGTTACAGCTGACAGGGGAGCTGATTTTCCGTTTTGATCCTCTGCAGTAAGATCCAGGTACAGGTAATTGGAGGCTTTGGAATCAAAGCCCCCATCAGCGGAATCTATCACAAGCTCTCCGTCTGCGCTCTGCCCAGCCTGGAGTGCTCTTTGAAGGCTGTCTATATGAGTTATGCTGCTCTTTCCAAGCTCATAATTAATAGAGCTGATCAGAGAATCGGAGCTGTGGCTAAGAGTTGTCAGGGTCAGACTTGCCGAGGCAGGAGAGGAGAGGATACGATCCTCCTTGTAAACAGACAATATGACCTTGATGCGCAGCTGCCTGCTGGCAGGCAGGGAAGCGGCAGCTCTCAGAGACAATTGGTCCAGTGTAAGGACAGTGCTATCGCTGTCAAAATAAGTCTCAATATCTGCGGGTATTGTCAGAGAAGCTCTTAACTCGCGATCAGCACTGTAGGATGGGATTTGGGATAATCTCGTTATGGGAGCCCCCATGCAGAGAGGCTGCAGGCTGTAGCTTACTGCAGAGCCTTCTGTCAGGAGTCCCGTAAATGTGCTGTCTGTGGCTTTTAATTCCAGGCCTTTTATATAGCTGACAGGGCAGCTGACTTTGTAGACATATGCTGATGAGCTCTTCTCTGCTGCTTTTATCTCCAGGGAGATCTCTCTTTGAGGTGCTGAATCAGAAGGGCTAATGGACTTGTTCAGCAAGGATACAGAATATCTGTTGCCATAAGGGTCCTGGTATATATAGGAGCCTCCTGATCTTTCCAGACCGCAGACTTCTCCAAGGAGTTCGTCTTCAGTGATAGTACTGTCAGCATTGCCTATGAGATTGCAGATCAGGGAGCTTCTAAGATTCCTGGTGATACTATCTCCCAGGCTATTGCCATTTGTAAGCTGCATAGGAGCTGGGACTATTGTTCTGGAGCTTGTCAGCTTCTGATTGGCTATAGTCAGTGTGGCTGTGATGGTGATCGCATCAGGGGAAGATATCCTGTGAGTATATGACAGAGCGGTACCTGATGATACTTCCTGTGAGTTGACATACCAGGACACTCCGTAGTCCCATTCAAAACTGTAATCTGCAGGATCTGTGACCAGCCCCAGATGGAGCTCGTCACCCTCTTTTACCCCCTGAGAAGTTTCTCCTGTTTGATCCAGCTCTCTGCAGGAGATGGATATGGAAGAGGGGAGACTGATGCCCTGCATCGCTTCTTCTGCTATGCGGGGGTCTACGGCATTATTGGCTGCAGGTACATTGCTGCTCCACATCCTTATGAGCTTCTCCGGAAAAGAGTTGTATCCGCTTATTATCACATCAGAGCACTCGTCGTGATGGCCCTTTGCAGTAAGTGTATAGCTCTTTGTCTGGCCGTTTGTGTTCTTTATGTTGTAGCTTGCTGACAGTGATGTGGAGTCCAGTGCATCAATTTCACTGTCAGTCTTATTAAAATACTTATAGCTGAGGGATGCTGTATCATCCCAGGTGACGTCTACAATATACCATACACCGTCTATACAGGTCTTATTCCATTCGTGATCCATGCTGGTCTGTGCGAGAGTCTGTATGCCAAGACCGTTCATCAGAAGGGCAAATGCCTGGGAATAGCCTGCACAGACAGACTTTTTGCCGGAGGTATTTCTCAGTACGCTGTAGCAGGACTGGTAATAATAGTTATTTTCATTGCTGTACGCATTGTAGGAGTTATCATAAGAAACCTGTAAAGCTACATAATCGTGGATATATTTTTCGATCTCCTTAGTAGAAAGGCCAGTGGGAAGAGATGCATAGCAGGAGTCTATGGCGGACCTGACCTCTTCAATAGCAGCCCTTCTAGCACTACCGTCAAGAAAGGCGCTGTAGATGCAAAGTCCTACTGAGTTATTGCTGTAGAACATGGTATTGCTGATAAAGAAGAACTGGGGATTCTCCAGTCGGAAGATGTATGCGATCTTTAGACCGTGGGCTATGGGATTGGCTTCTGACTTAAAGGGAAGGCTAAAGGATTTGAAATACTGGCCAAGATCCTCGTCAGAATACATCAGAGCAGAAAAATAGCTGTAGAAATTGTCATAGAGCTGCTGCTCATCAGGGGTCAAGGTGTAGTTTCTGAAATAATCGCAGTTAAAGCTTTCCCATTCAGATACAGAGCTTGCCTTAAATAGATCAATGTCAGGAGCTTCATTTGTTTCTTCAGGGATATCCAGATGCAGGATATTTACTTCTATATCACTGCCTTCATTGACTATAAAGCTGTCAAGAACGCGTATTTCGTCGTCTTGGCAGGGCAGATCGTTGCAGGAGACGCTGAGCTCTTCTGCAGGATATATTTCCTCCACGGAATATATTTCCTCTGCAGAAAAAGCAGCTGAAGGGATTGATAATTGTGCAAATAGGATGCAAGATAATATAATAGATAAAGGCCGAAATTTCATGATCATCCCTCCCCGCCTCATACTGCGCCCGGATACGTTTCCTAGAGGATCCGATTATTTTATCGGCGAAAAGTGCTTATCAATAGACCACCTTCGTCCGAAATAATTAGATGTAAGGATCAAGTTAGCAGTAACGAGAGATTTTTGTATAAAGGGGATGTGGATATGACCAGTGAGGATATGCTTGTTAAACTAGATGAGATGATCGGCCATGCTGTAAGACAGGCCATTAGTGACCCGATACATGCTTCTGACTGGGTGGAGATCAGAGTGAGTCTTCAAGATGCAGCTACCAGGATCAAGCAGCTTCGGGAGAAGTAAGTATATATTCTTGTGAGTAACTATCAAAAACACGCATTTAATGCGTGTTTCTTGATGAGATTTTGGGGGAGACAATGGAAGTAAGCGAACTGGTTGGGCTTATAGAGCTTCCTTATCAGATGAGGGAGCCTCTGACAGCTGCGGGAGAGTATGTCAGAAATCACTATAGCGAGATAGAACCCTATCTTAATAAGCTTTCTGACAGAAATACCATGGAAGAGGGCAATAATGAACTGATCAAGGTCTTAAGGGAAGATCCAGGTTCTTTTAAGATCCTCTATTGCCATTTACTTATGGCGGTCAAAAGCCATGACAGATATGTCATATCTGGGATTCCGGACAAAATCTTCATAGATACCATGAAATGCTTTACAAGATTTGCCAAAGAATGTCTTGTAAGGAATAAAAGCATGTATTTTGACAGGGCTTTTTGGACCTACAGGCAGGTATCCATGAATCTTTTCAGGTTGGGAGAATTGGAATACGAGATCTGCTCTGACAGAGGCTCTGACGTTATCAGCATACATATCCCGTCGGATGCGGATCTTAACGATGAGAAGCTGGATATGTCTTTTAAGCTTGCAGAATTCTTCTTTAAGAGCTATTTCCCTTCATACAGGATAGAAAGGTATATATGTGACTCCTGGCTTTTGTCTCCGGCTTTAAAGGAGCTTTTGGGTGAGGATTCAGGGATACTCAGATTTCAAAGCTATTTTGAGATCCTTGATTTTGATGAGAGTAACCTGGACTGCCTTGAATGGCTCTTTAGAGTCCCGGCTGGCACAGCTTATGAGCTTTTGCCAGAGGATACCTCTCTGCAGCGAAGCGTGAAGCAGATGCTGCTGGGCGGCAGGACTCCTGGCGCGGCATATGGCGTGCTAAGAGACCGCAGGACAAAGTGATGATCAGGTTTTTTGAAAGTGAGATAGATATCATGGATGAAGTTTTTAATGAGTATTATTCCATTACAGACAGAAAGAAGCGTCTGAGCTTTCTGGAAGAGCACAGAAATGAGGACGATCCCATTCTTTATGATTACCGGCAATATTACAAAAAGCTCAGATACAGGGATAAAACAATTTTTTCCCCTGAGGCAGACCTCTTCATTGGTGCTTTTATGGGCCTTTTGGGTCTTTATAATCAGAATCCTCCCATAGGGACTGCCAAGAAAGACTATCTGGATTATCTAAAGGCACTGGATCTGCCCTTTAAGGGAGATAAAGCCAAAGAAGAGATATTGTACCTGGAGCTGAGGAATGCAGCAGCTCTTCTTATGGAAACAGCAAATAGCGAGTCCTATCATAGACGCTTTATGGGCCTTGTGGTATCAGGAGAGGACACAAGAAAAGAGCAGATGTGCGCAGATCTCTGGAAGATATCCATGGGACTGGCAGGACGTCTCTATATAGAAGAGGAAGCATCGCTCCTTATAAAAGCTATAAATGATGAATTTGTATCAAGAACGGAAGGCGCATTGTCCCTGGAGGATTCCTACAGAGAATGCAGAAAGGTTACAGTATGACGACTAGTATTTTTCCTGAAGAAGGAAACTGGTATAAGGGCAATATGCATATGCACACCACAAGAAGTGATGGCAGGGTGAGCCCGGACGTGGCCAGGCAGATCTATAAGGATGCCGGCTATGATTTTATTGCCATAACAGATCACTGGAAGGCCAGTGTCAATATAGAAGCCCAGGACGGCTTTTTGGAGCTGGCGGGAGCCGAGTATGACACAGGAGACATGGTGACAAAGCCCATACATCATATCGTTGGCGTGGGTATGACGGAACCTGTGGACCTTGCCCTTTATCACATGCATCCCGTGGAGGATATCATAGACAAGGTAAGACAGGCGGGAGGCATTGCAATATATGCCCATCCGGCATGGTCACTTATGGATCCCTGGGATATCACCAAGCTAAAGGGTATAGTGGCAGCTGAAGTCTGGAATTCTGTATCTGATACTCCATCAGGCAATGGTAGAAGAGCAGACTCTTCTCAGTATTTTGACCTCTGGGGAACAAGAGGCATATATATCCCTGCTATGGCCGCAGATGACAGCCATCAGTACAGAGGCGAGGAGACTGTAGGCTTTACCATGGTCAAAGCAGCTGAGCTTACAAGGCAGGCTATCCTGGATGCAATAGTAAAGGGTCATTTCTATGCCAGCCAGGGCCCCAGGATCATATCCATCACAAGGACGGACAATAGGATCCATTTGTGCTGCAGCGATGCTGCGGAGGCATATTTTGTATCCAATAATATTTGGAGTGATCAGAGGGTACAGGATGTAAGAGGCGGAGAAGCCTGGTACGATTTTAACAGTATTGATACATACGTAAGGATAGAACTTAGGGACGAAGAGGGCCGCATGGCCTGGTCATCACCTATCAGGAAGTAATGAAGGGACAGTTAATGGAAGGCGTTAGGATAGAGCCCGTTACATTAGATGACGCGGCTGAGATACTTGATATTTACAAATACTATGTGGAAGAAACGGTCATAACCTTTGAGACAGAGGTACCCTCAGTGGAGGAATTCAGGGAACGCATCAGGACTACTATCAATAAATACCCTTATATCAAGGCAGTATCAGATGGCAGGATCCTGGGATATGCATATACAGGCTGCTTTAAGGCTCGCAGCGCATATGACTGGGCTGTGGAGACCACTATATATCTAAGGCATGATCTTACAAGAGGGGGACTGGGAAAGCTCCTGTACGGCGAGCTTGAGAGGATATCTCGCTTGCAGAATATCACCAATATGAATGCATGTATAGGATATCCTGAGGTTGAGGATGAATACCTTACCAGGAACAGCGCTGACTTCCATGAACACATGGGATATTCGCTGGCAGGCCGTTTTCACAAGTGCGGATATAAATTTGGCCGCTGGTATGACATGATATGGATGGAGAAGATAATAGCAAGGCACAAGGACAAACCGGAAGCTTTTATTCCCTGGCCCCAATTAAGGGGTCTTGATTGAATAAATGATAATAAAATATGGGTGGAGACCCGGTATGGAGGAATAGCATGAACGACCATTTACTAATGATGACGCCTCTTTTTGATCACAAGATCTGGGGAGGCAGACGACTCAGGGACGAATTTGGCTATGAAGTGGAGGGGGATGATATCGGAGAATGCCTGGGAATATCGGGCGACAGCTTTGGAGATACCCTGGTGATGACAGGAGTTTATAAGGGGAAGAGCCTGTCAGAGCTGTGGAATGAGCACAGAGAGCTCTTTGGCGGGATAGAAGGGGACAAGTTCCCGCTTCTGATCAAGCTCATAGATGCCAGAGAGGATCTTAGTATACAGGTTCATCCCGATGACAGCTATGCAGCAGAGCATGAAAACGGATCTCTTGGAAAGACTGAATGCTGGTATATCCTCTCGTGTGATAAGGGAGCAAGCATTGTGGCGGGGCATAATGCGTCTACAAAAGAAGAGCTCAGAGCCATGATCGATGAGAGACGCTGGAATGACTTGATCAGAGAGCTTCCGGTAGCTCCCGGAGATTTTATCCAGATAGATCCAGGTACCATTCACGCCATCAAGGGCGGGATACTTCTCATCGAGACCCAGCAGAGCAGTGATATCACATACAGGCTTTATGATTATGACCGTCTCTCGGACGGCAAGCTTAGACCCTTGCATATCGATCAGAGTAAGGATGTGATCGTAGTACCCTCACCCGATCCGGAAAAGACAGTGGTCCATGACAGGGATTACAAGGACGGCATGGTGGACCTTGCTGCTGTGTCCACTAATGTGCTGGGCCTTCACAAATGTGATTATTATGCGGTATACAGGCTTGATATCAATGGCGAATTGTGCTTTACACAGGATGCTCCCTTTGTAAATATGACTGTTACTGAGGGAGAGGGAGAGATAGCATGTATCCCTGAGGGAGCTGAAGCAGCTGATGATGATTTTATGCCTCTGAAGAAAGGAGATTTCTTTATTCTCACATCAGGCGGCTACAAATGCGTTATTAAGGGCCGTATGCAGATAATGGCTTCTTCTGTGACTGTAATAGAGTCCCTGGAGAATATGGATAAATAATATATATCCCGGCATCTAACAGGCTGCGGGATAAACGGAAAATATAAAAGAGACAGGAAGCATGTCAGAAGCTGACACTATCTTCCTGTCTCTTATTATCTGCAATATTAAGGGTTATCAGCAGAGCTCTTTGCCCAATATGGGAGCAACAGCAGAAGAGCCTATCCTGTCAGCGCCTGCTTCCATCATCTTCTCTGCATCTTCTACGGTGCGGATACCGCCTGCGGCTTTGATCTTAACATCAGGACCAATATGCTCTTTAAAAAGAGTGATATCCTCCAGCACAGCACCTGCAGTGCCAAAACCTGTAGATGTCTTGATATAATCAGCGCCTACCTTGGTAACTATCTCACACATTTTGATCTTCTCGGCCTCAGTAAGATAGCAGGTCTCGATGATGACCTTGAGGATATAGCCCTTTGTGGCTTCTCTGATTGCTGCAAGTTCGTTTTCTACAGCGTCAAAGTCGCCGTTCTTGACATCTGTAAGGTTAATGACAGTATCTATTTCCTTTGCACCGTCTTCAATAGCCTTCCTGGCTTCCAGGACCTTGGCCTGGGTTACGCTGTAGCCAAGAGGAAAGCCTATAACGGTACAGATTGTGAGATCATCTTTGTAGCAGTCGTGTACTTTCTTGATATAGCAAGGGGGGATGCAGACTGAAGCAGTTTTGTATTTAACAGCCTCATCACAGAGCTTTTTGATGCCCTCCCAGCTTGCATCTGCCTTGAGCAGAGTATGGTCAATGGCTTTTAAGATCTTTGTTCCGTCCATTTTGATACCTCCATAGATCTATTATTGGTTATATTGTTCAGCAATTTGTCTTGCATACAACATTATAACATACGCGGACATGTTATAATAATCACAGCGGCATTAGGGGGAAAAGAGCCGTTTGGGGAAAAGCATATTAACAGTTTGGAGCTATTATGAGATCAATTTATCTGGATAGAGGCTGGAAATTTACGAGAGAAGGCCTTGGCCCTCATGATCTGTTGTCAGATCATGCCAGGGACATTATCAAACAGTATAGTGACGGAGTAATAGTCGAAGATCTGGATGAGAAAGACTGGAAGAATGTTACATTGCCCCATGATATGCTTCTGGAAGGTGAATATACCAGGAGTTATATCAAGGATTATGGCAACAGACTTTTTTTGTCCGGTTCTCTTGAAGCAGTGATAGGCTGGTATCGCAAGAAGTTCTATTTAGGTGGTGAACTTGAGGGCAAGCGCTTTATCCTGCATTTTGACGGTGCGGGCAGGGAAGTACGCGTATATCTGAATGAAAGCTTTGTATGCAAGAGTATAAGCAGATCAGGAGCCTTTGATGTTGATGTGACTGATGTCATAAGGACAGGTGAAGAAAATGTCAATATTCTGGCAGTGAGAGTGGACAGCAGTGAGCCTGACCTTCCCTGGTATCAGGGAGGCGGTATTTACGATCATGTGCGCCTGGAAGTCCTGGAGCAGGCAGATATAGTAGATGATGATATTCTCGTAGAAACAGTTTATGAAGCAGATGCTGACAAAGCTGTCATAAATATAGACTGTCCCGTATCCGTATCTGATGGGATAGATCATGATCTGGAGATCGATGTGTCTATCATGGATCATGAAGGGAACAGCATGGCAAGTGCAGATAGCGCATTAAGCGTTGGGCCCGCTAGCAGCTCCCACTGCCATCTAAAACTTGAGATGTCATCTCCGGTCCTTTGGGAGTGTGATTCTCCTGCCCTGTATAGCGCAGTGCTGACTCTGACTGACAAGATGACAGACAGGAAAAGCGTCCATGTCAGGAATTTTGGTATCAGATCTATGTCCTATTATCAGGGAAGGGGCAATTATCTTAATTTCAAGCCCATAAATATTACCGGTGTCAGTATCTACAGAGACCATGCGGGCTGCGGAGTTGCAGTACCTGATTCTATCAAGGAATTCAGGCTTGTCAGGTTAAAAGAGCTGGGCTTTAATGCAATACGTTTTGCCGGCGGGGCAGCTTCCCGCCACGATCTTGAGCTTTGTGACAGGCTGGGCTTTCTTGTTTATAATGAAATTGGCTTTGAGGCAAATGCAGAGGAGAGTGCTGCTGAGCTGAGAAAGATGATCAGGATCTCCAGAAACCATCCTTCTGTATACTGCTATGGGATCAGAGGTCTTGGCAGCTCCCTTGCAGAGCTGTGCTCAGGCATGGATCATCTAAGAACGCTTTCTTCTATAGCTGAAAAGGAGGATCCTCAAAGGCTTTTTGCCGTAGGCATTAAGCACAACAAAGATGCAGATATTGATTGGGATGGAATAGAACAGCTGTTTACTATAGCGGATGTGATCAGTAGTCTGGGTGACAATGATTTTACAGACAGGCTCTGCGACAGGTTTCCTGAGGCGCCTGTGATGCTGGGCTGTATAGAGACCCCTGCCTGGGTCAGAAACTGCTGGGTATGTGTACAGCGCAAGATTGACTACCGCGATGCGATAAGAGGCCTTGTAGAGGCTGACAGGCTTATCAGAAGAAGGGCTGAGCACAGCCTTGGTTTCTTCCTGGCTACAGCCTATGACCACAGGGGTGATCCACAGCCCCTGGAATATCCTGCTGTTTTATCCCAGACAGGCCTTTTGGATGCATGCGGTTATATGAAGGATGTATCCTGGTACTGGAAGAGCAGGCTCGGGAGCGAGCCTATAGCGTGGCTGTTCCCCGGCTGGGAGGATATAGAGCAGCTTGATAAGCCTGTAGATATTTATGCCTTTTCCAATCTGGATACAGTGGAGCTCTCATCAGGCAGAAAGAGCCTTGGAAGGATCAAGGTGCCTGAAAGTGGTATTGTGAAGTGGGAAGGCGTAGGAGAGCAGGAGGAGCCTCTGCACATAAGGGGTTGGCACAAATACAAGAAGCTGATCGACAAAACTGAGGATTTTTCCGGCAGCCCCTTTAATATCAGGATAGAGCCCGCAGATGACTCTATTGTAATAGGTGACGGAGATGTTATAATAATGAATCTGTCACTTTTGGATGTAAACGGTAATGTATCAAAGAGCGCTGAGGACTGGATATCCCTGAGGGTCTCAGGGGCCGGGGTATTTGCCGGCTGTGGCAACGGGGCTCCCCTTGATCATGACAGTGACCTTAATCCACACAGAAAGGCTTTTCACGGTCGTATGCAGTTCCTGATACGAGTGACCGGCAAAGGCAATCTGATCAAAGTAAGTGCATCTACAGATAAGCTTAGGACTGAATGCACTATAACCTTATAACACATCCGGCAAAATGCCGGGGAATAGGAGATGATTATGAGTACACCTCACAACAGAGCAGAAAAAGGCGATTTTGCAAAGACCGTGCTGATGCCCGGAGATCCCTTAAGAGCACAGCATATAGCAGAGACATATCTTGACGATGTAAAGCTTGTAAATGATGTCAGAAATATGCTGGGATATACCGGTACTTACAAGGGAGTGCCTGTATCTGTCATGGCTTCCGGTATGGGTATGCCCAGTATCGGTATCTATTCATATGAGCTCTATACAGCATATGATGTAGAGAATATTATCCGTATCGGTTCTGCCGGCAGCTATACTAAGGATATTGATGTAATGGACGTAGTTCTTGCCAGCAGTGCATATTCCAACAGTTCCTATGCTTTAATGCAGGGCGGAGCTGAGGATGAGTTCATGTATCCTGACAGCGGTCTTAATGACCTGATAAAACTTGCTGCTTCCAAGTCAGGCTTTAAGATCACTACTGCTCCCATCCATTCCACAGACGTATTTTATTATCAGGATGGTTACAGCAAATTCCGTGATATCTATCGTGACAAGGGCTGCGTAGCTGCTGAGATGGAGTCTTTTGCACTCTTCCATAATGCCAAGGTCCTGGGCAAAAAGGCTGCCTGCCTCCTGACAATATCCGATAGCCTTGTGACTCATACAGAAACAACTGCTGAGGAGCGCCAGAAGAACTTTAATACCATGATCGAAGTGGCTCTGGAAGCTGCAGTTCTGTGTTCCAACAAATGATGTGAAGCACCGAACATTCGAATCATAGATAAATGCTGACAGAGCATAAAGGAGCACCATGAAAGAAGTCACACTTGGAAAAACCGGAATAACTGTTCCACAGAATGCATTTGGAGCTTTGCCCATCCAAAGGGTAACTACTGAGGCGGCAGTATCTTTGCTCAGAAGGGCATATGATGGTGGCATGAGGTTCTTTGACACAGCAAGAGCTTATTCTGATAGTGAGGAGAAGGTGGGTATAGCCTTCGAAGGAATGAGGGACAAGGTATATATCTCATCCAAGACGCAGGCCAAAAATGCAGATGAGCTGTGGAAAGACCTGGAGACATCCCTTAAGATGCTTCGTACAGACTATATCGATATATATCAGCTTCACTGCGTTCCGAAGTGCTATGGCCCCGGAGATGAGAGCGGATTGTATGAAGCTTTGCTAAAAGCTAAAGAGGAAGGCATGATCCGCCACATTGGTATTACAGCTCATAAACTTGGTGTTGCAGAAGAAATAGCAAGCTGCGGACTTTATGAGACTTTGCAGTATCCCTTCAGCTATCTGGCGTCTGATAGAGAGATCCGTCTGGTAGAGACCTGCGAAGATAATAATGTGGGTTTTATTTGTATGAAGGGATTGGCAGGAGGCCTTATTAACAATTCCAGGGCTGCCATGGCATTTATGACTCAGTATGACAATCTGGTACCTATCTGGGGTATCCAGAGGGATCAGGAGCTGGATGAGTGGCTTTACTATATGGATGACACTCCGGTGATGGATGATGAGATTTGTGATTACATCAGTAAAGAGCGCAAAGAGCTGTCCGGAGACTTCTGCAGGGGCTGCGGCTATTGTATGCCATGTCCTATGGGCATTACCATTAACCAGTGTGCCAGGATGTCTTTGATGCTAAGAAGGGCTCCTTCCGCTGCCTGGCTTAATGATCACTGGCAGACAGAAATGAAAAAGATTGAGTCTTGTGTTAACTGCAAAAGCTGCGTTTCCAAGTGCCCCTATGAGCTAAATACGCCTGAACTTTTGAAGAAAAACTATGAGGACTATAAGAATGTGCTGGCCGGTGAAGTGAGCGTATGCTAAGTACACTTCGTTAAACTCGGATTAATCGAATAGTATGCTAAAGGGCCCTATGGCTCTTCCGGCAGATGAGATACAAAATAATCCCCTAAAGCAGATAAACACATTATCTGCTTTGGGGGATTATATTATGCATCCTTAAGAGCTATTAACTGTCTGATGACAAGTACGGCTGATACAAGAGCTGCAGCCAGATCTGCTACAGGCGCTGCGTACATGATACCGTCAAGTCCCATGAAAAGCGGGAACAGGATGACCAGAGGAAGCAGGAAAATGATCTGCCTGGTAAGGGACAGGAAGGTTCCCACCTTGGCTTTGCCAATAGCTGTAAAAAAGTTAGATGTAATAGGCTGAATGAAATTTAGCAGTGTAAAGAATAGAAATACGCGCAGGAAGTTAACTGCAAAGCCGTAAAACCTGTTTGCAATCTCTATCTCTTCGGGAGTATTCGTCTCGAATCTGATAAATGTACGGATGATCTCCAGGGGGAATATCTGGAATACTGCCCATGCTGCAACTGCCATTATTGCGCCTACTGTCATTGTCTTGATATAAGACTCTCTTACGCGGCCATATTTTCTTGCACCAAAGTTAAAGCTGGCTATGGGCTGCAGGCCCTGGGACATACCGATGACAAAGGACATAAATACAGCATTTACCTTGGATACTATACCGACAACGGCTATAGGAGTATCAGGTCCATATACTGAGCGGGTGCCATAATAACGAAGGGAGTTATTAAATACTACCTGTACTACCAGTATGGCCAGCTGATTCAGGCTGGGAGCAGCTCCCAGGGATATGGGACGAAGCATGTAATCTTTTCTTGGAACGAAGTTTGCACGCCTTAAATGTACAGTTCTGGTCTTTGTCATGTAATAGATTGCCAGAAATGCTGATATATATTGCCCTATTATGGTCGCGACAGCGGCTCCTGTCATACCCATACCAAGGACTGATACAAAAATGGCATCCAGAATAGTGTTGATGATAGCACCTGTAAGGTTGCATATCATGCTGATCCCGGGTCTGCCATCTGCTCTTATAAGGTGACCGCAGGTTATGGAGGTTATCAGCATGGGGAAGCCCAGGGCTGTTATCCTGGTATATTCCATCGCATAGGGAAGTATGCTCTCTGATGAACCAAAGAATAAGAGCATGGGCCTGAGGAATAATTCGCTTAGTATCATAAGGATGATACCGCATATAAAGCTTATGAGCGCTGAGTTGCCCATATAGCCTGCGGCGTCATCTTTCTTGTTTTCGCCAAGGGCGATACCAAAGGCACTGGCTCCGCCTATTCCAAATAAAAGGGCTATGGCAAGACATGCGGTTGAGAGAGGAAAGGCAATGCTGGTTGCAGCATTGCCAAGCTCTCCTACATTTCTGCCTATGAAGAATTGATCTACGATATTATAAAGGGATCCCACCAGCATGGATATGATGCTGGGAACGGAAAACTTCCTGATAAGTGTAGCAATGGGAAGGCTTCCCATGGGATTTGAAACGTTTGTTTGTTTTGATTCGGACATCCTGTCTCCTAACAAAAAAATAAACTTATCTGTATCTGAATTTGGAATATTTGATAACCTGGGCGCCATAGAGGCTGATATAGCCTGAAATGGCGTAGCTAAGAGATATGGTGATGAGGTAATAGGGCATTCCCTCAAAGCCAAACATCTCAAAGGCTATCAGCAGTGAAGCCACCGGGCAGTTGGTAGCACCGCAGAATACGGATACCATTCCCATAGCTGTGGCCAGCTGCAAAGGAAAGCCTGTGATCTGCGCAAAGAGGCTTCCAAATGTAGCACCTACATATAGGGCAGGTACTATCTCGCCGCCTTTATATCCTGCTCCCAGGGTTATGGATGTAAATAGGAGCTTTAATATAAAGGCCCAGGGCGGCGCTTCGCCCTTAAATGCCATCTCTATGACAGCAATACCCGTGCCGTTGTAGTAGCCGCTCCTGAATATCATTGACAGAACTATGATGATGATACCGCCTGCCACTACTTTGACATAGGGATTTGATATATATTTGTCCAGTGTCTTTCTGCCGCCCTTAATGGACAGGCAAAAGACTATACTCATCAGCGCGCCCAGGACTGCCAGAAGGGCTGCCAGAGAGGCATAGCCGGTATTAAGCTCAGGTACTATCTTTACCATAAAGGCATCAGATGCTACACCCATATAGGCTGCTATACTGCTAGCTGTAAGGGATGCGCCAACTGTTGGCACCAGAGCAGCATAATGCATGGCGCCCACACTGGAGAGTTCAATGGCAAAGAACGCAGCTGCCATAGGAGTGCCAAAAAGGGCAGAAAACGCAGCTGCCATACCGGTCATGGTCATCATCTTCTTGTCGTTGTCATCCATGCCCAGGAGCCTGCCCAGGTTGTAGCCCAGGCTGCCCCCCAGTTGAAGGGCCGCTCCTTCTCTGCCTGAGGATCCTCCGCATATATGTGTCAGAAAGGTGGATATGACTATGAGGGGAGCCTTAAAGAGAGGAATGGCTTCGTCTTTGGTGATGGCACTGATGATGAGATTGGCGCCTGTATCATTGTAATCTTTAAAAAAGTGATAGAGAGATACGATCACCAGGCCCGCAAGCGGCAGGATAAATATGGTCCAACTGTTGCCGGCTCTAAAGCTGGCTGCGAATTCCAGCATTTTGCAAAAAACAGCACCACACAGGCCTGCTATCACTCCTGTTAAGAGGCCAAAAATGATCCACTTAACAAGGAGAGCAAGGCTGACAGCCATTTTTTTCAGGTTAGTATCGTTCTCTTCTACGTTTGGTATGATCTGCATTATCAGATTGCCTTTAATGCCTGTTCAATATCAGCAATGATATCCTCTACGTTTTCTATACCTACAGAGAATCTGACAAGGTCGGGAGCTACTCCGCACGCAATCAGTTCTTCATCAGTAAGCTGACGGTGAGTTGATGAAGCGGGATGGAGCACGCATGTATGGGCATCTGCAACGTGAGTAGCTATCATAGCTACCTTAAGGTGTCCCATAAACTCTTCTGCTGCTTTTCTGCCACCCTTTACGCCAAAGGATATTACGCCGCAGCTACCGTTGGGAAGGTATTTCTGTGCTCTTTCGTAGTACTTGTTGCCGGGAAGGCCGGGATAATTTACCCACTCTATCTTATCGGATGCTTCAAGATATTCAGCAACCTTCTGAGCGTTGGAAATGTGGCGCTCCATACGTACTGCCAGGGATTCAAGGCCCAGGTTAAGGATATAGCAGTTCATGGGTGAAGGTATGGCACCAAGATCGCGCATGAGCTGAGCGGTAGCTTTGGTGATGTATGCACCTTCCTTGCCGAATTTCTCAGCATAGGTGATGCCGTGATAGGACTCGTCAGGAGTGCACAGTCCGGGGAACTTGTCTGCATGAGCCATCCAGTCAAACTTGCCGCCATCGATGATAGCGCCGCCTACAGTTGCATCGTGACCATCCATGTACTTGGTGGTGGAGTGTGTTACGATGTCAGCGCCCCATTCAATGGGTCTGCAGCCTATAGGTGTGGCAAAGGTATTATCAATGATAAGGGGTACTCCGTGAGCGTGAGCAGCCTTAGCAAAGCGCTCAATATCCAGCACGATCAATGCGGGATTGGCAATTGTCTCACCGAATACAGCTTTAGTGTTAGGCTTGAATGCAGCTTCCAGCTCTTCGTCTGAGCAATCGGGATCAACAAAGGTAAAGTCGATGCCCATTTTTCTCATGGTCACGTTAAAGAGGTTGAAGGTACCGCCGTAAATAGCTGTAGATGCTATCACATGATCTCCTGCTCCTGCCAGATTAAATACAGAGAAAAATGAAGCAGCCTGGCCTGAAGAAGTCAGCATAGCTGCAGTGCCTCCTTCAAGGGCAGCGATCTTGGCTGCAACAAAATCATTGGTGGGATTCTGAAGACGGGTATAGAAATATCCGCTTGCCTCCAGATCGAAGAGCTTGCCCATATCTTCGCTGCTGTCATATTTAAAGGTTGTACTCTGAACAATGGGGATCATACGAGATTCACCATTCTTCGGGGTATAGCCTGCCTGAATACATTTGGTTTCCTGCTTCATTTTATCCTCCTATAAGTGATTCTTCTGATTAAATGCAATACAATCTTTGCGTAAACCCTGTCAGAGATTATAACACCCCTTTGTATAAAAATACAGTAAAACAAGGCTACATACTAAAAAAGGCACTGCAGTAATCACTGCAGTGCCCGTTGATAAGCTTTAAATACCTATTACAGAAGATCCTGGTAGCCTTTGCGATAGAGATGTCGCGGGATACCATCTACCATAATGGGAGCAACATCGCCCTGGATAAGAGGACGAACGTATGTGATGAACTCCTGTGTAACATATGTGCCGTCTTTGGTGATCCAGTCTCTGGGAACAAGTCGCTCGTCGTTTGCTATCTTATGTACGTCCTTGACCTCTGTTCCTGCCTGATAAGGATCGTCGGAGAGGCGGTTGATGACAACCATCTTGCCGCTGTCGCCTTCATCTGCAGCCTTCATGGCAGCACCTCCCACCTCATAAGCCTCCAGGATATCTACTCTGGATGCGCAGTGGCTGGCTGCTCTCTGAAGTGTAGAAAGCTCAATAGCTCTTGTCTTGCAGCCAATCTCTCTTGAGAGAAGGTTGCAGAGATATCTTGCGGTACCTGTCAGCTGCTTGTGACCAAATGCGTCAACGTAATCAGGATCATTGTCCAGCTCACATACGTACTTGCCGTCTGAGGTCTTGATTCCTTCGGAAACAGCTACTACAACAGAAGCCTTGGTTGTCAGGAGTCCCTTTACCTTCTCTACAAATGCATTAACATCAAAAGGAAGCTCGGGAAGATAGATAGCATCGGGTCCGTCACAGTCTTCACCCTTTGAAAGAGCTGCTGCGCCTGTGAGCCAGCCTGCATTCCTTCCCATTACTTCTACTACTACAACCTGCCCGTGCTCTGTCTCCAGACTCCATCCATCGCGGATGATCTCCTTAACAGATGTTCCGATATACTTGGCTGCTGAGCCGTATCCCGGTGTGTGGTCTGTAAGGGCCAGGTCATTATCAATTGTCTTGGGGCATCCTACAAAGCGGATCTCTGAGCCGGTAACGATAGCATAATCAGAGAGCTTCTTGATGGTATCCATTGAGTCATTGCCGCCGATGTAGATAAAGCAGTCAATCTCCAGATCTTCAAGGATCTCAAAGATCTTCTCGTATACCTCTTTGTTCTCATTGATACCGGGAAGCTTGTATCTGCAGGATCCAAGATAAGCTGAGGGTGTTCTCTTTAAGAGCTCAGCGTCCAGACCGGACTGGATATGCTCGGATAAGTCGATGTATCTGCCTTCAAGAAGTCCCTGTACGCCGTGAATCATACCGTAAATCTTTTTATAGCCACGGTCTTTCGCGGTTCTGTACACGCCTGCCAGTGATGAGTTGATCGCAGCCGTAGGACCGCCTGACTGACCAACAATTACGTTACGTTTCTTGCTGTTTGCCATTTTCCCCTCCATCCTGCTATAAGCAGTTCCCTTTTTTAGTTTATCTTTCTAAATTATACTATAGCTATAGATCAGTTCCAAGAGAAAAATACGATAAATAGAGCCCTGCAGGCTTGTGAAAAACGTGCAGGGCTCTGTATTCATAAGTTATCGAATGACGAAATTGCGATATGGCAAGCTTAAACTATATTTTTTTATTAACAGAAATAGAGCGAGGTTTATCCATTTAGAACATTTCTAAAATCATCCTGCGACATAGGCTTGTAAAAATGATATCCCTGTATCATATCGCAGTCTGCATCCTTAAGGAAATCCACCTGTTCTACACTTTCTACGCCTTCAGCTACTGTATCTTCGCCCAGTTCATGTGCCAACCTGATGGTGGAACGGATGATGGCTTCTGCTTTGGAACTCCTTCCTATCTTTCGTATAAATCCCATATCCAGCTTAATGGTATCAAACTCATAGCTTTCCAGTGTAGACATGGATGACATTCCGCTTCCGTAGTCGTCCAGGAGTATCTTTATACCGTGCTGCCTAAAGGAGTTCAGGATCATTGTTGCATTTTTTTCCAGGTCTGCGTAAGCCGATTCTGTTATCTCAAACTTGATAAGCTCTAAAGGGATGCCAGAGTCTCTTAGGATGTCAGGCACAGCTTGCAGCATTTCAGAATCAAAAAAGTCCATTCTGGATAGGTTGACCGAGCAGGGAACCACCTTCCTGCCGCTTTTATGCTGCTCTGCCAGGAATTCCACAACCCTTTCCAGCATATATCTATCCACCTGGGATACCTTACCGCTTTTTTCCAAAGCGGGGATGAAGATTCCGGGGCTGACCATGCCCATATCATGATGGTTCCATCTTACAAGCGCTTCTGCACTGACTACTTCGCCGCTTTTACTGTCTACTATGGGCTGGTAGAAGGGCATAAGCTCTCTGTTTTCAATAGCATTCTTAAGATCAGTTATGAGTATCTGTTGGGCCACATATGACTGCCTCATGTTTTCGTTATAGGAGGCATAAGGACACATCTGATCTTCCCTGATGGATTTTTCAGCCATTTTGGCTCTGTCCAGCATGATACCCAGGGATATATCCGAACGTTTGATGCTGTAGATACCACAGTATATACAGAATTCAAACTTTTTACTCTCTTCTTCATAGGTCTGGTAGCAGAGCCTGGTAAAATTCTCTTCAGTGAGCATGGAATCCTTGCAGATAGCTACAAAGTGATCATTCTCTAATCTTCCTACAAGGAGCGGATCCAGACATTCGCGGATCGCATGCTCTGACTGGAATATGACCAGGTCTCCGGAGCTTTCGCCAAAGATATCGTTGACGGTCTTAAAGGCATGGATATTGGTATATACCATGGAATAGCCATCTCTGAGGTCCAGGGCAGTGATCATATGCTGCGCATGGGACATGAAGCCTGTTCTTGAGAACACATCTGTCATCCAGTCTCTGTCCAGCGTTTCTGTGATATTTCTGACTGTCAGGATATAGCTGCTGTCGTCTTCATCCAGCTTTACTATCCTGACCATAAGGGCACGTCTTCCCTCTGGAAGGATGGTATGCATAGTCCTGGCAAAGGTGCCATATTTGGATATTTCCTCGGATACTATAGGCCATTCAAAAGCTGCAGTCATGGTGCTCTTCTCTTCTTCTACAGCCAGGGAGTCCATCATTTTACTGATAAGCTCCGGGTAGAATTTGATGAACTGTCCGCCCAGCTCCTTGTGACGGAAAACAGTTCCCAGATAGAACTGCACCATGGACATATCATCAGCATTGATCCTGTATACAGCTTCATAACCGTTTTGCATGATGCTGTCCCAGATCCTGTTGCCTATATAATTCTCTATATTTCTGATACCGCCGTTTTCGATGATCTCCCCTCTTCCATAGAATCTCAGCTGTGTCCTGTCCACGACAAAATAGCTGCCGTCATTGATAAGAACAAATTTTCTGTCCTTGCTACTAGGGAGGATTATGTCATATACGACATTTTTGTCCATGCACACTTTCTTTTTTAGTGCATCTGCATTGGGGATCATCGACAGGTCAGTAAGACCCAGGCCTTCTACGAAACGGCACTCGCCCTCCTTGACCTCTTCTCCTGTGAGCTCAGGGATCATAAAGGCCTTAGAGCCCGCATTAACACTTCCTGTACCTGAGGTCAGGACTATACCGGGGAAATTCTTTAGCTCTTCTTTGATATTATTTCGATTAAGGAATTCGTTTTGTCTTAGACCATTTCCACTGGCAACAAAAATAACATCAGCCCATTTTATAAGATCTGATGTATCATCCGCATTACGCTCATCCAGCACTTTGCCCTCACGTACGGGTATCTCTACCATTTTGAAGGCATCGATCAGATTCTTTAGTACACGATCTGAGTCTTCGTAAAGCTCAGGATGGCCTGCGATCATAAGAAGATTAGAAGACTTTTGCCAGTATTTCTTGAGTCTGGGAACGAACTGGTTATCGTCCAGGATCGGCGTGCGACCTTCGTAATCATCGTTTCTGTTGTCCAGAAAACTGCTCGTCAGAAAAGTGACCATCTCGTTTCCTCTATGACTATAAGCTCATAGTGACATTTATGAGCATCATTCTCCGATAATATATCGGTTCAAATAATATAAGTCATTACAGATATTTGTAATAAAGATTATGTCCTTGCTATTCTTTTATGATAGGATTAGGAATGTATCAGATGAAATACAAATAAATACTTTGGAGGGCTAGGCGATGGCTGATAATAATAGATTGATCATAATAGATGGTAGTTCAATGCTTGTTACTTCTTATTATGGCAATCTTCCAAGACAGATCCTCTTTGAAAAAGATCCTGAGGTCAAAAAGACCCATTATGACAAGATAATGCATAACGACAAAGGTGAGTTTACTAATGCTATGTTTGCCATGTTAAGGACGCTGATGAAGATCTTTAAAGATCAAAGACCCAGTCATATAGCCTTTGCTTTTGACAAGTCCAGGGACACTTTCAGAAGAAATATGTATGCCGATTATAAGGCTAACAGAGGAGATACTCCGGAGCCTTTAAAGGAGCAGTTTGTAAATATGGAAAAGCTCCTGGAGGATGCGGGTTTACCGGTATTTTATGATGATGATTATGAGGCTGATGATATTGCAGGAACTATTGCAAAAAGATTTGAAAAAGAGATCCCTACCTTTATTATCACCAAAGACCATGATTATCTGCAGCTGGTAAACGAATATACCAGGTTATGGCTCATCCAGACAAAGCAGGATCTGGCAGATGATATCATGACAAGATATAGCGGAGAAGTAATAAGCGGGAAGGATTCCTACAAGATCCCGGACAAGGCCGTTGAAGTAAGCCCTCTTATCTGCAGGGCTGAGTATGGTGTCTGGCCTTATCAGATCCCGGATCTTAAAGGCATAGTGGGAGACAGCTCAGATAATATTCCCGGGGTCAAGGGAGTGAGCAGTGCGGCAGCACCTCTCCTTTCAAAGTATGATGATCTTGAAGGTATATACAGGGCTATAGATGAGTGCCCTGATGAAAAAGCCAAAAAGGCTCTGGCCGCCAGTTGGAAAGAAGAACTGGGCGTAACGAGGAGCCCTATAAAGGCAATGATCGAAAATAGAGAAATCGCCAGGCTGTCCAAGGATCTGGCTACCATAAGGACGGATTATCCTCTGGACAAGAGCTTGGATGACCTGGCGATCAATATTGATAAAGACAGGCTCAGGGAGTCCTTTGAACACTACGGATTCAAGAGCCTTATGGACAAGATCTGACCATATTACTTAACAGACTCTATAAGGGCCAGGACTTCGTCCTTGATCTGTTTGTTAACTGCAAGCGCTTTTTCCCTGGAAGTCTGTTTGGTATAAAAATAGAACTTGATCTTGGGTTCTGTACCTGAAGGCCTGACTGCAAACCAGGTATCAGAATCTGTAAGCGACGGATCTGTCTCCTTCAGGAAGTACCTTAGTACATTGGAGGAGGGAATGAAGTTCTCTGGATTTCTGATATCTTCTGCTCCGTCTTTATAGTCAATGATGCGCACTACTTCTCTGTCTGCGATTGTCTTTGGAGGATTGGATCTGATATAGTCCATCATCCTTCCTATGCGCCTTGCGCCTTCCAGTCCTTCCAGGACCAGATTGGGCTCATCTTCAGCGTAGTAGCCGTATTTCTCATAGAGACTCATGAGTACCTGCCAGAGGTTCATGCCCTTCTTTCTGTAATAGGCTGCTGCTTCAGCTACCAGCATTCCTGCGCTGATGCCGTCCTTGTCCCTGCAGTCGGGGCATGCAGAATAACCTACGGACTCCTCGTAGCCAAACATGTATTCAAGGCCATGCTCTTCCAGGAAAGGGATCCTTCCGCAGATATTCTTAAAGCCTGTCAGGGATTCGAACATCTTAACGCCGTATTTTTCAGCCATAACAGAGGTCATGGTAGATGTAACTATTGATTTGACCATGGCGCCGTTAGCCGGGAGTGTTCCTGCACTTTCATGGCCTTCCAGCAGATAATTGACAATAAGATAACCTGTCTGATTGCCGTTAAGGGGAACATAGCTTCCATCTTCGCTTAGGATCTCGATGGCGAAACGGTCAGAATCAGGGTCTGTAGCCATAAGGAGCTCTGCGCCCACCTTGCGTCCCAGTTCTTCAGAGAGCTTAAAGGCTGCCGGAGCTTCGGGGTTGGGATAGCCTACTGTTGTGAAATCGGGATCAGGATCCTTTTGCTCTTCTACTATATGCCAGTTGGTAAAGCCTCTGTCCTTTAGCATCTGTGTAAAGGGTATGCTCCCCGCGCCGTTGAGAGGTGTATATACAAGTGGTATAGACAGATCCAGTTCGTCGCCGGAATGGATCTGAAGGGCTTCAATCCTGTCCAGGTATTCTCTGTCATATTCCGGCCCCAGTATGGTGATCATACCGTCTTCTACTGCCAGATCAAAATCGCCCTTTTTAACGCCTGTAAAGTAGTCCACTTTTTCGATACATTGGGTCATAGCATCAGCCACTTCGCTTCCTACCTGGCATCCATCCTCCCAATAGGCTTTATAACCGTTGTAGTCTTTGGGATTATGTGACGCTGTGATATTTATGCCGGATACAGTACCCAGACGCCTGATCATATATGCCAGCTCAGGAGTGGGTCTCAGATCCGGGAAAACGTATACCTTTATATTGTTTGCGGCAAATATTGATGCAGCAAATCTGGAGAATTCAGGGGAGAAGTGCCTGCAATCGTGAGCGATGATCAGTCCCTTCTTCATGGCTTCTTCACCTTTAGAACAGATATAATCACTTATTCCCTGGGTCGCTCTGCCAACTGTATAATAGTTCATCATGTTGGTGCCGACGCCGATCTTGCCGCGAAGACCTGCGGTGCCGAAAGAGAGATTCTGGTAAAACCTTTCCTCTAACTCTTTGTCATCCTTATTGTCTACAAGTGACTCAAGCTCGGCATAAAGAGGATCTTCCTTGGGCAGACGCTGCAGCCATTCCTGATAATTGTCTTTATAATTCATATTTTCCTTCCCGGGCAAATAATTAACCCTCATTTCTGCTATATGGATAATGCTCAAGAAGCAATGCCACAACATGATTATAACTTATTTTCCCGCTTTTGACCCCATTAATCTTGAGGGTAGAATCGACGAAGCGGTCGGCTGCTTTCCTCACAGATTCTGTTGGAAGAAGGGCTCCTTCTTCGACTTTGGCCCAGTCATTATCAGTTAGAAACACGTTGTCCTTCCTGACCTGTGGGTTGATAGGAAGAGCCAGGGCATATTCTTCATCTCCTACGGCATAATAGTATTCGTTGTTGACATAGTTTAGCACTCCCAAATATCCGCTGTATCTGAAGTACTCGTCATCTGATCCTATGCAGGCCAGGAAAGCTATGAGATTGGCCTCATCCTCCAGGATATAACCATTTGTATGGCCTAGCTCGTGACACATTGTAAAGGGCAGTCGCAGCCTGTTCATTACGGTATTATAGTTGGCTTCCATGGAAAAGGGGAAATAATAACCCTGCATGTTTTGCTGACTTATAAATCCTGAGAAAAACAGCCCTTTTGGCTTTGTTTGCCATGATGAAATATGAGTAAATATCTCATTTTGCTCGGCCAGGCTTACAAGTGCTTCTCCTGCCATGGCCTTCATATCACCCTTAAACAGGGGCTTGCCGTCTTCGTCCCTTGCTATCTCCCCGCTTAGCTTATTGCAGTGCTCCACTATATCATTTCTAAGTGCCGTAAGTTCTTCTACAGAGTATGATTCCGGGCAAGACAAAGGCTTTGCGTGATAGAGTGCAAAGCAGTTGAGGTTCATTATAAGTATCACGGTGACCAGGATCCATGCTGTAAAGCTGTAAAAAAAGCTCCTTATTGACTTAGATCCTTTTCTTAGCGGCGGGACGATCAGTATGATGAAAAGGAGCAGGTCAATAGCAATAAGAACGAGACTTGCTATTATCATTAGCTCACCAAGAGAAAAGGGGAGACTTTTAGATATCATGAGCAGGGGAAATGTGACATAAGGGAATATATTATTGGTATAGAAGTCTGCAAAATCTTCTGATAGCCATGTTAAGGCATAAAAAGCCGCCGTAAAGGATAGTATCACTACCATCATTTTCGGCGGCTTATTTTTGGCTTTAATAGTCCTTGTGCTAGCTTTGGTGGCCATCAGCTCATGACCCTCACACTGTCAAAAGAAGAAATGCGTTCTTCGAATTTTTGCTTTAACGCCTCAAGAGTATCACTGCATAGTCCGGGCAGATCATCCTTGATAGAGCTCTTTGCTTGCTCAAATCCTGTAGATGCTGCATTTGAAAAATCTATGAGCATTGCAGGATTATGCTCTGCCATGGTAAGAGCATAATCAAAGAGTCTGTCTGAAGTCTCTTCGCAGCTCCAGTATCCACCGCTTGCGACATCTCTTTTGGCTTGATTCTTGGCAGATTTATCAATCGTAAATTTGCCGCCCGAAACAGTTCCCCAAAGAGTGTTGTTATTTGCTTTCGTATACGCATTGAATTGATTGCATATGGAAGTGGAAACCAGTCTTGCGAAGCTCTCAGCGCGATTTGCATCATGGATTCTGATCGCGCCTACGTTTGCTTTTGCTAATTTGCTTGAAGATACAACTGTTTCTGTTGCCGATTTCACTGAAGGTTTACCGTATACAGCTGCCGCTCTCCTAGCGTTGTACCCCATCTGAACATCTATTGCCATAGTGTTCACCTCCGTTGGTCAATGTGCTGCTTCGTTATCTTGTTTAAAACCCTTTCAAAAAACATTCGGCATGTATACCTTTAGATAAAGAAGGTGTACATCTAGAATAACACATATCTCTATACGATAAAACAATTATTTTTGATAAATTTACGAAAAAACGTTTTTATTTTCAAAAAGTTATATAGTTTCCATATAATAATGCTTATATAGCGTGCAAGAAACTTTTCCATTTCAAATGGTTTCTGAATTTTAGAAAATAAAAAAACCGGACAAAAGAGAACTTTTGTCCGGCCAATAATTATACTAATTCAATTATTTCTTGTTAACAGCGTCCTTCAGAGCCTTACCAGCCTTGAACTTAGGAGCTGTAGAAGCAGCGATCTTGATCTCTGCGCCTGTCTGAGGGTTCTTACCCTTTCTAGCTGCTCTCTTAACTGTCTCGAATGTACCGAAACCAACCAGCTGAACCTTGTCCTTCTTCTTCAGAGCCTTTGTAACAGTATCAACGAAAGCCTTTACTGCTGCATCTGAATCTTTCTTGGAAAGACCTGTTTCCTTTGCGATTGCATCAACTAATTCACTCTTGTTCATTTTGTTCCCTCCACTTTAGGATTGATTTGATAAACTGTACGTGAATGAGGCTATGCCTCTCAAACAAGTTTATTCTATCGCAATATACGAAATGATGCAACATAAATTGCCGATTTTAAGCCGATTTTCAAGGCTTTTTTTCAAAAATCCCACTGTTTTCGGGCTTTGTATCAGAAAAGAGCTTAATGACTTCAATATTTATGCCAAACGTGATAAAATGGTGTCGAAAAGAGGGCGGCCCAGAGGCATTTGGAGCGAGGCCACAGCAAACGGATTTACCTAAGGAGGGGGAGAAAAGTGAATAAAACAGAGGCGTTAACTGCACTTAAGAATAATGGCTATAAAGTGCATGATACAGACGGTATACTTTATATAGATATGGTATCCTATACAGCAACTGACATCAAAGAGATTCGTAAGACCATGGATAAGCTGGGCTATCACAATTCCTGGGGTATCAGGAAGGTTGCTGCAGGCGTTTCTTCTATAGATAATACCGATACAGTGGATGATCTAGAACTTGCTGTATCAGAAGAGACTGTGGTTGCTGCTGCGGATACAGCTCCTGAAGAGGTCGCAGCAGCTTTGGATGATAACATATCTCCAGCAGCTACTGCTGCTAAGAATCTGGATGATGATATGGATACGGATGCTTTATTTGATATTGAGACAGCCAAGGATTATGAGCAGTATTCGCTCTTTGATATGGTTGCAGGTTGATGTTAGTAGATTTTATTATAAGAATCTCTGGAATGTATGCAAATAGACCATTTGGACTGACTAATGCCGCTGGGGCTATTTGCCGGATTGGTTTATGGTCTGGAACAGAAAACAAATAAAAAATCAGGTAGAAGAAAACTTCTACCTGACCGATAATGCTTAATTATTTCTTGTTAACAGCATCCTTCAGGGCCTTACCAGCCTTGAACTTAGGAGCTACAGATGCAGAGATCTTGATCTCCTTGCCAGTCTGAGGATTGCGACCTGTTCTAGCTGCTCTCTTAGCTGTTTCGAATGTACCGAAACCAACCAGCTGAACCTTATCCTTCTTCTTCAGAGCCTTTGTAACAGTATCAACGAAAGCCTTTACTGCTGCATCAGAATCTTTCTTGGAAAGACCTGTCTCCTTTGCGATTGCATCAACTAATTCACTCTTGTTCATTGTGTTTTCCTCCGTTTGGATTATTTTATAAACTAACATCCTCTATTTTACGCCATTTTCGAGGATTTAACAAGCGAAAATACTCATTTTACGCCAGTTTCGAGCAATTAATAGTGAAATTACTTAGATATTACAGCGGTTTCCTTCTTTGCAGGTGCCTTTTTTGCAGTAGTTTTCTTGCTTGTGGAGGTCGCCTTCTTTGCAGGTGCCTTCTTTTCAGCAGTTTTAGCAGCTGCAGTAGTCTTCTTTGCAGTTGCAGCCTTCTTTGTGGGTGCTTTCTTCGCAGGCGCCTTGGCTGCAGGAAGTTCTAACTGGCTATATACGAAGAGAATCTTGTCCAGATCTCCCCATACCTTAACTGTCTCGTTATCATAGCTTTCCTTCAGGTCAGCCTTCTTTTCGGACAGCTTGATGGCCATATCAGCAGATGTTGTAAGGATCGCATCATTATCAAAATATTCGTAAGGCTGTACATTTACGCTTCCGTCTGTAAATTCAACGTACAACGCACCTTCGCCTTCACCCTCGATATTAAACTGAATGGCTACGTGTTCGGTAACCTTGGATGCATCAAGTTTGCCATAATTTGTCTTTAACTGTGCTACAAGCTCTTCATAATTCATTGTGTATACTCCTTTTTGTATATTCATAAACTACTTAAGCTACATGCTACTTGTTTAATTATCGCACATTTGCTTCCATTTTCAATAGAAATGTCCATTATAAAGCAGCATTATAGTCGTAATAAAGATAATCTGATTCAATATTATACTTACAGTATTAAAAATATACAAGTATCACCGCTATATTTTATACATTTATTTATGCTTATTGCTATCTATGAGCCGCTGTGTGGTCATCTGTTTAATGAGCTTTACGAGTGATAAGTATACCGCTTGCACCAAGCTGGCCTTTTTGGTCCCACTTACGGGAATATATAACTTCTGCATCTTTGTCAGGGATGATGGCAACGGCTTTCTTCTCACAGTTAAGATATACGTGGAGCTCTTCTCTTTCATCTGGCTTTATATAGGAAATAACACGTTTCTCCGGAACATCATTAGGGAAGTGGAAGTTTCTGCTCTTGCATGAGGGAAGAGTCTTTCTCATACTGATAAGCTTTTTCATTTCAGAGATTTCCCCATCCTTAAGACCTGCGGCTATCTCATCCCAGGGCATGCATCTTCTGCAATCCGGATCATGGGCTCCGTCCATAGCTACTTCCGTACCGTAGTAAATACATGGGCTTCCGGGCATGGTAAATAGTACAGCCAGCTGCTGATAAAAGATATCTATATCATGTCCGGCCTTATCAAGGAGTCTGTTTGTATCGTGAGAATCCAGCAGGTTGAACAGCACGTCATTTACCTGGGAGTAATACATGGTAAAGCATCTGTTGATGTCATATTCAAAACTCTCTCTTCCTCTGTTTTTGTAGATCCAGAAATCTGCTATTGCAGTGGAAAGGGGATAGTTCATTACAGAATCGTATTCATCGCCAAGGAGCCATGATATGGAGTCATGCCATACTTCGCCCAGAAGGTAAAAGTCATCCTTCATACGCCTTGTCATATATCTAACAGCCTTGAGGAATGAATGGGATATCTCGTTGCCTACGTCAAATCTAAGGCCGTCTATATCAAAAGTATCAATCCAAAATCTGATGATATCCAGCAGATAATCCTGAACCTGAGGATTACTGGTGTTGAGCTTAGGCATATATTCTGCAAAGGCAAAGGAATAGTATCTGCCATCTCTGGTATCTCTACCCTGCTCTATAGGCCACTTATTGACCATATACCAGTCTGCATATTCTGAAGACTGCCCCTTTTCCATGACGTTTAGCCAGAAGGGATGGTCGTATCCGCTGTGGTTAAAGACTGCATCAAGCATTACCCTTATTCCTGCTGCGTGGGCTTCATCCACCAGGGCTCTCAGGTCTTCGTTGCTGCCAAAATGAGGATCTACTTTTTTATAATCCCTCGTGTTGTATTTGTGGTTACTCTTTGACTCAAATACAGGATTTAAGTATATTCCATTGATTCCCAGTTCCTTGAGGTAAGGAATTTTATCTCTGATGCCACGGATATCTCCGCCGTAATAGTCTTTAAAGCCCACCTTGCCGCTCTGCCAGGGAAGGACATTCTCAGGATCCAGACTCTTATCACCGTTGCAGAATCTCTCCGGAAAGATCTGGTACCATACCGTGTCATTAACCCATGCAGGTGTCTTGCATACATCAGCAGGGTTCATCCAGGGCATTATAAAGTAAGAAAGGGACTTGCCTTCGTGATGCATCTCTTCGTCGTTGTAGAAGCCGTCTTCAAACATATAGACTATCTCATCTTTAGAATGGATCTCGAAGAAGTATTTGCATCTCTTATATTTGGGCTTAAGAGTAGTGGTCCACCAGATGTGGTTCTTTAGTCTCTTCTTAAAGCAGATCTCTTCTCTCTGGCCGCTCCAGGCTTCATTGCCGCCCATGATGCCGGCTTCGTAGGGATCGCCGTGTATGATATAGACTTTGTCGGCGTCATAGCCCGTCTTGATATTGATGATCAGTCTGTCTTCATCCAGGGGATAACAGTACTGCTCTGACATTCTGTGATATATTGCACTTAGATTCATTTTAATGCTCCTTTTGGAAAACGTTTTCCGTGATAATGTCAATTTACTCTATATTCTCAAAAGAGTCAATAGCCCTGTTTATAAAATAATTTAATAGTTTTTCGCTCTATGAATTTAGCTGATATACAAAGAGCAGGTGATTTTGCGGATTCTATAAAACGCTTTGTAAAAGAGCTAACTACTTTTGCTACATAAACACTCATATATCTTTAGATTGGAGGATCTGATGAAAGTACGTAAGATCGGCGTGACCAGAAAGCTCATAATCATAACCTGCGTGGTTGTTCTGATCCTCATGAGCTGGTATTTTTATTGTACACCTTGTCTATTATCATCAGCTTGTAAGACAGGTAATAGATAAGGAGTGCGCTATATGAGATTATTTGATTATCTTTCTGCAATATCCGGCATAGGTGTTAAAGCTAGCAGAGATTACCATATCTATCTTGGAGATTCATCCAGATATGGAGTGGATGGATGCCTTCCCGAAGGCTTTGATATCATATTTATCTCCAGAGAGTCGAGGGAAGAGGTCTATAATAGCTATAAAAACAGGGTCAGGAATTATTTTGGCAGTCTTAAAGACGTGTCCATGGACTTCTGCGAGATAGGGAAAAGAGCACTGGCAGGCGCTATAGCCCAGAATCTGTATCTGGGCGGCGCCGTAGAAGATGTAGTGAGCGCCGCCCTTGATTACAGCGAAGATGATCTGGATATGATGGACGAAAGAGATCTGGCCAGGGATATATATGCTCTGGGCGAGTCGGCCATCCCTTACTACTATATCAACTATAATGAAAAAGAAACCGGTGGAAGGATAATAGATTTTCCTATTGCATCACAAACTGACTCTGATAAAGCTGGTAATAGAAGCCTTTGTCATTCATCAGACTCTTATGATTGCCTTGTTCAATGATATTACCGTCTTTCATCACCAGAATGATATCGGCATCTCTTATGGTGCTGAGTCTGTGAGCTACGATAAAGCTGGTCCTGCCCTTCATCATGTGTGCAAAAGCGTCCTGGATTTTCATCTCAGTTCTCGTATCTATGGATGAAGTGGCTTCGTCCAATATCATGACAGAGGGTATCTGCATCATCACTCTGGCTATGCATAGCAGCTGCTTTTGTCCTTGAGACAATTCGTCTCCGCCTCCGTTTATTACAGTATCATAGCCCTGTGGCAGACGTTTGACAAAGGAATGTATATGGGCCATTTTGGCAATCCTTATCATCTCCTCTTCGCTGATATCGGGATTGGCCATAGTGATATTCTCTCTGATACTGGCAGATTTGAGCCAGGTCTCCTGAAGTACCATGCCGTAAGAAGTTCTCAGTGCATGTCTCGTATAATCCCTGATATCTGTGTTATCAAGATATATGGAGCCTTTATCTACATCATAGAATCTCATAAGGAGATTGATAAGTGTAGTCTTGCCACAGCCTGTGGGACCTACTATTGCTATGGTCTGGCCAGGCTCTACATGGAGACTTAGATTCTCGATAAGTGATCTGTCACTTGTATAAGAGAAGGATACATTCTCAATATCAAATCGGCCCTGTACATCAGGTTCAGATATTGCATCTGCCTTGTCGCATGTCTGAGGAGTCTCGTCAATAAATGAGAATACAGCCGCTGCACAGGCTATAGCGTTCTGCAGCTCTGTAACAACACCTGAGATCTCATTAAAGGGCTTGGTGTACTGATTGGCATAGCTCAAAAATGCTGAGAGCTGACCAATAGACATCCTGCCTCTTATAACCAGGAGGCCTCCACTTACACCTACTCCCGCATATATCAGACCGTTGATGAATCTGGTAGAAGGATTGGTCAGTGATGAAATAAAGGTAGCTTTAAGTGATACCTGTCCCAGCTTCTCATTGATCCTGTCAAAATAATCACATACCTTTTTTTGCCTGCCATATGCAGATACTACGTGATGGCCTTCTATCATTTCGGCAATCAGTCCGGTCTGTTCTGCTCGTATGGAAGACTGGTCCTTGAAGAGGTTAAAGGTACGCTTTGCAATAAAGCCTGCCACAAAAAAAGACAATGGTGTCAATATAACAACTGCAAGAGCAACAGGTACGCTTACTAAAAGCATAAAGATCAGAGTACCTGTGATGGTGATAATACCTGAGAAAAGCTGTGTGAATCCCATGAGAAGTCCGGCGGATATCTGATTGGTATCTGTTATTATCCTGCTCTCAATCTCTCCGTGGGAGTGACTGTCAAGATAAGACAGGGGAAGCTCCTGGATCTTCTTAAAGGCTTCTATGCGGATATCCCTCACCATGCTGTCCGCCAGTCTGTTATTACACAGGCTCATAAGCCATTGGCAGACACCGGATATAAGTATGCAGGAGAGGATCAGCATTAGAGCCTGTCTGACTCTGGCAAAGTCCACAGCTCCTTTGCCTGTCATGCCATCCACTGCCATGCCTATCAGCCTGGGTACCATAAGGCCAAGCAGTACTGATATCAGTGCCAGTAGTAATGATATAAAGAGGAAAATCCTGTATTTACCTATATATGAATATACTCTAAGGAGGGTCCTGTATCTGGAAAACTCTCCTTTTTTATTGTCTTTCATCAGCTTTCTCCTTTGGGAAACTGAGAGTAATAAATCTCCTGATATACTTCGCATGAAGACAGCAGCTCATCATGGGTACCCTTGCCGCAGATCCTGCCATCGTCCAATACGATTATCTGGTCTGCATTAATGACTGAAGCAGCTCTCTGGGACACGATAAAGGTGGTGATGTCAGGATCCATGGCAGCAATGGACTGTCTTAGTCTGGCATCAGTAGCATAATCCAGCGCAGAAGCGCTATCATCCAGTATCAATATTCTTGGCTTTCTTATCAGCGCTCTTGCAATGGAGAGACGCTGCTTTTGGCCTCCGGAGAGGTTTCCTGCATTTTGCTCCAGTCTGTAACCTAGCCTGCCCTCTTTTTGCTCTACAAAGTCCAGGGCCTGAGCGGTAGAAAGAGCTGCTCTCATATCATCTTCATCTGCGTTATCAAGGCCCCAGCTTAGGTTTTCTGCAATAGTGCCTTTGAAAAGCCTGGCTTTTTGAAGAACCACTCCTATCATTTCCCTTAGGCTGTCTAAATTATAGTCTTTGACATTGTGGCCAAAGACCATGACTTCGCCGGCCGAAGCATCATAGAAACGGGGAATAAGGCTTATAAGTGAAGATTTGCCGCTTCCTGTACCGCCTATGATTCCTATTGTCTCGCCCTTTTTGACCTGTATATCTATATTTTCCAGGACATCTTCCTGGTCATTGTTATAGGCAAGGGACACATTTCTGAATTCTACTGCATATGCGGCCTTGTTATCTGCTGTATCAATATTGCCGTATGTCATTTCAGGTGCTATCTGCAGCACATCATTTATTCGCTGGGCACAGGCCAGAGCTCTTGTGATCTGTATGATCAGATTGGCCAGTTTGACCAGCTCTACCAGTATCTGCGACATGTAATTGACCAGAGCGACCAGCTGACCGGTGCTGAGTAGCCCGCTATCGATCCTGACTGCTCCTCTGCTTAAGAGGAATATGATGGCTATATTGATCATTATGAAGGTCAGGGGATTGAGTAATGCTGATATCCTTCCTGTGAAGAGCTCAAGCTTTATCAGAAGGGCATTGTCTTCCTCAAAGCTGTCCTTTTCGCTTGGTTCCTTACCAAAGGCTCTGATGACCCTTACACCTGTAAGATTCTCCCTGACTCTTGTTAGCACTTTGTCCAGGCGACTTTGTACCTTTTTATATAAAGGGATTGTGATAAGGAGAATAGAGAATACTACAATGGCCAGGAGCGGGATGATGATAACAAAGATCACTGCAGATGAAGGATCTACAGTAAAAGCCATTATCATGGCTCCGAAAACCACAAAGGGAGATCTCATAAAGAGACGCAGGAACATATTGACCCCGCCCTGGACTTCATTGATGTCTCCTGTTATTCTGCCGATGAGAGTGTCTGTTCCCAGTTGGTCTACCTGTCCAAAGGACAGCTTCCCGATATGTTCAAAGAGAGCATGACGCACACCTGTGCCAAAGCCTACTGCTGCTTTGGCAGAAAAAAACTGGGCGGTAGCAGCTGCTGCAAGACCCAGGATTCCAAGAATGACAAGAAGAAGACCCATTTTCAGCACATATGCGCTGTTACCAGACCCTATTCCTTCGTCTATGATCGACGCCATTACAAGAGGCACCGCAAGCTCAAAGCACACTTCAAGGAGCTTGAGCATAGGAGCAAGGAAGGCTTCTACTTTATAGGCCTTCAAATATTTTAACAAACCGGACATTTTTATTTTATCCCCTCATTATCTTTGATTTTTGCTGGCAAGCTTCATATCATACATTCTTCTGTCAGCAAGCTTGTATATTTCGATTGGAGCGCAGTTTCCATTGTCGATCTCCATGCAGTCTGCGATGCCATAAGCCGAATCTATGACAAAAGGCTGCTCCTTGCTTATCTCCTTTTCGAGCTCTATCATTTTGTTGATATGTTCTTTTTCTTTTCCTCGAAACTCACTATTTATCAGGATCGTGAATTCGTCGCCACCGAAACGGTAGATCTTGCCTATGGGCTCAAAGGCTTCTCTAAGGATCTCAGAAAAAGCGCATAATAGGTTATCGCCCACATTGTGTCCAAGGGTGTCATTGACTATTTTTAGATTATTAAGATCCATTGCGATTATGGAGTACGGCATCTTGGTATTTTCATACTCCATAAAGTCTTTATCAGCCATAGTTCTGTTGCCCAGTCCCGTCAGCTGATCAGTAAAGGCCATTTTCTCATAGGTATTTTTCTCAAACTCTATTGAGATGATCCTGTAGATCTCCAGATAGTAACTGATAATGAGCATTACCAGCATGACAAATACTCCATAGGGAATAAATGAGGACGAAAAACCTGCATTCTTGTGGAAAATCCCTTTGGACACTATGTATCTGATTATATCAAGTGCGCCTGAGAAAACAAGGGCTTTGACGCCTATCTGAAGGGCGTGTTCGCTGTCTCCTACTTCACCCTTAGGTTTGCGAACAAACAGTACCGCAGAAATACCGAAGATTAATGTCAAAATATGGAAAGGTGTCAGCAAATAGGGCAAATGGCATGAATTGTCAAGCTGCAATACAATTGCTCCTATATCGAATATCAGGAGGGCGTAGGTAATAAATCTCATTAATTTATAACGCCAGGTATAATTGCTTTTCCATGTGCTGAGCAGGAAAAATCCAAAAGCAGTAGGTGCTACATAGAGACTGATATATTCAAGTATGGTATTTTCAAGCATATTGGGCTGTAGGACCTGCATGAGTTTGGCAGTTGTCATAGCCCAAGTCCCTATGGCGCTGCAGGTTATACCAACATGGATAACACTGCTTAATTTCTTTTGATATAAGGTAAGTCCCAGGCCTACTATAATAAAGAGCAGACCAAATACGATCAGAAATATGGACACACAAAAACGAAGAGAATTGGCTTTGAGAAATTGACTGTAGACCTGATCGGTAGAAATGATGGAAACGTTCTCAAGGACTGAGAAAGCATTGTCCTTAGAGGGCCTGATTACGATCCAGATATTCTTACCGGCGCTGTTTTGAGGAAGGGGTATGAAGTGAAGACCGGTGCCTACCAGTTTGTTTTTGTTAAATAGTTCAGAACCATAGCTGTAGACCAGCTTATTGTTGACATATACGTCTATTGCGCTAATGGGCAAAGGAAAAGATACCACGGCAAAAGTTGGTATTCCTGTGGGGATCTTGTTTTTCAGGCTGATATTGGATTTGCGGGATATATCTGTAAAAGAGTATTCGTCCAGATCAACAGTGCCATAGTCATTATGATTGATCTCCAGCTGCCAGCCGCTGCTAAAGTCACGGCTTCCGTTATGCTGTTTGGACAGATTTATAAAGTCAACCAAGGACGCAATGATACACAGAATCATTGTGAAGATTACCATGATCCTGATCATCATTGAATTATTGATCTTTTCGCTTTTTTCAGGCATTTATTTTCCCCAGTCTTTTTTCACGCTTTTTATTGCAGTCAAAAATCCTTTTATCTATAATATACTCATGCTATCACTTCACTGTAGTGAAGTAGTTTGGAGGTAAGCAATGAAAACACAAATCGGTATTATCGGCTACGGTAACCTGGGCCGCGGCGTGGAACTGGCAGTAAGAGCTGCAGAAGATATGGAGCTTGCTGCCGTATTTACCAGAAGAGATCCTTCTCAGGTAAAGATCATATCTGAGAATGTACCTGTTCTGTCCATGGATCGTATTTCCGAATACGCAGGTAAGATAGATGTCATGATGATCTGCGGAGGAAGCGCAACTGATCTTCCTGTTCAGACTCCTGAGTTTGCATCTATGTTTAATGTTGTTGACAGTTTTGATACTCATGCACGCATCCCTGAGCATTTTGCAAATGTTGACAAGGCGGCTAAGGAAGGGGGCCATGTAGGTCTTATATCCTGCGGATGGGATCCGGGTCTTTTCTCTCTTAACAGAGTATATGCCAATGCTATCCTGCCTGATGGCAAGGATTATACTTTTTGGGGCAAAGGTGTAAGCCAGGGTCATTCAGACGCTGTAAGACGTATCAAGGGCGTTAAGAATGCCAAGCAGTACACTATTCCAGTTGATTCTGCTATTGAAGCAGTTCGTTCAGGCGAATGTCCTGAGCTTACTACTCGCGAGAAGCATACCAGAGAAGTATTTGTTGTAGCAGCTGAGGGAGAGGATACAGCTCGCATTGAAAAAGAGATCTGCGAGATGCCCAACTACTTTGCTGACTATAATACCACCGTTCACTTTATTGATGAAGAGACATTTAATCGTGATCACTCAGGTCTGGCTCACGGCGGTTTTGTTTTCAGGAGCGGCCGTACAGGAGAGCATGGCGAGCACAAGCATGTTATTGAGTATAGCTTAAAGCTTGATTCCAATCCGGAATTTACTACAAGCGTACTGGTAGCTTATGCAAGGGCAGTCAAAAGATTTGCGGATGAGGGAAGAAAAGGATGTATCACGGTTCTTGATGTTCCTCCGGCATATCTTACTACTATGTCTGGTGAAGACCTCAGGGCAAAGCTTCTCTGATCCTTATGTTAAGATATCGGTTTTTGTACCGGGGCAGATAACCCCCGGCAAGAGTCCGTTTCCTAAATGTCGGATATTTAAAACGGTGACCGCTAATCGTATCCTCGTCACATTATTGTGATAATAGGACCTTGGGATATGCGGTCACCGTTTTAGTTCTTTATAAACTTCCGTCTGCTGCTTTCATCATGAGAGCGCATTCTATTCTCTTCTTGAAGAGCTCACAGCCATACTCATAGCTGCCATGAATATCGCCGGTTGCATGAAGTGCATTGGCACTGCAGCCTCCTGCACAGTACATGCGGGCCCAGCAGTCCTTGCATTCAGGCCTGGAATAAACATTGCAGAGCTTAAACTCGTCTCTAAGCTCTGTGTTGGTCACGCCGTCCCAGATATTACCCAGCTTATAGTCTTCATCACCTACAAACTGATGGCAGGGATAGAGATCTCCCCAAGCAGTGACAGCCATGTACTCTGTTCCCGATCCGCAGCCTGATACTCTCTTATAGATGCAGGGACCATGCTGGAGATCGATCATGTAATGATAGAATGTGATGGGCTTGCCATCCTTCTTTCTTCTGATCATATCCCTGGCCAGGATCTCATACTGCTCCTTGAGGATCGGAAGGTCTTCCTGTGTAAGAGCAGAGGGGCTTGAAGGATCTGTAACAACAGGCTCCATACTAAGCTCCGTAAAGCCAAGGTCATCTGCCATATGGAAAATATCCTTGGTAAAGTCTGTATTAAAGTGGGTATAGGTCCCCCTCATATAGTATCCCTGGCCGCCTCTGGACTCTACCAGCTTCTGGAACTTTGGTACGATCCTGTCGTAGCTTCCATTTCCTGCCAAGTCTACGCGGAATCTGTCATTGACTTCTTTTCTGCCATCAAGGGACAATACAACGTTGTAGCATTCCTTATTGGCCCATTCAATGACCTCGTCAGTGATACCGATTCCGTTTGTGGTAAGGGTAAACCTGAAATTCTTATTATGCTCTTTCTCTATGGACCTTGCATAGGCAACCAGATCCTTGCAAACTTGAAAATTCACAAGAGGTTCGCCGCCAAAAAAGTCTACTTCAAGGTTTCTTCTACTTCCTGAGTGCTCAACCAGATAGTCCAGAGCTCTCTTCCCGGTCTCAAAGCTCATAAGTCCGCTGTCGCCCTTGAATTTGCCTTGAGCTGCAAAACAATATGAGCAGTTAAGGTTACAGGTATGAGCTACCAGTAGGCATAGAGCCTTTACCACAGGATTTCTCTTCTTAAGCTCAAAGGAAGTGTTTCTGAACACATCCTCGGAAAAGAGCTTGCCTGCAGCTATCAGTTCCTCTATATCATCAAAAACATCTCTGATATCATCTTTGGAAGACTCCGGATGCTCTGAAGAGATCTTCTCTATAAGCTCTGCCACCTTATCCTTGGGAAGAGCCTCTCCTATAGTACCGGTCTTGTTGTCTTTAGAATCGGGAGCTGCTGCGGTCAGGCTCAGGCTCTTTCTTGCAGCATCATAGTCCCTGATGGCATCATATGCCAAAAGGTCAGTTACATGTACGCTGCCGCTGAAGACATCCAGCACTATATTGTATCCGTTCATCTGATATTGGTGGATCATTTATACTCCTTTACAATCCGTTATCTGTAATGCGTAAAAAGACCGAAACGCCAGGCGGCGTTCCGGCCTTCTTGGTAATCGTTTTCGGGACAGATCAGTCCTTATTATTCTCGCAAGCCTGGTTAGCGATACCGCAGCTTGTCTTGCAAGCGCTCTGGCAAGAAGTCTGGCACTCGCCGCATCCGCCGTTTTCTACGCTCTCAACCATATCGCGTGTCTCTAAAGTCATAATGTGCTTCATATCATATCCTCGCTTTCAATATTTACAACACGTATGCTGTGATCACATCCACAGTCCTTTTTATCATAACTATTGTCAGTGCCCATGTCAAGCCGCTCATGGTCAGTCTCAGAGGAATATATAAACTTATCTCTGTCAGGGCTGTTTTCTAATATATCAAGTCTGCTGCTGTTTATACGTTCTCCTGGAATGATAAAGGGGATCCCCGGGGGATAAGCATAGACATATTCGCCTGATATCCTGCCAAGGGCATCTCTTATGCTGACAATCTCAGACGCTGCTTCTAAAGCTTTTCCTATAGTCATAGGGAACTGGCGAAGGCTGTCAGTTAGGGGAGAGGGCTCTGATAGGCTCTCCTCTCTCGAGGAAAAAGCTTCCACTGCCTGGAAGGCGGTCATATCGCCATCATCTTCAGACAGCCTCTTTGTATGGAGCTTTGGTCCATCAAGCAGGGCATCTATGCTCCTGAGGTAACTATATAGCTCCTCAAAGGCCTTTTCGTCATCGGCAATTGTTGATATCAGGAGGACATTGCTGCCCAGACTGTATTCAGTCTCAAGCCCGTATTTATCACGCATGATATTTGAAAGCTCTTGTCCGCTGCCCCTAAGATTTCGTATGAGGAGCTTGGACGGATCATAGTCGTAGATCTCACTATCATCTGCGCTAAACAGCTCCAGATTGTGAAGCTCTTTCATATTGCCACGGAATAGTGTAAGGCTATTTCTTAATTGGCGAAAGGCCTCTTCTTTGTGCTTCTGAAGATAGTCTATGCATCCGTCAATTGATTCCATGAGCAGGTAGGAGGGAGAACTGGTCTCATAAACATCCAGCCATCTCCTGATCTGATAATCCGTTATCAGTTTGCCCCTCCTGTGAAGTATGGCTGTCTGGGTAAGTGATGGTAATGTCTTATGAAGGCTCTGCACAGCTATGTCCGCTCCCTGCATGATGGCGGAAGAGGGCCAGTAATCGTCTCCCAGGCCCAGGTGGCTCCCATGGGCTTCGTCAACCATAAGAGGGATATTATGTCTGTGACAGATTTCTGCCAGGTTTTTTATATCGGATATGATACCCTCATAACTGGGACTTGTAATGATCACTGCTTTGCTTTTTGGATACTTTTTCAGCAATCCTTTAAGATCAGACGGCGAGATGCTGGAGAATATCCCAAAACGGCTATGAAGCTTTGGCCATATCCAGTGGACAGTATATCCACGGAGCATGATGGCGTTAAAAACTGACTTGTGGCTATTGCCTGCAGCTATGATCTCACTTTCTGCGGGAGCCAGGGCAGATATTGCAGAGAGATTGCCCACAGTTGAGCCCCCCACCAGAAAATATGATCCATCAGAGCCAAAGAGCTGTGATGCCCTTTCCTGGGCGCTTTTAATAATGCCTTCCGGTCTGTGAAGGTCATCCGTCCCGGTGACCTCTGTAAGATCGTGGCCATAGGGAAGGTTTGCCACAGGCCATAGCTGCCTTTTGTGACCAGGCATATGCCAGGGATATAGTCCCTTATCTATGTAGTTTTGGATATCGCGGGATAGATTACCGCAGGATGGCTCATTATGCATATATATCCTACTTTTATCAGCAGATCCTTGGAAGGCCCTGGCCCTGAAGGATATCAATGAAGCGTTTGCCGCCAATTTCGGTATTCAGCACTACCTGACCGGGATGATCAGCACAAACGCGGCCTACAATACAGGCGTTTTCTCCATATTTGCTATTTCTGATGATTTCCAGAGCTCTGTCAGCATCTTCGGAGTCAACAATTGCAAGGAGCTTTCCCTCATTTCCCATATAGATGGGGTCCAGTCCCAGGAGCGCACAGAAGTCTTTGACCATGGGGTTGACGGGTATGGAGTTTTCTTCTATTTCAAAGCCAGTCCCGGAGCTTTCTGCCAGCTCTTTGGCTACTGTTCCCAGTCCGCCTCTTGTGATATCTCTCAAAGTATGGATCCTGATACCGTTATCTATCAGCTTAAGTGTCATATCAGTCAAAGGGGCATTGTCGCTTTCGATACTGGTAGCTATGCTCATGCGTTCTGAAAGAATAGCAGCATGATGATCTCCAAGATTACCTGATACGATAATAAGGTCTCCCGGGCACGCATTGGCAGAGGAAATATCAACTCCCTCGTCGACAAAGCCGACTCCCGCTGTATTGATATAGATCTCGCCCTTTCCTTCTACAACCTTGGTATCACCTGCCACGATGATGACGCTGGCTTCCCTGGCAGTTTCAGCCATTGAGGCTACTACCTTTTTGAGAAGCTCTATATCAGCCCCTTCTTCAAGGATAAAGCCGCAGGTTATGTATTTGGGACGGGCACCTCTCATCAGAAGGTCATTGACAGTGCCGCATATACATAGTCTTCCTATGTCTCCCCCTTTGTATACGGAAGGAGTGACCACAAAGCTGTCTGTAGTCATGGCTATTTTGCCTGCGCCATCCACAACGGCGCTGTCTTCCATCTGGTCCAGTACCGGATTATCAAAGGCCTGGGCAAATACTTCTTTAATAAGTTCTCCTGTTGAGCGACCTCCGCTTCCGTGGGCCATGGTAATAAGCTTGTCTGTCATAATGATCCTTCTATTGTATTATTAATCTCTTCTGTTATTGGCATAATAGCTGTAGCATCCACCTTCGGTGGATACCATGCATGCTCCTTGGGGACTGGTAGGGGTGCAGACAGTGCCAAATAAGGGGCATTCATAGGGCCTTAGCCTTCCCATAAGTACACGGTCACAGCAGCATGCTTTATTGATCTTGGCATCGCCTGTAAGATCGTAGCTGCCGGCATCAAACCTGGAGTATTCCTTCCTGAGTACGCGGCCTGAACCTTTGACTACTCCTATTCCCCGCCATGCAGCATCGGCTTTTTCAAAGTATTTATCGATCAGAGCCAGAGCTTTTTCATTTCCATCGGGATTTACTACGGATGGGTAGAAATTTATGACCTTTCCTTCTCCCCGTGCCTTGACTATACCGCAAAGGGCTACAAGGATCTGCCTGGCAGTAAAGCCTGCAACTCCAAAGGGTATAGAGTAGCGAGCGGCTATTTTATCAAAGCAATTAGAGCCTGTGACAACGCTTACATGGCCGGGGGCCAAAAATCCATCTACAGGGGCATCGTTTTCCATAAGCCATCCTATTACTTCCGGCATAGTCTTGAGGGCTGTCAAGAGTCTGACATTCTCTATACCCTCTTCCATAACTGCCTGCATCATAAGGGCATATACAGGCATTGTGGTTTCAAATCCCACAGCGGCAAAGATATAATTGCTGTCCTTGTCATTGCGGGCCAGGTCCAGTATATCCATGGGACTGTATACCATTTTGACCCTGGCTCCCTTGCCTGCCGCTATGGACAGGCTTTCACCGCTCCCAGGGACCCTGATCAGATCTCCAAAAGTAATGATACAGTTATGCGGGTCTTTGGACAGCTCTATCAAGCGGTCTACATATGCAGAGGTAGTAACACATACAGGGCAGCCGGGACCTGATATGAGATGGATTTTGGGAGATAACATGCCGGGGATGCCATTTTTGGCTATTGCTCCCGTGTGGCTCCCGCAGACCTCCATGATGTTCATATCAGGGCCGTCATAATTTTTTAGATATTCTGCGATATCTCCAATATTCATGATTCTAACAGCTCCATGATGCTTTCTATTTCTTTGGCTTCATCTTCAGATACCTTCTGCAGGATACAACCTGCATGTACCAGGACTTTGTCTCCCGGTGTCACATCTACCAGCCCGCTTCTGGCAATGACTTCATTGCCATTGAAGCTTACTCTTGCTGTTTTATCTCCAACCTCGATCACTGTTCCTGTTGCTGCTACGCACATATTATTTCCTGCTTTCGTTTTTGTGTGTGTATTCGGACAGATATAGCTGTCCAAGGGCCAGTCCCCCATCTCCCGGAGGGACCAGATTGTTTCCAAATACTATAAATCCCTTCTCTTCCATGGACCTTCTTAGGCTTCCAAATAGTATCCTGTTGGCAAAGCTTCCGCCGGATAACAGGGCTATATGACTTTCGCCCTCAGTATTGGGGACGGGCAAAAAGGGTTCGTCCTTTATCATTTGTGATATTTTAAGGCTTGCCTTGGATAAAGCCAGGTGCATGGCAAGTGCTATATCATCTGCATTATATCCCTTTATAAGAAGCTTTGCTATATCAGCAATGAGCGCAGAGCCATCTATGTATAATAACTTGTCAGATGATATTATCCTGGCTTCCAAAAGGCTCTCTGTCTGATCACCCCTGCGGGAGTTTAAAGCTCTATTTGCAGCTATCTCCAGCTTCACCGGGCATTCTCCTTCGTAGCTGTTATAGGCAGCTATTCCTAAAAGAGCTGCTGCGGCGTCAAACAAGCGGCCCATGGAGCTTGTCACAAAGCATGATATATTGCTGGTTATAGCTGACTCTATAAGACCAATGTTTGCTATCTTTCCCCGGCTAACTGCATCAAACAGAGATTTATCAATATAGCCTCTTTCTCTGGCATCTATAAGATAAGCCGCAAGAGGCAAAGATGCATCTTTGGAGGCGTTGTCCCCTCCTGTCATGACAAGGGGATAAAGCGAGGCTCTCTTGACATGATCAACAAGGCGTCCTTCTTCATCAACATATAACTCCCAGAATTCACTGCCCCATATATTCCCATCATCTCCGTAGCCTGTGCCGTCAAAGCTAAGGCCTATGATATTACCTCTAAGGTGCTTTTCAGCAATGACTGATGCTGTATGAGCCAGGTGATGCTGGACCTTGGTAATACTCTTGAAGTTTTCTGTAGCATGACGTGAACTCACATAGAGCGGATGCTTGTCGCAAACTGCCTTTTGGGGATATATATCCAGGATGGCAGACATATGCTCTATGCCTTTAAGCTTGGATTCATAGGCTCTGATATCGTCCTGGTCTGAATAGTGCGCAGACAGATATGCGCTGTCTCCCCGTGCAAGTGCAAAAACAGATTTAAGATCCCCGCCCTCTGCGATTGTATCCTCTTTAAGAGCAAAGGGCAGCTTTATGGGCAGAGGTACCAGTCCTCTTGCTCTACGAAGTATCTGTACCTGGCCATTGTTGATCTGGTAAATTGAATCATCCAGGGGGGTCATGATCTTTCGTTCATGACTGAGCATAAAGGATATGCAGTCTTCCAGCAAAGGACGCATTTCATCGGGATCAGTAATTATGGGCTCACCTCCCCTGTTGCCACTGGTCATGACAAGGGGGCCGGTTTCCATTGTGAGAAGTATCTGCAGGGGATTACAGGGAAGCATGGCTCCAATCCTGTCGCTGCCTGCAGTTATTTCAAAGGGCCATGCAGGAGCGTCCTCTCTCTTGGCCAGAAGGACAATGGGCCTTGCGTCAGATAAGAGGAGCGCTTCTTCAGCTTCTGACACGCTACAGAAGCGCCTGATGCTGTCCATATCAGGAAATAATACTGCAAAAGGCTTACCTTCTCTGTGCTTCCATTCTCTAAGGTGAAGGGCAGCGCTCCTGCTTTTTGGGTCAAAAGCAAAATGAAAGCCGCCTATATCAAGAATGGCGCCTATCATACCTTTTTTCAGGTATTCTATCGCTTTTCGAAGAGCTTCATCCCCCTCAAGGTGCTCTTGATCCTTCTTTGTCTCAAATATAAGCTGAGGGCCACAGCTGTGGCAGGAAATAGTCTGAGCATGGCGCCGTATAGATCCCCTGGCCTTGTATTCTACGGCACATTCAGGACACATGGGGAAAATATCCATACTGGTGCTATCTCTGTCATAGGGGACAGAATGCATAATAGAATATCTGGGGCCGCAGGAAACGCAGCTTATAAAAGGATACCTGTACCTTCTGTTAGCAGGATCCAATAGTTCCCTTTTGCAATTATCACAAACAGGTAGATCCGGGGGCAGGATCCGTTGCTCCCCTCGACTACCGCTGCTCTCTATGATAACGAACCTGTCTGTATTTGTGACATTTGAAATCTTTAACAGCTGATGTTCTATGGAGGTAACGATGGCTCCCGGAGGCGGAGAGTTTTTGATCCTGCTTTCAAACACGCAAAGTAAGTCCGCACTGCCAAGGGCATCGATTATCACGATGCCTCCGGCATTGCGGACTGTACCTTTGATATCAAGTTCTTCTGCTGTTTCAGCAACAAAGGGCCTAAAGCCTACACCCTGTACCAGGCCGTATACTGTGATACGCCATACCTCGGGATTTTTCACCTTTGTACCTCTTGTAGTCACTGTTTACAGTTTATTTGCCATCGCCTGCATTGGTAGCTGCAGCATTTGCTGCAGGAGCAGCGGGCTTTTCTTCTTCCGGCGGTCTGTCATAGTGCTCTATGCTCTTCTCCGGTCCCGGAGTCTGATAGCCGGGAGCCATATGAAGGCATTTCTTGGGGCACTTGAGAGTGCAGTAACCGCACTGGATACAATCATATCTGTTTATTTCCCATGTTCTGGCAGCTCTGTCTACCTTAATGGCGCCTGAAGGGCAATTGAGGGCACATATGGTGCAGGAGATACACTTTTCAATCTCGATCACTACGTGACCGCGACTTCCTTCAGGATACACAGCCGGTTCAGCAGGATACTTGGTAGTAACAGGCTTCTTAAACAGGTTGCTCAGCATGGTGGTCTTAAATGTCATAAATCCCATGATCTAAATCTCCTTATTGATCTATAATCAGCGTTCTGTACAGGAAATACAAGGATCAATGCTGACAACCAGAGGACCTACATCTGCATAATCAGCGCCCTTTAAGGTCTCACACAGAGGCGGTATATTGGCAAATGTAGGAGTTCGGATCCTCATACGATCCAGGATCTTGGTGCCGTTACCTTTGACATAATATACAGCTTCTCCTCTGGGCTGTTCTATACGCATGAAATATTCACCCTTGGGGAATCCGATAGCCTTGGCTTCCAGCTCACCTTCAGGGATCTTATCAATAGCCTGTCTGATAAGATCGATACTCTGGTAGAGCTCTCTGATACGAACGTCCAGTCTTGCATAGCAGTCGCCGTCATTTGAGATAACAGGCTCAAAATCAAGCTCACCATATGCTGCATAGCCTGTAGTCCTAAGGTCAGCTGTTATTCCGCTGGCTCTTGCGAAGGGACCTACAGCGCCAAGATCATGAGCCTCTTCTTTGGTCAAAAGGCCGATGCCCTTTGATCTTGTCTGTACTGAATAATCTCCCAGGAAGGTCTTCTCGATATTTTTGACCTCCTTTTCAACGATCAGTATCTGGTCTTTGATATATGCAAGCTTATCTGCAGGAATATCTCTTATTACTCCTCCAACTTTATTAACAGAGAAGATAAGTCTACTTCCACAGGTCAGCTCATGGAGATCCAGGATTCTCTCTCGGATCCTCCATGATTCATAGAAAAGGCTTTCAAATCCAAAAGCGTCTGCTGCAAGACCCAGCCAAAGAAGGTGGGAATGCATTCTGCCCAGCTCGGCCCAGATTGTACGCAGATATCTTGCTCTTGCAGGTACTTCTATATTCATTACATGTTCAATAGCTTCCACATATCCCAGGCCATGTCCGAAGGAGCAGATACCACAGGTTCTCTCTGCGATATATACCATTTCGTTAAAGTCTTTTTTCTCTACCAGTCCCTCAAGACCTCTGTGAATGAAGCCTATATTAGGAATAGCTTCACTGATTATCTCGTCTTCTATTACAAGGTCAAGATGGATAGGTTCGGGAAGGACCGGATGCTGAGGTCCGAAAGGAACTACACTCTTCTTACCCATTAGTTGTTCCCTCCTTTGTTTTCTTCTTCGGTTTGAGCTTCGGGAGCGGGCTCTGCGGCAGCTTCTGCACGCTTTTTAGCTTCCGCTTCTTCCTGAGCCTTCTTTTCCAAAGCGCCTTCCGGAAGCATGGGAGCTTCCTTCTCTATGCGATAAAACTTACCATGGAAGTCCAGATCGATCATCTCTACGTTTACATCATAGAGCTCTGCGATCTCGTTCTCATAGAAGATAGCATAGGGATAGATCTTGCATATACTGGGCACTTCCTCGTAGAGGTCGATCACTACGCGCAGTACTGTGTACTGGAAGCTCTCATCATCTGCAAAAGAATAACTCAGCTCATACTTTTCATTGATATAGGAAACACAGATTTGTGACAAGCGAAGACCGGCTTCCTTCTTTTTCATGACTTCAAAGAGGAGCTTATCCAGGGCTATTGTTTCCTGAATAGGTTCAGGATTTAATACCTTACACATTTGCAGCTCCTTTCTGACTGCGCATAAGCGCATCATGTTCATCAGACCTCTGCTGGAAGAGCTCTCTGGCCTGGATGATACCGTCGATTATGGACTGGGGCCTTGCTGCACATCCCGGAACATAGATATCTACAGGAATTACCTTGTCAGCTCCGCCCAAGATATTGTAGGTCTCCTTAAACACGCCGCCTGTGCATGCGCATATACCTACTGCTACAACCACCTTGGGTCTGGGCATCTGATCATAGAGCTGCTTTACAACAGGAGCATTCTGAGTATTGATACCTCCGGTTATCAGAAGGATATCAGCCTGCATGGGGTCTCCTGTGTTCTCTACGCCCAGTCTCTCTGCGTCATATACAGGAGTCAGACTTGCCAGTACTTCTATATCACATCCGTTACAGCTCGATCCGTCATAATGGAGGAGCCACGGGGATCTCTTAATATTCATGGATTAACTTCCTTTCCTCTAATCCGGTATTGTTACCGGGCATCGTTAACGGATCAGCATAAGTGCCATGAGGTTAACGCCTCCGGCAAGTAATGTTACTATCCAGCTGAGCTTTAGCATATCCTGCCACTTCATACGAGCTGAAGTGTTGTCGATGAGGATCTCCAGGAAATAGGTGAGTAAGATCACGATAACTGCTGCAAGCCAGCTCCATGGATTCTTGTTAACGATAAATAGTGCCTCAACACCCAGCATCAGGATGATCTCGTACCATTCAGTGATCTGGAAGAAGGCCAGATTCTTGGCACCCATTTCTGTTGTGATACCCTTGACAAGCTCCTGGTGAGGATGATGGGACTGAGCGCTGTCAAAGGGAGATTTTCTCATCTTGATGGTCAGTACAAATACAAAAGCAATGAAGAAGCCGGGCATCTTAACGATGGCACTCACATCTGAGTTCATGATCCCATGTACATCAAAAGTACCTGTTGTGAGATAAAAACCCACAGCGGCAAGCAGTACAGCAGGTTCATATGCCATATCCTGTACCAGCTCTCTGAGGGCACCCATAGTACTCATAGGTGATCCTGAGATAACTGCTGAGAAATAAAGGAATACAGCAGATGTGGACAGGACAAAGAGGACCATGAGAAGGTCAGTTCCTGCAAAGAACATACAGCCTGTCATAACGGTAAGGAGCAGATATGACAAAAGCAGGAAGTTCTGTGATTTCTCAACTACGATCACCTGCTTCTTCCAAAGCTTGATCACATCATATATAGGCTGTAATATCGGAGGGCCAACACGGCGCTGCATCCTGGCGGATATTTTTCTGTCAAAGCCTTCCATGATCGCTCCGCACAGAGGGGCCAGGAGGAGATAACACATCATAGGTATAAGTTGATTCATATCATTCCACCTCCCAGAGCTGAAGCAATTATCATACACATCATAATAATGATAACCGCGGTTGTAATGGCAATGCTGGGGTTCATCAGCTTTCTCTGTCCGCAGATATCCTTAAAGTAGAGATTAGCAAGTACCAGCTCTTTTTCTGCACCCATAGATCCCATAAATGCATCATTTTTGCCGGTATTGATACCATTCATATAAGAGAGCTTCTTATTGGTCTTGACGTTCTTCTCATAAATATATGCAAGGAAAGGAACCGCAAAGAAGAAGCATATCAGGATTATCAGGATGTAAAGAACATTATTGCTGATAACCTGGTTGGACTCAGAGAACATCTCCATAAGGAGAGGCTCTACATATACGGATGATAAAAACGGGAACAGAATGCAAAGTGCCAGCATCAGTACCGCGTGTATGGAAAGAGATATCATCTCGTTCTTCTTGGTTATATCCCTTACAGGAGGACGATTGGTATGAGCAATGAGCTTGCCCAGCCACTTGGTCCAATAAAAGGATGTTGTAGCAGAACCAAAGCAAATGAAGAATACAAGGATTATATTATTCTCATCAACTGATGCCTTAAGAGCTGCCCACTTGGAGATCAGCATACCAAAGGGTGCCAGGAACATACCGCATATTCCGATGAACATGAAGAGTGCCAGTACAGGCAGTCTGTAAAGGAGGCCATGCATCTCTTCTACGTCCCTGCTGTGAAGTGAGTTTTCTGTTGCACCTATATCCTGGAAAAGAAGGGACTTGGATACAGCGTGGAATATCATCAAAAAGCATCCTGCCCAAATTGTCTCAGGCCTTCCAACGCCGGCGCAGGCTACCATAAGTCCCAGATTGGAGATAGTAGACATGGCCAGTACTTTCTTGCCGTCGCTCTGAGCAATGGCCATGATAGAAGCTGACAGGAATGTAAAGCCTCCAATAAAGGAGATCATGGTACCTGTCATATTACCGGACATCGCAGGAGCAAGGCGGAAAAGAACGTAAATACCTGCTTTTACCATGGTCGCTGAGTGGAGAAGTGCTGATGAAGGTGTAGGTGCCACCATCGCTCCAAGGAGCCATTTAGAAAAGGGAAGCTGAGCAGCCTTGGTAAGGGCAGCAAAAGCAATAAGAGCGATAGCTACCTGTACAGAAGCAGGAGCCTGTCCTGTTCCCTGCTCAACTAATACGCTAAGTGAAGCGGTTCCCTGATCAAGGGCAAAATATACTATTCCCACGCAAAGAGCACAGCCGCCAAGCAGGTTCATCCATAAAGCCCTGAAAGAGTTGTGGATAGCTTCCTCCTGCTGGGTATAGCCAATAAGGAGGAATGAACATACGCTGGTGGTCTCCCAGAAGAGATCGATCCAGAGAAGGCTGTCTGAAAGGACAAAGCCAAACATAGCTCCAAGGAAGATAAAGAGTATCATGAAGAAATAGTATCTTCTGTCAGGAATCTCAGTGTGATAGTGCTGATATCCATGCATATATCCTACAGCATAGATCACAATAAGGCTGCCGATGATACCGATGATGATACACATGAGAATGGAGAGATGGTCAACCTTTATATGGCTGATAGCATCAAGCTCCGGGCCTTCCAGCTCAAGCCATGCAATGACGGCTGTAGGCACAATAGACAGGAGACTGACCCAGGGACGGTTGTATTTGAAGCTAAGGAAAGTTACAACCAACATAAGGAGGATCTCAGCCCCTAATATAAAATGATCTACCAGCTCGGTCTCAACATAAAACTCGGCCGGCGCAAAACCGTTCATGCCCCAATGAACAGTAAGTACTCCAGTCATAAGCATAATGATGACCGCGCTGACGTAAGCTACTGCATTCCTTATCTTATTGATCCTGATACAGAACATGAGTACAGAAACAACAAGTGGAAAGCATATCAGAAACGGTATTTCCCACATATCCATTTCAATTGCTCCTTTCCTTTATTTATTCGCATTTACTAAAGTACACCGTTTTTATATATAAATCTAGTTAAAACTTTCACAAAAACTAATGGAATACAAATGTTTTTTATGCTAAAGTAAGCATTAACTGTGGGCAATAACAAATCCGGCCTGTCTGTGGTAGCCTCCATTGCCGGTGAAAAGAGCGGAAATATGCATGAACTAAGTTACATCACCCGTCTATGTAAAATTGCAGAAGCTACTGCCGTAGAGCAGAATGCAAAGTCAGTAGATACTCTGTCCATACAGGTTGGTGAGATGACAGGTCTGATCCCCGAATATCTTCAGCGTTATTATCCGGGCGTAGTCAAAGGCACCATACTAGATGGCTCAAAGCTTGAAATAGAGTATTTGCCGGTCAAAACAAGGTGCTCTGATTGCGGGGAGCTATACCATCCCTGCAAGGACAATTCCTATCTCTGCCCTAACTGCTCATCTCCTAAAGGCGAGATTATAAACGGCAGGGAATTCCTCATCAAAAATATGATCATTGATGACTAATATGCTCATATTCTTTGAGCGGTTTACTGCATAAAAAGATACATCACTCCTTGGTATTTCGGCCAAAAGCATTAATAATTTACTATAAGCCGTACGTATTCATACGCTAATACATTTATTATAGCATAACACTCCGTTGTCTTTCTTAAAATACAAGCGCTAATATAAGCTTAAATTCTCTTTTTTCCGATAAAATAAAGGACATATTTATATTTGATGTCAGAATCTGTTATCTGATCGATGCTATTATGGAGAAAGATTCATGGTTTCTGAGGAGAGATCCGGTTTTCTTCATAATCTTTTATTTGCAATGCTGGCGGCACTGATACCTGTATTTATCTTCGTATCTGCCGGTAGTTTTCTTAATTCTACTCCTGTATATCCTATTTCTCCTATTAACTACGGCTGGATGATCAAGACCGATGAAGGTACCCAGGTAGGAGTGTCTCTGGCAAGTGCCAAAGTAGGACTCATGGGTAAGGGTCAAAGTGTGACTATGACCAATAGCTTGCCTGTTTATGAGATACCAAACGGTGTCCTGTACTTTAGATCGGATCTGGCCACGGTAACTGTTTCCATTGATGGCAACGAGGTCTACCGCTACGGCTTTGACTACATGGAAAAGGGCAAGATGGTTCCTGTACACTACAACTTCATCAATGTTTTGCCAAAGGATCTGGGCAAGCAGTTTACCATTACTTTGACAGGAGCTGAAGTTCTGGCATTCTCAGGCCTTCCATCTGTCGTATATGGCAATGCCGATGATCTGGATACCCATTTTGTACATTCACTTAGATTTCAGGTACTTACAGGAGTATTTCTATGGATCTTTGGCCTTATTGAGTTGGTGCTTTATATTTTCTTCAATTCCGGTCATAATTTTAATGCATCCATGATCTTTTCAGGAATGATCTCTTTTCTCTTTGGCCTGCTGATACTGTGCTATAACGGCTTCTTCTATTACATCAGCTCCAATGAGTATCTATTTACACTCATAGAATATATCGCCCTATATCTGATTCCTCCTGCCATGATGGGCTTTTTGATCTACAGCAGCCCATCTTCTTCAAACAGTATCACCAGGACTTTTTTGATAGGCAACATCATTGCAGTGCTGATCATGCCCTTTGTTCACTTCTTTTTGGGTATCCATATCAACACCTTCCTTCCTTTTGTCAATTCCATTTCTGTTGTGGAAGATATTCTTATAATAGCTATCATCATTGGTATGTACCGCCCCTTGTATGACAAGAGTCAGAAGGGCAAGGCTCTTCCGACCTTTTCCCAGACCATACTGATGCTGGGTCAGCTGTCTCTTTTGATAGGCGTGGGCCTTGATCTTTTTAATTTTGTTTATGTCAAATATCTGTCCGTTAAAAGTGCGACAAATATCCAACTTAATCTCACCTGTATAGGTGCCCTGATCTTTGTGATATGCATAATAGTCAACTTCTTCCTCTATATCACCGAGCACATTAATGAAAAAACTGTTAGAGCCAATCTTGAAGGCATCGCATATACAGATGCTCTGACAGGGATATCCAACAGAGCCAGGTGTGAACAGGCATTCAAAGAAATAACAGAGGGCAAGGATAATTTTATTATCATAAGCTTTGACCTGGACAGGCTTAAAGCTGTCAACGACACCTTTGGTCATAATGCGGGAGATAAGATGATAGCTGATTTTGCCCGGATACTGGCAGATATATTTGAAGATGCTTATCTCGCTGGCCGTATGGGCGGCGATGAGTTTATAGTGATAATAATCGGTAATGATCACCAGAAAGTAGCCGGTCTTTTAAGAGAACTTACCGCAAGGCTCGGTATTTATAATGAAACTAATACCCAGGTACCACTGCACTGCTCTTGGGGCGTTGCAGCCGGTATAGGCGGCAAGGATACGGCTCACTTTGTATATATGGAAGCTGATGCTGAGATGTATATCCGCAAGATGCTCAATCATGCGGCTCTTGATGCTGCAAGTAAAGGAGGTACAGGTAATGAATAATAAACTTCTGATCCTAATGACCTCCATAGTATCTGCTTTTTTTGTATGCATCTGTATTTATTCTCTCCATTACAACACCAGCTATCCAAGCTGTGAGTTGATGACAGGCTGGAATATAACCTATAATGGCAAACTATACAAGAATGTTAACCTGGAAGATCTGGATGAACTGATAGGAAACAATTTCCCCAAGGGCAAAGAACTTGTAATGAGGACGAGACTACCTGACCTTGGAGAATTGCCTCTTCCGTCAATAAGGATCTATGCCAGATTCTGCGCAGTGAAAGTGACCAGTGCAGATGTGCTTCTCACAGAAGCTTTCCAGGAAGAACTAAAAAAGGGTGACGCTGTAGGGTGCGGCCATATCTATGTTCCCCTGCCTCAAAAATATCAGGGCTGCGACATTGTTATCAGCTATACATCGGGAGAAAACACCACCTTTAAGGAAATGCTCAATCCAATCCTGGGAGATTACCATGATCTGAGGATGGGGCTGCTCCATATGTATCTTTTCCCCTTCCTTACAGGTATTTTCCTTTTTATATTTGGAGCTTTGTTTTTGTCTGTGGCTTTGGTCTTCTATCCCAGAATGCATGGCTTAAGAGGACAGCTCTTCAGCAGTCTTTTTACCATGGATATAGGCTTATGGATGACCTTCTATTTTAAGGTAGGAAATTTAATCATAAGCCTAAAATATACAACCGACATAGAATATGTCGCGCTCTTTTTGCTGGTACCATTATCGTTTATCCTTTTTGGAAATATTATGGACCTGAGACACAGGAATGGCTACAGGGTAATAGCCGCAATTGGCTCTGTCCTTGCGCTTACCTTTATCGTACTGCATTACACCAATATACTTCACATGATCAACACCCTTAAGTATGTGCACCTCATGGGACTGGTTATCATCATAATAATCTTCTACTATAGTTTCTTTGATAAAAACGGCAAGAAACTTTCGCCTTCCAACAGAATTCTGATGAATGGCTTCAGCTTCCTGGGAGGTATGCTGATCTTCGGTGTACTTATCTATCAGTTCAGAACCTGGAGGTTTATAGAGCTCTATAGACCTGACCGTTTTGTCATGCCTATTGGTGCTCTGGTCAATACCTTCTGTCTGCTGATCAATTACTACCTATATATTGCAGAATCTTATGCAAGACAGCGTGAATACAGCTCTCTTACTCATCTGGCGTACGCTGATGGCCTGACAGATCTGCCCAACAGAGCAAAAAGCGACAGTTTAATGGAGGAGCTGGACAGCGCTTCTGAGCCCTATTCGATAGTCTCTCTGGATCTTAATGGGCTAAAAGAGATCAATGATGTGCACGGTCATGCTACAGGAGACAGATATATTGTCGAATTTGCCATGGCGATCAAGGAATGCCTTGGAGAGGGTGATTTTTGTGCCAGAATAGGCGGAGATGAATTTATAATCATTACAAAGAATACCAAAACCGGTTGGGTTGATGAAAGAATAGGAATCCTTAAAAACAAACTTCAGACATTAAATGCTACAGATCCTATGTACACACGGAGCTTTGCCTCAGGTTATGCCAGCAGTAGTGAATTTGAGAAAGCTGATTCTCATTCTGTATACCTGTTGGCAGATCAGCGCATGTATGCCAACAAGAGGCAGATACACAAGGCCCTGGGACTTAAATCCAGAAGTTGAAAGTTAAAAACCCTTCTTTACAGCCTGCTGACAGGATTACTGCAAAGAAGGGTTTTGGGTTTTATTATATGGCTTGTACAAACTGCTTCGTACGTTCATTCTCGGGGTTTCCAAATACTTTGTCCGGTGTACCTCTTTCCAGGATGATACCGGAATCCATAAATAGTATCTGATCGGATACGTCCCTGGCAAAGGCCATCTCATGAGTAACTATGATCATGGTGGTCTTCTTCATTGCCAGCCTCTTGATGACCTTCAGAACTTCGCCTGTAAGTTCAGGATCAAGGGCAGATGTGGGCTCGTCAAAGCAAAGTATGTCAGGCTGCAGGGCAAGTGCCCTTGCTATAGCCACTCTCTGCTGCTGACCTCCGGATAGCTGATGGGGATAATTTTCAGACCTGTCACTAAGTCCCATCAGATCCAGAAGCTTTAAGGCTCTTTCCCTTATCTCCGCCTCGCTTGACTCTCCCTTAAGCCTGGGTGCCAGCATGATATTCTCCAAAGCTGTATACTGGGGAAAAAGATTAAATTGCTGAAACACAAGGCCAAAATGCTGACGTTTATGCCTTATATTGTTCTCAGATAAAGTGGACGGATCATCTGAATCAAGAAGAACATCTCCCTTTACTGATATGATACCGGTGTCCGGAGTCTCTAGGAAATTCAGGCAGCGAAGCAGGGTGGTTTTACCACTTCCGGAAGATCCGATTATGGACACAGTCTCCCCTTCTTCCATTGTAAAGTTAATATCATTTAATACTTCTGTATTTTCAAACTTTTTGCTTAGGTTCTTTACTTCAAGAATAGACACATTTACCTCCTATGCAGGGCTTTTATACGCGCCCCGCATCTTATTGGGATCATCTGAAATATGAAAGCTTCTTTTCAATAAGGCCAAAAAGCCATGTAAGAAGGCCTGAGAAGACCAGATAGAAAACGCCTGTATAAAATAGCGGCCAGATGATTCCTGCTGATTTGATAAATGCCTGACCATTCCAAATGATCTCATAAACAGCAATAACTCTGGCAAGCGATGTATCCTTTACCAGAGTAATGATCTCATTGGACATAGGTGGTACGATTCTCTTGATCACCTGAAGCAGTACTACCTTAAAGAAAATCTGCCTGTCAGTCATACCCAGTACCTTGCCGGCCTCATACTGGCCCACAGGTATAGACTGTATTCCACCTCTGTATATCTCAGAGAAATAGCAGGCATAATTGATGACAAAAGCAGTCAAAGCCGCAAGGAAACGTCCTGTATCTCCGGATCCCCATACGTTATTACCCAGGAAAATACCAGGCCCGTAATAAATGATAATAAGCTGGAGCATCAGAGGTGTCCCTCTGATGACCCAGATTATAAATTTAACAGGATATTTGATAAGTGCTGATACGCTCATAGACCCGAAGCAGATAAGGAGCCCCAAAGGAAGAGCGAGTATCAGCGTCAGCGCAAAAAGCTCTAATGTTCCCAGAAAACCTTCCAGGAGCGATAATGTAACCGTTAAAAACATAATAAAGATCCCTTATGACTAAATGATTATTTCCAAGCCAGAGCTTCCTGTACTCCATATGTGCCGGCTGCTTCCTTCATAGATCCATCTGAAGCAAACTTGTCAAGGCATCCGTTAATAAACGCAGCAAGATCTGATCCCTTGCGGCATCCAATACCATACTCTTCAGTTGTCAACTCTGCTGTATGAGCAAGACCCGGATAGGATGTGCCTTCTCCGATCATTGCGCCGGCCATGAGAAGGTCAATGATGCAGGCATCAGATGTACCTGCTGCAACTTCCATAACAGCATCAGCCTGGGAGGTAAGTGCTGTGTAATTGTAGTTGTTCTCTTTAGCAGCTTCCTCACCTGCAGAGCCTGCTTCTACTGCAAAGTAAAGATCAGCAGCAGATGCAGCATCTGTAATATCTGCAGCCTTGTCAGAAGAAACTACTACAACCTGAGCATTATTGAGGTAGGGCTTTGTACACTCCATTGAAGATGTAACCTCACTTGTGAGTGTCATTCCATTCCAGACAACGTCAATAGACTTGTTATCAAGCTCCAGGATCTTATTATCCCAGTCAATCTCTACAAATTCAACTTCTACGCCAAGTTCATCAGCCACTTTTCTGGCCATATCTGCATCAAATCCGATCCACTCACCATTGTCATTCTTATAGTCCATGGGAGCAAAATCGGTTATACCTACGATAAGCTTTCCTTTATTCTTGATATATTCAACATCACTTGCAGAATCACTTGTCTGAGTTTTGTTTGCGCATGCACAAAGCATAGCTGACATAATAAGAGTCGCTGCCAGTGCCACTATCTTCTTTTTCATAAATCCTCCTTTATGAGCTTTAACTCGTTAGATGTTTATCACTGTACCATATAAAAGTGCCTTTGTAAATAGCTATTTTCATAATAAAATGGCGATCGCCGGGATCGCCATTTTATACTATCTTCTACCAGATTTTAAGGCTAACTGATCAGCTGAGTTTTTGGCCCTTAAGGACAACTGCCTTAAGATCAAAATTGTTCTTATCCGCTATGAGGATATTAGCAATCTTACCCGGAGTAATGCTTCCAAGCTCGTTATCAAGGCCGATAGATACTGCAGGATTAAGAGATGCAGCTCTTATCGCTATCTCGGGAGCAATACCCATATCATTGATACATACTTTCATGCAATCATAGAGATTGGTAACTGAAGCGGCAATGGTACCATCTGCCAGAAGTGCCTTTCTGCCTGTCACTGTAACCTTGTGGCCGCCAAGCTCGTACTCTCCGTCAGGCATTCCTATAGCTCTCATGCTGTCACTGATCAGGACCACCCTCTCAGGTCCAAATATCCTAAAGGTATTGCGTACAACACAGGGATGGATATGGAAACCATCTGTGATCAGCTCCACCATGCTCTCCGGGTCGTCGCTGGCAGCTCCGATCACTCCGGGAGCTCTGTGAGTGTAAGGGCTCATTGCATTATAAAGGTGAGTTATATGATGCACACCTTTGCTGATAGCCTTCATACATGTATCGTAATCAGCATTGGTATGAGCAATGGATATGACAACTTTGTCCTTCATTTCGTCAATAAATTCCATCGCTCCATCCATCTCGGGAGCAATATCCACCAGCTTAATTGCGTCGCCGCTAAGCTTTTGCATTTCTTCTACAAATTTACTGTCAGCTCTTTTGATATCAGATTCTTCCTGTGAGCCCTTTTTGGCAGGGGATATAAAGGGGCCTTCCATGTTGATACCCGCAAAAACGGCTTCCTTCATGTGAGCTGTGGGATCAGCCTTCAGATCATCCAGGTATTTGCCTGTTTCTCTGGCCACAGAGAGCAGTCTCTCCTCAGGTACAGTCATAGTGGTGGGACACAGCGCAGTTACGCCCAGACTGGCCTCATATGCCAGAAAATCAGAAATAGACTCCATATCTGCATCACAGAAATCTCTGTTATGACATCCATGTACATGTACATCAACCAGGCCTGGGATCACATAATTTCCTTCTGCATCCAAAATATCATTGCAATCTGAAATACAGCCTGTGAGACCCTCTTCAAGGGACACTCCAAGGATACGTCCGTCTTTTATCTCTACACAGCCTTTTTTGAATACGCCCTCGTCTGTGTAAACAAGTCCGTTAATTATCTTCACTTTTATTCCCTCCCTTTTTAGTATTATCCGTTATTCCATGGTCAATTGACTTCTATATTTGCCTGCAGGAACCCCTTCCACAGATTTAAAGACTCTTGCAAAATGGGCAAGATCAGCAAATCCGGAGCGTTCAGCTACATCTGCGATAGTAAGGGATGGATCCCTGAGGTATTCTTTGGCTTTGGTTATCCTAACTGAATTAACAGTTTCAGAGAAGCTCTGCCCTGTCTGCCTGTTAAGGAGTTTTGATAAATGCCAGGAGCTTACATATACCTGCTCTGCCACATCAGTTAAGGTGAGCTTTTCATTATAATGACTCTCAATATATGCAAGGGCATTACTTACGATGAAATTGCCTGCAGCAGACTCGTCAAGTACTTCCTCGTCCTCTTTCGCAGGAAGCGACGGAAGGTCTCCTTCTCCCCTAAGGGCTTTTCTTTGATCCAGCTTGCCGGTCATGGCGCGAACAGCTTCTTCAAGCTCTGACATCTTGGAAGGCTTAAGAAGATATCTTCTGCATCCAAGTGCTATAGCTTCCTGAGCATAACTAAACTCAGGAAAACCGGTAAGTATAGTGATCTCCATATCCGGGTGTTCTGACCTTAGTGCCGCCACCATGGTAAGGCCGTCCATCCCGGGCATTCTTATATCAGTTATCAGTATATCGGGGTTTTCTTTGCTTACAAGCCTTAACCCGCTCTGACCTGCATTGGCAGTAGCGATAACCTCGCATCCGTAATCTGCCCACTTTATTACTTTTTTTAAGCCTTCTACTATAACAGGCTCATCATCAACAAGTACTACTCTGTACATACCACTCCTCCATGCATACGAAACACTGCATGTTATTCGCTTTCGTGATAGATATCAAGTCCCTCCTGGATAGCCTTGGATATATCCTTTCTTCCTGTAACCAGGGAGGGCATTTCATTAAATGTAGACACCCTGCACTCACCGTTATACAGATCCTGGACGGCTCCTGTAAAAGAGGTGACCCCTGTCATCATGTTCATGGCCTTGAGCTGCAGGCTGTTATACTGCTGCATATCCGAATCAGGGACTTCTTTTAGCGCTGTTGCCGTATGCTGAGCAAATAAAACAGCGTTCTTGGTAGAAGTCATATATTCTACAAAGCTGACAGCTGCGGCCTGTTTCCCCGGATCTTCGTAAGCTTTTCGGGTTATATAGTAGCCCATAGAAAAGCCGCCTATAAGGTCTGTGGATTTTCTGCCGCCGTTCCCCGGAAAATAAGTAACATCAAAATTATCAAGCCTCTCCGTATCAAGGGTGCTCTCGTCTGCCTCATTCACTGTACAGGCCTGCACAATACTTCCCAGTTTCCAGGAGCCGTCTACAAGGAAGGCCGCCTGGGAGTCCATAAACATCGCAAATGTCTCATCATCTGTGGCATAAAGTGTATTCGCAGGAAAGTAGCCCCTTTCATAGAGTGTCTTGATATCTGTGATTCCGGCCTGCCACTGAAGTCCGATACCATCCACATTACTACTGGGTATGACAAGGTGGCTTTCGGGGCTCTGGTGGTTAAATATCATGTATTCCCACCAATAGTGAGGTATATTACCCAGAGCTGCCGCAATAGGTATATAGCCGGCAGCCTTTATTTTTTTGCAGTCTTCCAGAAATTCATTCCAATCGGTATCAGGTCCCGGTTTTTCAACACCTGCCGCTTCCAATACTTCCATATTGCAATATAGAGCCTCCCAATAACCTCTTATAGGGATGGCATATCTTACGCCGTCTGCAGGGGATTTACCAATAAGGCTATCGTTCATATTGGACGCATACTCAGGATAGTCCTTCCTGATCTCGTCAATCGACACTACTTTGCCGGCTTTTATAAACTCGTCGGCATCCGCCCCGTTAAAGAAAAAGAGCACATCCGGTTCGTCACCTGCTTCAAAGGCGGTAGTTACACGCATTTTGAAGGTCTCATCGGAAGACGTGGAATTATCCCTTACCTTATATCCGCTCTCCTTCTCCCACTCGTGCACTGCATTACGGTATATCCTTCCATCCTCGTCTTCGCCTGCAAAAGTAGTTGTGACTGTAATGGTAACAGGGTCTGTGTCCTGAACCCATAAATCCCTGTATCCATGTCCTGGTGCGCAGGAAACTGTAAGGAAGATCGCAGAAAGCGCCAATGCAGCTATCATTAATATCCTGCTCTTCATACTACGCCACCTCCCGAAGTATCTATACGGATAGTGTTGACTGTGTTACCTTCGGAATCCGTAGTGATAGAAAGGCCCGAACTTCCTCCGTACATAATCTGCAATCTCTTGTTAACGTTTCTGATACCAATAGAAAGCGAACGATTATCACCAGGTTCATCCTCCGTGGAAAGGAGTTTTTTGATCTTATCCCAATCACCGGAAGTAGGAACCCCCTTGTTGACAATCCTGATCTCTATGAGACTGACCTTGCCATCCACATCCCTTGTGGCGCCTGCAGACATAAACACTCTTCGTTTGCCTTCGGCATCGGCACCATGCTCTACAGCATTTTCTATAACAGGCTGGACCACAAGTCTGGGTACCAGTTCATCCATGATGCTATCATCAGTCTCTTCGCTATATTCAAAGCTTTGACCAAATCTGCAGCGGATTATAAAAATATATGCTTTTACATATGAAAGCTCTTCTCTTAAAGGAATAAGGGGCCTTCCCGATCTGTCCAGTGTAGCTTCAAGCATTGTAGACAGAGCCTCTATCATCTGGCTGACTTTTTCATTACCGGCAATTCTGGTCTCCCAGTTGATGATCTCAAGAGTATTATTTAAAAAATGCGGGTTGATCTGAGATTGCAGAGCATGTATATTTGCATCCCTAAGAGCGATCTCCTCCACAAAGATCCTCTCGAACTGCTCCTTGAGCTTTTCGCTCATCAGATTAAAGTTGACACTAAGATCATCAATCTCTCTTATATCTGTATTTGCTGCAACTCTTACATCAAAATCACCTCCGGCTATTTCCTTGGAAGCAAGAGCCAGACCGGATATAGGTCCTGTGATCCTCTTATTGGTAAATGAAATGATACCGTATAAGAGAGGGATAGTCATAATAAGGAGAGTGGCAAAAGCAAGAGATATACTCCTTCTCTCTGTAAAGGCGCCATTTCTGTCATAGTCAACACCATACTTGAAATAAGCATCTTCTATCCTGCTCTGTTCATAGATCCTGTAACCGCTATCGGTATTGCCGCTAGTATAACACAGAGCATCATCGTACCATACAGACATGCCCTGGTACTGCCATACACTGGTCAGACTTCCGAATATCTCATTTCTGTCCAACTCCATAGCAATGATCGCGATTGGCTCAAAATGTTTATCTACAACATTTCGCACCATATACATTCGATCTTTTGCGCACAGAAAACCGACCCTGGTATCCAGCCCTTTGGCATAGAGCTTGATATCGGGCCATATATCGCGCCTGAGCTCTGACAAGGAAGCTCCTGACCGTTCCATACTCTCGGATCTGGTGTAATAAATATCATCGGGACTATCATTGAAGGTCAGAACGGTCATTTCGAAATATGGATTAAATTTGTATTGCTCTTCAAGGAATAGAGTAACTGAATTATATAGACTGTTTTTGTCTCCTCCTGCCTCGTACTCTGAATAAATATCACGAAGCTCAGGAAGATAAGTTGCATTCCTGGAAGCCTTAATACAGTCGTTGATCCTGAGACTGCATATCTCCGTAGCCTGTTTCATAGACACAGAGAGCGTCCTTAGCGTCTGCCTGCTGATACGGGTACTTGCACCGAACATCAGTACAAGAAGTATGGTAAGCAGAGGAATGAACCAGAACAGCATCAGCATCCTCATTATCTCCCCTCTTAGAGTGTGCTGTCTGCTATTATTATTCATATTCAGATTGTAAACCGACCTGCTTTCTTATACAAGGGTTGATGCCGATACCCTAAGGGCATCGGCATCTGTCAAAGAAGAAAGAAGTGAGATTGGAGATACAAAACTATGCAGCATTCTTGCCGTTGCCGTCATGATCGAGCCCCAGGAAGACTCTCCATGCTTCGCTAACGGCTTCTGCCTCATCTTTGCTGGGCATCTCCGCAAATACTCTGAGCAGGGGCTCTGTTCCAGAGAATCTTGCGCTTACCCATCCTCCATTTTTGAAATAAACCTTGCATCCATCCATATAGGATACATGGTCAATTTCCTGAGTAAATTCAGGGATCTTCCTGTCCTTGGAAAGAATGTTCAAGAGTTCTTCTTTCCTGGAAGCCTTGAATCTGTAACTGCTCTGGCTCATATAGATTGTGCCGTAGTGTTCTCTGATCTCATTCATGAGCTCAGATACTTTTCTACCGGTAACAGCCAGCATTTCAACAAGTAAAGCAGCAGCGTATACGCCATCTTTACCATGGATATGACCTCGTACAGTCAATCCTCCGGAAGATTCGCCTCCTATCAGTGCACCTGTCTCGGTCATCTTGGCAGATATCCACTTAAATCCAACAGGCACCTCGTAGCAGTTTTCGCCGAATTCTTCCGCTATACGATCAAGCATGTGAGTGGTACAGAGATTTCTAACTACTGCACCTTTCTCACCTCTGTATTTAACAAGATAATAATATAGAAGGATCATGATCTCATCAGGAGAAAGATATCTTCCTGTATCATCTACCACACCAATCCTGTCCGCATCGCCGTCTGTAGCAAGCCCTATCTGACATTTTCTGTCCACAACAAACGCTCCAAGCTGTCTCAATGCTTCTTCATTAGGAGCAGGGAGCTTGCCTCCAAAGAGTGTATCATGACGACCGTGTATGGTATCCACTTCACATCTTGCCGTGATCAGTATGGTTTTGATGGAAGTCTCAGCCACACCGTACATGGGATCCAGCGCGATATGGAGATTTGCATCCCTGATAGCCTGTACATTTACAGCCTTCAATATGTTATCCAGGTATTCGTTAATGGGATAGATTTCTTCGATAAGTCCTTTTTCCACTGCCTCATCATAATCCATCTCAGGAACTGGAATATCCGTTACATCTGCAATATAATGCTCTATATCTGCTGTCTCTTTTTCGTCAGCATCCCTTCCGCCATAGGTAAATACCTTTACTCCGTTATATATAGCCGGATTATGGCTGGCAGTGATCATCATGCCGTAATGAAGGCTATGAGCTTCCACATAGTACATGATCAGAGGTGTTGGGCTGGACTTGTTGACCAGCTTTGCCTTGATGCCATGCTGTGCAAATACCTGACCGCACCACCTCATTGCCTCTTTGGATAGGAATCTCCTGTCATAACCTATGATTATACCTTCATCAGCCACGTGTTCATTTTTCATCTTTTCAACCATGGCCATGGCCAGGATCTGGATATTTTCTTTGGTGAATTCATCACCTATGATGGCTCTCCATCCGCCGGTTCCGAATTTGATCATGAAATGCTCCTCTCCTAAACCGCTTACATTATTACTGTTACCTGATGAGCTTTACCAGAAGTCTCTGCAGGGATACTGCTAACCTGGGCACCGTCCAGCATCAGCTTCTTTACACCTTTGGATACGTGGCTTTCATTTACGACTTTAATATCGTATCTTGTGCCCCTGAATATCCTGCTTACTTCGAATCCATCCCAGGAAGAAGGAATGCAGGGATCGATGATCAACTTATCATAATCAGGTCTGATACCCAGCATGTAGTGTGTTGCTGCAAAATATGCCCAACCACCGCTTCCTGTCATAAAGGGATGATGTGCCCTTCCATAGGTTGTGTGATCCTTGCCGGATATAAACTGACAATATGAATAAGGCTCAGCCTCACGTATCTCTATCTTGTCATTCTGATAATAGGGTGTCAGTGACTTGTAGTACTCAAATGCCCTGTCTCCGTTGCCCAGCCTGCATTCTGCAGCCCATACCCAGGGATTGGGATGAGAGAATACACTTGAATTCTCTTTAAGGCCGGGATATACACGGGTGATAAAGCCAATCTCATCATTTCTCTTGGTATAAGCGGGAGTATTGAGCATGATACCATAGGGAGTTGCAAGATGCTCATGTACTGAATCCAGCGCTTTTCTTGCTTTATCTTCGTCTGCTGCGCCGGACAATACAGCCCAGGCGTTGGATTCCAGATGGATCCTGCCTTCTTCGTCTGTAGAAGTACCAATCTTACGTCCGCTCTTTGTATAACCTCTAAGGAACCAGTCGCCATCCCAAAGAGTATCGTTTGTCAGCTTGGAAAGCTTTTCCAACGCTGCATTCATTTCATCGGCATCCTTTTTATAAACCTCCCTAGCTTCTCCGGTATTCTTGGAAGCAAGGTAGTTTGCAACTTCCGCGAACTGTACCCTGGCATTGTATTCCAGGAAGGTACACAGTGTACTCTCTCCTCCGCCCAGGTTCAGACAGTCATTCCAATCTGCTCTAAGGCCCTGGCATACACCATGGCTGCCTATGTGGGATGCTGCAAAATCTATGATCATCTTCAGATGCTCGTATACTGTGCCCTCACCACCGTCAGCATAGCCTATCTTTTCATTCAGAAAAACCATATCTCCTGTTTCTCTGACATACTCGAGAACAGAAGGTACCAGCCACAGAGCATCATCAGCGCAGGCATGCTCAAGACCATGTACATGACTCGTTACCTTCTCCCCTGGGATAACTGTGGGAGAATCAAAATCATCTTCCTCTTCATTTATATCCGGATCAAACCACGCAGGCTCAAAGAGATGTATTCCATAACCCGTGGATGTAAGCGCCCTAAGGAGCTGTTTGATCCTCATTTTACAGGTTGCAGGATCTGATGAGATCACAGTCATAGCATCCTGAGCTGTATCTCTGTATCCCAGTCCTGTTCTTCCTCCAACTTCTATAAAGGAAGCAAATCTTGAGAACATTACATTTATCTCAGCCTGATAAAGAGTCCAGATGTCTATCATGGTATTCATACCTTCATCAGGTGTCTTTGCATAAAAGGCAGCTGCTTTTTGTGCCCAAAAATCAGCAAGCCTGTCATATTCTTTGTCAAGTTCCGCAGAATCTGCGTATTTTTCTCTTATAGCCAAAGCTTCCTTTTCTCTACCTTCACCAAGGAAAAAAAGGATACGGATGCTTTCTCCGGGTGCAAGAGAGATCTTCTTCTGAAGGCTGGCGCAGTGATTATTGCCAAGTTCTTCTGATGATGAGCATGCACCTTTTTCCACTGCCAAAGGATTGGACTCCGTACGGTAGCTTCCCAGGAATGAATCTCTTACTGTATCGTAGCCGTCCACTTTAGTATTAGATGTAAAAAACTCATATCCATCCTCTTCATAGAAAAGATCAGAGAGGATAATACCATCTTTATAGGATGTGCCTGCGCAGTACAGACTCATCTGGAAATTCTGGTTATCAATGGAGATCTCATGGAAAGACAGCTCCGCATATGTAAAAAGATCCAGTTCTCTCTTAATATCACTGTCGTTCCTTACGTTAACATCCCATACCATTGCATCCTGACCCATAGGGATGGACACCTTTTCGCTGGCATGGATACCCTTATAATCACAGCTGTATATGCTATAGGAGAGACCATGTCTGGTCTCGTATCTGGCTTTGTCCAGGTCCTTGGCAACAGGCTGCCAGGAGATTGACCAGTAATCACCGTCTGCAGAATCTCTAAGATATGCATAGAATCCCGGTCTGTCCATAGGCACACCGTTTCCTCTGAATCTGGTGATACGGTGATGCTCGGGAGATTTATAAAAAACATATCCGCCTGCAGTATGATTAACTACTGCGCACATATTTTCCACACCCAGATAATTGGTCCATGATGTGGGCAGGTTCATTTTGTTAATAACATATTCCTTGTGTTCATTGTCAAAATATCCGTACTGCATCTTTATACTCTCCTGAGGCTTTTCTTTAAATTGAGGTGCCCCATATAGGCGGCACCTCATTCATTAAGATCATATTTTCAAGTGGCTTATTATTTTGCTGACATGAAAGCGTCAAGCTGTGCGTTTGCATCATCCAGAACATCGTTGATTCCATTAGCTTCAAGCTTATCAAGGAATTCAGGAAGCTTCTCGTCGGGATCTACAGTACCTGTGCACAGAGGCAGCATGTACTCAGCAACAACGTTTGCAACTGCACCCATCTGAGTCTCCATCTCTGAAGAATCATATGCATATCCAAGAATCGGGATCTCTTTAGCTGCTCCGTAGTATGCCTTGAAGCCATCCCAGAAATCTGCGCCCTGATCAGCTGTAGGAGGAAGGATTGTTACGTTACCAACACCGTTTGTCCAAGGCTGATACTCAGCTCTCTTATCTGTGAAGGTTACCAGTCCGTCAGCATCCTTTGTATAGTGAACATCTTCTACACCATAGTTGAGAAGAGTCATAAGATAAGGATCTGTGTTCAGAAGGTTCAGGAACATCATAGCTCTTTCAGGATTCTGAGAAGCTGTGGAGATAGCCATCATAGCACCCTGAGAAGAAGTTGTATCAACATAAGGATCTGTGCAAGGAACCATTGCTACTTCAATGCCGCGCTCCTGAGAAGCCTGGAGCTCATAGCCCAGTGAATAGGACTGTGTTCCAATGAGATACTCGCCGGAAAGCTGCTTCTGGCTTCTGGTATCATTTGCCTGCTGAGCATTGCCCATAGCGGGATCAATGTAGCCTGCTTCATAATATTCTCTTGTCTTCTCTGCGAACTTCTTGAATTCGTCTGTAGCAAACTTGTTAACAATCTTGTTGCCATAAGCGCCTTCAGCAGATACATCATCAGGATTGATGTAGTAAGACATGAAGTTGCCTGTTCCGCTATCACCTGTAACGATTGTTACGTTGTCAACCATACGCTCAAGTACGGCGCCTTCAACAAGCAGAGGATAGAAATCCTTGCCATACTTATCCTTAGCAGCCTGGAGCATATCGCCCATTGAGTAATAGTCCATAGCCTTAACATCGTCTACTGTATAGCCCAGCTCTGTAAGTCTGTCTACATTTACGTCCCAGCAGTTCTGGGTTGCAATATCCTTGTATCCGGGAACAGCGTATGTACCAACACCGTCAGCACCACTTACCTTTGCGCCGTTTGTCAGGACTTCAGGAAGAAGGTTCCACAGATCCTTGCCATACTGCTCGATCAGATTATTGTCAGGGTCGTCAAGGCGTACCCAGTAACCGTCTCTTGCAAACTTGTTGTACTCATCAGCGCTCCATGAGCATGTGAAGTAGATATCTACATCGTCACCACCCTGCAGAGCAAGAACAGCGTTAGTATCAAAGTCACCCCATGTTCCCCAGATGGGCTCAAGTGTGCAGTTCAGTTTCTCTGTAAGGTATTCATTAACCTTCTCAAGAACTGCCGAATCATCAGTTACGTTACTTCCGTGGAAGTACATCTTCAGAGTAACAGGCTCCAGATCAGAAGCACTAACCTCTGTCTCTTCCTGAGCTTCTTCAGCTTCTTCGGCAACTTCCTCTGTTGTCTCTCCAGCTTCTTCAGTTGTCTCTTCCTGGACTTCCTCAGCTGCTTCAGGCTCAGCGGGGGCGCTTGTCTCTCCCGAAGAACCACATGCAGCCATGGACATCACCATAGATGCAGCAAGAACACATGATAACAGTTTTCTTTTCATAATTTCCTCCTTTTATAATTATCCCTTGACTGACCCTATTGTCAGACCGGATATAATATACTTTTGGAAAAATGGATATGCAAAAGCTATAGGTACTACTATCAGTACAACAAGTGCCATCTTGAGTGAATCTGCAGGGAGCGAGCTCATGATAGATGAAGCCTCAGCTCCGATCACGCCGCTATTCTTAACAAGGAAGTCAACCTTGGTCTGCATCTGCATGAGCAGATACTGAAGAGGTATAAACTTGGCATCTCTAACATAGAGCATGGGTATGAACCACTCATTCCAGTATGCCAGTGCAGTAAGCAGTGATACTGTTGCGATTCCCGGTTTGGAAATAGGGATAATAATCCTGAACAGCGTTGAATACTCACCGCTTCCATCTATAAATGCCGCGTCAATGAGCTCACGAGGTATAGATGTGATAAAGAAGGTTCGCATTACTATGATATTAAAGGGATTCAGCAGCATGGGAATAATGATAGCCGCATAGCTGTCTGATAAGCCGAGTACTGTCTTACACATTACGTATGTAGGAGCCAGACCACCGCCAAAGAGCATTGTGAAGAAGCAAAAGAAGTTAAAGAAGCCTCTGAACTTGAAGTCTGTCCTGAACAAAGCGTAAGAATACATTATGGTAACCAGCATACTGAAGAAAGTTCCAACAGCAGTAATAAAGAAGCTGTTAAAATAGGATCTCCAAAGCTGTGTACCAAGTTTTAATATGTAGTTATAAGCATCAAGAGAATATGCCAATGGCGTAAATGAATAACCTATGGATCTGATGCTTTCCTGTGCTGTAAATGAAATAACTACTACGAATACAAAAGGAACTATACACAGAAGGCAGAACGCGATCATGATAAGGTGAAAAAGGATCTCCACCGGTATGCTGACTTTGTTCATTCTCCTCTTTTTGTTAACAGGAATTGCATCCTGCATTACTGTAACATCCATTTTTTACCACCTTTCCTCAGAAGAGACTACTGTCTTCATCAATCTTACGGACTATCCGGTTAGCTACAACAATAAATACAAATCCAACGAGATTCTGCATTATGCTGCCCGCCGTACTCATTCCGATATTGTTGGTGGCTGTCATAACTCTGTAAATATATGTGTCTATAACCTGGGTAGTTGAGAAAAGAGATCCTGAGTTCATAGGCACTGTGAAGAAAAGACCAAAATCTGAATTAAAGATCTTACCTACGTTCATGATAAGCAGGATGCTGATCATAGGACGGATGGCGGGAAGAGTGATATTCTTTATCTGCTGCCATTTGCCGGCTCCGTCTATCTCGGCTGCTTCATATAATGTAGGATCTATACCTGTGATAGCTGCAAGATACAGTATCGTGGAGTAACCTGTATTCTTCCATACATTACAAAGCGTTAGTATCACAGGCCAATAGCCTGCCTGATTGTACCAGTCTATTGCATCCTTACCATGAGAGATCAGGTAGTTATCGATAAGTCCTCTTGTGGGATCCAGGAAAGCAAGTACAAAATAGGAAGCAACAACCCATGAAAGGAAATAAGGGAAGAACATCAGTGTCTGGTAAAACTTGGCCAGAAACTTCTTTGTGAGCTCGTTAAGTATGATCGCAAATGCTACAGATACTACAAGGCCAAGTATGATCCAGCATATGTTATATACAAGTGTATTTCTTATGTAGATCCTGGAATCTGTTGTTTTGAAAAGAAATTCGAAATTTTTGAACCCAACCCATTTGCTGTGTATCAGATTATTCCAAAAGGTCGGCTTCTTGGTATATACCTTGTAATTCTTAAACGCAAGGACGATACCTGCCATTGGAACATATCTGAGAAGAAAAAACCAGATAGCACCGGGAAGCACCATGGTCGTTAACAGCAGAGTCTTGCTGTTTTTAGATGTGAGGAGCTGACGTTTCTCCTTTTTTGTGCCTTTATTTTCTGCCGTTTCTAAACCCATAGCAATTACCCCCTTACAGATATTAGTCTAATCGTTTTACCGTTAATATTTGAGTGCCACTTTTGTTATAATTTGTTCATTTTTGGCGGCCAGTTTAGAAATCCTTAATAACTGTTTAGGGTCACTTAATTGTATCCTGGAACGAAGATGCTACAATAAGATTACCAACTGAAGTAATTACCCCACTGATTACATTTCATTTTGATCCCCTGCCGGCCGGCAAAGGTCGGCAGGACTCCTCCCCTAAACCAACCCCCATTGGTTTAAATGTTTATTTGCAGGAACCCCGAAACAATCGTTTCGGGGTTCTTCTTTTTGAGGAAGCATATATTCTTGGATAAAATATCCAAGAATATATGCAGTAAATGCGTGTTTCTGAAGGTACGTCTAATAACATATACATTCTTGGATAAATAATCCAAGAATGTATGCAAATAGGCCATTTGAGAGCGGCTAGGGCCGCTGGGCCTATTTGCCAGCAACATGTTCTCACGAAATACGCAGTAAATGCGTATTTCTGAAGGTACGTCAATAACATATACTTATCAACACAAATAATGTTTAAATTACTGTATTATAGTAGTTTGACGTCTATCAAACCGATAATCCAAGCTAATACATATGTGCATAATATATGAAAAACACTGAGCATTCTCTCCTATTTGATACTTGTTTTTAAAAAGACATATTTTATATAATAAAAAAAGTGAAGGTAAAGGGGATATTAAATAATGAAAGAAAAACTTAACTATGCACTGCATAATCAAAACGAGATCATAAACGTCTGCAAAGCGCTCTCTTCACCTATAAGACTTCAGATATTGAACTTTCTGACGCAAAAGCCCGCGATCATATCAGATATAGCCCAGGAATTTGACATCCCCGCATCCAGCGCAGCTCTCTATGTCAAAAACCTGGAGGATGCCGGCCTTATTTCAACAAAGGTCATACCGGGTTCAAAAGGTTCCCAAAAGCTCTGCGGCGTCGTTGTGGATGCAGTCAACATTGATTTCTTCAAAGATAATACAAGGCCCAACATTGATTGCGTTTATACTCAGTCTATGCCTGTAGGCTGCTATTTTGATTACAAAGCCACTCCGTCTTGCGGAATGGTAAGTGAAGCTCAAGATCTTGGGATTGAAGACAGTGTTGCGGTATTTTGCAGCCCCAATCGTTTCAAGGCCCAGCTTATCTGGCTTAGTACCGGTTTTCTGGATTACCGCTTTAATAATTCCTATCTCTTTGATCATAGCATCAACAGGATCCACTTTTCTTTTGAGATCTGTTCAGAAGCCCTGGGCTATGAAAATGACTGGGCCAGCGATGTTACGCTTAGCATCAACGGTATCAGGCTGGGAGATATGAGATGCGACGGAGACTACGGCGGACGCCCCGGCAGGCTCAACCCCAAATGGTGGAGTTCAGGATCTACTCAATATGGCAAGCTCAGAGAGCTTGATATAACCGATAACGGTTCATTTCTTGACAATCAGGCTTTCTCTGATATCAGCCTTAAGGACCTGAAGCTCACAGATAATCCATTTATTGCTCTCAAATTTGAAGTTCGTCCGGACGCCAAATATGTTGGAGGCTTTAATCTCTTTGGGGAGAAATTCGGAGATTATCCACAGAATATTGTCATGGAGTTCTATGACAAAAAATGATCATTGAAAATGGCGCAGGTAAATTACCTGCGCCATTTCCTTTAGTGACGGTCATCACTTACACCGAAATAGATAGGGTGTATGAGCTTTTATATTCAAACGAAGGCTTCTGCCATCATTTGAAATCATATTTATACTGCTTCCGAAGATATCCTCTTTTGATTCAGGCTGACTAAAGCCGATACTAGCCAGGGGAAGCTCAATCTCTTTATCCTCATCCGCAACAGACATTATGCCTACATAAGCTTCTTTATCCGAGAATCTGGCCATAGCCAGAACATCTCCCTCGGCATAAAGGATCTTCCAGCTACCATACTTAAACTCATCAGTTTGAACCTTAAGCCCGGTAAGCGTCTGATAGAACTTAAAAATCTCTCCTTCTTCAAAACCGCTGTCCCATGGCATGGGATATCTGCATCCCGCATCATCTCCCACATATCCATCAATACCAGCTTCATCTCCATAGTATATACAGGGACTTCCGGGAAGCATAAACTGCATTATCACCGCTCCCTTAAGCTCATCCCTGTTAACCTTGGGATTATTATGAAGCCTTGGTACATCATGGCTTCCAAGGAGATTAAACTGTATCTCTCTAATGACACCAGGAAGCTTGTCAAAATGAGATCTGATCCTGGCAGCTGCATCCTCAGCCTTCATGTGGTAGCCGCAGTTCTTAAGGCCTTCTACTCTTCCTATGAAGAGATCATCCTCTCCAAGGAACTGCCTGAATACTCTGGCACAGCCAAAATAGTTCATGGGAGAATCCCATTCCTTACCCTGCAGGTAGCCGGAGCAGTCACCCCAGTCTTCCGCAACTATGTACGCATCTTTGTTTTCTTCCTTAATAGAAGCGGTAATCTCAGGCCAAAGCTCCCTGGCAAGCTGATGCTCGTCATTTCTGGCAAAAACATCGGCCACGTCAAATCTCCATCCATCTATGGAATAAGGAGCTTTAAGCCACTTTTTTAAAGCAGAATCCTCATCCTTGTATACAAGAGAGCGAAGCTTCTGGGAATGATAATTGAGGACAGGAAGAGACGGTATATCAAACCAGCCCTTATAGCTATTATCTTCACCAAAATAATAAAAATCTCTCTCAGCTGCATCGGGATTATTATATGCACCTTCTGATCTATCAAATAAGAGGCATTCCTTGTTAAACCACTTATTAGCTGTACCTGTATGATTGATAGAAATATCCAGCACAAGCTTCATTCCCTCATCATGAAGAGCTTTGGACAGCTCCGCCAGAGCTTTGTCTCCGCCAAAATGAGGATCCACTGCAAAATAATCCGCACAATCATATTTGTGAGCTGAAGGAGCCAGAAATATGGGATTGAGGTACAGAGCTGTTACGCCAAGCTTCTTGAAATAAGGGATCTTCTCGATGATTCCTTCCAGATCGCCTCCATAAAACTCAAATCCGCCACTTTCATGTGCGGGAAGAGGGGGCTCATTCCAATCATCATGAGCTATTGCTTTGAATCCATACTGCTCAAATTCCCCATCTTTGACATCGTTGTCCTTATTGCCATTGCAGAAACGATCAGGAAATATCTGATAGAAAACCTGCTCTTTGACCCACGCAGGATCATGATAATCTGTCATGATCACAAAATCATGGATATTATCCTGAACATATGTGGTCACCCCCGCCTGAGAATAATAATATATGGTATTACCAGCCAGAATATAGAACTGATACTGAGTTCTGGGATCATGTATTGTGATCTCTGCTTCAAAAACAGCAAGACCTCTGGCAGACTCTTTCCTCACCGCCTCTGTTACTTCTTCGGCGCCATTGGGAAGAGCCCTGAGGAAAACCTTATCCACAGGAGCATCTTCATAGCAGGTAAGTTTTACTGTTATCTTCTCATATAGTCTGGGTGAGGGATTAGATACATAGAATCTGCTTCCGTCACTATATATGCTTTCCAGCCACCATTCCTTATTATTTGTCATATCTAATACTCCAAAGCTTCAAAATCATGAACAAATATCTGTTACCATCTCTAACAGTTCACTGCCGGGCCTCAAGCTGACAACATCCTGCAAAAAGCAGCCCAGATCAAGCTTACCGTCTTTTAAATTTGCCTGATATCTGTTGTATATAGCTGCCTTAAGGTTATAATCAACCTGCGCAGCCATAAGAGCATCATAAAGTCTCTTGGCTACAGAAGGCTGCTTTATATCAGCTCCTGTTCCCTTGATCAGGATAGCTATTTCTCCTTCGCCATCATAATCAACAGTAGCCAGAATGCAGCAAGCTTCATTATCATATTCAAATACAAGTTCCTTTTCGCCTGAAGCAGAGCTTAAGATCACCTTATTTGGCTCTCCTGCCCCTCTTAAGCGGATATTATATCTGCGCCTTATTGAAGAAGAACTTCCTATTGTGATAACAGCATCAACATTCTGTGGAGTATATCGGATATCTGTTGTCATAAATGCGCCGCTGGGATCCTTTTGTCCCTTATCTTCAATAAGAGTAAACTCGCCCTCAGCTCCCGCGAATATCTCCAGATCAAGCTCAGCAGGTATAGCTTCCGGCTCATTGCAGCTGATATCTGACGCCATAGGAATGATACCGCCTGCCTTGACCAGCACCGGTATAGTGCCCAGACTCCTGCGCATCAATCTCTTTCCGCCACGGATTATCTGTCCTGTGAAGTAGTCATAATATGTTCCATCAGGAATCCAGGTCTCTACAGCAGCAGTAAGAGTCTCAGGATCCATCTGTGATGTGATGGGCGCTACCAGCATCTCACTGCCAAAGAGGTACTCACCCGGAAATTCATACGCAGGGAAGCAATCGTTCTCATAATAAATAGGTCTGATAAGCGGAATTCCTGCCTTATGAGTAAGTACATTCATGGTATATATATACGGGATAAGCCTGTGTCTGAGTCTTAGAAAATCATCAAGGATAGTCCTCTCCATTACAGGGAATGTCCAAGGTTCCTTTGAATAAAACTCGTTAGAGGTGCTATGAAGTCTCATTATAGGAGAAAAAACGCCAAACTGTACCCATCTGACAGTAAGCTCATTATCCCTCTTGCCACCCATATGGCCGCCTATATCATGACTCCACCAGCTATAGCCTATATTGCTGGCTGTAGCCGTAAACCTGGGCTGGAATTCCAGGCTCTTCCAGCTGCATACGCTATCTCCGGAGAAACCTATTGGATATCTGTGGCTTCCGGGACCTGCAAACCTTGAAAAGATCATAGGTCTCTTCTCGGAAGAAGCCATATCCATGAAATGAAGGTGATTAAGCATCCAAAGAGCATCTACCCCTTCTATTCCCGAATGACTTCCTTGCTGCCAATCAAGCCACCAAAAATCAACACCCTCTTTTTCCAGGGGAGCTATAGCACCCTTGAAATAAGCGTCCATAAAGTTTTTATCAGTAACTACGAAATCAAAAGTTTTCTTTTCCTTGGGATCAGCACCAAGTTCTTTGCAAACATCTTCGTAGCAATCTTCAAATGCTCTGATTCCATCTGCCGGATGAAGATTAAGCGTAACCTTCATTCCTCGCTCGTGAAGACTCTTAACAAAGCTTTGAGGATCAGGAAACAGCTCTTTATTCCAGCTAAAGCCAGTCCATCCTGTACCATAGCCCTCAGGAGTGTCTACTATATGCCAGTCCATATCCATGACTGCCACGGAGAAAGGAATATCCTCTCTTGCAAAATCATCTAAAAGCTTATTGTATGAATCTTCACTATATCTGTAAAAACGACTCCACCAGTTGCCAAGAGCGTACCTGGGAAGGAGTGCGGGATAACCTGTAAGCTCGAAATAATCTTTAAGGCATCCTTCATAGTCCCTGCCATAACCAAAGAAATATATATCGTGTGAATCTTCTTCCTCACGAGGATGTATCCAGGAGTCATCGCCAATATAAGCACTCCTGCTATCGTCCAGTATGGTAAATCCATCTCTGGATAGGATACCGGGTCCAATCTCAATCTCTCCGTCTGCTCCATCGAGAGTCCTGGCTGTACCTCCAAGATCGCGTATCTTATCTCCAAAATGCCATCCTGCATCTGAGATAGAGCATCCGTTTCTCAGCCTTACTACAAGGCCCTCTGAGGAAAAAGCCTTTTTATCGTAATTTATTATAAGATCCTGTGTTGAGATAACGATCCTGCCGTTTTCTTCCCTAACATCAAAAGAAACAGGATCAAATCTTCTGTTGATAACCACCTGACTGGGACTGTCAAGAAAAAGTCCGCTGGGTGAATACTCCATCCTGATAAGTCTGGATGTCAGCATGGTGAAACGATAATTATCAGATCTGACCATAGATGACGGATCTGCCTGGGGATTTGCTTTATATTCTTTATTTAATACGTCTTTAGATAATTTCATTATGATCTGTTCCTTATAGTCTTCTTGCTTCTCATAAATAGCTCTCAGCCATAGATTGATCTAAGGCTGAGAGTTATTTTACAGGGCTTTCTAAAAGCAATCCGCTTATCGGATCCGTTTTAGCGTTTTAATGATCATCCCTTAACCGCACCGGAGAGACCTTCTACGTAGAATTTCTGAAGTGCGATAAACAGAATAACAATCGGTATTGATACAAGGACAGCACCAGCAGCAAACTGAGTGTAATATGCATCAATTCTTCTAAAATCAGTCATCCACTTAAGACCGATGGCTACAGTGTATGACTCCTGCTTGTCTCCAAGGAGCATGCTGGGGAAGATATAATCGCCCCAAGGTCCCATAAAGGAGGTCAGGATAGTGTAAATGATAATAGGTCTAGCAAGAGGGATTGTGATCCTGGTGAAGATCTGCAGTCTGGTAGCTCCGTCGATGATAGCTGCTTCGTCCAGTGATTTGGAGATAGTATCCATAAATCCTTTACAAATGTAATATCCCATTGCTGCTCCGGCTACATTAACGATGACCAGCGCTGCAAGGCTCTGAGTAAGTCCAAGCCCCTTTAAGATATTGTATACAGCGATCATGGACATGAAGCCTGGAAACATTCCAATGACCAGCATCACTCTCATAAGAGGCTGTCTCCATGAGAATCTGCATCTACTAAGTACATAGGATGTCATAAGAATGATGGTAGTTGTAAAAATACATGAGAAGATAGCTACTATAAAAGTATTGAGCCACCATTTTCCGAAAGGAACCACACTTGTGCGTGAGAAAAGCTTTGTAAAGTTGTCAAGAGTAAATCCCTTGGGAATAAAGTAGCCTACATAATATCCGCTCTCAGCCCTGAAAGCTGTAAGGATGATCCACACAATAGGGAAGAGCCAGATTATGCTAAGCCATGTCAGTACTATGTATCCGGCACTTATCTTGGCAAAGTTCATTGAAAGTACCAGGCTTACATAGGAAGACAGAAGCATCAGCCAAAAGCCAAATCCAAAATCCTTTACCATAAAGCCGCTTACAAGGCCTGAGCCTTCCAGCAGTGCCTTTGAGCCAAAGAGAAGCAGGCTGGATATTACTGCAGTAAGAACCGCAAAGGCAACCTGTACTCTGCTAAGTGCATAAGAAGGCTTAAATGCGTTAACCAGTGCCATTGCAAAGCATCCAAGTCCGCCAACAAGCAGAAGCCCTGCAAATACGGGAAGCACACCGCTTCCGGATAAGAGCCTAAGCACATTAAAGCTGCCATTATCATCCGATGCATAGGGCATGAAGAGCGACAAAGCTGTAACTCCGGCCCCTGCAAGAGCAGGCATTCTAAATGATCTTTTTATCTGATAAGTTGTATCTCTGATTACTTCTTTCATCACATGAATCCCTCCTCATTCTTTACAGCATTTGACCTGGTATAGGATATCAGTGAGAATGTAGCGGAGATAATAAATGATACGATACCGATAGTAGCAGCAAGGTTGTAGTCCTTACTATCCTTGGTCAGCTTATATAACCATGTTACAAGGAGGTCTGTACGTCCCGCACCCTTGTAGTACTCAAGTGTGTTGGGCTGACCTTCTGTAAGGAAGTAGATAACACCAAAGTTATTAAAATTACCTATCAGCTGAGTGATAAGATAAGGAGTGGTCACAAAGATCATATAGGGGAAGGTGATGTGAAGGAATGTCTTCACAGGGCCTGCACCATCTATATGAGCACTCTCATAAAGCTCAGCCGGAATATTCATAAGTATGCCCGTTACCATGATCATAGTTGAAGGAATGCCTATCCAAAGGTTAACAACTATAACTGTACATTTAGCCCAAAGGCCATCTGTAAGGAACGGAAGCGGTGAAGAGCTAAATCCCCATCCCTGAAGGAGTACGTTTACGATACCATTCTTACCAAGCATAGTACCCACAACCAGCAGAGAAATAAATACAGGGATTGCCATTGTCATTACAAAAACTGTTCTCCACATCTTCTTAAGCTTGATGCCCTTGGAGTTGATGAGCATAGCCAGGAACATTCCAAGGAAGTAGCACGAAAATGTAGCAACAAAGCCCCAGATCAAAGTCCAGCCAAGTATAGGCCAGAATGTAGCAGAAAGCTTACCTGAGGAGGATGCCAAAGCCCTGAAGTTAGCCAGACCAACCCAGTCAAAAAGATTTCCGGGGGGCTGATGCTCAGCATCATAATTTGTGAATGCCATAAGGATCATATAGATCAGCGGCATTATGGTAAATACAAGGATTCCAAGAAGAGGGAATGTCATAAAACCAACATGGATGTTCTTGTTGGCAAGACTTTTTATGTCTTCGAGGAATGTAGGCACCTTACGTCCGGCTGTCTTAAGCCTGTGAGCTTCATAGCCAGATCTGATATTCAGGTACCAAAAGCCAAGGAACAATACAGTAATAACCGCTGTAACAACACCCCAAAGGAGGATCAGCATAGAGTTATCACCCTGTGTTACTACATATATTCCAAGCTTTTCATCCAGAGTCATGCCCTGCTGGTTTTCACCCAGTGTAGCAAGAGCTGCCAGATTATGAACGCCTGACATGATCATGTATACAATGTAAGCAATCTCTGTCAGCAAGAAAAGAATGCCCTTAACAATCTGTGAATTGCCTATATTACCTGCCCCGAAGAGGATAAAGGAGAGCCTGCAAGGCAGGCCCCCCTCCTTAAATATATCTCCGAGGCTCTTTTTCATTACATTTTCACTTTTTTTCATAATAGAAAGCCCCATTTTGCGTATTATAAGATCAATTATTCAGCTGTGAGCTCATCAAGGATACCTGTTACTGTAGAATCAAGCATCTCCTGAAGGTTGTCCTTTGTAACCTCACCGTTGACCATGCCTGTACCAAGTGCTTCAACAGGTGACCAGTAGTTTGCGATCTGAGCGATAGAAGGCTGAGGTGTTGCATACTGTGTCTGGCCGATCAGAGCAACTGTTGCAGGATCTGCAGCGATCTCTGGATTCTCCTGAAGTGAAAGAACTGTAGGAGTCTGGCCATTGTTCTTGTAGTGTACAAGCTGATTCTCTTCGTTAGCAAAGAACTCTGCAAGCTGCTGAGCTGCAAGAGGCTGAGCTGTGCTGGACTTAACTGCATAGCACTTGTAATCTGCGAAGTTGCTGAGCTGGCAATCCTTACCATCAATCTTGATTGTGGGAAGGGGAGCTGCTGCATAAGCATCGCCAAGAGCTTCCTTAACATCGTTAGATGCCCATGTTCCAGAGCAAAGAGCTGCAAGCTTGCCGTCCTTCATCATAGAACCTGCAATACCATCCTCATCCTCAAGGTACTTAGGATTAGCGATCAGATCAAGAACATACTCACCAGCCTTAATACCGTTTTCATTGTTCCATGTGCAATCTGTAGGATCTGTTCCATCTTCACCAAAGAGTGTGCAGCCAGCTGCATAGAAGAAGGACTCAAGATACCATGAGTTGTGTATTGTGAAGGAGAAGTTCTTAACATCAGCGCCAAGATCCTTTGCCATCATAGCGTCAAGAGACTTAACCTCTTCTTCTGTATACATATCCTTGTTGTAATACATGAAGAAAGAGTTGGGAGATGAAGGAATGCCGTAAAGCATATCATCCTTTGTGCAAGCTTCGATAGCACCTTCGCCGTAGAGACTCTTAACATTCTCAAGGTCGTAAGCGATAGGAAGAAGAAGACCTGCATTTGTCAGCTCCGGGATAGATCCGGAAGGGATCAGGAATACGTCTGCAGCTGCATCAGCATCTGTTGTCAGAGAAGCGCCGGATTCGTCGATTCCTGTGATGGAGATATCGAATGTGATGTTGTATTCAGGATGAGCTTCGTCAAAAGCTGCACACATATCATTTGTGATATCCATATCTTCTTCAGGTGTCCATACCTTAAGAGTGATATCCTGTACTTCTGCTGTCTCATCTGCTGCAGCCTGATCAGCTGTAACTTCAGCTGACTGTGCCTCACCTGAAGATGCAGACTCAGTGCCTGAGCTGGAGCATCCCGCAGCAAAAGCCATCATAGAAGCCATAACCAGTGCCAAAACCTTTTTTCTTTTCATTTGTTTCCCTCCAAAAAAATTTGAATTGCGGTTAAGCGGTAAACCTTACAAAAGAATCATATGACCACAGCGAGGTAATGTCAATAACTTATTTCATTTTCATAATTACCGACAAATCAGTCCATGTATAATTGTGCATATCTTACAACAAAATACAAAAAATCAACAGCATTTCGCCTCCTGAAATACTGTTGATCTTATCGATACATTATTCAATTAAGTTAAAAAACGGCCATTTCAGTTAATCCCTTAACTCATCATATAGACTTGACCGACTGTCTCTCAACAATCTCAACATCCACATGTTCATTGGTCACGATCTTCTTATCCTCAGTTATCATGTCAAAGAGGACTTTTGCTGACAACTCTGCTTTTTCCCTTATATTCTGTGAAACAGTTGTTAGCTGCGGATTGGAATAACTGCAAGCAGGTATATTATCAAAGCCAACTACAGATATATCATCAGGCACTATCACGCCGGTACGTCTCAGCCCATCCATAATACCAAATGCAAGGATATCTGACATACAAACAACAGCAGTATACTTAACGGATGAAAAAGCAATCTTTTCTCCCAGCTTAACTCCCTGTTCAAAAGATGTCATCCCAACAAAGCAGTTCTGCTCGCTTACTTCAATGCCTTTCTCTGTGCAAGCATCAAGAAAGCCCTTATATCGTTCATTGATAACGCCAGGGTCATTATAATCCGGGCCCGCCCAGGCAATGCTCGTATGGCCGCGCCCAATCAGATATCTTGTGGCAAGATACCCACCCTTGTAGTCGTTGATCCCAACATTGGCAATAGGCAGATCTGAAGCATAGGTATCAATATATACTGCAGGACAGTCCAACTTGGGAACTATCTCCTCAACCTCATCCTTGTACGCACCAAGAAATATGATTCCATCCACATTCCAGGATAAAAACAGCGGGATAACTTCTCTGCATGCACCTACGCAACGGATCATCATATAGTATCCCCTGTTTCTTATCTCCCTTTCTAGACAGGACATTATCTCAGTATAATACGGACTTTCGGAAAAATACTGTCCATCTCCCAAATCCGGCAATACCACCGCAATAATGCGGCTTTTTTTGGCCGCAAGGCTCCTGGCCGTAGCGTTGGGATGATAGTTTCTAGCATCGATAATCTTATTTACTTTCTCAATAGTCTCTTTGGAAACCTTTCTGTAATTTCCATTGATAACATTCGAAACCGTAACAGTACTTACTCCGGCCTCTTTTGCTATGTCTTTTAATGTCATGTCACTCCCCACATTTATCTGTTAGTGTAAAGACAGCAGGAAAGAGCCGCTCTTCCTGACCATCTTTATCATTATACATCATCAGTCCTGAATTATCACAAATTCCCAAGGATCCATAAGATTATCTTCCAGGCTGTCAAAGCTATCATCAGCCTTTTTCTCTCCCACGTAGTGGAGAAGGCAAGTGTCAGAAGCATCTATTACAGAGCTAATATCTGTCTCCTGCTCTCTCTTTGACAAGTTCAAAATGCACTTTATACTGTTGTCTCCAAGTGTTCTATGGAAAATAAGCACATTTCTGTTATCTGAGTCATCAAATTCCATTACTGCGCCATAACTTCCTGCATAAAGAGCCTCGTTTTCTGTTCTTATCTTTGCAAGCTCTGTCAATAGTTCTCTATAGGAATGGTCGCTCTCCCATTCAATGAGATCTTTTTCCATAAATGAAAGTGCCTTCATTCCGCCTTCTTCGTCTCCGGAATATACAAGGGGCACTCCCTCAGATGTAAATGTCAAAGCATACATTGCTGCAGCACCGTCAAAACCATAGCCTGTCTCCAGGGTATATTCATAGGAATTCTTGTCATGATTATCAGTAAAATTCATGGCAAAGGTTCCTTCCTGCATCTTGGGCTGGAGGTAGTATTTAAGCTTATCTGCGGTCTTGCTGTCATGACCCACCTGGATTATGGAATCATAAAGATTCCAGTTATAGTTAGAATCAAACGCACTATCCAGAAGCGAAGGCACTAGATTGTCTTCAGCCAACATATACAGTGCGCTTCTGCTGCTATCTTCAAGTATCTCTCCTGCATCTTCAAGGCAGGGAAGACCTTCCTCAAGATCCTTTTCCAAGCGGGCTCTCTTGGCCTCTTCCAAAACAGGCCTTGCACTCTCCCAGAAATCGACAGGTACGCCTGTTGCATAATCACATCTAAAGCCGTCAATATCCGCATTATCAATCCAGTATTTCATGCAGTCTATCATTTCCGCACGCATTTCTTCATTGTCATAATTAAGATCTGCAACGTCCGGCCACCCCATTCCCTCAGGCGAAATCACTTCGCCCTTGGAATTCTGTGTATACCAGTCCGGATGCTCACTTATCCAGCTGCAATCCCAGCCGGTATGATTGGCAACCCAATCCATCAAAACAGTAAAGCCCATAGCATGCGCCTCATCAACCAACGCAATGAAATCCTCTTTGCTGCCAAATTCAGGGTTGATCTCTCTGTAATCTGTGATTGAGTAATAAGAACCTAAAGACCCCGAGCGATTAGTCTCAGAAATAGGATGAACAGGCATAAACCATAAAGTATTGATACCCATGTCCTTAAGTTCTTGCAGATGTGGCCTGAAGGCATTAAATGTACCTTCTTCACTATACTGCCTGATATTGACTTCATAGACGACCATTTTACCGGTCCAGGCCGGAAGCTTACGAGTGGGTTCCTGCACCTCATCCTGGTCATCTGTGCTAGCAGCGTCTTGCGCGTCAGCAACTTCCTGCTTAGCGCTTTCATTATCAGCTTCTTCATGACCGCTATTAGCACCGCATCCTGTCATTACAAGCGCAGCACAGCTCACTGCCACTACAAGATTTGTGAAACAGCCGGATATGATACCGGCATCTTTTGACATTATCTTTTTTATAAACATCCCTATATTCCTTTCGAATAAAAAACGAAAGAGCAAATACAGCTCTTGCTCTCATGAATATGTAGCTTTGCTTCATTGATCCAAAGAATATAGGTTTACCGTTAAACCGTTTTAAGTGTATCAAGCCTTTGCAAAAGAGTCAATAAAAAAGTCTTGACATATTAGATTGCACGCAATATAATTTAGCCATAACAACAACCGTTCTGTTGAAGCAATACGCTTCAGATAAGGAGAAATAATATGAGTTTCTACGATTATAGCGTTACCAATACCAAAAACGAAGAGATCTCTATGAGAGACTATGAAGGCAAGGTTGTGATGGTAGTTAATACCGCCACAGGATGTGGTTTTACTCCTCAGTACGAAGATATTGAGAAGATTTATGAAGAGTTCCATGACCAGGGCTTTGAAGTCATAGATATACCCTGCAACCAATTCGCAGGCCAGACTCCCGGAACAGATGAAGAGATCCATGAGTTCTGCACTCTCAAATACAATACACAGTTCCCCCAGATGAAAAAGTCTGATGTGAATGGAGATTCTCAGCTTCCCCTTTATACATACCTCAAGAGCCAGAAGGGATTCGAGGGCTTTGGCAAAGGAGCAAAGGCTTTGGCCATGTCTGCAATGCTCAAGGCAATCGACAAAAACTATAAGAATAATCCCGACATCAAATGGAATTTCACCAAGTTCATCATAGACAGGAGCGGAAATGTTGTCGCTCGTTTTGAGCCCAACAATGATATGAAAGCCGTTAGAGACTGCATCGCTTCTCTCATCTGATCATATGTATATTCATAGCCGGGCCCGGCTACATCCTATATGATCTCACATATTGCGACCGGCAAATGGATCTGCAATCAAATACTCTTTCACTTGCCGGTTTTATTTATCAAAAGGTGATCGCGTAACAGATATCTGTTATTCGATCACCTTTTTGTTATTCAATCAATATACGCAAGTGGGGATTCTCCTGCACTGCCTTACTGAGAACAGTGACTGTATTATAAGCATAATCATTAGTAGATATATACTCTATGCTATCTCTTTCCAGGACAATATCCACATCTCTTGCATATTCCGACAGGCAGTCATAGAGACTATCCAGGTTGCCGCCAAAATAATCCGGAAGTGACCATATTTCGTCCATATATACCGCCATAGAATTCTTATCTATGACCCTGGTCATATCAAGTTCAATTCTGCTCGCATCTCTCATATCTGTCCTCTATGATAGTTCATTGCTTTTGTTAACAGTAACCCCCCAAGCCGGTTCAAGTGGATCAAGCTGTTTATATCACAGACTTAATCATCTCCACTTAGGTGCTCAAAGCTTTCATAATGATCAGCTGTATAATAAATATTCCAGCCATCCTCTGTATATATGATCCTTTTAGGGCCTCTGCTTTCACTATCCAGCGTATCTATATCACACTCATAATACACTCTTCCCTTTTTCTTTGGAAGAAGGCCTTCAAAATTACTGAATTTGTCACCACCGATACACATTCCATCTACAACAAGATGTAAAGCTCCGCCTTCCCAGCCAATAGTCCTTGCTTCCTGCTTTGTCATATAATTGTCAGGCAGATGGTGGTAGGTTTCAATATACTCAGCAACATCTTCCTTACTGTCATAAAGCCCTGCCTCATCCAACATCGAAGAAGCTTCCGGATATTCATTATCTGTATCTCCAGACTCTTCATCGCTAGCTGTCAGTTCAACCTGCGCTTCATCTGCATCTTCTGTTTTACCAACTTCAGGCTCTTCTTTTTTCCGATTTTCTTTAGGCTCCGCATCCTCCTGCTCGGACATCTGGATCTGCTCTTCTATCAGCTGAAGATCCCCGCCTTCTGTACCGCCTCCGCTATTCCTGGTAAATCCAAAAAAATATCCCGCCAGCACGAAAAGCACCAGCAGTGTTATTGTAAAAAGATTTTTCCTTTTCAGTTTCATCTTTTCCCTCATACTTTATTGCAAGAACAGCCCAAAAGCCTGTATCTCAAAGCTTTTGGACTGCTACTCATGATTCTAAACTCTTAATTAAGCTTTATATATCAAAATAAATCCGGAACAGCTATGCATATCACTCTTCCCAGCCTTCGGTATACCTGTAATGAATACAGATATTTCTGACAAATTCTCCTTCAGAAAGCTCTATATCTTTTTCCTCAGAAACTGGAGGCAGGTAAGGCTCCTCCTCTTCCTCCAGTTCAACTCTGACCCAATCGTACATCGACGCTGCTGCGTCATCCAGGGCAAAATTAATATCTCTGCCCTTAAACCTGCACTCTGCCAGATCCGGAAAATATCCGCAATATGAACCATCTGTATTCTCTTTAACTACTGCCGGGTAAATAATCGTCACTGCAAATTCCTCTCTTATTATGTGATTCTTTCCAGGGGGCACTTGTTCCCTATTTTTACTCAGTCACCTGTATAAGGAACCACTGAGCCTTCATATGTTTCTTCGATCCACTTCCTGACTTCATCAGACTTGAGAACCTCTACAAGCTTCTGAATCTTATCATTCTTTTCGTTGCCTTCCTTTACTGCAATTACATTCACATAACTGCTTGCAGCGTCAGAATCCTGAGCTTCATAGGCAAGAGCATCTGTAGCCACAGTAAAGCCTGCCTCCATAGCATAATTACCATTCATAACAGCATATGCAACACTCTCAAGCTGATGTGGTACCTGTGCAGCTTCTACTTCCACAATCTCAAGATTCATAGGATTGTCGGTAATGTCATTTACTGTAGCTGTCAAACCAGCTCCGTCCTTAAGACTGATAAGCCCGTTACTCTGCAACAAAAGAAGAGCCCTTGCTTCATTGGTTGTATCATTAGGGATAGCAATAGCATCTTTTTCTGCTATATCATCAAGGCTTTCCTTTTTACCGCCATATATACCAAAAGGTTCATAATGTATGCCACCGGCTGATACCAGGTGTGTACCGTTTTCATTATTAAAATCATTCAAATAAGTAATGTGCTGAAAATAATTGGCATCTATCTCACCAGATTCAACTACATTATTAGGCTGTACATAATCCTGGAACACCTTAACATCCAACTTAATGCCTTCCTTTTCAAGCATCTCGGTAACGATACCGCTTTGCAGGATCTCAGCGTGGGGAGCCGCCGTTGCTGCAACAGTGATAGTCGCAGTGTCATCTGCTTCATTACCGCCTGCAGCATTTTCAGATGATCCGCAAGCTGTCATGAGAGCCAGAAGAGTTGAAAGTGTCAATGTCAGAGCAAGCAATTTCTTTTTCATAACTAATCCTCCTCATTAAGTATATGTTATTAGGCATACCTTCAGAAACACGCATTTACTGCGTGTTTCGTGAGAACATGTTGCTGGCAAATAGGCCCAGCGGCCCTAGCCGCTCTCAAATAGCCTATTTGCATACATTCTTGGATTATCTATCCAAGAATGTATATTTATTTACGGGGCTATAGCCCCTACACGCCTTGTCATTTGGAAATCCTATGGTCGAGTGCCTTGCCAAGCTTCATCCCGGCTGCCTGCATGATCTGTACCAGAGCAACAAGAAGCACTACAGTAATGATCATTACTCCGGTCTGATATCTGTAATAACCATACTGGATGGCAACATCTCCCAGGCCGCCTCCTCCTACAGTTCCTGCCATAGCCGAATAACCAAGAATTGTAGCAAGAGCGATGGTCGCACCCACTATAAGAGATGTCCTGGCTTCGGGTATCATAACTTTATATACAATGGTAAAGCTTGAAGCACCCATACTCTGGGCAGCCTCTATCACACCATGCCCGACTTCCAGGAGAGATGATTCAACCATCCTGGCTATAAAAGGGGCTGCAGATACTACTAGAGGTACGATAGTGGCATTGGCTCCGTATGTCTTGCCTACCAGAAGCTTGGTAAAAGGCATTATAAGAATCAGCAATATCAGAAAGGGAATACTTCTGACTATATTCACCGTCACATCCAGCACATTATAGATAACCGCATTGGGCTTCATCCCTCCCGGAGCAGTCAGCACAAGACCAATCCCCAGCGGAATTCCTATAATATAAGCAAGAAGGGTTGATACCAGTACCATATACAGGGTCACACCTGTATTATTCAATAGCAAACTGCCATATTCATTCCAAAATTCACTCATTAGTTTTCCTCATAATTATCTTCAAAGTCCTTCATTGAAGAAAGATCTTGTACTTCCAAACCTCTTTCAATAAGGTATTTCTTCATATTAGCCCTGAGTTCCTCATCATCGGGCAGCTGCAATACCATCTGGCCTCTGGCTATCCCGCCTATATCTCTGGTGTCGGCACGCATGATATTAACAGGTGAGCCGAACTTAAGGACCATGTTGGCAACCACCGGCTCATAAGAGGAATTGCTTGTAAATGCGATCCTGATCAGATGCTCACCGGGAACACGCTCTGCAGTGGATCCCCCTGCAGATAATACAAGTCTCATACCCGCTTCTGACCTTGGATTGCTAAAGACCTCCTGCACCTTACCGCTCTCTGCCAGCCTTCCGTTGTCGATGATCGCAACCCTGTTGCATATCTGGGTCACCACACTCATAGCATGAGTAATGATCACTATTGTGATGCCGTGCTTCTCATTGATTTCCTTAAGGAGCTGCAGTACTTCACCTGTAGTCTTGGGATCAAGAGCGCTCGTAGCCTCATCGCACAGAAGGATTGAAGGATCATTGGCAAGAGCTCTCGCTATGGCTACCCTCTGCTGCTGACCTCCCGAGAGCTGGGATGGATAGCTCTTTAACTTGTCCCCAAGCCCTACCTCTGCAAGAAGCCTTGTCGCTTTTAACCTTGCCTGCTTTTTGGGTACGCCCGTGATCTCAAGAGGAAAGCAGACATTATCCAAAACATTACGCTGCTGCAATAAATTGAAGCTCTGAAATATCATGGCAATATCATGCCTCTGAAGGCGCAGCTCTTTAGGTGAAAGATGGCTCATGCTCCTTCCCTTGACGATAACGTCGCCTGAGCTTGGCTTTTCCAGAAAATTAAGACATCTTACCAGAGTTGACTTACCCGCACCGCTCATACCGATAATGCCGAATATATCACCCTTGCCAATATCAAGGCTTATGTCGCTAAGCGCCTCTACGGTGTGATCTTTGCTGCTAAAGGTCTTGGACAAATGATCTATATGTATGATGGAATCCAGGATTTCATCCTTATCAATAATACTCATACCACTCCTCATTGTGAAATAATAAGCTAAAAAATAGAAAAAACATGCGGCGCCCCCCTTGCTCACATGTATACTCCACAAATCATACAACACAGCCGTACAAAGTTCAATAGAGCCTGTGAAATACACCAGGTAATAACTTTCTTACCATGTAAGAATAAAAATAGTACTTGAATTATATTTTGCACAATTTATAATTAAATCATAACAGTTACATACAATTGTTTTTTCAAGTCAAGTTGAAAAGAAAGGATAAGGATAATAACATGGAATACAAGTTTACATCAGCAAATTTTGAAGAAGAAGTAATGAACAGCACCCTGCCCGTAGTGATCGATTTCTACGCAGACTGGTGCGGTCCCTGCAAAATGATGGCTCCTGTTGTAGCAAAGCTCGCTGAAAAATATGAAGGCAGAGCAAAGGTTGGCAAGGTCAATTCCGATGAAGAAATGGAGCTTGCACAGAGATTCAACGTAATGAGCATTCCGGATATTGTATTCGTTAAAGACGGCAAAGTAGTAGACCAGTCTATTGGCGCAGTGAGCCAGGCTGTCCTTGAAGAGAAGCTTGAAAAGCTTCTGTAATATTATTGTATTTAGATAATACACAAATCAATAAAAAGAGCAGGAAAGATTAGCACACATCTTTCCTGCTCTTATCATATTCCAGTCAATTACCACCAGATAAGGCTTCCCTTAGACTCTTTGTAATGAAACCAGCGCCCGCCTTCATACTGGATACACAGCGCACAATCATGATAGATAGCCCTTACCGGCACTCCATACTGCCAGATACCGTTCGCTTTCTTGTGCGCTTCATAATACTGCTGTGTCAGTGACTTCAGAGTCAATCCCATTGTGATCTCCTTCGCCCTCAGGCTTAAAACTAATAAATATTGATCTCCACCCGCTTAAATCCACAACATCTAGTATTACCTCTGTAATCTTTAAACATTCTAGCACATTTTTGACCAAATGTTCTAATTCTTTGCTCTTTAATAATACACGAACATTCATGTCAGTTTTTATAAAATCTGCACTATATAAATATAACTATTGTAATTCTGACGTAGCTTATATTATTTAACATACGCGAGCTTGTATCAATTGAATATTCATTTTTTAACTTATTGTTCACAACTCTTATATATGTTAAACTGCAAAGAGATAAAATACTAAGGAGAAATAAATGGGGCGCGCATCAATAAAAGCAAATAAAACATTATACCAACTTAAGCGAGAGGAACTTGGTCTCACAAGAGAGGCAGCCTCCGATCTGCTGGAAGTAATATCCGATGACAGGATTGAGAAAATAGAAAATGAAAAAGTCCTGCCTCATCCAGACGAGATACTCATAATGGCAGACAAGTATAAAGCACCGGAACTCAAGAACTATTTCTGCACTCACCACTGTGAGCTTGGAAGAAAGAGCGTTCCAGAGATCAAGATGAAAGACCTGGCTCAGATCACGCTGGAAATGCTGGCTTCTCTTAATTTAGCGACCAAGGATAAGGACAGGCTCATCGAGATCACAGCCGACGGAAAAGTCGACGATGATGAGATCAAGGATTTTGCCAAGATTCAGATAACTCTGGAACAGACTGTCATAGCAGCTGAGAGCCTTAAACTGTGGTCAGAACAGATGATCGCCAACGGCATGATTGATGAAAAGAAGTTAAGATATTATATGGAACATAAGGACCAGTAAGAAAACAGCCCCTTCTCAATTTGAGAAGGGGCTTAAATATTGCCTGTTCAATTGCGGATCAAACATCTAATCCATGAAGCCTGCCAACCTTGGCAAACAGATCATTGCCATCAAGATTCAACATTCTGTGGAATGCGCCAAACTCTGAAAGAGTAAGCTCATAATCTCCACGATAGAACTCCTCAATCTTCTCTGCGCTGATCTCACAGCCGAGAGTTGCCAGAACTGTTGATACTCTCTCAGGAGTTGTCATACCATGCTCTTCGCAATAAGCCTTTATAACAACACCAAGATCACCCATTCCGTTGATCTTCTGCTGAGATACTCTGGATTCTGTGAATGTAGTTGCCATATTATTCCCCCTTTCTGAATAACAAATAACCCTTAACCAAATTCATTATATAACACAACCACTATATATTGTATAAGAAAATATATTTCAGAATATATAATGTGGTGTCAGAAAAAGCAGCAAATTGTTCGGTGTAGATCCCAAACTGTCCGACACTGCTTTTTGATGTCCTCTATCAAGGTACAATAGCTACATTAGACTACAATTAGGACAATTCCTTTCAACAAGGTCTTTTTGCCTGTGATCATCTGTATTCAAATCTTCACACATTTAATAAAACTCAGATAAAAACCCCAATACGATTTACAAGTCAATCTTTTTGCTGTATTTTAATCATAATAATGTGCATGGCAAAAGGAGCCTAGACTCTCCTAGCATGCTAAAAAGAAATCGTCATATTCCCATCAAATGACAGAAAAGAGTGAAACAATGCAGTTAGAAGATATTTACAGAGAAACCGGTCTGGACCTTGACCTGATCAGAAAAGAAGCTTCAGAGGTGTGCAAAGAGGTGATCAAGAATTCAAATCTCAAAGAAGGAGACGTATTTGTCGTTGGTTGCTCTACAAGTGTTGTATGTGGCGACAAGATTGGCACAAATTCAAGCATGCCCGCTTCCAAAGCTGTATTTGAAGGCATCTATGATGTACTGCGATCAAATGGCATCTATCTTGCAGCTCAGTGTTGCGAACACTTAAATCGTTCAATTGTGATTGAAAAGACAGCTCCACATACAGGAGACGAAGTATGCGTTGTTCCCCAGCCCAAAGCCGGCGGTTCATTTGCAACCTGTGCATACTACAGTTTCAAAGAGCCCATACTTGTCGATGAGATAAAGGCAGATGCAGGTATGGATATCGGTGGCACTATGATAGGTATGCACCTAAAAAAAGTGGCAGTACCAATCAAGCTCTCCAAGAACTCCATTGGACATGCCACAGTTATTGCTGCATATACAAGGCCCAAATATATTGGTGGAACAAGAGCTTCTTATGAAGAAGATCCATCCATCAGGGCAATGTTTTAAGCTATCCAGGCTCCTTTAATACTAAACAGCTCCTACAGACTATACTGGAGCGAAAGGTCTTTTATGACTTCACCGGCAATGATAAGTCCCATTGCTCCCGGAACAAAAGAGAGCGACCCGGGACTCATCCTTGTCTTTGTAGGATTTTTTCTTGGGCTTTCTTTGGAATATACCACTTTCAAATGATCTATTCCTCTTTTTCTGAGCTCTCTTCTCATAACCCTTGCCAAAGGATCTTCAGTTGTATCCATTATATCTGATACTTCAAAGCGCGATGGATCCAGCTTATTACCCGCTCCCATAGCACTGATGATAGGAGTGCCGGCCTCCTTGCAGCATTTTACAAGCTCCAGTTTGGCAGTCACCGTATCAATAGCATCAACCACATAATCATAACTTGTAAAATCAAATTCACTTGCGTTTTCAGGTAAAAAAAAGGCTCTGTGAGTATTAACTTTGCAGTCAGGATTGATATCCAGTATCCTCTCCTTCATAACATCTGTTTTGTACCTGCCAAGGCTTGAATGAAGTGCAATTATCTGCCTGTTAAGATTACTGATACATACTCTGTCTTTATCTATAATATCAATAGCCCCGATCCCGCTTCTTACCAGTGCTTCACAAACGTGACCACCCACGCCTCCTATTCCAAATACAGCCACATGGCTTAACTCAAGCCTCTTTACCGGTTCATCTCCCAAAGTTCGTCTGGTTCTAGTTAAAAAATCTGTCATAATGCCTCATTTCTCGGCAATAATCTACTAAGAGAAAACCTCTATTCTGCCGATAAAGTATCTGATAAATAACTATTATACATTCTTGGGTAAATAATCCAAGAATCAAAAACAAACAATGCTTATGAAGCTGCGTCATATATTTCACAAGTTCATTATTTCGTTATTGATCATACTTGTTTCATTGGGTTCTATTACCTCATGGGGCATTTTTTCTGTGCCCGTAAATGCTTCTTCAGACGCATCAGAAGCTTCTGTCAATGATTCCTCTTTATCCGAGGAAGAAACAGAGACTGACGCCTTATCATCAGCTTCATTCTACTACGACGGGATCTTCCGTATCCTGTGTATTTCCTCATACAATTTCTCCCATATCCCTGTCAGAGATGAGCTTTTGGGCTTTGAAGAAGGTCTTGGTGACCTGAATGCTGTTGTTGATTATGAATTCATGGACGCCAACAATTACTATGAAACAGAGGATTTTGAGAAGTTTTATGAATATATCTCCTACAAGATCAGGTCCAAAGATTATAGTTTCGACCTTGTTGTTCTCACCGATGACTCTGCCCTGGCTTTTGGTACCAACTACAGAGCCGAGCTTTTTGGAGATATACCCATAGTATTTTTCTGTGTGAACTCTATCAGTGATTCTAACACCGCAGACAGCATGCCCAATGTAGCAGGCATCGCGGAAGTATACGATTACGAAAAAAATCTCGCATTATGGAAAGATCTCTTCCCTGAAAGAAAAAAGATTGTGGCCATAGTAGATAGCACAAGCACCGGCGCCGGCTCCTATGTGGAGTTTATGAAGTTCATCGAAACTCATCCCGAGATAGACTACAGCATCATAAATACTTCTTACTACTCTACAAACGGACTCAAAAAAGCCTTTAGTGAGATTGGAGAGGATTCCATCATCGTCTGCCTTGATTTCCTTCAAGACGGCAGCGGCAAGATCTATGCAATGGACACCGCAATGCGCCTGATGACCAGCTGTGCACCGACTGTGCCTGTATTCAGGATGGCTTCAGCTGATATTGAAAATGGTGTGCTGGGCGGTGTAACATACTCCTACCGTACTGCAGGCAAAAAGGCCGGCGAAATAGCCCGAAGTGTTTCTTACGGAACTAATATTGACCAGATCCCTCTAAATACGGAGCCTTATGATGAACCGGTTTTTGATTACAAGGAGCTGAATAAATTCGGGATCAGCGTACTGTCTGTACCAAAAGATGCCACTATACTCAATGAGCCCTATACCCCCATTACCTTCTATAGGGAAAATATGGTTATCAGTAATCTCGTTGCTATAATCATCATCCTGCTAACCGTAATGATACTCATTCTGTCCAGACAAAACAGGCGCCGTTATCATTTAGTAAACACCGATTTTCTTACGAAGCTGCCAAATCGTAATTATATCAATAATAAGCTCCATCAGGCCTCTATTGCCGGTCAGAGCTTTGGTATCCTTATGATAGATGTGGACGATTTCAAAAAGATCAATGATAACCTGGGCCATCCTGCCGGAGATGAACTGCTCATAGAGATAGCACGAAGGTTGGGCACTCTTGCTGAAAAAGATATTATTTTCGCCAGGATCGGCGGAGATGAATTCATGTGCCTGATCATGAACCCGGATCTGAATAAAGCCCTGAAAGTCTGCAGAGATATCATGACCATCATGCAAAAGCCCTGTAAGCTCAAGGCTGGTTCAGTAAGACAGACTGTCAGCATGGGATTTGCCATGTATCCTGATGATACCAATAATCCTGACCGTGTAATGTCCTGCGCAGATATGGCACTCTACCGAACCAAAGCTTTTGGCAAAAACGGCTATACCCTTTATGGTTATAAAAACCCTTCAAGATAATGTAAATATTGAATGCAACACAGAGCAAAGCCTGAGAATATCAATAAGATATCCTCAGGCTTTTATAAGGTAATTACAGTAGCAGAAGCTATCACATGATTCTGTGCTAATACTAATCCGGCAGAGAATCCAGATTGTCTTTCGTTATGACCATAGGTGATAGTAGATATGAGTCAACCGACCCTTTTCCATTATCATAAGATATATTGTCAAATCTAATATCAAAATCCAGCTCTTTATCAGAAGCAAACTCCTGCCCCAAAGCTTCCCCTTTAAGGAGCGCATCTACATAGTAAAAAGCCGTCATTGTTTCATTGGTGAGATTCTTATACACTGTCATGGACTGCTCACCGGACTCTATAAATTCCCTGTTCTTCTGATCTGCATCCTGACCTGTGACCAGCACCTTATTCTGCCCTCTGTAATTTTCTCTAAGTGCCATTATCGCACCATATGCAGTAGAATCGTTAGCACATAATACAGCATCAAGCTGTCTCTTGGGATAATATGATGACAGTATACCTGCAAATCTCTTAAATGCAGTATCTGATGACCACTGTCCTGTGCATGTTTCGTAAAATGACATCTGTCCGGATGCCACCTTAAGGCTTCCCGACTCTATATAGGGCTTTAATACGTCCATAGCTCCATTATAGAAGTAGAAAGCATTATTATCCGAAGGGTCGCCTGACACAATCTCAAGATATTTGGGCTCTGAGGATGATACTTCATCCAAAAGCAGCTTATCTTTAATAAATTCCCCCTGATATTTTCCCACAGCATAATTATCATATGATATATATCCCGAGATAGCATCAGACTTCATGATAAGTCTGTCATAGGCCACGACCTTGACTCCTGCGTCATGCGCCTCCTCAAGGACACCTGTGAGTGAGTTTCCGTCTACTGCTGCAATCAGCAGTACATCCGCTCCCTGTTCTATCATCGTCTCTATATTAGACTGCTGAGTATCAATAAGATTATCTCCCGTATAGAGGATAACCTCATATCCTTCTTTAGTAAAAAGGCTATTCAAAAAAATGCCATCTTTATTCCAACGTTCCAAAGTACTATCAGGCATTGATATACCTATCACATTTCTACCGTCATTTAAATGATCCGGTACATGAACTGTATCCCGCATTTCTTTTGAAGCCTCTTCCTGAGACCCAAGGCTCCCGGGAATAACAGCTGAGCAGCCGCCTGATAACAGTATGACAGACATCAAAATAGTGCAAAAAGAAAGAGAGCTCCAGTGGCATTGCCTGAAACAAGATTTCTTTATCCTGTTTTCAACCTTGCTCTTTAGAGTTCTCTTAAGCATAGTGTACTCCTAACTCGCATAGAGATCAGATAGCCTTACCCAATATTATAGCTGTCTGATTACCTATATCATCATGAAGCTTATCAAGTTTGTCACCTGCGGTAATAATACCATCCAGTTCACTCCAGTATGCATATCTGAAATGAGATGTAGAAAAAGCCTTGGTCGAGTCCGCAACAACATAGCTTCTGCTGCTAACCTTCATTGCATGAGTCTTAATGGTTGCTTCTTCATATCTGAGAGATGAAGGGCCACCCATTCCAAAGAATCCATCAGAACCAAGGAATGCGATATCAGTATGGATATTATCAAGCATATCCAAAGCCCAACCACCAATAAGAGCTTTATTACTCCTTCTGATCTTGCCACCCAGAAGAAATACCTCATTATCTGATTCGGACAAAATACCCGCTGTAATAACAGAGTTGGTAAAAATTGTGAGTCCCGATCTTATGATAAGCTGCCTTGCGATCGCATTTGTAGTACTACCGGTATCCAAAAAGACAGTATCATGATCATGTATCATGGAAACAGCAGTAGCAGCAATAGCATTCTTTTCGTCTGTATGTACAAACTCTTTCTCATCCAATGTCTTCTCAACAACATTGGTCTTTGAGATCGCACCACCGTGGTTCTTCTCTGCAAGTCCCTGCTCTTCAAGATATATGATATCTTTTCTTATGGTCTCAGTGGAAACACCAAAGCGTTCCGCAATGTCTCCCACTCGGATACTTCCTTCCTGGACCAATATCTTTGCTATTTTGTTGCGCCTGTCGGCTGTAAGCTCCGCCATGGATAACTCCTTCATTATTATATACGGAAATAACCGGCACCATTTTGCAAGTAATTCCCAATCAATCCCATACTCGTATCAAATAGATTATATATCAAAATCCAACATTTCACAAGGATTTTGTTGCGTTAGTATTGGTAATAATAACCAAAAAATAACACTTAAAACTGTTAAAAGCAACCAAAAGCAATGTTATGTTTGGGATAACTTGCGTTTTATGTTGACATGCTTGGTATCCAATGCTATGATTTTCTTAACGATATCGCAGCGAATTCGATGCAAAGGGTAATTCAGTAACAGTTGGTATGAAAGTGAAAACGGAGGTTAAACAATGAAAGAGAAGGTACAATCGTTCGGTCGTGCCCTTAGTGCAATGGTTATGCCGAACATCGGAGCTTTTATAGCATGGGGTCTTATAACAGCTCTCTTTATCGCAACAGGCTGGCTGCCCAATGAGGCGCTGAGCACAATGGTTAGCCCTTTCCTGAGCTACATTCTTCCTGCTCTGATCGCATATCAGGCTGGTAAAAATGTAGCAGGACAGCGCGGCGGTGTTATGGGTGTCATAGCAACAGTCGGTGTTATCTGCGGTGCTCCTGACTACCCTATGCTGATGGGCGCTATGCTGATGGGACCTCTCGCAGCAGTAGTAATCAAGTGGTTTGACCAGGCAGTTGACGGCAAGATCAAGGCCGGCTTCGAAATGCTGGTTAACAACTTCTCAGTAGGTATCCTTGGTACCATCATGGCTATCATCGGATTCTACGTAATCGGACCCTTCATGGGTGCCATCCTTACAGTTCTCAACGGTGGTGTTGATGTTCTGGTTAATGCAGGACTTCTTCCCCTTGCTTCTATCTTCGTTGAGCCCGCTAAGGTTCTGTTCCTTAACAACGCAATCAACCACGGTATCTTCACTCCTCTTGGAGGACAGCAGGTTGAGCAGATTGGTAGATCTATCTTCTATATGATCGAGACCAACCCTGGCGCAGGTACCGGTGTTCTTCTTGCATATTGGCTGTTCGCAAAGGATAAGACAACTCGTGATTCAGCTCCCGGAGCTCTTATCGTTCACCTGCTTGGCGGTATCCATGAGATCTATTTCCCTTATGTTCTTATGAATCCCCTTCTTCTCCTTGCAACAATCGGCGGATCTGTAGCAGCAATGTTCTTCAACACCATTTTCAACCTTGGTCTTGTAGGTCCTCCGTCACCTGGTTCAATCTTTGCTTACATGGCAATGGCTCCTAAGGGATCATTCATCATGATTATGCTTAGCGTTGTCATCGCTGCAGGTGTATCTTTCGCAATCGCAGCTCCTATCGTAAAGATGTCCAATCCTAAGGAAAGCCTTGATGATGCTACATCTCAGATGAAGCAGATGAAGGCTGAGTCCAAGGGCCAGGCTGTTGCTCCCGTTAACGTTGATCTTACAACAATCAAGAGCATCGTTTTCGCATGTGATGCAGGCATGGGTTCCAGCGCAATGGGCGCTTCTGTAATGCAGAAGAAGCTTGATGCTGCAGGACTTTCCGATATCAAAGTTTCACATTCATCAGTTTCTGAGATTCCTGCTGGAACAGCTCTCATCCTTTGCCACAAGGATCTGGCTGCAAGAGCGTCCAAGAGTGCTCCCGGCGCAAGGATCGTTACTATCCAGAACTTCATGAATGCACCTGAGTATGATGCAGTAGTTAATGAAATTGCAGAAGCTCGTGGCGTAAAAAAAAATTAACAACTGAAGAAACAGTACAGCCTGAAAAGACTGACGCTGAAATGGGGGTTCTTCTCAAGAAGAATATCCTTCTGGGAAAACCCTCAACTTCCAAAGAACAGGTCCTAAGGGAAATGGGAAAACTTCTTGCTGATGGCGGTTATACTACCGATAAGTATACTGACGCCCTCTTTGAGAAGGAGAAGGTATTCAATACCTACCTTGGAAACAGCCTTGCTATCCCTCACGGAGTAGAATCTATGAGAAGCGAGATCCTGGGATCCGGTATTGCGATCTTCACATATCCTGACGGTGTTGATTGGGGCGATGGCAACATCGCAAAACTTGTTATTGGTGTAGCAAGTGTAGGCGATGATCATGTACAGACCCTGTCCAATATTGCTATGGCCTGCTCTACTCAGGAAGCTGTCGACAAGATCCTTACAATGAATGTCGACGAAATATATGAAATATTCAAAGGATAAGCAATAGGAGGTATGATACTTTGAAGACAAAAGCAGTAAGAATGTACGGAGAAATGGATCTGCGACTTGAGGAGTTTGAACTCCCCGAGATCGGTGATGACGAAATCCTTGCAAAGATTGTATCAGACAGCATCTGCATGTCTACTTACAAGCTTGCTAAGCAGGGCAAAAAGCACAAGAGAGCCCCTCAGGATATCGATGTCAATCCTATCATTACTGGCCACGAATTCGCAGGTGTTATCGTTAAAGTAGGCAAGAAATGGCAGGATCAGTTCAAACCCGGAATGCGCTTTGCACAGCAGCCTGCGCTTAATTATAAGGGCAGCATGGCTTCTCCCGGATACTCCTACATGTATTACGGCGGCGATACTGAGTATTGTATCTTCCCTCATGAGACCATGGAGTGCAATGCACTCATGCCTTTCGACGGAGACAGCTTCTACAAGGCTTCTCTCGGTGAGCCTCTTAGCTGTTCCATAGGTGCTTTTCATGCTCAGTATCATACCAGCCGACATGATTATCAGCACATAATGGGACCTAAAGAAGGTGGCAACATGATCATCATGGGCGGTTGCGGACCTATGGGTCTTGGCGCTATCGGTTATGGAATTGCAGGTCCTTATAAGATCGGCAAGATTGTTGTTACTGATATCGACGATGCTAAGATTGCAAGAGCCAAGGAAGTAATGCCCGTTGAATTTGCAGCTGAGCATGGCGTAGAACTCGTATATGTCAACACTGCAAAGATGGAGGATCCCAAGCAGGGTCTCCTGGATATTACGGACGGTCACGGATATGATGATGTTCTCATTTATATTCCCGTACCTTCAGTTTGCGAGCTTGCAAACTCTGTAATGGCCTTTGACGGATGCCTAAGCTTCTTCTCAGGTCCCTCCGATAAGAACTTCTCTGCTACCATCAATCTTTATGATTGTCATTACAATGCTACTCATATCATGGGTACAACAGGCGGAACCAATGAAGACCTGATCGAAGCCAATGAGCTTATCGCCAGTGGCAAGATCGATCCTTCCGTAATGGTAACCCATGTCGGTGGAATTGATTCTATTGCAGAGACCACTCTCCACCTTCCCGAGATCCCCGGTGGCAAGAAGCTGGCATATACACAGTTTGATATGCCTATGACTGCTATTGATGATTTCGGTAAGCTTGCTGAGAAGGATCCTTTCTTCAAGGAACTGGATGAGTGCTGCAAAGCTCATAAAGGTCTTTGGAATCCTGAAGCAGAGAAAATGATCCTCACACACTTCGGTGTTGAGATCTGATAGTCTTGATGTATAGGCTGAATTGCCTTATCAGATAAGCCACGGCAGGCTTCAATGTGCCTGCCGTGACATTTGTTGGATCTGTTATTACCTTCATTGGTTACAATAATAGATTAACCAACTACTTTCCCTTTATTTTTTTGCCTATGAAATACCCAGTCGTTGCCTGCCCCGTACCGACTGGGTATTTCACATTAATTATTTATCTGTACTTATCCGCTTTTTTACTCGTAGCTTATCGCTAATCAGATCTTCTTATGAATTTAATCTATTTATTATATCTTCAATTGCGGATTTTTCTTTGCCGGCAAACTGAACAATAGCTCTAAGCGGCATATACTTAAGCATAGCCTCTATCATCTGATTTGATATCGCTCCTTCATCATTATCACTACTCTCCTCTCCTTGCCCTCCAAAGCCTTCTTTCAGAGCATCCAGCACATCCTTGATCCTCTCCATTTTGTCCGGCCTTTCCATCAGATCTCCAAAGGTTGAGTTCTGAGTGAAGCGATAAGGGATCTCAACAGTAGAATCTATGTGGACCTGCGCAGTTAATGCAATATCTCTTGAAGAACGAGCTGCTTCAATCAGATATTCACCGGTGAGCACATGAAAATCTCCTATTATGTCATTCCAATATGCAAAAGCTCTTTTTGTCAAGTCAAAAGATACTTCCTTACTTTCGCCGGGCATAAGCTCAACTTTGGTAAACGCTCTCAGTTCCCTAACAGGCCTTACTATTCCAGGGTCCTTTTGCCCCACATATATCTGAACTACCTCTTTGCCTTTTATTTTGCCAATATTTTTGACCTTGAGACTTATGTGCACGGTTTCCGTATCCTTCATGCTGCTCTTATCGATCACAAGATCCGAGTATTCAAACTCAGTGTAGGACAAGCCATAGCCAAAAGGAAAAAGTACATCCATTTTCTTTTTGTCATAGTATCTATATCCCACAAATATATCTTCCCTGTAATCCACATGGTCACCATCCAGACCAAATGTCAGTGCAGTCGGGTTATCCTCACACCTAATGGGGAAGCTCTCTGCAAGCTTGCCACTGGGATTGACATCGCCAAAGAGTATGTCATATTCTGCTTCTCCTGTAGCTTCCCCTGCAAGATATGCTTCTAGGATAGCGTCTACTTCTGATACCCAAGGCATCTCTACAGGCGAACCGTTATGGAGTACTACCGCGCATCTTATTCCCTCTTTGCACAGTCTCTCTATAAGATCATTTTGGCACTGTGGTAGCTTCATGGTAAACCTGTCATAGGCCTCAGATTCATATTTATCAGGAAGACCTGCAAATACAAGTGCAATATCAGCTTCTTTGGCAGACCTAAGAGCATCTTCAAGAAGAGAAGGATCTGTCTCCTCCTGTCCATCTCTAAATCCCAAGGAAAAGCTTATATCAGGATCATCCTTTAAAAGATCCATAAACGAAACAACATTATCTGTGTTTATATGAGCTGAACCGCCGCCTTGATAACGTGCTTTTTGTGCGTAGCAGCCTATAACCGCAATTTTCATTCCTCTTATCAAAGGCAGCGTATTAGCTTTGTTCTTTAAAAGGACCATTCCCTGGCCCGCAAGCTTTCTAGCCTCTTCATGGTCAGCTTTTCTGTCAAACACAAGGCCTTTTTGTTTATTTTCTACGTATCTCATCACTATACGAAGAACATTTTCGGCCGCTTTATCTACCAGTTTTTCGTCAAGCTCATCATTTTGAACAGCTTCGATGATACTCCTGTCTCCAACTCCACCTGAGGAAGGCATTTCCAGATCCAGGCCTCCTGCAACTCCGTATACTCTGTCATTTACAGCACCCCAATCACTTACTACCAGTCCATCAAAGCCCCACTCTTTTCTAAGGACTTCGTTAAGAAGCCAGTTATTCTCACAGGAATAACATCCGTTTATTCGGTTGTAGGATCCCATCACAGTCCAAGGTTTGGAATCTTTGACCATCTCTTCAAAGGAAGCAAGATAGATTTCTCTAAGCGCTCTCATACTGACTTTTGAATCAGCGCTCATCCTGCGATGTTCCTGGTTATTAGCAGCGAAATGTTTGGGGCTGGTGCCTACTCCCCTTGCCTGTACAGCCTTTACATATGCTGCTCCCAGTTTTGATGATAAAGTAGGATCTTCTGAGTAGTATTCAAAGTTTCTACCGCAAAGAGGGCTCCTTTTTATATTCATAGCAGGTCCCAGTATGACCCCTACATCTTCTGCAAGACATTCCTTTGCAAGAGTATCTCCCAGCTTTGCCAGTGCATCTATGTCAAAGGATGCTGCATTAAGGACTCCTGCAGGAAAACACACTGCTTTAATGGATTCGTTCACCCCAAGATGATCCCCATGCTCATCCTGCTTTCTAAGGCCTACAGGCCCATCTGATACCATCATCCTGGGGATCCCCAGTCTCTCAATTGCCTTTGTATGCCAGAAATCATCTCCCGACAAGAGTGATGCTTTCTCTTCCAAAGTCATTTGCGATACAAGCTCTTCGATCCTACTCTCTTCCATTTCTTTTCGCTCCCTTTTCTGCTTATTTGATATCAAACACGCTTCTGAGCCGAATTGAATCTGTATTGCCTGATAATATCTTTATCCGTCTTTGGCCCTTATCCATATCAAAATAATTATCTGACAGGATCAGATCTTCATTTTCATTTTGTATCTCAATACCTCTTGCATAGGCTGCCGATTCAACTATTATCTCGTCATTATCAAGATATGCTTTTAGCTGAGGATCCCTATATTTATAATATTTTGGCAGTGAAAAGATCACGGAACCCGAAGATACTATCACTCCATCCTCATCTTCAAGCTCATAGCTTACGTAATTTTCAAATTCATCCACATCCTGCATTTGGATTTTATCCATCCATACAGAGCTAAGAGCAGGAACTACTATTTCTTTTGTCCCCTTTGCCTCAGGGTGGGCGCTTATGTAAGCAGTATCTTCTTCTCCGTCTGTCCTCATCAGCTTCCAGCTGGCCCTGACCACTCTATCCTGCATAGTCTCATTGGATATGCAGAGTCTGATAGATTTATTAAAGCTTCCCGGATACTCATTAAGGGCATATGAAGAATTGATCCTGCCCTCTTCTTCACATGAGATCATTAGCGGAGCAAAAGCTCTTTTTTCTGAGTAATGAAGAGCTTTTAATCTCCCTGAATAGTCAATACTGGACCAGGATGATACGGGCCAGCAGTCATTGAGCTGCCACACAACAGCCCCCATACACTCTCCCCTGTATCTTCTGAAATGTTCTATGCCATATCTGATCGCATCAGCTTGAAGCATATGGGATGCATAGAGGATGGTATCAAAATCTGTGGGATACCTGTAGGTCTGCTGCATATAATTCATTATTTTGCCGTTAGCCTGGCCATTTCTTTGATGTCTTTCGAAAACATAAGAGAATATATTTCTGTCTGCCGGATCATCAGTTATGAGATCCACTGTTTTTCTCATAGGGAAGGACTGGAAACCAAACTCTGACAGAAATCTGAATTTAAACTTTCTAAACTCTGTAAAAGGTTTATTTCCATGCCAGACATCCCAATAATGCTGGTCACCTCGTGTTTCCGACGAGGGCTCATCAAAGGCTCCTCCTGACGAAGGACTTGAAGGCCAGTATGCAACGTTCTCTGCCAGCTCCTTTACCATATCCGGAAGGATCTTCTCATACATGATGGTATAATCCCTGACCTCTGATTCATCATGTACCCAAAGCCTTCCTTTTACAAACTGCTCCATTTCATTATTTCCGCAAAATAAACCAAGTGAAGCATGATTCCTAAGTCTCTTTATATTTTGCGTAAATTCTTCTCTTATATTGGCTTCGAATTCGCTATCAAGGTGATATACTGCGCATGCAAACATCATATCCTGCCATACTACAAGACCAAGCTCATCACAGATGTCAAAAAAATAATCGTCCGGATAATAACCACCGCCCCATACTCTGATGCAGTTATAGTTTGCAAAAACAGCCTTTTCTAAAAGCCTTCTTGTTGTATTTTCATTTACTCTCCCAAGAAGATGATCCTCAGGGATATAATCTGCTCCCATTGCAAATATTGGAGTTCCATTTACTCTGATGGCAAAATCTTTTGCCTTTTGGCCTTTTTTGCAGGACAGGTCTATGGTTCTAAGGCCTATCTTCTCTTCTGTGCTGTCTATAAGATCCGAGCCTGAATACAGACTCATTTTGACAGTATAAAGAGGCTGCCTGCCATAGCCATTTGGCCACCAAAGCCTGGGAAAATCAATCTTTAGGGGGCCTATTTCTTTTTTATCAGACAGCCTTAGTCCTACCAGTCCATCTGCCCTATTCATAGACGAAAGGATATTATCCACTTTTCTAAATAGCGTGTTCTCTTTGTGATCTATTATCTTTTTCCCTTCAGGATCATATATTTCCAACTTGAACGCAAGTTCTTTTATTTTTTCATCATAATCCCCAAGGCTTTCGCATTTTAGCAGGATCTCAGGCTTAATATACAGACGGATTTCATTTTGGCTGCTGAGCTTTTTGTGGTCCTGCCTGATTTTTACTGACTCTATTCTTGCCTTTTCAGCTCCGATCAGATATATAGGCCTGTATATACCTCCGTCCGGAAGGTGCGCTCCCCAGTCCCAGCCAAAGCTGCAATGGGCCTTTCTGATATGAGGAAAGCCCGGCATGGCATCCTCAGAACCGCCTATTGGGTCTTTTTCCTGCTGCTCCCTTATATATCGTGTAGGTGAAAAGATAGTTACACTAAGATGGTTCTCACCGCCCCTAACAGCCCCTGTAACATCGAATTCATATGCTCTATGCATATTCTTAGTCTGGCCCAGTTTTCTGCCATTTAGGGCGATCTCGGCTATGGTATCCAGACCCTCAAACCTTAATATCTGAAGTGGCTTGTCGAGAAGCTGTTTGTCTGCTACAAAACTGCATTCATAAAGATAATCATTATCCATCAGAGCAAGTGCAGCATCCTCATTATCCTTCCAAAAGGGATCTTCCATTTCTCCCGCTCTTAACAGATCTGTATATATACTGCCTGGAATCTTGGCGTTTATTGCTTTCTTTCCACCCTGCTCTCCCATTATTCTAAGAGTCCAATTATCACATATCTTCTGCTTAAGCATTTCCCCTCCTCGTTGCAAAAAAGGGCTCATATCAAATATGAACCCTTTATCAATGTCTTTCTCTTAATGACAGACTATCTCATATCCTCCGGCAAATTCTCCGCCTATAGCCAATGAATTACCATATTCTCTTTCTTCCAGGTTTCCACTAAAGCCCTCACCATCTGTCCTTCCATACCATGGCTCTATGCATACAAATGGTGCATTGAGGCCTGCAGGCGACCAGAGGCCGTATACAGGTGTATGGAAATTAACTGTGACGATCTCTTTTTTGTTGCTATCGCATAAAGCCACAGACTGTGTTTGGGACTTTTCGACTATATATGCATCTCTATCAAACATATCTGAAGTCATCCTAAGATAGCCTTCATCCAGCTCAGCAGTGTATGTCTTATTTTCTACTGTTCCATCTGCTCCTAGCAGCTTATATTCCAGGCTATCAACGCCGTCAATATATAGATACGCACCGCTTCCCAGAGTATTATCTCCGTCATCTCCCGCAGGGATATTAAATGCGGGATGACCACCTATGGAGAAATAAAGGGTATCATCACCGGTATTATATACATTCCAATATGTCAAAATGCTGTTTTCTTCCAACGAATAGCTGATATTCAACTCAAAATCGAAGGGATAGATTTCCTTATCCTCTTCTGTTGGTTCATATGAAAAGATCACATGGTCATTACTTACATCAATTACTTCAAACTCCCTGTCCCTTGCAAATCCATGCTGACCCATACTATATATTTTATCTTTGTATTTATACTGTTTGCCTATCACATTACCTACTAAAGGAAAAAGAACCGGTGCATGCCTTTTCCAATATTTGGCATCTCCATTCCAAATATATTCAGTATGCGTTTCCTTGTTAGTAGCTCGTATAAGCTCTGCTCCCTTGCTGTCGATCTCCAGCCTTAATAGATCATTTTCCAGTATTGTGATTCCCATGTCTCCTCCTAAATATATAATAAAGGCCCCTATTTCAGGAGCCTTGTAAACAGCCGCATATAACTATGACAGTCCGTAAATCATCCTATAGCTCTCTTCTTATGTAAATTTACCATGAGATCCTTTACATCCCTGTCACATCTTTTTCTTATCAAAAGAGGCTTGTACCTCTCAATCCATTCAGCATAGGCTTCAACTGTCAATTCCGCTGGCAGCACAATTCCTAGCTCTTTTCTGATTTCCATAGCATATGATCTTTGTCTGAGAGTTGCCTGCATGATATCCTCCTTCCAAAACTGTATAAAGCCCTTGCTCCAACTGGTATATCGGCAACTCTGAACATATATTTATAGTTTTTGTATATATCAATATGATTATAACTATCTTTTTTATTATTATAACGATAAAGAGAAGACTTGTCTCCCCTTTCAAGTCTTCTCTTTACATTTTTCCTGATATACAGGCATTATATTGTGTTTTGTATTATCCAAAATTTAATGTTCTGTTAGGTCCTGATCCAAGCATTTTCTCTATGGCAGCGTCCATAAAATCGTCAGTCCCCTTTTTTCTTCTGACTGCAGACTTTTTCTTCTCTTCTCTTAATGCTGCAGTATCCTGACTCTGTATATGCTCTATACGCGGCATTGCATGGACTTTTCTGCCATTCTCAATAGGTCTTAGATCCTCATATCTTGATGGATAATACTCTTCTGTGTCCGTGATCTCAATGGATCTTATCAGTATTTCTTTGATCTTGGTTGTTGCTCCCCGTTTATGATCCTTGGAGTATTCGGCATACCAGTTCTCTGCCTTAGACTCTCTTCCCAGGGATAATGACCTGTTCTTTGTTACTATCTGATGAAGTCCCGGATTAACCTTTCCTATGCAGATATAATCATGATTATCTATATAATACTCAATAGCTCTGGTAATAAGTCTGCATTTATTCTTGTTCTGAGGAGCATCAAGCCAGGATGTAAGTATATGATCCTCTTCCCCGAGCCAAAAACTTATCTTCATATGATTCCTCCACGCAAAGCTATCATTGACTCCAATTTTCTCCCTTAAACAGCTTCGCTTTGCTTCTTAACTTCATAGAGACACAGTCTGTACATGCCCATAGCTACTGCAAATACCGGAGGAACCTCTTTGCCATTCATCTCTGACTCAATAAGTCTGACATTAATGTAGTTGTTATTCTTTTCAATATACTCTTTTATGATCGGATAGTACACGCTGCCGGTACCGCCTACTATGATTATCTGCTTTACATCCAAAAGATCATTGAACTTACTCTCAAGGTGGTCGATAAGGCCGTTGCATTTCTCTTCTATCACTGCATTCCTGATGTCTTCAAGAGGAGCCTCTTCTACCTTGCCATCCTTATTCTTATATCTGACAATCTCCTTCTTCTCGATCAGTTTCTCTATATTATAGGAATGTATATCAGACCTGTTATAAGGCGCTGCCTGCAGCTGGCTTGCTACTTCTATATTTACATTATGCATCGCATAATCAATATTGCTCTCTCCATCCTCTACTGAAAGAGCCTCCGAAAGCTCAAACATTCCAACTGTTCTGTATCCGCCATCAATTATGATCGCAGGAAGCATATTATCATCGGGAGCCATGGTATTACCTTCGTTGTCGATCAGCTCTCCAAGCATTGCAACTACAACCTGTGAGCTAACTATAAGCTGACCATCTTTGAATGCCAGATTAATCTCATATTCTCCCCAGATTGTTTCGATTGAAAAACTGCTGGGTTTTAAAAGAACATTCTTAACACTTGCCCATTCATCCATTGCATCATTAGGAAGCGCTACTGCTACTGCAAATACAAGATCCTGATATTTCTTGTCTATGCTCTTGTCTCTCAGGTCACTTTTCTTCACGAATTCGTTATATTCATCAATATCAAATTCGTCTCCGTGCTCCTTTGAGTATCTAATAAGTGCATAACCTATCGCAGTCCAGATTCCTACTTCAAACTCCTGAGTTGTAAACCTTGTCTCGAGTTCTGTGTCTGCTGTTTCCTTCTTGTTCTGTATTTCCTGATAATTCTTATTTGACAGGAGCTTTCTGGCATTGGGGCCCACAAAGAAGCTCTCGCCCTCAATATAATGGGATAAAATAAAGTCTTCATCCCTCTTTACAGATAAAAGGTTATCTTCTTTTGTTCTTACTACGTCCTTGGCCAGAGAATATTGTTCTCCATTTACCACCACCTTAAAAGCATCAAATCCCGGATCGACTGCAATGATCATGACTTTCTTTTTTGCCATTTTGATTACCTCTCCTATTCAAATTCAAATCATTATATTTGATTATATTTATAATAAATATTTGCTTTGCTTTCTTTTATTGTAGCATTTATACAACTTCTGTCAACAAGTAAATTTGATTTATCTATCCTTTATATCACCCTTTTCTACAGGAAATATAACGAAACAATCACCCCTTTATAACCCCTTTGTACTCCATCTATAATGCTATTACCACCTTTTTGTACTCCCTTTGTCATGCTTTTATGATCCTTCTTGTCTTTCATCATTATCCATTTGCCCAGCATTGTGCCCTGTTTAAAATAATTGAAGATCTATTATTAGTATCTGTATGATTATTGCTTTATATTTGCATAATTATATTGGTTATATTTGTTTATGATTTGTATATATTTCTTTTCGACGGATTTGTTTTTGGTTTATTCTCTTGCCAATCATTTTTATAAACCGCTATTTTAAGCCGTTTCTTTTTAATATAACCAACTTTATCACACATATTACCTTTATTGATAAGACAAAATCAATATTTGCTTTATGATTAATCCTTTTAAATACAAATGCATATATTCGTTTATAAAATTTGATCTCAGTCATAAAAATAAGAGCAATCAGCCTGGTATACAGACTTGGTCGCTCTTTGTTTTTCCATTTATCCTCAATTTGTCATTAGATCAGAATGATTATTTGCTAAATAATCCAAATAATCCCTTCTTACGAGCAAGCTGCTGGGTAAGCTGCTCTATCTCTTCCTCTTTTTCCTTTAGCTTTGCTCTTTCTATTTCCAGCTCTTTCTCTACAGATCCCACCTTTTTAAGCGCTTCTTCTTTTTCTGTCTTCTCTCTTTTTAGGCTGTCATTTACGCTATTTACTTCTTTTGTGAGCTCTTCCAGGCTCTTCTCCTTCTCCTCAAGCTGAGCCTGAAGCTCTTTGTTTGGAAGCAGATTATTGCTGATAGCATCATTAAGCATTGGCCTGATAGCTTCCAAGAGACTTTCATAGCTCTTCTGGATATTTGCTGCCAGGTTTTCATTTTGCTTGTTCTGCGCTTTCAAAACGGCTTCCAGCATCTGTCTCTGTATCTGCATCTGATCCCCTACAAGTATAGGGGACTTCTCATTCATAAAATGCTTTATAGTCGTATCATAGGTAGCGCCGTTTTTGTTCTTATATTCTATAATAGTACGTAAACGCTCTATGTCATTCCTCGAGAACATCCTATGGCCGCCGGGAGATTTCTGGATAGTCATTCCGGGAATCTTTTCAAACTGCGGCATATAATTTCTCAGACTCTGAGCATTCTCATGTAATTCATCTGCCACCTGCTGCATACCGTAAATATGCGCATCAGGGCCATTGGAATCATCCAGTATCTCGATCTTGTCCGGCTCGATCACAGAGCCGTTATCCAAATCAATTGCCATGGTTTTTCCTCTTTTGTCTTGATATTTATTTCTTAAACTGCTTATAGCCTTTATTGATATTTGTTTTAATTATAACACCCCCTAGCTTATATCAACAAGAAATTATGAAATAAATCTATATAAATTGATAATGTTTATTTTTATTAATAGCAAATATTTGCAAATCAATTCAAAATCAAAGCACATTAATATTGCCAAATGCAAATCTTTATTATTGATTTATATCTGTTTTTTCGAGAAAAGTAACTCTACGGCAAATCTGTAAAAGCGTGTCACTGACTTCAAACCTAGCTATATCAAGACTTTGAGCATATTTACTTTTGATTTGCCGGCCGCAGCAAGCTTTTTAGTGGAAAATTTTGGAGTTTCTTGCATTATATAACAGCCCTGGGATCCTTCTTTGATCACCGGACTGTTATGCCTTCAGGATGAAATAAAAACACTTCTCTTAATAATCAAAATAATATATCTGATTATTAAGAGAAGTGAGAGAGTACGCTTTAAACTCTGATCAATTTGCAAGGAATTCCTTTTCAATGCTTTCAAAATCATATTGATTTTCCATGAAGCTGTCTTTTTTGGACGTTCTGGTTCCGCTTGACTTGGGTCTGTCATAATCCTTTTTGATGGCATCAATCATCCAGCCCACTGTATTATCAATACCTCCCTGAAGAGAAGCAATATCCCAAGCCTTGGCGACTCTGTCCACATCATAAGCAGCAGCCTCTGCAATAGCCCTAATATCCTTGGCATTAAGATTTGCACCGGAGAGGATATCCCTAATCTCAAACATTCTATCCATTTTTTCATCTTCGGTAAGTCCCGTAAGAGTGGGAGAGGACTTTTCAACGGTACCTTCTCTGTCTACAACCGTGAATATAATCTGATGGACTTTACCTCCACGTCCTCTCTTAACAGTGTCATATGAAACTGTAATTCCTGTCATTGGGCTTTGGTTTATCTCATTGACAGCAACCTCTATGACGTATTTCTTAAAGTCTCTCCAGCTCTCATAATGCTTTTCAGGAGATTTCTCAACAGCCTTTTCATAGTCAGGGCTCTCACTTCCTTTTAGAAATCTCTGTACTACGTCCAGCTCAGCATTTACAACACCAAGCTCTAGCTTAAGCTCAGCAATAGAGTAGGAGATATGCTTTGATTTATAGACTTCAGACTTCAATAGCTCATATAGACGAAAGGAATACACAGATTTAAAAGAGAGCATAGTGGTAAGAGATAGTCTTGTGAACTTACTCTTTAGATTTACAATATAATCCTTCATATACGGGTTATAATATATCCTGAGCTTTGAATCCTCATATGAAGCTCTTATGATGAAGGAATAATAGTCAAATTTGTTCTTGCTGGGATCCTTGGCGCCAATAGATCGACTGGTCATGCCTTGCGCAGCAGCATCCAGCTGATCATAAAAGGAGCCGGATTTGGAGCCAAGCAACTTTCTTATTGTATTAGCAGGGATTTCCGAAACCAAAACTCCGTTACTCTCCTGATGGAGATTATCCAGATCGGCAAATGATATTGCCAAAAGCTTATTTTCCAGGAGAGAACTGTTATATTTCGCACTGATAAGAAAATTACTCTTACTGTAATCATCATTAGGGATCAGCTTTGCAACTTCCTTGGCGTTTTCAATATTATCCTTTTTCACTCCAAATTCCCCTCTCAAACCCCAATTTATACCACAAAATCAAATATATTATAGCAGTTGATTTAAAATAATACCACATATTTCTCCACATAATAGTAAAAATACCTGCATATAGAGCCAAAGATGTGGAAGTTTTCGGGGTAATAGTCAAAAAGATGTGGAATAATTTGGAGTTTGATATTTAAAAGAAGTGGAAAATATTGGAGATAGAACATAAACTTGTGGAAGATTATGGAGTCATTACGAAAATAGCGTATTTAAAGCCTTTTCCGATGTAAAAATAGTCTTTATGGTGGAATAGGATGGAGTTGAAATTACTATTTTTAGCCAAAGATGTGGAAGATTTTGGAGTATATGACCAGGGAGCTCTAAAAATTTCCTCAAAAAGCGATTTTTTTCCCATTTTCCTCCACAAGTAACTCTTTTTTCTCCCACAAAAAGCACCTTTTTCCTCCACAAGTTGCCATAAAAGGAGACTACAGAATATTCCACAAATTACTCTGTAGGATTCCACAAATTACTCCAGCCTATTCCACAAGCTTCTCCAAAATACTCCACCAAAAAACGTCAGACATATGGAAAATACAGCATTTACATAAAGATAAAATAAATAAACAAATGTTGTTAATAAAATAATAAAACAACAACAAAGTTGTATGAGATTAAAATCGGGCAAAAATAGCAGCTGCAGAGATATAGACTTTTACAGGAATAAAAGATCCGGAAAAAGTCTGACAATCAAATGAAATTGAAAACATTAACAGAATATCAGAAATAATTGCTACAAAGAAGATAAAGCTATACAATTAGTATTGGATAATTCTGTACATAAAAAAACAAAAGGAAAAGTCATGGAAATAAGAGATAAGATTTTTTCAGAAGTAAATATGTACAAAAGGCTAAAAAAAGCAGCAAAAGCCGAAGAACTGACGAATTTTGAAAAAGCTATAGATTATGCCAAAACAATGCATAACGGTATGAAGAGAAAATCCAATCGTTATCGTAAAGGAACAGAAGTTCCATATATTGCACATCCTCTGATGATGGCTTGTCATGCTCATGCTCTCGGGATTAAAGATGATACAGTACTATCTGTAATAATGCTTCATGATGTATGTGAAGAATGTGATATAACACCTGAACAACTACCTTTTCCCAAGGAGATAACAGAAGAAGTCAAAAGACTTACCAAAAAAGAAGGACAGGAAACATCAGAATATTACAGAATAATAGGAGAGAGTTCCACGGCATCCATTGTCAAAGCTTTGGACAGAGTAAACAATGTATCAACAATGGCTAGCTCATTTCCAAAATATAAAGAGCTCGAATATATTGAAGAAACCGAGAAGTATGTCTATCCGCTTCTTGATAAGATAAAAATAGAATACACAGATTACAGCGATGCCGTATTTGTCATTAAATATCATTTAAGAGCATTACTTGAAACCAGTAAATGCCTGATAATAGGTGAAAATATCAATTAATTATAATGGGAGGAATATCATGGCAGACAGACCCCACTCAAGACAAAAAGGTTCGTCTCAGGGAAGCGGACATGTAAGTAAGAGTGACAACGCAGCAGGATATGGCAAAACAGGAAATACTTCAGGACTTCATACTTCGCCATCATCATCTCAATATAATAAGGCTCCTGTAGCGCAGCAGAGAACAGGAGGCAGAAGAGGATCAATAATGCCTCTTCTTATTGTAGCAGTTATTGTATTTTTGTATTTTTCCAGATCCATGGGATCAGTAGATACAGGAAGCTCAAACCAGTCTGTTACATCAAGCTCCGGTAGTAGTCAGACATCTATTTTTGGAGGATTATCCGGCAGCAATTATCAGACTCCCAGCATGTCAAACAGTGGAAACGGATGGATGACAACAAACTCATCTGCTTACAATGACAGCTCCATGTCCCAGGTAGACAGAAACATCGATCCATCAGCCAGAGAGAAATATGTACAGCTTAAGGGCTCGGGAGAGGATACTGTTACAATAATGGTCTACATGTGCGGAGCAGATCTGGAATCCAGAAGCGGCATGGCAACATCAGACCTTAATGAAATGGCTGCAGCCAATCTTTCGGATAAAGTAAACCTCATAGTGGAAACCGGCGGAGCCAGGAAATGGAATAACTCTGTAGTATCTTCAAAGACAAATCAGAGGTGGCAGGTAGTAAAGGGTGGTCTTAAATCACTGGACAATAACGTAGGATCTAAAGCAATGACAGACCCTGAGACCCTTGTAGACTTTATTAAATTTGCATCATCTAATTATCCTGCTGACAGATATATGCTGATCTTCTGGGATCATGGCGGCGGTTCAGTGTCCGGATACGGATATGATGAGCTCTTTCCCGGAAGCACCATGACCATAGATGAGATATCATCAGCACTAAAGAAGACAGGAATAAAGTATGATTTTGTAGGATTTGATGCATGCCTTATGGCAGG